>NZ_JARXWB010000023.1 GCF_029892425.1 Bradyrhizobium sp. BR13661 | reverse complement strand
AGGGACGAGGACGGCAAGACCCCGATGGCGGTCGGCGTCGACCTGCGCGGTGAATCCTATGGCCTCCTGATCGACCAGATCGGCGAGGTGCTGCGCCTGCCCGAGGACGGCAAGGAAGAGAACCCCGTCAACCTCGACCCCCGCATGGCCAAGCTCGCCGGCGGTGTCCACCGCCTCGACGGCCAGCTCATGGTCGTCCTCGACGTCGATCGCGTTCTCGAGCTCGCACCCGAGATGATGGCGGCCTGATACGGCGCCATTGCCGCCGACGTGCCTGCAATTGGAAGTGCCCCCGCACAGGGGATAGGAAGCAGAGGTTCACATGCGAACTTGTCTCGTCGTTGATGATTCCAGCGTCATCCGCAAGGTTGCGCGCCGGATCCTGGAAGGTCTCGACTTCCAGATTCTCGAAGCCGAGGACGGTGAGAAGGCGCTCGAGGCCTGCAAGCGCGGGTTGCCCGATGCCGTGCTGCTCGACTGGAACATGCCGGTCATGGACGGCTACGAATTCCTCGGCCATCTGCGCCGCATGCCCGGCGGCGACCAGCCGAAGGTCGTGTTCTGCACCACCGAGAACGACGTGGCGCATATTGCGCGCGCGCTGCACGCCGGCGCCAACGAGTACATCATGAAGCCGTTCGACAAGGACATCGTGACGGCGAAGTTCCAGGAAGTCGGCCTGATCTGAGCGAATACCGGAGGCTGGACGGATCCTTCGGCGTTTGTTTTCAACTAAACCGTTTCAGTCTGAGTTGGTGAGTAATGAGTGTTGCGTTCGCAGGTAGTTCGATCACGAGCCCGTCGCGCGAAGCTGGGCCGCTGCGGGTCATGATCGTCGACGACTCCGTCGTCATACGCGGTCTGATCTCGCGCTGGATCGGAGCCGAGCACGATATGGAGGTCGCGGCTTCGCTGCGCACCGGGCTCGAGGCGGTCAACCAGCTCGAACGCATCAATCCCGATGTTGCCGTGCTCGACATCGAAATGCCCGAGCTCGACGGCATCTCGGCGTTGCCGCAGCTGCTGGCAAAGAAACGCGATCTCGTCATCATCATGGCCTCGACGCTGACTCGCCGCAACGCGGAGATCAGCTTCAAGGCGCTGTCGCTCGGCGCGGCCGATTACATTCCGAAACCTGAATCGACGCGCGAGACGTCCGCCGCCGATGTCTTCCATCACGACCTGATCCAGAAGATTCGTCACCTCGGCGCGCGCCTGCGCCGGAAGCCGGCCGTGGCGAGCCCGCCGCTCGCACCCACGAGCCCGGCTGCCCCGGCTGCACGTGCATCAGCTATCGCGCGGCCCGCCGCGCCCGCACCGGCTCCGCAAACCCTGTTTCCGGGCGCGATGTCCACGCGCCCGTTCTCGTCCCAGGCGCCGAAGGTGCTGTTGATCGGCTCCTCGACCGGTGGCCCGCAGGCGCTGATGTCGCTCGTCACCGAACTCGGCCCAGTGATCGACCGCTTCCCGGTGCTGATCACCCAGCACATGCCGCCGACCTTCACGACCATTCTCGCCGAGCATCTGGCGCGATCGAGCCGCCGGCCGTCAGCCGAGGCGATCGATGGTGAGCCGGTGAAGCCCGGCCGGATCTATCTCGCGCCGGGCGGCAAGCATATGCGCGTCGTGCGCAACGGCGCGGAGGCCGCGATCGCGCTCGACGACGGCCCCGCCGTCAATTTCTGCAAGCCCGCGGTCGATCCGCTCTTCACCTCGGCCATCGACATCTGGCACGGCAACATTCTCTCCGTGATCCTGACCGGCATGGGCTCCGACGGTATGCGCGGCGGCAAGGACATCGTCGCGGCCGGCGGCAGCGTGATCGCGCAGGACGAAGCGTCCAGCGTGGTCTGGGGCATGCCGGGTGCGGCCGCCAATGCCGGCATCTGCGCGGCAATCCTCCCGCTCAACCAGATCGGCGCCAAGGTCAACCGCCTGTTCGCGGGAGACCGCGCGTGACGCCCGCGGATTACGACTATCTGCGCAAGTTCCTGAAAGAACGCTCCGGTCTCGATCTCTCGCCCGACAAGCAGTACCTGGTCGAGAGTCGGCTGTTGCCGCTGGCCCGAAAGGCGAGCCTATCAGGCATCCCGGATCTCGTTCTGAAGATCAGGAACGGCGATGGCCGGCTTGCGACCGACGTGGTCGAGGCCATGACCACCAACGAGACGTTCTTCTTTCGCGACAAGATCCCGTTCGATCATCTGCGCGACAGCATCATGCCCGGCCTGATCCAGGCCCGCGCCGCGCGCAAATCGCTGCGCATCTGGTCGGCGGCGTCGTCGACGGGGCAGGAGCCCTATTCGATCGCGATGTGCCTGAAGGAGATGGGCGCCGCGCTCGCGGGCTGGCGCATCGAGATCGTCGCGACCGATCTGTCGCAGGAAGTGCTGGAAAAGTGCAAGGCTGGCGTCTACAGCCAGTTCGAGGTCCAGCGCGGCCTGCCGATCCAGCTGCTGATGAAATACTTCACGCAAGCGAGCGACGTCTGGCAGCTCAACGCCGATGTCCGGTCGATGGTGCAGTTCCGCCAGCTCAATCTGCTGCAGGACTTTTCCCATCTCGGCACGTTCGACGTGATCTTCTGCCGCAACGTTCTGATCTATTTCGACCAGGACACCAAGGCCATGATCTTCGAGCGCATGGCGAAGGGTCTGGAAGCAGACGGCACGCTGCTGCTGGGCGCCGCCGAATCCGTGGTCGGCATCACCGATGCGTTCCGCCCCATCTCCGACCGCCGTGGTCTCTACCAGCTCAATCCGGTGCGTTCCGGCCGGGCGATGGGCGGACTGATGCCGCAACCACTGAAGGTCGCCGCGGCGAGGTAATCTCTCCTCGACATTCCGGGCTCGCGACTTTGTCGCGCCCCGGAATGACAAGCCCTCACAAAATCGCGTGTGGCAGAAACCGCGAGCTGTTTCCGGTGATCGGGCTTTCGTCTTCGCGGATCGAAAGCCCGCAGGGTTCGTGATTCACCAGCCAGCTTCCGATCACCGGATAGACGCCGGAGAAATTCGGCAGTGGCGACAGCGCCTGGCGCACAAAACCTTCCGCGCCATAGGGGCCGGCGTGTTCGTCGAGTGACATTCCGCCCGAGACCAGCGTGACATTGGCGCCTTCGCGCGACAGCAGCGGCTTGCGGACATAGGAGCTGCCGAACTCGGCGGCGCGCGGGTCGTCCTCGAAGAAGGCCGGCAGCAGATTGGGATGATTTGGAAACATCTCCCAGAGCAGCGGCAGGATGCCCTTGTTGGAGAGTACCGCCTTCCATGGCGGCTCGATCCAGCGTGTCGGTGCGTCCTTGAGCTTTGCGCCGAAGGCATCGTGGAACATCCATTCCCAGGGATAGAGCTTGAAGACCAGCTCCATCTCGTTGTCATCGAGATCGACGAAGCCGCCGGCCTCATCGCGCCAGCCGATCGCCTCGATGTCGAGCAGCGTGGTCGAGAGGCCCGCCTGCCGTGCCGTGTCTTCGAGATAGGCGAGCGTGCCCGCGTCCTCCTCATTGCCGGTGGTTCCGGTGAGATGCAGATGCTTGCCCGCGGCAATGTCCTTCCACGCCGCGATCAGCCGCTCGTGGATCGAATTGAACTGATCGGCACGCGCGGGGATGATGCGCCGCTCGATGGCCTGCTCGAGCCAGGTCCATTGAAACACCGCGGCCTCGAAGATCGAGGTCGGCGTATCCGCGTTGTATTCGAGCAGCTTTGCAGGCGCCTCGCCGTCAAACTTGAGATCGAGCCGACCGTAAAGGCTGCGGTCGTCGCGCTTCCAGCTCTCGGCGATCAGGTCCCAGAACGCTTCCGGAATTTTGAGCCGCCGCAAGTGCTGCTCGCTACCAATGACGCGGCCGGCAAGCTCCAGGCACATCGCATCGATCTCGCCGGTCGGCGTCTCGATTGAGCGCTCGATCTCGTCGAGCGTGAAGGCGTAATAGGCGCGCTCGTCCCAATAGCGTTCGCCGTCGATGGTGTGGAAGGCGAAGCCGCATTGTTCGGCTGTCTGTTGCCAGTCGTCGCGTTCGGGACAAATGATGCGTTGCATGTGTCAGCCGCCGCCGTGACCATGACCGCCATGACCGCCATGACCGCCATGACCGCCATGACCGCCATGACCGTGTCCGCCATGGCCGTGCATGCGATGCAGCGTGCCGCCGAAGCCGCCATAGCTCGGCCGGCAATAGGGCTTGCCGTCGATGCCGGGAACGGCTTCGAGCCCGGAGCCGCACACCGGCTTGCGGCGCACGAATCCGAGCGAGACCGCGCTGGCCGCTGCACTTCCCATCATTGTGAGCATGACCCGTCGCGAACGTTTCATGATTTGCGGCCCAGTCTTCGATTCCCGGTGTCGTCGGAGTTTCCGTCACATGCCCGCGTGGAGACAAGCGAAAGCCGCACGTCTCACGGCATCGTGCGGCATTGTCAGGTCCAAGGGGAGGAATGTCAGAACGTTCGTCCGGGCTGGAACGTCGGCGTGGGCGCGCGGGGCGTCACCTTGAGCCCCAGCGGAGGACGGGCAAGACTCGTCGGACCGATACTTGACGGCTTGACGGTCGGTACGTTCGTCTTGTGGATCTCGGCATGACCGTATGAGCCGACTCCTCCGCCGCCGAATGATCCTCCGGCGTCCTGGCAACTGCATGATTTATTGTACCATTGCCCGGTCTTTGCGTCATACCACGCGCCGTTCTCTTGAGACGTCGCGTAGGTGGTGCACTGCCAATGCTGGCCTCCCGGGCAGTGTCCCTTCACCGCCTGAGCCGCTGTGGGCACTGCTACAGCAGCTAGAACAAGCACGGCTTGGGTTGCTGCGGTGAATGTTGCTGCTTTGTCGCGTCTCATGTGCCGGCCCTCGTAAATCCGGAGGAGGATGCCAACGCATTCGCACCGTATCTTGATATGCCTCAACACCCAGAGCTGCGCAGCGCGGGTTTGACGCGTCGCCACCGCCAGAGGTTTCACTGTAGGGACAGGTCCGGTTTCTCGTCTCGATTCGAAAAATGCGTGTTCGTTGATCCCGCTCAAACCAAACGGGCGTGATCAGCCCCAAACATTGCCGCATGGTCGTTCCATCAAGATGATCCTTGTCCATGCATTGTCATCTGCTCGATGGTGCTTGACCAACGTGATCGCCGACATCGCGCGCGAGCTGAATGCTCGCCGTTCTGTTTGCCGATCGTGCGGCCGACACCGGTACCTCGCATTCGGCGGCAGATTGAACAGTAGGGGAGAAAGGTCATGATGCGCGGAATGTTCATCGCGGCAGTTGCGGTCGCAAGCCTCGCCTGCGCCGGCAAATGGAATGTGGCGAGCGCTGCAAGCTCGACCGCTGGGGCCGGCAGTCTGACGCAGACCGGGACGCAGCAGACCACGACGCCCCACCCGACGACAACGAAGACCAAACGGACGAAGGTCGAGCGCCCGCAGACGAACTGGCTTAATCCGCAGCCCGAGCCGCCATCGCCGGCCGGCAGCAACAGGCCCATTCAGGGCGGCAACTGGCTCAACCCGCAGCCGGAGCCGCCGCGGCCGGACACTGCAAAGAAGGTGCATTAGAGCGTTTTCGCACCCTGGAATCGAAGAGAGCGCGATGGTGTTGCCGTCGCGCTCTACGCGTTGGGCGCGTTCACGTCAGTCGTTTGAACCGGGCGATTTGCTCGGCTTCACGGTCGGCACGTTCTTCTTGTGAATCTCGGCTTTGCCGCCCCAGGTCGGGCTGCCCGGCGGATTTGTGCAGCGGCATTGCGGCGGGCGCACCGGCGGATTCGGTTGCGGCTCGCAAACCCGCACCTGCGGAAACGGGCAGGGTGCTGCTTCGACCGCCGCGGAAAATGATAGCAGCGCAAGCAGGCCAAGCGTCAATGTCACGGTACGCATCGTTGCACCTCGATTGTCTGGATAGACCCGGCCCGGCTCAGTTGTTGGGGCCCGGCGACTTGTTTGGCTTGGCGGTCGGCACGTTGTGCTTGTGGATCTCGGCCTTGCCCTGATTGCCCCAGGGCGCGTTGCCCTGCGTCTGTTGGGGCTCGCAATGGCACAGAGGCGGCGGGGATTGCCGGCAAATCCGGACATAGCCGGATGGGCAAGGCCGGGCTTCCGCGGCAACGGACAGCGATGCAAGCGCGAGCAGGCCGAGGGCCGACGTCATCGTGATACGCATGGTTGCACCTCCACGTTCAATCATTGGGGCCGGGCGCCTTGTTCGCCTTCACGCTCGGCACGTTCTTTTTGTGAATCTCGGCCGTGCCGCCGCCACCGCCCCAACTGGTGCCGGGCGGATAGTCGCATTTGCATGGCGTGGGACGGTTTGGCGGTCGGTCCGCCGGCTGCGGTAGGCAAACCTGCACCATGCCGGGCGGACAGGGGCCGGCTTGAACAGCGGCTGATAGCGACAACAGCGCGAGGAGCGCAAGCGCAGAACTCATCAATGGACGCATCGTTTCACCTCTCGATTGACCGGGACATTGTCGGTCCACGCTCAGTCGTTGGGACCGGGCGACTTGCCTGGCTTCACCGTCGGCACGTTCTTCTTGTGAATCTCGGCCCTGCCGCCCCAGGTCGGGCTGCCCGGCGGACCTTCACAGCGACACCACGCCGGCGGGCCGCCGGGGGGACGGGTTTTCGCCGGCGGTGGACAGACCTGAACCGTGCCGGGCGGGCAGGACTCGGCCTTCACGATGACCGGCAGCGACACCAGAGCGAGTAGGGCGAGAGCGGAAGTCATCATGATGCGCATCGTTGCACCTCGATCCCAGTTGCCCGTGCGGGCGGATGATCATCGAGGAGGCAAGATACAGACGCGCGGTGGTCCGGATTTGACGTGTCTCAAGCTCGTGGCGGCTTTAGCCGCCGCCCGAAAAGCCGTGGCCGAATGAGCCGAAGCCGCCGCGCGTGACGCCGCCGGAGCCTCCATCGGACGACCCTCCCGACGAGGAATGACTTGAGGAGTCGCTGCTGTAGAAACCCGATCGCGACGACCAGTGCGAGCCGCTGCCGCCGGATGAGCTGCTGCTGCAGTTGGCGCTCGTCTGCGCAGGCGCCGTTGCGCCGGGGACTGTCGCCGCGGGAGGCGTGGGATCGCAGTTTCGCCGCGGCATCAGCACAAAGGCGGTGGTACCGACCGCGATCGTGCCCATGATCAGCAGCGCGACATGACCCGAGCGCTTCACCGGCTCGCGCGGCGGCAGCGGCAGGTCCGCCGGCCGGCGCGGTCGGCGTTTGCCGAACTCCTTGCTGGGTGGATCGGCGGCCATATCAATAGATCATGCTGGCGGCGTTCAAGAGGCCCGCGGCGAGCGAGGACAGGCCGAGCCAGATCGCGGGTGCGAGCTCACCGGCGGCGATCCGCCCCGACAGGTTCGGCACCGGAATTTTCACGATGTAGAACACCGCGACCTGCACGATCAGGGCGATTGCAGCCCAGATCAGACAGTCCAGCACGTTGGCGGAATGTGCGATCGCGCTGAACAGCGGCGCGACGAAGCCGAGCAGGCTGAGGCCGAGCGCAATCGCTGCGGCAGGGTCGTTGTCGCGAATGAGCTGGAACTCGTTGTGCGGCGTAATCCGCGTGTAGACGAACAGGTATGCTACTATCGCGATCAGCCCGGTGCAGAAATAGACCAGAAAGGCGGGCAGGCCGGCGAGCGATTGCAGGATCATGAGGGGAGGTCCGACGGTTGCGGCGCGAATTCTGGCACGATCGCTTGGTCGCCGCACCAGGCCTTCAGGTTCGATCCCCAGAAAGAGACCGCGCATTGCGGCGGGATCGGCGCTGCACAAGATTTCGGGCCGCATGAGACATGCTTCACAAATGCGTCTCGAGGTTGCGTGTGATAGTCTGGTGCTTGATGTTGCGGTCGTCCTGGTTGCAATCGGCCAGGCTAATTCGAGGGCTTCTTCGTTCAGATCAAAATCTTGTTGAGTGAGGCTCACAATGCCTGTTGCCGAATACGAAGATTTCGAGCTCGAGATCGGCTCCGATCTGCCCCTGGGCGGCGGCCCTCAGCAATATTACGGTCGCGTCGTCAGGTCTCCGGCCGGCGAGGCACCGAAGAGCCAGGTCAAGTTCTGGTTCTCCGCGCCCGGCGAGTTGGCCAAGCTGCGCGGCGAACTGGAAAACGCGGTCCTCGAGATCGACGAAAAGAATCACCAGGGTCCGGCCACGCGCGGCGAGCAGGTGCTGCGGGATTTCGGCCGCGGCGTGTTCCGCAGCGTCTTCACCGACGTGCCGTCGATCCAGCGGATCTATGAGCGCAGCAAGGGCGCGGCCCAGGATCTGAGGATCAAGTTGCGCATCGAGGCGGCCGACCTTGCCGGACTGCCATGGGAATATCTCTACGACGAAGACGACATGCCCGGCTTCGTCAGCCTCACGCGCCCCATCGTGCGCTACCTCGAGACGGCGGGCGGCGTCGGCCGGATGGGCGTCAAGGGACCGCTGCGCATCCTCGGCATGATCGCCGATCCCTCGACCAGCGAATGGCCGAAGCTCAACGTCGTCAAGGAGCGCGACCGCATCAACAAGGGCATCGACGCGCTCCAGCACGAAGGCAAGGTCGATTTCCAATGGGTCCCTGGCGGGACCGGCAAAGACCTGATGAAGAAACTGCTGGAAGGCGACTGGCACATCTTCCACTTCATCGGGCATGGCGGGGTCGAGGAAGCCTTGCCTGGAGCCGGCGCGTCCGGCTTCGTCGTCATGGTCGACGAGGACGGCAAGCCGGTGAAGAAGTTCGCCACTGACCTCGCGATGATGCTGACGGGGGCAAAGCGCAGCCTGCGCCTGATCGTGCTCAATTGCTGCGAAAGCGCCAGGATCAATGTCGGCGACCGCTTCGGTAATCCGGCGATCGGGCTGATGAAGACGGGATGGCTGCCTGCCGTGGTGGCGATGCAGTTTCCGATCACCGACAACGCCGCGATCTCGATGTCGGAAGGCTTTTACGCAGCGCTCGCCGGCAATCGTCCGATCGACGATGCGGTGACGCTCGCGCGCAAATTCATCCAGGAGAAGTCCCGGGTCGAGTGGGGAATTCCGGTTCTTTACATGCGCTCGCCGGACGGCCGGATCTTCGACGTCGAAGCGCCGCAGCCGCCCGTGCCTCCGCCTGAGGCGGCGCGTCCCTCGAAGCAGATGCTGCAACAGCGGCGCGATGAATTCATGGAGGCGCTTGCCGCCGGTGCCGCCACGATCGAGGCGCTGGAGGAACTGACCCGGCGCGGACAGGAGCTGCATGGCCTGCTTGCGGATGACAGCGAACTCTCGGCCCGGCTCGCGAAGGTCTATTTCGATCTCGGTACGCTTCAGCACAAGCAGAAGCAGATCTCGAAGGCCGCCGCGAGCTTCGCCTACATGCTGAAGCTCGATCCGACGAAGCCCGAATATTTCGTGCGCCGCGCCAACTTCAACGTGACGGTCGGTCTCTACGAGAATGCGCTCGGCGACATCACCGAGGCGATCAAGCTCAAGCCTGGTAACGCGGAGTTCTACTGGATCAAGGGGATCGTCAGCATGACCGCCGCCGGCAGCGACGACAAGCGCGGCTATGTCGAGGAGGCGATCAAGGCCTTCAGCACGGCGATCGCGATCAACGGGAACGAGCCGAAATATCTGGTGTCTCGCGCCAATGCCTTTGCCCTGCTCAAGGACGTGGCGAAAGCCCAGACCGATATGGACAGCGCGATTGCGCTGGCGCCTGACAACATCGATCTCCTGGTCCAGAAGGCCAAGATGGTTGCCGAGGCTGCATGACTCTCTTGCGCTCGCCGGATGCTGCACTGTCCGGCGTGCCTTTCAACAGCGGACCCTAGCAATAGGAGTTCATCGTGCCGCTTGCTCATGTCGTCGACCTCCTGAACGCGATCTTCGAGTCCTTCGGCGGACCGCTTCTGGTCGTGCTGTTCTACTGGTTCCGGTTTCATACGATGAAGGGGACCCGTTCATTCACGACGCGGCCGCTGTTTCTGTTCGGCCTCGCCGTCTTCATCACGCCGTTTTTGCTGATCTACGCCCTTCTTCCCGACAGGCTGTCGCCGCTGGCCTCAGTCTGGATCCTGATGTTCGCCTGGCTCATTCCTGTCGCGCCGAAGGCGTGGCGTCAATTATGCCAGCAACTGGCCGGGATTCCCGCCGGCGCGTTGGCGTTGCGCGACATGCTGGCCACTGCACCGTTCCAGGTTGGGCCGGACGACATGCCGAGCCTCCAGCGCAAGCTGTCCAGGATCGGCTACCAGATCGACGATTTCCGCGCCGTGCAATCGACCGCGATCCAGTCGCGCCTCCTCAAGATCTCGGCGCTCATGCTTCATTTCGAGCGCTGGGCCTCCGAGCATCAGGCTTTCATGGAACGAAATTCCGATCTCTATACGGAGCTGCTCGCGGTCTACGATTCGCTCTGCTTCCGCACCGTCCGCGTGCTCAAGAGCAGCGCGGAGGTCTACGGTGCGATCATGGAGGACAGCCAGGTCGAGCCTGATGACTGGCAGGCGCTCGACCAGCTCTCGACCCGCCACAGCGTGGTCAGCCAGCTTCAACTTGCCGCCCAGACCGCGGCAGGATGCATGCTGGAAGACCTGCGCAAGGACATGGATTCGCTGCTCAACAATCTGCTGCTGTTTGCTGCGCGCGCCTCGCTCGCCGGCGAGTGGACGCTTGCCCGCAGCCGGGGAAGGTTAGCGGCGATCGGCTTCACGCTGGAGCCGGCCCCGCCAGGCATCCTGAAGTTCGTGGCGGTCGTGGCGGGCTTCGCCTTTGTCTGGTGCGTGGCGTGGCTGATCGGGTCCGGCAAGGTCGTCCATATGCCCGGCGAGCAATACGTCGCCATGCTGCGGACGCTGGTGGTAACGCCGCTCTATCTCATCGTGAACTTCTGGCTCGTCTATTACTTCAAGCGGCAATACGCGTTCGCGAACGAGACGATTTTCGGCCAGCTGCCGGTCCGATTCATCCTGACGATCGGTCTCTGGAGTGCGCTGCTGTTCTTTTTTCCGCTTCAGGCGCTGTTTGACTTCTACCAGTTTCCGCACGAGTCCTATCTCGACGTCGTCCTGCACGAACTGCCGGTCCTGATCTTCCCCTGGGGGATTGCGACGATGGCAGCGCTCCTGGTGCAGGATTCGACGTGGAGCAGGCGGTCTCGGATAACCCGGCAGATGCGCGACGGCCTCGTCTTCGGCGGCGGCATGACGGTGATGCTGTGGGTGCTGATGGCCATCCACCTGGTCAGCCCCATACCGGTGATGAAGGTCGTCGACAACGTCCCCGCATGGCCGTTCTTGTGGTCGTTTGTGGTTCCGACCTTCGCGTTCGGGTTCATCATCGGCTTTGCGTTGATCGCCTGGCTGCGCGAAGCAGCTGCGCGCGTCCCGGTAAGGAGCCCCGATCTCGCAAGTCCCGCGCTCGCGAGCGTCTGACGACGCCTCCAAAAAACAAAACCCCGCCATTTGCGGCGGGGTCCAGGCTTGGGAGGAGCGAGCCCGACAGGGCTCGCGACGTAAACGGATCAGGCCGGGATGCGCTCTTCGTGCTCGTGCGGCTCGCGCAGCACGTAGCCGCGGCCCCACACGGTCTCGATGAAGTTGCGTCCCTCGGACGCGTTGGCGAGCTTCTTGCGGAGCTTGCAGATGAAGACGTCGATGATCTTCAGCTCGGGCTCGTCCATGCCGCCATAAAGGTGGTTGAGGAACATTTCCTTGGTCAGGGTCGTACCCTTGCGGAGCGAGAGCAGCTCCAGCATCTGGTATTCCTTGCCGGTCAGGTGCACGCGCTGGCCACCGACTTCGACCGTCTTGGTGTCGAGGTTGACGACGAGGTCGCCGGTCTGGATGACCGACTGGGCGTGACCCTTGGAGCGGCGCACGATCGCGTGGATGCGGGCAACCAGCTCGTCTTTATGGAAGGGTTTGGTCATGTAGTCGTCGGCGCCGACGCCGAGACCCTTGACCTTGTCCTCGATGCCGGCGAGGCCGGAGAGGATCAGGATCGGTGTCTTGATCTTGGAGACCCGGAGCTGCTTGAGCACGTCGTAGCCGGACATGTCGGGCAGGTTGAGGTCGAGAAGGATAATGTCGTAATCGTATAATTTACCGAGATCGACGCCTTCTTCCCCCAAATCGGTCGTGTAGACGTTGAAGCTCTCAGACTTCAGCATCAGCTCGATCGACTGCGCGACGGCGCTGTCATCTTCAATCAGCAAAACGCGCATGCCAGTTCCCCATAGTCGCCGCTCCTGGGCGTCAGGTCGGCCGCATTCGCGGCACTCAACAAAACGCCTTTGAACAACTGATTCGGATCCTGACAACAGATGGTTAACAAATCCTGATTCTGGAACGCAAGTCCCCCGGGTGCAATTTTTCTCGAATCGCCCTAAGGTCTTGCGCGCGAAGCAGCTTTCGTTACCCGGCGCCGTTCAAGTTCCACTTTAAGAGTCGGGCCTAACCGACTCCCGCGACTCAGCCTTCTTCTGAAGGGGAGCCACGCTCAGTCACAAAGACAGTGACGCAATGATTAATGATGCGGGTAAACATGAAGTTAAGCGGCGTTCAGAAATATGGCGAAATTTAAGGGTTTCGCCGTGAAAGCCCGGATATCGAAGGCGACCACCTTAATGAAGGCCCCCTCATGAAGGCTTTGGCCGAGCAGATCGGCGACATTGACGGCGTCAATATCTATGGCCGCGTGGTTGGCGTGCGCGGCCTGATGGTCGAGGTGGCCGGCCCCATCCATGCGATGTCGGTCGGCGCGCGCCTCGTGATCGAGACCGGCGCCAACCGTTCCATCCCTTGCGAGGTGATCGGTTTCTCCGGCAGCAATGCCGTCGTGATGCCGTTCGCCGGCCTCGATGGCGTGCGCCGCGGCTGCAAGGCCGTCATCGCCAATGCCGCCAATCAAGTGCGTCCGTCGTCGGCCTGGCTCGGCCGCGTCGTCAATGCGCTGGGCGAGCCGATCGACGGCAAGGGGCCGTTGCCGCAAGGCGCTTCGCCAATGCCGTACCGCAATTCGCCGCCGCCGGCGCATTCGCGCAAGCGTGTCGGCGCGCCGCTCGATCTCGGCGTGCGCGCGATGAACACGTTTCTCACCTGCTGCCGCGGCCAGCGCATGGGTATCTTCGCAGGTTCCGGCGTCGGCAAATCGGTGCTGCTCTCGATGCTCGCGCGCAACGTCGATGCCGCCGTCAGCGTCATCGGGCTGATCGGCGAACGCGGCCGCGAGGTGCAGGAGTTCCTGCAGGACGACCTTGGCGAGGAGGGCCTCGCGCGTTCCGTCGTTGTCGTCGCGACCTCCGACGAGCCGGCGCTGATGCGCCGGCAGGCGGCGTATCTGACGCTCGCCATCGCCGAATATTTTCGCGACGAGGGCCAGGACGTGCTCTGCCTGATGGACTCGGTGACGCGCTTTGCCATGGCGCAGCGCGAGATCGGCCTGTCCGCCGGCGAGCCGCCGACCGCCAAGGGCTACACGCCGACCGTCTTCACCGAGTTGCCGAAGCTCTTGGAGCGCGCAGGCCCGGGTCTCGGGGAGGGCGCCATCACCGCGATCTTCACCGTGCTGGTCGACGGCGACGATCACAACGAGCCGATCGCGGACGCCGTCCGCGGCATCCTCGACGGTCATATCGTGATGCAGCGCTCGATCGCGGAGCGCGGTCGATATCCGGCGATCAACATCCTCAAATCGGTCTCCCGCACCATGCCGAAATCGGCCGACCCGGAGTTCTGGCCTGTTATCCAGAAGGCGCGGGCGGTGATGGCGACCTACGCCGACATGGAGGAGCTGATCCGGCTGGGCGCCTACCGGGCCGGCTCCAGCCCCGAGGTCGACGAGGCGATCCGCCTGCACGAGCCGCTCGAGGCGTTCCTGCGCCAGCGCAAGGACGAAAATGCATCGCTGGCGGACGGCTACCGTCAGTTGGCGCAAATCCTCGGTAATTTGGAAACGGAACGCTAACTTTGTCCCGTCATCATCCGATCTCACAGAGTAGCAGAGCCGGTCTTGGCCCTGATTGGGCCAGTGGGGAGACCGGTGTCGTCCCAATGTGTGTATGTCTTGCAGCCAAGGGACTTCTGGGGAGTACGAGTCGATGAAGTCACGTGATACCCTCATCCGCCTGAAGAAGTTTCAGGTCGACGAGAAGCGCCGCCGGGTCGCCCAGATCGAGTCCATGATCGCCGACTTCCAGCGGATGTCGGTGGATCTCGATCGCGAGATCCAGACCGAGCAGGACCGCGCCGGGATCAACGACCCCGCGCATTTCGCCTATCCGACCTATGCCAAGGCCGCCATCCAGCGCCGCGAGAACCTGACCCGCTCGGCCGACGAGCTGAGGGGCCAGCTCGAGGAAGCCAAGGCCGCGCTCGGCGAGGCCTTCGAGGAGCTCAAGAAGGTCGAACTGCTGGACGAGCGTGACCAGGCCCGCGAGCGCGCCGAGGAAAACGCCCGCGAGCAGGCCGATCTCGACAGCATCGGCCTGATGCGCTCCCGCATCGGCGCCGTCGCGTAAACGGCAGCCAGCGTCAAAAACGCTACAGAATTTGCGAGCCCGGACCCGCAAGGTCCGGGTTTTTGCGTGTCCTATCCACAGTGTGGCGCGCCGCCCCTTGGTGACGGGCTTGGCCGCGGGCTATGGTAGTGGAGTGTCGAGGTCCGTGCGGATGCGACGGGGCCGCGCGTTGGGGGGCTGAATGCTGACGCCAGCAGAGCTGGTCGGGCTGATTGAGGCGGTGGCGAAGCGCGACCAGGCCGCGTTCGAGCGGCTCTATGGCGCCACGCGCGCGAAACTCTATGGCGTCGTCCTCCGTATCTTGCGGAGACAGGATCTCGCAGAGGAGGTCATTCAGGAGACCTACGTCAAAATCTGGAACAGTGCCGGCCAGTTCAATCCGGGGCTGTCGTCACCGATCACGTGGATGGCCTCGATCGCGCGCAACCGCGCCATCGATATCGTTCGCAAGAAGACCGAGGCCTCCATCGAGGAGGAGCCGCAGGCGATGGAAGTCGCCGCCGACAGTCCCGATCCCCTGGCGCGCCGGGAGATGTCCGAGGAGTTGAAGCGGCTGCTGGAATGTATCGGCCGGCTCGAGCCGGACCGCCAGAGGCTCGTGCTTCTCGCCTACTACAACGGCTGGAGCCGCGAGCAATTGGCGGAGAAGTTTGCCGCGCCCGTCAACACGGTGAAGACGTGGCTCCGGCGCAGCATGCTGGATATCCGGGAGTGCCTTGGACTATGAGCGCTTCGACGATGAGGGTGGTGTTGGACTGCAAGTGATGGCCTACAGCGAGGACCATATCGCGCTCGCCGCGGAATATGCGCTCGGCACACTCGATGCCGACGAGCGCGCGCAAGTCGCGGCCATGATGGCGGTGGACCAGGAGTTCGTCGCCGTGGTGCAGGCCTGGGAATTCCGCCTCGGCGTCCTCAACCAGATGGTCGGCACGATCGAGCCGCGGCCGATCGTGTGGGAGAACATCAAGCGCGAGATCGCGCAGACGCTGTCGTCGCAGGAGTCAACCGAGACCTCGCCACTGCCGTCGGATGCGCCGCCACCATCGCTGGATCTCCCGGCGCCGGAGACGTCACCGCAGGAGACGTCACCACAGCAGCCGTCGCTGGACGTGCCGGCTCCGCTCCAATCCGACTCTGACGTCATTCCCGGTATCGCGCCGCAATTCATTCCGCAGACCCATGCGCCCGACCCGCGCATTGTGCCGCTGACGCAGGTGCCGATCGTTGACGACACCAACGTGCTTTATCTCGAGGGTCGCGTGAAGCGCTGGCGCAATATCGCCTCCGCCGTGGGCGCGCTTGCAGCCGCGCTGCTGGTGACGCTGTCGCTTCAGGTCCTGATGCCCGATGCACTGCCGGGCGCGTTGCGTCCCCCACCGCGCATCCAGAGGGTCGAGGTGAAGACTCCGGCCGCGCCATTGGTTGCGCCTGCGCAATACGTCGCGCTGTTGCAGGGCCAGAGCGGCGGTCCCGCGTTCATCCTCACGATCGATGGGGCGACCAAGAACTTCACGGTGCGCAAGGTCGGCGCGACGCCGGAACCGGGCAAGAGTTTTGAGCTTTGGCTGATCTCCGACAAGCTGCCGCGCCCGCGTTCGCTGGGCGTGATCGGCGGCAGCGACTTCACCGCGCGTCCAGTGCTCGCCGGCTACGATGCCGACGTCGTCAACGGCGCGACCTATGCCGTCACCGTCGAGCAGTCGGGCGGCTCGCCCAACGGCCAGCCGACCTCGGCGCCGGTGTTTTCCGGCAAGCTGATCGAGACCGTGCCGCCGTCCCAGCCGCAGGCTCCGGCGAAGAAGTAGCTCTCCATCGTCGTCCTGGCGAAGGCCAGGACCCATTACCGCAACTGAATGTTATTGCGCCGAACCGGAGCCAGGCCATCGCTTCCCAGTCGGCGGCGGTGGTTATGGGTCCTGGCTCCCGTGCGCAATTGCGCACTAGGCCAGGACGACGGTGTGTTGACACACTGCAGGTCTAACGGCTGCAACCGCTCAATCCTGTCGCTACGGTCCATTTCCCCGTCGTAATCCGACAAGTCCCGCCAAATCCGCATCCGATTTGAACCTCCATCCGTTTCGTGGCGTCAAATGCCCGGAATTTGCAGTCGGCACGGCTGATCACGGTGCCGGGAAGGGGCTAGAAATCAGATGGATGCAGCCAAGCCGCCGGGCATTCTTATCCACCAATATGCAGGCCTGCCGCAGGGGCCGGCGTTCGAGCATTGGCGCGAGAGGGCCCTGGGGGCCTGTGGCGTCGAGATCGGGCCGAGCCATGGCGACAGCATCGATTGCCGGCTGCAGGTCAGCCTGGTCGACAACATCACGCTCGCCATTCCCGAAGGTGCTTCCGCACGATATTCCCGCACCCAGAGCGGCCTCGCCGACGGCAGCGATGATCTGGTGCTGATCGCCGCTCATGCCGGCGTCGTCAATGTCCGGCAGAACGGCCATGCGGTCGAGCTTGCTCCGGCGCAAATGGTGCTTGCCGACATGGCCATCACCGGCAGCGTCGGTCACACCGACGAGAACCGCTTCACCACGATCCGCATGCCGCGCCGCGCGCTGCTCGACATCAATCCCCGCGCCGAGGACAAGCTGTCGCAAGTGCTGTCGGACGGTGCCGTCGCCGAGACCATCTGCCGCTATCATGCACTTGCCGCCCATCAGGCGCCGCATCTCGACGCGATCGGCCAGCGCCTCACCGCGCAGCACATGGTCGATCTCGTCGGTCTCCTGCTCGGCACCGATGCCGAGCACGCAGCACTCGCGCGCGGCCGCGGCCATGCGGCTGCCCGTCTCGATCTGATGCGCGCCGACGTGATGGCCGCGCTCGGCCGCAACGATCTCTGCCTGTCCGAAGTTGCCACCCGCTCAGGCCTCAGCCCGCGCCAGGCGCAGCGGCTGTTCGAACAGGCCGGTACCACCTTCACCGAATTCGTGCTGGAGCAGCGCTTGCTGCAGGCGCGAAAGCTGCTCGGCGATCCCCGCGCCCGGGCGCGCAAGATCAGCGACATCGCGCATTCCTCCGGGTTTTCGGATCTGTCCTATTTCAACCGCGCCTTCCGCAAGCGCTTTGGTGCGACGCCGTCGGAGCTGCGCGAAGCCTAGAGCATGATCCGGAAAAGTGTGAAGCGGTTTTCCGAAAAGATCATGCTCAAACAAAGAGCTAAAGCGCGATGACGATTCAACCCAATCTCATCGCGCTTTAGAGTCCCGAATTCGCGCTGTAGCTGCAGTTGGTCGATCCGCGCGAATGAGCTATATCTGCCTGCGCGGGGCGGATCACCGGATCCCTGGAAGCAACGAAGTCAACGGACATGGCGCGTATCGTCGTGCTCGGCGCCGGATTTGCGGGCCTGTGGGCGGCCATCGCGGCCGCGCGCATGCGTGATGAGATCGGTGAGGCCGGCCGCGACATCGATATCCATCTCATCGACCGCAACCCCTACCACAACATCCGTGTGCGCAATTACGAGGTCGATCTCAGCGAGGTCGCGCTGCCGCTTGCGCAGCTGCTCGATCCCGTTGGCGTTACGCATGGTATCGGCGAGGTCGAGGCGATCGATCCGGCGCGGCGCCAGATTTCGCTGGTTACCAGCAGCGGCGAGGAGACGCTGAGCTACGATCGCCTCGTGCTCGCGCTCGGCAGCGAGGTGATGCGGCCGGAAATTCCGGGCCTTGCCGAGCACGCATTCGATGTCGACACCTATGCGGCCGCGCTTCGTCTTAGGGATCATCTGAATTCGCTCGGACGCAGCACGCCATCGCCGGGACGGTCGACCATCGCAGTGGTCGGCGCAGGCTTCACCGGCATCGAGGTCGCCGCCGAAATGCCCGACCGGCTGGTGCGCGCGGGTATCAACGGCAGCCGCCGCATCATCCTGGTCGATCCAAATCCCGCGATTGGTGCGACGATCGGCGAGCATGCGCGTCCGGTCATCGAGACGGCGCTGGCCTCGCTCGACGTCGAAACGCGGCTCGGCGTGCGCGTCTCCTCGGTCGAGGCCGCAGGTGTTCGCTTGAGCTCGGGCGAGTTCATCGCAACGCAGACGGTGATCTGGTGCGCGGGCATGCGCGCGAGCCGGCTCGCCGCAAATTTTCCGGGCGCGCGCGATCGCCTCGGGCGCCTCTTGGTCGATCCCTTCATGCGGGTGGCGGACCTGCCCGGCGTCTTCGCCGCCGGCGACATCGCCTCCAGCGTGGTCGATGGCCTGCATCCGACCGTGATGTCCTGCCAGTTCGCCCGTCCCATGGGCCGCTTCGCCGGCCACAATGTGGTGGCCGATCTCGTCGATCAGCCGATGCTGCCGCTGCGGATCGACTGGTACGTCACCGTGCTCGATCTCGGGGATTGGGGCGCGCTCTACACCGAAGGCTGGGATCGCGAGGTGCGGACGACAGGCGAGGCCGCGAAGGCGACCAAGCAGACCATCAACCGCAAGCGCATCTATCCGCCGCCATCAGGCAGCAAGGACGACCTGTTCGCTGCCGCCGCGCCGACGGTGCAGGCGCCGCCGCCGACTTATGGGGCGCGGCGCCGTTGAGGCTCGGTGAGCTTTGCAAGCGCTTCAGGCGCTCTTACTTCGCAGAAGCGTCTCGGACGGCAGTTCTCCAAACGTGAGCTTATAGAGGTGCGATAGCTCTCCCAAGTGCGAAAAGCCGTTCGCGAAAGCGGCCGATGAAACTGACGTGGCCGGCATTCCGCGTGCGAGTTGCGCGCGCAGGGACCAAAGCCTTTTGTTTCGGAGATGCTGATGCAGGCTCGCCCCGTGAACGGCCTGGACAGCCAGTTGCAGCGTTCGAACCGACGTTCCCAGCTCCTTGGCCAAGGCCTCGCTGTAAAGAGGCATCTCCGGATGCGAATGCGCAAATTCGTCGAGCTTCGAGACCAGCTTCCGATGCCTTTCGAAAGCACGCTGGCCTGAACGTCGATCGCGCTCGATGACCAGCAGGTGATCCAGTGCATCCATCAATTCATCCCGAAGCGATTCCGCGACACATGCAAATTGCCGGTGATCCATCGAGGTGCAGGACAAGGCCAACGCGCCTCGAATGACATGTTGCACGCGCGCAAGCTGCTCGCCGCTCGCAGCCTGCAAATGTAGCCTTCCTTCCTCCTCCTCCCAGCCGCGATTCTGCATGTCGGAAGAGAACCGGATGACGGCGAACGCATTCGGAGCGGGCTCGTGAAGATCGAGCAAGATCTCGCTTCTGAGCAATCCGATTTCGGAGGAGCTCCATGTTCTCCCGTTGAACACGGCATGCGTATGGTTGCTCATTGGCACGACGACAGTGCAACCCATCGCGTTCATCATACCCGAGAGGGCGCGAGGCGATGTGTGCTCAAGCATGAGTAGCGCGCCCGGTAACGCAGTAATGGCGCGGCCGTAAAAATACGGCCCGAGCAACGCGTGGCGCTCGATATCCAAGAATCCGATCGCCCTGAATTCGTCGGGGCTTGAAACGCGTTGCAGTCTCAGATGAGCAGATTGCTTCAGCTTCGAAAATGGCACGGGTCTGCACCGGGCTGTTGAGGGGGATCAATTTTGACCGAATTCCGATAGGCACGGTCGTTGCGGGTTATATGACCATCAGCATACTAAAAGGACAATTATTAAAAAGTGGAAACTCCGCATGTCCACGCTCGTGCCCTTCAATCAACGGTCCGCACCATCAGCGGCTGTGGCAACGGAGCGCTTGCGTCGAATCTCGGCGGAGGTCGAGACCTTCGTATCCCGCATGCAGATAGAGAGCCTTACGCCAAGCGAGATGGCCAGGATTTTGCGGGTTTTCGATACCGCCAACGCCTGCATCCGGATCGTCCTGTCGGATTTCAGCCAAGAGCCGGCGGTCAATCAGCTCATCGAGCAGTCACAAGGAATCAAAGTGCTGATCGAAACCGCCCGGAAACGGATTGATGGTTTGGCTGTTGCTCCGTCCCAAGTTCGCTCGGCCTAGATTGGAGTAGCACGAACGGCTTGCGGCACAACAATACCGGTCGAGCCGGCAGAGGCCAGATGACCGCTAACCCGCCGCGCCGTTGAGTTGGGCCCTCCCATCAATCAACTCTCATGCGGACGCATGATCCGGAAAAGTGTGAAGCGGTTTTCCCTCGCGACATCAGCGGAACGCGTTTGCGCGGAGATCATGCTCAAACAAAGAGCCAAAGCGCGATGACGATTCAACCCAATCTCATCGCGCTCTAGTCTCACGGCCCTCCTTGATTTGCATCAACGCCCATTTCCGAACCGCGTGGCTGGCTTCATCCCGACATGCCGGCTTGCGCCTGAGAAAGCTGCGTCGATCTGCTCGCCTGCAATCAGATGGCAGCGGCGGCGCGTACGCCGGCATCGTCGCGAAACGGCGTTAGCCATTATTTCCAGGAGCGAGTTCATGAGCAGCAGGGGTTTGTCCCTCATTGTCGGTCTGGTCGCGCTGATGTCCGCCTCGGGTGCCTCGGCGCAGGCGATCAATCTCACCGGCGTCTATAAGTGCATTCAAATGTGCAGGGGAGATCTGCCGGCCTATGTCACCCAGAACGGGACCGAGCTGAACTTGCTGACCGAAGCGGGCGTGCCATCTCGGGCTTGGCCCGATTGGTTTTCGCCGGCCAACCGGATTTGGATTGATGCGTTCAATCTGAGCGCAGTCTACTCACCGGACGGGATGCTGATCCAGTTCGACAACGGGACGATCTGGCAACGGGATTTGCCTTCGGCTGCGCCTCTCCCCCGCCGGCGGTAAGGCATGGGACGGTAAGCTCTATCTACAATCCCTTGCGCTACCCGACGGGCAAAACACGCTAGGCGTGGGGCAATCCGCGCCGTCAAAAATATTCCGCTTTACCGAAATTCGGAAACGGCGTATGTGTTTCGGCAACCCGGCCCAAGGAAGAGGGGCGTATCGCGATCGTCACGAACGCGGGCCGGGCGGCGGTGGACGCAGGTCACATCGGCGCGATCAAGTTTTGCAGGGCGGGCAACCGTGAGCGAGATCACCGCGCAAACGACCGGTGTGATCGGCGTACGGCAAAATCGTGTGGTCCTGGCGCCCGGAGCCTGTGCGCCAAGCCTTGTGGTGATGTGCGATGTCCAACCGGACGTGCACATCAGTCATCTGCGAGACGACGGGGGCAATAGTGCATCGCTCCCCGGGGAGATCACGACATAAGCCGTCAACCCACTGCGCAGGGAAGGCCGGATGTTTCGGCTTCACCTGTATGCCGCTGTGCAGCCTCTTGTAGCGCAATCTTCGCACAGTGGACCGCGGGTGCCAGCCGGGCACCCGGTCTTCCCTGCACCCTCTTTCATTTGAGGGTGAGGCCACAGCAAAGCTCGGGCGAGATGAGCCGCGAGGATGATCAGCTATGTGTAACGTCGGAAAAGCCTCGTGCCCCGGACGCCATCAGCGCGTCCGGGACACGAGAGAGGAGAATGGCGCACCGGCATCTCAAATATGCGGCATACCCCAGATATGAGAAAGCGCCCGTGGGGGGCGGGCGCTTTCTGTAGTCGACTTGGGGTTGGGGTCGTCTACATATCCACGTGGCGACTTTGGGGGGCTGGTAAAGAGCCGCGTGAATTCCTGAAACTCAAAATCTCCTTAGCGAACGAGCGAAGCGTTCGAGCTGGTGATCACGACCGGCTTGCCGGCCTTGATGACGCGAGCAGTCTGTGTGAGGCCTTCATCCGAACTCGTCCGCGCCGTGATGCCGAAGCCCGCAAGCGCGATGCCGGCGACGAGCGCCACGGCCACCACCTTCAGGTGGGTCGAGCGATCCGCGCTGTAAATCGAGTGGTTCATGGAAGCCTCCTGCCGCCATCTACCCGAAGTAGTCGCCGGCCTGTTCAGGCGGGTTCATGCTTCCGGTGCCCAACAACCTAGTATTGGGGGGATTCGTTCCCAAGAGGCGATCACAAGAGCGTGATAGGACGTGAAAGATCGCGATCAAAAATGAGGTTTGATCGTTCGATTTGGCAATTATTTCAAGGCTGTAATGTGCCTCTGGGGCGCCATTTCAGCCTTTGGTCGGCAAGGCGTCAGGAACTCAGAAACCATTTGCCTGTGGCCGAAAAACACACGGCTTCTTAAGGCAAATCAGATGCTTCCGACCGTCTTCAGCCTCGCCCTGGGGTGGATTTCGGCCTGCGACAAAACGGTCGTCTGGGCCCGGAACCGCTCGACCAGAGAGCGGACGAAGGGACGAATTGCCGCAGAGGTGACGAGCACCGGTGCCTCGCCTTCGCGGGCGGCGCGCTCGAACGCCTCGCGCACGGCGGTCATGAATTCCGACAGCTTCGAGGGCTGCATGGCGAGGCTGCGCTCCTCGCCCTGGCCGATGATGGATTCGGCAAAGGCCTGTTCCCACCGCGCCGACAGCGCGATCAGCGGCAGGTAGCCGGCGTAGGAGGTGTTTTGCGCGCAGATCTGCCGGGCCAGGCGTGCGCGGACATGCTCGACCATGGTTGCGGGGTTGCGCGAGAAGGCGAGCGAATCGGCGATGCCCTCGAGGATGGTCGAGAGGTCGCGGATCGAGATGCGCTCGGCGAGCAGCAGCTGGAGCACGCGCTGGATGCCGGAGACAGTGACCTGTCCGGGCACGATGTCCTTGACCAGCTCGCTCTGCTCCTTCGGCAGCTCCTTGAGCAGCTTCTGCACCTCGCCATAGGAGAGCAGGTCCGACATGTTGGCCTTGAGCAGCTCGGTGAGATGGGTCGAGAGCACGGTCGCGGCGTCGACGACGGTATAGCCCTTGAGCGAGGCTTCCTCCTTGAGGCTGGCGTCGACCCAGGTCGCGGGCAGGCCGAACGTCGGCTCGGTGGTGTGGATGCCGGGAACCTGGACCTGGCTGCCGCCGGGATCCATGACCATGAACTGGTTCGGCCAGATCTTGCCGGTGCCGGCGTCGACCTCCTTGATCTTGATGATGTAGGTGTTGGCCTCGAGCTGGACGTTGTCGAGGATGCGCACCGCCGGCATGACGAAGCCCATCTCGATCGCGAGCGAGCGGCGCAGCGCCTTGATCTGCTCGGTGAGGCGGTCGGTCCCGTCGGGGCCGTTGACGAGCGGCAAGAGCGCATAGCCGAGCTCGATCTTGAGGTCGTCGATCTTCAGCGCCGCCGAGATCGGTTCCTCCGCCGCAGCCGCGCCGGGCGCACCCGGCTGGCCCGCCGCGGGGGCGGCCTTGGCGACCGCTTCGGCCTTCGCCGTCGCGCGGTTGCGATTACGCGCCGACCAGGCCAGCGCGCCGGCGCCGGCGCCGAGCGCGAGGAAGGGGATGGTCGGGATGCCCGGCAGCGCTGCCAGCACCAGCATCACCGCCGACGACATCGCCAGCGCCTGCGGATAGCCGGAGAACTGCTTCATCAGCGCCTTGTCGGCGGCGCCGGAGACGCCGGCCTTGGAGACGAGCAGGCCGGCCGCGGTCGAGACGATCAGCGCCGGCACCTGGGTGACGAGGCCGTCACCGACGGTCAGCAGCGTGTAGCTCCGCCCGGCGTCGGCAAAGGACAGGCCCTGCTGCGCGACGCCGATGATCATGCCGCCGACGACGTTGATGAAGACGATCAGGAGGCCGGCAATGGCGTCGCCGCGGACGAACTTCGAGGCACCGTCCATGGCGCCGAAGAAGCCGCTCTCGTCCTCCAGCGCCTTGCGGCGCTCCTTGGCGACCTTTTCGTCGATCAGGCCGGCGGACAGGTCGGCGTCGATCGCCATCTGCTTGCCGGGCATGGCGTCGAGGTGGAAGCGTGCGGCGACTTCGGCGATACGGCCCGAACCCTTGGTGATGACGACGAAATTGACGATGACCAGGATGGCGAAGACGATGATGCCGATGACGAAATTGCCGCCCATCACGAAGCTGCCGAAGGCTTCGATGACGTGACCGGCGGCATCCGTGCCCTCGTGCCCGTGCGACAGGATCAGGCGGGTCGAGGCCATGTTGAGCGACAGCCGCAGCATGGTCGAGATCAGCAGGATGGTCGGGAAGGCGGAGAATTCCAGCGGCGCCTGGATGAACAGCGAGGTCATCAGGATCAGGATCGACAGCGTGATCGAGATCGCCAGGAACAGGTCCAGCACGAGCGAGGGCAGCGGCAGGATCAGCACCACCAGGATGGTGAGGATGCCGAGCGCCAGCGCGATGTCGCCGCGCTTGAGGATGGTGACGATTTCGGAGAGGGACGGGAGGCCGGGCTTCGCGCTGCCTACGCCTTGTCCCGCGGTGACGTCGACCATGGTAGCTGCCTCCCCGCGCGACTGCCGTCCGCGCGCCCCAAACGTCTGCGCGGCGGCCGATGGGCCGCCGTTCCGAAAGTGAGGCACCGCACTGGCGTCCACGGGGGCTCCCGTTCTACGCGGCTGACGACACTCGACTTCACCCGGCAATTCTTGCCGGGTGTATGGTTAGCAAAGGGTTAACGGAGGGGGGGCCCGGGCGTCATTCCGGGGCGCCCGAAGGGCGAGCCCGGAATCCATCGGGCGGCACAGTCGGTGGATGAATGGATTCCGGGCTCGCGCCAAGTGGCGCCCCGGAATGACAGTCGAAGGAAAGGCTACTTCGCCTTCTGCAGCTTCGTCACCGTATACCCCGACGCGGCCTCCTCGGCCTCGAACGTCACCTTGTCGCCGACCTTGACCTGCTTGAGCATGGCGGGGTCCTTGACGCGGTAGACCATCGTCATGGGCTCATCCATGCCGAGGCTCTTGGCGGGGCCGTGCTTGAGCGTGATCTTGCCGGCGCCCTCGTCGATCTTCTTGACCTCGCCGCTGATGGAGGCAGCTTGCGCGAGCGCGCTCACGGTCAGGCCCAGCGTCAGCACGAGCGCTGCCGTGATGCGGATGATCGGCTTCATTGATGTCTCCATTGTCTTCATTTCACGGTGACGTGGCCGACCATGCCGTAATCGCGATGGTCGGGAATCAGGCAGGAAAATTCGAAGGTGCCTGATTTGGTGAACTTCCAGATGATCTCGGCCGTCTTGTCCGGCGCAAGCCGCACCCCGTTCGGATCGTCGTGCTCCATATGCGGATGCTTCTTCATCACCTCGGCATGCGCGAGATTCTCCTTGGGTGTGGCGAGCAGGAACTCGTGATCCTCCTTGCCGACATTGCGCAGCACGAAGCGGATCTGCTCGCCGCGCTTCACGTCGATCTTCGACGGCTCGTAGGACATCTCGCTCAACGAGATCTCGATGGTGCGCGCCGGCTTGTTGGGATCGCCGGGCTCGCCGGCCGAGAAGGAATGATGGTCGTGCCCCTCGTGCGCGAGGGCGGGCACGGTTGAAAGCGTGGCCAGCGCCATGATGATGCCGATTGTTCTTGTCATTGTAGTCTCCGGTCGGTGGTTGATTGAAACGCTGGTTACATCTTCATCTTCATCTTCGGCATCGGCGCTGCGGGCTGCCGTGCGGGCTCCGCCGCTGGCGAAGCGACCTCGTAGGCGACGGTGCCTTTCGGGAATTGATAGGGGCCGGGATCGCGGTAATCATCGCGCGCCAACCCATCGCGAATCTTCATCACCGTGAACATGCCGCCCATCTCGATCGGGCCGAACTGGCCGGTGCCGGTCATCATCGGCAGCGTGTTGTCGGGTGCGGGCATCTCCATGTTGCCCATCGCCATGCCGGTCGAACCCATCGCCATGCTATCGGGCGCGAGCTTGCCGACCGCCTTGGCGAGATCCTTGCGCGACACGCCGATGAGGGTGCGCACCTGGTGTCCCATTGCATTCATGGTGTGGTGTGACTTGTGGCAGTGGAACGCCCAGTCGCCGGGATTATCGGCGAGCACGTCGAACACCCTGACAGCGCCGACGGGGACGTCGGTGGTGGTTTCGGGAATCTGCGCGCTCTCCGGAATCCAGCCGCCGTCGGTGCAGGTCACCGCGAAGCTGTGGCCGTGCAGGTGGATCGGATGGTTGGTCATGCTGAGATTGCCAATGCGCACGCGCACCTTGTCGCCGAGCCGCACCGGCAGCGGATCGATCCCCGGAAACACCCGCGAATTCCAGGTCCACATATTGAAGTCGGTCATCTCGTTGACCTGCGGCAGATAGCTGCCGGGATCGACGCGATAGGTGCTCATCACGAAAACGAAGTCGCGGTCGACGGGGCGGAAGTTCAGGTCGCGCGGATGCACGACGACCATGCCCATCATGCCCATCGCCATCTGCACCATCTCGTCGGAATGCGGGTGGTACATGAAGGTCCCGCTCTTCTTCATCTCGAACTCATAGACGAAGGTCTTGCCGGGCTCGATGTGCGGCTGGGTCAACCCGCCGACGCCGTCCATGCCGCTCGGCACGATCATGCCGTGCCAGTGCACGGTGGTGTATTCGGGAAGTTTGTTGGTGACGAAGATGCGCACCTTGTCGCCCTCGACGGCCTCGATGGTCGGGCCCGGCGACTGGCCGTTATAGCCCCACAAATTGACCTTCATGCCTTCGGCGAACTCGCGCACCACGGGCTCTGCGACGAGGTGGAATTCCTTCCAGTCGCCGTTCATGCGAAACGGCAGCGACCAGCCGTTCAGCGTGACCACAGGGCGATAGTCGGGGCCGCTGATCGGATGCAGCGGCGGTTGCATCACCACCTTGTCCATGGTTGGCGCTTCCGGAATCGATGCGGCCTGGACGCGGCTGCTGATGGCCGACGCGCTGGCAAGCGCGGCGGTGCCCAGGAATCCTCGGCGGGAAAACATGCTGGCCTCCGTCTCAGTGGTCGCCATCGGCAGATGCTG
Source organism: Bradyrhizobium sp. BR13661 (assembly GCF_029892425.1). Lineage (GTDB taxonomy): Bacteria > Pseudomonadota > Alphaproteobacteria > Rhizobiales > Xanthobacteraceae > Bradyrhizobium. The sequence continues at coordinate 104,554 of NZ_JARXWB010000023.1, read as the reverse complement.
CCGCAGCGATGGTGGTTGAAGTGTCGCCGCCGGAAGCCGGCGAGCCGCCGCCATTGACGGCGGTCTGCAAGTCAGCCTGCGCGAGGAAGAATCTTTGTCTGGCATCGATCGCACCGCGCAGCGAGGCCAGGCGCTGTCGCGCCTCGGTCAACAATGCAAAGATGTCGACCTGCATGCTGGAGAAGCGCAGCTGCATCTCCTCGGTGATGATTTTTCGCAAGGGCAGGATTTCGCGCTGGTAGTGGCTCGCGATATCGTAGGTCGAGCGATAGACCCGATAGGCGTCGCGCGCCTCCGAGCGAACATTCACGGCACGCTCGGTCAGGCGGTTGAAGGCGAGATTGTAGGTCTCCGCCGCCTGCCGCACGCGGACCTCGCCGCCGTCGAAGATCGGGATCTGGAACTGCACGTCGAAGCCGCGCTCGCGGAACGGTGCGCCCTCCGGATCCTGGGTGCGGCGAGAGATGCCGGCAAGATCGAGCAGCGTGACGAAGCGCGTTGCTTCAGTCAGATTTAGCGATTTCGCCAGCGCGGTCAGCTCGAGCCGCGCGATCTGCAAGTCGATGCGGTGCGCGACGGCGTCGACCTCGATCGAGGGCAGGGCCTGCGGCCGGCGTGGCAGCGGCGGCAATGCGCTAGGCAGGCGGAAATCGAAGCCGTCGTCCCACAGCCCCATCAGGCGCGCGAGTCTTTCGCGCGTGCTGGTCGCCGCCTGCCGCGCGGTCGCGAGGTCGGCGGTGGTCTCGGCGTAGAACACCTGCTCGCGGGCCTGGTCGAGCTTGTTGATCGAGCCGGTCTCGCCGAGCTTGACGGCGAGCTGGGCCGTCGATTCCGCTGTCGCCTTCGCGTCCGTCAGCAGAGCCACTAACTCGTTTCCGGCGACTGTGCGGACGTAAGCGCGCCGCACGTCGGCGGCGAGCCGCAGCATTGCCAGTGCCGCGCGCAATTGCGCCTGGCGAAAGCGATCCCGCGCGATCTCGGATCGGAACGGCAGCGTTGCGAGGGCCAAAATGTCGCCAACGACCTGGCGCTCGATCTCGCTGGCGCCATTGCCCGAGATTCGCGAGACCGAGAACACCGGATTGGGCGGCAGACTCTGCTCGACCAGATCGGTCTCAGCCAGCGCCAGCTCGTTGTAGGCGGATTGCAGCCCCTTGTTGTTGAGCAGCGCGACCTGCACGGCGGTCTCGATGGTCAGCGTGCGCGCCAGCAATTGACGAATGCGCGCGTCGACCGCGCTGGCCCCCTCGGCTGTTCGCACGAAGGCGACGTCCTTCCCGATGGTCTGGCCCGTCAGCTCGGAGACCGCTGTCATGCCGCTGTCGGGCGAGAATGCGGCGCAGCCGGAGAGGCCAAGCGCGGCGAGAACGAGCAGGCTTCGCGCCAAATAATCTGCCATGGCGCGCTCCTATTGGTCTTGCTTCGGCTGCGGCGCGACGGCGTCGTTGCGCGCGCGCCACGGCGCCGGCATTGCGGGCCGCAGGCCCGTGTAGGGCGCGACCGTCGAATGATAGCCGACGCGCGCGACCTTTGCCGCGGGGTCGGCCGGATCGGCGGTGACAACGGACGTCGTTGCCGGCACGCAGCCGGACAGCGCGAGCGCAATCAAGGCCCGCAGCGGCCAATTGAATGGAGAGTGTCCTCCACGCGCCGCAGATGCGGGGGCGCACCTCGCCCCGAGAAACGTAAGCATGAGAAATCCCTGATCTGACTGGAGACCACAGGTTCGCGCGCGCGGAATGCGCGCCCGGCCCGACGTCGACGCGTGAGATCAGATGATGGGGGGGCGGTAGAGCCGGGGTGGCGCCTCGCTGCGGAGGCTTGCCACGATCTCGGGCATGCAGGTGGAGACCGGCTGCAACGGCTTTGCAAAGCTCGGCAGATCGGCCGGCAGGGCACTGACGCACATCATCGCACAGCACGGGCCAGCCTTGCCCTTGCTGTCATGATGATGTGGGGCGGGCGCGTCCTGCGCGGACTGGTCATGCGTGTGCGCTGTCACGTGGTCGTGCAACACGTCGCCGTGGGCATGATTCTCGGCCGTCCGATGATGCGACGGCCCGAAATCGGCGAGCAGCACATCGTCGAGACATGGCGCCGGCCCGCTGCCCCAGGCGAGTGCGGCTGCCGGCGCGAGCACGCAGAACAGATAGGCCAGCGCAATGAAGCGCCCCACCCTGATCCGCATCGATCGCGTCAATCGCAACAGCATTTCGCCAACAGCTTCCTCGCGCGGCATTGTTACACACGCAGACTGCAGAGTAATGGCAAAGCGAGATTTCGCCAAGCAATTCTTACCGCAGTGCACCGCGCATGCCCAATATCGCGGCACGCTGCTTGACCGTGGGGCGATCCGCGAACATGGTCCGCGCCGTGCACGCGCCAAATCATCCAGGACAGAAACCGGCCTCATTCACCCCTGACTCGCGTCAGGCCTGGGTGCGGCTTTTGCTCGCATTGATGATGGGCTCGATCGGCGGCGTCGGCATGTGGGCGGTCGTCGTGGTGATTCCCGTCGTGCAGGCCGAATTCGTCGCGACCCGCGGTGCCGTGTCGCTGGCCTTCACGCTGATGATGTTCGGCTTCGGGCTGGGTGGCGTGATCGCCGGCAAGATCACCGACAAGTTCGGCATCGTGCGGGCCATGGCGATCAGCATCGCCTTCCTCGGCGTCGCCAATACGCTCGCCGGGCTCTCGACCCAGCTCTGGCAGTTCGTGGCGGCCTACTTCCTGATCGGGCTCGGCACGTCAGCGACCTTCGCGCCGCTGATGGCGGAGGCTTCTCACTGGTTCGAGCGCTATCGCGGCCTCGCGGTGACGATCGTCGCAAGCGGCAACTACGTTGCCGGCACGATATGGCCGCCGCTCGTCAACGCGGGCATGGAGACAATCGGTTGGCGCTACACCCATGTCGGCATCGCCCTCGCCTGCGTGGTGTTGATGTCGAGCCTGCTGCTGGTCCTGCGCGCCCAGATGGGCGACGACAAGGTCCGTAATCACGCCAATGCACCGCCGCCGCGGGTCGATCTCAAACTCTCGACCAACACGCTGACGGTGCTGCTTTCGATCGCCAGCATTTCCTGCTGCGTCGCCATGGCGATGCCGCAAGTGCATATCGTCGCCTATTGCGGCGATCTCGGCTATGGCGTGGCGCGCGGCGCCGAGATGCTGTCGCTGATGATGGCCTGTGGCATCCTCAGCCGCATCGGCTCGGGCTATCTCGCCGACAAGATCGGTGGCATCCGCACGCTGCTGCTCGGGTCGTTGGCGCAAGGCTTTGCGCTGGCGTTCTATCTGTTCTTCGACAGCCTCACGTCGCTCTATCTGATCTCCGCGATGTTCGGCTTGTTCCAGGGCGGCATCGTGCCGAGCTACGCCATCATCGTGCGGGAGGCGATGCCTGCGAGCGAAGCCGCGACCCGCGTCGGCATCGTGATCTTCGCCTCCGTGTTCGGCATGTCCTTCGGCGGCTGGGTCTCCGGCATCATCTTCGATGCCAGCGGCTCCTATGCCGCGGCGTTCGCCAACGGCGTGGCGTGGAATGCCCTCAATGTCGGCATCGTCTTGACGCTGCTGATCCGCTCGCGGATGAACGCGACCAGGGCAGGGGCCGGCTTCGCGACGTAAGGCGCAGATGGCCGTATCGACGCGAGCCGGAACATTCTGACGATGTCGCGAGCGCGTTCACTCCGCTGGATCTGGCTGATCCCAGTTGTCCTGTTGCTGGATCAGGGCACCAAGCAGCTCGCCGTCGGCTTGCTCGAGCCAGGCCGTCCGATGATCATTCTCACGTCCACGGCGTTGCCATCGATCGACCTCCTGCTGTCCTACAACAGGGGCGTCTCGTTCAGCTTCTTGCGTTTCGCGGACGATGCGCAGCGTTGGCCGCTGGTTGGGCTATCGCTTCTGGCCTGCGGAGTTTTGGGCTGGTGGCTCGCCCGCGTGCCGTCGCGGCAGCCGATCCTGGCCACCGGACTTGCCCTGATCATTGCCGGCGCGCTCGGCAATGTGCTGGACCGCGCCCGGATCGGCTCGGTGATCGACTTCGTCCACCTCTCTTACCAGGCCTGGTCGTTCGCCATCTTCAATGTCGCCGATACCGCCATCACCATCGGCGCCATCGCAATCATGGTGTCGTTGTTTCTCGATGCGGCTTAAACCGCCTGTCCCGCCTTCAGCAGCGAGCAGCCGGTGATCTTGTAGCTCCCGTCCGCCTGCTGCTCGAGCGTGTAGAGCGCTTCCCAGGCTTCGCCATTGGCATCGATGATGTGAACGCGCTGGGCAACCGAGCTGCCCTCGGTCTTGCCGTCGCCAAACTCAAAACTCTTGTGGCGATAGACCGGCGCGTAGCCATGTTGGACCATCGACATGAAGATGTCGGGCGCAGTGAAGATCTGCTTGATCGCCGGTGCGGCGTAAGAATAGGCGGCCGCGGCGTCGTCATGGACGAAGGCCTGCTCCTGGGCGCGGATCACGCTTTGTGCCGCTGAAACGTCGTCAGCATGCGCGGCGAGGGGGCTGAGGGCAATTGTGAGGGCGACGACCAGGGCTGCGATGCGCATGACGGGCTCCGCGTTGATATGCCGGCGATGCTGATCCTAGCATGACCTCTTGGAAATACGGGCGTGCTATCGCTTCCGTTTCACGGTCGCCTTCGCCGGTTTGGCGGCGAGCGCCTTGCCTTTCGCGATCGGCTGCACGCGCAGCCCATCGACGAACACGTCGAGCATCCGCAGCACCGAGGCTTGCCAGCCGGGCTGATCGTGCATGTAGCACATGCCGAAGAACGCGCGCAGCAAGTCCTCGGGACTGATGTCGGCGCGCATCGCGCCCGCTGTGATCGCGCGATCGAGCAGCGAGCCGATAGCTGTGGTCAGGCGCTCGAAGGAGAAGGCATGCAGCTCGGAGCCGCTCTGCACCGCGAGTGCCAGGGTTGCCACCATGCCCTTCTTGGTGGCAACGAATTCGACGCCTGACCGGAGCCAGCGCCGCAGCGCGTCGACCGGGTCCTTGGCATTCTTCAACTGCTCGGCGAGTTCGCTGAGCTGCTCGACTTCGCGGCGGTACACCGCCTCGAACAGATCCTCACGCGTCGGAAAATGCCGATAGAGCGTGCCGATGCCGACGCCGGCGCGCTTCGCCACGGCCTCCAGGCTCGCCTCCGGACCGCCCGCGTTGAACACGAGCTTGGCGGCCTCGAGCACGCGCTCGCGATTGCGCACGGCATCGGCGCGGGGCTTGCGGGTCTGGTCGGTGTGGTCGTCCATGCCGATAATGTAGATCACGAATTGGTTAGATTGAACCCTTGCTGAACCCTTGCAGGGCTGCATCGCGTTGTCAGCGCACGGGCTTTTGACGAATTCCAAATATTTTTCGGCAGCCCTTGTTAAACGGAGGGTGCCTCCGTATCTTCGCTGGTGTCGGCCGGATGATATCCGGGCCGGCGCGATATCGACGGCGGCCACGGCGGTGGTGCGCCGAACGATGAGCCATGTCCATATCTGATCGGAGCCTTGTATGAACCACTCCATCAGCCTCACCGTGAACGGTGCACGGCGCGACTTCGTCCTCGACGATTCCCGCGTCACGCTGCTCGATCTCCTGCGTGAGCGCCTCCATCTCACGGGAACCAAGAAGGGCTGCGACCGCGGCCAGTGCGGCGCCTGTACCATCCTCGTCGACGGCAAGCGGATCAACTCCTGTCTCGCGCTCGCCATCAGCCATGATGGCGCCGACATCCTGACCATCGAAGGCGTCGCGCGCGGCGACCAGCTCCATCCCGTCCAGGCCGCCTTCATCGCCCATGACGGATTCCAGTGCGGCTTCTGCACGCCGGGCCAGATCATGAGCGCCATCGGCATGATGCAAGAGGCTCAGGCCGGCAATGATCCCGAGCGCATCCGCGAATGCATGAGTGGCAATCTCTGCCGCTGCGGCGCTTACGCCGGCATCGTCGATGCCGTGCTCGAGGCCCAGGCCGGTGCCGACGAAACCAATCAAAGGCGCTCCGCATGAAACAATTTGAATATGTCAGGCCCGCCACGGTCGCAGAGGCCATCGCCGCCGCCGCCCAGCCGGGCGCGACTTATCTCGCCGCCGGCACCAATCTGCTGGACCTGATGAAGGGTAACGTCAGTCGTCCGGACCGGCTGGTCGACGTCACGCATCTCGATGGGCTCGATCAGATCGAGCGCCTCGCGGATGGGTCGTTGCGTATCGGCGCCCTCGTCGGCAATGCCGATCTTGCGCATGATGCTGAGTTCGCGAAGGCCTATCCAGCTGTCGCCGAAGCGCTGCTCGCCGGCGCATCCGCGCAATTGCGCAATGCCGCAACGGTCGGCGGCAATCTCCTGCAGCGGACGCGTTGCGCTTATTTCTATGACACCGCCAGCCGTTGCAACAAGCGCGAGGCGGGCTCTGGCTGCGACGCCCGCGACGGCGAGAATCGCACCCACGCCGTGCTTGGCTGGAGCGACAGTTGCATCGCTACGCACCCCTCGGACTTCTGCGTGCCGCTGGTCGCACTCGATGCCGTCGTCGAGATCGAGGGCCGAGGCGGTCGTCGCGAGATCGCGCTCGACGAACTGCATCGCCTGCCCGGCAATACGCCGGAGCGTGAATCCGTGCTTGCGCCCGGCGATCTCATCGTCGCGGTGCGCCTGCCGGCGGCGGCGCGCGGCTTTGCCGCACATGCGCGCTATCTCAAGGTCCGCGAGCGGACGTCCTATGCTTTCGCGATCGTCTCGGCCGCCGCGGCATTGCGGATCGAGAATGGCAAGATCGCGGAGGCGCGGCTTGCGCTTGGCGGCGTCGCCGCAAAGCCGTGGCGTGCCCGCGCCGCGGAAGATGTGCTCAAGGGCGTCGCGCCCACGGCAGACGCCTTCCAGGAAGCCGCCTGGCGCGCGCTGGCCGACGCAAAGCCGTCCGGTGACAATGCCTACAAGATCGAGCTGGCGCGCCGCATCGTCGTGCGCGCACTGACCCTTGCCGCTGCCGGAACGCCCGCGCGTATCCCCGCACTGCCGGCATCACCCTTTGCTTCGACGTCTGGAGCCATCCATGCCTGAGCTCAATCTCACCAGCGCCCCCGCCCACCTCCGCCACGGCTCCAGTATCGGCCAGCCGCTGACCCGCCGCGACGGCGTGCTCAAGGTCAAGGGTCAGGCGACCTATGCCGCCGACAATCATCCGCCCGGCATGTTGTTTGCGGTCATCGCAGCGTCCAGCATCGCGCATGGTCGCGTGACCTCGCTCGATGTTGCCGCCGCCAAGCGTCATCCCGGCGTCGTCGAGGTCATGACGCCCGACCACAAGCCGCAGCTCGCGATCGATCCGGAGATCAAGACCAATCCGTTCGTATTCCGGATGGAAGTGCTGCAGAGCAACGAGGTCCGCTACGCCAACCAGCCCATTGCGGTCGTGATCGCCGAGACGCTCGAGGCGGCGACGGAAGGCGCAGTGCTGCTGGCGCCGCGCTACGAGACGCTGCCCGCCCTCGTCGGCCTTGATGCCGGCAAGAGTTATGTGCCGCCCGTCGTCGGTGTCGGTAACCCAACCGAAAATCACCTTGGCGATGTCGACGCCGGCCTTGCTGCGGCCGACAAGAAGATCGACGCGATTTATGAAACGCCGGCGCAATATCACAATGCCATGGAGCCGCATGCGATCGTGGCGCACTGGGACGGTGACAGACTTCAGATCGACATGCCGACGCAGGGTCTCATGCTGTCCCTGGCGCGCGTCGCCGAGTTGTTCGGCATAGCGCATGACAAGATCCACATCCGGAGCCCCTTCCTCGGTGGCGGCTTCGGCTCGAAGGGATTGATGGCCGGCCCACCGGCTCTCGGCATCATGGCGGCAAAGCTGGTCGGCAGGCCGGTCAAGCTCGTGCTGCGTCGTGAGCAGATGTATGGCCCCGTCGGCCATCGCGCGCCGACGCGTCAGCGCCTCCGCATCGGTGCCGATGTCGAAGGGCGGCTGACCGCGCTCGATCACCACGCGCGGACCGTATCGAGCACGTTCGACGATTTCTACGAACCTGCGGCCGATGCCTCGCACACGCTTTATGCGGCGCCGGCTATCCGCACCTCGCACGATGCCGTGCGCGTCAACACCGGCACGCCGCTGTTCATGCGCGCGCCGGGTGAGGCGACGGGATCGATTGCGCTCGAGAGCGCGATCGACGAGATGGCCTGGACCTGCGGCATGGATCCGCTGGCCTTCCGCCTGAAGAACTATGCCGAGGTCGAGCCGATCACGGGAAAACCGTTCTCCTCGAAAGCGCTGCGTGCCTGTTACGATCAGGGCGCGGCGCGTTTCGGCTGGGCGAAGCGCTCGCTCCAGCCGCGACAGATGCGCGACGATGCCGGACTGCTGGTCGGCTGGGGGATGGGCACCGCGACATTCCCCGCGCTGATGTTCCAGGCACAAGCGCGTGCCGTGATCCGCCGCGACGGCTCCGGTGCCATGGAGATCGGCGCGCATGACATGGGGCAGGGCGCTTGGACCGCGCTGGCCCAGATCGCGGCGGATGAACTCGGGCTCGATATCGAACGCGTCGAGTTCAAGGCCGGTTCGTCCGACCTGCCCGATGCCGGCATCGCCGGTGGCTCGGCGCACACGGCGACCGCGGGTGCTGCGATCCACAGCGCCGGAGCGGCCGTCATCGCCAAGCTTGCCGATCTCGCGACCGGTGATGAGCGCTCGCCGCTGTTCGGCGCCGGCAATACCGGCGTGATCGCGCGCGACGGCCGCCTGATCCGACGCGACGACGAGAGCCGCGGCGAGAGCTACACCGAGATCCTAGCGCGCGCAGGCGTTGCCGAGGTTGAGGCGCGCGGCACCGGCGCACCGAACCCGGCGGCAATGGAAGAGTATGCCATGCACGCCCACGGTGCGGTGTTCGCCGAGGTGAAGGTCGATCCCGAGCTCGGTCAGATCCGCGTCACCCGCATGGTCGGCGCTTTCGCCGCGGGACGCATCGTCAACCCGCATCTGGTGAAGAGCCAGCTGTTCGGCGGCATGATCTGGGGCTTGTCTTTCGCGCTGCACGAGGAGGCGATCACCGACCGTCGCAGCGGTCGGATCATGAATGCCAATCTCGGCGAGTACCACATCCCCGTGAATGCCGACGTGCCGCCGCTCGACGTCATCACGGTCGAGGAGCACGATCCGCATGTGAATGCTCTCGGCATCAAGGGCGTCGGCGAGATCGGGATCACCGGCAGTGCCGGCGCGGTCGCTAATGCCGTCTGGCATGCGACCGGCGTGCGGGTGCGCCGCTTTCCGATCAGGATCGAGGAGCTGCTGACGCAGCGCTGACGAGGCGCGCGGCGGGGGCTCTTCCCGCCGCCACTCAGCGGATCCCGGGCAGGCGGTTGATATCGGGCGAGGGCAGCGCCGGGAACAGCCGTGCGGTCGAGGAGATGTCGAGCCTCCGCTTGCACTTGGCTTGGTCGGCACTCTCGGCGATGCCGTTGTCCGTGTAGCGCTTCTTGGCGAATTCGTCGTCGAGCCGGTTGACAATCAGCGTCGCGTGGTCGCGTTCGAGCGTATCCGGATTCTTGCCCTGCTCCTTCGAGGTGAACACTGCATTCTTGACGCTGCCGCTCATCTCATAGTCGCAGCCGGCCTTCCAGTCGCCCTGCTCCCATTTCCAGCCATTGGCTTCGAGCACCCCGTCCTTGTCGATGGTGATCTTGATAATGGCATTGTAGGCGAGCCAGGTGCCTGCAAGGCCATTGCGCCTGTCGTCAAAACCTTCGAGCAGCGCGATCCGCTCGCGTTGCAGGCCGCTGAGATGATCGCGCGCGTCGACGGTGTAATGCATTGCCGAGGTTCCCTTCTCCCAGGCGGGGTGCAGGAATTCGGGGAATTGATCGGCCTGCGAGCGCACCCAGTGGCGCTGGTCCTCCGTCAAAGCGTGTCGCGTCGCCTCGTCGAGCCGCGGCAAGAGTGCCTTCCAGGCCCGGTTCAAGCGCTGATCATTCTCGGCGAGCTCCGGATCGGCGCAGATCTCCTCGTCGGTCGCTGTCTCCGGATGCGTGCAATCGAAGGTCGGCTTGACGAATGCGGTGTCGGCCTTGTCGGTTGCGTCGGACTTGCCGCTGGCGAAATAAGTGCCCGTGATCTGCCCTAGGCTCTCGCAGTCCGAATCGTCGAAGCCGTCCCATTGCTCCTCCGTCGCAACGAGAACGAGGCGGAGCGTGTCGCCCTGGCGGCGCAGCTTGATGGAGAGCGGCTCGGTTGGCTTGTTCTGTGGTGCGCCCGCATCGGTTGATTGTGCCGGCCTGGCGCGGTCGACCGCGCCGGACAGCCAGCCGTTGCTGCCCGGCTTGACGGTTGCTCCGAGCTTGCATCGCCAGTGCTTGTCGCTGCCGTAATTGCTGCTCAACTCAGCTGTTACGCGGTAGGCGCCGTTGTCGCGCGCTGTGATGGTGACAGCGCCAAACGTGTTGGCCCATTTGCCGTTCAGGCCGGTGCGTCCGAAGCCGGCCGCAATCCCGTTCAAGATCGGGACGCGCTGCCGCAGGGTCGCAGCGAAATTCTTGCGGATTTCGGCCTCGTCCACCTCCTGCACGGTGGTGGCGGCCTCCAGGATCATCTCCTTGAACCAGGCCTCGTCGCGCTTGAACAGCGGGCGGACGTTGGCCGGGGCCTTCGTGAGCGCAGCGGAGAACGATTGGTCGATCGCGGCGACCAGTTTGTCGTAGCCGGCCTTCTTGCACGCGACCGTCTTGATCCTGCTACCGTCATTGGCCTCACCGCACAGAGCGATCTCGGTCGGCGCGCTGCTGCTGGCGCGAATGTAATCGTCCATGGCCCACGCAGATGCCGGCGCGAGCAGGGCGGCTGCGGCGAGAATTGCGAGACGAAGGCAAGCGGACATCGGGGACTCATGGCGAAGGGCGGGCCCATGCCCGCTTCGGGTAAGTCGCCTGCGGCGAGCCGCCGGTTCAGGCGGAGCCAGCCTCGCCGGGAGGGGCGCCTTAAGCACAATTCCTGCTGGAATGAATTGATCGGGGTCAAAGATTCCGCAGCGGACTGAACCGCAAGATATTTCGCTTCCGACTCGCCGCTCCCGCCGTCCTCTCAACGCCGACGAAGGCATTTGCCATGGATGCTCAAGCCATCTCCCTGCCGCACGCAGCCCATCATCCCACCGGCTGGCGCCGCTACCTCTATTCGACCAATCACAAGGACATCGGCACGATGTACCTGATCTTCGCGATCACCGCCGGCGTGGTCGGGGGAGCCTTGTCAGTCGCGATGCGACTGGAATTGCAGCAGCCGGGCATGCAGATCTTCGCCGATCCTCACGTCTTCAACGCTTTCGTTACCGCGCATGGCTTGATCATGGTGTTCTTCATGATCATGCCGGCGCTGATCGGTGGCTTCGGCAACTGGTTCGTGCCGATCATGATCGGTGCCCCCGACATGGCGTTCCCGCGCATGAACAACATCTCGTTCTGGCTGTTGCCCTCGTCGCTGACGCTCCTCGTGATTTCGCTGTTCGTGGAAGGCGAGCCGGGTTCGAACGGCGTCGGCGCCGGTTGGACAGTCTATGCGCCGCTGTCGACCTCCGGCCATCCCGGCCCGGCCATGGACTTTGCGATCCTCGCGCTGCATCTCGCCGGTGCCTCCTCGATTTTGGGCGCGATCAACTTCATCACCACGATCTTCAACATGCGCGCGCCGGGCATGACTATGCACAAGATGCCGCTGTTCGTGTGGTCGATCCTGGTCACCGCGTTTTTGTTGCTGCTGTCGCTGCCCGTGCTGGCCGGCGCCATCACCATGCTGCTGACCGACCGCAATTTCGGCACCACCTTCTTCAACCCCGAGGGCGGCGGCGACCCCGTGCTGTTCCAGCACCTGTTCTGGTTCTTCGGTCACCCCGAGGTTTACATCCTGATCCTGCCGGGCTTCGGCGCGATCAGCCAGATCGTCTCGACCTTCTCGAAGAAGCCCGTGTTCGGCTATCTCGGCATGGCCTATGCGATGGTCGCGATCGGCGGCATCGGCTTCGTGGTGTGGGCGCACCACATGTATACGGTCGGCATGTCCTCGGCGACGCAAGCCTACTTCGTCGCCGCGACGATGGTGATCGCGGTCCCGACCGGCGTGAAGGTCTTTTCCTGGATCGCCACGATGTGGGGCGGGTCGATCGAGTTCCGCACGCCGATGGTGTGGGCCGTGGGCTTCATCTTCCTGTTCACCGTCGGCGGCGTCACCGGCGTGGTGCTCGCCAATGCCGGTGTCGATCGCGTGCTGCAAGACACGTATTATGTCGTCGCGCACTTCCACTACACGATGTCGATCGGCGCGACATTTTCGATCTTTGCCGCCTGGTACTACTGGTTTCCGAAGATCACGGGTTACATGTATTCGGAAGCGCTCGGCAAGCTGCATTTCTGGCTGGCCTTCATCGGCGCCAATCTGATCTTTTTCCCGCAGCACTTCCTCGGCCTGCAAGGCATGCCGCGGCGGATCGTCGACTATCCCGACGCGTTTGCCGGCTGGAACCTGATCTCCTCGATCGGCTCTTACGTGTCGGCTGCGAGCGTGATCGTGTTCTTCGTTACCATGGCGCTGGCATTCTCGCGCAAGCAGAAGGCGAGCGACAATCCGTGGGGCGCAGGCGCGACCACGCTGGAGTGGACGCTGTCCTCCCCGCCGCCATTCCACCAGTTCGAGGTGTTGCCCAAGATCACCTGAACTCCTCAACTCAAGCGCCGCGGATCGAAACGCGGCGCCTCCTTGCAAGCAGCGCGAGGCCTGGTGGCCGGATCAGTTGATCATCCGGCGGAGCGCCTTGATCTGCTCTCTCTGCTCTTCGATGTATTTTTCGATGGCGGCGCGCAGCTCGCGTGAATGAAGCTTTCTGGTATCGCGCTGAACTTCGTCGAGCGCAGCTTCTGCATTGGCGAGGGTGGTCTTCATCGTGCGCCCTGTTACGAAGCGGCCCCGGGGTGCCTAGGAGTCCGGGGCCATAACCTCAACACCTTTGCGCGAGGCTGCTCGGCTACACCTCGTAATATAGAGCGGTCGGGTCCGCAGAAATTGAGCTGGCTCAAGCATCCGTAAGATGCCGGTGCTCCGTATGATTGCGGATGTCGCGATCGCGCGTCAGAACGTCGGCGGCGTGCAGGCCGAGATCACCTCGCACGGCTTGCCGCCGACGCAGCGGAAGCGATGCGGGCGGCGGCTCTCGAAATAATAGGCATCGCCGGGATTGAGGATGCGCCGCTCGTCCTCGACGGTGACTTCGAGCTTGCCTGAAATCACGATGCCGCCTTCCTCGCCGTCGTGAACGAGATGCACGCGTCCGGTGTCGCTGCCGGGCTCGTAGCGCTCCTTCAAAATCTGCAGGCTGCGGCCGAACAGATTGTCGCCGATCTGCCGATACGAGATCGGCTTTTTGCCGACCTCGGTCAGCTCTTCGGCGCGGTAGAAGATCTTGCGTCGGCTCTCGGGCTCAAGCGCGAAGAACTCGGCCAGCCCCATCGGGATGCCGTCGAGGATGCGCTTGAGCGCGCCGACCGACGGGTTCATCTGGTTGGATTCGATCAGCGAGATCGTCGAATTGGTGACCCCGGCGCGCTTGGCGAGCTCACGCTGCGACAGCTTCTGGCGCGCCCGGATAAATCGCAGCCGTCCACCGATGTCGACGCTCATGCCCAAATCCCTGTTGCAGGTGTTGCGGATCGCGCAAATATGGACCGGCGGACCTAATTAAATCAATGGCTTGCAGGTCACCAGAAAAGGACTTGTTGCGCTTCTCAAGCCGTGCCTCTGCTGTCCGGTCAGCAAAGGAGCGTGGCCCGTGACCCTTCATCAGATTCCGAACACTATCAAGACCGACTCGTTCTGGATGCCGTTCACGGCCAACCGTCAGTTCAAGAAGGCGCCGCGGCTGTTCTCCTCGGCCGAGGGCATGCACTACACCACCGTCGACGGCCGTAAGGTGATCGACGGCTCCGCTGGTCTCTGGTGCGTCAATGCCGGCCACGGCCGAAAGCAGATCGCCGCCGCTGTCGAGCGGCAGCTGATGACGCTGGATTTCGCGCCGACCTTCCAGATGGGCCATCCGCTGGCCTTCGACTTCGCCGAACGTCTCGCCGAGATCGCGCCGAAGGGCCTCGACCGCATTTTCTTCACCAACTCCGGCTCTGAATCGGTCGACACCGCGCTGAAGATCGCGCTCGCCTATCACCGCGCCAACGGCCAGTCGAGCCGCACCCGTCTGATCGGCCGCGAGCGCGGCTATCACGGCGTCGGCTTCGGCGGTACCTCGGTCGGCGGCATGGTCGCCAATCGTCGCGCCTTCGCGACCCTGCTGCCGGGCGTCGATCACATTCGCCACACCCATGACCTTTCCCGCAACGCCTTCGCCAAGGATCAGCCGGAGCACGGCGCCGAGCTAGCCGACGATCTCGAGCGTCTGGTGGCGCTGCATGGCGCCGAGACCATCGCCGCCGTCATCGTCGAGCCGGTGCCGGGGTCGACCGCGGTGCTGCCGCCGCCGAAGGGCTATCTGCAGCGCCTGCGCGAGATCTGCGACAAGCACGGCATCCTCCTGATCTTCGACGAAGTCATCACCGGCTTCGGTCGCCTCGGCACGCCGTTCGCTGCCAACTTCTTCGGCGTCACGCCGGACCTGATGACGACGGCCAAGGGCATCACCAACGGCACCATTCCCTGCGGCGCGGTGTTCGCGAGCCGCAAGGTGCATGACGGCATGATGGTCGGCCCCGAGAACGCGATGGAGCTGTTCCACGGCTACACCTATTCGGCGCATCCGACCGCCTGTGCTGCGGGTATCGCCACGCTCGACATCTACAAGGACGAAGGTCTGCTCACGCGCGGTGCGACCATGGCCGAATACTGGCGCGATGCGCTGCATCAGCTGAAGGGTCTGCCGAACGTCGTCGACATCCGCAATTGCGGCCTGATGGGCGCGGTTGAGCTCGCGCCGCGTGACGGAATCGTCGGCGCGCGCGGTTACGACGTCATGGTCGACTGCTTCAACACCGGCCTCTATCTGCGTATGAGCGGCGACAGCTTCGCGATGTCGCCTCCGCTCATCGTCGAGAAGAGCCACATCGACCAGATGGTCTCGATCCTCGGCGACGCCATCAAGAAGGTGGCCTGATAATTGCTCTCGCCGCTGGTGAGTTCTATCTTGCAGCGGCGAGCGTAATGCCGCGGGAGTTTGACCAAGCGTGAAAGTCTTGATCCTCGGCAGCGGTGTCATCGGTGTCACCTCTGCCTACTACCTCGCACGTGCCGGCCATGAGGTGACGGTCGTCGACCGTCAGCCCGAACCGGCGCTGGAGACCTCGTTTGCGAACGCTGGCGAAGTCTCGCCCGGCTATTCCTCGCCATGGGCTGGTCCAGGCGTGCCGGTGAAGGCGGTCAAATGGCTTCTGATGAAGCACGGCCCGCTGGTGATCCGGCCGAAGCTAGATCCTGTCATGTGGGTCTGGCTGCTCAAGATGCTGCGCAACTGCACCAGCGCGCGCTACGCGGTCAACAAGAGCCGGATGATCCCGATCGCGGAATACAGCCGCGATTGCCTGCGCGATCTGCGCCGCGACGTCGGCATTCAATATGACGAGCGCTCGCAGGGCACGCTGCAGCTGTTTCGTTACCAGGCGCAGCTCGACGGTACCGGCGAAGACGTCGCCGTGCTCAAGCAGTACGGCGTGCCCTACGAGACGCTGAGCCGGGAGGGCTGCATCGCGGTCGAGCCGGCGCTATCAGCCGTGAAGGAAAAATTCGTCGGTGGCCTTCGCCTGCCACAGGACGAGACCGGCGACTGCCACATGTTCACGCAGGCGCTGGCCAAGCATGCCCAGGCGCTCGGCGTGCGCTTCCTGTTCAACACCGGCATCGACCGTATCGTCACCGATGGCGGACGCGTCAGCGGCGTTGCGACCAGTGTCGGCATGCTGCAAGCCGATAGCTACGTGCTCGCGCTCGGCAGCTATTCGTCGCGAATGGCCGCGCCGCTCGGCATCTCGCTGCCGGTCTATCCGGTGAAGGGCTATTCGATCACGGTGCCGATCATGGATGCCTCCGGCGCGCCGGAATCGACGGTGATGGACGAGAGCTACAAGGTCGCGATCACGCGCCTCGGCGATCGCATCCGTGTTGGCGGCACCGCCGAGATCTCGGGCTTCTCGACCAAGCTCTATGATGCACGCCGCGCCACGCTGGACCACTCCCTGACCGATCTGTTCCCGCGCGGTGGCGATCTCGCCAAGGCGACGTTCTGGAGCGGCCTGCGCCCGATGACGCCGGATGGCCCGCCCGTGATCGGCCCGACGCAATACGCCAACCTCCACCTCAACACCGGCCACGGCACGCTCGGCTGGACCATGTCCTGCGGTTCAGGGCGCGTGCTTGCGGATATGCTTTCAGGCAAGAAGCCGGAGGTCGATGTGAGCGCGCTGACGGTGGATCGGTATCAGCACCGGTTTGGGTGACTTCTTCGCCTCTCCCCACGTGCGGGGAGAGGCCGGAATTTGAGAGAGCAAATTCCGGGTGAGGGGGAGTCTCCGCGAGTCCGTCTGTCACCGTCTGTGCGGAGAGAGCCCCTCACCCCAACCCTCTCCCCGTAAGAACGGGGAGAGGGAGAGCAGTCAGCCCGCCCCCGTCACGCAATTCACCCACAGCACCACCGCCTTCGCATCCTGTGCCGGGTTGGAAAACCGGTGTGGCCTTCGGCTGGCAAACCGAAAACTGTCGCCCGTTTTCAGCGACCAGGTCTCGCTGTCCACCGTGAGCATCATCTCGCCTTCCAGCACGAGGCCGGCTTCCTCGCCGTCATGGGTGTAGAGTTCGTCGCCCGTGGAGCCGCCGGGCTCCAGATGCACCAGGAACAGGTTGAGCTTGTTGTCAGCGTTGGCCGGGCTGAGCAATTGCTTGGACACACCGGTGCGCCAGAGTTTCAGCTCGGGCCGATGAAGCCCACGCGTCACCACCTGGTCGGACGCACTGTCAGCGCTCGGGCTCGCGCCGAACAGTGCGGCGATACCGACGCCGAGCACGTCGGAGAGCATCGCCAGCACGCGCAGTGATGGCGACGACAGGCCGCGCTCGATCTGGCTGAGGAAGCCGATCGACAGCTCCGTGCGCGCGGCGACCGTTTCAAGCGAGAATTGCCTGACGCGCCTGAGATCGCGGATACGGCGGCCAACCGCGACGTCCATTGCGGGCTCCGCCGGCTTCGCGGTTGCCTTCTTGCCGTTGCGGGCCTTTTTGGCCGGCTTTGCGGCGGCCGGTTTGCGCATTCTTTTGCCACCGCTCACGTCAAACCGCTTCCTTCATGTGCATGAAAACCGCTTGCGTCATCCGCGAAAGTGTGACCAAATTTTCATATTGGTGAAAATAGGCCGAAACGGCTCGGCCCGCAACGTCTGATCACGACACGCGCGAGAGCCGCCACCGGCCGGACCCAAAGGGGGATGCGATGAAGCGTTTTGGTCTGGCCGCGATCGCGGCGCTCGCAATTGCAGCGGTGACGCCGGCCTCCGCGCAGCAGGTGTTGAAGGTCGGCTCGACGCCAACGGGTATCCCCTTCACCTTCCTCGACACCAAGACCAATTCCATTCAGGGCATCATGGTCGATCTCATCACCGAGATCGGCAAGGACGCCGGCCTCAACGTGCAGATCGAGCCGATGCAATTCTCGGCGCTGATCCCCTCACTGACCTCGAGCAAGATCGATATCATCGCGGCCGCGATGTTCATCACGGCGCCCCGCAAGGAAGTCGTCGACTTCTCCGATCCGATCTACACCTATGGCGAAGGCCTGGTCGTGCCGAAGAGCGACACCAAGGCCTATGCCACGCAAGATGATTTGAAGGGCGAGACTGTGGGCGCGCAAGTAGGCACCGCCTTCGTCGATGCACTGAAGAAGACCGGCCTATTCGCCGACGTGAAGGCCTACGACACCATTCCCGATATCCTGCGCGACGTGAACACCGGCCGCCTCAAGGCCGGCTACGCCGACTATCCGATCCTTGCCTACAATTTGAAGCAGGGCGGGTTCCCCGACGTGCGTCTCGTCGACGGCTACAAGCCCGTCACGGTCGGCTCGGTCGGCATCGGTGTGCGCAAGGGCGACACCGAGTTGCTTGGCAAGATCAACGCGTCGCTGGCGAAGCTCAAGGCCAATGGCACCATCGGCAAGATCCTCGAAAAATGGGGCCAGAAGGCTGAGGGCTGATCGATAGAGGGCGATCGATGAAGGTTGGCCGATGAAAGGCTTCTGGCACGACGCTGTCGAGTTCTTTCCGATCCTGATGAACGGCGTCGCGCTGACAATCATCGTCACGATCGGCTCGCTGCTGCTCTCGACGGCGCTCGGCCTCGTCTGGGCGATGATGCGGGTCTCGGGCATCAAGGTGCTGTCGATGCTCAGCGCCAGCCTGATCAACGTCATCCGCGGCATCCCGATCATCGTGCTGTTGTTCTATCTCTATTTCGTGATGCCCGACCTCGGCGTCACGCTGTCCGCGTTGCAGGCTGCCATCCTTGGGCTCGGTATCGCCTATTCGGCCTACCAGGCGGAAAACTTCCGCGCCGGCATCGAAGCGATCGACAAGGGGCAGATCGAGGCGGCGCAGTCGATCGGCATGGGCTGGTGGCTCACCATGCGCCGCGTGATCTTGCCGCAGGCTGTGCGCATCGTGCTGCCGCCCTACGGCAACGTCATGATCATGATGCTGAAGGATTCCTCGCAGGCCTCGACCATCACCGTCGCCGAGCTCGCCCTTCAGGGCAAGCTGATCGCGTCCTCGACCTTCAAGAACACCAACGTGTTCACGATGGTCGCGCTGATGTATCTCACCATGAGCATCCCGCTGATCCTCCTGGTCCGCCACTTCGAGAAGCGAGCTGGCAAGAAATGATCGAGCTCAACGACGTCCACAAGAGCTTTGGCCAGAACGAAGTCCTCAAGGGGATCTCGGCGTCCGTGCAGAAGGGCGAGGTGGTCTGCATCGTCGGTCCCTCGGGTTCGGGCAAGTCGACCATCCTGCGCTGTATCAACGGGCTCGAAAGCTATGATCGCGGCGAGATCAGTGTCGAAGGCCTGAGGGTTGACCGCGATGCGCCGTCGATCGTGAACATCCGCACCCAGGTCTCGATGGTGTTCCAGCGCTTCAACCTGTTCCCGCACAGGACGGTGCTGGAAAACGTGGTCGAAGGGCCGCTGTTCGTGAAGAAGGAGCCGCGTGCGCAAGTGATCGAACGCGGCCGTGCGCTGCTCGCGCAGGTTGGGCTCGCCGAAAAGGCCGATGCACATCCGCCGCAACTCTCGGGTGGTCAGCAACAGCGCGTCGCGATCGCACGCGCGCTCGCGATGCAGCCCAAGGCGATCCTGTTTGACGAGCCGACCTCTGCGCTCGATCCGGAACTCGTCGGCGACGTCCTTGGCGTGATGCGCAAGCTCGCCGACGACGGCATGACCATGGTCGTCGTCACCCACGAAATGGGCTTTGCCCGCGACGTCGCCGACCGCGTGCTGTTCATTGATGGTGGCGTCATCGTCGAGCAGGGGCCAGCGAAACAGCTGCTCAACCAACCCCAGCATCCGCGGACGCAGGACTTTCTGCGCCGCGTGCTGCATCCGCTCTGACCGGACTTTTATAATGACGCGCCAGCCTCTGCCGCCCTCGCTCTATGCCGACACGGCCGTCGCGCCGGTGGCAACGCCGCCGCTCGATACGGACAAGAGCGTTTCCGTCGCGATCGTCGGGGGCGGCTACACGGGTCTGTCCGCCGCGCTGCATCTGGCGGAGCAGGGCGTCGAGGCGCTGGTGCTGGAGGCACATGAGCCGGGCTGGGGTGCATCCGGCAACAATGGCGGCCACACCAATCCCGGCCTGAAGCACGATCCCGATCAGATCGAGGCCGATTTCGGCGCCGAGCTCGGCCGGCGCATGATCGAGTTCTCCTACGGCACGCCGAATTTCACGCATAATCTGATCCGCCGCTACCAGATCCCGTGCGAGGCGCGGCAGAACGGCACGCTGCGCGCGGCCTATAACGAGGCCAGCGCTGCTGCGATCGAGAAGACAGCGCAGCAATGTATCCGCCGCGGCATGCCGGTGTCGTATCTGAACCGCGAGCAGTTGCGCGAAATGACGGGCACGGATCGCTATATCGGCGCCATGCTTGATGCACGCGGCGGCGATCTGCATCCCCTCAGCTATGTCCGCGGCCTCGCGCGTGCGGCGATCTCCGCCGGCGCGAAGGTGCATGGCGAGACGCCGGCGCTGTCACTCCGCCGTGAGGGCGCGCGCTGGCGCATCGAAACGCCGCGCGCGGTCGTTCATGCCGACAAGGTCCTGCTCGCGACTAATGGTTTTACCGACGATCTCTGGCCGGCGCTCCGCCGCACCATTGTGCCGGTGTTTTCCTCGATCGCGGCCACGGCTCCCCTCTCCGAGGAGATCGCTCGCTCGATCATGCCGACGCGTCCGGTCCTTTATGAGAGCGGCCACATCACGGTCTACTATCGCATCGACCAGCACAACCGCCTGCTGATGGGCGGGCGCGGCCCGATGCGCTGGATCAAATCACCTGACGATGTCGCCTATCTCATGCGCTACGCCGAGCGGCTGTGGCCGCAGCTCAAGGGCGTCGCCTGGACCCACGGCTGGAACAGCAGGCTCGCCATCACCGGGGATCATTACCCGCATGTGCATGAGCCGGCGGAAAGCATCCTGATCTCGCTCGGCTGCAACGGTCGCGGCGTCGCGCTCTCGACCGCCATGGGCGCGCAGCTCGCGCGCCGGCTGATCGGCGGCGCCAAGGCCGAGATCGACATGCCCATCACCGGTATCAAGCCGATCCCGATGCATGCGTTCTGGCCGGTCGGCGTCACCACGGCCGTGATCGCGGGGCGCGTGCGCGACCGGTTCGGGATCTAGCTCTCCGCCACCGCGTCGGCCCAGGGCTGAAAGATCTCGACCGCACCGCTGTTGGTATCGCCGGCGCGCATCACCACACTCGGGCAGGCGAATTTCATCGGCAGGGTCTGCAGCGGCGCTTCCTTGTAGATGAAGCGCGCGGCAAGCGCCTTGCGTGTATCCGCTGGCAGCCTGGTGTCGCCGAGCACGATCGCGCCTTCGCTGCAATCGATGCGAGGCTGGTGGATGGCATCATCGAGGTCCATGTCGAAATCCATCGCAAAGGACACGAGCTGCAGGACCGAGGGCAGGATGCGGCGACCGCCGGAGGCGCCGACCGCGAGGCGCTTGCCGTCCCTGGTCTCGGCGATCACAGGCGTGTAGTTGGTGAGGCAGCGCTTACCGGGGGCGAGCGAATTGGTGGTGCCGGGCATCGGATCGAACCACATGATGCCGTTGTTCATGGGGATGCCGGTGTGCGGCGTCACATATTTCGAGCCAAAGGACGAGAGCAGCGTCTGTGTCACCGCGGCGATGTTGCCGTCCCGGTCGACGACCGAGAAATGCGTGGTGCAGGCCGGCGCCAGATATTCCGCACCGAGCGAGCGCTTGCCGTCGGCATCGCCCATGTCCTTGAGGCGCTCGCGATAGGCCTCTTGCAGGGCAACGGCATATTCTGCATAGGCGGCCGCGTCCGGCGCGCCTGCCGGCTTCAGATTTTGCTGCAACAGGCGCAGCGCATGCGCCATGGTCGGCCCGGCGGTGAGCTCTGGCGTCGCCAGCACCTTGCCGCCGCGATAGGGGATCGCCAGCGGCTCGCGCAGATGGCTGCGGAACGCGGCGAGATCCTCGACCGACAACGAGCCGCAGTCGGCCTTGATGTCGGACGCGATGCTCTTGGCGAGATCGCCCTGATAGAAGTCGCGCGGTCCGGCCTCGGCGAGGTGCGATAGCGTCGCTTTCAAATTGTCCTGCGGCAGCCGGATTTCGGCTTCGATGCTCCAGGGCGGATTCGGGGGCAGGCCATCTTTCAAGAACATGGCCGCGCTTGCGGGATAGCGCCGCAGATCGGTGGCCGCGCCTGCGATCGTCAGCTCAGTCCACCAGTCAACCAGCAGGCCTTCGCCGGCGAGCCCGACTGCCGGCGCGACCAGGTCTTTCCAGCTCATCCTGGCGTGTCGACGGTGCGCCTCCTCCATACCGGCAACGACACCTGGCACCGCGATCGCGCCGGGGCCGTGAATGTTGCGGTCGTCCTTGACCCGCGGCCACGGAAACAGGTCGGTCGCGACGCGGTCTCCAACGATGGGGTAATCGGCCGCGCGGATGCTCAGCGGCGCGCACATGCCGTAGTCGATCACCTCGTAGCGATTTTCCCTGGCGCGGTAGAGCACCATGGCGCCGCCGCCGCCGATACCGCTGTTCCAGGGCTCAAGAACGTTCAGCGCAAACGTGGTCGCGACGATCGCGTCGACGCAGTCGCCGCCCGCCGCCAGCACCTGCGCTCCCACCTCGGCCGCCCGCCGCGATTGCGAAGCGACAATGCCGCCTTTCGAGGTGACGGCGGGTTTGCGGACGATTTGGTTGAGGCTGAACTGGTGGGGCATGATGCGTCTTGAACTCTGTCTTGGCTTCGTTGCGCTGACGTCGAAGCTCCGCAATTGGCTGAGCTCGGGAAGAATGGCACATTGCCGCCAACGAGAACAACCAAAGGGAGGCGCGACATGGCAGGTGTGAAACAGGCGCGGGATGGCACCGTGGGGATTTTGACGCTCGACGAGCCGGCAAGCCTAAACGCGATGACGCCGGATCTGCTCGGCGCGCTCGCGGCTGCGGTCGCCGAAATGACCGGGGACGAGGAGGTCCGTGCCCTCATCCTCACTGGCGCAGGCCGCGGATTTTGCTCAGGACAGAATTTGAAGGCATCTGCAGCGCTGGGCGAGGACATCGCGGCCGGCGTGATGCGGTTCTACTGGCCGGCCTTTAGGGCGTTGCGCGAATGCCGCGTGCCTGTCGTCGTTGCTGTCAACGGCGTGGCGGCCGGCGGCGGCTTCAGCCTCGCGATGGCGGGCGACATCATTGTTGCGGCGCGATCGGCCAGTTTTATTCAAGTCTTCAGCCGCATTGCGCTGGTGCCCGATCTCGGCTCGACCTGGTTGCTGCCGCGGCTGATCGGCCGGCAACGCGCGCTCGAGCTGATGCTGCTGAACGAGCCGCTGACGGCCGAGCGCGCCCAGGAGATTGGCCTGGTGCGGCAGGTCGTCGACGATGCGAAGCTGATGGAGGAGGCGTTGACGCTGGCGCGTCGCTTGGCGGAGGGGCCGACGCGCGCCCTGGTCGCGACACGCGCTCTCGTTGAGGAGAGCGAGCACGCGAGCTATGAGGCGCAGTTCCGCCGCGAGATCGAGCTTCAGGCCACCATCCGCAAGAGCGCCGACGCGGTCGAAGGCCGCCAAGCCTTTGTCGAGAAGCGCAAGGCGAAGTTCACCGGGCGGTGAAGTAGGCGCGCCGTCATGCTCGGGACAAGCCCGGGCATGACGAGTGGAGAGACCGATTTTTAGATAGCGGTGAACCCGCAGAACTCACAGCCCGCGGTTCAGCCGGCTGGCCTGATATTTGGCGTGCCATTTCGGGCCAGGGCCGCGCATGTAGTGTAGCTCGGGGCGATAGGGGGTGCCGGCGATCCGCACCAGCTTCTGCCATTTTCTGGCGACGAAAGTGAGGGGCTGGCGGAGCAGGGTCAGGGACGCGAACAGCATGGCATCACCTCAATGCGGCTTGCCGAGCATGGCGGTGAACGGGAGGTCGAAAATCTCCTCGCCGTCGTCGTCGGCGACATGGATCACCCAGTCGCGCCAGTCCTCACTGCCGGGCGTCTGGATCATCGAATTCATGATCTGGGCAGCACGATCGCGCGCCTCGGTCAGATTGGCGACGGCAGCGCCATAGCGGTCGATCAGCGTGCCCTCGGTGTTGGAGCAGTGAAAGTAGACCTGGACCATAAGCGCCTCCTGTAGAAAGCGATTGGGACGGCAAAGCGATACCACCCCAAGCATTCCCAAAACATTCGGGTCGAGCCCGGTAAGGGAATTTACGGAGGTTGGTCGCCACGAAGATCGTTACAGGTTTAATCACAGGCGGGTGAGGCTGGACGGCCCCTGCACGACATGAAACAACCTCGACCAAAAGTGGAGAGGCCACTGTGAATCATCTCACATTGCAGAATGGACGCCGGAGCTTGCGCGTAGGTGTCGCCATCATCGCCGCGGTCCTGCCCGGCTTCGTCTCGCTGGCCGCATCCGAACCGATGAAGAAAAGCGGGTATGCAGTGGGGACGGAGACCTGCGGCAGCGGCAATCTCGCCTTTCCCAGGGTCCAGATCGACATGAAGGCCGGCTTCTGTGCCGGCCTTGTTGCCAGTGAGGAAGATCACCTGAAATTCCCGCGGTCGATCATCCAGATTCCGGGCCGCGACCTGTTCGTGGTGGCCGACATGGGCGGCTGGGGTCACACCGATGGCCGGCTGCTGCTGCTCGATCCGCACGCGGCCAGCGGCCAGCGTTTCAAGGAGCTCCTGACTGGTATCGAATATCCATTCGGCCTCGTGATCGGGCCGGACAAGAAGCTCTATGCCTCGACGTCCGAGAGCATCTTCAGGTTCGATCCGCTCGCGGACCATCCGCGCAGCACGGTCGAGACCATCATCCGTCATATGCCGGGCCGCCGCCTCACGCTGCCTGACGGGACCAAGCTGGATGAGGCTGCGCATCCGCTCAAGCAGTTCGTGTTCGACAAGAACGGACGGCTGTTCGTCAATGTCGGTGCCCACAGCGACGATTGCATCACGCCGGCGCCGATCACAAAACCCTGCGCGCCGGCGGAAGGCCCCTCGGCCATGGCCGCGATCTGGCTGTTTACGCCGCCCTCAGGCGGTGTCTTTCCGGCGCTGAAGCCTGGCGATCCCGATCCCGCTCACACGATCTACGCGCGGGGCCTGCGCAACTCGATGGCGCTGGCACTGCACCCGAATTTTCCCGACGCCGGCTACGCCTTCCTGCAGGGCGAGAACGGCCGCGATCTGCCCGATATCTTCAAACCGAACGAGGAGATCAACGCGATCGAGCAGGGCAAGCATTATGGCTGGCCCTACTGCTATGACCTGTCGACGCCGAGCCCCGAGTTCAAGCTCGTGATGCAATCCGGAATCTACAAGACGCTCTGCACGAACAACCCGCTCTACAAGCCGCCGTTCTCGCTGCTGCCGCCGCACGGCGCACCGCTAGCGATGCTGTATTATCACGGCGCCAAATTCCCGGAGCTGGAAGGCAAGCTTCTGGTCGGCCTGCACGGCTATCGCCCGACCGGCAGCCGCGTGCTGATCTACGACGTCGACGACCACGGCTTCCCGAAACCAGCTCCGGCGCCGGTGCGCTATCACGTCAGCTGTGCGGCCGATCCAACCCACAATTTTCAGACCGACGCTGGCGATGTCGCCGCCGCGCCGTTCGAGGAGCTGATCGCCGGCTGGCACCGCGTCAATGGCGCTCGGCCGCAAGGCGCCCCCGTCGGCATGACGGTCGCGGAAGACGGCGCGATCTGGCTGGTCGAAGACAAGAACCAGACCATCATCCGCATCGATCGCGCCACCGGCGATCCATCGCCGGCGCTGCCTTGCGACACCCGCAGCCAGGCGCTGATCGACCAGCTTGCTGCCTTCGTCGCCAAGGACGCGCCAAACAAGATCCGGCTTACCGCGCTGCGCAAGAATCTCGTCGAGAAGCACTGCGTCGGCTGCCATTCCGATTTCGGCCTGAAGGCGGGACAATCGGACGCAGACAAGGATGCGACCGTGCTGAGGTTCATGCTGTCGCAGGACGGCTGGATCTATCCGGGCGATCCCGCCTCCGGCAGATTGCGCACGCGGCTGCGCGGCCTTGGCGCGGAAAAGCTGATGCCGCCGGGCGGCGAGAGCCTGCCCAAAACCGAGCCCGGTTACGCAGGCCTGCTCAACACGGTTGACCTGTTCGTGTCCAGGATGGTTCCGGGAACTCCGATGCGTATCAAGCTCGGCCTGCCGCAGCGCAAGTTCGTCAGCAAGGCGAACAAGGAATGCGGCGAAATACCGGCTGCCAAGGTCGTTGTCGTGACACAAAGGAACGCTGTAGACAAACCCGGCTTCAGCCGATTCTTCCGGCCGGCCGATCCCTATTTGAATGGCGAGTGCAGCGACGACGATGGCTATTACATCCGGCAGGACTCTCTGGTGCCTGTGCCATAGTATTCTGCTCGTCGTCGCGACTCCGCTCTTCGCTGCCGAAACGAAGCTGTTCGAAAGTGCGCAGGTGACGCCTGCCGACGAATACACGCGCGGCATCGAAGGGCCGGCTGCCGATCTCGATGGCAATCTCTATGTGGTGAATTTCGGTAAGCCGGGTACGATCGGCCGGTTGCCTGCGGGCGGTGTGGCCTCGGAGGCCTTCACGATGTTGCCCGACGGAAGCGTCGGCAATGCTATCCGCTTCGATCGCAACGGAACAATGTTCGTCGCCGACTACAAGAAGCACAATATCTTTGCGATCCCCAAGGGAAGCATCGAGCCGATCGTCTGGTTTCATTCCGACGAGATGAACCAGCCCAACGACATCACCATCGCCCGCGACGGCACGATCTATGCGAGCGATCCGAACTGGAAGGGCCGGGAAGGCCACATCTGGCGCATTGCGAAGTCCGCGGATGGATCGGTGCAGGGACAGATCATGCCAGCGCCGCGCGCGATGGGGACCACCAACGGCATCGATCTTAGCCCCGACGGCAAGACGCTCTATGTCGGCGAATCCAGCAACGGCCAGGTCTGGTCCTACACGATCCGGGGCAACGAGCTCACCGACGCGAAGCTCGTCAAGACGTTTCAGCCCGACACGATCGACGGCCTGCGCACCGATATTGCCGGCCGCCTTTATGTCGCGCGCATTCTCAAGGGCACGATTGCGCTGATGAAACCCAATGGTGCGGTCGAGCGCGAGATCGCGCTAAAGGGGAAAGAGCCGACCAACCTCGCCTTCGGCGGCAGCGACGGCAAGACTGTCTTCGTCACGCAGCGCCAGGGCGGCTTCATTGAGTCCTTCCGCACGGACCAGCAGGGCCGCGAGCACTGTCTTCAGCGCGGGCGCTGCTGAAAGTCACGGACGATCTGCTTCAGGCGCAGAGCAGCGCAACAGGGACGGCATTCTTCTTGCTTGCATCTAGCCGCTGCAGCGATCAGAAACTCTGTGGCATCGTAAGAGAGCACGGAGTTTTTGAGTGAAAGCCGTCCATACTGAACTGCACCGCAGCCACGATCCGCAATTCTTCCTGGTTCGCGGTGTCGTCAAGCGTACCACCGAACAGCCCGAGCGTGCCGATCGTCTGCTCAAAGGCTTGAAGGACGGCAAGCACCAGCTGGTCGAGCCGACGACATTCGGCCAGGGGCCGCGCGCGCGCATTCACAGCCCGGAATATCTGTCGTTCCTCAGCGAAGCCTGGGACGCCTGGACCGCGCTCGGCGATTCCGGCCCGGAGATGATCGGCAACATTCATCCCGTGCGCCATGCCGCGACCTATCCGACGCATATCGTCGGCAAGCTCGGCTGGCACACCGCCGATACCGCAGCGCCAATCGGTCCGGGGACCTGGGCTGCGGCGTGCGCGGCGACCGACGTTGCGGTCACCGCGGCGCAGATGGTGATGGACGGCGAGGATGCGACCTACGCGCTCTGCCGTCCGCCCGGCCATCATGCCTATCGCGATATGGCCGGTGGCTTCTGCTTCCTCAACAACAGCGCGATCGCAGCCGCGCATCTGCGGCTGAAGCACGAGCGCGTCGTGATCCTCGACGTCGATGTCCATCACGGCAACGGCACGCAAGGGATATTCTACGCGCGGCCGGACGTTTACACGATCTCGATCCACGCCGATCCGACCGCCTATTACCCCTATGTGTGGGGCTACGCTCATGAGCGCGGCGAGGGGCCCGGTCTCGGCACCAATCTCAACATTCCGCTCGCGATCGGCACCGGCGATGACGGCTACATCCAGGCGATGGACGTCGCACGCAAGGCGATCGAATCCTTTGCGCCAGGCGCGCTCGTGATCGCGCTCGGCCTCGATGCCTCCGAGCACGATCCGCTGAAGGGCCTCGCCGTCACCACGCCTGGCTTCCGCCGCATCGGCCAGGCCATCGCCAGGATGGGCCTGCCGACCGTGTTCGTGCAGGAGGGCGGCTATCTCTCGGATATTCTGGGTGCGAACCTGACCTCGGTGTTGGCGGGGTTTGAAGAGGCAAGGTGAGTTTTTCGCCTCTCCCCGCAAGCGGGGCGAGGGAGAGGAACCTAAAACATCCCGCTCGCCTTCAGCGCCCTGCCGGCGTGCTGCATCTCGGCCTCATCAGCGACCATGTCGAGCATGACAGTGGTCAGGCCCTTCGCCGCAAACTCCTTCAGCTTCGCGCCGATCTCGGCGTAGCTGCCGACGAGGTAAGGGCAGTCGGCCTGGAAGGTGAGATACGGCAGTAGCCAATAGCCGTTATCCTGGAACTCGCCGCTCTGGCCCTCGTACAATCGCCGCTTCCAGACGGAATCTGAATTTTCCACCGTGAGCGCGAGCAATTCGCGGTCGTCAGGGTTGTCGCGGAAGCGCGCCTTTGCCGCCTGCCGTGCATCGTCGCCGCGCTCACGCGCGAAGATGCCGAAATTCATTCCGGGAGCGTTGAGACCGCGTTCGAGATCAGGCGGCAGCATCTGCATCTTGATGCAGCCGGTTTCCTCCGCAACGCGCTGCGCTGCCTCCGATTGCCCCGCGATCAGGAATTCCGGCATCAGCTCGGCCGGTAGCCGCGGCCGGAGCTGCAGATTGCTGGCGCGATAGAACCGGCCGTCGGCATTCACCGGCCGCGGGCTCGACAGCAATTGGCGCACGATCGCGACGAACTCGCCGAGGCGGACATAGCGGTCGGCATGGGACAGCTCGTCGCCGAGCCCGTGCAAATCGCTGATCGCGGTCCCCGTGATCATGTTGAGATAGACCTTGCGGCCGTAGAGCTGCGCGAAGGACGACACGAACTTGGCCGCCGTGAACGGATGCATGTAGACGGGATTAACGGCGATCAGCGGCGAAGATCGCGTCGTCGCGGCGATGATATGCTGGGCCATCGCCCAAGGCTCGACGAAGACGTCGTTGCCCTCGAACAGCAAAATGCCTTCGAAGCCGTTGCGGTCGGCGAACTCCGCCACACGCATCAGTTCGCCGACATATGTTTTGGGATCGCGGTTGCGCGAGATCGCGGGAAAGACGCGCAGCCGCGCCGGCATCACTCCGCCGCTTCCTGCAGCGGCCAGGCGTTGCGGGTGATGGGCAGGCCACCGGCCGCGCGCGAGCCGTCAGCGATGGCGAGGCGATGCGAAGGCGAGGGGGAGCATAGTGAGAAGCGCCAGCCGGCGGGATCGTCGGCGATATCGGGCTTGAAGCTGATCGCGATCGCTTCGCGCGACACCTGCATCGCGAACGCATCGAGCGGCAGATTAAGGCCAAAGCCCCTGGCCTTCAGATAGGCTTCCTTCAGTGTCCAATAGTCGAAGAAGCGCTCGATCGCGGCGGGTTCCGGCAGGCCTCGCAGCGTCTCGACCTCTTCCGGGGCAAAGAAGCGGAGTGCGGTCGACAGCGGCGCCACGCGCCGCGACACGGCCTCGACGTCGACGCCGACGGTCTCGTGCCGTGACACGACGCAGGCGACGCAGCCATCGGCATGGGACAGGCTGAAATGCAGCGCTGTCGAGGTCGCGGGCGCCGCAACGAAGGGACGCCCGTAGCGCCCGGTCGAGAACGACCAGTGGGCGGGCGCGACATCGGGTGCCGCATGCGAGAGCGCCATGCGCAACATCGCATGCGCGAAGATATATTGCCGCTGATGCCGCTCGAACACGAAGCGGCCGGCGCGGGTCCGTTCGTCGACCGAGAGCAACTGCCGGCATGCATCGACCGCACCTGGCGTGTCGATGCTCTCGATCAATCCGATAAACAGTTCAATTCCGTCGTCTGCCATCGAAGAGGCCCATACTGTCAGGCGGAGGCCAAATCCGGCTCTGACTGAAGAATCAAGCGATCAGGAGCGACCGGGCGGACTGCTTGTAGCGGTCCACCCGGGCAAATTCTTGTCGATTGCTGGCCGGTTTACAGGCGCAAGCTTATGCGAGACCCCAACTCGACAAGCGAGCGGCCCAAATCAAAAAATGAAGTCCGAAGATTCGTACGGTGTCCCGACCGACGAGTCTTACGTTTTCTTCTTGGCCTTCTTCTTCGAGCCGCCCACAACCTTAAGGGCGGCGTCGATCTCTTTCACAGCGGCCTGAAGCGTCTTCCTCTCGTCGGTGAGCAGCTTTTGCAGGGCCTTACGGTCCTTGTCGCTCAGCGAGGTGCCCTTGGCAAATTTGATGAAACCCATAACACTCCCCCGGTTGAAAATATCAGTCCAAATCAAAACGCGAGAATAATGTTGCTCGCTCGCGTCAAATAATCAAGATGCAACTTGATCATTCACAGCTTTGGCGCGTGAACTCTTTCGTTCGTCCCGTACAGCCGGTCATGCCGCCCTGCGGGCTAGCAGCCGGTCGAGCCGCGTGTTGGGCTGGGTGATCGCGGCCCCCAGCAGCGCGACGAGATCTTCCATCCAGACGCCGACCGTGTCGCCGTCGAGCAGTTCACCCTTATAGTTGCACGAACCGGTGATTCCGGTCGGGCGCTCCTTGAGCATCAGCGACAGCCAGGTCTGGTCGACCGGCAGCACCGGCTGACCCTCGCGCGCGACATTTCCGATCGATCGCACCGTGACATCAGGCAGGTCGAGCGGCTGACGCAGCGGATTTTGCAGCGTGAAATAGACCTGGAGCAGCGACGCCGGGTCGATTCCTTCCTGCTCCAGATGATCCGCCAGGATGTTGAAGGGCAGTTCCTGCCGCGCATGCGCGTCGAGCACGCCTTGACGTACCCGCGCCAGTCCTTGCGCAAACGTCAGATCCGGCGTGATTCGACTGCGGACGATCACGGTATTCTCGAACGGGCCGATGATTCGCTCGGTGTCAGGCTGGGCGCGGTTGGCCATGGCGGTGGCAACCGAGATGTCCGTGCGTCCGGTCTGTGCCAGCAGCAGGACCTTCAGGCCGGTGAGCAGGCACATGAACAGAGTGGCGTTGTGCTGGCGCGCATAGGCCGACAGCCGGGTCACCAGGTCGCGTTCCAGGCTGAGCGGATGATGGCCGGTCGCTGCGCCCGGGCTCGCTTGGCCATCAAACAGGGGCGCTGCGCCGCGCAAATTCTCGGCCCAGTCCGCGGCCTGCCGGTGGGCCGCATCGGTGCCAGACCACCAGCGCTGCCAACGAGCGACGTCGGAGAATGCGAGCGGCAGCTTCGGCAAAGGTGCCGACGGATGACCCGCCAGCGCGGCATAGCGGTTGGACAATTCCTCGAACAGCACGCCGATCGACCAGCCGTCGGCGATGGCATGATGCAGCGTTAGCAGCAGGACGTGATCCTCGGCGTGCAGCCGCAGCAGCCGCGCCCGCAGCAGCGGCGCGCTGGCAGTGTCGATCGGGGCATAGGCCTCCTGCGCGATCAGGAGATCAATCTTCTTCAGTTCGAGCGCCTTGCGCCGTTTGTTGTTGTGGGGCCGCCCGTCGCTGATAGTCTCGACGGTCAGGACCGGACCGAGCGTGGCTGGCGCGATGATGCGGTTGACCGGCTCGTCGCCAGTCCAGCCGAGTGCTGCCCGCAGCGAGTCGTGGCGGCGCACGATGTCGTCGATGGCCTGCGCAAGCCTGCGCGGATCGATCGGGCCTTCCAGTTGGAAGGCAAAGGGCAGGTTGAACAGCGGCAGATCAGGCAGATTCTGCTCGATTCGCATCATCTGTTCCTGCGCGATCGACAGCGTGGGCGGACCGCTTTGGACCAGGCGAGCGACACTGGCCGCCGGCTTCTGAGGGGGCGTTGCCACGGCCTCGTCGACCCGCCGGGCGAGTTCTTCGATCGTCGGCGCCTCGAAGATGGTCTTGATCGGCAGCGAGACCCCGAGCACACGTGCCACGCGCGCCATCGTCTGGCCCGCCAGCAGCGAATGGCCGCCGAGGTCGAAGAAATTGTCGGTGACGCCGAGGCTTTCGACCTTCAGCAGGTCGCGCCAGATGTCGGACAGCACCTTTTCGGTGAAGCGTCGGGCCGGCACAGCGGCCTCCGTCCCGGCGGTCTCCGGTTGCGGGGACGCCAGCAGGGCGGAGCGATCGAGCTTGCCATGGGCGTTGAGCGGGACCTGATCCAGGAACAGGAACGCCGACGGGATCGCGTGAACAGGCAGCCGGCTTTTGAGGAAGTCTCGCAATTCGCTGGCGCTGATCTGGCTGCCCGATTTGGCAACGACATGGGCGATCAGCCTGGCATCGCCATTGGTATCGCGCCGCGGCTCGACGATACCGGCGCGCACGCCGGCGTGGTCGGCGAGTGCAGTCTCGATCTCCTTGAGCTCGATGCGATAGCCACGGACCTTGACCTGAAGGTCGGCGCGGCCGAGGCATTCGATCGTCCCGTCAGCGCGGCGGCGGGCAAGGTCGCCGGTGCGGTACAACCGTCTGCCGTCCGCGCGCGCGAACGGATCGGGGATGAAGCGCTGCCGGCTCTGGGCGGGATCGTTGACATAGCCGCGACCGACGCCGGCACCGCCGATGCAGAGCTCGCCGACCACGCCGACCGGCTGCGGCTCGAGGTTCGGATCGAGCACGTAAAGCTGGGTGTTGGGCAGCGGTGCGCCAACCGGGACGTTGGTCGTCGTCGTGTCCGGCGCCCGGGTCAGCCGGTGCAGGGAGACGTCGTCGGAGCATTCCGAGGCGCCATAGGCGTTGATCAGCGGTACCTTCGGGCAGCGGGCAAACCAGGCACGGCAGAGGTCGACCGGCAGCGGCTCGCCGGTCGAGATCAGGAACCGCAATTTGGCGAAGGCGCGCAACATCGTGGCCTCGTCCATCCGCTCAAGGATGACGCGAAGCAGCGAGGGCACGATCTCGAGCACGGTAATGCCTTCGCGCTCGATCTCCCGTGCAAGCAGCATCGGGTCCTGAACGACGGCATTGCCGCAGACATGGACGCGCGCGCCGACCATCGGACCGGCGAGGAACTGCCAGACCGAGATGACGAAGCTCTGCGGCGCGGTCTGCGCGATCACGTCCTTGTGCGTCAGGCCAAGCTCGGCGATGAGCGAGGCCAGGTGGTTCGACAGCCCACGCTGCTCGATCATCACGCCCTTCGGCGCGCCTGAGGAGCCGGACGTGTAGATGAGATAGGCAAGGCTCGCGCCTGCGCGGCGCGCAGGGCGGGCTGGTCCGGTCGCTTCGAGCGCGGTGGCATCCTCGATCTCGGCCACAAGGATGCGCGCGACCAACGGCTCGAGCAGCGCCTCGACCATGGCCGGCTGCGCGCGATCCGTCAGCAGCACGGTCGCGCAGCTGGATCCGAGGATGGTCGCGAGCCTCGTCGTAGGCTGCTCGGGGTCGAGGTTCAGGAAGGCGGCGCCGGCGCGCTGCACGCCGATCATCGCCGCGAGCAGCTCGGGCCCGCGATCCGCAAGCAGCGCGACCACGCTCTCCGCTCCGACGCCCTCGCGGGCGAGCCATCGCGCGATCGCCCGGCTGCGGCGCGCCAGCTCGCGATAGCTCAGGGATAGATGCCCATCGGAGATCGCGATCGCATTCGGCGTCTTCTTCGCTTGCCGCTCGAAGCGTTCGCAGAAATTGCCGCGCGCGGTGAAATTGGTCGGCTTGCCCTTTACCGGCAGCCGCAGCCTTTCCGCTTCCGTCAGAAGCGGCAGCCGCGAGATACGCTGTTCGGGATTGGCAATGGCCGCTTTGAGCAGGGTCTTGAACTGGTCTGCCATGCCCTTGATCGTCGCCGTGTCGAACAGATCGGTGGCGTATTCGAAGAAACCGGTGAAGCGGCCCTCGGCCTCGACCAGCTCGAGCGTGATGTCGAAGCGCGCGACTTTGGGATCGACCTCGAGCCGGCGCGTCGACAGGCCGGCGAAGTGCGCGGCCTCGATCGAGGCGTTCTGGAGAATGAACATGATCCGAAACAGCGGATTGCCGTCGCTCCGCCGCGCGATCTGCAGCGCGCGCAGGACTTCCTCAATCGGGAGGTCCTGGTTGCGATAGGCATCGAGCGTGACCTGGCGCACCCGCCGCAGCATCTCGCCGAAGGTCGGGTCGCCGCCGAAATCGTTGCGCAGGATCAGCGTGTTCGCAAACAGCCCGATCAACCGCTCGCTTTCGATCTGGTTGCGATTCGCAATCAGCGAGCCGGTCGCCACGTCCTCGTGCCCCGTATGTCGGAACAGCAGGCATTGGAAGACGGCAAGCAGCGCCATGAAGGGCGTAACGCCCTGATCCTGGCTCAGCGCGCGAATGTCGGCCGAGAGGGTCTTGGAGAACTCGAAATAATGACGGGCGCCGTGACCGCTCCAGACTTCAGGCCTCGGCCGGTCGGTCCGCAGCGGCAGCGTCGTGACACCGTCGAGCTGCGCTCGCCAGTAATCGAGCTGCTCTTTCGCTGCTGGTGTCTGCGCCCAGCTCTGTTGCCAGCGTGCAAAGTCGCGATACTGGAAGCTGGGCGCGGGCAGCGCCGTCGCATCCCCTCTTCGCGCAGCGGAATATCCGGCGGCAAGCGCCTCCCAGAAAAGCCGCTGCGACCAGCCGTCGGTGACGAGGTGGTGGACGTTGACGATCAGGGCATGGCTGGATTTGTCGAACGAAAGCAGCGTGACCTTCAGTGGTGGCTCGCGGGCAAGATCGAACGGATATTGTGCGAGCTTGAGCGCCTCGCGCCTGACGATGGCAGTCTGCTTGTCCGCGGGGCAGGGCTTGAGCTTGATCCGCTCGAGCGGCGGCGCCTGAAGCACCCGCTGCATCGGCTCGCCTTGGCTTTCGATGAAGACCGAGCGCAGCGCCTCATGGTGCGCGCAGATCGCAGCACAGCTCGCCTGAAGCGCGGAGAGGCTGACCTCGCCTCTGAGCAGGGCGACCTCGACGACATTGTAATTGTACTGTGTCGGATCGAGCCGCGAGAGCACATACATCCGTTGCTGCTGGAACGACAGCGGTGCGTCTTCCTCCGCCGTGACCTGACGCCATGCCGGCAGCGTGGGATCGCGATGGGCCGTGGTTTCGAGCCGCGCGGCAAGAGCGCCGACAGTGGCACAATCGAAAATGTCCTCGAAGGAGAAGCTGGCGTTGAAGCGTTCGCGCAGGCGCGAGCGCATTTGCGTGACTGCGAGCGAATCAGCCCCCAGGGCAAAGACATCCTGGTCGATGCCAACCTGCGGAAGCTCGAGCAGACTGGCCCAGATCTGTGCGAGCTGGGTCTCCAGTTCGCTGCGGGGCAGTTGCGTTTCGTCGTCGTCATGGGGCGCTGAAATCAGTTCGGCCAGCGCGTTGCGCTTGACCTTGCCGCTGGCGCCCTTCGGCAGCGCCGCGACGCTGCGGATCAGGCTCGGCACCTTGTAGGCGGCGAGACGCTTGCGCGCGAACTGGCGCAACTGGTCTGAGGTCGCCGAGGTATTTTCCCGCAGCACCACGACGGCGGCGACGTTCTCGCCGAGCTTGGCGTGGGGAACGGCGAACACGCCGGCTTCCAGGACCGCGGGGTGAGCCAGCAGCACCTCTTCCACCTCCAACGGCGAGACCTTCTGGCCGCCGCGGTTGATGACGTCTTTGATACGGCCGACGATGAAGAGATAGCCATCGGCATCGAGATAGCCGAGATCCCCGGTCCTGAACCAGCCGTTGCGGAAAGCGGCCCGCGTTGCCGCCTCGTCATTATAATAGCCGCGGCTCATGTTCGGCCCGCGCAGCATGATCTCGCCACGCTCGCCACTGGCAAGCGCGCGGCCCGTCTCGTCCATGATCGCGATCTCGGGGCCCGCGGCGCGGCCGACCGAGCCGATCTTGCGCAGCTCGAATGGATTGGCCGCGATCTGCGAAGCCGCCTCCGTCATGCCGTAGGTTTCCAGCACGGGGACGCCGAACATTGCCTCCAGCCCATGCAGAATCGCCGGCGCCAGCGAGGACGAAGCCGAGCGGATCACGCGCAGCGATGACCCGCGGGCACGGTCAGGATTGGCCTCTGCGGCCGTCAGCAGCGCGCGATGAATGGTCGGCACTGCCGTGTACCAGGTCGGTTGCAGGTCGCGCATCCAGCCGAAGAAGGACGGTGCGTCGAAACCATTGGTGCAGATCACGCTGGAGCCCGCGGCCAGTGCCGTCAGCAGGCCGGAGATCAGGCCATGGGCGTGAAACAGCGGCAGGGCATTGAGCAGGCGATCCTGCGGAGCGAGCGACAGCACCCGTCCGGCATTTTGCGCGGAGAGACACACGTTGCGGTGCGTCAGCGGTACCATTTTGGGCCGCGCCGCCGTACCTGATGTCAGCAGGATGAAGGCGTCATCCTCGGCGCTCGCGGCGCCTTTCGCACAGGCCGGGGCAACCGTCGGGCCGATGAATGCACAACCGTCGAGCTCCGTCTCCGGTCCCGGCACGAAGTCGATCACCGCGATGTCGAGCGCCCTGGCGACGTCGCGACTGGCCGAGTTCATGTCGGCCCGGGTGACCAGCGCCGCCAGCTTCATCTCGCTGAAATAGCGTTGCAGCTCGTCTGCCGTCAGATCAGGGTTGACGGGGACGCAGGCGCAACTTGAAGCGACTGCGATCAGAGCGAGCGCGCTGTCGGCGCCGCGCGGCAGTGCAACCGCGATTCGGTCGCCAGGCGCGATGCCTAGGGCACGCAGCGTCTCGACGAGATGCGCGATCCTTGCGCCGAGCGCACCATAGTTGAGGGGGGGCCGGCCGGGAGCGAGCAGGGCGGGCGCCGCCGGCATCGTTCGCGCGTAGAAGGCGAGAAGGCCGGCAATGTCGGCAAAGCTCGCGGCTTCGGCGCCGGTGCCGGCCGATCCTTCTCTCGCCCCGGATGCAATCTCCGACAATGCCATTCCCTTTTGATCCGATTGAGCTATTCTTCCCAAGAGTTAGGGAACGCGTCCAGTCTGAGGTGAAGTTTGGGCCCCAAAATCTGTGGTTGAGGGACCTTAAGCCCTTTGGCGGTGGGAGTGTGGGGCAGAATCACCATGCTGGAGAAAGAGCCGGAGACGGAAGTCGGGTTGAAGCGCTGGCTCGAAGGCATCGGTCTAGGCCACTATACCGATCTGTTCGCGCAGCATCGCCTCGATCTCGACGTCATGGGCGATCTGACCGAGGCTGATCTCGCCGAGCTCGGATTGCCGCTGGGCGATCGCAAGCGGCTGCAGCGGGCGATGGCCGCGCTGTTCCAGGCCGAGGTGGCGGAAGTGCCAGCCGCGCCGGCGCGCCCGCCGGTTCGCACGGAGGTCGGCGCAGAGCGGCGTCAGCTCACCACCATGTTCTGTGACATGGTGGATTCCACCGCGCTGTCGGCCCAGTTCGATCCGGAAGACGTCCGCGACATGATCGCGAGCTTTCGCGAAACCTGCGTGCGCGTGGTCAAGCATTACGAAGGCTTTGCCGCCCGCTTCGTCGGCGACGGCATTCTGGTCTATTTCGGTTACCCGACCGCGCATGAGGACGATGCCGAGCGCTCGGTGCGTGCTGGCCTCGAGATCGTGCGGGTTCTGTCGACCGCGCGCGCGATCGAACCGCGCGGCGCGCTCAGCCACGCGCCTGCCGTCCGCATCGGGATTGCGACCGGGCTCGTCGTGGTCGGCGACCTCGTCGGCCAGGGCACCGAAGAGCGCGACTCCGCGGTCGGCGAGACCGTCAATCTTGCCGCACGCCTGCAGGCTTTGGCGCCGCCCAACGGCGTGGTGATCTCCGCCTCGACGCAATCGCTGCTGAAGGGCAAGTTCGACTATCGCAATCTGGGCACCCACGCGCTGAAGGGCATCGCGGACAAGACCCAGGCCTGGCACGTCGTGCGCGCCACGCGCGTGGAAACCCGCTTCGCGGCCGCCATGGGCACGCGGCTGACCCCGCTCGTCAATCGCGAGGAGGAAATCGCGCTGCTCATGGCGCGCTGGCAGCAGGTCAAGGAAGGCGACGGCCAGGTCGTCGTGAAGTTCGGCGAGCCCGGGATCGGCAAGTCGCGCATCATTCAGGAAATATTCGAGCGGATCTCAGGCGACCGGCACGGGCAGGTCTCGTTCCAGTGCTCGCCCTATTACACCTCGACCGCTTTCTATCCCTTCGTCGAGCAGCTCAAATTCTCACTTGGGCTCGATCGCGAGGATGTCTCGGCGCTGTCGCTGGCGAGCCTGGAGACGGCGATTGCCGCTGCGCATGGCGATATCGCGCAGGTCACGCCGCTGTTTGCCGCGCTGCTGGCGATCCCGACCGGAGAGCGCTATCCGCCGCTCGACCTGTCGCCGCAGCAGCAGAAGGACGCGACCGTCGCGGCGCTGGTCAATCATTTCCTCGGCCTTGCGCGCGAGATGCCCCTGGTGATGGCCTTCGAGGATCTGCACTGGATCGATCCGACCTCGCGCGAGGTCGTCGACTTGCTGGTCGACCGGGTCCAGAACCGGCCGATCCTGGCCATCATCACCGCGCGCTCGGAATTCCAGCCGAGCTGGAACGCGCATTCGCACATCACCACGCTGGTGCTGAACCGGCTGAGCCGGCCGTTGCGCATGGCCTTGGTCGAACGTGTCGCGGGTAGAGAGCTTCCCAAGGAGGTCGTCGAGGAGATCATCGTCAAGACCGACGGTGTGCCGCTGTTCCTTGAAGAGCTGACCAAGACCGTTCTCGAATCCAACCTCCTGACCGAGCGGCACGGGCGTTACGTGCTGTCGGGTCCGTGGCGGCAACTCGCGATTCCGGCAACCCTGACGGATTCGCTGATGGCGCGTCTTGACCGGATGGGGCCGTTCAAGCGGATCGCGCAGATCGGCGCCACGATCGGCCGCGAGTTCTCCTACGAGACCTTGCAGGCGGTCGCCAACACGCCGGCGGAGCAGATCGAGGCGGCGCTGACTCATCTGGAGGAAGCAGGCCTGATCATGCGCCGCGGTCATCCGCCCGATGCGCTCTACTCGTTCAAGCATGTGATGATCCAGAACGCGGCGCATGCGAGCCTCCTGCACAGCGAGCGGCGCAAGCTGCACGCCAGCATCGCCCACGTGCTCGCGGACATGTATCCGGAGAAGACCGAGCGCGAGCCGGAGCTGCTCGCCCATCATCTGACCGAGTCCGGCCAGAGCGAGGGCGCGGCGAGCTTCTGGCTCAAGGCCGGCAAGCAGGCGGCCAAGAGCGGCGCCAATCTCGAGGCGATCGGCCATCTGCGCCGCGGCTTGAGCGTCGTGCAGGCCAATGCCCGCATGCAGGGCGCCGACGAGATGGAGCTCGAGCTGCGGATCGCGCTCGGCAACGCGCTGATCGCGGCCAAGGGTTATGCCGTGCAGGAGGTCGAGGAGAACTACATCCGCGCTCTCGAGCTCGGCCAGCAGCTCGATGACGACGAAAAGGCCTTTGCCGCCACGCGCGGGCTCTGGGTCTGCCATTTCATCCGCGCCGATCTCACCCGTGCGCATGATCTCAGCGTCGAGCTGCTGAAATTCGCCAAGCGCGAGCGACTGAACGAGCGCGCGGAGCCGGCGCAGCAGACCGGCTATCTGATCGAGGCGCACCGCTCGATCGCAATGACCATGCTCTATCGCGGGCGCTTTGCCGCCGCGCAGCATCATCTGCATCGCTGCGTCAGTCTCTACAGTCCCGACCTGCACTCCGACCTGATGGAGCGTCATGGCACCGATCCCGGCGTCGTCTCGCTGTCCTATCTCGGCTATCTGCTGTGGTTCCTCGGCCAGCCCGACGCGGCGCGCCAGCACAGCGAGCAGGCGATTCTGCACGCCGAGAAGATTCGCCATCCCTTCTCGCTCGCCTTCGCTTTGGTGTTCGGCGCCTATCTCTGCCAGCATCTGCGCGACATCGAGGGGACGCGCGATCACGCCAACCGTGCGATGATCATCGCCACCGAGCACAATTTCCTGCACTGGAAGCAGCAGGCGGCGATCCTGCGCGGCTGGGCATTGGCCCAGCTCGGCGAAGCCGACGAGGGCATCAGCCAGATGCGCTTCGGCCTCGACGAATACGAGGCAATGGATTCCTGGCTTGCCGGCTGCTGGTTCCGCTGCCTGCTCGCGGAGGCCTATGCGAAGGTCGGCATGCGCGATGCCGCCTTGCGCGCGCTGGACGGTGCGCTCGCGACCGCACGACGGACGGGCGATCACTCCTACCTCGCCGAAGTCTATCGTCTGCAAGGCGAGATCACCCTGTCCGACGGCCATCCCGCCTCGGTGCAGGAGGCCGAAGACCTGTTCGGCCTGTCGCTGGAGACGGCGCGCAAGCAGGGCGCATTGTCGTGGGAGCTCAGGACTGCGGTCAGCCTTGCGCGGCTGTCGCACGAGTCCGGCAAGCGCGAGCATGCAAGCCTGCTGCTGCTACCGATCGTCGGCAGGTTCAATGAGGGCTTCCTGACGCCGGATCTGAAGCAGGCCATGCAGCTCGTGCACGAGCTCGGAGGCGACGCGCCGCCGCGCCAGCAGGCTGATCCCGTGAAATGAGTGATCTGTCCGCGGCGCGTTCACGCTACGTCGCGTTGATCGCGAAGCGGGAGCGGATTTCCTCGCCCCGCCTGCTCGCGGCGCTCGCAACGGTGCCGCGTGAAAATTTTCTGGCAAAAGGCCCTTGGCGCATCAAGGGCGAGGCCGCACGCAGCTACCGCCTGACGCCCGACGCCGACCCCGTCCATCTCTACGACAATGTGCTGGTCGCCATCGATGCGCGCCGCAAGCTGGACACGGGCTTGCCGAGCCTGTGGGCCCATTTCATCGACGTGCTCGGCATCAGTGAGAAGGACCGGGTGGTCCAGATCGGTTGCGGGCTCGGCTATTTCTCTGCAATCCTGTCCGAAATCGTCGGCCCGAAGGGGCGGGTGCGGGCAATCGAATGCGACGCGCGGCTTGCTGCGCGCGCTGCGGCTTGCCTGCGCGCCTATCAGAATGTCGAGGTCATCAACGGCGACGGCTGCCGCGACATTGGCGAGCCGGCCGACGTCATCATCGTGCATGCCGGCTTCTCGCATCCACATCCGCTCTGGCTCGCCTCGCTTAATCCGCGCGGCCGGCTGCTGGTGCCGCTGACACAGCGCGACCGCGAAGGTGCCGCTCTCAAGATCACGCGCAAGGGCAAGGGGTTCGAGGCCGAAGCGGTGCAGCAGATCCGGATCTTCCCTGGCCGGGGCCGCGGAGCAACCGTGCTCGACGATCGCGTCGCCGACTGGTGGCAGCGCGCCTCGGCCCTGGCGCCGCTGCGCTTTCGCGGCATCGCGCAGGGGCTGCCGTCGGATGGCTAACGATTCGTTTCATTTTACCTTGATTGCGAATCGAAGTTTCCAACATCTCCCGTCGCTTGTATGAGTGCGGTTCGATGGCCATTTGAGCACGCATCATGCATTCCGTCGCCCTGCTGACCGCCAGCTACGCCAAGGATATCGAGCGCTTCTCGCTGCTCAGCGAGAGCATCGACACCTGGCTGACGGGTTACACGCGGCATTATGTTCTTGTTAACGATGAGGACGTGCCGCTGTTCGCGCGGTTCGCGTCCGACAAGCGCGTCATCGTGCCGGCCTCGCGCTACTTGCCGAAATGGCTCTGGGCGCTGCCGCCGGCGCTGCAGTTTTTGAGCAAGCGTCGCGTCTGGCTGTCGCTGCTGTCCTCGCCCGTCCATGGCTGGCACATCCAGCAGATCCTCAAGATCGCCGGCGTGCTCAATGCGCCCGAGCAACGCGTCTGCATCCTCGACTCGGACAATCTGTTCTTCCGCGAATTCGACGTCGGCCAATATGCCGGCGCCGAAAAGACCCCGTTGTTCGTCACGCGCAACGGGATCGACGCCGACCATCCCCTGCACATGCTGTGGCTCAATACGGTCGATCAGCTTCTCGGTATCAAGGACCGCTCGTTCCCGGCCGACGATTATGTCGGCAACGCGCTGGTCTGGGACAAGGATGCCGCACGTGCGATGACCGATGCGATCAAGTCGGAGACGGGGCTGAGCTGGGCCCTGGCGCTGTGCCGGAAGAAGAAATTCTCCGAGTATCTGCTGTACGGAAACTTCGTCGCGAGCTCGCCGGAATTTCTGGTGCGGCACCGCGTGACCGAAGACAGCATCGCGGTCTCGCACTGGGATGACACCCGCCTTGATCGCGCGGCCATCGAAGCCATGATGGGCGCCGCATCGCCCGAGCAGGTCGCGCTCTGCATCCAGTCCTATTCGTCGACCTCGATCGACGATATCAGAGACGTCTTTCGCCTGAGCTCGCGCGACCGGCGCGGTCCGAGCCTGTCTCCCGATCATCTGGGCGACACGACAGAATTCGAGACGCCAAAAACGCGCTAGGCCCTTAGGCGTCCTTCGTGAACTTGCTGATCACATCCATGAACGGCTTCGGCTTGAACTCGCCGTCGAGCGGCAATGGCCGGTTCGGCTGCTTGTCCGGGCGTTTGAAGGTGCCGTTGATCCAGCTGTAGCGATCCGAAATGCCCCAGGTCAGGATCGAGCGCACCGGTCCGCTGGCCGAGATCGCGGTCAGGAGATCGTCGACGCGCTTGGCAACGATCGCATCGCGCTCCGAAGCACTGCCCATCAGCTTCTGATCGTCGACGTCGAGCTCGGTGACGAACACCTCGAGGCCCCACGAGCGGACCTCTGTGACGAACTCGGCGAGCCCATGGGTGTCGATCTCGAGCTCGGCATGCAGATGCGATTGCAGCCCGACCGCGTGCAGCGGCACGCCCTGGTCGAGCAGGTCCATGATGAGGTTGCGATAGGCTGCCCGCTTGGCGATGAACGAGTCCTTCGCCGACTCGATGTCGTACTCGTTGATCGCGAGCTTGACGTAGGGATCGGCTGCGGCCGCGGTGCGGAAGGCCAGCGGAATCCAGCGGTCGCCGAGATGCTGCGTCCAGAACGTGTCGCGCCGGTCCTTGACGCTCTTAGGATTGTCGGGAATGGGTTCGTTGACGACATCCCACGACGTCAGCTTGTCCTTGTAGTAGGACACGACCGTGTTGATGTGATCGACGAAGGCGCGCTC
This sequence comes from Bradyrhizobium sp. BR13661, assembly GCF_029892425.1. GTDB lineage: Bacteria > Pseudomonadota > Alphaproteobacteria > Rhizobiales > Xanthobacteraceae > Bradyrhizobium. The sequence goes on along the minus strand of NZ_JARXWB010000023.1, from coordinate 61,448 downwards.
GACGCCCTTCGAATCCTTGATCTGCTTGGTCCAATCGGGAATGTCATGATACCAGGCGAGCGCGTGGCCGCGCATGGTCATGTCGTTCTTCTGCGCGAAATCATAGATGGCGTCGGCACGCTCGAAGGCGAAGGTGTGGGCGTCCGGCCGCAGCATCGGCCATTTCAGCTCGAGCACCGGCACCATTTGGGCGCAATAGGTGGCGATGGCTTCGCCAAGCCGCGGATCGGCCTGCAGATCCCAGAGCGTAGCGGCGGCGCCGAAGCCTGGACGGCGCTGCGCAAGCTTCGACACCGGCAGTGCGGATGCGGCCGCGCCCGCCGCGAGTGTTGCAGCGCTGCCGAGGAGAAAGTGGCGTCTGTCGAGCTTCGTCACGTGGCGGAAGTCCTTCCGGAACCAACGCGCCATCGTACCAAGCGGCGCCTTGCGACGCCGAGGTTTCCTGTTGTTGGGTTAACTTTCGCGAACGGTGTTCTCAGCGCGCCTGGCGCTGCATCACCGCTTCAGCGATCCCGTAATAGTGAAGCGCGCCCTTTTCGAGCGTGAGATTGTCCATCACGAAATCGCGAGGCGCGAAGGTACCCGCGCTGACCTGCGACCAGAAGTCGCCCCAGCCGGCGACGAAGCCGGCCGCGTCGATGAATTTGCGGCCGCAACGTGCATCGAAATAGGGTACCGAGGACACGCCGCCTTCGTATGTGACCTTGTCCGGAAAATAGTCCGGGTCCTGCCACGGGCCGCCGCGATCCCAGGCGAACACGGGCACGCCGCTCGACAGCGCCTGCTGGCAGGCAATGCCCTGGCTCTCATGCTCGCAGAGGAAGACCATGCTGCGGCAGCGCGCCAGCGCCGCCTTGTAGTCGTCTTCCTTGTAATGGCCGTAGCGGATCACCTCGACCGAGCGGCCGCCGGCCTCGAGATGCCGGCGGATCGGGTCGATCAGTTCGCTCTCATAGCGGTCGTGCTCCCAGCGCACCTTGTCGTAGAGCAGCACGTCGATGTTCTTCTTCTCGACAGGCATAGGCGTCCACAAATCGGTCTCGATGCCAACAGGCCAGACCTCGACACCAGGCCAATAGGGCCGGCACATGTCGGCGTACCAGGTGCAGGGCACCAGGATGGTCTTGGTGTTGAGATCTTGACGATGCTCCGGCACTTCGACCGGATGGTTGTACATGGCAACCCCCAGCAACAGCGGGTTCTTCCATGCGAACCAGTCGAGCACGAAGGGACGCCCGATGATGCAGGCCAGTTCCTCCGGGTGCTTGCGGATGTAGCCGTAATCGTTGATGCGATAGCGAATCCCGATCCGATCGAGCCCGGCGCAGAGATTGAGGAACACGCGCTTCTGGCCGCTGATCCAGGATTTGCCGAGCAGCATCCGCCGCAGCAACGGCCGGATGCGGCGATCGCCGGGAAACCAGCGGTCGTCGCGCTCCTCAAAGAATAGGTTGAGCGTCATCCGCTCGTCGCCGGGGCCCGCGGGGACCAGAGACGCGTCCGTCCCGCCATGGGGCAGGGAGGCCGGGTTTGCCCGTGTCCGCTCAACAACGTCCATTTTAGTCATGTCCACGCATTAACCAAAGGCCGGGCGACGTCCTGAAATCATGGTTTCTTTTCGGTGATCGCGGCGGCCCGTTCAAGGACAGGGCATATTTAACGCTAACGCGCGAAAGCGGCGGGAGCGCCATATTCGGCGGCCGATCTGCAGACTTAAATGACTATCTTGGGAGATGCTGCGGCGCAGTCCGATCGCCAAAGGTCCAACTGATTAACGGCCGCTCGTTTTTGGGCCGCCAGTCCCGTGCACGCATGTTGAATCGCCATTTCTCCATCTATCTCGTCGCCTACATCCTGCCCGCGGCGGTGGGCTTCTTTGCCGTCACGGCCTACACGCGGCTGCTGACGCCGGCGGAATATGGCGTCTATGTCGTCGGCATCAGCATCGCGGGCATTCTGGGCGCGATCTTTTTCGCCTGGATCAAGCTGTCGGTGTCGCGCTACCAGGCGATGTCGGCTGAAGTGGATTTTCGTGGCACGGCAATGGTCGCCTTCGTGCTGACCGTCCTTGCGATGTGCGCCGCGACCCCGCTGGTGTTCCTGTTCCGCAGCGATGTCAGTGTCGAGCTGGTGCTTGCCAGCATGTTCGTGGCGATCATGTCGAATGCGGTCGATGTCGGCCAGGAGTTCGAGCGCGCCAAGCTGCGTCCCTATCGTTTTGCGATGATTTCGATCGTGCGCAGCGTATCGAGCGTGGGCTTCGGTCTGCTTGGGATCTGGCTCGGCTGGGGCGGCATGGGCTTGCTCGCTGCGTTCGGTCTCGGCTCGCTCTCGGGGATTATCCTCAATCTCGTCGGCGACCGTACAAAGATCGCGCGCTTCCAGCGCGGCCAGTTCATCCAGCTCGCGCGCTACGGCCTGCCGCTGACGCTCGCCGGTCTTTCGGTCGCGCTCTACTCGACCAGCGACCGGCTCATCGTTGCCTGGCTGCTCGGCAAGGATGCCGCCGGCATCTTCGGCGTTGCCGCCGATCTGCCGCGCCAATTCATGGTCATGATCGCCTCCAGCGTCGCCGCGGCGACGGTGCCGCTGGTGTTCCGCTCGCTGTCCGAGAAGAACAACGAGACGACGCGGGAGCGGCTGACCGAGAGCCTGGAGTTGTTGCTTGTCGTCGTCGCGCCCGTCGCGGTCTGGCTGGCGCTCGCGGCCGATCAGGTCGCCGGAACGCTCGTCGGTGTCGATTTCCGCGCCGGCGTCTCGGCGCTGTTGCCGACGCTGGTGCTCGCCCGCTTCTTCGGCATCGCCAATCAATTCTATGTCCAGATCAGCTTCCAGCTTGCCGAGCGGCCGTTCATGCTGGCCGCGCAGTCGTTCCTCACGCTCATCGTGAGCGTGGCGCTGATGGTGGCGCTGGTCTCGGGCTACGGCATTTACGGCGCTGCGCTGGCAACGCTCGCCACCGAGGCGATCGGCTTCGTCGTTGCCGTCGTGCTGATGCGCCGCGCCCACTCTGTGCCGTTCGACTTCAACCGCCTTGCCGGCGTTGTGGCTTCAGCCGCGGTGATGGCGGCTGCGATCCTTCTCGCGCGGTCGCAGGTCAGTGGCACCGGCATCGTGGCGCTGATCGTCGTGAGCGTTGCGGGCGGCCTCGCCTACGTCGTCGCCGCGTGGCTTCTCAATGTCGCGAACGTGCGCACCTTGTCGCTGCGCTTCCTGCGGACGTTCAATCGCAAGGCGCTGGGCGTCTAAGTCGCCGATCAAGCGTATTACGGAACGGCTGCGGCTTACGCATACGCATCTGAATTCTGCGCTACATCTCACACCTGATAATCCATGTATCGTCTCCCTCGCCGACATCGTCAGCGATGCGGCCGATGATAACCAAGAACAGAAGTGGAGGACGTTGACGGCATGACGACACCGACCGGCCCTCTCAGCGGTATCCGCGTCCTCGATCTGACGAGTGTGCTGTTCGGTCCGTACGCCGCGCAAATGCTCGGCGATTGGGGCGCGGATGTCATCAAGATCGAGCCGCCCGCAGGCGACACCTGGCGCTACACCGGCCTGTTCCGGAACCGCGGCATGAGCGGTCAGTTCATGGCAGTCAACCGCAACAAGCGCAGCCTCGCGCTCGACCTGAAACATCCCGATGGCAAGGCAGCGCTGGCGAAGTTGATTCCGACCGTCGACGCACTCGTCACCAATGTGCGCCCCGCCGCGATGGCGCGGCTAGGCTTCGGCTACGCCGACTGCGCAAAGCTCAATCCGCGTCTGATCTATGCGGCCGCCACCGGCTTTGGCCAGGACGGGCCCTGGGCTGCGCGCCCCGCCTTCGACGAGATCATCCAGGCAGCCTCAGGCCTCGCATCCTCGATCGGATCGGACGAGAAGCCGGAATTCGTCCCGAGCCTGATCGGCGACAAGATCTGCGCGATGGCGATGGTCGGCGCGGTGTCCGCCGCGCTGTTCCGCCGCGAGCGCACCGGGCAGGGCCAGATGGTCGAGGTGCCGATGCTGGAGACGATCGCGGGCTTCAACAGCATCGAGATGCTGGGCGGACACGCCTTCGATCCGCCGATCGGGCCGACCGGCTACAAGCGCATGAAGAACCGGCGGCCGGTGAAGACCAAAGATGGCTGGCTGACGATGCTGCCCTATTCCGGGGACAATTGGTGCGCCTTCTTCGAAGCCGTCGGCCGCCCCGAGCTGATCGACGAGCTCGGTGTGCGTGATCCCGTGCTGCGCTCCCAGAACATCGACAAGGTCTACGACCGCATGAGCGAGATCGGGCCGACCCGCACAACGGCGGAGTGGGAGGAGCTGTTGCTGCGGCTCGACGTGCCGCACACCGCCTTCGCCAGGCTGACCGAGATCGGCGAGCAGCCGCATCTTGAGGCGGTCGGCTTGTTTGCCGATATCGATCACCCCTCGGAAGGGCGAATTCGCCAGGCGCGGCCGGCGACGAAATTCTCCGAGAGCCCGGCCAGCATTCACCGCATGGCACCGCGTCTCGGCCAGCATTCGCGCGAAGTGTTGCGTGAGGCCGGTCTGAGCGAGGCCGAGATCGAGACCCTCGTCGCCAACAAGGCCGTTGGCGCGCCGTAAGTCCGGCGCGTCATGAGTTGAGCCTTATCGCTTGACGCTGGCGGATGCCGTCACGGTTGCCGGTCCAAGGCTCTGCTGCCAGTACATCTCGACCTGTTCGACCAGGGTCGGCGGTAGCGGAACGTAGTTGAGCGTTTCGGCCTGAATCTTCCCGCTCTCCAACGACCAGCGCATGAAGTCGATGGCAGCAGTCGATCGCTCCGGAGATTTCGGCTGCTTGGGCATCACCACGAACGTCGTGGCCGTGATCGGATAGGCATCCTCGCCCGGTGCGTCGGTGAGGACGAGATGGAAATCCTTGTCCGCCGTCCAGTCCGCGCTCGATGCGGCCGCCTGGAACGACGCGGCATCGGGCACCACGAAATGGCCGGCGCTGTTCTGCACCACGCCGAACGAGATCTTGTCGAGCCGCTGCAGCGCATAGGCATATTCGAGGTAGCCGATCGCGCCGGGCACGAGGCTGACCAGCGACGCGACGCCGTCATTGCCTCGCCCGCCGAGGCCGACCGGCCATTCGACCGCCGTGCCTTCGCCGACGCTGGTCTTCCATTGCGGGCTGACCTTGGAAAGATAATTCGACCAGTTGAAGGTCGTTCCGGAGCCGTCGATGCGATGCACGACGGTGATCGGCGCGTTCGGCAGCTTCAAGTCAGGATTAATGGCGCGGATAGCCGGATCGTTCCAGGTCTTGACCTTACCGAGATAGATGCCCGCGAGCACCTCTCCGGTGAAGTGCATCTGGCCTGGCTTGACGCCGTCGATGTTGACGACCGGAACGACGCCGCCGATCACGATCGGAAACTGGATCATGCCGAGCTTGTCCAGCTCTTTGGGATCAAGCGGCATGTCGGTGGCGCCGAAATCGACGGTGGCCTTCTTGATCAAGCCGATGCCGATGCTCGATCCCACCGCCTGATAGCTGACGGTGTTGCCGGTCTTCGCCTTGTAGGCGTCGATCCATTTCGCCATCACGGGCGAAACGAAGGTTGAGCCAGCGCCCGTGGTCTCGGCAGCGAAGCTTTGCGCGGCGACGAGAAGGGCGGTGAGGACGATCGGGAGCCTGAGATGTTTCTTCATGCGTGCGAAGCTATCAGCAGGCCCGGCAAGTCACTGTGGTCCATGTCACAGAACTGTAATGGAAATGAAAACCGCTGGGTTCGGCCGCAATGTGACGTCGGCTGCAAATAGCCGCCCGACTCAAGAACCAAAGTTGCGGGCGACCCCGATCAGGACGGCCGCGAGGACGGCCAACGACACCGAGATGGTCAGGCTCTTCGCCAGGCTCATGGTATGGCCGACGGGAAAGACGATGAAGCCCGTGGTGAAGAGCGCCAGTCCAGCCACGAATGCGGCAATTTGCGAGAGAGCTGAGGACACCTGTTCATCCTCTGATACGCTGCCGCGCAGGGTACGGCCAGGACGGCCGCGGCTTAAGGCAATTTTCTGTGATTTCAGTCACATCGCGTCCCCTCCGATAGCCGACATTCTGCCGCGTCGCGCGATCGTCAGCTCCGGCCCAGCCTTGGCCGCGGACCACCCTTCCGCCCGCGCGGACCCTCGTATATGAGAGTTTCGTCGCCGGAACGGACCTGATTTCGCCGGAAAAGGAACAGAAGGTGGCTGCGATTTCTTAATCCAAAGATCGCAATCTGACGGATCAGCGATACAAGTGCGGACAGGCAACCGGGGAATGGCATGAAAGACCTGATGGCGGCGGCGCAATCCAATCGAGTGATGCGGCGTTGGGGGGCTCCCGGAATTGTGATGTTCGCGTTAGCAATCGCGCTGGCCGCCCCGAGCGAAACCCTTGCCGCCAAGCAGCCGCGCCAGACCGCCGAGGCGGTCGCGCAGCGCGAGGCCGGCGAGCCGATCATGGCGATCGTGTCGATCAAGAGCCAGCAGGTCACGTTCTACGATTCCGAGGGCTGGATCCTGCGCGCGCCGGTCTCGACCGGCACGACCGGACGCGAGACGCCGGCCGGCGTCTTCGCCGTCGTCGAAAAGGACAAGGACCACCACTCCTCGATGTATGACGATGCCTGGATGCCGAACATGCAGCGCATCACTTGGAACGGCATCGCGCTGCATGGCGGACCGTTGCCTGGCTACGCCGCCTCGCACGGCTGCGTCCGCATGCCCTTCGGTTTCGCCGAGAGCCTGTTCGACAAGACCAACATCGGCATGCGGGTGATCATCTCGCCGAACGACGCCGCGCCAGTTGATTTCTCGCATCCCTCGCTGTTCGTGCCGAGCAAGGACGCCATTGCGGCGGCTCCCGGCCGTGTCGGCAAGCTCGCCGCCGAGGCGGACGAGGCCACCAGGGTCGCCGACGAGACCAAGAAGGCTGCGGCGGCGGCGGCAAAGGAGGCGCAGTCGCTGCCGACGACGCTGCGCAAGCTGGAGCAGCAGAAGGCGCGCGCCGATGCCGAGAACGCCTATGCCGACAAGCTGGTTGCCAATGCCAAGAACGACCAGGCCAAGGCAAAGGCCGATGAGCTGAAGCAGAAGGCCGCGACAAAGGCCGCGGATGCGGCAAGCCAGCTCGACACCGCCAAGGCCGCCGCGCAGCCCAAGCGCGACGCCGTCGCCGCCACCAAGGACGCTGCCAAGGCCGCAGCGACCAAGAAGGCAGATGCGGTGAAAGCTGCGACTGACGCCAAACTCGCGCTCGAGCCGGTCTCGGTCTACATCAGCCGCTCGACGCAGAAGCTCTACGTCCGCCGCAACACCCACAAGCCGGCGCCGGATGGCGGCGGCGAGGTGTTCGACACCAGCATCGAGGTTCCCGTCACGATCCGCAATCCCGAGCAGCCGCTCGGCACGCACATCTTCACGGCGATGGCCAAGAACGACACCGGCCTGCGCTGGAGCGTGGTCAGTATCGACGAAGGCGACAGCGCCAAGAACGCGCTCGATCGCATCACCATCCCGCAGGAGGTGTGGGATCGCATTGGGCCGACCGCAGTGCCGCGTTCCTCGATCATCATCTCGGACGAGCCTCTGAGCGCCGAGACCAACTACCGCACCGAGTTCGTTGCGGTTTTGAATAACCATCCGCAAGGCGGCTTCATCACCCGCAAGCCGACTGCGCCGCCGGTGGAAATGGCCAGCGACGACGGCTGGGGCGGCGGCTTCGGCGGCAATGGCTTCTTCTTCTTCGGGCAGCGCGACCCCAATCCACAGCCCGTCAATCCGCGCCGCCGCGCCGGCCAGTACCAGTACTATCAACCGGCGCAGCCGATGCAGCGGAGCTTCTGGTAATCACGGCCGGGCTGTGATCACCAGGGCCTGAATCTTTGCCTCGACAGCTCCTGTGCCGTGGCGTTTGCGGATCGCCCCGGCAACCGCGTCGGTCGCGGCCTGGAGCTTGCTCGCATCCCTGGCTTCGATCTCGCCGCGCAGCGGCGTCCCCTGGCAATAAGCGATCGCCACGTCGTCCGCGGAGGGCGCGCGGCTCGTCGCCGTCAGCGTCTCGATCGATATCTCCCTGAAGCCCGCGCGCTCGAGATCGGCCTTGATGACCGCCTTGTCGTGATAGCCGTGCGGGGTGCGCGCCATGAACAGCGGCGGATTGTCGGGAAACACCTCGCCGAGCGCGGCGGTCGCCTCATCGGCGAACACATTGTCCGCGATGCGGTCCCACACGTTGAACAAATAGGTGCCACCAGGCTTCAGCACCCGCTTCGTCTCGGCGTAGCCCTTGCTGCGATCCGGGAAGAACATGGCGCCGAACTGGCAGCAGACGACGTCGAACGCGGCATCCTCGAACGGCAGTGCCAGCGCATCGGCCTGACGCCAGCTCATGCGGGGATCGTCACCCTGGCGCTGCTTTGCGATTGCCAGCATGGGCTCGTTGAGGTCGGTCGCGACATAGCGGACGCCCGAAGGCAGCAGCGCCGCCACCGCGCGCGTCACCGCGCCGGTGCCAGCGGCAATCTCGAGCAGGTCCGAAGGCGATAGCGCCGCGATGCGCCTGGCAAGATCGTCGGCATAGACGGAGAAGATCAGAGGGACCAAATATTCGTCGTAGAGCTTTGGAACCGAGCCGGCGAAAACCTTGTCAGTTGCAGACATGCTGGCCTCGCGGAAGGTTGGACGATCGCGAGGGCAGGGTAGCACAAATCGTTCGGAGGACAGAAAGGCGACATCGCCTTGCCACAGCGGCATTCCTGCGCGATAATGAGAGGCATATTAAAGCTTTAAGTTGAGACTGGGCCGATCGCCCGGCAATTGATTTCGTCAGACCATCTGTTTTTCCGGAGCGGTCATGCGCACGATCTTGGTCGATGGAATGTCGTGCAAGGTGGATGTCGAAGACGACATGCCGCTGTTGTGGGTGCTGCGCGACGAGCTGGGAGCGACCGGTCCGAAATATGGCTGCGGGATCGCGGTGTGCGGCGCCTGCACGGTGTATGTCGACGACCGGCCGATGCGGTCGTGCTCGCTCAGGATTGGCGACGTCAGGGACGAGGCCAAAGTGACCACGATCGTGGGGCTGGGGACGCCGCAGGCGTTGCATGCGGTGCAGTCGGCCTGGATCGAGCATCAGGTGGCGCAATGCGGCTATTGCCAGTCCGGGCAGATCATGGCCGCTGCTGCCATGCTGAAGGACAAGGTCGAAGGCAAGCCGCCTCTCTCCGATGGCGACCTCGACGAACAGATCAATCACGTGATGTCGGCCAATCTCTGCCGCTGCGGCACGTACACGCGTATTCGCGCGGCCATCAGGAGCGCAGCCCGAAAACTGCAAGGACAAAAGCTGTGAGCCGCCATGGGACGATGTCGCGGCGCGCCGCGCTGGTCGGAGCAGCTGCGGTGGCGGGTGGCCTGGTCTTCGGCTTCTATGCCACCGAGCCGTTCCGCGTGAACCGGCGGCTCAGCAACGGCCTCAAACCGGGCGCACGCATGCTGACGCCCTATGTGCGGATCGACCAAGGCGGTGTCACGATCATCACGCCGCGCGCCGATCTCGGCCAGGGGGCCTATTCGGTGCAAGCGGCGCTTGTCGCCGAAGAGCTCGACATCGCCTGGAACGATATCAAATACGATCCGGGAGCGCCGAGCGCGGTCTACGCCAACACCACGGTGGTCAGGGAAGGCGTGCCGCTCTCGGTGATCGGCCATTTCGAGACGATTGCGGAAGCCGCCGGCTATGGCGCTGCCAAGCTTCTCGGCCTTCAATTGACGGGTGGCTCCTCGACCGTGGCTGATGGCTATCGCAAGCTGTCCATCGCCGGCGCGACCGCGCGCGAGGTGCTGCTGCGTGCCGCCGAGAAACAGACGGGCATTGCCAGGGACAAGCTCACGACGCGCGATGGTGCGGTGATCCTGCCGGGCGGGCAAGCACTCAGCTACGCCTCGCTCGCCGAGACGGCGGCGACCATCGAGGTGCCGTCCGGCATCAAGCCGAAGGACCCGAAGGACTGGCGCTATCTCGGCAAGCCGATGCAGCGCATCGACATGGTCGCCAAGTGCACGGGCACGGCGACCTTCGGCATCGATATCAGGCTGCCCGGCATGGTCTACGCCACGGTCTGCGCCAATCCGCACCTCGGCGGGACCATGCTGAGCTGCGACGATTCCGCCGCGGAAAAGGCGAAGGGCGTGCTCAAGATCGTGCCGGTCAAGGGCGGGGTCGGCGTCATCGCCGACAACACCTGGCGCGCGTTCAAGGCGGCCAGGCTGCTCAAGTTCAGATGGGACAAGGCGCCTTATCCGGAGAACAGCGCGGCGATGTTCAAGGAGGTGAGGGATTCCTTCATCCCGGCGCGCCGCCTGAGCATTGGCAGGGATGATGGCGATGTCGATGCCGCGATCAAGCCGGAGAGTAAAATCGAGGCCGAGTACAGCGTACCCTATCTCGCGCACGCCCCGCTCGAGCCGATGAATGCCGTCGTCCAGTTCAAGGACGGCCAGCTCGACATCTGCACGGGGACGCAGATTCCGGCCTTCCTGGTGAGGACGGCGCGGGAGATGACAGGGCTGTCGGAAGGCGACATCCACGTTCACGCGCAGCTCTGCGGCGGCAGCTTCGGCCGACGCCTGGAGGACGACTACGTGCGCCAGGCCATCGAGCTGGCGATGGCGTATCGGGGCAGCCCCATCAAGATGACATGGACGCGCGAGGAGGACATGACGCACGATTTCCCGCGTCCGCTTGCCGTCGCCAAGATGCGTGGGGCAGTGAAGGACGGCCATGTCGACGCCTATGATCTCCAGATTGCCGCTCCATCCGTGAATGCGTCGCAACTCAGCCGGCTGAACCTGCCTTTCCTGGGCCCCGATGCGGCGATCCTGGCCGGCGCGTGGGACCAGCCTTTCGCTATTCCGAACTATCGCGTGAGAGGCTATCGCGTGCCCGAGCTGGTGCCTGTCAGCTCCTGGCGCTCGGTCGGCGCGTCCGGCAACGCGTTCATGCACGAGTGTTTCCTCGATGAATTGATCCACGCCGCGGGCGCGGACCCGCTGGAGGAGCGGCTGCTGTTGAGCAAATCCGGGGATAATCCCCTCTATGCGACGTCGCATGAAGTGCTCGAGGCCGTCGGCGAGATGTCGAACTGGCGCAGCCCTCCCGGCCCCAACCGCGCGCGCGGCCTCGCCTTCACGCTGTCCTTCGGCGTGCCCGTCGCCGAGGTGGTGGAGGTCGAGAAAGTCGGTGATGCGATCGCGATCCGGCGTGTCTTCGTCGCAGCCGAGGTCGGCCGGGTGCTCGACCCGGACAATCTGAGGAATCAGGTCGAGGGCGCCGCGATCTGGGCGCTGGGGCACGCGATGAATGCCGAGCTGACTTTCGAGGATGGGCGGGCGGTTCAGACCAACTACCATCGATACGAAGGGATGCGGCTTTATCAGGCGCCGCAGATCGAGGTCAGGGCCCTGGAGACGTCAGGGGTGGAGCACATCCGGGGCATCGGGGAGCCGGCCGTTCCGCCGGCTGCGCCCGCGCTTGCCAATGCCATCTTCGCCGCAACCGGAATACGCGCCCGCAGTCTGCCGTTGAACAAGACCGAAGGCATCAACTTCGTCTGAGAGGAGGGAGCCGATGATCCGCTACGTGCTCGCTGTCCTTCTGGCGGCAAGTCCCATTGCGGCCCACGGCCAGGACCGGGCGCGCGGGCTCGAGCTGTGGAGCAAGATCCATCAGGTCTTTTCGCATCCGCGCTGCGCCAACTGCCATGTCGGACCCGATCGGGTGCCGATGTGGTCCGGGCCCGAATATGAGCACTCGCCGCGGCCGCATGGCATGAACATCAGCGCCAAGGGCGGCGATGATGGCGCTCATTATCTCGCCTGCACGACGTGCCACATGAAACAGAATTCCGACACACCGCATGGTCCGCCGGGAGCAACGAGTCCTGAGGGAGCCGCGGAGTGGCGTCTCGCACCACTCGAAATGCAGTGGTTCGGCAAGACGAGTGCCGAGATATGCGAACAAGTCAGGAAACCGGAGAGCAATGGCGGCAAGACGATCGCCGACCTTGTTGATCACGTCACGAAGGAGCCGCTTGTGCGTTGGGCTTGGACCGTGGAGCCGGAGCGAAGGCCGCCCTTGTCGTCGGATGAACTCGGCAAGCTCGTCGAAGAATGGGGCGCGGCAGGCGCGCCTTGTCCGTAGAAGTAGAGACCGGCCCTTCCAAAAGCTTCGCACCATCGACGCGACGGCGTGAGGCGGCTAATGATGCGCGGATGATCCTCGACGGGACGTCCGTAGACATGAAAACCACGTTGCTGAAATCCGAAGACTACACCCGCGCGCCCTGGAAGAACGGCGGCGGGGTTTTTACCGATATCGCGGACGCCCACCGTCCCGGCGCGATCACGAAGGATTGGGACAGCCTGCTGTGGCGCTTCGCTTCGACGCCGATCGTGGCGCCCGGGCCGTTCTCATACATGCCCGGTATCGACCGCTTGCAGATGGTGGTCGGCGGGCGCGGGCTGGTGCTGAAAACCGAGGGACGGGAGTTCGATGAGCGCGAGCCGTTCACGACCGTGCGCTTCGCCGGCGAGATGGAGATCGTGACCGAGCTCGAAGCCGGCCCGGTCGAGGTCGTCAATCTGATGGCCCGGCGCGGCGCGGCGGAGATCGAGATGTCGGCGCTGAGCGAGCCCTGTGAGCGGCAATTGCCCGCCGGGACGCATTTGCTCTATGCGGCGATCGGCGATTGCGGCATTCGTCTCGACGGCGAAGATTTTTCGATTTCGCACGAAAACACCTTGCGAGTCGAACTGGCCCGGCCGTCCACGCTGGCGCTCGTCTCGGGGCTCGCGGTGCTGGCGTCGATCCGTCTCGTCGGCTAGACCCGGCCGAGCCTGCCGATGCGCACAATCCGTGCAACTGGCTAGGTTGACGCGGCCGCGTCGCAACACGATATCTCCCCCGATGCAGACCGCCGCCGAAGGCCAGGATATGAACGTGCCAGCTAAGAATGCCCCCACACTGTCCGACGGCGTCGTCGACTGGCTGACCAACGCCACGCATAACGAGCGATTCATCGACAACATCTTTGCTGAGATGTGCATCCGCATCCAGCAAGCCGGCATTCCGCTGAAGCGGTCGACGCTTCACGTGCTGATCCAGCACCCGCAATGGCTGGGAGCCCGCTTCATGTGGGCCGACGGCATGCGCGAGGCGGAAATCGCGCGGGTCGACTTCGACGTCAGGGAGCGCTCCGAATTCATCGGCAGTCCCGCCAACGAAATGCAGAACGGCGTAACTGAAGTGCGCGAGAATCTCGAACGAGATCCCGCGCTCGGCCGCAAGCACGCGCTCTATGAAGAGATGCGCGCGAAGGGCCTGACCGACTATGTCGCCTGGCCGCTCTACCACACCCTCGGCAAGCGCCATCTCGTCACCTTTGCCACCGACCGCCCCGGCGGCTTCGAGGACTCGCATATCGCGGCGCTGAAGAAATTGCTGCCGGTTCTGGCGCTGGTCAGCGAGATCCGTATCAAGAACCGCCTCGCGCGCACGCTGCTGGAGACTTATGTCGGCTCCCACGCCAGCGAGCTGATCCTCGCCGGTGCCACACGTCGCGGCACCGGCACGACGGTGCGCGCCGCGATCATGATCTGCGACTTGCGCGATTTCACGAAGATTTCCGACAACTGGCCACGCGACGATGTCATTGATCTCCTCAACGATTATTTCGACGCGATGTCCGACCCGATCGCGCGCCACGGCGGCGAGATCCTGAAATTCATCGGCGACGGCCTGCTTGCGATCTTCCCGCTGAGCCAGCCCAACGCCTGCGCCAATCTCTTGCGCGCGGTCACCGAGGCCCGTCAGGCCATGGCTGCGCTGAACCAGCGCAACAACGGCACGGGCCGCGCGCCGCTGAATTACGGCATCGGCGTCCATGTCGGCGACGTCATGTACGGCAATATCGGATCATCAAGCCGGCTCGACTTCACCGTGATCGGCCCTGCCGTCAACATGGCCTCGCGCATGGAGGCGCTCACCAAGCAGATCGGCAAGCCGGTGCTGCTGTCGCGCGACTTTGCCGAGCTGGTCGACAAGGAGTTCGAGCTCGAGCGGGTCGGCAAGCATGCCGTGCGCGGCTTCAGCGAGCCGATCGAGCTGTTCGCGTTTGGCGGATGACGGTCAAGCCCGTTCCTTCCGCACGCCAGGCACAAGCTCCGGGAGCTCGACGACCGGGCGGGTCGCGACCAGATGTGACCAGAGTTCTTCTGCGCGCCGGCTGAGGCGCCGCTGCGGCCGATGGATCCGGATGTCGAGATCGACGTCGAGGTCCGGCGAGCCGGTGCGGACGAGACGGCCGCGGAGAATGTCCTGATGGGTCGTGGTCAGCGGCAGCCAGGCAACGCCGAGGCCGGACAAGGCCATCGATCGCAATCCGTCGGCCAGCGAGTTTTCATAGATGCGATTGAGCTGGGGCATGTCTGTCGCACCGGCCAGTTTCCGCTCGACGGCCCAGCCGAGTGAGCATTCATTGCTGTAGCCGAGATAGGAAATCGACCGACGCGGCTCCGGCGCCAGATCATGCAGAGGCCGCTTCTCGTCGTCGACGGCGGACAGCGGCACAAGCTTCTCCTGGCCAATGATCAGCGACTGGCAGGTCGAGATCGACAGCGTCTTTCCGCCGGGCGAATTCAGCCGGCCGGCCTGATCCAGGTAGCAGACGACGAAATCGACCGCGCCGTCGTCGAAGGCGTCACAGCAGCCCGGAAGGTTGTCGGACAGGATCGTCAGCCGCGTCGATCCGATCGTGGCCTGGATTTGCGGCAGCCACTTTGGGAAGAACGTCACGGACAGCAGGTGAGGGGCAGCGAAGCGCACGCTTCGCGTCGCCTGATCCCGGTCTTCCCTGAGGGCGCGCCTGGTGGCATTGAGCCGTCCAATGACATCGTTGGCGGTGGCCAGCAACTGTGTCCCGGCATCGGTCAGTTCGATCGGCGATTTTCGGCGGTCGAGCAAGGCCGCGCCGGCCCAGTTTTCGAGCGATTGCAACCGTCGGCTCAGCCCGGATTGACTGACATTCCGCAATTCGGCGGCACGCGTCAGGTTCCTGGTCTCCGCGACAGCGGCCAGATCCTCGAGCCAGCGGATATCGAGCATGGATGGTGCCTTCCTGCGATCTCTCGTGGCGAGTACGATAGCCTGATTTCTCCGATCAGCCGATGCCAATTCCGCATCAACTCCGCGCGCATTCGCATTGGAAATGTGCGGTATCGCCGCAGTAGCGTTGTCCTGCCGGACCGAAGGGCTGGAAGGGACATCCGATGAAACTGCGCAGATTGGGCATTGTGGCAATGGCATCCCTCGCGATCGGGGCAGGCCTGATCGCGGCGGCTTCGGCAGAACAGGGGCCCGGCAATAGCGCCATTCTCAAGCGCATCCTGGAGCGTGGCGCCATCGACATCGGCCATCGCGAGGCCTCGGCGCCATTCTCCTTCATCAACGATGATCAGAAGGTGGAAGGCTATTCCGTCGACCTCTGCATGAAGGTGGTCGATGCCGTGAGGCTGCGGCTGAACAAGCCGGATCTCAAGGTGACGTTCACGCCGATCAACGTCACCAACCGGATCCCGCTGGTCGCCAACGGAACGATCGACCTCGAATGCGGCACCACCTCGAATTTCCTGACACGTCAAGAACAGGTCGAGTTCTCGCCGATCGTCTACGTCACCGGCACGCAGCTGCTGGTGAAAGCGGCATCGGCGGTCAAGGAAATCGAGGACCTGAAGGGCCGGCGCGTTGCTGCGCTTCAGGGGTCGTCGAATGAAGCTGCAGTACGAAAACTCAACGACGAGAAGGCGCTCGGCGTCCAGCTCGTCTATGTGAAAGACCTCCCCGAGGGGGCGCTCCTGGTCGAGAACGACCGTGTGGACGCGTTCGTTGCGGACGGCGTGCAGATCAAGGTCTACGCGGCCACCAAAGCGAGACCGGCAGGCTCGCTTGCGGTTGTCGGCCGCCTGCTCACCTACGATCCCTACAGCGCGATGATGCAACGTGGCGACCAGGATTTCGCGTTGCTGGTGCGCTCGGCCTTTGCCGACGCATTTCGCTCGGGAGAGGCGGAGAAGATCTACGCCAAATGGTTCGACCCGCTCGGCCTGAAGATCGACGGTGAGTTGCTGGCCGCCTTCCGGGTTCAGGCGTTGCCGCGCTGAACATTTCGGGCACCATGCGATGCAATACCGCTGGAACTGGAGCATCCTGTTCGTCGAGCCGTATTTCGGTTGGCTCCTCACCGGCCTGACATGGACGCTGCTCGTTGCGGGCGCGGCATGGATCGTCGCACTCGTCATCGGCGGGACTATCGGCGTATTGAGCACGCTGCCGGGTCGAAGTGGCCGCATCATCGCGACGGCCTATGTGGATTTGTTCCGCAACGTCCCGCTGCTGCTCCAGCTGTTTCTCTGGTACTTCGTACTGCCTGAGCTGTTGCCGGCATGGTTCGGGCTTTGGATCAAACGCGACATGCCAATGCCCGAATACTGGTTCTCCGTGGCCGGTCTGGGATGCTTCACAGCGGCGCGCATCGCCGAGCAGGTCCGTGCCGGCATTGAGTCGATCGGCGCCGGGCAGCGGATGGCGGCTGCGGCGATGGGCTTCACTGTCGCGCAGGCCTATCGCTACATCCTTTTGCCCCTTGCCGCGCGCAACGTGCTGCCGCCTTTGACCTCGGAAGCCCTCAACATCATCAAGAATTCGTCGCTCGCCCTGACCATCGGTGTACTGGAGCTGACGGGCCAGAGCCGCCAGATCGAAGCCAGTACCTTCCAGGGGATCGAGTCGCTGACCGCCGCGACCGTTGTCTATGTCATGCTGACGCTCTGCGTGATCATCACAATGCGCGTCGTCGAAAGGCGGGTCGCACTTCCCGGGACACTGGGGCGAGGCTGACGATGTGGAACCTGGATTGGAGCGCCGTGGCTCACGCCTTGCCATTCCTGTGGCAAGGATTGCAGACCAGTTTCGTTCTCGTGGCGCTCGCGATGGCCGGCGGCATCCTGCTCGGGACGATGATCGCGGTTCTGCGACTGTCGGCGTCGCGGCCCGTCGCTGCGATGGCGGCCGGCTATGTCAATGGGCTGCGCTCTATTCCGCTGATCATGGTGATCTTCTGGTTCTACCTGCTGGTGCCGCTGTTCATCGGGCGGCCGGTTGGCGCGTTCGCGTCAGCGCTCATCGCGTTCACGCTGTTCGAAGCCGCTTACTATTCCGAGATCATGCGCGCCGGCATCAACGGCATCTCGCATGGGCAGATGGCGGCGGCGCTGGCGATCGGCATGACCCGGCCGCAGGCCTACCGCTACGTGGTCCTGCCGCAAGCCCTGCGTCGCATGATGCCGATCCTGCTCACGCAGAGCATCGCCCTGTTCCAGGATAGCTCGCTGGTCTACGTCATCGGGCTTCACGACTTCATGACGTCGATCGGCATCGTCGCCAATCGCGAGGCGCGTCTGGTCGAATTCTATCTGTTTGCGACCGTCGTCTATTTCGCGATCTGCTTCTCGGCGTCCCGCGTGGTGAAGCGGCTTCAGCGCCGGATCGCGGCCGTATGAATTGTGCCGAGGCCATCGGGGTTGTGACGCTCGCGCGGGCGAAGTAATCCTGCCTGGGTTCCACATCAATGAAGGAAGCAGTCATGAACGCAAATCTGCCGAAGACGAATGCCCCCGGTGGCGACTACGTATCGGTCATCGTCCATGGCGGCGTCGCCTATGTCAGCGGACAGTTGCCGCGCCGTGGCGATGAGCTTGTGTTCAAGGGCAAGGTTGGGAGCGAGGTCGATCTGGCATCGGCGCAGCGCGCAGCCGCGGTCTGCGCCGAGCTGTGCCTGGCCGCACTCGCCGAAGCCGTCGGCGGACTGGACAGGGTCGAGCAGATCTTGCGGATCACCGGCTATGTCGCCTCAGCGCCCGGGTTCGTACAACAGTCGCAGGTCATGAACGGCGCCTCGGAGGTCCTCGTCGCACATCTCGGCAGCAGAGGCCGGCATGCGCGGACCTCTGTCGGCGTCGCCGAGCTTCCGCGTGGCGCTCCTGTCGAGATCGACCTGATCGCGGCAGTCCGGGCCGGGGTATGATCTCGCGGGAGTCGTTGCGACAACCATCTGGGGCGGCGAGCTTCATGCATCTGAATGCCGCAGGCGCCGGTCTGATGCCTGCGTGCGTCGTCACGGCGATCAAGTCCCACCTCGATCTCGAGGCGCGGCGTGGCGCGCATTGGGCTGCGGCCGACGCAAGAGATGCCATCGAAGACACGCGTCGTCTGGCAGCCCGCCTGATGGGTGTCGCCGCGTCTCATCTTGCTTTCGGTGAGCAGGCGAGCCGGCTCTGGGCGCTTGCCTTTGCATCGATGCCGCTCAAGCGCGGCGATCGCATCCTGATCGCACGCAACGATTGGGGCGGCAACATTCTCAATGCCGTGCGACGCGCGACGGACGCCGGAGCGGAGCTGATCAGGCTGCCTACCACCGAAGCAGGGCTGACCGACATCGCGCAAGCCGCCGCTCTGGTCGACGAGCGGACGGTCGCGATCTGTGCATCGGCCGTCGCCAGCAGTTATGGACTGCGCCAGCCGGTCGAAGCGCTGGGTTCCATTCCGCGACCCGAGACCTGCCTTTATTTCGTCGACGGTGCGCAAGCCATTGGACAGTTCGAACTGACCCTGCCGGGCGCCTCTGCCGACATCATGATCGCGCCAGGCCGGAAGTGGCTCAGGGGCGGGCGTGGGCAGGCCATGATGGCACTGTCGGATCTGGCGTTGCGCCGCCTGGTCCAGCCGATCCTCATCGACCAGAGCGCCGGCACCTGGCGCCCGGATGACAGCTTTCTGCCGGGGGAGGATGCGCGACGTTTCGAGGCCTGGGAGTTTTCCGCATCCGGCCGTCTCGGCTTGCGGGCGGCATTTCAGGAGCTCGATCGTATCGGCCTTGCGAATGTCCGCGCCCACAATGCCGAAATGCTGCGCCGTCTGGGCGCGAATTTGTGCGGCGTTCCCGATCTCACCGTGTTCGAGGACGAGGAGGCCGCTGTGGCATTCCTGACCTTCCAACATGCCCATGTCAGCGCGGATGCCATTGTCGGAGAGATGGCAGCAAATGGCATCGCGATCGCCTCGGTGGGGCTCGACTATGCCCGATGGGAGCTCGAAGCGCGGGGTCTGACCAAGATCGTGCGCGTGGCGCCTCACATCTACACGACGGACCACGATATCGGGCGGTTCACTGAAGAGCTGATGCGCCTTGCGAAACGGGCCTGAGGTCCGGCTCGACAATCTTCGCGTGCTGTTGCCAAGGCGTGAACGTCCAACTACGCTCCGCGTCAGCTCCGCCTGTCCAATTCTGCCGCGTTGTCATGCCAAAATTCCTTCGCATCGGCCTGCACCAGTCGAACGTATCCGGATACACGTCGAAGGCGTGGTGCGTGCGGCGGGTCGGCTCGGCGGTTTTCCTGAAATGGGGCGCTGTGGAAGTGCAGGGCGCGGGCAAGGGCCGCAAGGTCTATTGGTCGCGTCTGCCGCAGGAAAAGACAATTCGTTGCCGCACGGCGGAACGCGCCCAGGACTATACGAAATCCGCGATCGCGAAGCGGCGCAGTCATGACTATGAACCGCTGCAAGGTGCGATCGCGACCCGGCGCAAGCCCGCGGGCCGAGGCGCTGACCTCAAGCAGGCGATCGCCACGATCCTGATCGTCGACATCGTCGGCTCCACGGCAAAAGCCGCCAGGCTCGGTGACGCACGCTGGTCCAAGGTCGTCAGCCTCTATTACGCCGCGGTCCGCAAGGAGTTGAAGGCCTCGCGCGGCAAGGAAGTCGTGACGACAGGCGATGGCGTGCTGGCGACTTTCAAGGCGCCTGCCGCCGGCATCAATTGCGCGACCGCGATCCGGAAGGCCGTGCGCACGCTCGGCCTCGACATCAGGGTCGGCCTGCACGCCGGTGAATACACGATGAGCGGCGGCGAGATGGTTGGTCTTGCCTTCCATATCGGCACGCGCGTTGCAGCCAAAGCGCGCGCGGGCGAAGTGCTGGTATCGAGCGCGGTGAAGGACCTGCTCGCGGTGCAGTCCCAGATCCGCCTCAGGGATCACGGCAGCCATCAGCTCAAGGGCGTGCCTGCGAGGTGGCGGTTATACCGGGTGGAAACCTAGCAGGGCGCTGCGAACCTGGTCCACGACGCTGGTCCAGTCGCCTCGCGCGGGTTGTCTGAACAAGCGCATCGACCGATACCACGGACTGTCGTCGCGATGGAGCAGCCAGCGCCAATCCGGGTTGAAGGGCAGCATCGTCCAGACGGGAGCGCCAAGCGCACCGGCGAGGTGAACGACGCTGGTGTCGACCGAGATCACCAGGTCGAGGCAGGACACCAGTGCAGCCGTGTCGCTGAAATCGGTGAGCTGTTCAGTGAGGTCGATGATGTCGGTGCGCTCGACGAGAAAGGCACGGTCTTCGTCGCGAATGCCTTTTTGCAATGAGACGAACTGGACCTCGCAATCCAGAAGCGGCGCCAGCGTGCGCAGTGCGATCGACCGGTTGTGATCGTTCTTGTGACCAGGATCTCCCGACCAGACGAGACCGACGCGGAGGCGCGTGCGGGGGTCAAGTCGGTCATCAAGCCGCTGCTCCCATGCTTTCACCTGCACTGCCGCCGGCGCGGGAAGGTACGATTGCGCGAGCGGAATCGTATCGAGCCGCGTGCCGAATGCCAGCGGCAGGCTGCCAAGCGGACAATGCAGGTCGAACGCCAGCGACGGCGTCGACGACCGGTCGACGCAATGCGCAACGCCGCTCACGCCGGCCAGCAACTGCCGGACCGCCGGCCTGATCTCCAGGATGACCCGGGCGCCGAGCGCGGCCACCATGGGGGCATAGCGCGCAAACTGGATTGAATCGCCCAATGCCTCGTCGGCATGGAGCAGGATGGTCTTGCCATCGATCGGCTGGTCACCAAGCCAGAGCGGTTGCGAGAAGCCACGCTGCGCGAGGCCGAGAGACGGCGCCCGCCAGCGGGCCTCGCGCCCCAGCCAGCCTCGCTCGAAATCCCCGGTCAGCATCTGCAGCAGCGCGAGATTCCAGATCGTGTCGGCATTGCCGGGGTCAACCGCCAGCGATCGGTGAAAGGTCGCGAACGCTTCATCCAGCAATTGCAGGCTCCACAGCGCCCGCGCCTTTTCGTTGAGCGCAGCGGAAAAATTCGGACGAAGCGCGAACGCGCGATCGAAGCTCGCAAAGGCCTGTTCCAAGCGGCCCAGTCGCGCGTGCAGTGTACCGAGATTTTTGTGCGTCTCGGCTTCGCCGGGGTTCAGCGCGATCGACCTCTCGAAGTCGGCCTGCGCGTCCGCGAACCGGCCAAGCCGCTGCAGGCAGAGGCCGCGCGTTTGATACAGCGGCGCGACATTGGGGTTGAGCCTCTCGAATGCGTCGAAGCAGTCAAGGGCTTCTGCATAGCGGCCGAGGCCGAACAACGCCTGGCCCTGTTTGGCAGCCTCCAGGCTTTGCTGCATGGCGGCCAAATTCTGCGGCGCGACCTCGCCGGCTTGCCTGGCCGCGGCCCGGCGCTGTTGGCGGTTCATGAGCTGACCAGAAATGGAGACGACGGCAATGTCTGGTGCGAAGCTGGTGTGAAGCTGGCGCTATTTCCGAGGGGCATCGACGCAAGCTATTTCAAGGACAGGACGACCGGACCCGCCACCGGATCGGTAACGCCAAGACCGTTGCCCAGATCTTCGAGCGTTTCACGAAATGAATTCAGGGTGGAAATCATGTCCGGCCGCGCTTTGACGCAGGCGTCGATGTCACGCCATTCGGCGATGATGCAATAGGCATGATCGCCGGTCTTGATGATGTTGGCATGCACCAGACCCGGCCAGGTTGTTCCAATATTCTTGTGGGCATCCAGAAAGTCCTGATCGCGCCCGGGCTTCACGCGAAAGCGCACGGTATTGAAAGCGGTCACGCTCGTCTCCCATGGTTCTGTATGATTTTTTGAATAAGAATTGCGCCGAGGCGGTCGTGCCCCTGAAGGCGCACGCATTTCACGGCTCATTTGCGGGATCGCAATCCGATCCCTGCCGGAGCCTAGCACGGCGGTTCCGCGCCGAACATGGGCCGCTGAGCCTGGATCTCGCCGGGCGGATATTTGTGTCTGCCTGAAGGCGCCGGGCTCGCGTTTGACAAAGCCGACATAGCCGCTACCTTCGCCTCGCTTGCAAAAAGAAGCACGTTGCTCAACTCGTGCAATGGCAGGCGGTTAACTTGTGTCATCGGCCGGTCACTCGCGCCCTGATCGACACGAGGTCAGGGAGGGAAAGTCATGAGCGGCTTTGCGCTGTCGCGTCGTTCAGTGATCGGAGCCGCTATCGGCGGTGCAACGTTGGTGAGCCTCGGCGCCTTGCCTGCTGCGGCGCGGGATGTGCGGCTGCGCATGTTCTGGTGGGGTGCCAAGGAACGGGCGGAGCGCACCGACAAGGTCAATCAGCTCTACCAAAGTAGCCATCCTGACATGACCATCGCCGGCGAGTCGCTGGGCTGGACCGACTATTGGGCGCGGCTTGCGACGCAAACCGCCGGTCGCAACGCAGCCGACGTGCTGCAGATGGACTACCGCTATATCTTCGAATACGCCCGCCGCGGTGCCTTGCTGCCGCTCGACACCTACGTGCCGAAAGCCCTTAACCTCTCGGATTTCAGTCCGGCCGCGGTCGACAGCGGCAAGGTCGACGGCAAGATCTACGGCGTCAGCCTCGGCCTCAATTCGACGGCGATGGTCTATGACAAGGGGCTGATCCAGAGTCTCGGCCTGAAAGAGCCGGTCTGGAACATGACCTGGAGCGACATCGGCGACCTCGCCGCCGAGGTCACCAAGGCCGCCAAGCGCGACGGCTTCACCGGCATGGAGGACGGCGGCGGCAACGAGCCGCTGCTCGAGGTCTGGCTCGCCCAGCGCGGCAAGTCGCTGTACACGGGCGAGGGCAAGGTCGGCTACGACGACAAGGACATGACCGAGTGGCTCGCCTTCTGGAGCGACATGCGCAAGCGCGGCGCCAGCGCCGCACCTGACGTCCAGGCGCTCGACCGCGGCGAGATCGACTCGAACCTGTTGTCGCTCGGCAAGGTCGCGATGACCTTCGCCCACTCCAACCAGCTGGTCGGCTTCCAGGCCATCAACAAGAGCAAGCTCGGCCTCTCCACGTTCCCGGATGGCGGCCAAGGCGCCAAACCCGGCCAGTATCTGAAGCCGGCGATGATGTGGAGCGTCTCGGCGCAGTCGAAACAGGCCGAGGCGGCGGTTCAGCTGGTCAGTTACTTCGTCGCCGACGTCGAAGCCGGCAAGCTGC
Organism: Bradyrhizobium sp. BR13661; assembly: GCF_029892425.1. Taxonomy (GTDB): domain Bacteria; phylum Pseudomonadota; class Alphaproteobacteria; order Rhizobiales; family Xanthobacteraceae; genus Bradyrhizobium. Next base: position 38,033 of record NZ_JARXWB010000023.1, on the reverse strand, counting down.
TCGGTGTCGAGCGCGGCGTGCCGGCCTCGTCAGCGATACGCAGCGTCGTGACGCCGACGCTCGACGACCTCGGCCGCGCTATGGTCGACTACATCAGCCTGATCAGCGACAAGGTCGGGCCGCTGCCGCCTCCGCCACCGCGCGGCGCCGGCGAGATCCAGAGCGTGCTGCGGCGCGTCAACGAGCAGGTCGGTTTCGGCCGTCTCACCCCCGCAGACGGCGCCAAGCAGTTTGTTGCCGAAGCGTCCGCCGTACTGGCGCGCGGTTAGACGCGGTGGCGGATACGCTGATCGACGCTGCGACCACGAGGCAGGCCTTGCCAGCCGCGCCGGTGGCTGAATCGTCCTGGCGCGAGAGCGCGACGGGTTATCTGTTTCTTGCGCCCTGGCTGATCGGCTTTTTCGGGCTCACGCTGGGGCCCGCGCTGATCTCGTTGTATCTGTCGTTCACGGATTACGACCTGCTCAGCAATCCGCGCTGGGTCGGCGCCGCCAACTATGTCCGCATCGCAACCAGCGATCCCAAGTTCAGCGCGGCGATGCACGTCACCTTTCTCTATGTGGCGCTATCGGTGCCGCTCAAGCTCGCCTTCGCGCTGCTGGTCGCCATGATGCTGAACCGGGGCCTGCGCGGTCTGCCGCTGTACCGGGCGATCTTCTATCTGCCGTCGCTGATCGGCGCCAGCGTTGCTGTCGCCGTGCTGTGGCGCCAGTTGTTTGCCAGCGACGGCCTGCTCAACCAGGCCCTGAAGATTTTCGGCATCCATGGACCGAGCTGGATCTCCAATCCCGACACCGCGATCTACACGCTGGTGGCGCTGAGCGTGTGGCAATTCGGCTCGCCGATGATCATCTTTCTCGCCGGCCTCCGCCAGATCTCGAAGGACGTCTATGAGGCCGCGGAGATCGACGGCGCCAGCCGCAACCAGCAGTTCTGGCGGATCACGCTGCCGCTGCTGACGCCGGTGCTGTTCTTCAACGTCGTGGTGCAGACCATCGACGCCTTCAAGGCGTTTACGCCGGCCTTCATCATCAGCGGCGGCACCGGCGGGCCGATCGACGCAACCCTGTTCTACACGCTCTATCTCTACCAGGAGGCCTTTGCCTATTTCCGCATGGGCTATGCCTCCGCGCTGGCCTGGGTGCTGGTGGTGATCATCGCGGCCTTCACCGCGTTGTCCTTCCTGTCATCGCGCTACTGGGTGCATTACGATGGCTGATCTCGCGACACCGGATGACGTTTCGCCCCCGCGCAATCCACGCCGACGCGCGCTCATCTATCACGTCGTGCTGTGCCTCGCCTCGATCGCCATGCTGTATCCGCTGCTGTGGATGCTGGCGAGCTCGTTCAAGCCGGACAGCGACATCTTCGGCACCACCTCGCTATGGCCGCGCAATTTCAGCCTCGCCGCCTATTGGCGCGGCTGGTCAGGCTTGCAGGTCACCTTCGGCAAATTCTTCCTGAACTCGCTCGTGGTGTCGCTGTGCAGCGTGGTCGGCAACGTGATGTCGTGCTCGCTAGCGGCCTATGCGTTCGCCCGGCTCAAGTTCCGCGGCCAGAAATTCTGGTTCGCGCTGATGCTCGGCACCTTGATGCTGCCGTATCACGTCACGCTGATCCCGCAATACATCCTGTTCCTCAATCTCGACTGGGTCGACACCTTCCTGCCGTTGATCGTGCCGAAATTCCTCGCGGTGGACGCTTTCTTCATTTTCCTGCTGGTGCAGTTCTTCCGCGCGATCCCGCGCGAGCTCGACGAGGCCGCGATGATCGACGGCTGCGGACCCTGGCGCATCTACTGGATCGTGATCCTGCCGCTGTCGGTACCGGCGCTGGCCACGGCCGCCGTGTTCACCTTCATCTGGACCTGGGACGACTTCTTCGGGCCGCTGATCTATCTCAATGACATGAACTCCTACACGGTGCAGCTCGGCTTGCGCAGCTTCGTCGATTCCACCGGCAAGTCCGACTGGGGCGCGCTGTTCGCGATGTCGACGCTGACGCTGCTGCCGCTGTTCGCCCTCTTCCTGTTCTTCCAGCGCCTGTTGATCGACGGCATCGCGACCACCGGGTTGAAGGGTTGACGTTACAGGACGCATCCCTGCATGAACCACCAATGAGAGAAGAAAAATCATGAGCAAATTGCGTTTCGCCGCGATTGGCATCAATCACGCTCACATCTATGGTCAGGTCCAGTGCCTGCTGAACGCCGGCGCGGAGCTGGTCGGCTTTCACGCCCCCGAGGATGATCTCGCCAACGCGTTCGCGGCTAAATATCCGCAGGCGCCGCGCGTGGCCGAGCGCGCGAGACTGCTCGAGGACAAGAGCATCGCGCTGATCCTCTCGTCCGGCATCCCCGCCGACCGCGCGCCGCTCGGCATCGAGGTGATGCGCCACGGCAAGGACTATATGAGCGACAAGCCGGGCATGACCTCGCTGGAGCAACTGGCCGAGGTGCGCCGGGTCCAGGCCGAGACCAGGCGGATCTATTCGATCTGCTATTCCGAGCATTTCGAGACCCGCTGCACCGTGAAGGCCGGCGAGCTGATCGCATCAGGCGCCATCGGCAAGGTCATCAACACCGTCGGGCTCGGCCCGCACAAGCTGAAGAATCTGCCGCGGCCCGACTGGTTCTATTCGCGCGAGCGCACCGGCGGCGTCCTCACCGACATCGCCTCGCATCAATGCGAGCAGTTCCTGTTCTTCGCCGACGCGCTCGATGCCAAAGTCGTGAGCGCCACGGTCGCCAACCGCGCCAATCCTGACAAACCGGAATTCCAGGATTTCGGCGAGATGATGCTGCAGACCGGTGACGTCACCGGCTACATCCGCGTCGACTGGTTCACTCCCGACGGCCTGCCCAATTGGGGCGACGGCCGCATCACCATCTTGGGCACCGAGGGCTACATGGAGCTGCGCAAATATATCGATGTCGCAGGGCAAGAGGGCATAGACCATCTCATCATGGTCGATCGCAAGGGTGTCCACCGGATCGACTGTTCCAATATCGAATTGCCCTATGGCCGTCAGCTCATTTTCGACGTGCTCAACCGCACCGAGACCGCGATCCCGCAGGCGCGCTGCTTCAAGGCCATGGAGCTGGCGCTCACCGCGCAGGCGATGGCGGAAGGAAGAGCGTAACAGATGTCGAAGCGTAGGACAGTTGCCGTTATCGGCCTTGGCATCGGCCGCAGCCACATCGCCGAGGGTTATGCCCGCTTGCGCGATCAGTTCGATCTGCAGGTGCTCTGCGACCTGAGCCACGAGCGCCTCGCCACCGTCGGCGATGAGTTCGAGGTCGCCCGCCGGACCACCTCGTTCGACGAGGTGCTGGCGATGGACGATATCGACATCGTCGATATCTGCACGCCGCCGACGCTGCACTTTCCGCAAATCATGGCGGCGCTTGCGGCGGGCAAGCACGTCGTCTGCGAAAAGCCGCTGGTCGGCTCGCTGCACGAGATCGACCAGATCACCGCCACTGAGGCGGGAGCGCGCGGGCGCATCATGCCGGTGTTCCAGTATCGCTTCGGCAACGGCCTGCAGAAGGCGCGGCGCATCATCGAGCTCGGTCTCGCCGGCAAGCCTTATCTTGCGACCATCGAGACCGCCTGGCTGCGCGGCGCCGCCTACTATTCGGTGCCGTGGCGCGGCCGCTTCGAGACCGAGCTGGGCGGGGCGCTGCTCACCCACGCCATCCATTCCCACGACATCCTGACCTGGCTGATGGGCGACATTGCCGAGGTGTATGCGCGTACCGCAACGCGCGTGAACGCGATCGAGGTTGAGGACTGCGCAGTGGCGAGCCTTGTGATGGAAAGCGGCGCGCTGGCTTCGCTGGCCGCGACGCTGGGATCGGCGAAGGAGATCAGCCGTCTCAGGTTCTGCTTCGAGCACGTCACCTTCGAGAGCTCGCTTTCGCCTTATGCACCGGGCGACGATCCCTGGCAGATCATCGCGACCTCGCCGGAGTCCGAGGCGCGTATCGCCAAGGCGCTGGATGGCTTTGCGTTCGTGCCATCGCGGTTCGAGGGCTTGATGGCGGCCTATCATCAGGCGCTGGAATCAGGCGGCCCGTTGCCGGTGACGCTTCCGGACGCGCGGCGTTCGCTGGAGCTGATCACCGCGCTCTATCATGCTGCGGAGTCAGGCGCGCCGGTGGCGCTGCCGATCGGCAAGGACCATCCGAAATATCGCGGCTGGCGGCCGGGAGGGGCAAGCGCAACGAGGCGATGACGCGCGGACGAGCTGCTTTTTGCCTTACCTTCGCCACGCTTGAGCGCTGCCATGCGGGCTGCCTGCCTGCGGAGGGGTCTGCGATGGGTAAGACAATTGCGATCGGCTTTCTTGCTGCAACACTTTACGCCGCTCCGCTGCGAGCCGAGCCGGCCGATCCGGCGTCGCCTGCGATCACCAAGCCCAACAACGACGCGACCTTGCGTCCGCCGCACGCACGACCACAGGCGCCGCGCCGCATCGCTCCGGCATCCGAGTCCGCTCCAACGGAGCAGCCGAGCCGGTGAGGTGATCGGGTGAGGCGCCCTTGCCGGGTCCGCTGGTTTCGGTTCATGAGCGTCAAGCATCCTGTGGCGCAGCCGCGACGGCGGTCCGTTGCCGCGTTGGCAGGAACAACCCGGCAATCGCGCCGGCCAGCGACAGCATTGCGGCGAGGCCCATGGCTGCCGCAAATCCGCTCTCGAAATGCGCGGCCGAATCGACGCCGCCATGGGCCGCGAAGTTCGCCACCATCGCAGCGATGCCGAACATGCCGCCGAGGAAGCGGCCCATGTTGAAGATGCCGGACGCCTTGCCCATTTCGGCGACCGCAACCGAGCTGAGAATGGCGTTCTGCGCGGCCGGCATCGCCATCGAGACGCCGACACCCGCCAGCACCAGCGGCGTGACGAGGGCGGAGTAGGGAACCGTAGGGCTCACGATCCCCGCGATCCAGCCAAGGCCGATCGCCTGCATCAGCAATCCCGTCACCACCAGCGGACGCTCGCCAAGTCTGTTGACGACCGCGCCGGCGATCGGGGCGGTGACGAACAGCGTTGCCGTCCAGGGCAGCACGCGCACACCGGCGCCGAAGGCATCGAAGCCCAGCGTGGCCTGCAGAAACTGCGGCAGCAGGAACAGGACGCCATACATCGCAGCATAGAACAGGACGCTTGCGGACATGCCGGAGGCGAGCGCGCGCGATGCAAACAGCCGCATCGGCACCATCGGCGAGGCTGTACGCAATTCCCAAAGCACGAACCCTGCCGCCAAGACCAGGCCCGACAGCAGCGTACCCATCACCTCGGCGCTCGCCCATCCCACGGCATTGCCGCGCAACAGGCTCCAGACCAGCGCCAGCGCGGCGAGGGCGACCAGCAATAGTCCGGGAATGTCCAGGGCGGCGGCGGGTCCGAAGCTCTCGCGCAAGCGCGCCAGGATCAGGGCGATCACGACCAGGCCGATCGGCAGGTTGATCCAGAACACCCATCGCCAGCCAAAATGCTCGGTGATGAAGCCACCGATGGCGGGGCCGATGATCAGCGCGCAGCCGGTGATGCTGCTGAAGATGCCGAGGGCACGGGCGCGCTCCTCGCGGCCGAACGTGCCGCTCAGGATCGCCATCGCCAGCGGCATCACCAGCGCGGCGCCGGCGCCCTGCAGCGCGCGGGCGGCGATCAGTGCGGTGGCATTGCTTGCGAGCGCACAGGCGGCCGATGCCACGACGAACAGGCCGATCCCGGCCGCGAACATGCGGCGGCGGCCGAAGCGGTCGCCGAGCGCGGCGCCGGTCAGCAGCAGCACGGCAAAGGTCAGGTTGAAGGCGTTGACGGTCCATTGCAGCGTCTCGACCGGGCTGCCGAACTCGGTGCGGATGGACGCGAATGCCGTCGTGATGATCATGGCGTCCAGCGCCATCATGAAGGATGCCAGCGCGGTGACGCCAAGCACCCAGTTCTTCTCGGCGCGATTGGTCGGGGTCTGCATTGCCCTCTCTCCGTATGTCGCGCCGCCCGGTCGCGGCGCGTTCTGCGGCTGAGACGAGGCCGGCGGGGCAAAGGATGCGTCCGGGAATATTCTTTTCGGGACCGAATCCTTTGCCGTCCCGGAATCGTCTTGGGGGTGACGCGGCCAATGGGACGCGATGGACGAGCCGGAAACATGAGCGAGGAGCTGATGATGCGAAGGACGTTGATCAGGTACAAGGCCAAGCCGGAGCTGGCCGACAAGAACGCCGAGCTGGTTTCGGCCGTGTTTGCCGAGTTGAAGGCGGCGAGCCCCGCGGGCGTGCGCTATCTGACGCTGCGGCTGGAGGACGACACCTTCATCCACCTCGTCGAGGCCGCGGCCGAGGACGGCGCGAGCCCGATCCCGAAACTGAAGGCATTTCAGGTGTTCCAGGACGGCATTCGCGATCGCTGCATCGAGCCGCCGCTGGTTCGCAGCGTGAGAATCGTCGGCAACTACCATATGCTGGACGAGTCCTGACCCGACGAAACGGAGACGCAATGGCGCCAGACCCGCCGGCCACCGTCGATATCGAGGCCCTGCTGGCGGCGATGCGGCCGAAGCTGCATCGCTATTGCGCGCGCATGGTCGGTTCGGTCATCGACGGTGAGGATGTGTTGCAGGATGCGCTGATCAAGGCGATGGAAGCGCAGCGATCGGCCGCGCCCATCGTCAATCCGCAAGGCTGGCTGTTCCGCATCGCGCACAACACCGCGCTGGATTTCCTGCGTCGTCGCACCCGGCAGGAAGCGCTGCATTCAGCTGAGGAGGTGGACATGCTCGCCGACCGGCTCGATGAGGTCGAAAGCCGTCAGATCGCAGCGACCAGCCTGCGCACCTTCATGCGGCTGCCGACGGCGCAGAGATCCAGCGTGATCCTGATGGACGTGCTCGGTTGCTCGCTGGCCGAGGTCTGCGACATCATGGATTTCAGCCTGCCGGCGGTGAAGGCCGCGCTGCATCGTGGACGCGCGCAGCTGCGTGAGCTTGCCGAGGAGCCCGACGACGGGCCGCAGCCCGGCCTGTCGGACGCCGATCGCACGCGGCTCAACGCCTATGTCAGCCATTTCAACGCCCGCGACTTCGACGCGATCCGCGCCATGATCGCCGATGACGTCAGGCTCGAACTCGTCAACCGCACCAGGCTGAACGGCAAGGCCGAGGTGTCGAACTATTTCGGCAATTACTCGAAGATCAGCGACTGGCATCTGGTGGCGGGGCAGGTCGATGGCCGTCCCGCGATCCTGGTGCTCGATCCGAACCAGCCGAACGGGCCGCCGAAATATTTCGTGCTGCTGAACTGGTCCGCCGACAAGGTCGCCACCATCAGGGATTTTCGGCACGCCGCTTATGTCATCGATGGTGCGGAGTGCGTGGTGGATCAAGGCTGAATCTCGAGATCCAGCAATCGCGCGAATTGCTGCCCGGCATGCATGTCGCGTTCCTGCATCCAGCCTTGCGGGTGCGGGCGCGGATAGGAAATCTTGACCACGTGCAGATTGTCGACCGGGATACGTCTGACCAGGTCGGGATTGGTGCCGAACAGGCGCGCAAAGACCTGCGGTGAAAGCGCCGGCGTATCGTGATAGCGCCTGAAATTCTCCTCGCCGTCGAAGAAGAGATCGACCGTCACCCAGAACGGCCCGGCATTCTTGGAGCGGACGTGACGGCAGACGTCGCTGAGCTTAGGCATGGAGAGCCCCCTTGTTGGCATGGGCCGGCTCGATGCTCACGCTGCGCACGAGCTCGAAGGCGTCGCGTGTCTGCACGACGTGGTTGAGCACGAATTCGTAGACCTGTCCGCGCGGAATTTCGGCCGGCGTGAACGGGAATGCATAGCTCGGCATCTCGATGCCCGGGCGCAGCGGTGTGTGGAAGAAATAGGGGTTGCACGCCTTCGCCATCCGGTTCGCAAGGTCCTGCGTCGGCGCGGTGACCACGAACATCACGCCGACATCGCGCGGCGGCACCGTGCCTGATGGCACCTTCCGGCCGGACGTGCCGTTCCACCCATAGATGCGCAGCGACACATCGAATCGCGCGGCTTCCTCGCCGAACGTTTTCCTGATCCGTTCCGTCAGCGTTTTCAACATGAGGTCATGGAATTCGTCGAGGTTGGCAAGCACCTGCGGGTCCTCGATGCCGATGAGCATGATGGTCTGAAAATCACCGCCGCGGGCCCCTTCGAGCTTCATGGTGTAGGGCTTCGGCGTCCAGCGCGAGCCGGTGACGCGGGTGATGCGGTTGTCGACCCAGCGATAGTCCGCGTCCCTGGCATCGAGCACGCCGCCGGGCTCTGTCAGCGTGAACGGGTCGCTGTTCTCGTACAACAGGTGCGCGGAGACGGTTTCCGGCGAACACTGGTTGTCGCTATCGAGCGGCTCGATCTCGAACGCGTCGCGGCCGACATGCATCAGCACGCCGCCGAGCCTGGGATTGACCGTGCATTGACCGCCGCATTCGGCGATCTTGGCGGCGTGCCAGGCTTGCGCGACGCCGGCGCCGCGCATCAGGGGAACCGCCGCGAGCACGGCCGTATCGGTCGTGCGTCCGCCGAGCACGATGTCCGCGCCGGCTTGCAGCGCCGCGATGTAGGGCTCAGGTCCCATCAAGGCGACGATATGCTCGCAGGATTTCAGATCGGCGTCGCTGACAGGACCGAGCGGCGGCAACGGCGTGATCTGTCCTTTGCCGTTCCTCCGGATCAGATCGTCGGCCTTTTGCTCGCTGTAGAGGCAAGCGATCTTCGGGGTTATGCCGATCTCGGCGGCCACTTCGAGCGCGATGTCGCGGGTCCAGTCGACTCCGGAATCGGTGCCGCTTGTGCCGCAGCTCCCCACCAGCAACGGAATTTTCGCCGCATGCGCTTCCGCCATCAGGATCTGCAGGTCACGCCTGATCGATTCGCGGTTCATCTTCGACACGCCGCGCGCCAGATAAGACGGCCCGCTATCGGTCGATCCGGAATCCACCGCGATAGCGCTGGCGCCGCGGCGGAGGCCATACTGGATCTGCGCGCGGCTGACGCCTCCGCCCAGCATGCCCGTCGGGACGATGATGCTAACCGTGTCGGAGATCTCTGCACTCTCGGTCATGAACCTTGTCCCCTCTTGCAACCAACGATGGCGCGCTAGCGCGCGATGTCTTCAAGCGAACGTCCGCGTGTGAGCGGACCGTAGAAGCCGATCGAGGCCATCACCACGAACATGCTGAACGAGATGAACACGAACACCCCGGAGGCGCCGAACTCCTTCAGCAGGAACGCGATGATGAAGCTCGTGAACACCGTCGACAGGCGGCCGAACGAGTAGACGAAGCCGACCGCGCGGGCGCGCACCTCGGTTGGATAGAGCTCGGCCTGGTAGGGATGGTAGGCATACGACATCAGCGTGTTGGCGCCGACGATCAGCGCGCCGCACACCATCAGCAGCGAGGGAACCGTCAGCATGGCGAAGATCAGGCCGAGCACGGCGGTGGCGCCCGAGGCGACGACGATCTGCCACTTGCGTTCGTAGCGTTCGGCGACGGTGAAGCCCCACAGCAATGGCCAGAGCGGATAGGCCACCGCAATCACGGCCGAGTAGAGCAGGCTCTTGGTGATGGAGTGCCCTTGCGCCGCGAGCAGGGTCGGAAGCCAGTTGGTGAAGCCGAAGAAGCCGATGGTCTGGAAGAAATTGAACGCCATCAGCATGATTGTGCGTCGCCGATAGGGCGGCTGCCAGATGTCCGCAAAACTTGCGCGACGGGAGACCTCGACGATCTCGGGCGCAGGCGCCGGCACGGGCGCCGGCAGCTTGTGGCCCAGATCCTGCTCGAGGCGCTGCTCCATCTCGCGGATGATCTGCTCGGCGGCATCGATGTTGCCATGCTGCGCAAGCCACCGCGGCGACTCTGGCAGGCTGACGCGGAGCCACCACACCACGAGCGCTCCGCCTGCGCCGATCAGCACGACCCAGCGCCAGCCCGCAACGCCAAGGGGATCGATCGGGATCAGCAGATACGACACGAACGCCACCAGCGGAATCGCGAGATAGGCGATCGCGTGCATGATCGCCGCCGCCTTGCCGCGCATGTGTTTCGGCACGATCTCGACGAGGTAGGCGTCGATGGTGACCAACTCCACGCCCAGCCCGATTCCGGCGAGCAGTCGGCAGGCGAGGATGCCGTTCACGGTCGATTGCAGCGCCATCGCGAGCGTTGCGAGGCTGTAGCCGACCAGCGCCCACAGGAAGATTGTCTTGCGGCCGAAGCGATCGGCGACCGAGGCAAAGGCGATCGCGCCGATGAACAGTCCAAGGAAGGTGGCGGACGCAAACGCCGCCTGGTCCGGCAGGCCGAACAGTCCGTTCGCCCCTTGCGCGAAGATGCCGGATCGCACGAGGCCGGTAGGGACATAGGCGGTCTGATAGAGGTCGTACACTTCGAACATCCCCGCCAGCGAGATCAGGGCCGCCAGCCGCCATGTGTGCCTGTTCTCGGGCAGCCGATCGATGCGCGCGGTGATCGCAGCGGCCTGCGCCTGCGGCAACGGATCGACTGGCCGAGCGGCGAGAGCCGTGATGCTCACCTTGGACCTCCCCTGGAGAACGACTTTTGTGGTCGAGAAATTGACTACAATTCCAAAAATTGTCAACAATAACTGAAATTGACAACAATTTCTTGCCCGGGAACGCCATTCTGCTAGTCTTCGCGGAAGACAATTCCGGATCAGAATCATGACGTTACCGGCAGCCAGCGGCCCCCTCGTGGACCAGATCGTCACGCAGCTTGAACAGGCGATCCTGACCGGCGAGCTGGCGCAGGGGCAGAAGCTTTCGGAGCAGGCGCTGTCCGACCGGTTCGGCGTCAGCCGGGGTCCGCTCAGAGAGGCGATCCGCACGCTCGAGGGGCGCCATCTGGTCGAGCGCACGCCGTTCTCCGGCGTTCGCGTCGTGCAGCTGTCGCTCGACGACATGGAGCAATTGTTAACGACGCGCGAAGCGCTCGAGGGCATGGCGAGCCGGCAGTCCGCCGAGAACATGACGCTGCATGAGACGCGGCAGCTTCGCGCCGGTCTCGTCGCGTTCGAGGACAGCTTTCGCCGGGAAGGCATAGACGGCGTGCTCCGGGCCCGCAGCGCCGACAACGATTTGCACATGCTGATCGTGCGCGGCAGTCGCAACCGCTGGCTCACCGACATCATCTGCAACGAGCTCTATCCGTTGCTGCAGATCTGCAGGTTTCAGAGCACGGTGGCGGCCGTGCGAACCCGGCAGCGGATCGAGGCCGTGCATCGCGAACACGAAGCGATCATCGTCGCGATCGAACGCCGCGATGCCGACGCCGCGGAAGCTGCAATGCGGGCGCACCTCTTGGCGTCACGGAACAACCTGATGGCGCAGTTGCGGGGGGAGGCAGGCGCGAGCGGTGTGGCGGGAGGTTGACGTGGCCGGCTCTAACCATTGAGCTACGGCGACGGGCTCGCGCCAATCGCGATCATGCGTTGCGCAATGACGCCGTAGACCTTGCGCCAGGCGTGCTCCACCTCATCGGTCCAATGCGGCCCAAGACCACGCGCAAGACTCCAGAGCAGGGCCTCGCCGACCACCGGATAGTGCTCCGGCTTCACGCCATAGCGCTGGTGATTGCGGCCAAGGATCTCGGCGCCCGACAACAATCCGGTCGTCTGATCGAGGCTGCCAACCAGCACCGCCAGCTTCGAAATGAACTCATGCTTTTGAACGCTCATGTCGGTTGGAAACATGGGCCGGAATTCGGGCGCAAGCTCAAACATGCGATCGTAGAACGCAGTCGTCATGTCGGTGGCGTTCGCGAATACCATGTCGAACGAGGACCTGACGCGGACGATCTCTTCTGCGGTCAACATTCTCGATTCCGACTTTGCAAGATCCAATCGACGGGTAACGCATATGGTAGCTCGTCAATGGAAGGCAGCAAGCCTTAACAAGGCGAGCTTAGCGCTGTTCGGGCGACAACTCCACGGTCGGGGATCACTGCCCCGTCAATTCATACTTGACCTCGCGGCGAAAGCGCTCGAGCGAGCCGTCCGTCTTCATCTGCTTTAGAACGGCGGCCAGGCGGGCCACCAGCTCCGCATGTTTCTTGTGCAGATACGGGTGAAGCGCGATCGTATCACCGTACATCAGCAGCGGACGAACCGAGGTGACGTTCTTGAACTCAGGCAAATACAGCGCGTTCAGGATGGCGCCGTCCAGCTCGCAATAGAAGTCGACCCGACCGGCCAACAGCATTTGCAGCCCGAGCTCCGTCGTCGCCACGCTGGACAGCCGGTCGCTCGGCAACACCTCGGACAAGTCGTTCTGGCATTGCTCGACGCCACGCCGGTAGATCCCGGTCCAGTCTGTCGCGGCCAGATCTCCCAGGCGCGCCAGCTTGAGCGCCGGATTGCTCACCCATAGCCCGAACGCCACCTGATAGAGCGGCTCCTCCACCCGCACCTGCTCGGGGTGCGCCTCTGCGTAGGCAAAAACGCGCACGAACTGGCCATCGATGGCACCGGAATCCGCCATCGCTGTCATGCGCGGCGTCGGCAGCAGCGTCACCTCGAAGGGAACGCCGAGGCGCCTGAACGCCTCCTCATAGACCCGCCGCTGCCATTTGCCTTCGTAAGTGGTGTCCGGCTGGTTCGTGGCCATGACCAGGGGCTTTAGCGGCTCCGACTGCAGGCGACCCGGCACCATGGCAAAGCATGCGAGCAGAGCCGCGATCAGGAGGTGCTGCAAATATTTGCGCGGACCGCTGCCGGAAGCCTGGGACATCTGGAATGACCGAAGTGCCTGTTGGTGGGCAGGGCTCAATGCGCGCTGCTCGAGGCGGCATCGCGACGCCACTCCAGCGATCCGATCAGGCTGTTCAGCAATTCGTCGCTCATGGCTACCCCACGTTGCAAGTGTCTCTGCCGCACTGACTGTACCAAATGAGAGCGAGCATGTCGCTTTCTGGCTCATTTCGGAGCCGTGGAAGTCGTCAGCCGGTTTTTCGAACTCCCTGATTCAGTGCAATCCAGCGCTGTCGCCGTAACTCTGAACGCAGCGGTTACGATCTCGTAGCCCCTTCTCCTCGCCGGCAGAATGCCTTAGGACGTGACGAAGACGAGGGGTGATATGGCAAAGCAGACCGTGAAGAAGCCGCCCGCGCTCAAGGGCGTATCGGCAGCCGAACGGGCACTCGCGGTCCTGACCGCGTTCCGCCGCGGAGATGGCGCCTTGAGCCTGGCTGAGCTCGCGGAGCGGACCGGCCTCGTCAAGAGCACGATCCTGCGGCTTGCCTTGTCGCTGCAGCAATACCGGTTGCTCGCGCGCCTGCCGGATGGATCCTACCGGCTCGATGCGGAGACATTGCGCCTCGGCACCGCCTATCAGCAGGCGTTTCGTCTGGCCGATCATGTCATGCCCGTGCTCGAGCAACTCGCGGCAAAAACCGGCGAGACAACGTCCTTCTATGTGCGCAATGGCGAGGAGCGACTCTGTCTTTTCCGGGTGGAGAGCAGCAATCGCATCCGGATGACCGTGCAGCCGGGCGATACCCGTCCCATGGACAAGTCCGCCATCGCGCAAACGTTGCGGCGGTTTGAGTCCGGGCCGTCCGGGCCTGACGACGAGCTGCCGCTGTTCACCTCCGGCGTGACGGATCCCCATGCGGCCGCGCTCGCCATGCCCGTGTTCGGTATCGGCGATTCCCTGGTCGGGGCGCTGGCGGTCTCGGGACCGGTCAGCCGGCTCACGACCGCACGGGCGGAGCAGATCAAGGCGCCATTGGTCGAGGCTGCGAGCAAGCTGACCCTGGCATGCGGAGGAACTCCGACCTCGGGCACGGTGAAAAGCGGCCGCCGGCGCGCCGGTTTGGCCTAAACGAAACGTCGTTTCGTTTTACCTTGCGACCTCGGCCTCGGCGGGCGACAATCCTGTCAAACTCTACGGTTCTACCAGGCTCGTCCCAAAGGTCGCCCCATGACGTTCTTCAGCCCGCCGCACCGGATCGAGACCAGCATCTTCACGCAGCTGCCGGATCAGTTCCGCAAACCGCGCCGCACCGCCTGGGCGGATGCCAACCAGGGCGGACGCGAAATCGACTCCTTCCTCGAAGGGCCGTCCTTCGATCGGCAGGGGCGGTTGTACGTCACCGACATTCCCTACGGACGCATCTTCCGCGTCGGCGCTGACGGTGCGTGGGAGCTCGTGTCCGAATATGATGGCTGGCCGAACGGTTTGAAGATCCACCGCGACGGCCGCGTGTTCATCACCGACTACAAGCGCGGGATCATGCTGCTCGATGTAGCCAGCGGCAACGTGACGCCGTTCCTGGAGACGGCGGCGAGCGAGAGCTTCAAGGGCGTGAACGACCTCGTCTTCGCGCCATCGGGCAATCTCTATTTCACTGACCAGGGCCAGACCGGTATGCACGATCCCACGGGCCGGGTCTGGAAGCTGACGCCCGACGGCCGGCTCACCTGCCTCGTCAACACGATCCCGAGCCCGAACGGCATCGTCGTCGATCCCGAGGAGAGCTTTCTGCTCGTCGCAGTGACGCGGGCCAACCAGATCTGGCGCGTGCCGCTACCGGCGAGCGGCCTGACCACGAAGGTCGGCATCTTCTCGCATCTGCATGGCGGCCCCGGCGGTCCCGACGGGTTGGCGCTGGACGATGGCGGCAACCTCCTGGTCTGCCATACCGGCTTCGGTTCGGTTTGGCGGTTGTCGCCGCTCGCCGAACCGCTCGACCGCGTCGTCTCCTGTGCGGGCGTCGGGACGACCAATCTCGCTTTTGGCGGACCGCAGCGGAAGAGCCTCTTCATCACCGAGAGTCGCACCGGAACATTGCTGCGTGCGGAACTCGAAACGTCGGGCCTGGCGATGTTCTCGCACGCCGATTAGTCGCTGCACCCTCGGTGTCATCGCGCCGGCTGCGCCGTAACCGATGGTCGGCGCTGCACTTTTCCCTGCGAGTTCCTTCATTCCGCCGACGCGGCAGCTTCGGTCTCCTCAGAAAAATGAAACGCCGTTTCAAAATTAATTGAAACGGCGTTCTGTTTTTGCTAAGGCGCGTCATGGCCGGGAGAACACCGGCGCCCGGAGGGAACCAATGGCAAGCGTCACAGCCGCCTCAGCCCGACAAGGCTTCACACCCGAGGAGGAGAAGATCCTCTCGAAGGTGCTGTGGCGGATCGTGCCCTTTCTGCTGCTCTGCTACATCATCGCCTATCTCGACCGGGTCAACGTCGGCATCGCCAGCCTGACCATGAATGGCGACCTCGGCATCTCCCCATCCGCATTCGGCTGGAGCGCCGGGCTGTTCTTCTTCGGCTATTTCCTGGCGGAGGTGCCGAGCAACCTCGCCTTGCAGGCCATCGGCGCCCGCAAATGGATCGCCCGCATCCTGATCACCTGGGGCCTGATCGCGGCGGCAACGGCATTCGTGGTCGGTCCTGCAAGCTTCGGCGTCATGCGCTTCCTGCTTGGACTTGGCGAAGCCGGCTTCACGCCCGGCGTGTTCCTCTATTTCACCTACTGGTTTCCGGCGCGAATCCGCGGCACGGCGACCGCGGCTTTTCTGCTCGGCATCCCGATTGCGAACATCATCGGCGCGCCGATCTCGAGCTCTCTGCTCACGCTTGACGGCCTGGGCGGCCTGCATGGCTGGCAGTGGCTGTTGATCCTTGAAGGCCTGCCGGCGACACTTCTGGGCGTTGTTTGCTTCTTCACGCTCACGGACAAGCCAGAGCAGGCCAAGTGGTTGAGCCCTGACGAGCGGCGTTGGCTCGCCGAGGTGCTGGCGGCAGAGCGCGAGGCCATTGCCACAAAACATCCCTCCCGTCTCAGGGACGCCTTTATCAACTGGCGCGTCCTCGTCTGCGCCGCCGTCAATTTCTGCGCCATCATCGGCTCGGTCGGCCTCGGGCTGTGGATGCCGCAGATCATCAAGGGCTTCGGCTTTGGCGTCGTGACCGTCGGCTTCATCGCCGCCATTCCCTACATCTGCGGCGCCATCACGATGATGCTGTGGGCGCGACTATCGGACAAGGGCGGCGAGCGCAGCTGGTTCGTGGCGTCGGGTCTGCTCGTCGGCGCGGCCTCGCTGCTCGTCTGCGGCTACGCGACATCGTCCGCGCTGATCTCGATCGTCGCGCTCTGCGGCGCCGTGATCGGCATCATGTGCTACCAGTCGACTTTCTGGCCGATCCCGTCGAGCTTCCTCACCGGCAGCGCCGCCGCCGGCGGCCTCGCGATCATCGTCTCGATCGGCAATCTCGGTGGCTTCGTCGGTCCCTATCTCATCGGTGTGATCAAGCAGTCGACCGACAGCTTCTCATGGGCCCTGATCTCGGTGGCTGCATTTCTTGCCCTGGCTGCCGTCCTGATCCGCCTGCTTGGCGCCAGTCTGCAGCGACAGGCCGGAACGGCTGACGGCCGCGCGGGCCCGATCGCCCCCCTCTCGAAAGGAATTTGAAAATGAGCGAACGAAAGCAGTTTCGTCTCGGTCTGGTCGGTTATGGCGAGATCGGCAGCACGCTGGGCAAAGGACTGCGCGAAGCCGGCCTGCAGCAGATATTCTGCTACGACAAATATGCTTTCGACGGTCCGTATGCCGATTTGATCCAGAGCCGCGCCAAGGCCGCAGGCGTGATCTTGGTCAAGTCCAATCAGGAGCTCGCCGATGCAGCGGAGCTGATCTTCAGCGTCACGCCGGGCTCCAGGTCGCTTGAAAGCGCAGCCGCGTTCGCGCCTGTGCTCGATGGCCGCCACACCTTCCTCGACTTCGCCTCCGCCACGCCGAAGGTGAAATACGGCGTCGCCGAGCGGCTCGCCGGCACTGGCGCCACGCTCGGCGACGGCTCCATCATGGGCACGCCGAAGCACGGCTATGCGATGCACATGATGTCGAGCGGTCCCGCGGGCCAGCGCGTGGTCGACCTGCTTGTGCCCTGGGGCATGAGCATCGAATTCGCCGGCGAAAAGCTCGGCACGGCCTCGGGCATCAAGATCCTCCGCTCTGTCCTGATCAAGGGCATCGAGGCGCTGATCGACGAGACGCTGCTGGCCGCCCGATCGTATGGTCTCGATGAGACGGTACTGGCCTCGGCGTCGAAGACGCTGACGCGTCCATTCATGGACACGGTCGAGAGCCTGACGCCGTCAGGCGTGATCCATGCCAAGCGACGCACCGAAGAGGTCGAGATGGCGGCCGAGGCGGTCGAGGATGCCGGCATCGAGCCGCTGATGGCGCGCGCCACGGCAGCGCGGCTGCGCTGGAAGGACAGCCTGGGCCTGAAGGAGCATTTCAAGGGCGTCGTTCCCGAGAATTACAGGATCGCCATCGATGCGATCGCGACCAGGATGCAGGCCGGCGTGAAAGCAGCCGAATAAAACCAACAACAAAAGGGAGAGAAACGTGACGGCTGCTCGAACGGACATCGACCCGATAGAGAAGGTGACAATGCGCAGGGTGATCCTGCGCCTCGTGCCGTTCCTGATGGTCTGCTATTTCTTCGCGCTGCTCGATCGCGTCAATGTCGGCTTCGCGGCGTTGCAGATGAACAAGGATCTCGGGCTCACGCCGGCAATGTTTGGCTTTGGCGCCAGCCTGTTCTTCGTGTCCTATTTCCTGGTGGAAGTGCCGAGTAACCTGGCGCTGCAGAAATTCGGCGCGCGGCGCTGGATCGCCCGGATCATGATCACCTGGGGATTGGTGACGGCTTGCATGGCGCTGGTCGTGGGGCCGTATTCGCTATACGCGATGCGCTTCATCCTCGGCGCGGCGGAGGCCGGTTTCTTTCCGGGGGCGATCCTCTATCTGACCTATTGGCTGCCGTCCGAGTATCGAGCGCGCATCCTGGCGACCTTCACGGTCTCGATCCCGCTTGCGACCTTCTTGGGGTCACCGCTTTCGGTCGGCTTGCTCGAGCTTGACGGCGCGCTGGGCCTGCGCGGCTGGCAGTGGCTCTTCATCCTGGAGGGGTTGCCGACCGTTCTGCTCGGGCTTGCCTGCCTGTTCATTCTGACCGACAGGCCCGAAGCGGCGTCGTGGCTGACGAATGAGCAGCGGGATTGGCTGAAGGCACGCATGGCGGCGGATGCAGCCGCGCGCAAACCGGTCGGTCATCTCTCGCTCTGGCAGCTTGCCACCAACAAATATTTCCTCGTCATGGCCCTGGTTTGCTCCGGTGCCTCGGCCACCGGTAGCGTGCTGTCGGTCTGGCAACCGCAATTGCTGAAATCGTTCGGCCTCTCCAATCTGCAAACCGGCTTCGTCAATGCGATTCCTTGCGGCGTTGCCACCGTGCTCATGGTGCTGTGGGGCCGCCATTCGGACAAATCCGGTGAGCGCCGCTGGCACACGGCCATTCCGCTGCTGTTCGCCGCCGGCGGCTTCACGGCATTGAGCCTGACGGGAACGGCAGTCGCGCCGACCATCGTCATGGTGACGTTCTGCCTGGTGGGCGCCTATGCCTTCAAGGGGCCGTTCTGGGCGCTGTCGGCGAGCTGGCTCTCGACCAGCACGCTCGCGGCCGGCCTCGCCGGGATCAACGCGATCTCCAATCTGATCGGCGGCGGCCTGATGGTGAACGTGGTGGGGCTCGTCAAGGAATCGACAGGCAGCTTCGTGCTCGGGATGCTGCCGCTGGCGCTGCTGTGCGCCGTCGCCGCGACCTTGGTCCTCGCGCTTGGCCGCAACGTCGCGCGCGCAGCCGACATGGTGGCGGCGAAGTCATGAGTGAGCGCAGCAAGACGTCACAGCACGCCATCAACAGGCGCGGCGTTCTCGCAGGGATGTTGGTCGCGAGCACGAGCGCCTGGGCTGGCGGGGTCGAGCAGACGGTGCCCAACAGCACCGGGTCGGCGCCGCCGCGCTTGAACGCGCCTGCGGACGCGTGCGATTGCCATCACCATATCTACGACGGGCGGTTTCCCGTTTCGCCACATTGGCACCAGGGCTTTCCACCAGGCGCGACCGTCGCTGATTATCGACATCTCCAGCGCCGGCTCGGCACCACCAGGAGTGTGGTGGTGCAACCCTCGACATACGGGGTCGACAACCGGTGTCTTGCCGACGCGCTGGGCCAGCTAGGTTCCTCGTCACGCGGCGTTGCCGTCGTCGACACCGACGTCGAGGAAGCAGAGCTGCGCGCGCTGGCTGATGCCGGCGTCTGCGCCATCCGCGTCAATTTCGTGTCTCCGCAGACCTGGGGGACGACAACGCCGGAGATGCTTGCCGCACTCGCCAGGCGCGTCAGCCCGCTCGGCTGGCACGTGCAGATCCTGATGACGGGCGATCAGATCGTGGCTCATGAGAAGGTCATCCGATCGCTGCCCACCAGGATGGTCATCGACCATCTCGGGCGTATTCCCCAGCCTGATGGCCTCAAGCATCCCGCGTTTGCCGCCGTGCGCCGCATACTCGATGAAGGCCGGGCCTGGGTGAAGGTCACCGAGCCCTATGAGGACAGCAAGCTCGGTCCGCCCTATGTCGACTCCAGCGAAGTTGCGCGCGCCTATGTGCAGGCCACGCCGGAGCGCATCTTGTGGGGCACGGACTGGCCGCATCCGACCCAGCGCGGCACCAAGCCGGACGATGCCTTGTTGCTCGATCTTCTCGCAGACTGGGCGCCGGACGAAAAAACGCGCCGGCGCATCCTGGTCGATAATCCCGCCGAACTGTTCGGCTTCGCGCACTGAGAATGCAACAGCTTCATCATCAAGCATCGAGAGAGACCGACGCATGTCCGTAGGATTTCGAATTCTGAACCGGCAAAGAAAAGTCGCGACCGAAATCGTCGAGCGCTTTGCCCGCTTGCCGGTCGCAAATGTCAGCGACAGCATGTCCCGGCTGACGGCGGCCGGAGCGCGGCTTCGGCCGATGCATCAGGCCGGAGGGATGTCCGGCGTGGCGCTCACCGTCAAGACACGGCCGGGCGACAACCTGATGATCCACAAGGCGATGGCGATGGCCGAGCCAGGCGACGTCATCGTGGTCGATGCCGGCGGCGATCTCACCAACGCGCTGATCGGCGAGATGATGCTGACACGAATGATCAAGGGCGGACTTGCAGGCATCGCCATCGATGGCGCGGTTCGGGACGCCGGCTTCATCCGTGGCCAGAATTTTCCCGTTTTCGCGGCAGGTGTCACCCATCGCGGACCGTACAAGAACGGCCCTGGCGAGATTAATGTTCCGATCGCAATTGATGGCATGGTGATCCAGCCGGGCGATCTCATCATCGGTGACGATGACGGACTGCTCTGCGTGCCGTTTGACGATGTGGATGAGGTGCTGAAGGCAGCCAACTCGAAATATCAGGCCGAGCAGAAGCAGATCGAGAACATCAAGGCCGGAACGCACGATTCGACCTGGGTGGACAAGACCCTGCGCGAGTTGAATTGCGGAGGTCTCGACTAACGTCGGGATGAGTGCACCCTAATCCGATCGGCCTCTCCTCAGGTCTTGCCTCAGCGCCCGAGCGGCACCGACGTCTGGATCGTCCAATCGGCGATGGGAATGTCCTGTCCTGAACGGACGATGCAAATTCTGTCGAAGGTAATGGTGCGGCCCGCGAGACGCTGCACGAATTCGACTGATACCGGCGCCTTCACCATCTCCGGCAGGTTGCCATAGAGCAGCGAGACATGCGGCATGAAGCGTTCAGTCTCCTGCGCATCGAGGCGTTGCTTCAGCCCCAAGAGCTGCGCCGAAACGGCGAAGCGCAGGTAGAACGCCCGGAAGAACGCCTGCGTCGTCTCGATCCCAGCGATCGGTTCGGCGAAGGGCTGCGACGCAGCGGCTGCTGCCCGAGCGTCGTCGTGGAGATGCTCGAACGTTGCATTCGTGTCGCCGCGCAGCGTCAGATGCGGCGTAAAATTCGGCGTGCCGAAGCGCGTCGCAAGCTCGCCGATGAGCGAAGCGACGAACGCTTCGTCTTCGGGGCACGGCATGAGCCAGAGCGATCGGATTTCGACGGTCATCGAAAGTCATAAATCTGTTGCACGAGCGCGCTAGGGGTCGCTATGTTTATTCCACGCTGATCGCAGAATGGAAGAACAATTCCATCTGAGTAAATAGGACGGCGTGGAGGAGCGGAACGTGCGGGCGAGCTCGCAAGCTATGTCGGGTGTCGGCGCAGCAATCGAGGTGCGCGGCCTGCACGTGGCCTATGGCGGCACGAAGGTGCTTCACGGCGTCGATATTGATTTCGCGCCGGGGTCTTTCACGGCGTTGCTCGGCTCCTCCGGCTGCGGCAAGACCACGCTTCTGCGCTCGCTCTCTGGCTTTGTGCCGGTCGTATCAGGCTCGATCGCTGTTGGTGGCAAAGACGTCGCGGGTCTGCCGCCCGAGAAGCGCGGCATGGCGATGGTGTTCCAGTCCTATGCGCTCTGGCCGCATATGACGGTGCTCCAGAATATAGGCTACGGCCTGAAGCTGCGCGGGGCGTCCAAGCGCGACATCGCCGCCAAGGTGTCCTCGCTGCTGGCGATGCTGGGGCTCGCCGGCTACGAAGATCGCAAGGTCACGGCCATGTCGGGCGGGCAGCGGCAACGTGTGGCGCTGGGACGCGCGCTTGCGGTCGACCCCGGCATCCTGCTGCTGGACGAGCCTCTCTCCAACCTCGACGCCAAGATCCGCATGACGATGCGTCACGAGATCCGCGCCATCCAGCAGCGGCTCGGCGTCACCACGATCCATGTCACGCATGACCGCGAGGAGGCGATGACGATGGCCGACAGGCTGGTCATCATGAATGCTGGCCGCATCGCGCAGATCGGGACGCCGGAGGAGATCTATGACCGGCCGAACAGCGCCTTCGTCGCCAATTTCATGGGCGCCGAGAACGTACTGCCCCTTCATGTCGTCACCGGCGAAGGCCCTACCACGATCACGGCTGGCGAGGCGCGCTGCGTGCTCCCCAGTGAACTCGACCTTGCTCTGCCAGCGGGCGAAGCACTTGCCTATTTCCGCGACGACGTCGCTACCCTGGATGCGCCCGATGCCGCACCGGGCGAGGATCTGGTTGTGCCGGGCCGCATTGCGGCGCGCAGCTATCCGGGTGGGCTCTACCGCTACAGGATCGAGGCCGCCGGCCGTCAGCTGACCGTGGATCACGCCGTCAGGCATGAACCCGGCGCGGCCGTCGGCCTGCGTATCCCGCTTTCACGCCTTCACATCTTCCCGGCTGCACAGGCCTCCATGCAGGCCTCCATTCTTGCCTGACCCCTTCCAACGATCCGACACGGAGCCAGACTCATGCGCCTTCTCACGATCGCCACCTCGCTCGCCGCGCTGATCGCGGCTTCGCCGCTCGCAGCGCAAACGCTCAACGTCGCCTCCGCGGGTGATCAGAATATGGTCGACTACGTCAAGGACTACCTTGCCCCGATGTTCGAGAAGGCTCATCCGGGCGTCAAGATCGTCGCGGTCGGCACCGGGCCGGGCGATGCCGGCTCGCAGAAGATTTACGAGAAGCTCAACGCCCAGAAAGGCGCGACCGCAACCGATTTCGATGTGGTGGTGATCCACCAGAAGGCCGCCGGCCAGATGGTCAAGGAAGGCCTGCTCGACAAATATTCGGCCAATGTCGATACCGCCACGCTCGCCACGGGCGACGCGTCCAGGAACGCGCTCGGCACCGACGTGAGCGGCTACGTCATCCCGATGTTCCAGTCGCAGACCGCGCTCGCGTACAATGCCGACATGGTCAAGACGCCCCCGGCGACCTTTGCCGAGCTCGCCGATTGGGCCAAAAAGAATCCGAAGCAGTTCGGCTATAACGGCATCAAAGGTGGCATGTCGGGAGTGGCCTTCGTCGCCGGCTGGATCTACGCCTTCGGCGGCGATGCCGACAGACTGATGAAAGGCCCCTACGACGCCGCCACCAAGGCCAATTGGGACAAGGCCTTTGCGGATCTCAAGGCCTTCAACGCCAACGCGACCATCACCCCCGGCAATGCCGGCACGCTCGACATGCTGAACCGCGGCGAGATTGCGATCGGCCCGGTCTGGGTCGACATGTTCTACTCGTGGCAGGCCGACGGCAAGCTGCCGCCGAACATGAAGCTGAAACTCATCTCGCCCGGCATGCCCGGTCAGCCGATGTATTATTCCATCCCTGAGAAATCGGCACAGAAGAAGCTGGCCGAGGCTTTCATAGCGCTTGCAACTTCGCCGCAAGTCCAGGCCGACGGCATCGTCAGGAAGTTCAACTGGTATCCAGGCATCGACGCCAAGAACCTTGAAGGCAAGCTCGACAAGGCCGCTTGGGACAAGCTCTTCAGCGACGTGACGCCGGCCGAGCTCGCCAGTAACGGCAAGCCCTTTCCCATAGCGCCCTACTTTAACGACATCCTCGAGGGCTACGAGAAGAAGGTCGCGAACTGAGGTTCGTTGCGGGAGGCCGTTTTCTCCTCTGCGCCGCTGTCAGCAGGTTCGATGTCCATCTCCCAACGCCAGCTCGCTCTGCTGCTCATCGCGCCTGGCCTCGCGCTGGTGGCGGCGCTGTTTCTCTATCCGCTGAGCTTCTCGCTGATTTCGGCCTTCACGGGGCCGAAAGGAGGATTCTCGCTGGATGCCTTTCGAAAGGCCTGGGAGCTCTATTCCGGCGACGTCCTCTTTACCGTCGTGATCGTGCTCGCCTCCTGCTCGTTCACGGGGCTCGCCGCCATCATCATCGCTGGTACGCTGACGCTCGGCGAGAACCGCTTCATTGTTGGCACGCTGAAAGCGCTCTATCGCTGGCCGCTCTTCATCCCGTTCATCGTGGCGGCACAGTGCATGCGCACCTTCCTCGCCAAGAACGGGCTGATGAACAATTCCTTCGTAGCCATGGGGCTGATGGAGCCGCTCCAGGCGGTAAGCTTCCTCGACTGGCGCGGCATCATCGCCACCTTCGTCTGGAAGCAGACGCCCTTCGTTGCCCTGCTGCTCGCGGGTGCGCTCGCCGCGATCGACCGCGCGACGCTTGAAGCGGGCCGCAATCTTGGTGCCTCTCGCTTGCGCGTGCTGGTCGAGCTCGCGTTGCCTCAGGTGATGCCGCAGCTCCTCGTGGCGCTGGTCCTGTCGTTCGTGACGATGCTCTCGGTGCTGTCGGTACCGATGATGGTGGCGGGATCGCAGCCCACCCTGCTGACCGTCGACATGGCCTTCCGCATCAACGCCTATGGCGATTACGCCACGGCGAATGCGCTCGGCGTCATCACCTATCTGCTCTCGGCCGGCGCTGCGATCATCTATCTGAAGCGCGGCATGGCGAAGGAGGGCGCGTCATGATGCGTCTGGCATCTTCGCTGCGCACGGCATTGGCCGCGTTCCTGCTCGCGGCCTTTGCCTTCGTGCTGATCGGCCCACTCGCCAACCTCGCGCTCTGGTCCGTGGCCGAGCGCTGGTACACGCCCTATAAACTGCCGGTGACCTACGGCACGCGCTATTGGGAGCAGGTATTCCGTCCGACGGGCGACGCCATGGCTTCGCTCGGCACGTCGGTCTGGATCGCGGTGCTGACGGTCGTCGTTGCGCTCGCGCTCTCGATCCCGGCCGGCTACGCGCTGGCGCGGCTGAAGCTGCCGGCGCGCGCCTTGTTCATGGTCGTGTTCCTGCTGCCGCAGGCCTTTCCGTCGGTCGCGATCTACATCAACGTCGCCCGCGTCTTCTACCAACTCGGCATCAACGGCACGGTCTTCGCCGTGGTGCTCGTCCATGCCGCGCACGGGCTGGTCTATTCGGTCTGGATCGCGGCTGCCGCCTTCGGCGCAGTCGACAAGGATCTGGAGCTTGCAGCGCGCAACATCGGCGCCTCGCCGCTCAAGACGTTTGTCTCGGTGACGCTGCCGCTGGCCGCACCCGGCATCGTCGCCAGCGGCATCTTTGTCTTCCTGGAATCGCTCGACGAGTTCACTGGCACCTTCTTCGTCGGCGTGCCGCAGGTCAGGACCCTGCCGCTGCTGCTCTACAATGCGGCGATGGGCGGTAACTATCAGATCGCCTCGATCACGGCGCTGATCCTGCTCGTGCCCTCGGTGCTGTTCATGCTCTTTATCGAGCGCTTCTTGCGCGCCGACGTGCTGGCCAAGGTCGGCGCCTAAGCAATTCTTCCAGGGCACTCTCGGCTCGGCTCTCTCGACCGACATGCGAGCCGACAGAAATTCCAGTACCCCGGATGAAACGCAAGCGTAATCAGGCATCCTATCGTGTGCGCGTGTGTCTCGGATTGCGCTCCGCTTCACACGCGCTACGAAGCCACGTCAGGCTGCAGGCTCCAGCACCATCATTCCGGTCGCCGTGTTCGAGATCGGAATGTGATAGTTGGAATGCTGCTTCTTGACCTTCTCCGGCAGTGTGCCGCGCGCGACCATCCAGTTCAGCAATTCGACTCCTTGGGTGCCGGAGAGCTCGACCAGCTCGACGGTCGAATATTTCGTGGCCCAGGCGGGGTCGTTGACCATGCTGTCCATGAACTTCAGGTCGAACTCCTTGTTGATGAAGCCCGCGCGCTCGCCATCGAGTTGATGGGAGAGACCGCCGGTGCCCATCACCACGACCCGCTCGTCCTTGGGCCATGATGCAATCGCGCGTGCGAGCGCGTTGCCGAGCTTGTAGCAGCGGGCCGCAGAGGGCAGGGGCGCCTGCACCGTGTTCACCACCACCGGAACGGTACGGACCGGCCAGTTCTGGTCGGGCCAGCACAGCGCCATCGGCAGTGTGAAGGCGTGGTCGACGACCATCTCCTGGCAGGACACGACGTCGAACTCGTCTTCGACGAGCTTCTCGATGATGTGCCATGACAGCTCGGGATCGCCGCGGAACGGTTTTACGGTCGGAATGCCCCAGCCCTCGTCGGCGTTGCGATATTCGCTCGCGGCCCCGATCGCGAAGGTCGGCATCTTGTCGAGGAAGAAGTTCAGGCCGTGATCATTATAGACCATCACGACGACGTCTGGCTTCACCTTGGCGAGCCAGTCGCGCGCCGGCGGAAAGCCGTCGAAGAAGGGTTTCCAATAGGGATCCTGCTGCAGGCCCTTGGCGATCGCGCCGCCGATGGCAGGCACGTGTGAGGTCGTGATCGCACCAACAATCCTTGCCATGATGATTACCTCGCTGCCGCCAGAAGTTTCGCCTTGAACTCGTCCTTGGTCATGCCGGTCTGCTGCGCGCCGATGTCCTGCATGTCGAGACCGAAGATGCCGGCGAATTTGGCGAGGTAGTAGGCATTGCCGCCGGCCTCGATCAGCTGCAGCACGTTGCGATTGCGGATCGCCTCGCGCTGCTGGGCGTTGAGGCCGTATTTGGCGCAATAGGCGTCCTCGTTCCCGACGAAGGCAGCCCGGTTGGCGGCATCGTTGAACGAGTAGCACATCTTGTTCAGCGCATAGCCCTTGCGGGCCTGCTCGCCGTCGAAAATCGTGGTGCCCGGCACGGGCTGCCGCGGCTTGGCGTTGGGCATGACGTTTCTCCCTGGGTCTTGTTTCCGGGCCCGGCGCGATTTGCTTCAGATCAAACCGCGCAGCAGCCGTCCCGGGCAGTATTCAACGATTGCCAGGGAAGATAAACGCCGGGACTCTGATAGCTCTCATGAGCCAATTCGATCATTTGGATCTGGATGGCCACCTGCTTCGGCTGCTGCTGGCGGTAGTCGAGGAGGGCTCGGTGACGCAGGCAGCGCAGCGGCTCGGCGTGACCCAGTCGGCGGTCAGCCATCTCCTCGACAAGCTGCGCGCCATCGTCGGCGATCCCTTGTTCGTGAAGTCGGGGCGGGGGATCGTGCCGACGGCACGCGCGCAGGCGCTTGCGATCGATGCGCGCCGGCTGCTGGACGAGTTGCGCAGCTTCTCCAGTGCCGCCGAATTCGATCCGGCGAAGCTGTCCGCGCTGGTGACGATCGCCGCCAATGACTTGCAGCGCGACCTCTTGTTGCCGTCCTTCCTGCGCTATGTCCGCGGCCAGGCGCCGGGCTTTGCCCTGCGCGTGATCCAGTCCGGCGCGCCGACGGCCGAGCTATTGCGCGACGAGCAGTGCCAGCTCGTCATTACGCCGCGGCCGCCCGAGGCCTCGGATGTCCTGCAGAAGCGGCTCTACGAGGACAATTACCGCGTGTTCTACGACGCGAGTCAGCGCAAGGCGCCGGTGACGCTCGAGGACTACCTTGCGGCAGACCACGTCACCGTATTGCATGAGCCGCGGCGGCCGCTCGACATCGACGAGGTGCTCGCCGAACGCGGGGTGCACCGCCGCTTCGTGGCGGAGGTCCCCGGCTTTGCCGGGATCGGACCGTTCCTGCGCGGCAGCACGCTGATTGCGACACTGCCGAGCCTGCTGCGTGCCCATATGCTGCGCGACTTCGCCGTGGCGCCGGTGCCGGTGGCATGCCCGCCGATGCCGATGTTCATGGCCTGGCACATCCGGCACCAGACCGATCCGATGCATCGCTGGCTGCGCCAGCAGCTCGAAATCGTGGTCGCGCCGTCGCTGGCGGCGGCTGCGGAGCACATGCCCAACGCGCCGCCCGTGCGGAGGGCAGCCCGCCCCTGATCGTTCCGCAATGGAATACCGCCCAGCGCCTGCGACGTCGTGGCGACCGGGCGGCCATGTTTGAAAAGTCCAAGTCTCTGCGAGGTTCATCTCTCACGGCGCACACGCCCGCGGCGCTAAGCATAGGCAAGAGCAAGCAACACAGATATCAACGAGGAGACCCCATGTTCGCCTTCGATCCCTATTCGCCCGTGGTCGATGCCGACCCGTTCCCGTTCTACAAGACGCTGCGCGACGAGCATCCCTGCTTCTGGAGCCCGCAGGCGGGCATGTGGGTCCTGTCGCGCTATTCCGACATCGTTTCCGCCGGTCAGAACTGGCAGGTCTTCTCCTCCGCCAAGGGTAATCTGATGACCGAATTGCCCAACCGCGCGGGCGCCACGCTCGGCACCACCGATCCGCCGCGCCACGACCGGCTGCGCGGCCTGATCCAGTACGCCTTCATGAAGCGCAATCTCGAGGCGCTGGCCGATCCGATCCGCGACATCGCCCGGACCACCGCGCAAGCCTTGCGCGGCAAGGAGCGCTTCGACTTCATCGAGGATTTTTCGTCCAAGTTCACGGTGCGCGTGCTGTTTGCCGCGCTGGGGCTGCCGCTCGGCGACGAACAGACCGTCCGCGACAAGGCCGTGCTGATGGTGCAGAGCGATCCGCACACCCGCGCCAAGGGGCCCGAGCATATCGCGGCCTACAACTGGATGCAGGACTACGCGTCCAAGGTGATTGCGGAACGCAGGGCCAATCCGCAGAACGACCTGATCTCGCATTTCAGCATGGCCGAGATCGACGGCGACAGGCTCGACGAGCGCGAGGTGCTGCTCACCACCACGACGCTGATCATGGCCGGAATTGAATCGCTCGGCGGCTTCATGAGCATGTTCGCCTTCAACCTCGCGGACTACAAGGAGGCGCGGCAGGCGGTGGTCGACAATCCCGAGCTGTTGCCCGACGCGATCGAGGAATCGCTTCGCTTCAACACCTCGGCCCAGCGCTTCCGGCGCTGCCTGCAGAAGGACCTCACGCTGCATGGCCAGACCATGCGGGAGGGCGATTTCGTCTGCCTCGCCTATGGCTCGGGCAATCGCGACGAGCGGCAATATCCCGATCCGGATGTCTACGACATCACCCGCAAGCCGCGCGGCCATTTGGGCTTTGGCGGCGGCGTGCATGCCTGTCTCGGCACCGCGATCGCCCGTCTCGGCGTGAAGATCGCCTTCGACGAATTCCACAAGGTCGTGCCGAATTACCGCCGCACCCAGGAGCAACTGGCCTGGATGCCGTCATCGACGTTCCGCAGCCCGATGCTGCTCGAGCTGGCCGTGCACTGAGGGAGAGGGCGATGGTTAGCATCATCTATGTCGAGCCCTCGGGCAAACGCCACGCCGTGAATGTCGAGGAGGGCTGGAGCCTGATGCAGGGCGCGACCGCCAATGGCGTCGACGGCATCGTCGGCGAATGCGGCGGCTCCTGCGCCTGCGGCACCTGCCACTGCTACGTCGAGGAGAGCCGGTTCACCGAGCTGCCGGCGCCGAGCGCCGCCGAGGTGGACATGCTCGATACGGTCGCCGCCGAGCTGAAGCCGAACAGCCGGCTGGCCTGTCAGATCCAGGCGACGGCTGGGCTGGAAGGGCTGGTGGTCACGCTGCCGGCGACGCAGGGGTGACATGAACTGACTTCGTCATTCCGGGCCTGCGCCTTGCGGCGCATCCCGGAATGACAGGAGAGAGCGGGCTACTTAACCCGCCGCGAGCTGCCGGTCGAGGTCGTGCAGCACCTGGTAGCAGGGCAGCACCTGGGCGACGCTGGCATTGGGCTCGCGGCCCTCGCGGATCGCGGCGAAGAACTCGCGGTCCTGCAGCTCGATGCCGTTCATGGAGACGTCGACCTTGGAGACGTCGATCTTCTCCTCCTTGCCGTTCACCAGATCGTCGTAGCGGGCGATATAGGTGCCGGTGTCGCCGATGTAGCGAAAGAAGGTGCCGAGCGGCCCGTCATTGTTGAAGGACAGGCTGAGCGTGCAGATGGCGCCATTGGCGGCCTTGAGCTGGATCGACATGTCCATGGCGATGCCCAGCGCCGGATGGATCGGTCCTTGCACCGCGTTGGCCTTCACGATCGGCGAGCGCGCCTGATAGGCGAACAAATCGACCGTATGGGCGGCGTGATGCCAGAGCAGATGGTCGGTCCAGCTCCGCGGCTGGCCCAGCGCGTTCATGTTGGTGCGGCGGAAGAAGTAGGTCTGCACGTCCATCTGTTGGATGTGGAATTCGCCGGCCTTGATCTTCTTGTGCACGAATTGATGGCTCGGGTTGAAGCGGCGGGTGTGGCCGCACATGGCGGTCAATCCGGTCTTCTTCTGCAGATCCACCACGGCCTGCGCGTCGGCCAGCGAGTCCGCGAGCGGAATCTCGACCTGCACATGCTTGCCGGCCTTCATGCAGTCGATCGCCTGGGCGGCATGCATCTGGGTCGGCGTGCACAGGATCACGGCGTCGACCTCCGGCAGCTTGAGGCTGTCGGTAAGCTCGGTCGAGACGTGCTTGATGCCGTATTTGTCGGCGACCTCCTTGGTCTGATCGAGCCTGCGCCCGACCAGCGACACCACCTCGACGCCGTCGATGTTCTTGATGCCGTCGAGGTGCTTGATGCCGAACGCGCCGGCACCGGCCAGCGCCACCTTGATCGTTTTGGCCATGTCAGTTGTTCTCCTCTTCCGGCCAGTACAGCCGCATCGGGTTGTCGACCAGCAGCTTGCGCTGCAGCTCAGGCGTGACCGCAATGTGCGGAATGAAATCGACCAGCAGGCCGTCGTCGGGCATGTGCCCCTTCAGGTTGGGATGCGGCCAGTCGGTGCCCCAGAGCACGCGGTCCGGGAAGGTCTCGACGACGCGGCGGGCGAAAGGGATCACATCCTTGTAGGCGTTCTGCTCGCCGTTCAGCGCCGGCGGCCCGGCAACCGACAGACGCTCCGGACAGCTCACCTTGGACCAGACGTTGTCGTGCTCGCGCATGAATTTCAGGAACAGCGAGAATTCCGGACCGTCGATCGGCTTGCCGACGTCGGGCCGGCCCATGTGATCGACCACGACCGTGGTCGGCAGGCCCGTGAAGAAATCCCAGAGCTCGGGCAGGTCCACGGCCTCGAAATAGATCACGACGTGCCAGCCGAGCTCGCCGATGCGCGTGGCGATCTCGTTCAGCTCGTCCTTCGGGGTGAAATCGACCAGGCGCTTGACGAAGTTGAAGCGCACACCGCGCACCCCGGCGTCGTGCATGGCCTGCAGCTCGGCATCACTGACGCTGCGCTTGACGGTCGCAACGCCGCGCGCCTTGCCGCCGGAGTGCTTGAGCGCGTCGATCATCGCGCGGTTGTCAGCGCCGTGGCAGGTCGCCTGCACGACGACGTTGCGGGAGAAGCCGAGATGATCGCGCAGCGCATGAAGCTGCTGGCGCGAGGCGTCGCACGGCGTGTATTTCCGCTCCGGCGCATACGGATATTCGGCGCCGGGGCCGAACACGTGGCAATGCGCATCGACGGCACCTGGCGGCACCTTGAAGCGGGGCTTTGACGGGCCATCATACCAGTCGAGCCAACCCGGGGTCTTCTCGAACGGCCCGGTCACAGGTTTGGACATGAACGCTTCCTCCTGGTGTTCGTCAGTGGCGCGGCCGACCCGTGGTTCTGGTCAGGCCGGCTCCATGCCCTGGCGTCGTATGGGAGCTTCCGCTTCTGCCGACGTCAGGAAATTGATCAATGCGCGTGCTCCGGCCTCGTTGGTTGCGTACGCGCAGACGCCGCACGTAAACAACGTCACCGATTGCACTTCGGGGGGCAGGGGACCCGCGATCTCGATGCCGGGCACGTCCAGGAACTCACTCAGCTGCTGAAAGCCGAGCTCAGCCTCGCCGCGCGCCACCAGCGTACCGACGGCAATGCCCGGTGACGCTTTTACAAGTCGCTCCGCGACGGTCTGCTCGATACCCCATGTCTTGAGGAGGTTGAGAACGTGGGTACCGCTCGGGCCGGTCGAGTAGCCGATCGACTTCGCGGCGAGCACGGCTGCTTTCAGGGCTGCCTCGCTGGCGAGGTCGGGGCGCCTGGCCCCGGCGCGGATTGCCACCGCCATCGCCGATCTGGCGAAGCCCGTGCGGCTGCTGGCCTTGAGAAAGCCGTCGGCCTCGAGCTGCTTCAGCGCGTCGTCGGCGAGCACGACCACATCGAAGGCCTCGCCGGCGCGCACGCGCTTGGCCGCATCGACGCCGCCGACGGACTCGATCGCAACCGCCTGTCCCGTTTTCGCCCGGTATGCGCCGGAAAGCTCCGTCAGGATCTGACGGGTCGCCATCGACGAGATGCCAGTGACCTGTGCCGCCATGTTCGTTGCTCAGTCGATGTATTTCAGCCCGGCCTTCGCCAGGGGCTCGCGCATCTTGTACATGTCGAGCCCGAGCACGCCGCTGGCGAGCTTCTCGCGCTTCTCGGCCTCGTTGTTCTCGCGCGCTTGCGCGGCATCCGCCGCCTGTTGCGCGATGCGAGCGGGGACCACGACGATGCCGTCCATGTCGGCGACAATCACGTCGCCGGGATTGACGGGCGTGCCGGCGCAAACGATGGGAATGTTGACGGAGCCGAGCGTCGCCTTGACGGTGCCGCGCGCGCTGATGGCGCGCGAGAACACCGGAAATTTCATCTCGGTGAGGTCCATGACGTCGCGCACGCCGCCGTCGATGACCAGGCCCTTGGCGCCGCGGGCGCGAAACGAGGTGGCGAGCAGGTCGCCGAAGAAGCCGTCGGTGTTCTCGACCGTGCAGGCCGCAACCACGACGTCTCCGGGCTGGATCTGCTCGGCCGCGACATGCATCATCCAGTTGTCGCCTGGCTGTAGCAGCACGGTGACGGCAGTGCCGCACATCTGCGCGCCCGGATAGATGGGACGCATATAATGCTGCATCAAGCCGACGCGGCCCATCGCCTCGTGGATGGTCGCAACTCCGAAGCGCGACAGCTTTTCGACCGCGGCCTTGTCGGCCCGGACGATGTTGCGGCGGACGATGCCGAGATCGTTCATCGCAGCGCTCATGATCAGTTTCCTTTTGCCTTCAGCGCGATATCGAGGCGCGGAAACACGCGACGCGCATTGCCTTCGTAGATCTTGTAGCGATCCTCGGCCGTCAGCGTCTTGGCCGCCTCGATGTAGCGCTTGGTATCGTCGTAGTGAAATCCGGTCTCCGGATCGATGCCGCGCACCGCGCCGATCATTTCACTCGCAAACAGCACGTTTTCGACCGGGATCACCTTGGTGAGGAGGTCGATGCCGGGCTGGTGATAGACGCAGGTGTCGAAGAAGATGTTGTTGAGGAGATGATCCTTCAAAAGCGGCTTCTTCATCTCCTGCGCGAGCCCGCGGAAGCGACCCCAATGATAGGGCACCGCGCCGCCGCCATGCGGGATCAGGAAGCGAAGCGTCGGAAAATCCTTGAACAGGTCCGAGGTCAGGCACTGCATGAAGGCCGTCGTGTCGGCGTTGAGATAGTGCGCGCCCGTGGTGTGGAAGCAGGCGTTGCAGCTGGTCGAGACGTGGATCATCGCGGGGATGTCGAGCTCGACCATCTTCTCGTAGATCGGATACCAGTGCCGGTCGGACAAGGGCGGCGACGTCCAGTGGCCGCCGGACGGATCGGGATTGAGGTTGATGCCGACGAAGCCGTAGTCCTTGACGCACTTCTCGAGCTCGGGAATGCAGGTCCTGGGATCGACGCCCGGCGACTGCGGCAGCATCGCCGCGCCGATGAAACTGTCAGGGAACAGCTTCGAGACGCGGAAGCACAATTCGTTGCAGATCGCAGCCCAGGTCGAGGACACCTCGAAGTCGCCGATGTGGTGGGCCATGAAGCTCGCGCGGGGCGAGAAGATGGTGAGGTCGCTGCCGCGCTCCTGCATCTGCCGGAGCTGGTTGTTGGCGATGGACTCGCGCAGCTCGTCATCGCTGATCCTGAGCTCGCTGGGCTTGGGCTTGGCGGAAGCGTCCTTGATGCCGGCGATCTGCCGGTTGCGCCAGTCCTCGAGGGCCTTAGGGGCCGTGGTGTAATGGCCGTGCACGTCGATGATCACTTGAGCTCTCCTCCCATTGTTCTTCGTCGGGCTTCGCGCGCTGCACGCATCTAGCGCGGCAGGGGCCCGGCGCTTGCCGATATCTTGCTTGGTGGCCGCGCCGCCGTGGGACGATCAAGCGTGGGCGCCTGGAGCGAGGCCACGGTTGCCTGCACGAGTTGCTCGATCGCCTCGGCCGGATCCGCGCCGTTGGTTTCGCCGCGCGACAGGCGCGAGACGCGCTCGGGCGTCACCAGCGTGCTCGGCGCGCAATGGCGCCGGTAGATTTCGAGGAGGAGGCCGTCCCTGGTGGTGAAATGACAGGTCACGCTGCCCGGATTGGCGCCCGCGGCATGCGCCACGTCGCGCACCCATACGGCGTTGAAGCCGTCGACGGAAAACAGCTCTTCGGCCGCGGCGAGAATGGCCTCGCGCATGTTCGGCTTGCGCGCCGTTTCCTTGCTGGCGGGTCCGCGGATCATGATTTGTACTATTGTACAAATGAGTAGGACAAGTCAACAAGAACGCTGCCAGCGGCCACCCATTGAGGACGTCGGCCCTTTCACGCCGTGATGCAGGCGCGCAGTTGAAACTGTGAGCTGCACTATAATGCGGCGATGGGCGGCAACGATCAGATCGGCTCGATCACGGCGCTGATCCTCCTCGTGCCCTCGGTGCTGTTCATGCTCTCTGTTGAACGCTTCTTGCGCGCCGACGTGCTGGCCAAGGTCGGCGCCTGAAGCATGATCCGGACCCGAAGGGCCGCGTGAGCGAAGTGCGCAGCGGCGCGCCACCGGCACGACATCGGCCGGAACATCTTCTTCAAGCTAGGGTTCAACGGCGGGGGCGTGAATGTCGTCCCGCTGAGCTTCTGTTGCCGCTGCGCGAGCAGTCAAAGCCCCCGGCTGCGACGTCAGGTCAGTCTTCGCACGGGCGGCCCTTCTGGACATGTGATCATAGAGATCCTTCCAGCCCTGCGCGCGGTCGCGCTCGGCCTTCCTGGCGCGCTCCTCGCGACGATAGCCGCGAATCCGCTCCTTCCGCTGCTCATTCAGCCTGCAGAGGAATCGGATAAGCACTCCGCCTGGCGTCATCATGTCCAGCGCTCATCAAATTGTTAAGACGCTTCATCACGTCGTATGATCTTACGACATTTAGTGCGGCTGTGGTTGCGCATGGTCCACAGGTCCTTTCGCCGAGGCGTTGCGTGCGCCGGTATTATCTGCCGCTCTGTCAGTGGCCCGCTGTGCGCGGCCCACGATCTTCAACTTGGATACGATGTCGGCGTTGTCCTCGCGGATGACCGTGGCGAAAGTATCCTCGATCGCATCAAGCTTGGCGCGCGAGTAATGACCGCTGTTGGGATCGAGATCAAAGTCGACTTCGACGACCAGCGTCTTCTTGCGGTGATGTCCCGCAATCTCCAGCTCGAAATAGGTTTGCGCGACACCATCAATCCGTTCGACGAGTTCTCGGACCATCGCTTTGGTTTGACTCATGGAGCTCTCCCGGGGTTTCAAAAAAACGTTCCGAAATTAAACCCGCGAAAGCCGCCCCCGGTTCCATCAAGCGCGAGGCCATTGAAACGCCGAACTGTGAATCGGCGCCGAACTAAGCCGCTTGAACTAACGGTAGCAATTCCTTGTAGCAAATATCGGATTCTGCATCGGGTGGGGTCCCAATCGGCGCCGATCGTAACCCCACCCCGATTGGCCTTTCTAGATTGGCTTCAGAGCATCATTGCCGATACTTACAGCTGCTTGATCCCGCGCCGATTCACAGTCAGCGTGTCGCCTTCGCGCTTCTTCGCGCCTCCGCAACTCACATCGGAGGAGCTACTCCGTTCGTGCCGGCGACCACATTTGCCGCGGATAAAGTGCCGTCGTCTGCCTTTTGCGACGGAACGAAGACCGTCATGCCAGGCTTGAGATCGCTTTGCGCGGCGGGCCCAAACGTGACGATCACGGTGCCTTCTGCGACGGAGATCGTCTTTTCCTTGCCGTGAAAATTTACGGTGATGTTACGTCCATCGACGTCCTTGACCGCGTTCGAGACCGTGGCGTTGGTCATCGTGCTGTTTGGCTTCAGGTCCCACGGATAGCTTCCTTCGCCGGTTCCTTTCATGGCCGCCGGGAAGATCAAGACTTCGACGGCTCCGTCGCCGCCTCTGGATTTGGGAAGCGAGGCAATGCCGACGAAGTCGCCAGGCTTGATGTCGTCGATCGAGGCTTTGACGACGCCGATCACTTTCCAGTTGTCGTTTAGCTTGATAGCGGTCGAGTTTCCCTCGCGGGTTTTCACAGTTAATTCGGACCCGTCAATGCTCTCGACTGTCCCACGCACGCGCACTGTGTCCGCCGCTTCCGCCGCTTGAATCGTAACCCCGCACAGCACAGCAATGATCAAAGTGGCGGCTGCTGCAGAAAACGCTCTCATATTCGATCCTTCCAGGTGACCTGACATTTTGGCTTATCGCCTAGGGAGGTACGATTTGACGTGGCTATTCATTACCGTGATCTGCATCACGTCACGGTGATGATGCTCGCTGGGACCGGCTTTTTCAGATGGGCATCCGCAAAGAAGCTCTCTATCGCAAATGGCGGAAATCGAGCCCGAAGCGGAGACACTTCCGACCAAGACTGGTCGCTAGAATCGTTACAAGCGGCAAGCTAGGCCATCCCAAAGCTCGGGATCGCCATTGTGCAAGCTGCATGCCGCCGACGCGCGGAGCGAGCAGGACAACGCTAGGGTCGAAAGCGATATGACCGAGATGGGGTGCCCGTACATGGCGTTGAGTTCGTCCGCATTGATCGGGTCATCAATGGCATGCGCTGCAGCGTTAGGCGATTGATGACTACGCCGAGGAGACAAGCGCGATGACATTGTCGCCGCAATCATGGGAAGTGCGACCAGTATTACCGTGACAGTGCACTGAACTTTCCCCACATTGCGCAAAGCGAACAAAGTAAATTAAGTGCACTGTCACCGTAACTATGATTTCGGCGATCGATCGAATCGGGAGTCCGGCGACATAGAACTTTGTGGCCACGGTCCCGCGCAGGTCGTGGAAGTGGAGGTCCGCGTCCTTCATCTTCGCCGCGATCCGGGTGCCCATGGCGGCCGGTCAAAACGTGGCGTTAACAAATGCGGCGATCATCTCGCCCCGCCGGATGGCGCCGGCCTCGGTCGGGTGCGTTCCGTCATGGGTGAACGTGCGAAAATTCCGAATATTTGTGCTCATCTTGCTCCATAGATCGAGACAGGGCACGCGGTTAACCGCAGCGGCATCCAAAAGCGCGGCGACATATTCGCGGAGGAAAATCCCGGCCTTATTCGGGTGCAAATCGGCGTCCAAATCCTCGTAGTTCCGTTCCCAGGCCGGCGCGATCAGGAAAATCCGTAACTCAGGAAAGGCGCTGGAGAGTTTTTGCAGGGAATATGTGAGCGCTCCCTTGAACGTCGTTTTTTGCTGGTCGCAAGCGCCGATCGGCCCGCAGAGGGTGAAATCGTTCGGCCCATATTCAAGGCCCAGGTGCGTCACATTGCTGAAATCGACCGCCTTGGCTCGGGCGATGGCCCGCATATTCGGTTCAAACGAAGTATTTTCCTGAACCTGTTTCGACCAATCACCGGAAACAATGGCGTCGACCAGGGAGCAAAGCGAATTAGACGGATTGCAGCCCTCATAAATGCCGGCACAAGCGCCGTGCAGTCCCAGATTGACCGGGATCAGGTTGAGGCGCGAACCAACGACAATCGGCGTTTTGCTGCCAATCTCGGTAATGCTCGTGCCCATCTGAACATAAATCCCCCTCGGGGGAATTTTCGCCGGCCGCGTCAGCCAATAAGTGCCGGCCGACGAAGCTGCGGCCGTTAACCCCACCAGCCCAAAATTTTGTAGGAAGCCCCGCCGATCCATAGAGAGCGTTCCTATCACCGCAACTTAGCCGAGAGCAA
Organism: Bradyrhizobium sp. BR13661; assembly: GCF_029892425.1. Taxonomy (GTDB): domain Bacteria; phylum Pseudomonadota; class Alphaproteobacteria; order Rhizobiales; family Xanthobacteraceae; genus Bradyrhizobium. Next base: position 454 of record NZ_JARXWB010000023.1, on the reverse strand, counting down.
TGGGGTACATGACATAGTCGTTTCCCTCACTGCGGCGGCCCTGCGAAAGCGGGACCGTTCGCTTCTTATCACCCATGGCGCACAGCAGCAAAGAACCCTTAGAGTTTTACAGCGATCCCGCAAGCCATTGAGGATGCTAGCGGCATGTTTCGCCTGTTTTACAAGCACGTGTATGATTTATATCGGCAACATCCAGCCTTCCAAGCTGAATACGAGGATTCGTCTTCGCCACGAAGGCCAGATATCACATTCGTAGCCGTGGATCGGCGCTGTGGTCGTGCAAAAATGCGGGAGATTACGGTGACAGTGCACTTAACTTTCTCCACATCGCGTAAAGCGAACAAAGTAAATTAAGTGCACTGGACTGCACCCCTGAAGTGAGACACGATAATTACAGTGACAGGCATTTCGAGGATGACCTGTGGCAGGACGAGGAAAGAAGCGTCAATTTCCG
>NZ_JARXWB010000022.1 GCF_029892425.1 Bradyrhizobium sp. BR13661 | reverse complement strand
CCAATCGCCCCTTGAGTTCGAAACCGCCTTCGCGCAAAACAATGCGCGGTAACGCATCGTGACAACCCCGCTGTCACTGTAATTATCGTGTCTCAGTTCAGGGGTGCAGTCCAGCACTGGCACCGTAATCCGGATGACCCTCATCGGGCTTTCGAAACGTCGGATTACTTCTGAGTAGCGGCGGCTTTTGAGAGTCCCTCGCGCAAGTCGTCAGGAGCCATGACTGGCACGATTTCAGTCTCTGCATTGAGATTCAAGAAGAGCGGTTCAACAACTTCGACGATCTGCGACGGCTTCGAGAGATTGAAAAATATCATCCCTCCGCGTTTGCCGTCCAACGGCGCGAAATAGGCTGCCTCGGGTTTGAGGTCGTTCATGATCGACTCGACCGTCTTTGCAAGCGATCCGTCCTTGAACGCTTCGTTCCCCTTTTCGACCGGCAATGTAAATTTGAGCATGACGCGCATGGTTATCTCCAATGATTGTTGCGAACAAATTGATCTCAAAACGTAGTTCGAATGCCGCCTCTTACTTGCCAGGCGGATTGTACGCCCCGCGGAGCTGGCGGGCCTTCTGTCTGACGTGTTGAATCTCGTCCGGTGTCCAGAGGCGCGTGAGCGTGACGTTGTGAGCGGCGCCCGATGCGACCAAAATGCCGGATATCGCCGGTGCTGCATTGGAGTCGGGCACATCGAAGACGACCATGACGCCAGGACCGTCGGCCGCGGTGCTGTACATTGAAATCAATTTTCCGCCGGCAGACTCAACCAGACTCTTGGCCGCCTCGTAGCGGTTGGTCGTGGGATTATCCATGAGGTTGTTGAGGGCCTGCGGCGTGTATTGTGCGGTCAAGCAGAAATGCATGGCGATTTCCTCTCGTTCGTGAGCAATCAATTGGGCAAAGGTCGTTCTGGCTTTGAAGCAATGGACGTGAAGGGAAAAATGACTTGCGTTCGAGAGAGCAGACTAACCCTCGGAGAGCGGGGAGTGTTTGGAAAACATTGCGTGTAATCTCGATTTGTCGAAGCACTCGGATGGCGCCATCTGCGGCCGCAGCGAGTGCTTGTTGACACAAGCAACAACGCCGCCCGCCGTGCCAAGGTTTTGTGTCGCTCCTCGAGCCCGCACCTGACCGACCCCCTCTGATCCGGTGGGCCTTTGAGCTCGACATGACTGAGGAGATCTGAGGTTGAAATCGTTGGGTTGTTTTTTTGGCCGGACGGCTAGCGCGCCCATGCCTCAACGTTCAGCCGCCCGCTCTTTCCGATCGTGCCATCCTACCCCTGTTTTGCCCGACGGGCCAAGGAAAAATTCGATAAAAACGAAATTGCGTATGGCGCCAAGGGGTTGGCTACTGTGCATGGGGTTGTTTTCGCAGCTTCTGCTGCGACCGCACGGCCTCTCTCAGAAAAAAGGGCCGCCCCGAAGGGCAGCCCTTTGTCTTGATCGATGTGCGTCCGCTTACTCGGCTGCCTGCTTCTGCGGTGGGTCGAGCGCGCCTGATTTGTGGATCTCGGCGACCTGGTGGTCGCTGAAGCCGAGCACCGCGCGCAGGACCTCGTCGGTGTGCTCGCCGAGCAGCGGAGAGCGGGTGACGTCGCTCGGGCTGTCCGACAGCTTGATCGGGTTGCCGACCGAGATGTACTTGCCGCGGGTGGGGTGGTCGACCTCGACCACGGTGCCGGTCGCGCGTAGCGACTGGTCTTCGGCGATCTCCTTCATCGACAGGATCGGGCCGCAGGGGATGTCGTCCTTGTTGAGGATCTCCATCGCCTCGAACTTGGTCTTCGTCATCGTCCACTGCTCGATGCGGCCGAAGATCTCGTTCAGCCGCGGCAGGCGCGCCGCCGGCTTGGCGTAGTTCGGATCGGTCTTCCAGGTCGGCTCGCCGATCACGTCGCAGATCTTCTCCCAGACCGGAGCCTGGGTGATGAAGTAGATGTAGGCGTTGGGATCGGTCTCCCAGCCCTTGCACTTCAGGATGCGGCCGGGCTGGCCACCGCCAGAATCGTTGCCGGCGCGCGGCACGGCATCGCCGAACGGAATGCCTTCGCCGAACTGGCTGTATTCCTTGAGCGGACCGTGGGCGAGGCGCTGCTGGTCGCGCAGCTTGACGCGCGCGAGGTTGAGCACGCCGTCCTGCATCGCAGCCGTGACGCGCTGTCCCTTGCCCGAATGCGTGCGCTGGTAGAGTGCGGTGACGATGCCGAGCGCCAGATGCAGGCCGGTGCCGCTGTCGCCGATCTGCGCGCCGGTGACGAGCGGCAGGCCGTCGCGGAAGCCGGTGGTGGAGGCGGCGCCGCCGGTGCACTGCGCGACGTTCTCATAGACCTTGCAGTCCTCGTAAGGTCCGGGACCGAAGCCCTTGATCGACGCGACGATCATCTTCGGGTTGATCGCCTGGATCTTCTCCCAGGGGAAGCCCATGCGGTCGAGCACGCCGGGGCCGAAATTCTCGACCAGCACGTCGCACTTCTTGATCAGCTCGGTGAGGACTTCCTTGCCCTTGGGGTTCTTGGTGTCGAGCGTGATCGAACGCTTGTTGTGGTTGAGCATGGTGAAATACAGGCTGTCCACGTTCGGGATGTCCTGCAGCTGGCCGCGGGTGATGTCACCCACGCCCGGGCGTTCCACCTTGATCACGTCGGCGCCGAACCATGCCAGCAGCTGCGTGCAGGTCGGTCCGGACTGGACGTGGGTGAAGTCGAGAATGCGAACGCCCTCGAGCGCTTTGGTCATCGTCTATGCTCCGTACTCTGTCTGCCCCTGCACCCGCAGGGAATAAAGGGTTGAGGGGGGACTTACTTCTTCTTCTGCAGAACGCTCTGCGGATTGAGGTTGCCGATGCGGCCGCTCTCCGAGCCGGCAGCCGGATCGATCACCGCGTTGATGAGCGTCGGCTTGCGTGACGCCATCGCCTCGTTGACGGCGCGTTTCAGTTCGTCCGGCGAGGTCGCATTCACGCCGACGCCGCCGAAGGCCTCCATCATCTTGTCGTAGCGCGCGCCCTTGACGAACACGGTGGTTGCCGGATCGGAGTTGGCGCCGTTGACGTCGGTGCCGCGATAGATGCCGTCATTGTTGAAGATGACGACGCAGATCGGAAGGTTGTAGCGGCAGATGGTCTCGACCTCCATGCCGGAGAAGCCGAAGGCCGAGTCGCCTTCCACCGCGAGCACGGGGTGACCGGTCTCGAGCGCAGCCGCGATCGCCTGGCCCATGCCGATGCCCATCACGCCCCAGGTGCCGACGTCGAGACGCTTGCGGGGCTTGTACATGTCGATCACGCCGCGGGCGAGGTCGAGCGTGTTGGCACCTTCGTTGACGAGGATCGCCTCGGGGTGGTCCTTGATCACGTTCTTCAGCACGCCGAGCGCGCCGTGATAATCCATCGGCGACTTGTTGTTCATCAGCTTCGGCGCCATCTTGGCGACGTTCTCGTCGCGCTTGGTCGAGATGGCCTTGGTCCATTCGGCGGGCGGGGCGGTCCAGCCCGTGCCCATCGCCTGGTTGAAGGCCGAGACCACCGAGCCGATGTCGCCGACGACGGGCGCGACGATCTCGACGTTGGAGTCCATTTCCTTGGGTTCAATGTCGACCTGGATGAACTTCTTCGGCTGATCGCCCCAGCTCTTGCCCTTGCCGTGCGACAGCAGCCAGTTCAACCGCGCGCCGATCAGCATGACGACGTCGGAATCCTTCAGCACCGTCGAACGCGCAGCACCCGCGCATTGCGGATGCGAGTCGGGGAGCAGGCCCTTCGCCATGCTCATCGGGAGGAACGGCACGCCGCTCTTCTCGACGAAGTTTTTGATCTCCTCATCGGCCTGCGCGTAGGCCGCGCCCTTGCCGAGAATGATGAGCGGACGCTTCGCGGCCTTGAGCACGTCAAGCGCGCGCTTCACCGATGCAGGCGAGGGGATCTGCGCAGGCGCAGCATCGATCACCTTGACCAGCGATTTCTGGCCAGCTTCGGCGTTCATCACCTGGCCGAACAGTTTTGCCGGCAGGTCGAGATAGACGCCGCCCGGACGGCCAGAAACCGCGGCACGGATGGCGCGGGCGAAACCGATGCCGATGTCCTGGGCGTGCAGCACGCGATAGGCCGCCTTGCACAGCGGCTTTGCAATCGCGAGCTGGTCCATTTCTTCGTAGTCGCCCTGCTGGAGGTCGACGATCTCGCGCTCGGAGGAGCCCGAGACCAGGATCATCGGGTAGCAGTTGGTGGTGGCGTGCGCGAGCGCGGTGAGACCGTTGAGGAAGCCGGGTGCGGAGACCGTGAGGCAGACGCCGGGCTTCTTGGTGAGATAGCCGGCGATGCCCGCGGCGTAGCCCGCGTTCTGCTCGTGGCGGAAGGAGATCACGCGAATGCCGGCGGCCTGCGCCATGCGGCCCAAATCCGTGATCGGGATGCCCGGCACATTATAGATGGTGTTGATGCCGTTCAGCTTGAGCGCGTCGATGACGAGATGAAAGCCATCCGTCAGTTCCTGCTCGGTGCCCGGTGCTTCGGACTTGGTCGCGGTGTTCAGCATGGGCCTTGTCTCCCTGGTCTCAAGGTAGGTGGGGCGAATGGTTCGCCCTTCTGGTGAATGTTGCTAGGTGAAGAGTTCCTGGCCATGCGCTTCGACGTAAGCGGCAAGGCCGAGGGTGTGGTCGCGGGCGCGCTTCTCGGCGAGCTCGGTGTCGCGCGCCTCCAGCGCTTCGATCATGCCGAGATGCTCGGGCAGGGACGTCGCGGTGCGGTCCTTGCGTCCGATGGTGAGTTGTCGATAGCCGCGTACGTGCAGCAGCAGATCGTTGGTGAGATCGACCAGCACAGGGGATTCCGACAATGAGATCAGCGCCTGGTGGAAGGCGATGTTGGCGCGCGAATATTCCTCGACGTGATCCTCGGGCAGGCGGTCCTTGCCAAAATCCTTGAAATAGTCGCGTAGCGCCGTGATGTCCTTCTTGCGTGCGGTCGTGGTGATCAGGCGCGCCGCCATGCTTTCCAGCGCCGCCCAGGCGCGGATCATGTCGACGATCTCGCTCTTGGTCCGGCGCACCACCATGATGCCGCGGCGCGGCACGGTCTTCACGAAACCGTCCTGCTCGAGCATCGCGATGGCTTCGCGGATCGGTGTGCGGCTGACGCCCAGACGTTCGGACAATGCGCGCTCGTCGAGCATGACCGGCTCCGGCGTCGAATAGATGTCCATCTTGAGGATAGCTTCCTTCAAGGCGTCATACGCCTTGTTCTTGAAGCTACTCTCCGGGGCAATACGAACGATTGCGATGTCTGCCTCGGCCATGGTCGGCAACGCCTTGGTTGGTTTTCGCAGTGACACGACGATTCTCCTCCAGTGGGAGTCGTCTTTTACAGGAATATTTACTGGAAAGTTTTTGGCATACCACATGCCAGAATGTCAAGCTGACCATTTTTTGCGGCGATATAGGTCGTGCTCTGACTTGACAAGTTGGCTTCTGGCATACCAAATGCCATCGCTGGCCATTTTTGATCCAAGCTGGCGGAGTAATCAAGGCATTTCGCCGCGCCGTTCCGCCACACGGAACAGAGCGCGGTGATGGCAGGTATCACGGCAGCCGCATCACGCGCGCTCTGCAAAGCAAGAACTGAAGGTCGAGGGAGAAGCTCATGTCCAATTCCAAAGACGTCGTCCGCAAGGTCCTTGACCAGGTCAAGGCCGACAACCGCACCAGCCTGACGGCCCCCGAGGGCAAGGTGGTTTGCGACGCCTACGGCATCCCGGTGCCGAAAGAGGGCGTGGCGAAGTCGGCGGGCGAGGCCGGCAAGATGGCGTCCGCGATGGGTTTCCCGGTCGTGATGAAAATCGTCTCGCCGGACATTCTTCATAAGACCGAAGCCGGCGGCGTCATCGTCGGCGTCAAGACGGCGCAGGATGCCGAGAAGGCTTACGAGACCATTCTCGGGAACGCGAAGAAGTACAAGGCCGATGCCAAGATCGAGGGCATTCAGGTCCAGCAGATGCTGGCGGGCGGCACTGAGGTCATCGTCGGCTCGATCACCGACGGCTCGTTCGGCAAGCTGGTGGCGTTCGGCCTCGGCGGTGTGCTGGTCGAAGTGCTCAAGGATATCACCTTCCGCCTCGCGCCCGCGACCAAGGAAGACGCGCTGTCGATGCTCGACGGCATCCAGGCACACGAAATCTTGAAAGGCGTGCGCGGCGGCGAGCCGGTGAACCGCACGGCGCTGGCTGATGTCATCGTCAAGGTCTCCCAGCTCGTCACTGACTTCCCCGAGATCATCGAGCTCGACCTCAACCCCGTCTTCGCCACCGCAAAGGACGCAATCGCAGCTGACGTCCGCATCGTCGTCGACTTCGCCTACAAGCCCAAGCCGAAGCCGCGCCCGACCGAAGAGATCGTCGCCGCCATGAGCCGTATCATGCAGCCGAAGGCGGTCGCCGTGGTCGGCGCCTCCGCCGAGGATGGCAAGATCGGCAACTCGGTGATGAAGAACCTCATCAATGGCGGCTACAAGGGGGAGATCTATCCGATCCACCCCAAGGCGGCCGAGATCCTTGGCTATAAGGCCTACAAGAGCGTCAAGGATGTGCCTGGCGTGATTGACACGGCCGTGTTCGCGATCCCCGCGAAGTTCGTGGCCGCGGCGCTCACCGAATGCGGTGAGAAGAAAATCCCGGGCGCGGTGCTGATACCGTCGGGCTTCGCTGAAGCCGGCGCGCCGGAGCTTCAGGCCGAGATCGTCGAGGTTGGCAAGAAGTACGACATCCGCCTGATGGGGCCGAACATCTACGGCTTCTACTATACGCCGGCCAATCTCTGCGCGACGTTCTGCACGGCTTACGACGTCAAGGGCCATGCGGCGCTGTCGTCGCAGTCGGGCGGCATCGGCATGGCGATCATCGGCTTCTCGCGCTCGGCCAAGATGGGCGTCTCCGCGATCGTCGGCCTCGGCAACAAGTCCGACATCGACGAGGACGATCTGCTCGCTTTCTTCGAGCAGGATCCGAACACGAATTTGATCGCGCAGCACTGCGAAGACCTCAAGGACGGCCGCGCCTTTGCGGAAGCCGCCAAGCGCGTCTCCAAGAAGAAGCCGGTCGTCGTGCTCAAGGCCGGTCGCACCTCGGCTGGCGCCAAGGCGGCCTCGTCGCACACCGGCGCGCTCGCCGGTAACGACAAGATCTACGAGGACGTGCTGGCGCAGTCCGGCGTAATCCGCGCCCGCTCGCTGCGGCAGCTGCTCGAATTCGCCCGCGGCGTGCCGGTGCTGCCGACGCCAAAGGGCGAGAACGTGCTGATCATCACCGGTGCTGGTGGCTCGGGCGTGCTGCTGTCGGATTCCTGCGTCGACAACGGCCTGTCGTTGATGTCGATGCCGCCGGACCTCGATGCGGCCTTCCGCAAGTTCATCCCGCCGTTTGGCGCGGCAGGAAATCCCGTGGATATCACCGGCGGCGAGCCGCCGATCACCTACGTCAACACGGTGAAGCTCGGCCTGTCGGACGAGCGCATCCACTCGCTGATCCTCGGCTACTGGCACACGATCGTCACGCCGCCGATGGTGTTCGCCCGCAACATGGTCGAGGTGAAGAAGGAGATGGAGGCCAAGGGTTTTGTGAAGCCGATCGTGGCCTCACTGGCCGGCGATGTCGAGGTCGAGGAAGCCGCCGAATATCTCTACCAGAACGGCATCCCAGCCTATGCGTACTCGACCGAGCTTCCGGTCGAAGTGCTCGGCGCCAAGTACAAGTGGGCGCGCGGCGCGGGCCTGCTCTGAGCTGTCGACGAAAAATGTCGCTCCGGTGAGGCACCGGAGCGACATTTCCCGCGATGCGGGAAAATTTCAGGGCACGAGCGCCAATCATCTGACTGGCTGACATGCAGGTCGCGATGAGCAAGAACGTGATCCGCCGCAGGACCGTCGAGCCGAAATCCGCGGCCGACCATGAGCCTGAGACCCGCGACGGCGGTGTGCAATCCGTCGATCGCGCGCTATCGATCCTGGAAACGTTGGCCGAGGACGACGAGGGCTATCGCCTGAGCGATCTTGCGATACGTACGGGATTGTCGACCTCGACGGTGCATCGCCTGCTTGCAACGCTGGAAAGCCGCCGCTTCGTCCAGTTCGACCGCACGGACTCGAAATGGCATGTCGGCTCGCGCGCCTTCACGGTGGGCGCGACATTTGCGCGGCGGCGCAATTTCACCACGCAGGCCATTCCATATCTCCGCAAGCTGCGCGATCTCACCCGCGAGACGGCCAATCTCGCCGTGGTTGACGACGAATTCATCATCGTGCTGACCCGCATGGAAAGCCGAGAAATCATGCGCTCGCTGACCCAGGTCGGCGGCCGCGTCGCGATGGTGACCTCGGGCGTCGGCAAGGCGGTTCTCGCGACCTACTCGGACGAGGATGTCGGCGCCGTGATCCGCCATCACGGTATGCCGAGGCTCACGGAAAAGTCGATCGTGCGGCCGAGCGACCTGTTCAAAGAGCTCGCGACGGTGCGCCAGCAGGGCTTTGCTGTTGACGATGAGGAGGCTCAGATCGGCCTGCGCTGCGTCGCGGCGGTGGTCTACAACGCGCTCGCCGAGCCGCTGGCCGCGATCTCGGTGTCAGGCATGACCAGCCGCATTACCGACCAGCGATTGCCGGAGGTTGGCCGGATGGTGCGCGAGGTGGCGGCTGAGCTCACCGCGGCGCTCGGCGGCGGCGTGTCGGAGCCAAAGTCGTCCTAATCGAGCACGGCCCTGATCATGTAGACATACAGGACGAACGTCGTGATCGACGCGCCCGCCAGTGCCAAGCCGCCCGCGAATGAAAGCCGCTCGAGCTGAAACGTCTTGCTGCTGGACAAAGAGCGCTGGAGCGCAAACAGCAGGAAGGGAATGCCGATCAGGAAGGACTGGAAGTAAAGTGCAAGCCCGAGGCCAATAAGCACGCCGATCCAACCCACGACCTGCGCGAAACTGCGGCTCAGCGAACCGACAAGCGCGTTGAGGATCAATCCGCCGTCGAGCGGATAGATCGGCAGCAGATTGGCGGCGTTGATGATCGCGAACATCTGCACCGCCTGGAGAAGATCGGCCCCGCCGTTCGCGCGATACATCGCAAACAGACCCAGCGTCGGAACGAGGCTGAAGCCGGGTCCCATCAGGACGATGAAGCCGAGACGGCCTTCGGTGCGGTAGGCGGTCTTTGGCACGGCGGCGCCGCCGAAGAAAGGGATGAGGTAGATGCCGCGGACACCGACACCGGCCATCAGCATCGCCGCGACATGTCCGGCCTCATGAATGGCGACGACGATTGCCAGCAGCACACCTTCTTTCCAGCCGAACAGGTAGCAGAAGCTCAGAAGCGCGAGTAACGACAGAATCACGCCGTTATTTGCGAGCGCAGCCGCCCGGCTGTGCGTGCCAGCCTCGGTCTCGCACTGCTGCTTGATCAGCGTCGCCATTCGGCGCAATCCGATAGGATAGATGATGCGATCGCGGAAGGAGCTGACCGTCATCTCGCTGAAAACGGTGAGCGACGTTCCGTGCTCGGTCGCTTCGACGCGCATCCCCGATTTGACGTTGCGGCCGCCCTCCGGAGGCACGGACAGCTCGTGCGCCACCATTTGGGCGATGATGACGCCCTCCGCTTCGTCACGCACGAGCTCACGCCCAACGCCCTGCGTCCGGGGCTGGCCACTGACAAGCAAGCGTGTCAGCCACAGGTCGTCGCTATCAGGAATGGGCTCACGCGAGATTTCGAGCACGGGCGGGCCATCCAGCACCATGCGATCGGCGGCGCTGAACTGCCACACGGCATCGCGCGGCGCGTTGACGAGGACGCTGAATTCCAAGTTCAACCGGTTGCGCGCCCGCACAGCGTCGACAAGGCCTTGCAACGCATAAAAGGCGATCCGCAATAGCTCGATGGGGAGGGCGAGGAGTCTGAGCATGGCCTGAGTTGGTCGCAGCCGTGCGGGGGAAGTTCATTCGAAGCTGTATCGGATGAGGAAGGTCGGCGGTAGCGGCATCGTGCTATGCTCCGGCGGCAATCGATGGCCGTGACGGCCATTTGGCGGTTGCCGGTCATGCCCAATGAGTAAGCAGAAGTGCCGTTTTAATTGAGTTGCCCCTCTAGCGTGAGGGCGCAACCATCGCCGGACGATCCACCTCCGCCTGGAGTTCCGATGACCAAACTCACCCGCTTTTCCGTCGCGCCGCTGTACGCCATGACGAGCCGTCTCGCCGATGTCGCCTCCGGGCGCGTGATGCCCGACCTCGTCATCACGGGCGCGCGGGTGCTCTCGACCTATTCGGAGCGGATCCATCCGGAACGGGAGGTCTGGATCACTGGCGGCCGCGTCGCGGCGGTGAAACCATCAGGCACGGCGAAGAGGACCTGGAACGGCGTCGCGGCTTACGACGCCGCTGGCGGCATCATTGCGCCGGGGCTGGTCGATCCGCACATCCACATCGAATCCTCGATGGTGACGGCCTGTGCCTATGCCGAGGCGGCGCTGCTGAACGGCACCACCACGATCTTCTGCGACAGCCACGAGATCGGCAATGTCATGGACGTCGCCGGCGTCGAGGCAATGCTGGAGGACGCGCGCGAGGCCCCGCTCTCGATCTTCTTGACGGTGCCGAGCACGGTCCCGGCGACTTCGGCCGAGCTGGAAACTGCGGGGGGCGATCTCACACCTGACAAGATCGCCGGCCTGTTCGACCGTTGGCCTGAAGCCGTGGCGCTTGGCGAGAAGATGGATTTCGTGCCTGTGACCATGGGCGACGAGCGCAGCCATGCAATCCTTGCAGCGGCCTTGAAGCGGGGGCGGCCGGTCTCCGGCCATGTCTATGGACGGGAATTCGTCGCCGCTTACGCGGCATCAGGCGTGACCGATACCCATGAGGCGATCGACCGCGACATCGCCGACGATCTGCTCGATGCCGGCGTCTGGGTGTTCTTGCGCGGTGGCCCGCCGACCACGCCATGGCATTCGCTACCGCAGGCGATCCGGACGATCACCGAGTTGGGGGCATCGCACAAGCGCACCGCGGTGTGCACCGACGACCGCGACGCTGATGATTTGCTTCTGTTCGGCCTCGACTGGGTGGTGCGGGAAGCGGTGAAAGCCGGGATGTCGCCGGAGCAGGCCTGGTCGATGGGCTCGTTGCACGGCGCCACGCGGTTCAACATGGAGGGCGACATCGGCGGACTCGGTGGCGGCCGTCGTGCCGATCTCGTGCTGATGGACGACAATCTCAAGCCGCAATCGACCTGGTATGGCGGCGAGCTGGTGGTGGAGAACCGCAAGATCACGCCGCGCCTCGATCAGGCGCTGTCGCAGCGCTATCAATATCCCAAGGCGGCCTATGTCACCGTCAAGCTGCCAGAGAAGCTCAAGCTGACGCCGGAACTCCCGACGAAGGTCTGTACGGTCAACGCGATCAAGACTGCGCTGCCCGGCATCACGCTGATCCATGAGAAGGTCGTGATCGAGCCGGCCGAGGACTGGCCGTCGCTGTTCGCGCGTTATGGCCTGTGCTTCGTCACTGTCGTGGAGCGCCATGGTAAATCGGCCGGCAACGTCGCCTATGGCCTATTGAAGGATTTCGGCCTGAAGCGTGGCGCGGTTGCCTCCAGCGTCGGTCACGACAGCCACAACATCATCGTTGCCAGCACCAACGAAGCAGACATGCAAGTGGCGATCGCAGCAATCAAAGAGCAGCAGGGCGGCGTCTGCGTGGTTGCTGACGGCAAGGTGAGGGCGCTGGTTCCGCTGCCGATCGCGGGCCTGCTGTCCGACAAGCGCGTTACGGAGGTGGCCGAAGAAGTGAAGGTGCTCAAGAAGGAATGGGCGGAAGCCGGCTGCACCATCCCCTACATGGGCTTCAATTTGATTCCGCTATCGGTCATTCCGGAAATTCGCATCACCGACAAGGGCCTGGTGCTGGTCCCGCAGATGGAGCTGACGCCGCTGTTCGAGTGATCCTGTTTCACAAATTCCTTGATCTAACCGCTTGAGGTGGCCACGGTTTTTCCACAGCTGCCGCATCGTGGAAAATAAAATCTGCTTCGTTGAGATCGCATCCCGCGCACCCGATGATCTCGCTCACTGAATTAACGGAGCGAGGTCTGATATGGCGAAGATGCGAGCTGTCGATGCAGCCGTGCGTATCCTGGAGAAGGAAGGCATCTCGACCGCCTTCGGCGTTCCCGGGGCCGCGATCAATCCGCTTTACTCGGCGCTGAAGAAGCGCGGCTCGATCCGCCATATCCTGGCGCGCCATGTCGAGGGCGCCTCGCACATGGCGGAGGGTTACACCCGGGCCAAGGCCGGCAACATCGGCGTCTGCATCGGCACCTCAGGGCCGGCGGGCACCGACATGATCACCGGGCTTTATTCGGCGATTGCCGATTCCATTCCGATCCTCTGCATCACCGGACAGGCACCGCGCGCACGGCTCTACAAGGAGGATTTCCAGGCCGTGGACATCGAGTCGATCGCAAAGCCCGTGACGAAGTGGGCGGTGACGGTGCGCGAGCCGGCGCTGGTGCCGCGTGTGTTCAGCCAGGCGTTTCATGTGATGCGGTCGGGCCGGCCAGGACCGGTGCTGATCGACATGCCGCTCGACGTGCAGCTCGCCGAGATCGAGTTCGACGACGAGACCTATGAGCCGCTGACGGTTTACAAGCCGGCCGCGACGCGCAAGCAGGTAGAGAAAGCGCTGGAGATGCTCAACGCGGCCGAGCGGCCGCTGATCGTTGCGGGCGGCGGCATCATCAACGCGGATGCTTCGGATTTGCTGGTGGAGTTCGCCGAGATCGCCAACGTGCCTGTCGTCCCGACTCTGATGGGATGGGGCGCGATCCCCGACGATCACGTGCTGATGGCCGGCATGGTCGGCCTTCAGACCAGCCACCGCTATGGCAATGCCACGCTCCTGGAGTCGGATTTCGTGCTCGGCATCGGCAATCGCTGGGCCAACCGTCACACCGGCTCGGTCGAGACCTACACCAAGGGCCGCACCTTCGTGCATGTCGACATCGAGCCGACCCAGATCGGTCGCGTGTTCAATCCCGATCTCGGCATTGTCTCCGACGCGAAGGCCGCGCTCGAGCTCTTCGTTGCCGTCGCCAGGGAGTGGCGCCGGTCAGGCAGGCTCCGCGAGCGCCAGGCCTGGCCTGCGGCCTGCCGCGATCGCAAGAAGACTATGCTGCGCAAGAGCCATTTCGACAACGTGCCGATCAAGCCGCAGCGCGTCTATGAGGAGATGAACAAGGCGTTCGGCCGCGACACCACCTATGTCACCGTGATCGGGCTGTCGCAGATCGCCGGCGCGCAGTTCCTCGGCGTCTATAAGCCGCGCAACTGGATCAATGCGGGGCAGGCGGGGCCGCTCGGCTGGACGCTGCCGGCGGCGCTCGGCGTGCGTGCGGCGTGCCCGGATCGCGACATCGTTGCGCTCTCCGGCGACTACGACTTCCAGTTCCTGATCGAGGAGCTCGCGGTCGGAGCGCAGTTCAATCTGCCTTACATCCACATTGTCGTGAACAATTCCTATCTCGGCCTGATCCGCCAGGCCCAGCGCGGCTTCGAGATGGACTATCACGTCCAGCTCTCGTTCGAGAACATCAACGCGCCAGAGCTTGGTGGCTATGGCGTCGACCACGTCGCGGTGGCCGAAGGCCTCGGCTGCAAGGCGATCCGCGTCACCGATCCCAAGGACACGCAGGCGGCATTCGCGACCGCACGCGAATTGATGAAGAAGCATCGCGTGCCCGTGGTGGTCGAGTTCATCCTCGAGCGCGTCACCAACATCGCGATGGGAACGGAGATCGACAACATCGTCGAATTCGAGGAGGTGCTGGACCTTCCGCTCGATGAGGTCGGAAGCACGCGCGTGCTGCAGCCGGCGGAATAGGGGATAGCCATGCCAAAATTCGCAGCCAACCTCACCATGCTCTTCGGCGAGATGCCGTTCATCGACCGCTTCGCCGCGGCGAAGGCGGCAGGTTTTGCCGGGGTCGAATATCTCTTTCCCTATGATTTCGACAAGGCACAGCTCCGCGAGCAGCTCGAGGCTCACGGGTTGACGCAAGTGTTGCACAACCTGCCTGCCGGCAACTGGGGCGCCGGCGAGCGCGGCATCGCGATCATGCCCGATCGCGCGGCCGAATTCCGCGATGGCGTATTCCGCGCCATCGACTATGCCAAGGCGCTCGATTGCGATCAGCTCAACTGTCTCGTCGGCATCGCGCCTGCGGATGCCGACCCGCGCGAACTTCAGGAGACACTGGTCGGCAATTTGCGCTTCGCTGCTTCGACGCTGGCGCGGGAAAACATCAAGCTGCTGGTCGAGCCGATCAACACGCTCGACATTCCCGGCTTCTTCCTCAACGGCACCGAGCAGGCGATCCAGCTCATCTCCGAGGTGCGGTCGAACAATCTGTTCGTGCAATACGACATCTATCACATGCAGATCATGGAGGGCGATCTCGCCCGCACCATGCAGGAATATTTGCCTGAGATCGCGCACATCCAGCTTGCCGACAATCCCGGCCGGCACGAGCCGGGTACCGGCGAGATCAACTATCCCTTCCTGTTCCGCCATCTCGACGCGATCGGTTATCGCGGCTGGATCGGCTGCGAATACAAGCCGCGTACCACGACGCTGGAAGGCCTCTCCTGGCATGCCGCGCAGACCTTCGAGACCTGAGGACATCTGACATGATCGACATCGGCTTTATCGGACTTGGCACCATGGGACGGCCGATGGCCGACCATCTTCTGGCCGCGGGCCATCGCGTTCTCCTGCATGACGTTGCGCCCGTGGCGCCCGAGCTGATCGCAGCAGGCGGCATCGCCTGCAATTCGGCGAAGGAGGTCGCGGAGGAGGCGGACGCCATCATCATCATGGTGCCGGATACGCCGCATGTCGAAGCTGTGCTGTTCGGCAAGGACGGCGTCGCGGATGGCATTTCCAAAGGCAAGATCGTGGTCGACATGAGCTCGATCTCACCGCTGGCGACCAAGGAATTCGCAAAGAAGATCGAGGCGCTGGGCGCGGACTATCTCGATGCGCCGGTGTCGGGTGGCGAAGTCGGTGCCAAGGCGGCGAGCCTCACCATCATGGTGGGCGGGCCGGAGCGGGCCTTTGGCACCATGAAGCCGATCTTCGACAAGATGGGCAAGAACGTTACGCATGTCGGCGCCAATGGCGATGGCCAGACGACGAAGGTCGCCAACCAGATCATCGTCGCCTTGACGATCGAGGCAGTCAGCGAGGCGCTGCTGTTCGCATCCAAGGCCGGCGCCGATCCGGCGTTGGTGCGCAAGGCGCTGATGGGCGGCTTTGCCTCGTCGCGGATTCTCGAGGTGCATGGCGAGCGCATGGTGAAGCGCAATTTCGATCCGGGCTTCCGCATCGAACTGCACCAGAAGGATCTCAACCTTGCGCTTGAAGGCGCGCGTTCGCTCGGCCTATCGCTGCCGAGCACGGCAGTGGCGCAGCAATTGTTCTCGTCTTGCACCGCGCATGGCGGCAAGGGCTGGGATCATTCGGCGATGGTGCGCGCGCTGGAACTGATGGCGGGCCACGAGATCGCATCGGCCTGAACTGTTACGCGGTAACACTCGCCAGATGTGATGCAACTTTCGCCGCGCGGGAACCGGAACAACGCTCCGGCCCCGCAGTTGAAGGGGCATCAACAAGCACTGGAGAGTTAAGGACATGAAGACCCGTCTTGTGATTTCGTTGGCTGCTGTGTCGCTGCTGGCGTCGAGCGCGGCCTTTGCACAATCGACCACCGAGGAGGGCGCCCGGAACGGCGCGCGTGCGGGCGGCGATATCGGCGGCCCGGTTGGCGCGATGGTTGGCGGCACCGTGGGTGCGGCGGTTGGCGCCGGTCTCGAAATTCCGAATGCGGTGCTGGGTGGTATCCCACGCGATGATTCCGTCGTGGTTCAGGAGCGCGTCGTGGTCGGCGAGCCGCTGCCTCCGACTGTGGTGCTGCGCCCCGTGCCCAACTACACCGAGTATCGCTACGCGGTGGTGAACGATCGCCGCGTGATCGTCGAGCCGCGCACGCGCCGCGTCGTCAAGATCATCGACTGATCGGCTGAACGTCAGGCCTTGAAACAGAGGCCCCGTGGAGTAACGCTCCGCGGGGTCTCGTCGTCGTCAATGTCTGGATGTCAAAGCAGCTCGCGCACACCGAGGCCGTGCATGAAGCGCTCGCGGATCTGCACGGGATCCCTGCGCGTGGTTCCGACGCCGGGCTTGTCGTCGATACGCAGCGCGATCAGGCTGGGCTCGTCGGTCGACATGGCCAGGTCGACCAGGCGCTCGAAGTCCTCTTCGTCCGCGGCGCAGGCACTGTTGGTAAGGCCAGAGCCCTGGGCGATCGCGACGAGATCGGCGACGCCGGCGGCAGGTGTCGGTTGTGCGCCTGTGATCTGGTAGATGCCGTTATCCATCACGATCATGATCAGGTTCTTCGGCTTCAGCGCCGCGATGGTCGAGAGCGCGCCGAGCTGCATCAAGAGCGAGCCGTCGCCTTCGAGCGCGAAGACGCGGCGGTCAGGCTGCGCCAGCGCGACGCCGAGCGCGATCGGGAAGGCGAGGCCCATGCTGCCCAGCATGTAAAAGTTCTGCGGGCGGTGGCCGGCGGCCCAGAGGTCGAAATTGGTGTTGCCGATGCCGCCGACGACGGCTTCTTCGTGCTTGAGCTTCGCGACCAGGCGCGATGTCACATCGAAGCGATTCATCACTTTGGTGTTGCGTGTGGTCATGGCCGGGCTCACTTGTCGAAAACCTTGCCGCCGGTGAGCAGCGGGTTGAGGATCAGCGCCACCGGCGCCTGGGTCGTCACCGCCTGCTTGATCGAGCGGTCGGCGATGAATTCGAGCTCGTCCAGCCGGGTGATGGTGTGGTGCTCCAGCGCCAGCGAATCCAGCACCGGGCGCATGGTGCGGCACACCAGCGATTGGCCGTAGTTGAACTCGCCGAGCGTGCCGCGCTCGGAGACGAACATGATCAGCGGGATCTGGTAGGGCACAGCGAGCGAGGCGAGCGTGTTGGCGAGTGTCGCAAAGCCCGAGGTCTGCATCAGCACTGCGCCGCGCCGGCCGCCCATCCAGGCGCCGGAGACGATGCCGACGGCTTCTTCCTCGCGGGCTGTCGCAAAGGTCGTGAAGAAGGGATCGGCGTGCAAATTCCTGATCAGCGGCGTCAGCACGCGGTCGGGCACATAAGGGATGAGGTTGATCTCGTTCCGCTTCAGGGTTTGCAGGACGATGCTATGCCAGCTTCTGTCGCCAGCCGCCTGTCCCGCCTCGAACGAGGTCTGCTGCTCCGCCATCGCCATCGCGTTCTCCCCTGTGCCGCGCATGTTTCTTCTTTGTCCGTCGCGGTGGTCCGCCGAACTTGACGGAGCGGGCGGGATTGTCAACATGTCCGGGCCGGCACCGTGATCTGCGCCAGACGGCCTGCCTTGGCCGGCACCGCCATGCCATAAGCGGCATAATGAGAAAACGGGAGGGACGTTAGGTGTGGGGCGCGCATTGCGCTGACCTTGCGGGTCTCCGTAAGAGAGCCGGAAGGATCCTGATGTCGGTCAACAGCAAGCGCGTCTTCTACGTCAAATATCTGGCCAACCCGATCTATGTCGACATCCTGAAGGCGCGACCCGACGTCCGGCTCGACCGCATCGAGAACGAGAGCCCCGAGGATTTTTACGCCCCGATCCTCAGCGCGGCTCATGTCTACCAGATCGGCGCCGCCCGCGACGAACTGGCCTCGCATTTCCATGTCGATGCGGCCTTCCTGAAGCGCACGCCGAACCTGCTGCTGGTCTCCAGCAACGGCGCCGGGTTCGATCCTGTCGACGTGGAGGCCTGTACCGATGCCGGCGTGCTGGTTGTCAATCAGTCCGGCGGCAACGCGCATTCAGTCGCCGAGCACGCGCTGGCGATGATGTTGACGCTGTCCAAGCGGATCATCCAGTCCGACCGAAAGCTGCGGCGGGAGTCCAACGTCAACCGCAACGATCTCGTCGGCAACGAGATCGAGCACAAGACCATCGGCATCATTGGTCTTGGCAATGTCGGGCGCCGCATCGCCGCGCTGTGCAAGGGCCTGTTCGGCATGAAGGTGCTGGCCTACGACCCGTATCTCTCGAAAGAGGTGATGGCCGAGCGGGGCGGCGCGAAGGTCGAGCTCGACGAGCTGCTGCGCCGCGCCGATTTCGTCTCGATCTCCTGTCCGCTCAACAAGGGCAGCCGCAACATGATCAGCACGCGCGAATTCGGCCTGATGCAGCCGCACGCCTATTTCATCACCACGGCGCGCGGCTTCATCCACGACGAGGACGCGCTGCTGGGGGCGCTGCGCGACAAGCGCATCGCGGGCGCCGGCCTCGATGTCTGGTCCAAGGAGCCGCCGCCGCCGGAGCATCCGCTGCTGCAATTCGATAATGTTCTGGCGAGCCCGCACACCGCGGGCGTGACCGTCGAGGCGCGCCAGAACATGGGCCGTATCGCCGCCGAGCAGGTGCTGGAGACGCTCGACGGCAAGCGGCCGCCGCGCATCATCAATCCCGAGGTCTGGCCCGTTTATGCCGAGCGCTTCAGGCAGGCCTTTGGCGTCACGCCGGGGTAGAGGCGCGAGGTCTGATCGCGCTCCGGACGTTGGTTACGAGGAGGAGCACAGAAAGCGACGGATTTTACTGATGTTATGAGGGAACGTGTATGACTTGTCCTGTAGATCAGGGGTCATGAGCATACTCTCGATTGCGACGTCAGGACTTTCCGCGGCGAGCTTGCGTGCGAACGTGGCCGCGAGCAACATTGCAAATGTTCGCACGACCGGCCCGCTCCCTGCGTCAGATGGATCGAGCACATCGACCAGCGCTGGAAGTTCGAACACGAATTCAATTGATCCCGCGGCTTATGTACCGCTGCGCGTCGATCAGCTCGACCAATCGAGCGGTTCGACGCAGGGGGGCACGAGCGCAACCGTGTCGACGGTGTCGCCGAGCTATACCGCGCAATATGACCCGAGCGCTTCGTTCGCAAACCAGGACGGCATGGTCGCGACGCCGAACGTCGATCTCGCTGACCAATTCGTTCAGCTGGCGACCGCGAAGTACAGCTACATCGCCAATGCGAAGGTCATTCAAGCCTATTCCGAGACGGAAAAGACCCTGCTCGACATCACGACGTGATGGCTGGTGTCGCCCAAATGAGCAGCGGGAACTTCCCCAGGCCTTGATCCGCGTCAAAATCTCCCTCCCTCATCTGCCCTAAATGGGACTAGAGTGCCGGCGGTAGCAGGAGGTCCCATGTCAACTTATGTCGTCACGTTCATGAAGGACGTGCTCGGCCAGTACGGCCGGCAGAGCGAAATCTGCCAGGGCACGCTTGAGATCGACGCCGCCGACGAGGACGAAGCCAGGGAGCGGGCGAAAGCGAAGTTTTGCAAGGACCAGGCGTTGCATCATTGGTCGTTGCATGCCGACCGCATCCAGGTCAAACCAGCTGACTTTCCCTCGTAAGGCTCAGCGGCCCGGTGCTGCGACAGGTGGCGGCGCGGTGACGCCGGCGCCGAGCGAGCGCTGCACCATGGCGGTATCAGACCAGCGGCCGTGCCGGTAAGCCACGCCGCAGAGCAGGCCGACGCGCGCAAATCCGAACTTCTCGTGCAGCGCCAGCGAGGGCGCGTTGTCGGCATCGATATAGCCGATCATCTGGCGGAATCCGGTCGCCGCGCAGGCATCGATCAATTCCTGAAGGAGCAGCCGTCCGACGCCGCGGCCGAGATGCTCGTGATGGACGTAGATCGAGTGCTTGGCCGTATAGCGATAGGCCGGTCGCTTGCGAAACAGCACCGCATAGGCATAGCCGACGACCTCGCCGCGATACGTCGCGACCAGATGTGGAAGGCGGGTCTGCTTCAAATTCTTGCGCCGGTCGCGCAGATCGTTCGGCTCCGGCGCGCCGGTTCCCTCGACATCGCGCGGCACGCCATTGCGGACGTGATGACGATAGATCGCCATCATCGCCTCGACATCGCTCTCGCGTGACGCCCGGATCACGACCGGTTCGTCATCTGAACGCGCTACTGCTGTTTTGTTCATCGGCACCTACTCAGTGACGACATAGGTATAGAGCCCGATGCGACCCTTGGCATCGACTTCCTTGTAGACGCCCTGGATTTCCACATCGAAGCCCGGGAACGTATTGAAGCAGGTCTCGAACATCTTGAGATAGTCCACCATGGGCTTGGCGCGTTCCGTCAGCCGCTCGCCGGGGACGATGGTGGCAATCCCGGGCGGATAGACCACGAAGGGCGTGGTGGCGATGCGGCCGGCGACCGCCTCGATCGGCAGATAGTCGACGTCGTTCTTGAACAGATAGCGCGCAGCATCGCGCGGTGACATTGCGATCTCGGGCATGTGCTCGGGCATGAACTGCCGCGCCTGGAGCGCACTGACATCGGCGGAGCGGAAAAAGCGGTGCATCTCGCCGCAGAGGTCGCGCAGCCGCACGCCGGCATAGCGCCCCTGCCGCCGCTGGTAGAATTCCGGGATGGCGTCGGCCAAGAGAGCGTTGTCGTCATGCAGCTTCTTGAAGGCAACGAGGCCTGATATCAGCGTGCCGGCTTTGCTCGCCTCGACGCCGGGCGTGAGCAGGAAGAGCAGGGAGTTGAGGTCGTTCTTTTCGGGCACGATACGGTTTTCGCGCAGGTATTGCGCGACGACCGGCGCGGGGATGCCGTGCTCGGCATAGGCGCCGGTGGCGCGGTCGAAGCCGGGGGTGAGCAGCGTCAGCTTGTTCGGATCGGTCATGGCAAAGCCCTCGGCCATGCCGGGGAAGCCGTGCCAATTGCTGTCGGGCGAGAGGTGCCACAGCGCTGGATTGGTGGCGAGTTCGTCGGTCGACAGCGTTTCCCAGGCGACATTGTGCGTGCCACCGGGGCGGCTGACGTCGGAAATGGCGACGCGATCGGGAACGAAGGGCTCGAAGAACCAGCGACGGTCGGGATTTTGCTCCTTCTCCTCAAACTCCCGGCGCATTGCGCGGATTTTTTTGCGCAACTCAATGCCGAGGCGAATTGTATCGTCCCAGAGCACCTCGCCCGATCGCCCCTTCATCATCTGCGCACCGACATCCAGTGACGCGAAGAGGGGGTAGAAGGGAGAGGTCGAGGCGTGCTGCATGAAGCTTTCGTTGAAGCGGCGATGTTCGACGCGCCGCTTCTGGCCGCGGATGTGGCGGTCCTTGATGTGGATCTGCGATGCCTGCGAAAAACTCGCAAGCTGCTTGTGGGTTGATTGCGTCGCGATAATCCCCGGCGCTTCCGGCGGAAGGTTGGCAAGGCCCATCGCGAAGCGACCTGCATAGAGCGGGTGAAATTTCATGAAGCCGGCCCAGGCCTCGTCGAACAGAATGTACTCGCAGAGGTGACCAATGCGCTTCAGGATCATTTCAGCGTTGTGGATCGTGCCGTCATAGGTGCATTGCTCGACCACGGCGACGCGGAACGGCCGTTCCTTGCGCCAGGCGTCCTTGTCCGTCACCAACGGGTGATTGCGGATTGCCTCGCGCAGGGCCTTCTCGTCGAGCAGATCCCAACGCATCGGACCGATCAGGCCCCAGGCGTTGCGAATGGTCGGCACATAGACGGGGATGCCGCCGCCGATCATCAGCGCGCCGTGATGGGCGGCCTTGTGATTGTTGCGGTCGAACAGCACCAGGTCGCCGTCGGTGACGAGAGCGCCGAGCGCGACCTTGTTCGAGGTCGAAGTGCCGTTGAGCACGAAATAGGTTTTTTCCGCGCCAAAGATCTGCGCGGCTTCCTTCTGCGCTTTCAGCGCGGGGCCTTCATGGGTGAGGAGGTCACCGAGATCGAGCACGGAATTGTCGAGATCGTCGCGGAAGACGGATTCGCCGAGATGCTCGACGAAGACCCGGCCGATCGGGCTGCGGTTGTAGAACACGCCGCCATTGTGGCCCGGGCAAGTCCAGAGCTGGTTGCCTTCCTCGGCGTAGTCGACGAGCGCACCGAAGAACGGCGTTTTCAGCGTCTCGGCATATTGTTTCAGCCGGCTGATCAGGTTCTTGGCGATGAAGGGCGGGGTCTCTTCGGACAGGAAGACATAGCCATCGATGAAGTCGAGCAGTTCGACCGGCAAATCTTCGAAGCGCTTGCGTCGGATCAGCAGGATGATCGGGAAGTCGAGACCGCGGCGCCGCATCAGGTTGATCAGCGCCGAGGTCTTGCCCTCGAGCCCTTTCTTGCCCCAATCCACCACCATGCAACCGATCGCGGCATCGGTCTGCACGGCAATCTCGGCGTCCTCCAGCTTGCGGGCCCGGACCACCTCGAAGCCGGAGCGCTGGATTTCCTCGATGATCTGGTTGAAGCGGACGCCTTCGAGGTCGTCGGCGTCGAACACAGGTGCGGCGAACAGGAAGTTGAAGCGCTTGAAATAGTCCATGGCTTGTCCCGAATATGCGGAGACGGACAGGTCTCTGCACATTCAGTGACAGTTATATGACAGAGGCGGCAATTGGGCGCAGGTAGTGCTCCTACCGTTTCGTTTCGCCGAACACCACGGTCGGCACCGCGCGGTTGACGACCTCGCGCAGCGCGAAACTCGATTGCACGCGCGCGACGCGCGGCAGGCGCGACAGCTCGGTGCGGTGGATGCGTTCGAAATCCTGGATGTCGCGGGCGAGCACGATCAGGATGTAGTCGTCGGTGCCCGACATCAGAAAGCAGCGGACGACCGAGGGGCATTTCACCACCTCCGCCTCGAACGCCTTCAGCGCCTCGTCGCTCTGGCTCTCCAACGCAATGCGCACCAGCACTGTCGTGGTGAGGCCGAACTGAGCGAGGTCCAGCACGGCCTGATAGGCCCGGATGTAGCCGTCGTCCTCCAGCGTCTTCTGGCGCCGCGCCAGCGCCGTACTGGACAAGCCAACCTTGTTGGCAAGCTCGGTATGGCTGGCGCGCGCATTGGTCGTGAGTTCCGCGAGAATGGCGAGGTCTTTGCGGTCGAGGGCCAAGGTTTCGATTCCGGCGTGAAAGGGCACTTCCGCGACCGAAACCGGCGCGGAGAGGCCGAAGCTAGCGGATATTTGCACGAAACCAAACTGCCTGCGTCGCTACGATCTCAGGGTGAATCAAAAAGGAGACCAGGATGCGCATCGGTGTGCCCAAAGAGATCAAGGTCCAGGAATATCGCGTCGGGCTCACCCCGGGGGCCGTCCGCGAATATGTCGCAGCCGGGCATCAGGTGACGGTCGAGACCGGCGCCGGCAGTGGCATTGGCGCGTCCGACGAAGTGTACCAGCGGGCAGGGGCCTCCACTGCCGCGAGTGCGCGTGACATCTTCGCCAGCTGCGACATGATCGTGAAGGTGAAGGAGCCGCAGAAGAGCGAATGGGCCCAGCTCCGCGAAAGCCAGATCCTGTTTACTTACCTGCATCTCGCGCCGGATCCCGAGCAGGCCAAGGGCCTTCTTGAGTCCGGCTGCACAGCGATCGCCTATGAAACGGTCACCGACGCCGCCGGTCACCTCCCCCTGCTGGCGCCGATGAGCGAAGTCGCCGGCCGCCTCGCCATCGAGGCCGCCGGCGCCGCGCTCAAGCGCTCGGCTGGCGGTCGTGGATTGCTGCTCGGTGGAGTGCCCGGCGTGCAGCCGGCGCGCGTCGTCGTGCTGGGGGGCGGCGTGGTCGGAACGCAGGCCGCGCGCATGGCCGCGGGCCTCGGCGCGGAGGTTACCGTGATCGACCGCTCGATTCCGCGCTTGCGCGAGCTCGATGATCTCTTTGCCGGACGAGTTCGGACCCGCTTCTCCACGATCGAATCTGTCGAAGACGAGGTGTTTGCCGCCGATGTCGTGATCGGTGCGGTCCTGGTGCCCGGCGCGAGCGCACCAAAACTCGTCACGCGAGCGATGCTGAAATCGATGCGGCCGGGCGCAGTCCTCGTCGACGTCGCCATCGACCAGGGCGGCTGCTTCGAGAGTTCGCACGCGACGACACATGCCGACCCGACCTACGAGGTCGACGGGGTCGTGCACTATTGCGTTGCGAACATGCCGGGCGCGGTGCCGGTGACATCGAGCCAGGCGCTGAACAATGCGACGCTCCCGTTCGGCCTGATGCTGGCGAACAAGGGTTTTGCCGCGGTGCTGGAAAATCCCCATTTGCGCAATGGGCTCAACGTGCATCGCGGTCGCATCACCAACAAGGCGGTGGCGGAGAGTCTCGGGATGGAATTCGCGCCTGTCAGTAGCGGGCTGGCGGCTTAGAGTCGCGAGGTCTACGCCTTCATCAATCTGTACTGCCGCATGTCGGGATCATGCGTCATGCGCCAGTAGTCCACGAAGCGCCACGGCATCGCCGAGAATACGCGGCCGCTTGCGTTGCGGTAGTAGGTGCTCATGCCCGGATGGGTCCAGATCATCGCCTCGTGCTCGGCATCGACTTTGCGAACGTAGTCATCGAGCACCTCCGGGCGGACGTCGATCGCGACGATGTCGTGCTCGATCATGTTGGCGAGGCAGGCGGAGATGTAGCGGCTCTGGCACTCCGACTGGAAGATGACGCTGCCGCCATGCGCCGGGCCTGAATTCGGCCCGAGCATGCAGAAGAAGTTGGGAAAGTCGGGAACGGTGAGGCCGAGGAAGGCGGTCGGATTGTCATTGGCCCAGGCCTCGCGCAAATTCTTGCCGTCGCGGCCGCTGATATTGAGGCGCGCGGCCATCTCGGTGACCTTGAAGCCGGTGGCAACGACAATGATGTCGGCGGGCCGGTGCTTTCCGTCGGCGGTGACGATGCCGCTTTCGTCAAAATGGTCGATCGTGTTGGTGACGAGCTCGACGTTGTCGCGCGTCAAAGTTTTGAACCAGTTGTTGTCGAGCAGGATGCGTTTGCCGTAGGGCGGATAGGTCGGCACGCATTTTTCGATCAGGTCCGGCCGGTCCTTTAGCTCGGTCAGGATGAAGTCGGTCAATTCCTGGCGATGCCGGTCGTTGCCCTTGTTGACGGCGCGCTCGGGATGCGGCCAGGCCGGATCCTTGCGCAGGAACGGCAGCAATCCGTCGCCATAGCGCCAGAACATGTTGAAGCGATACCACTGCACGTAGAACGGCAGATGCGCGAGCAGCCAGCGAGCGCCTTCGGTGATGGGATCGGCGTAGCCCTTCACCGGCCGCGCCCATTGCGCGCTGCGCTGGTAGACCGTGACGGAAGCAACGCGCCCGGCGATCGTCGGCACAAGCTGCATCGAGGTTGCGCCGGTGCCGATTACGGCGACATGCTTGCCGTCGAGCTTGATGCTATCAGACCACAGCGCCGAGTGCAGGATCGTGCCGTTGAAATCCTCTTCGCCCTTGAAATGCGTGCGCGAGGGATCGTTGAGCTGGCCGATGGCCGAGACCAGCGCGGTGGATTCAAAGATCTCTTCGCCGTTCTTCGTCTTCAGCGTCGAGATCCAGCGCCGCTTGCCGTCGTCCCAGTGCGACGCCGTCAGATCGGTGTCGACGCGCAGATGCTTGCGGATGCCGTACTCGTCCGCGACCTTCTTGAGGTAACCGAGCAATTCCTCGCGCTGGCAGAAATAGCGCGTCCACGCATTGCCCGAGCCGAACGAATACGAATAGGAGTGATTTGGCGTATCGACGCCGCAGCCGGGATAGCGGTTGATCCACCAGGTGCCGCCGAGCTCGGCGTTCTTCTCGACGATGGTATAGGGGATGCCGAGATGGCCGAGCGCCACGGCCAGCGCGATGGCGCAGACGCCGGCGCCGACGATGAGGACATGCTGTGCGGCAAGCTTGTCGTCCGTAGGCCGCTTGGTCCAGCGCGCCACGCGCGAGACAAAGCCCATCTCCTCGCGCATCAGCGGCGCGTATTCGGGCGCGACGTTCTCACCGAGACAGGCGCGCATCATCTTGAGCAACAGCTCTTCGCCGGGATCGGCGATGACAGGTCTGGGCGTGATGTCGGCAAACAGCCTGACCACGGCGGCGCGGATCTCGTCCTGGATCTCGCGGGGTACGCCGGCCTCGGGATCGGGGATGAGGCGGATGTCGCGTTTGGGCAGATAGGGCGGCTCCAGCCAGCGCTCGTCGCCGGTCATGTGCACCAGCACCATAAGGAGGCAGCGGATGTCCGCTTCCGCGATGGCCGAGCCGAGGTCGAGCGGCTTGCGGGGAGATTCGACGTTCATCGTCTTCTTCTGATTTCCTTGCGGGTTGCGGCACGGTAGTGGACAGGGGCGGAATCGTCTATGCGGCAGGCCGCCGGCCGTGTTCCGGTGCCTGAATGGGGCAAAAGAAGAAAACTATTGCCTCGCGGCCTCCGAGCAGAAGGAGTTTCCCTTCCGGGAGGGAAAAACGCCAATCGCTTCCATTGCCGTTTGGGGCCGAAACGACGACATTTCGGATCAGAAGTGGATGGATTGACGGCCATGGAACGCACAGGATTTGAGCCCTTCGGCGAGCAGCTGGTGTCCGCAACGGACACCCAGGCGCAGTCGCGCAGCTCGAAACTGTTGCTGCGGGTCGGCACCGGCGTGTTCTGGACGCTGGTCGCGGGTGTCGTGCTCGCCCGCGCGGTGTTCTTCGAGCCGGGCGTCTATGACAGCTTCGGCCACGTCGCCTCACTCGCGAAGAACCTGCTGTTCTGAGCTGGGTTATTCCAGGCTGGGGATAGAACTTCTCTCGGCCCTGATATGCTGAAAACTTATTCCCCGAACGGATCGTCGTGCGTATAAATCTTTCTCCCCAGGGAGAGATTTGTGTCGCAGAATCAAGCATCCAGCCCGGCCGATTCCAAGCCGACCACGGCCTTTAGTCGGATCCTCGCGCTGATTCCCGGCATTCTCATGTGTATCGCCGTCGCCGGCGTCTCGGCCCTGCTGGAGCGGGCCGAGCTTGGCGTGTTCGAGCACCCCTATGTTGAAGCGCTGGTGATGGCGATCCTCCTGGGGATGGCGTTGCGCAGCTTCTGGAAGCCTGCGGCACGCTGGCAGGCCGGCATCGCCTTCAGCGCCAAGCAGCTGCTCGAAGTGGCGGTGATGCTGCTCGGCGCCTCCATCAGCTTTGCAGCTATCGCCGCCTCGGGCATCGCGCTGCTGGCCGCGATCGCGGCGGTCGTCGTGATCGCGCTTTCCGTCTCCTTCGGTCTCAGCCGCATGCTCGGCCTGTCGACGCGGCTGTCGATCCTGATTGCTTGCGGCAATTCCATCTGCGGCAACTCCGCGATCGCGGCGGTTGCGCCGATCATTGGCGCGAACAGCGACGAGATCGCGTCTTCGATTTCCTTCACCGCGATCCTCGGCGTGATGATGGTGCTCGGCCTACCGCTGCTGATCCCGCTGTTGCAGCTCACCGCCACGCAATACGGCATCCTCGCAGGTTTGACCGTCTACGCCGTGCCGCAGGTGCTCGCGGCAACGGTGCCCGCGGGCCTGATCTCCACGCAGATCGGCACGCTGGTCAAGCTGATGCGCGTCTTGATGCTCGGCCCCGTGGTCGTCGGCCTTTCGCTGATTGCCTCGCGCTGGCAGACCGGCGCGAAGAAGACCAATGTCGGCTTCTTCCGCCTGGTGCCATGGTTCATCCTGGGCTTCCTCGCGCTGGCGACCTTGCGTTCGCTGGAGATCGTGCCGGGCACGGTGGTGGGGCCGGTGACGAAGATCACAAGCTTCCTCACGGTGGTGTCGATGGCTGCGCTCGGTCTCGGCGTCGACGTGCGCGTGCTGGCGAACGTCGGAGGAAGGGTGACCGCGGCGGTGACGCTGTCGTTGATGCTGTTGCTCGGCATCAGCATCGCGCTGGTGCACTGGTTCAAGTGAGATCGCCTTGCTCTCTGGACTTCCCCCGCCAGGCGTTTATTGGTTTCGCAACGTGATCGGCCGCCGTTCGAACGCGGCCGGTTCGGAAAACAGCGAGGACGCCCGCCATGACGAGTTTGACGGTTAAAGACCTTCTCCCCGAAGATGGAACGAAGGGATCGCTGGTCGGTCGTGTCTGGCTGCCTCAGGCGAGCGGCCCGGCTGTTGTCGCCGTGCGCGCTGACGGCGTCTTCGATGTCACTGCAAAGTTCCCGACCGTCAGCGCCCTCTGCGAGGAGGACAATCCGGCCAAGGCGCTGGCAGCGGTCAAGGGCGAGCGCATTGGCGATCTCGAGGCCATCGTCGCCAACACGGCGCCGGATCGGCGCGATCCGAACAAGCCCTGGCTCCTCGCACCGGTCGATCTCCAGACCTTGAAGGCCGCCGGCGTCACCTTCGCGATCTCGATGCTGGAACGCGTCATCGAGGAGCGGGCCAAGGGCAATCCGGCCTCGGCCGAAGCGATCCGTAAGGAAGTGACGCGGCTGATCGGCGACGATCTGTCAAAACTCAAGCCGGGCTCGGACCAGGCGATGCATCTGAAGCAGGTGCTGATCGACCAGAACGCCTGGAGCCAGTATCTCGAGGTCGGCATCGGTCCCGATGCTGAGGTCTTCACCAAGGCGCCTACGTTGTCCTCGGTCGGCACCGGCATGGATGCCGGGCTGCATCCGAAGTCGACCTGGAACAACCCCGAGCCCGAGCTCGTGCTGTTCGTCTCCAGCCGCGGCAAGATCGTCGGCGGCGCGCTCGGCAACGACGTGAACCTGCGCGACTTCGAGGGCCGCTCGGCGCTGCTGTTGTCGAAGGCCAAGGACAATAATGCGTCGTGTTCGATCGGACCGCTGCTGCGTTTGTTCGACGACACCTTCACGCTCGACGATGCCCGCAAGCTCGATATCAGCCTGAACGTGAAGGGCACCGATGGCTTCGTGCTCGACGGCCATTCCTCGATCAGCATGATCAGCCGCGACCCGACCGACCTCGTCGGTCAGACCATCGGCAAGGTGCATCAGTATCCCGACGGCTTCGTGCTGTTTCTCGGCACGATGTTCGCGCCGGTCAAGGATCGCGATGCGCCGGGGCAGGGTTTTACGCACAAGCGTGACGACATCGTCACGATCGCCGCGCCGCAGCTCGGCAAGCTCGTCAACCGCATGCGGACCAGCGACGAGTGCGAGCCCTGGACGTTCGGCATCGGTGCGCTGATGAAGAACCTCGCGCAGCGGAAGCTGATTTAGCGCAGCTCCGTTTTCGGTTCGCTTACGCGCGTCGGCATGACGGATGGGTGCCGATCCATCCCCGCATATTCTTGTTCATCCCCTCATTGTATTTGTCAGAGAGTTCTCCCTTTGCGTGTCGCGCGCGTTCGTCTCCCGCGTTCCCACGTCATTCGTCTCAATAGTCAAATAATATGACTATACGGGCGTGAACTTCCGTGAAATAGTCCCTCTCGCCGCCTCAGAGGCCGGCCTGAGGGTTCCATGATACCAATCGGTGCCCCGGATAACATTTTTGGGAGACCCGCCTGATGATCCTCAAAGCCCTCTTTGCGGCCAGCGCCACGGCCGCGTTGTTGCTCGCGGTGCCGGCGAATGCCGCTGAGCTCACCGTCGGCTTCTCGCAGATCGGATCGGAATCCGGCTGGCGCGCGGCCGAGACGTCGGTCTCCAAGCAGGAGGCCGCCAAGCGCAAGGTCAATCTCAAGATTGCCGACGCGCAGCAGAAGCAGGAAAACCAGATCAAGGCGATCCGCTCCTTCATTGCGCAGAATGTCGACGCGATCTTCCTCGCGCCCGTCGTCGCGACCGGCTGGGATGCGGTGCTGAAGGAAGCCAAGGAAGCCAAGATCCCGGTGGTGCTGCTCGACCGCGACATCGACCCGTCGGGCAAGGACCTCTATCTCACCGCCGTCACCTCGGACAGCGTCCACGAAGGCGAGGTCGCCGGCGACTGGCTGGCCAAGACCGTCGGCGACAAGGCGTGCAACATCGTCGAATTGCAGGGCACGGTCGGCGCCAGCGTCGCCGCCAACCGCAAGAAGGGCTTTGACACGGCGGTCGCCAAGCACGCCAACCTGAAAATTGTGCGCAGCCAGACCGGTGACTTCACCCGCGCCAAGGGCAAGGAAGTCATGGAAAGCTTCATCAAGGCCGAAGGCGGCGGCAAGAACATCTGCGCGGTCTACGCCCACAACGACGACATGATGGTCGGGGCGATCCAGGCGATGAAGGAAGCCGGCCTCAAGCCAGGCAAGGACATCCTCACCGTGTCGATCGACGCAGTTCCTGACATCTTCAAGGCGATGGTTGCCGGTGAAGCCAATGCAACGGTCGAGCTGACGCCGAACATGGCGGGCCCGGCCTTCGACGCCGTCGCGGCCTTCAAGGAAAAGGGCACCGTTCCGCCGAAGTGGATTCAGACCGAATCCAGGCTGCTCACCGCCACCGACAATCCGCAGAAGGAATACGACAGCAAGAAGGGCCTCGGTTACTGAGGCGGGCGTCTCGCCGGATCACGCCTCGTGGTCCGGCACCCCCTTCGCAATCGCTGCGCGAACGAATAGGCTGGGCGTCCGCAGCATAAGCGGGCGCCGCCGGGAGTGACGTCGTTATGGAGAACAGCCTTGATCCTGCTCCGTCCCTCCTGGAGGTGCGCGGGATCAGCAAGAGCTTTGGTGCGGTGCGCGCGCTGCAGGAAGTGGATTTTACGCTTCGCGCGGGCGAGATCCATGCGCTGCTCGGCGAGAATGGCGCCGGCAAATCCACGCTGATCAAGGTCGTCACCGGCGTGTTCCCGCGCGATGCCGGTGTCGTCAGGCTGGGCGGCGAAGAGGTTGCACCGCGTTCGGCCAAGGCGGCGCTTCAGGCCGGCATTGCTACCGTTTACCAGGAAGTCAATCTGCTGCCGAACCTGTCGGTGGCGCAGAATCTGTTTCTCGATCGCCAGCCGATGCGCTTCGGTATCGTGCGCGACGGCGAGATGCGCCGCCGCGCAAGGGCGCTGCTTGCGGATTTCGGTCTCGACATCGATGTGGCCGCACCGCTCGGCAATTATTCGGTGGCGATCCAGCATGTCACCGCGATCGCACGCGCGGTCGATCTCTCCGCCCGCGTGCTGATCCTGGACGAGCCAACCGCGAGCCTCGATCGCCACGAGGTCGAGATCCTCTTTGGCATCATGCGCCAGCTGGCCAAACGCGGCATCGGCATCGTCTTCGTCAGCCATTTCCTCGATCAGGTCTACGAGATTTCCGATCGCATCACGGTGTTGCGCAACGGCCGCCTGGTCGGCGAGCGTGAGACAGCCTCGTTGCCGCGGCTGGAGTTGATCCGGATGATGCTGGGCCGCGAGCTGGCCGAGACCACCGGCGCACGCACGGCCACGAGCGACGGTCTGCCGCGCGAGGTCTGCGCGAGCTTCGAGAATTACGGCAAGGCCGGCTACGTCGCCCCCTTCAATCTCGAGCTGCGGCATGGTGAGGTTGTCGGCCTCGCCGGGCTGCTCGGCTCGGGCCGGACCGAGACGGCGCGGCTGGTGTTCGGCGCCGAGCGCGCCGATGGCGGGCAGGCGAGGGTGGAGGGCGCTACCATACGGCTGCAGTCGCCGCGCGACGGCGTGCGCCACGGCTTTGGCTATTGCCCGGAG
Organism: Bradyrhizobium sp. BR13661; assembly: GCF_029892425.1. Taxonomy (GTDB): domain Bacteria; phylum Pseudomonadota; class Alphaproteobacteria; order Rhizobiales; family Xanthobacteraceae; genus Bradyrhizobium. The sequence continues at coordinate 110,684 of NZ_JARXWB010000022.1, read as the reverse complement.
GAACGCAAGACCGACGGCATCGTCGCCGAGCTCACCGTGCGCGAGAACATCGTGCTCGCGCTCCAAGCCAAGCGCGGCCTGCATCGGCCGCTGTCGCGCCGCGAGCAGGACGAGATCGCCAAACGTTACGTCAAGATGCTCGATATCCGTCCGCCTGATCCAGAGCGGCCCGTCGGCCTGCTCTCCGGCGGCAATCAGCAAAAAGCCCTGCTGGCGCGCTGGCTCGCGACGTCACCGCGGCTCCTCGTGCTGGATGAACCGACGCGCGGCATCGACGTCGGTGCGCATGCCGAGATCATCCGCCTGATCCGCGAGCTCTGTGACGACGGGCTGGCGCTGCTCGTGATCTCCTCCGAGCTCGACGAGATCGTGACCTATTCCGATCGCGTGATCGTGCTGCGCGATCGCGCCCATGTCGAGGAGCTCGCGGGCGAGGCGATCGACGTCACCAATATTCTCGCGGCCATCGCCGCCGATGGCGCGGCGGTGCAAGAGGCCCGGGCATGACAGCGTTGTTGCCGCGCCGCGGCCTTGCCCAGATCCTGGCGCTGATCGTGATCCTCGCGGTCGACCGCGTGGTGTCGCCGCAGTTCTTCGACCTGCGCCTTCAGGACGGCCGTCTGTTCGGTAGCATGATCGACGTGCTTAATCGCGGCACGCCGGTGGCGCTGCTCTCGCTCGGAATGGTGTTGGTGATCGCGACACGCGGCATCGATCTCTCGGTCGGCGCGGTGATGGCCATCTGCGGCGCGATTGCCGCAAGTCTCGCCGATAGTCATGGTCTGCCGGTGGTGCTGGGGGCTGCGCTCGGCGCTGGACTCGTCTGCGGATTGTGGAACGGCTTTCTTGTAGCCGTTCTCGGCATGCAGCCGATCGTGGCGACGCTGATCCTGATGGTGGCAGGGCGCGGCATCGCTCAGCTTATCACCGAGGGGCGCATCGTGACCTTTACCTCGCCGGATCTGGTCTGGCTCGGCAACGGCGCCATTCTTGGCGTCCCGGTCCCGGTCGTGATCGCGCTTGGCATGCTGATCTTGACTTGTGCTGTGGTCCGCGGCTCGGCGCTCGGCCTCCTGATCGAGGCGACCGGCGGCAATGCACGGGCGAGCGAGCTTGCTGGCGTCGGTACCCGGGCGATGATCCTGGCGGTCTATGTCTGGTGCGGTGTCTGCGCAGCGCTTGCCGGCGTGATCGCAGCAGCCGACATCATGGGGGCGGATGCCAACAATGCCGGCCTGTGGCTCGAGCTCGACGCCATCCTTGCGGTCGTGATCGGCGGAACCTCGCTGTTCGGTGGGCGCTTCAGCCTGGTTCTGGCTGTGTTGGGTGCGCTGATCATCCAGACCATGAACACGGGTATCTTGCTGTCGGGCTATCCGCCGGAGTTCAACCTGCTGGTCAAGGCGGTGGTGGTGCTCGCAGTGCTGCTGCTACAATCGCCAAAATTGTCCGGCTTTGCCGGCATCATGGCGCGGCTGCGGAGGGCAAACCCATGAAAGGGCTCCCGCCAGTCCTGATCACGGCCGTCGTTCTGGTAGCGGGCTTCGCAGCTTGCGCAGTGCAGTTTCCCAACATCGCCTCCACCCGCGTGGTCGGCAATCTCCTCACCGACAACGCCTTCCTTGGCATCGTCGCGACCGGCATGACCTTCGTGATTATCTCCGGCGGCATCGATCTCTCGGTCGGCTCCGTCATCGGCTTCACCACTGTGTTCGTCGCGCTTGCGATCGAGCGCTGGGGCGTGCCGCCGCTGATCGCTTTCGTCGCCATCCTCGTGCTCTCGGCGGCCTTTGGCGCGGCGATGGGCGCGATCATCCACGTCTTCGACCTGCCGCCCTTCATCGTGACGCTGGCTGGCATGTTCCTGGCGCGTGGCGCAAGCTTCCTGCTGTCGACGGAATCGGTGCCGATTACCGCGCCGGTTTATTCAACCGTATCCGATTTTGCGTTGCGGATGCCCGGGGGCGGACGGCTGAGCGCGGTTGCGATCATCATGCTGGCCATCGCGATCGGCGGCGCACTTCTGCTGCATCTCACCCGGTTCGGTGCCAATGTCTATGCACTCGGCGGTAACAGGGCGACCGCCAGCCTGATGGGCGTCGCGGTCGGCAGGATGACGGTGAAGATCTACATGCTGTCGAGCCTGCTCGCAGGGATCGCCGGCATCGTGTTCTCCTTCTATACAAGCGCCGGCTATTCGCTCTCCGCCGTCGGCGTCGAGCTCGACAGCATCGCGGCCGTGGTCATCGGCGGCACGCTACTCACGGGCGGGCAGGGTTCGGTGATCGGCACCTTCCTCGGCGTGCTGATCCAGGGCATGATCCAGACCTACATCAATTTCGACGGCACGCTGTCGAGCTGGTGGACCAAGATCGCGACCGGCATCTTGCTGTTTGCCTTCATTGCCCTTCAGCAAGGATTGGTTGCGCTGGCGCGCCGACCAGTGGCAAAGCGCGTGGGAGCAGCCCCATGACCTCGCGCATCGTCGTTATCCCGACACGACGGGCCCATTCGAACCACGCGGAGGTGTCCCGCTCGATCGGTGTCGACATCATCGCGGGCCGGTATGCGGAAGGCGTGCGGCTTCCGGGCGATGCCGAGCTGACGGCGATGTTTGGCGTGTCGCGGCCGGTGCTCCGCGAGAGCGTGAAGACGCTGGTCGCCAAGGGACTGCTCACCACCAAGGCCCGGGTTGGCACTGTCGTACGCGGGCGCGCCGCCTGGAACATGTTCGACGCCGATGTGCTCGCCTGGCATCTCGACGCCGGCATCGACAGGCGCTTTCTCAACGATCTCGCCGAGATACGTCTTGCGGTCGAACCGCGCGCGGCAGCGCTCGCGGCCAAGCGCCGTTCGGAGGAAGACGTCGCCGAGCTTCAACGCAGCATGGACCGCATGCGGCAGGAAACGTCCGAGTCCGTTGGCTTTGCCGAAGCCGATCTCGCTTTGCACCTTGCGGTGGCGCGAGCGTCCGGCAATCCGTTCATGCGCTCCATCGGGCATGTGATCGAAGCCGCCTTGCGCACGGCGTTCATGCTCAGTGCACCTGCCGGGTCGGAGGACCGCGAGATCGCGTTGGTCTGGCACCAGAAGATCGCCGACTCGATTGCAGCCGGTGACGCTGAGGCAGCGGCCGAAGCCATGGCCTTCGTCATTCACAACGGCATGCGCCGGCATAAGGGAATGGCGGCCGAGACAGCGCCGGCCGCACCTGTAGAATCTGGAGAAAGTTCGTGACAGATCTTCGTATCGCCATCGTCGGATTCGGCAAGATCGCGCGCGACCAGCATGTCGGTGCGATCGCCGCGACGTCAGGCGCCATGCTTGCCGCCGTTGCCAGTCGTAACGCGTCGCTGCCGGGCCTGCCGCATTTTGCGACCATCGAGGAGCTGCTGGAGAAGGGCCCGGAGATCGATGCGGTATCGCTCTGCACCCCGCCGCAGGTGCGACGCGCCCAGGCCGCCGCGGCACTCGCCGCCGGCAAGCATGTCATGCTGGAGAAGCCACCCGGCATCGGCGTTGCCGAGCTCGATCCGCTGGTGGCGATGGCAGCAGATGCAAAGCGCACCTTGTTTGCGACCTGGCATTCGCGCCACGCGCCGGCCGTCGAACCGGCCCGTGAATGGCTGGCGACGCGCCAGATCAAGTCGGTGCACATCATCTGGAAGGAAGACGTCCGCGTCTGGCATCCGGGCCAGGCCTGGATCTGGGAGCCCGGCGGGCTCGGCGTGTTCGATCCCGGCATCAATGCGCTCTCGATCCTGACCCGCATCCTGCCAAGGCCGGTGTTCGTCACCGCGGCCAAACTTGCCTTTCCGGCCAATTGCCAGTCGCCGATTGCCGCCAACCTGACGCTGACCGACATCAGCGGTCTGCCTGTCACAGCCGAGTTCGACTTTCGTCAGACCGGGCCGCAGAGCTGGGATATCGTCGCGGAAACCGATCAGGGCCGGATGACGTTGTCCCGCGGCGGCAGGATCATGGCGGTCGACGGCAAGGTTGTTGCCGAGGCGCCTGATGAGGAATATCGAGAACTCTACCGTCACTTCGTCAAGCTCGCGGCGTCAGGCGCGAGCGATGTCGACCTGGCACCGCTTCGTCTCGTCGCCGACGCTTTCCTGCTCGGCAAGCGTGATATCGTCGAACCGTTTGTGGACTAGACATGGTTGGTGCGAAAGTAACCAAAGACGTTTTCGGAACGCTGCCGGATGGACGCAGTGTCGAGCGTATCGTGCTGCGCGGGGAGGGCGGGTTTGAGGCTCGCATCATCACCCATGGCGCGGTGATCCAGGCGCTGATCGCGCCGGACGCCAAGGGCCGTTACGACGACGTCGTGCTGGGCCATGACGCCTTCGCCGGCTATCTCGCCGAACGCAAGTTTTTCGGCGCGACAGTGGGCCGCTACGCCAACCGTATCGCTAACGGACAGTTCGCGCTCGACGGCGAGACTTTCCGGCTTCCAATCAACAACGGCCCCAACGCGCTGCATGGCGGTCTCGATGGTTTCGATCGCAAGCTCTGGGACATTGCCGGGATCGACGACGGCGCGAGCCCTGCGGTTACGCTGACCTACACGAGCCCGCACGGCGAGGAGAATTATCCCGGCAAGCTCGATGTGATCCTGACCTATCGCGTCACCGGCCCGACCGAGCTGTCGCTGACGATGGAGGCGCGGACCGATCGCCCGACCATCGTGAACCTCACCAACCACAGCTTTTTCAATTTGGAAGGTGCCATGTCAGGCACGTCCATCCTCGATCACAAACTGACGGTCGCGGCAGAGCATTTCCTGGCCATTGATCCCATCGCCATCCCGCTGCCGGAATCGCCGCGCGCGGTGGCCGGCACAGCATTCGACTTCCGCGAGGCCCACGCTGTCGGCGCACGTATCCGCGAGAACGATCAGCAATTGCGGAATGGCAAGGGCTACGACCACACCTATTGCCTCGCGCGCGACGGCAAGCTCGCGCTCGCGGCCCGGCTGGAGGCACCGCTTTCAGGGCGGATCATGGAGCTGTTCACCGACCAGCCTGGCTTGCAAGTCTATTCCGGCAACTATCTCGACGGCTCGATCTCGGGCAAGGGCGGCAAGCTGATCCGTCAATCGGACGCGTTGTGCCTCGAGCCGCATATCTGGCCGAATGCGCCGAACCGGCCGGACTTTCCGAGCCCGCGCCTCGATCCCGGCGGCGTCTATCGCCATCACACCGTCTATCGCTTTGCGGTGAGGTCGCCATGATGGAAGAGGTGCCAACCTCCGTTCTCTCGGATCATCCCTGCCACCTCGGCGAGGGGCCGACCTATGACGTGGCCACCGACACCGCCTGGTGGTTCGACATTCGCGAAGGGAAGCTATTCGAGGCGCATCTCGGTGGCGGTACGATCCGCGTCCACGCGCTCGGCCGGATGGCGAGCGCGCTTGGGCGGATCGATGCCGAGCGGCAGCTCATCGTTGCGGAGGATGGTCTCTACATCCGAACAGTCGCCGATGGCGTGATGACGCTGTTCTGTCCGCTTGAAGCGGATAATCCTGCGACGCGTTCCAATGATTGCCGTGTGCATCGATCCGGCACGTTCTGGATCGGCACCATGGGGCGCAAGGCCGAGCGGGGGGCGGGAGCAATCTACGCGCTCCACCGTGGCAAGATCTCGACGCTGTTTCCGGGCATCAGCATTCCCAACTCGATCTGCTTTTCGCCGGATGGTGCCACCGGCTACTTCACCGATACGGTGCGCGCCGTGCTTTACGCTGTGCCGCTCAATCCCGACACGGGCCTGCCGCGCGGGGAGCCGGACGTGTTGCTCCGCCACACCGGCGTCGGCGGGCTCGATGGCTCCGTGTGCGATGCCGACGGGCAGATATGGAACGCCTGCTGGGGCGCCGGCAGGGTCGATGTCTATTCTCCCCAAGGCGAGCGCCTGCGCTCGCTGCATGTGCCCGCCAGACAGGCGAGTTGCCCTGCTTTCGTCGGCCCCGATTTGTCGCGCCTGCTTGTCACGTCCGCCTGGCAGGATATGGATGCGGAGGCGCGCGCCGCCGACCCACTGGCCGGCCGCACGTTTCTGCTACAAGCCTCCGCGCGCGGTCGCGCGGAGCCTGATGTCAAGCTCGCATAGGAGATCCGAAACCGACCTCTACCGACGTACTGAACGACCTAAGAAACAGTCTGACACCCAACGGGAGTGAAGCATGTTGAAATTGAAGACGACATTTCTCGCGATGGCGCTGGCCGGCGCTGCAACAATGGCCACGGGCCTGACGGCCTCCGCGCAGGACAAGGCAACAGTCGGCATCGCCATGCCGACCAAGTCCTCGGCGCGCTGGATCGACGACGGCAACAACATGGTGAAGGTGCTGAAGGAGCGCGGCTACAACACCGACCTGCAATATGCCGAAGACGACATCCCGAACCAGCTCTCGCAGGTCGAGAACATGGTGACCAAGGGCGCCAAGGCACTCGTGATCGCCGCGATCGACGGCACCACGCTGTCGGACGTGCTCAAGCAGGCCAAGGCCAAGGGCATCACCGTGATCGCCTATGACCGCCTGATCCGCGGTACGCCGAATGTCGACTATTACGCGACCTTCGACAACTTCCAGGTCGGCGTGCTGCAGGCGGAATCGATCGTGCAGGGACTCGGCCTCAAGGACGGCAAGGGGCCTTTCAACATCGAGCTGTTCGGCGGCTCACCCGACGACAACAACGCCTACTTCTTCTACAACGGCGCGATGAGCGTGCTTCAGCCCTACATCGACAGCAAGAAGCTCGTCGTCGTGTCCGGGCAGACGGGCATGGACAAGGTCGCAACGCTGCGCTGGGACGGTGCCACCGCCCAGGCCCGCATGGACAACCTGCTCAGTGCCTACTACGGCAACAAGAAGGTGAACGCTGTGCTGTCGCCCTATGACGGCCTCTCGATCGGTATCATCTCCTCGCTGAAGGGCGTGGGCTACGGCACGGCGGATCAGCCCATGCCGATCATCAGCGGCCAGGACGCCGAGGTTCCGTCGATCAAGGCGATGCTGCGCGGCGACCAGTATTCGACCATTTTCAAGGACACCCGCGATCTCGCCAAGGTCACCGCCGATATGGTCGATGCCGCGCTCGCCGGCAAGCAGGTCACGGTGAACGACACCAAGACCTATGAGAACGGTGCCAAGACCGTGCCGTCCTATCTGCTGAAGCCGGTCGTGGTGTATAAGGACAATTGGGAGAAGACCCTGATTGACAGCGGCTACTACAAGAAGTCGCAGTTCCAGTAAGACTGTCGAGTTTCCCTCTCCCCGTACGCGGGGAGAGGGACGTAACGGATGGGACGTAATGCGATGACCGCCATGCTGGAGATGCGCAACGTCAGCAAGAGCTTTGCCGGTGTGCAGGCGTTGCGTGACGTCAATTTCTCGGTCGAGGCCGGGCAGATCCACGCCCTCGTCGGCGAGAATGGCGCCGGCAAATCAACCTTGATGAAGGTGCTGAGCGGAGTGTACCCGGCGGGCAGCTACGAGGGCACCATCGTCTTCGAGGGCGAGGAACGCCGCTTCCGCGACATCAACGATTCCGAGGCGCTCGGTATCATCATCATCCATCAGGAGCTGGCGCTGATCCCGCTGATGTCGATCGCGGAGAATATTTTTCTCTCGCACCCGCCGTCAAAATTCGGCGTGATCGATCGCGACGAGGTGTACCGGCGCACGCGCGAGCTGCTCGCGCAAGTTGGCCTGAAGGAATCGCCCGATACCCTGATCACCGATCTCGGCGTCGGCAAGCAGCAGTTGGTCGAGATTGCCAAGGCGCTGTCCAAGCGTGTTCGGATGCTGATCCTGGACGAGCCGACCGCCAGCCTGAACGAGGCCGATAGCGCCGCACTGCTCGAACGCCTGATGAAGTTCCGCGAGCGGGGCATCGGCTCGATCCTGATCTCGCACAAGCTCAACGAGGTCGCCCGCGTCGCCGACCATATCACCGTGCTGCGCGACGGACGCACCGTCGACAGCATCGACTGCCGCGCCGAGCCGATCCAGGAAGACCGCATCATCCGCAGCATGGTCAATCGCGATCTGGCCCATCGCTTCCCGGAGCGCAGCGCGAAGATCGGCGAGCCGGTGCTCGAGGTGGCGAACTGGTCGGTCTATCACCCCATTCATCCCGACCGGCAGGTGATCAAGAACGTCAATTTCGGCGTCAAACGCGGTGAGGTCGTCGGCATCGCCGGACTGATGGGCGCGGGTCGTACCGAGTTCGCCATGAGCCTGTTCGGCCGCGCCTGGGGCACCAATATCACCGGCCGCATCGCCCTCGAGGGCCATGAGATCGTGCTGCCAAACGTCGCGGCCGCCATCGACGCGGGCCTTGCCTATGTGACCGAGGACCGTAAGCAGCTTGGGCTGATCCTGGCCGACGACGTCCGCAAGAACATTACGCTGGCAAGCCTCGACCAGGTCGCGCCGGGGAGGGTCATCGACGACATCGCCGAGCTGAAGGTCGCCAGCGACTACCGCAACCGCATGCGGATTCGCTGTTCCGACGTCTACCAGGAGACCGGTCAGCTCTCCGGCGGGAACCAGCAGAAGGTCGTGCTGTCGAAATGGCTGATGACCGACCCCAAGGTCTTGATCCTGGACGAGCCGACAAGGGGCATCGACGTCGGTGCCAAATATGAGATTTACTGTATCATCAACGAGCTGGCAGAAGCCGGCCGTGGCGTCGTGGTGATCTCCTCGGAGATGCCCGAGCTGCTCGGCATCTGCGACCGCATCTGCGTCATGAACGACGGCGCCTTTGTCGGCGAGTTCCCGGGCGCCGAGGCGACACAGGAAAACATCATGCGCGCCATCATGCGCAATGAACGAAGCAACGGAAACGGCGCGGCCAGGGTCGCGGAGATGGGAGGATTGCGGCCATGACCGACAAGACGGTTTCGCTGCCCGAGGAGCGCCGGCACGGCAGCTTCATCAAGAACAATCTGCGCAACTACGGCATGTTGATGTCGCTGATTGCGATCATGCTGTTCTTCCAGGTCATGACCAGCGGCACGCTGCTGCAGCCGCTCAACCTGACCAACCTTGTGCTCCAGAACAGCTACATCGTCATCATGGCGCTGGGCATGCTGCTGGTGATCGTCACCGGTCACATCGACTTGTCGGTCGGATCGGTCGCGGGGTTCGTCGGCGCGGTCGCTGCTCTTCTGATGGTGACATACAAGGTCGACTACACGCTCGCCTTCATCATCTGCCTCGCCGTCGGCGCGGCCATCGGCGCCGCGCAGGGCTATTGGGTGGCCTATTTCAAGATCCCGTCCTTCATCGTCACCCTCGCCGGCATGCTGGTGTTCAAAGGCCTCGCGCTCGCGGTATTGCAGGGCCAGTCGCTCGGGCCGTTCCCGTCGACCTTCCAGAAGCTGTCGTCAGGCTTCATTCCGGAGCTCGCCTGTTCCCAGCCTGAGCCAGCTAGTTTCTTCGGGTGTAACTTTGTTTCAGAAGCCGGCACGCTGCATCCGATCTCGATGCTGATCGGAGTCGCTCTGGCGCTAGGGCTGGTCTACGCCAGTGCCAAGAGCCGTGCACGTGAGGTGTCGCACGGCATCGAGGTTGAGCCTTACGCGTTCTTCCTGGGCAAGAGCATCGTGCTTGCCTGCGCCGTGCTCTATTTCACCTATCTGATCGCGACCTATCGCGGCCTGCCCAACGTGCTCGTGATCATGAGCGTCCTGATCGCGCTCTATGGTTTCGTCACCCGCCGCACCGTGATCGGTCGGCAGATCTATGCCGTCGGCGGCAACGCCAAGGCGGCAGGCCTGTCGGGCATCAAGACCGAGCGACTGACCTTCTTCACCTTCGTCAACATGGGCGTGCTGGCCGCGCTTGCCGGTCTCGTCTTCGCCGCGCGTCTCAACACCGCAACGCCCAAGGCGGGTCTGGGCTTCGAGCTCGACGTCATCGCCGCCTGCTTCATCGGCGGCGCCTCGGCCTATGGCGGCGTCGGCCGCGTCGGCGGCGCCGTGGTCGGCGCCATGATCATGGGCGTGATGAACAACGGCATGTCCATCCTCGGCATCGGCATCGACTACCAGCAGGTCATCAAGGGCCTGGTGCTGCTGGGAGCCGTGTGCATCGACGTGTATAACCAGCGGCGGTAGGGAATCACCCGCGGGTGGGGCTGCGGCGCCACCCCATACGGTACAATTTTCCCAAATTCCGATCACGGCAAATACCTCCGTGCCAATGCCTCGCCTTGACCATGATTTGGGCTATAAATCCAGAAGTGCCGAATAGCACACGGGCAGGGCAGCACCAGTGGCGGCTCAAATCCACGAGATGACAGACGATGAGTATGAGGTGCGACTTCGCATCCTCGTGCGCATCGTTTCCGTCTGCACCTTAGGGCTCATTTCCTTCGCTGCGGGTTTGCTGATCGGTGCCTTTGTGCTGTTTTGACAAGGGTAGCCACGCCGCCAGATGGCCTCAACCGCCACCGGCGCGCCAAGCTCCTGAGCTATTGCTCATCATCTGGGTATATGATCGAATGACCGGATGGACCAGGACAGGCCAAAACCCGATCTGATCGTCTTCGATTGCGACGGCGTGCTCGTCGACAGCGAGCTCCTGAGCTGTCGTTGCCTGTCGGAAGTGCTGGCGGAGTTCGGCCTTCAGCTCACGGTGGAACGGGCGCTCGAACTCTTCCTTGGACGCAGCACGAAGGCGGTCGAGGAGCACTATCGCGATCTCGGACAGGTCCTTCCTCGCGATTTTCTGCCGCGCCTGAAGGCGCGCGTGCTCGAGACGTTTACCGGGGCACTCCAGCCGATTCCTGGCGTCGGCTCCGTGCTGTCCGAATTGAAAACGCCGTGCTGCGTCGCATCGTCGAGCGACCTCGACCGCGTTTCGCTGTCGCTTGATGTGGCCGGCCTCGCGCCGCATTTCGGTGACCGGCTCTACACTGCGCAGATGGTCAGGCACGGAAAGCCGGCGCCGGATCTCTTTCTGCACGCAGCCGCGAAGATGCTGGCTGATCCCGCGCGTACGCTTGTGATCGAAGACAGCGTCAGCGGCGTGCAGGCCGCCAAGGCGGCCGGGATGATGGTCTGGGGATTTGTCGGCGGTAGCCATTATCGCGACCGCGATGGCCGCGCTATATTGTCGGCCGCCGGAGCCGATCGGGTCTTCGCGCGGATGAGCGATTTCTGGGAGGCGTGAGGCCGCATGGCCGCCGAGAACGAAAAGTCGAGGCTCGACGACGCCGCGCGCGCCGGCTGGCTCTATTTCATTGCCGGTCACACCCAGGACGAGATCGCTAAGATGCTCCAGGTGTCGCGCGCCTCGGCGCAGCGGCTGGTCTCGCTGTGTCTCGCCGAGCGGCTGATCACGTTCCGGCTCGAACATCCCATTGCCGAATGCATGGAGCTCGCGGCACGCCTGAAGGAGCGGTTCCAGCTCAGCCATTGCGAAGTTGTCCCGGCCGATCTTGCTGCACCGCAGTCCACTGCTGGTATTGCTGAGCGCTGCGCCAATCTGCTGGATGCGACGCTCCGCTCGGAGACGCCTGTGATCGTCGCCCTCGGCACGGGGCGGGCGGTACGCGCCGCGGTCGAGCGCGTCACGCCGATCGACCGGCCCAACCATCAGATCGTCTCGCTGGTCGGCAACATCTCCGCCGACGGCTCGGCGAGCTTCTACGACACCGTCGGCCGGCTGGCCGACCGCACCGGCGCGCGGCATTATCCGATGCCGCTGCCGTTTCTGATGTCCTCGGAGGACGAGCGCAACAAGATGGTGCGGATCGAGCCGATCGCGAAAGTGAAGGCAGTCGCGGCCAAAGCGGATCTGCGCCTCGTCGGCATCGGCCAGATGGACCAGAAGGCGCAGGTCCATGTCGACGGCTTCGTCACCCGCGACGAATTATTCGAGATGATGCGGCAGGGCGCGATCGGCGAGATCACCGGCTGGGCCTATGATTCCAAGGGCCGCCTGCTCAAGGCCGGCACCAACAAGCGCCTCACCAGCATTCCACCGGAGGTCCCGGCGAGGACCACGACCATCGGCGCCGCGGTTGGCGCGGCCAAGGTGTCGGCGATTGCGGCGGCGCTGAATGGGCGCCTGATCAATGGCCTGATCACCGATGAGGCCACGGCAAGGGCAATCCTGGAGCGCTGAGCTAGCGCGGCCACGGGACTCGGTTCCTTCTCCCGCAAGCGGAGGCGGTGGAAAAGTCGCGAGCGCTCCAGCGCGAACAAACTGCCATCCCTTCCGTCCCGCACGGCAGTTACCTCCCGCAGCGCAGCACTCATAAGTTGCGGAAACAGCCGCGCGCCTGCTTGACATCTGCGACACCTCATCCGAACATACGCTCAACGCGTGGGCATATGCTCAAAACGCGAATTGAGGGAGGACACCGTGAAACACGTTCTGGGCGCCGTCTGCGGCGCGTCTGTACTGCTTGCCGTCCCCGCGATGGCCGAAACGACCCTGACGATCGCCACCGTCAACAACGGCGACATGATCCGCATGCAGGGGCTGACCAGTGAATTCACCAAGGCGAATCCCGACATTTCAGTGAAATGGGTGACGCTCGAGGAAAACGTGCTGCGCCAGCGCGTCACCACCGACATCGCCACCAAGGGCGGCCAGTTCGACGTGCTGACGATCGGCACCTACGAGGTGCCGATCTGGGCCAAGAAGGGCTGGCTGGTGCCGCTCGCCAATCTCGGCGCCGATTACGACGTCGCCGACCTCCTGCCGAAGATCAAGGATGCGGTCTCCGTCGACGGCAAGCTCTATGCGGCGCCGTTCTACGGCGAGAGCTCGATGATCATGTATCGCACCGATCTGTTCGAGAAGGCCGGCCTGAAGATGCCGGAGAAGCCGACCTGGGAGTTTGTCATCGACGCCGCCAAGAAGATCACCGACAAGAGCGCTGGTACTTATGGCATCTGCCTGCGCGGCAAGGCCGGGTGGGGCGAGAACATGGCGTTCCTCTCGGCGATGGCCAACTCCTACGGCGCACGCTGGTTCGACGAGAAGTGGGAACCGCAATTCAACACGCCGGAATGGAAGACGACGCTCACGACCTACGTCAACCTGATGAAGGACGCCGGCCCTCCCGGTGCGAGCTCGAATGGCTTTAACGAGAATCTAGCGCTGTTCAACGCAGGCAAGTGCGGCATGTGGATCGATGCGACGGTCGCGGCGTCCTTCGTCACCAACCCGAAGGACTCCAAGGTCGCCGACAAGGTCAGCTTTGCTCTCGCGCCCAATACCGGACTCGGCAAGAACGCCAACTGGCTGTGGGCCTGGAACCTCGCGATTCCTGCCGGCTCCAAGAAGTCAGAAGCCGCCGAAAAGTTCATCGCCTGGGCAACCAGCAAGGACTACACCAAGCTCGTGGCCTCGAAGGAAGGCTGGTCCAACGTGCCTCCGGGCACGCGCACCTCGCTCTACACGAATCCTGAGTACCTGAAGGCCGCGCCCTTCGCCAAGATGACGCTGGCCTCGATCGACGCGGCTGATCCGAACAAGCCGACCGTGAAGCCGGTGCCCTACGTCGGCGTGCAATATGCCGCGATCCCTGAATTTCAGGGCATCGGCACGCAGGTTGGGCAGCAATTCTCCGCTGCGCTTGCGGGATCGATGACGGTCGACGCGGCACTCTCGGCTGCGCAATCGGCGACCGAGCGCGAGATGAAGCGCGCCGGCTACATCAAGTGAACCCGAGCTCTCCTTGAGCTCAAACTTGCGGCCATCCACTCCTTGCGCGATGGATGGCCGCTTTCTTCCCCCAAGCGGAGAGCCCACGGATGGCAACCCGGCAGACGCAATTCCTTGCGCGGTCGCTCCTGAGCCCGGCCGTCGGACTGCTCTTCATCTGGATGATCGTTCCGCTTGCGCTGACGCTCTATTTTTCAACGTTGCATTACAGCCTGCTTGATCCCGGTTCGGAATCGTTCGTCGGGCTTGAAAACTTCCACTACTTCCTCACCGATCCCGCCTTCCTCGCCTCGCTTCAGAACACTCTGGTGCTGGTCGGCTCGGTGCTGGCGCTGACGATCCTGCTCGGCATTCCCCTGGCGCTGTTGATGGACCAGCCCGTGATCGGTCGCAACTTCGTGCGGCTGATGGTGATCGCGCCGTTCTTCGTGATGCCCACGGTGAGCGCGCTGGTCTGGAAGAACCTCCTGATGCACCCGGTGTCCGGCCTGTTCGCCTGGCTCGCCAAGCTGGTCGGGCTGACTCCGGTCGACTGGTTCAACGACGTGCCGCTGTTCTCGGTGATCCTGATCGTGGCCTGGCAATGGCTGCCGTTCGCAACGCTGATCCTGCTCACGGCCTTGCAATCGCTCGACGAAGAGCAGAAGGAGGCGGCAGAGATGGACGGCGCCAGCGCGATCTCGACCTTCATCTACATTACGCTGCCGCATCTGGCGCGCCCGATCACGGTGGTGATCCTGATCGAGACCATCTTCCTGCTGACGGTGTTCGCCGAGATCTTCGTCACAACTGGTGGCGGGCCAGGCTTGCAGACCACCAACATCGCCTTCCTGATCTATTCGCAAGCGTTGATCCAATTCGACGTCGGGAGTGCCTCGGCGGGCGGTCTTGTCGCCGTGGTCATCGCCAACGTCGTCGCCTTCTTCCTTGTCCGCATCGTCGGCCGCAACCTGGAAGCCTGAAATCATGGCGCGCAAGTCAACGACGCAGCGGGTGGTTGTTTCGACGATCGGGGCATGGTTCTTCGGATTCCTGATCTTCTTCCCGATCCTTTGGATGGTGCTGGCGAGCTTCAAGACCGAGCTCGAAGCCTTCGCCATTCCGCCGTCTTTCCTGTTCTTCCACTGGACGACGGAGAACTACGCGACAGTTCAGGAGCGCAGCGACTATCTGCTCCACGCAATGAACTCGATCATCATCGCCGGTGGCTCGACCCTGATTGCGCTCGTGATTGCAGTCCCCGCAGCCTGGTCGATGGCGTTCTCGCCGACCAAGCGCACCAAGGACATCCTGCTCTGGATGCTCTCGACCAAGATGATGCCGCCGGTCGGCGTGCTCGTTCCAATCTACCTGATCTACAAGACCTTTGGCTTGCTCGATTCCCGCATCGGTCTCATCTTCATCCTCTGTCTCGGCAATCTGCCGATCGTGATCTGGATGCTCTTCACTTATTTCAAGGAGATCCCGCGCGACATCCTGGAGGCCGCGCGCATGGACGGCGCCACGATAGGCCGCGAGCTGATCTATGTGCTGACGCCGATGGCGATCCCTGGACTCGCATCGACGCTGCTGCTCAATCTGATCCTGGCCTGGAACGAGGCATTCTGGACGCTCAATCTGTCGACCTCGAACGCTGCGCCACTCACCACGTTCATCGCGTCCTATTCCAGTCCGGAAGGACTGTTCTGGGCAAAATTGTCGGCTGCCTCGACGTTGGCGATTGCGCCCATTCTTGTGCTCGGTTGGTTCAGCCAGAAGCAGCTCGTGCGCGGGCTCACCTTCGGCGCGGTGAAGTAAAGGGGCTGCCGGATCATGGGTCAGATCACACTTCAGGGCGTGCAGAAATCCTTCGGCCCGGTGCATATCATCAAGGGCGCCGATCTCGACATCGCCGACGGCTCATTCGTCGTGTTCGTCGGTCCGTCAGGCTGCGGCAAGACCACGCTGCTGCGGCTGATCGCGGGACTTGAGGACGTCACCGGCGGCGCTATCCTGATCGACGGCAAGAACGTCGTCGACACGCCACCCGCCAAGCGCGGATTGTCGATGGTGTTTCAGTCCTATGCGCTCTATCCGCATATGAGCGTACGCGGCAATATCGGCTTCGGCCTGAAGATGGCGGGATTGCCCAAGGAGGAAATCAACCGCAAGGTCGAGGCGGCCGCCGCGACGTTGAACCTCTCACCCTATCTCGACCGCAAGCCGCGCGAGCTCTCCGGCGGCCAGCGCCAGCGCGTCGCAATCGGCCGCGCCATCGTCCGCGAGCCCAAGGGGTTCCTGTTCGACGAGCCGCTGTCCAATCTCGACGCCGCGTTGCGCGTGCAGATGCGCATCGAGGTGACGCGGCTTCAGAAGCAGCTCGGCACCACCGCGATCTACGTCACCCACGACCAGGTCGAGGCCATGACCATGGCCGACAAGATCGTCGTGCTCAACGCCGGCAAGATCGAGCAATACGGCTCGCCGCTGGAGCTGTACGAGCGGCCCGCGAATCTGTTCGTCGCCGGCTTCATCGGCTCACCCAAGATGAATTTCGTCACAGGCGAGAGCGCCGCGCAGAAGGGCGCCGCCACGATCGGCGTACGGCCGGAGCATCTCAAGATCGAGCGTGACGGCGGCGGCGGCTGGCAGGGAACGATTGCGGTCGCCGAGCATCTCGGTAGCGACACCTTTCTCTATGTCGATGCCGGGCCGCTCGGGATGTTGACCGCGCGCTACATCGGCGAACTCAGCCTGCACGCCGGCGACCGCGTGTCGCTGGTGCCGGACCCCGCGCGCATTCATCGCTTCGATGCAAGCGGCAATGCGATCAGGAACTGACAAGAAACGGGAAGACGACCATGTACCTGGAAAAATTCAAGCTGAGCGGTAAGACCGCATTCATCACCGGCGGCGGGCAGGGCATTGGCCTCGCCTGCGCGGAGGCGCTGGCCGAAGCCGGCGCCAAGGTGATCATCGGCGATCGCGACAGCAAGGTTGCCGGCGACGCCAAGACGACCCTGAAAGCAAAGGGCTTTGACATTGAGACCGCGATCATGGACGTCACCGACACCAAGCGCGTGGCGGAGGTCGCCAACGACCTCGTCGCCCGCCACGGCAAGGTCGACATCCTCGTCAACAATGCCGGCATTGCCCGCAGCGAAACGCCGGCCGAGACCGTCACCGACGAGCACTGGCTGAATGTCATCGACGTCAATCTCAACGGCACCTTCTGGTGCTGCCGCGAATTCGGCAAGCACATGCTCAACGCCAGGAGCGGTGCCATCGTCAATGTCGGATCGATGTCCGGATTCATCGTCAACAAGCCGCAGGAGCAGTGCTTCTACAACGCTTCCAAGGCCGGCGTGCACCATCTGACCAAGTCGCTGGCCGCCGAATGGGGCGCGCGCGGCATCCGCGTCAACGCGGTGGCCCCGACCTATATCGACACGCCACTCAATGCCTTCGTGAAAAGCACCCCGAAAATGTACGACGCCTGGATCGGTGGAACTCCGATGGGGCGGATGGGACAGGTCGAGGAGATCGCCTCGGTCGTCCTGTTCCTCGCATCCGAGGCCGCAAGCCTGATGACAGGAAGCATCGTGCTGGTGGATGGCGGCTACACTTGCTGGTAGGCTTGCGTCAAACTTGACGAGAGCTTCCGGGAGCGACAATGCCGCGAGCGTATATCGGCGTCGATGTAGGGACCACGAGCACGCGGGCAGGGGTGTTTGACGAGGCGGGCACGCTACTTGCGACCGCCAAACATCCGATCCGGATCTGGCACGAGGCCGGCGACATCGTCGAGCAGTCGTCGGAGGATATCTGGCAGGCCTGCGTCAAATCGGTCCGGGCGGCGATGGCGGAGGCGGCGATCGCGCCCGACAGCGTCGGCGGCATCGGGTTTGATGCGACCTGTTCCCTGGTGGTGCTCGACGTCAAGGGCGAGCCAGTCACGGTCAGCGCCTCCGGCGACAAGCAGCGCAACGTCATAGTCTGGATGGATCACCGCGCCATTGCCGAAGCGCGACTGATCAACGAGACCGCGGACGATGTGCTGCGCTATGTCGGTGGCTCCATCTCGCCCGAGATGGAGATGCCGAAACTCCTTTGGCTGAAACGGCATCTGCGCGCGAGCTTCGATGCCGCCGGGCATTTTTTCGATCTGGCAGACTATCTCACCTGGCGCGCGACAGGATCGCTGCAACGTTCGACCTGCACCGTCACCTGCAAGTGGAACTACCTCGCACATGACAGCGGCGGCTGGAGTGCGCCATTCTTCAAGCGTATCGGCCTGTCGGATTTCGTCAGCGAGAACTACGCTCGTATCGGCACCGAGATCGTCGCGCCCGGCACGCGCCTCGGCGCCGGCCTGATCGGCGCCGCTGCGGCCGACCTCGGTCTGTCGCCTGGCACGCCGGTCGGGGCCTCCCTGATCGATGCGCATGCTGGGGGCATCGGCGCGATCGGCGGGCGCGACGGAGCCGGCGGAACAACGGACGTCACCGATCGTCTCGCCTACATCATGGGAACGTCGGCCTGCATCATGGCGACGACGAAGGAGCCGTGCTTCGTGCCTGGCGTCTGGGGTCCTTATTACTCCGGCATGGTGCCCGACTTCTGGCTCAACGAGGGCGGCCAGTCGGCCGCCGGCGCGGCGATCGACCACCTTCTCAAATCGCATCCCGGCCACGCGGAAGCGCACGCGGCGGCGCGCAGTGAGGGCGTCGACCTCATTGAATTTCTCGAGCGCCGCATTATCGCGCGCGCGGGCGATGCCAGTCGCGCCGCGCTGGTCGCCCGCGACGTTCACGTGCTCCCTGAGTTTATCGGCAACCGCTCGCCTTACGCCGACCCCGACACCCGCGCGGTAATCGCGGGCCTCGATCTCGACACCGATGTCAGGTCGATGGAACGGCTGTTCCTCGCCGGCCTGTGCGGGCTCGCCTATGGGCTCGCCGAGGTGATCGAGGCTTTTGCGGCACACGGCGTCCATGCCGGCATCATGATCATGGGGGGCGGCGCGAGCCGTAGTCCGCTGGTACGGCAGATCATGGCTGATACCACGGGCCTTACCGTCGCGCTGCCGCAAACCAGGGAGCCGGTGCTGCTAGGGGCTGCGATGCTGGGGGCGGTCGCCGGCGGCGCCTATGCCTCGATCGGCGAAACCATGGCCAAAATGTCGGCGCTCGGACGCAAGAGCGAGCCGACCGCGCCTGACATGGCCGCGTTTCACACCAGGAAGCGCGGGGTGTACAAGCTGCTGCGCGAGATCGATCGTGGCAGCCGTGCGGCGATGCGCGACATCGTCAAGGGTTAAGAGTCATGCTGATTTCCTGCGGCGACGCGCTGATCGATTTCGTCCCAACGCAAAATGCTGTGGGCCGCGAGGCGGTGATGCCGGCGGTCGGCGGCTCCTGCCTAAACGTCGCGATCGGCATCGCGCGGCTCGGCGCACCCACGAGTTTTGTCGGCGGCATCTCGACTGATCTGTTCGGGCGCATGATCGCGGATCACGCGGCGGCGTCGAACGTTGAGCTCAGCCTCGCCACGCGTAGCGATCATCAAACGACGCTCGCCTTTGTCCGCATTGTCGCCGGCGAGTCGCACTACGCCTTCTATGACGCCGAGACCGCGACGCGGAACTGGATGTTTCGGCGAGGAAGCATTCCTTTCGATACGGTCGAGGCCGTTCATGTCGGCTCCACCACGCTGGTCAACGACCAGGGCGCAGCCGAGACCAAGGCGCTGATCGCCGATGCGAAGGCGTCGTCGACGATCTCGTTCGATCCGAACTGCCGCCCCAATCTGGTCAAGGACAAGCGAGCTTATCTTGCGCGCATGGCCGAATTCGCCGCCAGCGCCGATCTCATCAAGATGTCGGATATCGACTTCGCCTATCTGTTCGGGGAGGAGCCGTATCAGCAGCGCGCGAGTGCGCTGCTGGCGCAGGGCGCGAGCCTTGTCGTTATTACCCGCGGCAACAACGGTGCCGTCGCCTGGCATGCAAGCGCCGGTGAGATCGAGGTTGAGGCACCGAATATCGAGGTCGCCGATACGATCGGCGCCGGCGACAGCTTTCAGGCCGCCATGCTGTTCGCCCTGCACAAGCAAGGCCGTCTCGCCCGATCGCAACTGAAGGACATCAGCACTGACGAGCTCCGCCGTGCGCTGTCCTTTGCCGCCAATTGCGCCGGCCTGACCTGCACCCGCCCCGGCGCCGATCCGCCCTGGAGCCACGAGATCAGCTGGAGTTGGTGAGGCCGCAGGGCTTCCGCGATGTTCCGGTGGAGTGCGGCCATGCGCCAGCCGAAATGGACAGGGCAGGTTTGCGCTGGCAAGGTCCGCGCATCCTGACGCGAGCGTGCCACGATGAGCGACGATCTCTGTTTCCTCTCAGCCACCGAACTGCGCGAACGCATCGCCAGCAAGAAAGTCTCGCCGGTCGAAGTCACCAGCGCGGTGCTCAAGCGCGCTGAAGCGCTGCAGCCCGAGCTGAACTGCTTCGTCACGATCTGCGGCGACGAAGCAATGGAAGCGGCGCACGAAGCTGAGCGCAAAGTAATGGCTGGTGGGCCGCTCGGTCTTCTCCATGGCCTTCCCGTCACGATCAAGGACATCGTCAACACCAAGGGCGTGAAGACCACCTTCGGCGCTGTTCCCTACAAGGACAACGTCCCCAATGAGGATGCCGTCGCTGTCGCGAAGCTCCGCGCGGAAGGCGCGATCCTGATCGGCAAGACCACGACACCGGAATTTGGCAGCAAGTGCGTGACCGACTCGCCGCTGTTCGGGCGTACTCGCAATGCCTGGAGCGCGGAGCGTTCGTCCGGAGGCTCCAGCGGCGGTGCGGCCGTGGCGGTGGCGAGCGGCATTGCGCCGCTGGCGATTGCGACTGACGGAGGCGGTTCGACGCGGATTCCCGCCGCCTGCAACGGTGTGGTCGGGCTGAAGCAAAGCAACGGCGTGATCGCGCACAGCCAGGCGTTGGATGCGTTCGGCAACCAGACCTATGTCACACCGACCACGCGCACCGTTGCCGACACCGCGCTGATGATGCAGGCGATGGCTGGCGAGGACGCCTGCGATCCCTGGTCGATCGGCGTGCCCGTGCCCGATTTCATCGGCACCGCCGCTCCGCGCGGCGACCTGCGCGGCCAAAAAATCCTGTTCTGCGCCTCGCCGCCCGGACGCCCGGTCTCTGCGGATGTCGCCACGGCTTTCAAGGCGAGCCTCGACCGATTGGCGAGCCTTGGCGCCGAACTTGAAGAGTTCTCCGGCGAGGGTTACGACGTCGAGCCGATCTGGCGCGCCATCAACCACACCGTCTGGCGTTCGCGGTTCTCCAAGCTGGTGGCCGAGCATGGCAGCGTCTTGAGTGAAGCCTTCGTCAAGCAGATCGCGCTGGCCACCAATGTCAGCGGCGTTGACTATCAGGAGGCGATGTTCGCGCGCACAGCGTTGTTCCGTCGCGTGCAATCCCTGCTTGCGCGCGGACACCTCTTGGCGATGCCGACCATCACTCGCACCGCGCTGCCGATCGACCAGGACCTGTTCGGCAAGATCGAGATCGACGGCCACTGGTTCGATAGCGTCCGGCCGCACTGGTTCCCCTGGACCATGCCGTTCAACATGACCGGCCACCCCGCGATCAGTCTGCCCTGCGGCTTCGGCCGCGACGGCCTGCCGATCGGGCTCCAGCTCGTCGGCCGCTTCCGGGCGGATGCGGAATTGCTGCGGGTGAGCGCGCTGTTCGAGGCCTCCCACGACCTTCTCGCCCGCCGGCCGGAATGACGGCATGCACTGGCCGCAAAGGGCTTGCGTCCGGCGTCCGGACATGTTGATCGTGCCGCTAATGAGCCCTGACCCTGATCACGCATGAGCGTATTTGTCCTCCGACGTGTCCTGACCTTGCTGGCGACGCTGGTCGGAGCGTCCGTGATCATTTTCCTGGTGCTGGATGCGTTGCCGGGCAATGCCGCCCAGATGCTGATGGGTGCCGATGCGTCGGCCGACGCGGTCCGTGCCCTCACGGTCAAGCTCGGACTCGATCAGCCGTTGGCTGTCCGGTATCTCCAATGGATCAAGGGACTGTTCGTCGGCGATCTCGGCAATTCTTATGTCTACGGCACGCCGGTCGCCAGCCTGATCGTGGAGCGGCTGGTGCTGACCATCCCGCTCGCCATCATGTCGATGCTGATCACGGTGGTGTTGGCGCTCTCGGCCGGCATCTACACCGCGGCCAACCACAACAAGCTCGGCGACGTCGGCGTGATGTCGCTGACGCAAGTGGGCATCGCGTTGCCGAATTTCTGGTTCGCAATTCTTCTGGTGCTGCTGTTCGCCGTGCGGCTGCAATGGCTCTCCGCCGGCGGCTTTGCCGGTTGGGATGACGGCATCTGGCCGGGGGTGAAATCGCTGCTGCTGCCGTCGATCTCGCTCGCCGTGGTGCAGGCCGCAATCCTTGCCCGCGTCACACGCTCTGCGGTGCTGGAAGTGCTGCGCGAAGACTTCGTCCGCACGGCGCGCGCAAAGGGGCTCGGCAAGCGTGAGGTGCTGTGGAGCCATGTGCTGCGCAATGCCATGATCCCCGTGATGACGGTAATGGGTCTCCAATTCGCCAACCTGCTCGCCGGCACCATCGTGATCGAGAATGTGTTCTATCTGCCCGGCCTCGGCCGGCTGATCTTCCAGTCGATTGCCAATCGCGACCTGATCGTGGTGCGCAATTGCGTGATGCTTCTTGCCGCCATGGTCGTTATCGTCAATTTCGTGGTCGACGTGCTCTATGCTTTCATCGATCCCCGCATCAAGGTGCACGACCTGTGAGCGCGCAGCTATCCACTCCGGTTGACGCGCCGATCACAACGCGCTCCTTGCCGGCAAAGACCTTCTGGGGCCGCGCGCTGCGCCATCGCAGCTTTGTGTTGGGCGGCGCGCTCAGCCTGCTGGTGGTGGTCTCGGCGTTGCTTTCGCTGGTTTGGACGCCCTGGTCGCCTTACGAGATCGACATCGCCTCGAAGCTGCGGCCGCCGTCGGCGGCGCACTGGCTCGGTACTGATTCGTTCGGCCGCGATATCGTCTCGCTGCTGCTCGCGGGCGCGCGCTCGACCATCCTGGTCGGCATCATCGCGGTCAGCATCGGTCTTTCCTTCGGCGTCTGCCTTGGCCTGATCGCCTCGGCCAAGCGCGGCTGGACCGAAGAGATCATCATGCGCTTCTCCGACTTCACCTTCGCTTTTCCGGCGGTGCTCTCGGCGATCATGCTCGCCGCGGTCGCAGGCCCGGGCATGGTGACCTCGATCATCGCGATCGGCATCTTCCAGATCCCCACCTTGACCCGGCTGACGCGCGGCTCGGCCAATGCGATCTGGGCGCGTGAATTCGTGCTGGCGGCACGTGCTTCGGGGAAGGGCGCTTTCCGCATCACCATCGAGCACGTCTTGCCGAACATCCTGTCAATCCTGATCGTGCAGGCAACCATTCAGTTCGCGCTGGCGATTCTCGCCGAAGCCGCGCTGTCCTATCTCGGCCTCGGCACCCAGCCGCCCCAGCCGTCCTGGGGCCGGATGCTGAACGATGCGCAGACCATGCTGTTCCAGTCGCCGATGCTCGCGGTCTATCCCGGCGCGGCGATCGCGATCGCCGTGCTCGGTCTCAATCTGCTCGGTGATGGATTGCGCGATCTGCTCGATCCGCGACTGGCGCGCGAGCGGTGACGATGGCTGGTCCCGCAACCCTGATCGAGGTCGATAATCTCGGCGTCCGCCTCAACACCAGCCGCGGTCCGGCGCAGGCCGTGCGCGGCGTCAGCTTTGCGCTGAAGCGCGGCGAGACGCTCGGGCTTGTCGGTGAATCCGGATGTGGCAAGTCGGTCACGGCGCTGTCGCTGATGGGGTTGCTTCCCGACAGCGCGGTCGTCACGGGCAGCATCAAGCTTGACGGCAACGAGCTCGCCCGCCTTCCGGATGCGGAATACTGCAAGCTGCGCGGTAACCGCATCAGCATGATCTTCCAGGAGCCGATGACGGCGCTGAACCCGATGCACACGATCGGCCATCAGGTCGCCGAGCCGCTGCGGCGTCACAAGAAATATTCCGCCGCGCAGGCGCGCAAGGAGGCGATCGCCTTGCTCGACCGCGTCGGGCTGCCCGATCCCGCCAAGCGCATCGATGCCTATCCGCACCAGTTCTCCGGCGGCCAGCGCCAGCGCGTCACGATCGCGATGGCACTCGCCTGTGAGCCTGATCTGTTGATTGCAGACGAGCCGACCACCGCGCTCGACGTCACCATCCAGGGCCAGATCCTCGATCTCATCGCTGATCTCGTCGAGGAGCGGGGCATGTCGATGATCCTGATCTCGCATGATCTCGGCGTCATCGCCGAGAACGTGCAGCGCATGATGGTGATGTATGGCGGTACCGTCGTCGAGAGCGGGCCGACCGACGAGGTATTTCGCCGCATGGGCCATCCCTATACGCAAGGCCTGTTCCGCGCCCGCCCAAAGCTCGGCGCGCGCAAGGGGACGCGGCTGACGACGATCTCGGGCACGGTGCCGGAGCTCGCCGATCTGCCTGTTGGCTGCGCCTTCGGCGATCGCTGTCCGCTGGTCCTGGACAAATGCCGCGCGGCGCTGCCGCCGATGGTCGAGGTCGGCCCCTCGCACGTCGTGCGCTGCGTTCGCACAGATGTCTCGATGGCCGCGAATGTCGGGGCGCTGTCCGCATGAGCGCTGTTCCACTTCTCGACGTCAAGAATCTCGAGCAGCGCTACATGCTGCCGCGCGAGAGTCTGTTCCGTCCGCCGGGCCAGGTCCGCGCGCTCAATGGCGTCAGTGTGCAGGTGCAGGCCGGCAAGAGCCTCGGCATCGTCGGCGAGTCCGGCTCGGGCAAATCGACGTTTGCGCGCGTCGTGATGGCGCTGGAGCGGCCAACCGCGGGCGAGGTGACGCTGCTCGGCCGCGATCTGAACCGCATCTCGCCCGATGAACTGCGCCGGGCGCGGCGCGATTTCCAGATGGTGTTCCAGGACCCTTACGGATCGCTCGATCCGCGCCAGACCATTGCGCGCATTGTCGCCGAGCCGCTCACCGTGCTCGATGACGCCGACCGCACGATGTTCCGCGCTTGCGTCGCGACGGTGCTGAAACAGGTCGGCCTGCGCGAAGCGGACATGGACAAATATCCGCACGAGTTCTCCGGCGGTCAGCGCCAGCGCATCGCGATCGCGCGCGCGCTGATCACCCAGCCGAAGCTGATCGTCGCGGACGAGCCCGTCTCCGCGCTCGACGTCTCCGTGCAGGCGCAGGTGCTGAACCTGATGCAGGACCTGCAGGAGCAGTTCGGCCTCAGCTACATTCTGATCAGCCACGACCTCGCCGTGGTCGACTATCTCTGCGACGAGGTCGCGGTGATGTATCTCGGCCGGGTCGTCGAGCAGGGGCGCCCCGAGGATCTGTTCGAACGCTGCGCCCATCCCTATACGCGGGCGCTGCTGGATGCGGTGCCGCGGGCGCGTGCCGGTGGCGGCCGGCGGCGGCGCGGGGCCCAGGCGATCGCCTCGCGCTCGGCGGCTGCGGCCGGATGCCCTTACGTGGCGCGCTGTCCGCTCGCCGACCAGCATTGCCGCGAGGTTCCGCCCTTGCTACGCAAGGTGGGCGAGGGCCATCTCGCCGCCTGCCACAAGGCGGAGGCCGTGATGGCATTGCCGCAGGTGGGCCTGGAAGGCTAATGTCGGGTACGGAATTGGTGTAGCCTCAGATAGAAGAAGGCCGGGGAGTTTGGGCATGTTGAAGAAGCTAACGATCGTCGCTTTTGCCGCGGCATTGGCCGCGGCGCCGCTGCCGGTGCTGGCGCAGAGCAAGAAGGACAGCGTCGTCATGGGCATGACGCTGGAGCCGCCGGGGCTCGATCCCACCAACGCCGCCGCCGCTGCGATCGCCGAGGTCACGCTCTACAACATCTACGAGACCCTGACCAAGATCAACGAGGACGGCTCGGTCTCGCCGCTGCTCGCCGAGAGCTGGACCGCATCGCCCGACCTCAAGACCTATACGTTCAAGCTGCGCAAGGGCGTCAAATTCCAGAACGGCGAGGCCTTCGATTCCGCCGCCGTGAAATTCTCGTTCGAGCGCAACGCGGCCGCGAACAGCACCAACAAGGACAAGAGCCTGTACCAGGCGATCGAGAAGATCGATGCGCCCGACGCCGATACGATCGCGCTCACGCTGAAATATCCCGAGCCGAACCTGCCGTTCCTGCTGGGACAGGCGAGCGGCTCGATCGTCGAGCCAAAGAGCGCGGCGACCAACATCACCCAGCCGGTCGGCACCGGGCCGTATCAGCTTGGCGCCTGGGTCAAGGGCTCCTCGCTCACGCTGAACAAATGGGCCGACTACCGCAACGCGTCCGCGATCAAGCTGTCGAAGGTGACGATCCGCTTCATCGGCGATCCCGCCGCGCAGATCGCAGCGCTGTTGTCGGGCGACGTCGACGCGTTCCCGCGCGTCACCGTCCGCGGCGTCGCCCAGTTCAAAAGCGATCCGCGCTTCACCGTGCTGATCGGCGGCTCCAAGGCCAAGACCATCGTCGCCATCAACGAGAAGAAGAAGCCGCTCGACGACGTGCGCGTGCGTCGCGCCATCCTCGCCGCCATCGACCGCAAGGCGATGATCGACGGCGCGGTCGAAGGTTTCGGCACGCCGATCGGCAGCTTCTACACGCCGGGTTCGCTCGGCTATGTCGACACCACCGCAATCAACCCCTACGACCCCGAGAAGGCGAAGAAGCTGCTGGCAGAAGCCGGCATCACCACGCCGCTCGAGCTCAGCCTGAAGCTGCCGCCGCCGCCTTACGCGCGGCAGGGCGGCGAGATCCTGGCAGCCCAGCTCGCCAAGGTCGGCATCGTCGCCAAGATCGAGAACGTCGAATGGGCACAGTGGCTGTCGCAGGCCTTCGCCCCCAACGGTCCGCACAATTACGACCTCACCATCGTCTCCCATGTCGAGCCGTTCGATCTCGTCAAGCTGACCGAGCCCGACTTCTACCTCGGCTACAACAGCGAGGCCTTCAACGCGCTCTACAAGCAGATCGTGTCGACGCCCGACGAGGCCGGCCGCGCCAAGTTGCTCGGCGATGCCCAGACAATGCTGGCGACCGACGCGGTGGCCGGCTTCCTGTTCCAGCCGCAATGGCCAACGGTCGTCAACAAGAAGCTGAAGGGCGTCTGGAAGGAAGTCCCGCAGTTCGAGAATGATCTCTCGGCCTGGTCCTGGGAGTAAGCAGGACCGCGTCATCGGTCGGCACTGTCGCTTCTGCAATGGCCTCTTCCCATCGGGAAGAGGCCATTCGTTTTGGCCTCCCAAAAACACAAGCTGAAAACAACCCCATGCACCGTAGAGATCGGTTTGAAAGGCTTGAAGAAATTTCGGACGCGACGAAATACCTTGCTCCGTCGGGCAAAACACCGGCATAATGCCAAGATCGGAATTGCCGGCACGCGGTAGCCTTATGACTCGTTGCGGAAGTGGCGGGCGCGACGCATGGTTCGCCGACCATCAAGGGCATGCTGGCTGCCGAGGGCAGCCGTTGACCCGGAGCGGTCATCCGCACCGCAACCACTTGGCACGGACATCATAGTTGATGTTGCTCCCGGTCGATTCATGACTCGAATCGGGACCCGCTATCGCACGCAGCATTTGATCTTCATCAAGGGTGATCGTTGGTGCAATGTCATCCTGTTAATTGACGGGCCACGCTTCGCCGGCGTCCGAAATAGGGGCGGCGAGTTGAGGTGAAGGAACATGCTCAAGCACACCGCCGCAGCCGCAGCCATCGTAGCTTTCATGCTCTCGCCCGCCCTGGTGCACTTGCTCGCGCCGGACTTCTGGGCCGGGCCGCTCTTCGCGCAGGAGGCCTCCGCCAAGGACCTCGGTCGCAACGCCAAGCTTGCCGATGCTGCCTCGATTAACGAGGATCTGATCGATGCCGCCCTGGGCGGCAAGGCGGATAAAGTGGCTGAAAAGGTGGCGGCGATGCGCAGGGCGCTCCCGATGCTGCGTCCGTTGCTCGACGCCGCGACTTTCGACGCGCTCGCCCGCGAGCTGACTGCCATGGAGCAGGCGATGGCCGGGAAAGACCTGCCGGCGATCGCGCTTGCATCTGTCGAAGCCTATCGCGTCATCGAAGCTGCGACCGATCCTGCGCAGCGTCCCTCGCCCATCGAGGTCGCGATGCTGGACTATTCGGGGTTCAAGCTGAGTATCCTGGCAGCGGGGCCGGCCGCAGAATGGGCGGCCATCGGAGCCACAGCGAAGGACTCGGACAGCAATTGGTCAGCGCTGGCAAAAAACGTTCGCGACTCCGGCATCCGCGATCTGGCTGCAGCAATCCAGGATGGGCTGAGAAGCGCCGTGGCGCGCAAGGACATCGAAGGCGTGAAATTCGCGGCGAAGCTTCAGCTCGGCATAGTCGATGTCCTTGAGGGATACTTCAAGCGCGCCAAGAGTCGATAAGCAGAAACGGCCGCGCCTCTTCGCTGCCCGGATTGCTTCGCCTTCCAGTCTTGCACGAGGCCGTCCGATTTCCGCTGTTGGGCCCATCGCGACGAAATCCGCCCGCCACCCGCATGTCGGCTCTGAGAGACAAGACCGGACCTGATAGAGATCGGGCAAAGCCGTCGCGTTTGACCCCAAGAGGACTTTATTGCCTCATTTGTTTTTGAGGCGGCGGCGTCGGTCGATTCCTCGGCCAATCCGGCTGCAAATACGACGGACCGGCATATCCTCCGCCGCCCGACGCGTACCCGCCTTGGCTGGTTCCAGACGAAGAACGCGGAGGAGGAGGAGGCAAGCACCTTCCGTGAACCGACCACATGCCCGGGGGGCAGTGCTGCACGCACTGTGTACCGAGCAAGACGGTGCCGGGGGGACACTGGGCGCGCGCCGGGACGGTGGCGGCCGCGAGCGCAGCAGCGATCAATAGGGCCTGACATCGCATTGGGTGCCTCCCTGGGTCGAAAGGATCGTCGACCCTGCGGATCTTGCATGGAGAGCAATAATATGCCGTCCGGCGCTGCCGTTGATATTTGTCAAACCAGCATCGCGACGAATGATTTCCGCGTCTCATCGAAACAAAAAACCCACTGGCCGCATCAGCCACTTACCGCGTCCTCCAAGCCGTCGGCTCACGTCGCACTACGTGAGTCAGCTCATGGCCCATCGCCACGATCTCGGTCCGGCGCTTTGATGTCCGGAATGACGGGTAAACCTGACGCCGCTGCGATCAGGCCGAACCGACGCGATTGCCCCATATCGGAAGTCGCAGCCGCTTCATTGAAAATTGAGCATTCTGCGCCCTAACGGTTGCCGAAGCTTATTTTACAACCTAATCACGCTTAGGCGGCCTAGAATTGAAGGGGTGCCGTGCGAAGGCGATGTCTGCTGCCGGGCACTCACACGAAGCGAACTTATTTGGAGCAGCACTTTGAACCGGATCGTTCTTGCCTTCGCTGCAACAATTTGCGTCTCCTCGATGAGCCACGCGCAATCCGGACAATCGAAGGGCACTGCGGCGATTTTGCCGGATGTTGCCATGCTCATTCATGGACCTGGCGGTGAATCCTCATACAAGTTGACGAGTACGACAGATGATTCCGTCACTCTCGAAGAGCTTGGTGATCGACGCGTGCGTGTTGAGATACGTCAGATTCCAGACAAGCGATGCGTCTTTGTCTCCACAAGTCAGGAAAAGAATGGGCTCGATGTAGTGCAATTAGACTTTACGAAGTTCGATGGAACGTATCAGCTATGGGAAGCTTGCCGCGGGCCGGCCGACGCTCCTCCCGAAAATCGGTGCACATACTCCCTTCATTTCAGTTCGCAGAAGCAGGCTTTTTGTTATTCGCGGTTTTCAAAACCGGATTTTGACTTGAGCAAGATTCCGTTTCCTGATGGTGCCTGCCGCTCCTACGCGCTCGGCGCGCGAGAAAAGAAATTCTACACAAAGTACATCGATGCTTATGAGCGCGTTAAAGAGCGATGCGGGGGGTAGATGCTAAACGTTGAGCCAGTCGATGCAGCAGGCTTGGAATGAAGAGAGTCTGGGTCTATCTCGTTTTCGGCCCAATCTTCGGCGTGCTTGGCTCACTTCTTTGGGCAATCATCCGGGATGGAGCCGACGCCGCGCTTCGTGATCCTGCCGAGGGCGCGACCTTGGCATATGTCTTTGGTTTTTTTGTTTCTTGGCTGTCGCTTATGGTCGATGTCGGCTTGTCGCGGGCCGTCCCCATTGTGGTGAGGGCACCGTTGATCGCTGCAACTGGGGCAGCAATCGCATTCGCTTGTTTCGTCGTCGCCCTTGGGCAGGCTCCGCCATTGCAGCACTTCGGTCTCGTCGGTGCCGTTGCAGCGGGTTCCATGGGAATGTGTTCGCTGCTCGCGAACAACTACTCGAAGCCCGAAAGAGCATAAGAAGTTTGGACTCACTTCATGTCGGCTTGTGGCCCCATCGCTGCCGCATGCCACGGCCGAGGATATGTCGGCTGTCAGGGCCAGACCGGAACTAACTTAACAGGGCTAAACCGTCGTGATTGACCCACAACGGACCTCGGGCCACTTGCCATCCGCTTATCCTTTGGGATACTCCCCGGCGGCCATAGGCTCGGCAATTGTGCTGCCTCAGTGGCGCTCCGAATGAATGCCGAGATCAGCTTCGATTGTTACTACCCGGAAGATTGCGACCATATTGAGGGCTGCTATCGTCTCCCCGGCGAGCAGTGGCGAGTGTTCTACTTCACCCGCTGGTGGCAGGGAAAGTCGGAAGTTCGACCAGACGCGATCTGGAGGAGCGGAATCGGGGGAGTCCAAGTGAATCACCCCAAAGATGCTGTCCTCAACAACTCTGTCGTAATGCAAGTGCTATCGAGTGCACTCGGCGTCACGCACTGGACTGAGGTTAGCGGTCCCGACTCTCTCCAGCTCAAATAGCTTGGCGTTAGCCAACCTCTAAGAATGGACACAGAAACGGCGCGCCGCTAGGCACGCGATAGCCATGAACGAACACGAGACCCTACGCGCCCTCCAAGCCAGCATCTGTGCGGCTTGGATCGATCTACTCCGGGGGAACCGAGGCGCCGAAGGGGACCCCGACCAGTATTACGCCCTGAGCGTCGAGAACATCCGAGGCCAAGGCGAGGAGTTCGAACTGCATCTCACGTTTCGCGCTGGTCGAGCGTACTGCTGCTGCGAAGGGTTGTGTCATACCGGCGTCTTCACCAAGCAACGGTGGCGGAAGGTGCGATCAGCTCTTGCCGCCTATGGTGTCGAGCCTCAAGAGCCGCTTGTAGTGCGGATTTGCACTCAGCTAGAAGCGGGTGCGCGACTGCGTTACGGCAAGGGCGGTGAACCCGAGCCCGAGATGTACGATCAGGGGCCGTGGACGCTGACGGTCCGAGAGCAATCTCCCGGCGCTTCAAATCATCACGAATGATCCTCGACTGACGCGCCACCGGTAAGACCGCTGTTGGCCCATCGCTGCCGCATCCCGCGGCTGAGGATGTGTCGGCTGTCAGGGTCAGAGCGGACGTAACTTAAGCCGAGCCTAACCGTCGCGATTGACGCGAAGCAGACTTCGACCTCACCCGAATAGCCAGATCGACCAACCGCCTTGGGCCTATCTCGAATCTAGTTTAGCCTGAAACAGCCACATGAAGATCGCCGGAACCGAGATGATGGAAACTCAGCCAGAACTGCAAGCTCTTCGCGATAGCATCGACAATCTGGATGCAGCTTTAGTTCACATCCTCGCAGAACGATTTAAGTGCACCCAACGGGTAGGGGAATTGAAAGCTCGCCTTCGGCTGCCGTCCTCTGACGCGGCTCGCGAGGGACAGCAGGTAGAGAGACTTCGCTCACTAGCACAGGCCGCGAACCTTGATCCGGACTTCGCCGAAAAGTTTTTAGCCTTCATCATCAAGGAAGTGATCCGCCACCACGAGACTACGCGTGTCAGAGCTGACTCCAGCAGTTGATCTCGTTCAACGGAGATATGTGGCCAGGATACGAGCGACGCGAGGTATGGACTGACGATCAAAATTTCACGCAGTGCCTGAGTCTCTTGTTGGCCCGAAATAGAACTGGAGCGTCTTCAGGATGTCCACTTTGCACCCAAGAGCGGCCTCACTTCGCCAGCTCGGCTTTTCGTCTGCTCTGGGGCTGCTGGTCCGACTGGAAGTTTGCTCTGCGCGCCGGCTCTTCACTTCTTATCGTGATGCCAAACACCGTCCCAGCCGGTCCCCGGCGGCGATGACCTCAGCATACTGATCCGCTCCGGAAACACGCGCGCTGGCCAAGCTTTCGAACGAAGCTTTGGCCATATTTGCTTTCAGCGGCGTGACGGAGCGAACCCATTGAGAGCGGGAGACGTTCGCCAAATTCGATCGCCTCCCGCTGAACTGGTCGCCTATCGACAGACCCAGACGCCATTTACCAGCACGCGGGCACATGTCGGCGCAGCGACGGCTGCCGCTCCGACCGCCGCCGCTCCCACGGCAGCGCCACCAACCACCGCGCGACGGGTGGTTCGACGTGCAACACCGGCGACACTCACCGGAGTTGCAGGCCGCCCGACGCGGGCCTGTGCGCTCTCGATCGAGAATGAAAGGCCATCCTCGTTCGACCACTGTATCGAGCCCATGGCGGCGACAACCGCGAGTGCAATCCAGATCTTCTTCCGAATGACCATGGCGTTCTCCTCTTCCTCTCTCAGTTGAACTGTGACGGCGTCGAAGGGTTGGGCGCGCTTCTATGGCTTGTTTCGAATTCTGCTGGCTCCCCTCGGAGGGCTCGCGGGTGTCGATGCATTTGCGGTGTCGGCCATCTCGATACAGGTGAGAAGGTCGACATAGCTCTGGAAGCCGCCGGTCGTGGCCTCGCCCTCGCATCGATTGCGGACTGCAACGGACGTGGCCTGCCAAATGGAATCGAGCTGTTGCTTGGCAGCGGTCTCGTCCCGCATGCAATTGGCTGCGCTTTGAGGCTCGGCAAGTTTCATCGCCTTGTCGGTGTCGGCTGTCGCCTTGCAGAGCGCCTCGACATTCAATGAAGGAACGCGGTCGGAGACGGGTGTCACGGGCACGCTTGCTGATAAAGCGGCGGCAAACAGCGCAAACAGCATTTCACTCTCCCTTGACCAGAGACGAGATACGTCGTGATGATGCTATTTGCCCGGACGCCGCAGAAGTTGACCTAGCGCAAAGGGCCATCGGGAAATCACGACACGCGAATAAATTCAGCGAGACTGCTCGGTTCGCATCAATTCAACCAAAATACATTCCGGTCTAAGCGGGCAGGGTTGGTTCGACCGAAGATGGCGCACCGTCCGAAGACGATGCCCGCAGGCCGCCGCGGGGATTACCGCAAGCTTGATCGAGACGTCGAGGACTTGCGTCGGTGCGCCGCTTTGGTAGTGTTGAGGCCATGATGATCAGCACTCTCAACATCGCTTCGGTTTTCTTCCTGTCGGGCCGCTAACGGCTCGTCCGCGCCTTGCGGGCAGGAATTGGAGATCGTCCTCGCGCGCCGTGTGCTTGCGAGCGGCGTTCTCTCGATCGAACCGACCGCACTTCGCGGTCCCGCACGACGGGCCGTAGGTGCTGGCACGTAGAGAAAGCTCAGTCATGTCCCCCCTCAACGATGATCATCTGCGCAGATTCGCAGAACGCGGCTCTGTGGTTATTCCAGACGTCGCCCCACCAACACTGATCGATGCGGCAATGCGGCGGATCGACCGGTTGGTCGAACAAAATCCCCCTCCCGCCGACCGTCGCGGATTCCATTTCTATTGGGAACAGAATCCGGCCGACACCGATCCGCTGGTCGCGCTGCTGCAAGAGACAAGCGCCCGGGAGATCGTCGAAAGCCTGATCGCGCCACTGGCCCTGGCCAGGCTGGAGCAACTTCAGGTCTCGCTCAATATTCCGGTCTGGAATCATCGGCCCGGTGGGCCGCATATCGACGGGCTCAAAATCACCGAGCCGAGCGGACGCCCCGGAACGTTCACCCTTCTGGCCGGCGTATTCCTGACTGACCAGACCGCGACCGATATGGGCAATCTCTGGGTCTGGCCCGGCTCGCACAAGATTGCTGCGTCTTATCTCCGCGAGCACGGGCCCGACGCGTTGTTCGACATCGAGCACCCGACCTACCCAATGGAGCCGCCGGAACAGGTGTTGGGACGGGCCGGCGATCTCTTTCTTGGAAACTACCTGCTCGGCCACAACATGGGTGGAAACAGTTCTGCGGTGGTCCGGCGCGTCGTCTATTTCCGTCTCCAAGCGGAAGGCCATCGGACGAGATGGCGGGACTGTGTACGGGATCCGCTGCTGGAATTTGAGCCTGCACGAATGGCACTTGACCGCCCTCGGTGAGGTGCCGCTCAACCGATCCTGCGCGCTACGCGCTGACGATTGCTCACGCCACGGACCCAGCTCTGCCTGCCATCGTGTTCGATGATGACGGGCCGAGCGGCCGTGAGGAATGCAACTCCTCGTTTTGCCGTCGTCAGCACTTTCCTTGGTTGGGACAAGGCTTGCCAGAGATAGGGAGCTGGTATAATGGTTATATCAAATAATTAAATTGGGGAGATCGCCATGAGGTCCGGTGCTGTAACGGCAGCAATATTGGCTGCCCTTCTTGGAACGACGGCGCTCGCCCGCGCCGATGGGGAGAACTGCTCGCCGGTCACCACGGCATCGCTTGCCATCCCCGGCATCGAGATCGTCGCCACCAAGCTGCAGGAGGCCGGCAACGGTCTTCCCAAGCATTGCATTGTGACCGGGCTCGCCAACCGTCGCACCGGCGCGGATGGAAAGGCCTATTCAATCCAGTTCGAGATGAGGCTGCCGGCCGATTGGAACGGGCGCTTCCTGCATCAGGTCAATGGCGGCAATGACGGCGTGGTCGTGCCCGCGCTAGGTTCCAGCCCCGCGGGTCTTGGCTCGGGCGGCACGGTGCCGCTGGCGCGAGGTTTCGCGGTGCTGTCGTCGGACAGCGGTCATTCGGGCTCCGACCCCGCCAACAAGCCACTCGGACTTGCAGCAGGCGCGGCCTTCGGGCTCGATCCGCAGGCGCGGCGCGATTACGGCTACGCCGCCGACATGACGCTCTCGCCGGTTGCGAAGAAGGTGATCGCGCTGCATTACGGCCGCCAGCCGGAGCGCTCCTACATGGCCGGCTGCTCGAACGGCGGACGCCACGCGATGGTCGCCGCCTCGCGCATGCCCGAAAATTACGACGGCTTCCTCGTCGGCAATCCGGGCTTCGATCTGCCGCGCGCCGCGGTCCAGCACGCCTGGGACGTGCAGGCGTTCCTGAAAGCCGATCCGGATCTTCGCAAGTCGATCACCAAAGAGGATGCGCAACTCGTTGCCTCGCGCATCACGGAAGCCTGCGACGCACTCGATGGCGCCAAGGATGGGCTTACGTCCAATCTCGCTGCCTGCCAGAAGGCCTTCGACCTCAAGAGCCTTGTGTGCGCGCCCGGCCAGAACTCCGCCTGCCTGCCGGAAGCCAAAGTGGAGGCGCTGAAGACCAGCCTCGCCGGGCCGAAAAATTCGAAGGGCGAAGCGCTCTATTCGGACTGGCCGCTCGACGGCGGTATCGGCACCGGCAACTGGCGCGCCTGGAAAGTCGAGAGTTCGGTCCCGCCATGGAACAATTATCCGATCATCGCCACGATGGGGGCGGCGTCACTGAACTACATTTTCTCGACCCCGCCAGTTGCCGTGGAAGGCAGCAACGACAAGCTCATCGACGCGCTGAAGGCCTACGATTTCGACAAGGACGCGCCGAAAATCTTCGCCAAGGACGGGACGTTCACAGAGTCGGCCATGGACTTCATGGCGCCGCCCGACGTCGACGATCCCAAGCTCGCAGGCCTGCAAGCGGCCGGCCGCAAGATGCTCATTTTCCACGGCCAGGCCGACCCGGTGTTTTCGGTCAACGATACCATCCGCTGGTACGACCGACTGAACAAGAACGCACAGGGCCATGCCGATGGGTTCGCCCGCCTTTTCACCATACCGGGTGGGACGCATTGCGGCGGCGGGGTCGCACTCGACAAGTTCGATGCGCTGACGGCACTGACCGAGTGGGTTGAGCACGGCAAGGCGCCGGAGCGGATCATGTCCTCCATCGATCCGGCCAACAAGGATATCCCGGCGACATGGAGCGCAAACCGCAGCCGGCCTCTTTGTCCGTATCCGTCGTACGCGGCCTATTCCGGTTCAGGCGATATCGAGGACGTAGCGAACTTCGTCTGCAAGACGCCGTAGCGCGGCTGGAGCCTCGTTCCGATCGAATCGGAACGGGGCTCCAGCTTCTTGTTTTGACGCGTTTTCTTCACGCGAACCGGTATCCACTTCGCTCGAAAACGCTCTAGGCCAGTGCCTCGACGCTGCGGATCCAGTTGCGGGCCAGCGTCACGTCGGCCTGCGACAGTTGGTGTCCTGCCGGCAGGACCCTGTGGTCGACACGTGCGCCTGCGTCCGACAACAGCATCGCAAGCTTGGCCGAATTGCTGGCGGGTACGATCGGATCGGCCTGCCCAGACAGCAACTGGACAGGCTTGCCAACAAGGTTAGCCGTCGGCGGATCCGAGAGCGGCACCATCGCGCGCAGCAGCGCAGCGCCTGCCAGCACGTCCGGCTTCAGCAGCAACAGCGCGGCTGCGATGTTGGCGCCGTTGGAAAAGCCCACAGCAACGGGTGCCGCGATGCCGTAGCGCTTGCGCGCATCGGCGACGAAGTCGCCGAGCTCGAGTGCGCGTCGGCGCACGTCTTCCTCGTCGAACACGCCCTCGGCAAGACGGCGGAAGAAACGCGGCATGCCGTGCTCGAGCACGCGGCCGCGCGGCGAGAGCAGGGCCGAGTCCGGCGAGATCATCTTGCCGAGCCCGAGCAGGTCATTTTCGTCGCCGCCGGTGCCGTGGAGCAGCAGCAGCGGCGGGGAGCCCGCGCGGGTCGCGGGCTCGAAGCGATGGATGAACTCGGTCATGATGCGGTCGCTTCCAGGCTCGGCAGTACGCCCTCGATCTCCTTGCGGTGCTTCTCGAGGAAGCCGGGCAGCTTCAGGTCACGTCCGAGCGTCGCGACCGGTTCGTCGACGGCGAAGCCGGGGATGTCGGTTGCGATCTCGAACAGCACGCCGCCGGGCTCGCGGAAATAGATCGAGCGGAAATAGTTGCGGTCCTTCTGCTCGGTCGGGTGCAGGCCGTGATTGCTGACGAGCTTTTGCGCCATCTTGCCCTGCTCGGCATCGTCAGCCGCGCGGAAGGCGATGTGGTGCACCGAGCCGCCACCCTGATGGCCGCGCAGAAAGCCCTTGGCCTCGTAGATGTCGACGACGCTGCCCTCGGCATCGCCTGATGCCTTGAAGCGGATCACCGAACCCTCGCGGCCCGTTTCCTTGAAGCCGAACACGTCGGTGAGGACAGCAGCCGTCTTCGCCGCGCTGTCGAGCAGCAAGGTCACGCCGTGGAAGCCGCGGATCGCATGCTCGGAAGGCACGTCGCCATTGCTCCAGCCCGGCTCGTTCTCGGCGCCTGATATGCCGACCAGCGCGAGCGCCATGCCGTCAGGGTCGGTGAACGGCAGCACGGATTCGCCGAAGCGCTTTTCGAGCGCCTCGTAAGCAATGCCCTTCTCGATGAAGCGCTGGGTCCAGTAGCCGAGCGAGCGCTGCGGCACGCGGAAAGCGGTCTGATGGGTCTCGCCGACGCCGCGACGCCCCTGCGGCACGCCGGCCCAGGGGAAGAAGGTCAAGATGGTGCCGGGGCGGCCGGTCTCGTCGCCGTAGTAGAAATGATAGGTGCCGGGATCGTCGAAATTGACGGTCTTCTTGACGAAGCGCAGGCCGAGATCCCCAGTGTAAAAGCCGAAATTGCGGATGGGATCGCCGGCAATCGCGGTGACATGGTGCAGTCCAGACATTGTCGTCCTCCTGAATTCGGGGAGAGGGTTTTGCTCTCTGACCGGAAATATTGTTCCGCTTTGGATTGGAGACAATCCATGCAAATATGACGGCTATGTCTACGATTTGGAAACAATCGGCGAGAGCGCCCGTTGGATAAGGTTGCCAGCCTCCGGGCCTTCGTCAAAGTGGTCGAAAGCGGCAGCTTTGCCGAGGCGGGCCGGCAGCTGCGGCTGTCGCGCTCGGCGATCAGCAAATACATCGCCGACCTCGAGGAGAGCCTCGGTGTCCAGCTCCTGAACCGCACCACCCGGCACGCCAGCCCGACCGAGAACGGCCAGCGCTATTTCGAGCGCGCCGTCGTCATCCTCGCGGAGATCGAGGCCGCCGACCAGGCGGTGACGCAAGCGCAGTCGGCGCCGCGCGGCCTGTTGCGCGTCAACGCGCCGATGTCGTTCGGCACGATGCGGCTCGGGCCCGTGCTCGCGGACTTCATGGAGCAATATCCCGAGCTTCAGCTGCAGATCGTGCTCAGCGACGATTTGCTCGATCCCGTGCAGGACGGTTTTGACGTGACGCTGCGGATCGCGGATCTGGAATCGTCGAGCCTGATCGCGCGAAAGATCATGCCGGTGCCGCGCATGATCTGCGCCTCGCCGGATTATCTCGCGCGTCACGGCACGCCAAAGCATCCGCAGGATCTGCGCGCGCATGCATCGCTCACCTACGGCTTCCTGCTCACAGGCAATCAGTGGAAGCTGTCAGGTGCGGACGGCGACCACTGGATCCAGCCGGCCTGGTCGCTCTGCGTCAACAACGCCGAAGTGCTGCGCGACGCCGCGATCAAGGGCAGGGGGCTCGCGCTGCTGCCTGAGTTCATCGCGGCGGAGGCCTTGAAGAAGGGCGAGCTGCGGACGGTGCTAACAGATTATTCCGCGCCGCCGCTTGCGCTCTATGCGGTGTATCCACCGACGCGGCATTTGTCGGTGAAGGTGCGGCTGTTCATCGATTTTCTGGTGGAGCGGTTTGGAAGGGAGGATGAGGGCACGCGGCCGCGTTGATGCCGAGGCCGCTCAGAGCGGCATTCCTACGCGGTGGTTCGCGTTGAACTGCCTAGCCGTGGAGTTGCGCGTTAAGGCCGTCCCAATTCCCTTTGCGTCTGGTTGCCTCGAGAGCGCCGCTCTGGGAATTGCGACGAAAAAGCAGGCCCCTCTCGCCCGAAAGCTCCTTGGCTTTCAGGACGCGGCCATCTTCCAGAAGGATGCGCGCGCCTGCGGTGATGTAGCAGCCGGCTTCGACGATGCAATCGTCGCCCAATGAAATGCCGATGCCGGCGTTGGCTCCGATCAGGCAGCGTTCGCCAACCGTAATCCGCTCTTTGCCGCCACCCGACAGCGTCCCCATGATCGAGGCGCCGCCACCGACGTCGCTGCCGCTTCCCACGACCACGCCGGCGCTGATCCGGCCCTCGACCATGCAGGGACCGAGCGTGCCCGCATTGAAATTGCAAAAGCCTTCATGCATGACGGTCGTGCCCGCAGCCAGATGGGCGCCGAGCCTGACGCGATCCGCATCTGCAATTCGCACGTCCGCGGGCGTCACGTAGTCGGTCATGCGCGGAAACTTGTCGATGCCGGTCACCTCAAAGGCGAGGCCGCGCTTTCGCGCCAGGAGGCGCGCTTCACCGACACGAGCGGGCTCACAGGGACCTGATGTCGTCCAGGCCACGTTGGGCAACAGACCGAAAATGCCGTCGAGGTTTTGGCAATTCGGCTGGACGAGCCGGTGGCTCAACAGATGAAGGCGCAGATATGCGTCGTGGACATCCGTTGGCGCGGATGCAAGGGAGCCGATGTCCGTCCTGATGGGCACGATCTCGACATTGCGGATGTCGTCGTGTCGCGCATATCCGTCCGCCGATACGCCCAACGATTTGACGATCTCGTCGTTGGCGAGCCGGACCGTTGCCGCTTTGCCGGCCTCCGCAATCAGATCGAGCCGGAGAAACCAGGAATCCAGCACGCGACCTTCAGCGGTCACAGTCGCAAATCCCTCGCCCCGTGCGCCCCTCAGCTCCATCGCCATTTGAATGTCTCCCACTGCGATCCTGCACGTCATGCATACGCGAGTTGTTGTGGAAGTGGCAACTTCTGAACTCTAAAGCACGCCCCGTCGGCTTGCTCCGGCTCACCTCTCCCCAGCGGCGAGAGGCGGGTCTTCGGCAGGTGCGAGACAATCGTCGAGCGCGCTCATCGAGGCGTCCCGAAGCGCGGCGAGCTCGCGCGCGGACTCCTGGCATTCCGCGGGCGACATCGCCGGCGCGGCCAGCTCGATGTCACGACAGCGATCGAACAGGCTGGTAAGGCCGAGCGCGCTCGCGGCGCTGCCGAGCTGGTGCGCGGATCGCGCAAGCTGCTTGTGATCGCCGGCTGCGGCGGCGGCCGAGATGTCGGCGATCAGTTTCTGTCCGGTCTCGTCCAGGAGCTGGTGCAGCTTGGCAATCTGCGAGGCGCCGAGCAGCTCCTTCTGGTCGTCGAGAAAGTGCCGGTCGATCAATGCCCCGGCCGCAAGCGGCGCGCCCTTTGCATCATGCTCGGGCTCGTCCTCGATCGCCTCGCGCAACGCGTTGATCAGGATCGGC
The DNA here is from genome assembly GCF_029892425.1 of Bradyrhizobium sp. BR13661. Taxonomy (GTDB): domain Bacteria; phylum Pseudomonadota; class Alphaproteobacteria; order Rhizobiales; family Xanthobacteraceae; genus Bradyrhizobium. The sequence continues at coordinate 70,397 of NZ_JARXWB010000022.1, read as the reverse complement.
TTGCTCACGACCTTGGTGATCCCGGCGCCTGCGAGCCGTTCGCGGGTGCTGCGCGATACGTCGGCGGTCACGACGATGATCCGCGGCATTGGCTGGAGCGGGAGCCGGCGAATGCGTGCGGCCGCCTCCACCCCGTCCATGTCAGGCATGTGCAGGTCCATCAGGATGATGTCGAACGGCTGGCTTCCGGCGAGCGCGACGGCGGCCGCGCCGTTTCTCGCGATCGCGGCGCGATGGCCGAGCCTGACCAAAATGGCCTCGCCGACTTCGCAATTGACGGGGTCGTCGTCGACCAGCAGGACGCGGAGTTGCCGCGAAGGCGGCGGCGGCGCGCCTTGTACAATGCCGCTTGCGGCGTTGCCGAGCGGGACGACAAGCGTAAATGCGCTGCCTTGGCCTGGCGCACTCTCCACCGTCAATTCGCCGCGCATCAGCCGCGTCAGACGGCGTGCGATCGCAAGGCCAAGGCCGGTGCCGCCGAACCGCCGCGCGATGCTGTCGTCGGCCTGCACGAAATCCTCGAAAATGCGCTCGTGCATGTCGGGTGCGATGCCGATGCCGGTGTCACGAACCACAGTGCGGAGGCGCGGATGATCGTCATGCTGCTCGATCGCAGCACTCACGGAAATTCCGCCGCTCGGGGTGAACTTGATGGCGTTGCCGATCAGATTGAGCAGGATACGGTTGAGCCGGACAGGATCGCCGTGCACCGACGTGCTGACCGTCGCGTCGCAGGCGAGGTCGAAGGTCAGCCCCTTGCGGGAGGCCTGCGGACGCATCAGATCCGCCGCCGTCTCGATCAGCTGGTCGAGGCGGAAGTCGCGCGTCTCCAATGTCTCGGCGCTGGCCTCGAGGCGCGCATATTCGAGGATGGCATCGACCAGCGCGATCAGCGTTTCGCCCGAGGCTGCGGCGGTGGCGAGGTGACGACGCTGGACCTCGCTGAGCCTGCCGTCATCGAGCAGCTGCAGCACGCCCATGACGCCGTTGAGCGGCGTGCGCAGCTCGTGGCTGACCACGGCGAGGAAGCGCGACTTGGTCTCGTTGGCCTCAACCGCGACGCTGCGCGCGCGCTCGGCCGCGTCGTGCTCGGCGAGAGCCTGGTCGCGCGCTTTCTCCAGCTCGGAGGTGCGCTCGATCACCTTGCGCTCGAGCGTCGCGTAGGATTCGCGCAGATGCGCCGCCATCCGGTTGAACTGGTCGCCGAGTGCCTCCAGCTCGTCGCCGGTCTTGATGGCGAGACGCAGGCCGAGATCGCCGCTGCCGATCCGCCGCGCGCCCTGGCTCAGCATCTGGATCGGCACGGCCATGCGCCGGCTGAGCCACAGCGACACCAGCGTCGCGAAGGCCAGAAGGACGATCAGCAGAAAGGTCGACCGTCCGATCGACGCGTAGATCGGCGCGTAGGCTTCGCTGAGCGGAAGCTCCACGAACACCAGCCAGCCGAGCGAGGGGACGGTCGCATAGGTCGACAGCACGCGCTGGCCGGACAAATCCTCCTTGACCTGGCCGCCCGACGGCGGACCGACGCCGTCGAGCGCGGCGCGCACATCCGCATGCCCGGAGAGATCGCTGCGGCGGAGCGCCGGCCACAAATCCGGATGCGCGATCAACACACCGAGGCGATCGACCACATAGGCCTTGCCGCTGTTGCCGACCCTGATGCCGGCGACGAGGTCCCAGATGAAGCGCAGATTGACCTCGGCGACGACGACGTTGGGCGCGCTGCCGGTCCCGCGCGTGGCGATCGTCATGAACGGCTCGGTGTCGCCGAAAAAGTAGACCGGCCCGTAATAGGCCCGGCTTTCATTGGCGCCGCGGAAGGCGGCAAAGGAGGATTGATCGACCTGGCTGCCGATCCTGTCAGCGACGCGGCGCGACACGCGCACCTGCTCGCGGCCCTGTGAATCGAGCTGGGTGATTTCGGCAATGGCGGGCGAAAGGCGCAGCAGGCGGATGGCGTTCAGGCGCACGTCTTCGTTGGTCGAAAGCTCCGGCGGCAGGCGCGACAGCCATCTGACCTGGTTCTCGATCTGGCTGACGAACTGTCCGATCTGGATGGCCGCGCTTGCGGCCTGCTCACGCTGGGTCGCGGCGAGCAGCTGCTTCTGCTCGCGATAGGAGAACCAGACGTCGAAGGCGGTGTTGATGGCGAGCGCGGCGAAGGTGAGGGCGACGATCGCGTAGAGATATTTGCGGAACAGCCGTCCGGGAGGCGTTCGCAAATATCCCTGGTCGATCTGTTCGTTCACTCGCGGATCTCGTCGGCGCGCGCGAGCAGCGTGAACGGAATCTTCAGTCCGAGCGCGCTCGCGACTGTGCGGTTGATCAACAGCTCGTATTTGCGCGGCGATTGCACCGGCAGATCGCCGGCCTTGGTGCCGCGCAGGATCAGATCGACGTAGTCGGCCGAGCGCACTTCCAGCGTAGGCCCGTAGCTCATCAGCCCGCCCGCATCCATGAAATAGTGGAACGGATAGATCATGGGCACGCGATATTTCGCCGTGGCCGCCACGATCGCCTGCCGGTTGACCACCAGAAAGCTGTCGACGAGCGAGATCATTGCCGCCTTCGGTGGCTCGGCGAAGCGCTGAATCGCGCCGTCGATTTCGGCTGGCTTACTGATCGGCGTGAGAACCACTGTCACACCCGAAGCCGCAGCCTCCTGCTCGAGCGAGTCGAGATAGAAGCGCCCGGCGCCCGGCGTGCTCGCTGGATTGAACAGAACGCCGACGCGCTCGATGTCAGGCACGGCTTCCTTGATCAGCTGAAGCCATTTGCCGCCCATCTCGGGAGTGCTGCTGGTGAAGCCCGTCACGTTGCCGCCGGGATGAGCGAGGCTTTGCACGAAGCCATTGCCGACGGGGTCGTTGGATGTCGCGAAAACGATCGGGATCGTCTTGGTGGCCGCTATTACGGCCGCGGTTTCGACCGTCGAGCCGGTCAGGATGACGTCCGGGTTGAGATCGATGATCTCTACGACGGCAGCTTTCGTCTTGTCAGGTCCGCCGAAGCTGGAGCGAAGCTCGAAACGGAAGTTGACGCCTTCGACCCAGCCTCGTTGCCTCAGGCCGGCAATGAGCCCACCGAGCCGAGTGGTCGCAAATTCGGTCATGCTGCGTCTGGTCAGCTCGTCGTCGAGCGGCAGGCTGGTGATCGAGGCGACAATCTTCAGGCGATCTGGCGTTGCGCCGAGCGCAAGAAATCCTGCGGCGGTTGCGCCCGCAAGCCGAATGAAATCGCGGCGGGCGACCGCCGGCATAGCGCGGGCAGGAACAGGCCGTACAATCATGAAATGTTTCGCAAAAGTTGCCCCTGCCAAAAGGCATAACGCGAAAGGCTGCCGATCACAATTGATGAAAAAAAGCGCGTGTGAATGATCATTCGCAGCCACGGGCAGCCCGATACCGTATTGCTACGTGGATCGCTGTTTCGATTGATGTCTGCCCCGTGGTGCCTTGCAAGGCCTTCCGGCCTTGCAACATTTTCGTCCCTGACGAGGCGACGTATCGGGGGAGTTGATTGAGAAGCTGCCGATTTTTGAGCCGTTGTTTCAAGTTCGTTTTCGAAGGTTTATGATGCGCAAAATCTACCTCGTCCCGGCCCTGGTTGGCCTTCTCACCACCGTTGCGGCCGGGCCTCTGACGGCGCAAGGCGTTCAAGGCGCGGCATCCAAGCAGAAGGCCGCGGCGGCGCCAAAGGCGGTCGCGGCAGGTGCATCGCCGGTCGCAGCAGCCCCGGGCGCTGCCGCAGCACCGGCGGCCAGCGAAGCCGCCGCGACCGACGACAAGGCCAAGGCGGGAGACATCAAGGCGATCGACGGTTTCCGTTCGGCCAAGTTCGGCATGAGCGAGCCCGATGTCCGCGCGGCGATGACCAAGGACTTCAATCCGAAGGCCGACGCCATCAAGGCCCAGGACAATCCGTCGGAGCTGACCCACAGCGTGCTTCTCACCGTTCCGGATCTGCTGCCGAACGGTGGCACCGCCGAGCTCTCCTATGTGTTCGGCTACAAGTCCAAGTCGCTGATCCAGGTCGGCGCGGTGTGGTCCAAGGCGACCGATGCGGCGATGACGCCGGAGAAGCTGTTCTCCAATGCCAACATCCTGCGCGCCCATTTTCTCAGCGAAGGCTTCAAGCCTGATTCCATCGCGGTCAACATGCCTGTCAACGGCGGCATCGTGATGTTCCGCGGCAGCGATGCCAGGGATCGCTCGGTGATCCTGCTGCTGCAGGGCACGTTCGAGAACAAGGAGAACAACCAGCGCGTGCTCACGCCGACGAGCCTGCTGCTGTTCTATGTGGCCGACGCCAAGAGCCCCGACGTCTTCAAGCTTCCACCGGGCCAGTTCTGATCCCGGACCTTCTCACGACATTCTCCCACCCGGTTGTGGATCGGCACTGACGCCGATGAAGAGGATCTGAAATGCGCGGCCCATTTGCGACGCGAGACAACAATGGCGAACGGATGCTGCAAGGACTTGCACGCTTCCGTTCGATGTCGCTGCTTTGCGCCATGCAGATGGTCTTTCTGCCGGTGTTCAGCGTCCGCCTGCAGGCGCAGACGGCGAACGTCATCACTCCGGACGGCCGCACCGGAACGAGCTTGCAGACCTCCGGCAGCGTCACCAACGTCACGACCTCGACGGTCTCGGGCGCCAACGCCTTCAACTCGTTCTCGCAGTTCAGCGTCGGGCAGGGCAACACCGTCAACCTGCAGCTGCCGACGGGGACGCAAAATCTCGTCAACATCGTTCGCGACGCGCCTGTCTACGTCAACGGCACGTTGAACTCCTACATGAACGGGGCGATCGGCGGTAACGTCTACTTCGCCGATCCCAAGGGCTTCGTCGTCGGCCGCAGCGGCACTGTGAACGTCGGCAGCCTCAACGTCTCGACCCCGACGCGCGAATTCACCGACAGCCTGATCGGCCCGAACGGGGCGATCAACGGCACGGCGGTCGGCAACCTCATGGCGGGCTCGTTCCCGGTCTCGCCGGACGGCAACGTCAGGATCTACGGCCGCATCAACGCGATCGACGGCGTGCGCCTGACCGGGCAGAACGTGCTGGTCGGCGGCGCCAGCCAGCGCGACATCGCCAATCTCGACCACGCCGCGAAGTTCGCAGCATCCGTCAATTCGAAAGGCCTGCGCAGCGCCAGCGCCATCACCGTGAGCAACGGCTCGATCCATATCGGCGCGGTGAACAACGCAACGGTCAACGGCCGGCTGACGGCGCGTAGCAAGACCACCACGCCGAGCGCAATCACGGTCGTGGCCGGTCACAACGCCGAGATCGGCAAGAATGCGAAGCTGAGCACGGCAAGTAAGACCGGCGATGCCGGCCCGGTCCTCGTCAAGGCCGGCAACGACCTGACCGTGAAGAGCGGTGCGGTGATCAGCGCCAGCTCGAAAACGGGCAATGCGGGCCTGGTCGAGCTGAGCGGAAACGGCGTCATCGACATCGGTAGCGGGGTCTCCATCAACCTCAGCGCGCCGAACGGCAAGGCGGGCACGCTCGTCATCGACCCGACCGATGTGGTGATCGGCGATACGGGGCAGGGCGACACCGGCGTAACGCTGTCGAACACGTCCGTCGCCAACGCCATCGCGGCGTTGAGCGCGGGTGCGACTTATGTTGTGCAGGCGGACAATTCGATTACGCTCGCCGCGCACGCCGTCATCGACGCCCGCCGTCTCGACGGCAGCGGTCATTCGACCGGCAACGCCAACAATGTCGAGCTCGACGCGAAGACGATCGACATCGTCAGTGGCGCGAAGATTCTGGCTCAAGCGGTCAATTCCGGCACGAGCTATACTGACGGCAGTGTCACCCTTGCGGCAACGGCGAGCGACAGCAAGCTGTCGGGACAAGCCACTGCGACCTCGGGAATCACGGTCGACGGCCGGATCACCGGCGGCAACATCACGATCGCCTCGGTTTCGACGGCGACATCGAGCTTCACGAGCTCGGTCCCCGGTCTCATGACGCTGGTCGGCACCACGCTCGCGGCCTCGATGCTCGGCATCAACGGCGGCTACGTGGCCGCGAGCGCCACTGCCACGGTCAACATCAACGGCAACGCCAACATCAACGGCACCGGCAACATCTCCATCGCCTCGCACGGCTCGGAGACGGCGCAGGATCCGTCCATTTCGAGTACCTTGCTCGGTGGCTCGCCGATCGGCGCTTCGGCCGTCGTCGGCAAGATCGACGGCAACGTCAGCACCAATGTTGCTTCCGGCGCCACGATCAGCGCGGGCGGCAATCTCGGCATCCACGCCATCAATGACGGTACGCTGAATGTCGCAGCGGTCGCGGCGACCTCCAGCGCGCAATTCGTCGAGACGGTGGCCTATTCAACCGGTTCGGTCTCGACCACGGCCAATGTCGCGACCGGCGCGAACCTTTCCGTCGGCAACGTAAACACATCCGGCAACTCGCTGACGGTGCGTGCGATCAACAACAACTCGTTCGCGACAAGTGCCACCTCGGTCGCGCTGAGCACACCGAATGCGAGCGGAGGCGTTGGCGGTGCGCTCGCCATCAGCAACGTCACCACGTCCGCAACGGCGAAGCTCGGCTCGTCGCTGGGCACCAGCGCGTCGTCGCGGATGAACGGCTCCGTCCTGGTCGAGGCGACCTCGAACACCACGAGCAACTCGACCATGGCCTCGACCATCGTCGGTACGCCGGCCCTGATCGGCGCGATCCAGGAGTTCCTGGTCTCCAGCCCCAGCCTGACGGGGATGATGGCTCAGCAGATGGTCTCGCTGATGCCTGTGGATTTCAACTTCAAGGCCGCCGGTGCGCTGTCGCTCGCCAACAGCACCGAGAATGCGACTGCCGCAATCGCCCAGAATCCGAGCGGCGGCGCGCCGAGCATCTACACGAGCGGCAACGTCGCCGTCGTCAGCAACCTGGTCGATCAGGGCGTGCGCAGCAACGCGACCTCCAGCGCGATCACGTCGGATGCGGCGGCCGGCGAGGGAACGGCGATCAGCGCTTCTGTCGCCTGGGGTAACTTTACCCACAATTCGAACGCGTATATCGGCGGCGGAACCCTGATCAATGCGGCGAACATCGCCGTCGACGCCAATACGTCAATGCCGATTACAAACTCCTGGCTGAAATGGGATGGATTGGCCCAGGTTCTCGGCCATCTCAACGGCAATCTCGGGGTCGGCGGGTCGATCCTGACCAGCTACGCGAATGCCACGGCCGACGCCGGCGACACCATCGGCATCGCCGGTTCGGTCAACCATTTCGTCGTCAACAACAACACCACGGCGTGGGTGGCGGGCGGAGCGAGCCTGACCACGACGTGCACGGCCGCTTGCGGAAGCAGCTGGTCGGCGACGATGGACAATGGTGACGTGCATACCTACGACGCCAGCCTTCAGATCGCGGCGACCACGACCACCGCATCGATCGATGCCGCCGGCAATGTCGGTACGCTCGGTTTCCTGCCCGGCAACACCTCCGGCGGATCGTCCATCGGCGGCTCGCTCAATTTCGTCCAGTTCAACACCAATACCATCGCCGGCATTTCTGACCGCGCGTCGGTGCGCGCGGCGAACGACATCGCTGTCAATGCGATCACCTCGGATCAATTCGTCGCGGTCGCGCCGTCGTCCGGCAAGGCCTCCGGCGCGCTGGCGTTGAACGGCATCACCTCGCTCGGCTTCCTCAACAACACGACGCATGCCTCGATTTCCAATCAGGCCACCGTTTATGCGCCGACGGTCAGCGTGCTGGCGCAGCAGGATTTGTCGGTCGTGTCGATTTCCGGCGCTGTGACTGCCGGCGGCGGTTCCGCGGTGGGCGTGTCGGTTGCCTATATGGGCGCAAATGCCGACACTGCCGCTTATGTCGGCGACAACCATTCCGACATCCGGCCCGGTGTGTTCAGTGCCGACGATCCGTTTGCCGGCACCAGCGGCGGAAGCGGCTCGCTCCACGTTGATAATCTCGCGATCAGCGCCACGACCTCCGGCCGGATCACGGTAGCCGCCGTCGCGGCGGCGATCTCCGAGCCGTCATTGTCGAACTTTGCCGGCAAGGCGAGCGCCGTCGGCGATGCTGCTACGGGAGGTGCCGGCGGCATAGCGGCGGGTGCGGCCAAAATCCAGCAGAGCTCGGGGGAGAGCCCGGAGGGCTTCAGCATCGATCTTGCCGGTAGCTCGTCGGTGAGCGCCGTCTCGCTCGCCACCAGCGCATACATCGCGAACGCGCAGCTTGATCGTTACACGACCACCGGCGCGGTCGCGGCAAATACGGTTGTCCAGGCGCTCAACGATACCAGGCTCAACAACGGCTCCGGTTCCGCCGCGGCCAACCTTGCCGGAGGCGACGGAGGTGCCAGCGTTGCGGTCGGAGCCGCGATTGCATCGGCGATGTCCAACAACGCGACGCTCGCCTATATGTCCGGCGTCACCTCGAACAATCAGAGTTCGATCACCGTGCAGGCGATGAACGGCGGCGCAGAGACCGTCGTCGCCCTGGGCGTGTCCGGATCAAAAGCCAACTCGGTGGCGCTGTCGGCTTCCGTGGGCATCATCACGGACAGCGCCAACGCCTATATCGAGAATTCCACGATCACCGGCGCCTCTACCGGCGTCAATCGCGCGCTCGAGGTCGATGCATACCAGACGGCCGACATCGCGATTGGCGGCGGTGCGCTCTATGTGTCGGGCGGCAAGGTCGGCATTGGCCTCACAATGGCCTATGCGTCGATCGCTGATCCCACAGGCGGAAAGGCGACGGACGCACATATCCGCCAGACCTCGATCTCGAATTACGACACCCTCTTGGTGCTGGCCGAAAACGCCGGTGTGATTGCCGCGGGCGCGGCGTCGGGCGGCCTGGCGACCAGCGGCAACGCACTTTCCGGCGCCATCGTGGTCGACGAGATCAGCCCAACCACGACGGCCTATATCAACAGCGGTTCGACGGTCACGATCAGCGTTGGCGGCGTCACCGTTCTGGCGGACAGCGGCTCGGTGTCGACGCAGTACCTGGACACGGTTCTCGATAATCTGGTCAAGAAGTCGAACAGTAATCAGCTCGCCTCCGACACCTGCACCACCTCGAGCGGCCGCGAAAACTGCGTCGACTTCGGCGCCGCCGTGTTGAATGGTGGAACCAGCAATGGTCCCGGCGGCAGCATTATTTCGGTCGCCGGTGTCATCACGGCGGCCAAGAACGACATCGGCGCATCGCTGGTCTACGACACCATCGCGACGACGCATTCGGCCTACATCGCCAACGTGAACATCGCAGGCGCTACCGCCAACGGCCGCGTCAACGTGAGCGCGATCGACTCCTCGAAGATCCAATCGGTCAGCCTCGGCATCGGCGGGTCGTCCGGCCAGTTCGCCGGCGTCGGCGGCATGACGATCAGCTCGATCACCAACACCGTTTCGGCCGGGATCGGCGACAGCAGATCGACCACGGATAATTCAAGCATTACGGCCCTCAATGTCTCGGTTACCGCCAGTGACAATTCAAGCATCACCGGCACCGCCGCAGTCGCAGCGATCGCGCCGAGTGGCGGAAGCGCCGCAGGTCTCGCGCTCGTCTACAGCAACATCGCCAACAATGTGAACGCCGGTGTGACCGGCTCCAAGCTGAGGGCCACGGGCACTGTCGCCGTCAACGCAAGCTCGAACGCCAGCATCTCGACGGTTGCAGTCGGTATCGCGATCTCCTCGCAGGTCGGTCTCGCGGGCTCGGTTGCCACCAATCTGATGGGCACCAACGTCACGGCCAGCATCACCGACAGTGCGGCCCTGGGCACCACCGATGGATCGGACGTCAGGGCGAACAACAACGTTGCCGTGATCGCCGGCAATATCGACAACGTGGTCGTGTCCGCCGGCGCGCTCTCGGTCTCCAAGGGCCCCGCCGGTGGCGCCGGCTCGATGGTGACCAACCGGATCACCGGCAGCACCTCGGCCTATATCAGCGGACCGAACACCACCGTCGACGCGTTTGGAACCAGCTCCACCGACACGCTGTCGGTCAATAGCGGCACGCTGGCGCATACGAACAATCTCAGCGGCTTCCAGGCGCCGACCGACAATACACCCGATCTGAGCGAGACCCAGGATACGGTGAAGGGCCTTGCCGTGGTCGCAAGCTCGCACCAGGCCGTCGTGACCAACGTGATGACGGTCGCGGCCGGCACCGGCATCTCCGTCATGGTCAACCCGATCACATCGGTGCTGAGCGGATCGACCAACGCTTATATCAGCGGTGCGAGCATCGATACGCACCTGACCAGTGCGGGTCTGCTGCCGCAGATCGATGTCGCTGCCTCGAGCTTCTCCTATTCCGGCGCGTTCGGCGCCGGCATCGTGCCGCCGACCGGCACCGGCGGTGGCGGCGCGACCATCATCAGCACGACGATGTCGCGCACCACGATGGCCACCATCACCAATTCGACGGTCGGCGGCGTCTCGTCGACGACGACGCCGACCGTCGGCGCCGTCACCGTGAAGTCCAATGCCGGGCAGGATGCGTCCTCGATCGGCGTCGGCTTCAACACCGGCTCAGTTGCCTTGAACGTCTTTACCGCGACCACCGAGGCCTATGTCGACGGCGGCGGGATGACGGCGTCGTCGCTCACCGTGAAGGCTTTGGACACCACCGGAATCTACTCCGCAGGCGGATCGGCCGCCTATGGCAGCCAGGCTGCGGCCGCGGCGGCCTTCCTGGTCCAGGTCTCGGCAAACCGGACCGAGGCCTATGTCGGCGACGAGTTCGCATATCATGGCGGCAGTTCGCAGCATTCGACCGCGCTCTCGCTGAGCGGCGCGCTCGACGTCGAGGCCAATACGACCGATCGTTTCCAGGCCTATTCGGTCGGCGGCTCGCTTTCGACCGGGACGGCCGCGATCGCCGGCATGGCGAATATCGAGATCGCCAACAACACCACCATCGCCGGTGTCTACGATATCGTTGCGCAGTCGCCCTCGATCGGCACGATGGGTGCGGTCACGATCAACGCGAACGAGGATGTGGCGATCAAGGAGATCGCCGGCGCGATCTCGATCGCCGCCAGCGGCGGCGGCGTCGGTTTCGGTGCCGCAGCCAACGTCATCGTTTTCAAGAGCCAGACCACTGCAGAAAGCATCAACAGCGACCTGAACTCTTCCGGCGCTATCAATGTCAGTGCACTTAGCACCAAGGAAGTTCAGTCCTATGCGGTCACCGCGGGCATCGGCGGCAGCGTCGGTATCGGTGCGACGGTCGGCGTCATCATCATCGGCTCCAACACGGCCGATTCCGATACGCAGCAGCAGGAAATCGGGCAGCTCGACCAGCGCGACAGCAGCGGTCACAACAACGGCACCATCACGGCGGTCAACAACAGCACCAATTCCGCCCCCAATTCCAACTGTACGCAGGGCAATTGTCCGGTCGCGAGCGGCACCACCGGCAATCCGGGCAGCGCCAATGTCAGTTCGACTTACGATGTCAGCACCGTGCTGTCGGGCGGTGCGGACGGCATCACCGCGCAGATCGCGGGCGGCAACATCACCGCTACTTCAGTCAACATCTCGGCGACCAGTGCGGTGGCGACCCAGCAGCGACTGCTCGGCGCGGGTTTTGCAAAGAATGTCGGCATTGGCGCCGCCGTCGGTTACACCGTCGTCGACAGCAGCGTGCTCGCCAATCTGAATGCGACCGTCAATGCTCCGACCGTCACGGTCGTCGCGGGCGTTCAGGATGCCACCTCCGGCCTCTATTCCGGCAGAACCATCGATACGGAGTCCGGTGCGGGAGCCGGTGCGCTCTATTTCGGTGGCAATGCCGCTGTCGCGATCGGCAAGGTCAGCAATAGCGTGACCGCAAATCTCGCCGGCTCGGTGACGGGGACCGGCGGAAGCGGCGTGTCCGTGTCGGCCCAGGATACGTCGAGCGAGCACCTGCTCGCGGCCGGCGCCAGCATCGGCATGGCGGCAGTCGGCGTCTCGATTGCCACCGCGACCCGGTCGAGCACGGTCGCATCGAATGTCGCGCCAGGCGCCACGGTCAACACGTCGGTCTTGAGGGTTGGCGCCAACGAAGCCGGCTCCCTGTCGGCCGAGGCGGATGCCGTGGCCGGCGGCATCGCCGCGGGTGATGGCGCTGACGCCAGTGCGACGGACGGGACCAGCGTGACGGCCGCGATCGGCGCGGGCGCGAACATCACCACGTCGGCCTCCGGCCTCGGAACCATCGTGCTGGCGATGTCCACCCCGGACGTTTCGAGCCAGGCGCTCGGCGTCGCGGTCGGCGGCGGCGCCGTTGGTCTCGCCTTCGCGCAGTCGAGAGTCACGACGACGGTGACGGCCGACGTCGGCGACAACGCCGTCTTCTCCGGCGGTCCGCTCGCCATCACCGCGATGGCGAGCGTGCCGGCCGACGGCACCACCGCCTACGCCAAGGCGCTCGCCGGCGGCGGCGGCTCGCTGATCGGCGCGCAGGGCAGCCTCGCCACGGCTTCGGACAACGCAACGGTCTCGGCCTATGGCGGCACCGGCATCACGCTTCCCAACAAGGATGTCGTGATCTCGGCCGAGAACGACAGCAGCCAATACGCGGAGGGGACGGGTCTTTCGAGCGGCTTCCTGGCGCTGGGCGCGACCGTTGCGCAGGTGTCGTCGAGCGCACACACCTATGCTTATCTCGGGGCGGGCGCGATCACTTCGGCCTCCAACATCGGCATTCTCCAGATCACGGCAACAGGCACCGATACCAACGTCGCCAACGCCATTGCCGGCGCGGGCGGTACCTATGCCGGCGTCGCGTCCGTGGCGACCACCAGTTCGACGGCAACGACCAATGCGCGGATCGACGGCAACGGGACCGACGACACGCTGTATTTCGGCGGCCTCAACATCCGCGCCAAACACACCACGAACTATGCCGCCAGCGGCGACGCCTACCAGGCCTCCACCGCCGGCGTCTCGGGAGGTAAGGCGCAAAACACCGTGACCACCAATACGACCGCCGAGATCGGCACGCACCTGATCATCAACTCGGCCGGCGGCGACATGGATCTCATCTCCAACGACATCGTCAACCAGGCCGGCGGCGGCGCGCGTTCGGGCTCGGGCGGCATGTTCGCCGGCGCCGCCGCGCTCAGCACCTCGACCGTCACCCAGACCGTGACCACTAATATCGATGCCGGGACGATCCTGAGCCTCAATGCCGATCCGCACGCGACCACCGGCGTGATCAACATCGAGGCCTACAACACACTCAGCACCACCGATACCGTGACCCTCGCCGCGGCCGGCTTGTTCGCCGGCGGCGGCGCCGAATCCGACATGACGGCGAACGCGACATTGACCGTCAACATCAATGCGCGGGAGCTGTTCAGCGCCGGCACCATCGACATCGGCTCCGCGTCCCGGATGTCGGCGAGCAACAACGCCAATGCCAGCCTCTATGGCGCGATCGCCGGCGTAGGCGCCAGCACCAATGCCTGGGTCCATGCCACCCAGGCCGTCAATGTCGGTTCAGGCTCGACGCTCCAGGCCTGGGGCGACATCAACATCTCGGCCGGGCTCGCCGGTGACGGCAGCGTCTACAGCAGCATCCAGGCGACCGCGACGACAGTGGTCTACAACAACACCGCGATTCCGATCTCGGTGCTCTATCGCGGCACCGCCAATGCCGACGACGACGCTGCCCTGACACTCGGCATCGGTTCACGCGTTCTCGGCGTTGAGGACGTCAACCTCGGCGCAAGCCCGGGCCAGGTCGCGGCGACGGGCCTCGGCAGCAACTACAATCCCTATCTGTCGATCTTCGGCGCCAAGAACAGCGATAACCACAGCAATACCAACAACGGCGGCACCGGCACGGTTGCGCTCAACGGCCTCGTCGTGGCCGGCATCTACAATGACCAGATCATCACCATTGCCCTGGGCTCATCGACCCCGACGCTGACGACGTCGAGCCCCTATAACGCGATGACGCTGGAGCAGGTCGCCGACGTCAATCATTTCAACCCGACCATGAGCTGGAACCACCAGACCATCCAGTACACGATCGTCGGCGGCTTCAATCCCTACCAGCAGATCGTCTCCCAGCTCGCATCCCTGAGCGGGCTGACGACGACCCAGGTCCAGACCGCGCTCGCCGCGACGCACCCTGCGATCACCTATGCCGGCAGCGATCCGACCGGCGATATCCAGCGTCAGATCAATGCGCTGATCCAGCAGGCGCCGTTCGCGACCAATGTCGCGGGCAACTCCTTCGCGTTCAACGACATCATGGTGTCTGCCGGCAACGTCTCGATCCTGGCGCAGAAGCTGACCGGGGCGGGGGGCGCGAACCAGGCGGCGCCGCAGGTGATTGCCCAGAGCTCGCCGATGATCAAGATCGACAATCAGGGGCTCAATTTCCTCGACCTCTCGAAGCTCTCGATCACGAATGTGAGCGGCGGCAATATCCTCTACCGGCAGGTCGACCACGTCGATCCGGACTCCTCGTCCAACGTGACCTTCACCTCGCACAGCAGCGCGACGCCGATCATCGACATTTCCGCGAGCTACAACACCCGCGACCCGATCAGCGGCCTGCCGTCCTACAACGGCCAGACGCTGACGCAGACGCCGGACATCTATTTCGACGGCGTCGTCACCAACGAGCAGGGGCTGCTCAAGATCACCAACAATCTCGGCAACGTGGTCGCGTCGAAGACATTCGATGCTGCGACCATCCAGATGGTGGTGCCCAACGGCTCGTTCACCTTCAACGGCGGCGCCGGCAGCATCTACAATTCCAACCACGACGTGGCCGACCAATGGGCCGGCACGGAATTCAAGCCGGGTGACCACGATACGCTGACCGCGGTGATGACGGCGGCGACCTATATCGGTGCCTATGGCGCCTACGACACCGGCGTGCACATCGCCTCCGGCGGCGACCATCCGTATTTCTATTATTGCTGCGCGTCCGGCAGCAGCGGCGTCCAGGGGACTGCGAGCAACAGCACGATCTTCACTGCGCGTATGCTGGAGCTGTACTACGACGGACGCTCGCTCTATTCGGCGATCTTCCTGCCGACGGGCAACGGTACGCCGAACAATGGCGGCGGCAGCGTGGGCAGCACCAGCACGCTCGCGACGATCGAGGGGCCGACGATTCAGTCGATCGTCACCGCGCCGTGGGAGAAGACGACCTACGACAACAGGGGCGTCTACACCAATAGCGGCGACTACCAGACCCCGTTCAACTGCTCGGGATGCGCGGCCTACTTCCAGGTCATCAATATCCAGCCGGCTGCGATCACGCCCGTGACCGCTGGCTCAGCCACCAATCCGCCCGCGAACGCGCCCTTCATCGTCGGCAAGGCGATCATCCTGTCGGCGTCGGTGCTCAACATCAACGGCACGATCCAGAGCGGCTCGAGCAGCAACTATTCGGTCAACATCGGCAACAGCGCCCTGAATGCCATCAACACGATCAAGGGCGACGCCGCGACCCTGGCCGCGGACAAGACTGCCGCCCTTCACGGGAACTATGTCGACCTGACGCCGTATCTGACGAAGGCGAACAGCGGCGACGTGCAGGTCACGGCCAAATACGATGCCGCCAATGACCAGATCCTGCTGAACAGCGTGGTGCAGGGTACCGGCGGCTATGTCTATCTCAACGGCAAGATCATCTCGACCTCGACCCAGGCCGACTCGCAGGGCAACGTAGTCCCGCAGGGCAACATCATCATCAATGGCGGCGCCGGCACCATCACGGTGAACAACACCACCGGCGTCCAGCTCGTCACCAACACCATCAATACCGGCGTCAGCGCCAACAGCGTCATCGAGATCGTCGACCAGCTCAAGCAGCAGACGAAGTGGTACGTCTACAATCCAAGCGCGCCGGGCGGTCAGCAGGTTTCGACCTATGTGGCCAACAACGTCACTGCGAGCCAGTACACCTCGAACATGCTGACGGGCGTGGGCAGCACGGCGGGTCTGCAATATCAGCCGCAAAGCAATATGTACTATCAGTGGGTCGACACGGCGACGCTTGCGCGTTCGACCAGCGCCACGCAGTTCGACTACGGCTGGCAATATACGTCCGGCAACAACGTCACCGGTCCCTGGGTCCGCACCACCAGCCTGGTGCAGAACGTCCAGCAGGTCGCCAACGGCGCCCCGACGGGCGCGTTGCAGAGCTCCAATTACCAGGAAGTCATCACCGCCGGCGGCTCGTATCACGGCGGCGGCTACAACACGGGCGCCGGCAAGTGCTGCGGCGCGGACGGCCACTTCGACTGGTACCAGGAGATCTGGGACCACATCACGCTGACCCTGACCAATACGGTCAAGGCGTCCAACCCGATCGGTATCCAGTTCAATGGCGGCGGCACCTCGACGGTTGCGGTCAACTCAAACTCGAGCATCGTGATCAACGGTCCGATCAACAATCTGCAGGGCACCACGACGGTCGCGGCGACCGGCGCCAATTCGGCGATCACCGTGGGCGCGAATGCCAACAATCCGTTGATCTCAGGCACCAGCGTGACGCTCACTGCGCCTGGCGGTATCGGCACGATCGGTGCGGGCGGGGCGCCCGTGCAGGTGCAGGTCTATGGCGGCACCCTGACCGCGAGCACTGTCGACCACGACATCGCGATCTCGGCCGTCGGCTCGCTCTCGATCAATCGGGTGGCGGTGAATTCGGCTGTCAACGGCAACGCGCCGCAAGGCAGCGTCTATCTGGCGGCGACCGGCGATATCAACTCGGCCTCGACCTACGACGTCACCACCCCGGTGGTGATCGGCAAGAACATCGAGATCGATTCAACTGGCGGCGCCATCGGCGCGACGCTGAGCGTAAACGGCAGCGGCGTTGCCACGCTGACGGCCAATCCGCTGGTGATCCAGGCAACGGGCACGACGCTGGCCGACGG
This sequence comes from Bradyrhizobium sp. BR13661, assembly GCF_029892425.1. GTDB lineage: Bacteria > Pseudomonadota > Alphaproteobacteria > Rhizobiales > Xanthobacteraceae > Bradyrhizobium. The sequence goes on along the minus strand of NZ_JARXWB010000022.1, from coordinate 53,477 downwards.
CAGCGTGGATGGCGGCATTCTCAACAGTTCGTCAGTCACCGGCACCTATATCGTGCAGTCGAAGGGCGACCTGCGGCTCGGCACGGTCGCCTCGAGCGGCGGGCCTGTGTTCCTCGAGGCCGCGGCCTCCGACGGCAACCATGCCAGCATCCTGAACGGCCTGACGTCCGGCGGGCTCACTTCGGCGCAGAGCGCGCATCTGGCGGACGTCTGGGCCAGCCTCGACCTGCTCAGCGGCAACGCAGCCACGGCAGCGGTTAACAGCTATCAGTCGATGGTGACCGCGGCCTATAACGATTACTTCCAGCTCAAGAACATCGCCTTCACCAACTGCGCCACCGCGTGCACCTATAATCCCAGCTCGGTCGGTCTGACCGTGCTGCGGGCGCAGGTTGCCGCCAAGCTCGGCATCGATCCCACGCGCGTCACGGCGACGGATATGCAAACCGAGGCGACGCAGCGTCTCGAGAGGGACCAGTTCCTGCTCGGCGTGAAGAGCGCAGGCCAGCTCACGGATTCGCTCACGACATTGTTCGGCGGAACGCTCGCGGCGAACCTGTTCACGAACCTCTTCCAGGGCGTGACCGCCGTTAACCAGCGCATGCCCACCAACGCGGCGCTGCAAACGGCGTTGAACAGCTACAATGCGAACTATTCCTACACGCTCGCCTCGACCGAGAGGCTCTACGGCATGATCACTGCGGGCTCGCAGTGGACACAGAGCCAGCTGGCCTACACGGTCTCTTCGTCGGCCGTCGGCGCGCCGCCGCCGCCGATCGACGACACCGTCGTGCCCAACATCAGGGCCAGCCAGGTCATGCTGTACACGCCGAACGGTTCGGTCGGCCAGCTTGCGGCGCCGCAGACGTTCAACTTCACCAGTGTCAACGCGTCGTCGCTCACGGCTGCCCAGAAGGGCCTGCTCGCATCGGCCGGCCCCGGGCAACTCGTCGTCTCGTCCTCGACCGACCCGACGAGCGGCGTCGTGACCTACAATGTGACGCTGTCGCAGCAGAGCCTCGTCATTCTCGACAATCCGACCGCGGTCTCGGCCAAGGCGGCGGCGGAGATCTATCTCGGCAGCAAGAACAACCTCGTGCTCGGCGGCATCGCGGCTGCCACCTACGGCCCGATCGCGGCCGCGCAAGCCAACGGCATCAGTGTGGTCAGGGGTGACGTCAAGCTCGACGCCGTCGGCAACATTTCTGCGGGTGTGACCGGCGTGGCGGTGATCTCCGGCGATATTCCGAATCTGACTGTCATCGCCGAGCACGGCAACGTCGGAAGTGCCGGCACGACCGGAGGCGATCCCAACGGCAACGCGAATGCGATCCAGATCGCGTTCTCGAGCCCGACCACCGACCATCTCGACCAGGTCTCGTCCGGCCAGGGCATCTACGTAAAACAGACCACCGGTGACCTCGTGCTCGGCAACATCTCCGCCAGCGGTGCGATCCAGCTGGCTGCGACCGGCAGCATCTATGCCGAAGCCGGGTTCACCGATCGCACCGCCAAGCATATCGTGGGCTCGGACCTCGATCTGCGCGCCGGCGGCGCCGTCAGCTTCAACGGCTCGACCTTCCAGCCGCTGCAGGTGCAGATCTCCGGCGCCGTCACCGGCTCGGCTGTCGGTGACCTCAGCCTGCTGGCGGTGACGGGCGATCTCACGGTCGGCGCCACCGGCACCTACGGCACGCTGTCGTCAGGCGGAGCGCTGACGCTGAACGTGCCGATCGGAGCGCTCACCATCAATGCCGACGTCAGCAGCGTCGGCCTGATGCAGTTGCTCGCCAACCGCGCGGTGATGATCGCCGCCGGCACCAGCACGACGCCGCTGGCTGTCGCCAGCTCGCAGAGCGGCGTGACGCTGGCCGCCGCGACGCTCTCGATGGGCGCCTATTCGGCCATCGATGCGGCCGGTGTGATCTCGGTGACGACCACAGGCAATGCGACCATCGGCCAGCTGAATTCGTCGCTGTCCTATGCGGCGGCTGCGAATGCTCCGTCTGTTATCGTGACCGCCGGCGGCGTCGCCTCGCTCGGGGCGATCATCGACAATGGGGATGGCCAGACCGAGTTCGTCGCGTCCGGCGCTGGCGCCGAAGTGTCGCTGAGCGCATCGAACGGCATCGGCAGCGCGACGGATCGGCTCACCCTCAGCGCCGCGCTGCTGTCGGCAAGCACGTCCGCTGGCGGCATCTACGTGAAGACTCTCATCGACACCGAGGCGACGCTGCTGTCCGCCGTGAAGGGCAGCGTCGATATCCTGGGCACCGGCGGCCTGACGCTCGATCAGGTGGCCGCGGGCACGGCGACGGGCGCGCGCGGCAGCTTCAGCGCCGTCACCGCCAACGGCAGCATCGTGATCGGGACCGCAACCAGCAGCGGTTCGCAGACGATCCACGCCAACCGGAACGTCACGTTCAAGGCGCTGGCCACGACCGGCGTCGCGGGCGACGTCGGCAACGTCAACGTCACCGCCGACAACGGCTTCATTCTGGCGCAGACGGTGATCTCGGGTGGCGTAACGACGCTCGGCTCGCTCTCGGCCAACGGCCTGGCGGCGCTGATTGCCGGCACGACCATATCAGGCAATACGCTTGCGGCCACGACCGGCTCGGGCCTGCTCACGTCAGGCGGCCCGATCAACTGGAACACGCTCAACGTCGCGACGACACTGGATGCGACGGCAAGCCAGGGCAGCATCACCTTCAAGACCGCGCAGAGCGGCGGCACAGAGACCATCCACGCCCATGACAACGTCACGTTCAACGCGCTCACGGCCACTGGCATCACCGGCGATGCCGGCAGCATCAGCGTCACCGCCGACAACGGCTTCATTCTGGCGCAGACGGTGACGTCAGGCGGCGCAACCACGCTGGGCGCGGTCTCGGCCAACGGCTCGGCGTCGCTGGTGGCGGCAACGACCATCACCGGCAACACGCTCGCCGCCACGAACGGCTCGGGCCTGCTGATTTCAGGCGGCCCGATCAACTGGAACACGCTCAACGTCGCGACAACGCTGGGCGCAACCGCAAGCCAGGGCAGCATCAGCTTCAAGACCGCGCAGAGCGGCGGCACGCAGACCATCCACGCCCATGACAACGTGACGTTCAACGCACTCACGGCGACTGGCATCACCGGCGATGCCGGCAGCATCAGCGTCAATGCTGATCACGGCTTCATCCTGGCGCAGACGGTGACGTCAGGCGGCGCAACGACGCTGGGCTCGCTCTCGGCCAACGGCTCCGCAACGCTGATCGCGGCGCTGACGAACACCGGTCACAATCTCACGGCGCGGGGTAACGCGCTGCTGCGGGGCACCGTGGTCAATTGGGACAACCTCAATGTCGGCGGCACGCTCGGCATCACCGCGACCACTGGCGGCATCACGCTCGGAACCGCCGTCAGCGGCGGAACGCAAAACCTGCACGCCGTTTCCGACATCGTCTTCACCCAGCTGACGACCACCGGCATCCCGGGCGATGCCGGAGATATCAACCTCACGTCGACCGCCGGCTCGCTCCGTGGTGGATCGATCTCCGCCAACGGCGATACCCATTTCGATACGGCCGGCTCGATCTCGCTGGATCGTCTCAGGGGCAGCACGATCAAGCTGTCCTCACGAGGCGATCTGACGATCGGCTTCGTCAGCGTCGTCAAGGAGCTCGACCTCGCCGCCGACACCATCAACGTCAAGGGTGAGCAGATCCGTTCGAACCCGCCGATTCCGCTGATCATGAATGTCACCGGCTACAATGGCGGGACGGCGACGTCTGCGAATGTGTCGATCGATCCGCTCGCCATCATCGTCAACCAGTTCAACGTGGTGGATGCGAGCTTCCTGACCGACGCGCAGGCCGTCTCGATCCTGAACGGCTATGTGCCGGGCCAGCTCATTCTCACCACGGCGACCGAGCAGGTGCTGCTGAACAACCGTTCGCCGGCGCCGACGAACTGGCCGTCGCTGCAGCTCTACCAGCCGGGCGGCGTCTTCACGATGAGCCAGACCGGCAACGCCAACGTCAGCAATGCCTATGTGGTGTTCTACACCGGCGACATGTCGGCGACCGTGACCAATTACGGAGCGACCCACACCTGCTGCAACGACTACACGGGCGCCAGCATGATGCGCAACGTCGCGGTCGACGGCGAGGGCTATGAGAGCATCGACACCTGGCTGGCGCAGAAGAGCGGGGGAACGTTCTACCAGCTCGGCCTCTCCGGCCATGCACGGCTCGACGCATTGCTGTCGCCGCGCCCGGTCGAGACCATCGGGACCGGTCCCGCTGTCAACATCGAGGGGCTCAGCGACATGCGCAAGCTGCGTCGCCACGGCCAGCGCATCGGGCGCCCGGGCTGGAAGGATGCAGCTGTTGGTGTCATGGCGAAGCCGGCGATGAGCCGTCTTGCGGAGGCGTGGTAAGGAACGATGCGAGTTCTGGGGGCAGCATTGGGGGTCGGGCTTGCAGCGTCGAGCATCGTTGCTGCGCGCGCGCAGGTGCCCTCCATCAATCCCGGCGCGATCCAGAACGACGTTGACCGGCAACGCCGCCAGTTTGAGCAACAGAGCGAGCCGCCAAAGCTGAACGGCCCGGCGGTGGTCGGCGGCCCCAGGGAGAAGTCCCCGCTGCTGAAGCCGGGCGGCCCGAAATTCCGCCTGCGCAAGCTCGAATTCGAGCCATCCAAATTCATCACGCCGGCCGAGCTCGACGAGATCGCGAAGAAATATATCGGCAAGAACGTCGACATCGCGACGCTGTTGCAGATCGTCGCCGACATCAATGCCATCTACACCGAGCGCGGCATCGTGACCGGGATCGCGACCCTGCCGGATCAGGATCCCAAGGACGGCACGGTCAAGATCAAGCTGACCGAAGGCCGGCTCGAGAAGACGACCATCGAGGGCAACAAGCAGACCCGCACTGACTACATCCTGCAGCGCGTGAAGGAGCCGGAAGGCGAGGTTCTCGACGTTCCCAAGCTCAATCGCGACGTGATCTGGTTCAACCGGACCAACGACGTGCAGATCAAGGCGCTGCTCCAGCCCGGCTCGAACTTCGGCCTGACCGATCTCCAGTTCGCGGTGATCGAGCCGCCGGTCGACACCTGGCAGCTGTTCGTCGACAACCAGGGCGCCGAAAACACCGGCCGCTGGGAAGGCGGCACCTTCTATAAACGCCACGGTCTGTTCGGCGTCGACGACCGCCTGACATTCTACGGCGTCCGCTCGGACGGCAACCTCAACGGCAACGTCGCCTACAGCGTTCCGGTCAACCCCTGGGGCGGACGCGCCGGCGTCAGCTATACGGAGGGCAAGATCAAGATCATCAACGGTCCCTTCGTCGCGCTCGACGTCACCGGGCGGTCGAGCCAGGCCGCGGTCAATTTCAGCCAGCCGCTCTGGGTGACGCAGAACTGGCTGATCCTGCTGAACGCCGCCGAGACCGAGGGCAAGACGGTGAGCCGGTTCGCGACCGTCGCAGTGACCGACGACCATTACGACAAGGCCACGGCCGGCGTCTCCGTGACCAATTCCGGCAATACCTATTCGATCACGGTCTCGCCGGCCGTGAACTACATCGAATGGCAGGACCACGTGCTCGGCAACAACCGCACGTTCAACACTTATACCGGCACGCTGATTGCGACCAGCGCTGCGGGTCCCGCCAATTTCAGCACGAACGTGCTGGCGAGCTGGCAGTACACCCAGGAGAAGCTGCTGCCGGGCGACCAGATCTTCACGATCGGCGGCCCCACCACCGTGCGCGGCTATCCGACCAACGCGGCGTCCGGCGACAGCGGCTATTATTTCAACGCCGAGCTGCACTACAACTGGTCGCAATGGCTTCGGGGATTCGACACGTACATCTTTACCGACTGGGGCGCGGTGTATTCCACATTCCCCGGCGTCACTGAAATGGCCTCGGTCGGCGTCGGCTTCTCCTGGACCTACGCGCAGTTCATGACGTTCGAGGCGAACTATGCGACGCCGCTGAAGAATGCGGTGGCGACCCAGCACCATTACGAGGCCTATGGCCGCGTCATCGTCCGCCCGCTGCTGATGTTCGAGAAACAGCAGAGCGCGGTGCCGGTGGCAGCCGTTGCCGACAAGAGCAAGTCGTAGGACAGTTTCGTTCAGTGCGCGTCGGCTCCGCCGGTCCCAACTCGCAATGACGAAGGATGGTGCGTGCGACCTTACTACCGCCGCAGCGTGAATTCGTCGGGGCTCCGCCGGTGCTCCCACTTCGCCCGCTCGAGCTCGGGCTGGTCGCACTCGGCCTCGGGATAGCCGATGCAGAGATAGGCGATGAATTTCCAGGAGGCGGGCACGTCGAGCACGTCGTGGACCCGCTGCGGATTGAGGATCGAGACCCAGCCGAGCCCGATGCCGTCGGCGCGCGCGGCGAGCCACATCGCGGTGATCGCCGCAACCACGGAATACTCTGTTGTCTCCGGCATGGTCGCGCGGCCGAGGCCGTGGCCGATGTCGCCGGCCTTGTCGGCGAAGATTGCAAGATGCGCTGGCGCCTGTTCGAGCCCGGAGAGCTTCAGCGCTGCATAGCGTCCGGCGCGCTCGCCGGAATAGCAGTTCAGCGCATCGGCGTTGCATGCCTTGAAGTCGTCGATCACGGCGCGGCGCCGCGCAGCGTCGTCGACGATGACGAAGCGCCACGGCTGGCTCAGGCCGACCGAGGGGGACAGGCAAGCCGTCTCGATCAGCCGCTCCACGGCGCCGGCGGGCAGCGCGTCGGTGCGAAAACGGCGCACGTCGCGCCGCCACACGAACAGCTCGCGCAATTGCCGGCGGAAGGCGTCGTCGAACTCGACCATCAGTCATCCTCCCCCGTGCAGGAACGCGGCCGCGACCAGCAGGATCAGGATTTCGCCGGCCTGCTCGAAAGCGCCGAGGATGTCGCCGGTCTGTCCGCCGATCTGACGGATGGCGAGCCGCGCCAAAATCAACCCGGCGAGCGAGAGCAGCACCAGGCCGATCAGCGCCTTGGCCGGCCCGAGTGTGAGCGCAAGGACGAGCGTTCCGGCAGCGAAGGCGATGGCGACACTCCGGCCAGGCGGTGATCCGGCGCCTGCGGAAAGTCCGTCACGCCGTGCCGGGGGAACGAGCGACATGAATGCGGGCAGGCCCGCGCGGGCGGCGGCATGGGCCGCGCAGAGCGCCAGCATCACGGCCCACGGGCTGGCGATCGCCGCGAGCGCGCTCCAGCGCAGGCCGAACGACAGGATCAGCGCGCAAGTACCGTAGCTGCCGATCCGGCTGTCGCGCATGATCTCGAGCTTGCGCTCGCGCGTTCGGCCGCCGCCGAGACCATCGGCGGTATCGGCAAGCCCGTCCTCGTGCAGCGCGCCGGTGATGGCCGTCGTGGTGGCGAGCGCGAGCAGGGCGGCGATGCCGGCCGTCAGCCCGAGTTTGCTCGCGAGCGCATAGGATGCCGCGCCGGCAAGGCCGACCAGCAATCCCGCGACCGGCAACGCCCAGGTCGCGCGCGCGATGGTGCCGTCGGCGGCAGGCTTCGACGAGGCCACCGGCACGATCGTGACGAAGGACGAGGCGATCCTGAGATCGTCGACGACGTCGTTGAGAATGTCGGTGCGCGGCATCATTTCAATTTCATCGGCAGGCCGGCGACGACGAACTCGACCTCGTCGGCAATGGCTGCGACGGTCTGGTTCATGATCCCCGCGGCGTCGCGAAAGCTGCGCGCCAGCGCGTTGTCGGGCACGATGCCGAGCCCGACCTCGTTGGTGACGAGCACGACCGGGTTCTTGAGGTTGATCAGGGTGGCGGCAAGCGCGTTCACCTCGTGCTCCCAGTCGCGTTCCGCATGCATCAGGTTAGAGAGCCACAGGGTCAGGCAGTCGACGAGCCGCGCGCCGCCGCCATCGGTTGCGACCAGTGCGGGCACGAGATCGAGCGGCACCTCGCGTTCGATCCAGTCGGTTCCGCGGCGCGCGCGATGTTTTCCGATGCGCGCCTCCATCTCCGCATCGAGCGCCTCGGCCGTCGCGACATAGACGGGCTGCCCGGGAAAGGCGCGCGTGCGCGATTCCGCACGCTTGCTCTTGCCCGATCGCGCTCCGCCCGTGATCAAGATGACCGCCATCAAAGTCTCCTGGGAGCCTGACTAATCACCAAACGCGGCCAAAGACAAAGCCGAAATCAGGCGGGCAGGGGCTTGCGCTCGCCCGCCGCTTTGCGCAACAGGGGCGGGACAGGAGGCGGGCGTGGGTTTTGCGGGTGCGATGGTGGTGGCGATGGCGGTGGATGCCCTCACGGGCTGGCCATCACAGCTGTTTGCCCGGATCGGCCATCCCGTGACCTGGCTCGGCCGGCTGATCGCTGCGATCGACGCCGGCTGGAATCGGGCGTCCGACCCGCCGGCCTTTCGGCGCGCGACGGGGACTGCAGGCGCGCTTGTGGTGATCGTGCTGTCCGTCGTTTGCGGCTGGTTGCTGCAATCCATGTTTCCCTCAGGCTGGATCCGGATCGCGCTAGTCGGCATTTTTGCCTGGCCGCTGGTCGCGCTGCGTTCGTTGCACGACCATGTTGCCGCCGTCGCCAATCCCCTGCTGGGCGGTGACATTGCGGCCGCGCGCGGAGCGGTCTCGCGCATCGTCGGCCGCGATCCCGCTGCGCTCGATGAGGCCGGCATCGCGCGCGCCGCGATCGAGAGCCTCGCCGAAAATACGTCCGACGGTATTGTGGCGCCGGTGTTCTGGGGCGCAGTGTTCGGCTTGCCCGGCATCCTCGGCTACAAGGCGATCAACACGCTGGATTCCATGATCGGCCATCGCAGCGAACGGCACGAGGCGTTTGGCTGGGCGGCTGCCCGCATCGACGACGTCGCCAATTTCATCCCGGCGCGCCTGACCGGTTTCCTGTTCGTGCTGCTCGCGCCGCGGCGATCCGAAGCGCTGTCGTGCATGACGCGCGATGCGCGCCGTCATCGCTCGCCCAATGCAGGCTGGCCGGAGGCGGCCATGGCCGGCGCGCTCGGCGTGCGGCTCAGCGGTCCCCGCATCTATCACGGCAAAACCACCGACGAGCCCTGGCTCAACGAGGGCGCGCGCGATCCGCATCCCGCCGACATCGTCGGGGGCCTGACGATCTATCGCCGCGCCATGCTGCTGCTCGCCGGCGTGCTTGCGATCCTGGCCTTCGCATGAAAGAACGGGGCATGCGCGAGCACGGTGGAAATCTCGATCTGGCCCAGCAGCGTTTTTGCGGACGCGCCGAGGACTGGATCGATCTCTCGACCGGGATCAACCGGCTGCCCTATCCCGTGGGCGAGATATCAGCGCATCATTGGCAGGCCTTGCCGTCGCGCTCCGAGATCGAAGCGCTGCACCAGGCCGCCAGGCACGCCTATCGCACCAATGCGCCGATCGTCGCGATGGGCGGCGCGCAGGCCGCTATTCAACTGTTGCCGCAACTTGCGCCGCCCGGGCGGGCCCGCATCCTCACGCCAACTTACAACGAATATGCGCCCGTTCTCTCGGCCGCGGGATGGCAGGTCGAGGAGATGAGGGAGCTCGACGCGCTGGCGGGTGCGGATCTCTCCATCGTCGTCAATCCCAACAATCCAGACGGACGCCGTTTTTCGCCGAAGGATCTGCTGGCGCTGTTGCCGCGTGTCGGCCATCTCGTCATTGACGAGAGTTTTGCGGATGCTGCTTCCGACCTCTCGCTCACCTCCGAAGCGGGACAGTCGGGTCTGCTGATCCTGCGTTCCTTCGGGAAGTTTTATGGTCTTGCCGGCCTGCGGCTAGGCTTCGCGATCGGCCATGCGGATGACGTAACGAAGCTCGCGGCAGCATCAGGTCCATGGCCGGTCTCGGGCGCAGCAATCGCGATCGGCTGCCGCGCCTTGCGCGATGAGGCCTGGGCGAAGGCGACGTCCGCGCGGCTTGCGCGGGACTGTGTTCGTCTCGACGAGATGGCGCAAGCGCAAGGCTGGCGGCTCGTCGGCGGCGCGCCGCTGTTTCGTCTCTACGAGACGCCCGATGCGCTTGCCGCGCAGGAGAAGCTCGCGCGCGCCCAAATCTGGTCGCGCGCCTTCGCGCAAAGTCCGACATGGCTTCGCCTTGGGCTTCCGGGCGCCGAGGCTGAATGGACGCGTCTTGCCGAGGTCCTAGCGCGCTAGCGCAAGCAGGCCTTCAACGTCGAGATGCTGTTCGATGTGATCGGCGAGGGCATCGAGCGCGCCTTCGACCCGGGCGTGATAGGGCTCGTTGCCGGCGGGAATGTCGAGCCTTGCCAGATACGCCTTGCGGAAATCATCCGACGTGAACAGGCCGTGCAGGTAGCTGCCCTGCACACGGCCATCACCGGAGATCGCGCCTTCCGGCTCGCCCTTCAGCCTGGCGAATGGCCGTGCGCGGTCCGCTCCATCGGTTTGGCCGATATGGATTTCGTAAGCCTCAATCGGCTGATCCGTCGCGGTGTGCACGGCCGCAACACGCGTCAGCGTCTTCTGCGGGCTCATCACGGTTTCCACATCCAGAAGGCCGAGGCCCTGCATGTCGCCGGCGGGACCTTCGATGCCGTCGGGATCGGAGACGCTGCGCCCCAGCATCTGATAGCCACCGCAGAGGCCGAGCACATGGCCACCGCGACGATAATGCGCGAAGAGGTCGATGTCCCAGCCCTGCGCGCGCAGGAAAGCGAGATCGCCGCGCGTGGACTTCGAGCCGGGAATAATGACTAACCTGACGTCGCCCGGAATCGCTTCGCCCGGGCGCACCATCACGAGATCGATGCTCGCCTCGAGTTTCAGCGGATCGAGATCGTCGAAATTGGCGATCCGCGACAGCGCGAGGCACGCAATCTTGGTCCGGCCGGGCTTGCGCGCATCGCTGAGGCCGAGCGCGTCCTCGGCCGGCAGCTCGCCGGCGCGCGCGAACCAGGGCAGCACGCCGAAGCCGCGCCATGCGGTCTTTTGCGCAATCAGCCTGTAGCCGTCGTCGAACAGCGTGGGATCGCCGCGGAACTTGTTGATGACAAAACCCTGGATCATCGCGGCATCGTCGGGGTCGATCACCGTCTTGATGCCGACGAGCTGGGCGATGACGCCGCCGCGGTCGATGTCGCCGACCAGCACCACCGGCACATCGGCCTTGCGGGCAAAACCCATATTGGCGATGTCGGCCTTGCGCAAATTCACTTCGGCCGGGCTGCCGGCGCCTTCGACCAGCACCAGATCCGCGCGCGCCTTCAGCCGCTCAAAGCTCTCCAGCACCGCGCCCATCAAGGAAGGCTTCATCGCCGCATATTCGCGCGCGCGAGCGGTCGCGATGCGCTTGCCATGCACGATCACCTGGGCACCGACGTCGGTCTCCGGCTTGAGCAGCACCGGGTTCATGTCGGTGTGCGGCTCGACGCCGGCGGCGAGCGCCTGCAGCGCCTGGGCGCGCCCGATCTCGCCCCCGTCGACGGTCACGGCAGCGTTGTTCGACATGTTTTGCGGCTTGAAGGGCAGCACGCGCTGGCCGCGGCGCGTGAAGGCGCGCGCGAGGCCTGCGACAATGAGCGACTTGCCCACGTCCGAGCCGGCCCCCTGGATCATCAGCGCGCGTGCCATCGCAGTCAGAACTCGACGCCGGGCTGCGCCTTGATGCCGGAGCGGAACGGGTGCTTCACCAGCGTCATCTCGGTGACGAGATCGGCGATCTCGATCAGCTCGTCTTTCGCGTTGCGGCCGGTGAGCACGACATGCGTCATCGGCGGCTTCGAGGTCTTCAGGAACTCGACGATTTCGGCGATGTCGAGATAGTCGTAGCGCAGCGCGATGTTGATCTCGTCGAGCACGACCATGCGCAAGCCCTCATCGAGAATCAGCTCCTTCGCCTTCTCCCAGCCGGCGCGCGCCGCCGCGATGTCGCGGGCGCGATCCTGTGTCTCCCAGGTGAAGCCTTCACCCATGGCGTGGAACTGGCAGAGCTCGCCGAAATGGCCGGTGAGCAGGCGCCGCTCGCCGGTGTCCCAGGCTCCCTTGATGAACTGCACGACCGCGCAGGGGAAGCCGTGGGCGACGCAGCGCACGATCATGCCGAAGGCGGAAGACGACTTGCCCTTGCCGGCCCCCGTGTGGACGATGATGAGGCCTTTTTCGCCGCTCTTGGTCGCCATGATCTTGTCGCGGGCGACCTTGATCTTCGCCATTTTTGCAGCGTGTTTGGCGTCGGCTGCGTCGGCCGTTTGGGTATCCGGTTCAGGCGTCATCGTATCCGGTCCTTCGGCTTGACAAGAGGCGGCCGGGGGCAAATGGTGGCCCGGCGTTGGTTCCTGTCCTATGACAGGCGAAGAGGGAATGCGATAGGGTCCGAATCGGCGAGATTTGGCTCCAAAATGCAGCCGCCCCCGCGACCGTGACCGGAGAGATGCCCAAAGCCACTGGTTCCCCTGGGGGATCGGGAAGGCGGGGATCGAAGGGGAAACCCTGCTCCGCAAGCCGGGAGACCTGCCAGCGCGGACGATTTTTGGACCGGCGGACGGGGTGTTCCGCGACGGGGAAGCGGGCCTGTTTCTGACCGGCCCGTGCGCCTCTTCGCCTCCCGCTGATACTTCTGGAAGAGGCGATGACTGTCACACTGCATGTCTGCATCACCTGCAAAGCCGGGCAGACGCTCGGCGAGGGCGAAGTCACGCCCGGCAAGCGCCTGCATGGCGCGATCCTCGAGGCCGGCGTGCCCGAAGGCGTGACAGTGGTTCCCGTCGAATGCCTGTCTGCCTGCAGCCAAGGCTGCTCGGTCGCGCTCAGCGCGCCCGGCCGCTGGTCTTATGTCTATGGCCGCCTCTCTGACGCCCACGCACAGGACGTCGTCGCCGGCGCCGCTGCTTATGCTGCCGCGCCCGACGGTCTCGTGCCCTGGCGCAGCCGGCCCGAAATCTTCCGCAAGCAGTCGCTTGCGCGCATTCCCCCCATTGCCGTGTTGCCGGAGGCCGCCGAATGAACTCGCTCGCAAAAGTCCCTGTTACGGTGGTCACCGGTTTTCTCGGCTCCGGCAAGACGACGCTGATTCAGCATCTGCTCAGCAATCCCAATGGCAAGAAGCTCGCGGTGCTCGTCAACGAGTTCGGCAGCGAAGGTGTCGATGGCGAGATCCTGAAGTCCTGCGCCGATGCGAACTGCCCGGAAGAGAACATCATCGAGCTCGCCAATGGCTGCATCTGCTGCACCGTTGCCGACGACTTCATTCCGACCATGGAGAAGCTGCTCGCGCGTCCTGTGAAGCCCGATCACATCCTGATCGAGACCTCAGGTCTGGCGCTGCCAAAACCGCTGCTGAAGGCGTTCGACTGGCCGGAGATCCGCTCGCGCATCACCGTCGATGGCGTGATCGCGCTGGCCGATGCCGAGGCTGTTGCCGCCGGCCGTTTCGCGCCTGACCCGGATGCGGTGGAAGCGCAGCGCGCGGCGGATGAAAATCTCGATCACGAGACGCCGCTGTCCGAAGTGTTCGAGGACCAGATCGCCTGCGCCGACATCGTGCTGCTGACCAAGGCCGATCTCGCGGGTGCTGCGGGCATTGAAGCCGCCAAGGCTGTCATCACGGCCGAGATGACACGTCGCGTGCCGATGCTGCCGATCACCGACGGCGCGATCGATGCGCGTGTCATCCTCGGCCTCGGCGCTGCCGCCGAAAACGATCTCGCCGCGCGTCCCTCGCACCATGATGGCGAGGAGGAGCACGAGCATGACGACTTTGCCTCCGTCGTGATCGATATCCCCGAAGTAACCGATGTCGATGCACTGGTCGCATCGGTCCAGAAGCTAGCGCGTGAGCAGAACGTGCTGCGCGCCAAGGGCTACATCGCGGTCGCGGGCAAGCCGATGCGGCTGCTGCTGCAAGCGGTCGGCGAGCGCGTGCGCCATCAGTTCGACAAGCCCTGGGGCGCAGGTCTCAGGCAGTCGAAGCTGGTCGTGATCGGCGAGCACGGCGATATCGATGAAGCCGCAATCAGAGCGGGATTGGGAGTCTGATGCACGTCGTCTTCCGCGAGAGCCGCGGTCTGGAGGAGACCGCGACGCCAAGGGACATCGGCCAGGACCCGGCCGATCTCGTGGTGCTCTCGTTCTCGGACTCGGACCTGGCGGCGTTTGCGGCAGGCTGGCGGCGCGGTCGCGACAGCTTGCCGTCGCTGCGGCTCGCCAATCTCGCGGAATTGCGTCATCCGCTCTCGGTCGACACCTATATCGAACGCACGCTGTCGCAGGCGCGCGGCATTCTGGTGCGGCTGATCGGCGGAGAGTCCTATTGGGCGTACGGTCTCACGGCGCTCCAGCAGCTCGCCAAGGATCGCAACATTGCGCTCGCCGTGCTGCCGGCCGATGGCCGCGACGACATCAGGCTCGATGCATACTCGACCTTGCCGGTCTCGACGCTGCGGCGCCTCAAAGTGCTCTGCGACACGGGCGGTCCGGTCGCGGCGCAAGCCGCGATCGCTCAGCTTGCGCTCGCCTCGGGTCTCTATGCCGGGCCAGTCGCTGGCGAGATGGCCGTGCCTGAAATGGGCTTTTATGATCTCGCACGCGGTGTGATTGCGGCGCCAGTGGCGAGCGAGGGGAAGCCGCATGCGCTGGTGACGTTCTATCGATCTTATCTCACGGCCGCCGATACCGGCCCCGTCGATGCGCTGATCGCAGCACTCCGCGACAAGGGCTTTGATGCCTGTGGCATGTTCGTCACGTCGCTCAAGGCCCCAGGCGTCGCGGATTGGCTGCGCACCTATCTGGGACAACATCCGCCCGCAGCGATCGTCAATGCGACGGCGTTCTCGGCAATGGGCGACGACGGCACGACGCCGTTCGATGCCGCGTCGTGTCCTGTGTTCCAGGTCGCGCTCTCATCGGCGCGGCGTGAGGACTGGGCGGAATCTCTGCGCGGCCTGTCGCCCGGCGATCTCGCGATGCATGTGGTGCTGCCCGAGGTCGATGGCCGTCTGTTCGCGGGCGTGGTGAGTTTCAAATCGGCCTCGATACGTGATCCCGACCTGCAAATTTCACATCTGGCCCACAGGCCGGATGAGGGGCGCGTGAAGGCTGTCGCCGCGCGCGTTGCGGCCTGGCGCCGCCTTGCAGAAAAGCCGACCGCCGAAAAGCATTTGGCCATCGTGCTCTCGAACTATCCGGGACGTCCGCACCAGATTGCGCACGCCGTTGGCCTTGACGCGCTGGCTTCGGTTGAAGCGCTGGTGTCCGATCTCGCCGAGGCCGGCTTCAATGTCGTACCAGTCAAAGCGCTTGGCGAGAGGCTGCTCAAGCAACATTTGACCTGGAAGGTCGCCGCCTACCGCGCGGCACTCGCGCGCCTGCCGCAGATCTTGCAGGACGATCTTGCGCAAGCCTGGGGTACGCCGGAGAGTGATCCGAGCTGCCGCGATGGCGCGTTCCACTTCGCCGCGCTTCCCTGCGGCCGGTCGATCATCGCGGTCCAGCCGGAGCGTGGCGATGCGGCCACCCGCGATAACGACTATCACGATCTCGCCCGCACGCCGCGTCACGCTTATGTCGCGTTCTATCTCTGGCTCCGCGAGCAGGGGTGTGATGCCGTCGTGCACATGGGCGCGCATGGCACACTGGAGTGGCTGCCGGGCAAATCCGTGGCGCTGTCATCGAGCTGCTGGCCGGAAGCGCTGATCGGCGATCTGCCTGTCGTCTATCCCTTCATCGTCAACGATCCCGGCGAGGCCGCGCAGGCCAAGCGGCGCATCGGCGCTGTGACCATCGGCCATTTGCCGCCGCCGCTCGAACAATCCGCGGTGCCGGAGGGACTGCGCCGGCTCGAACGTCTGCTCGACGAATATTCGACCGCCGACGGTCTCGACCCCGCCCGTCGTCAACGCCTGATCGCCGCGATCCGTGACGAGGCGCGCGCTGCGGGCCTTGAAGAGGATCTCGGCCTCGATGCCGCGGCCGCGCCGGCCGAAGCGATCCCCCGCATTGATCGCTTCGTCTGCGATCTCAAGGAGAGCCAGTTCGGCGACGGCCTGCATGTGTTCGGCCGCGGTGCCTGCGGCGATGCCGAACGGGATGCGCTCCGTGCTGCACTCGCGGGACAGCGCGTTGCACCGGGCCCGTCTGGCTCGCCTTATCGCGGACGTCAGGACGTGCTGCCCACGGGACGCAATCTATTTACCGTCGATCCGCGCGCGGTGCCGACGCCGTCGGCGCATGCGCAGGGGATAAAACTCGCCGAAGAGCTGCTGCGCCGTCATTTGCAGGATCACGGCGACTGGCCGAAAGGCCTCGTGGTCGATCTCTGGGGCTCGGCAACGATGCGCACCGCCGGCGAAGAGTTCGCAATGGCGCTGCATTTGGCCGGCCTTGCGCCGCGCTGGGATCACGCCTCCGGCCGCGTCACCGGCTACGACATCATCGCGCCGGCCGAGCTCGGCCGTCCCCGCATCGACGTCACGCTGCGTGTGTCTGGCCTCTTCCGCGATGTCTTCGCGGGCCTTGCGCAGATGTTCGAGGCTGCTGCCGGGGCGCTTGCCTCGCGCGAAGACGAGGGCGGCGAAAATCCCTATCGTCATCGCGCTTCCCGCGTGTTCGCGCCGCGACCTGGACAATATGGCGTTGGCCTCTCGGCCATCCCCGATGCTTTTACGCCTGAGACGCGCGATGCCGCGGGTGAAGCCTGGCTGTCGGCATCGTCCTGGGCGTTTTCCGCCGATGGCGAGATCAAGTCAGATCGCTCCGGCATCGAGCAGCGACTCGCATCTGCCGATGCCTTTGTCCACACCCAGGATCTGCCGGAGACCGATCTGCTGCTCGCCGCCGACTACGCGGCGCATGAAGCGGGCATTGCCGCAGCTGCTGCGCATCTGGGTGCTACGAGGCCATCGCTCTATCACCTCGACACCACGCGGCCCGACGAGCCACGGGCGCGCACGCTGACCGAGGAAATCTCCCGCGTCGTCCGGGCCCGTGCGTCGAATCCGGCCTGGATCGCCGGCATGATGCGCCACGGCTTTCGCGGCGCCGCCGAGATCTCAGCGACGCTCGAACATATGGCCGCCTTCGCGCATCTTGCCGGCGCCGTGCCGCCGCATCTGTTCGATCTTTATTATGATGCGACGCTCGGTGATGCCGAAATCCGCGCCTTCATGGCGCGCGAGAATCCGACGGCGCTTGCCGCGATGGAGACCTGCTTCACGCGCCTGCACGAAGCCTCCCTCTGGCGGACGCGCCGCAATTCGATCGCGGCGGCGCTGAAGGAGGCGTCATGAGCGCCGCATCAGTCAAGGGCTGGTGTCCCGGCGCGTTGCGGCCGATGCAATCGGGCGACGGCCTCGTGGTCCGCGTGCGCCCGTTCGGTGGCCGGCTCGATGCAGACCAGACCGCGGGCCTGGCGCATCTCGCCGAGCGCCACGGCAATGGCCTGATCGACGTGACCAGCCGCGCCAATCTCCAGATCAGGGGCGTCAGCGAGACCAGCCACCGGCCGTTGCTCGACGGTCTCGCGCAGCTGAATTTGCTCGACCCTGATACCGGCACTGAATCCCGGCGCAACATTCTGGTCACCCCGTTCTGGCGCGATGGCGACGAGACCCAGGCGCTTGCCGCCGAGCTCGAAGAGGCGCTCGCGGACTCCATGCTCGAGCTCCCGACAAAATTCGGTTTCGCCGTCGATGACGGCAAGTCGCGCGTGCTCGCGGGTAATTCCGCCGATGTGCGGATCGAACGTGATGCCGCCGGCGGTCTTGTGGTGCGCGCAGATGGCGCCAGGCTCGGCCGCAACGTCGCGCGCGGAGAGGCGGTGAACACCGCGCTCGCGTTTGCAAGCTGGTTCGCCGCGTCCGGCGGGCGGGCGCGCATGGCAACGCATCTGGCGGCTGGCGCCAAATTGCCCGAGGCCTTGCACGGCGAGGCTGAGCCGGCAACCATCATGGCGGCAGCTCGCCCCGGGCTTTATCCGCAAGGCGCCTTGGTCGGTATTGCCTTCGGGCAGATGCCGCATACGACGCTCAATCAGCTCTCCGGTTGCGGGCATGCGCTACGCATGACGCCGTGGCGGATGGTCCTGAGCGAAGGCAAGCGGACGATGCCGTCAGCGTCCGGCTTGATCACGGAGGCCTACGATCCGGCGCTGCGCGTCATCGCCTGCAGCGGTGCGCCGCGCTGCCGCGAGGCCCATGCCGACACTCGCGGGCTGGCCGCGGCGCTGGCACCGAACATCGGCGGGGCTGAGCGGCTTCACGTGTCGGGCTGCGCCAAGGGCTGCGCCCATTCCGGCGCGGCCGCGATCACGCTGGTCGCGACGCCCGCGGGATTCGATCTCGTGCGCGGCGGATCGACCCGCGATGCACCGATCCTGCGTGGTCTCGACCGCGACGACATCGTCCGCAATCCCTCCATCCTGATGGGAGGGCATTGATGCCGCACACATACGAGACCGACGGCGCGGCGATCTACCGGCAATCCTTCGCCACCATCCGGGCCGAGGCCGATCTGGCGCGCTTCACGCCTGATGAGGAGCAGGTCGTGGTGCGGATGATCCACGCCGCCGGCATGGTCGGCCTCGAGGCGCATATCCGCTTCACGCCTGATATGGCGACTATCGCGCGCGCGGCCTTGCAGAAGGGCGCCCCGATCCTGTGCGATGCGCGCATGGTCTCGGAGGGAATTACGCGTGCGAGATTACCTGCGGCGAATGCCGTCATCTGCACGCTTGGCGACGAGGCCGTTCCTGCGCTCGCGCAATCCATGCGCAACACGCGCTCGGCTGCGGCGCTCGAGCTGTGGCGCCCGCATCTCGATGGCGCCATCGTCGCAATCGGCAATGCGCCGACCGCGCTGTTTCATCTGCTCAACATGCTTGAGGACCAAAACTGTCCGCGCCCTGCGGCGATCATCGGCTGCCCCGTCGGATTCGTCGGTGCGGCCGAATCCAAGGCCGCGTTGATGGCCGATCCGCCCGTGCCGGCATTGACGGTCGAGGGCCGCCTCGGCGGCTCCGCGATCACGGTCGCCGCCGTGAACGCGCTGGCGAGCCGGAGCGAATAGCCATGGGACGCATCATCTGCTGCGGTCTCGGCCCCGGTGATCCTGATCTGATGAGCGTGCGCGCCGACCGGACGGTGCGTGGCGCGAAGCACGTCGCGTATTTCCGCAAGAAGGGCCGGCCCGGCCAGGCGCGGCGCATCGTCGAGGGCATGCTCGCTGCCGACGTCACCGAATATCCCATGGAATATCCGGTCACCACCGAAATCGCCTTCGACAGCGCCGACTATGTGCAGTTGCTGGCCGGCTTCTACGACGAATGGGCCGAGCGCCTGGCGCGGCTCGCGCGCGCCGTCGACGTCATCGTGCTCTGCGAGGGCGACCCTTATTTCTACGGCTCCTTCATGCACCTGCACACGCGCCTGCAAGGCCGTGTTGAGATCGAGGTGATCGCCGGCATTCCCGGCATGGTCGGCTGCTGGAACGGCGTCGGTCAGCCGATCGCGCTCGGCGACGACGTGACGACGGTGCTGATGGGCACGCTTGCTGAAGCCGAACTCGCACGCCGCATGCGCGATTCCGATGCGCTTGTGATCATGAAGACCGGGCGCAATCTCGCAAAAGTGCGGCGCGCGCTCGCATCGGCCGGACGGCTGGATGACGCCTGGCTGGTTGAACGCGGAACCATGCCGGGCGAGCGCGTGGTGCGGCTCGCCGAGATCGATGCCACTGAGTGTCCTTACTTCGCGATCGTGCTCGTGCACGGCAAAGGCCGGCTTCCGGACGCCGCCGAATGACGGGCACGCTGACCATCGCGGGGCTCGGCCCGGGCAGCGATGCGCTGGTGACGCCGGAGGTCTCCGCCGCGCTGGCCGCCGCGACCGATATTTTGGGATACGCACCCTATGTCGCGCGCGTGGCGCCGCGGGCCGGTCTCACGCTGCATCCGTCCGACAATCGCGAGGAGCTGCAGCGTGCAAGCGAGGCGCTGCGGCTCGCGGCGGAAGGCCGACAGGTCGTCGTCGTCTCCTCCGGCGACCCCGGCGTCTTCGCGATGGCGTCGGCGGTGTTCGAGGCACTGGAACAGGCGCCGCAATATCACGAGCTGCCGATCCGCGTGCTGCCGGGCATCACGGCAATGCTGGCGGCGGCCGCACGCGCGGGCGCGCCGCTTGGCCACGACTTCTGTGCGATCAATCTCTCGGACAATCTCAAGCCATGGGCGGTGATCGAAAAACGGCTGCGGCTCGCCGCGGAGGCTGACTTTTCCATCGCAATGTACAATCCGCGGTCGGCCAGCCGGCCGGAAGGATTTGGCCGCGCGCTGACAGTGTTGAAAGAAGCCGGCTGCGGTGAGCGCCTTATGATCTTCGCGCGCGCGATCAGCGCGCCCGACGAGAAGATCGAGACCGTCGAGCTCAAGGATGCGACGCCCGAGATGGCCGACATGCGCACGCTCGTCATCGTCGGCAATTCGCAGACGCGCCGCGTCGGCCGCTGGGTCTATGCGCCGAGGCAGGTCCGATGATCAAGCCACTGCATCACCTCAGCAACGCTCTCCGCGCGGTGCCGTTCGGGCAGCTTTGGTCGCGAGATCATGATCACGGGCAGGCCGAGCATGCGGGCTGCGTCGATCTTGGCGCGCGCGCCATTGCCGCCGGAATTGCGGGCTACGACCCAACCGATGCCGCGCATGCGCATCATCTCCAGCTCTCCGTCGAGCGTGAACGGCCCGCGCGACACGATGACATCAGCTTCGAAAGGCAAGGGCGCTTCCGGCGGATCCACGAACCGCAGCGTATAGGCGTGCTGGGGTCGCGTCGCGAACGGCGCGATGTGCTGGCGTCCGATGGCAAGGAACACGCGTGCGGGCGTTTGGAGAAGAGCGGCCACCGCCGCATTGACGTCATCGGCTTCGATCCAGATATCGCCGGGCGCCCGGGCCCAGGGCGCGCGTTCCAGCGCGATCAGCGGCGTTCCGGCTTTCGCGCACGCTGCAATGGCATTGCGGCTCATCTCGGCAGCAAAGGGATGCGTCGCGTCGATCACATGCGTGATACCTTCGGTGCGGATGTAATCGACAAGCCCGCTCGCGCCGCCAAAGCCGCCGATGCGGGTCGGCAACGGCTGATCGGCCGGCGCGCGGGTGCGGCCGCCATAGGAGTAGACGGCATCAAGACCAGCGCGCGCGATCTCCGCGGCGAGCAAATTCGCGTCGGCAATTCCGCCCAGAATAAGGGCGCGCATCATGGCTGATCCTTTGGCTAATCCATGGCTGACCATCATCGGCATCGGCGAAGATGGCCTTGCCGGGCTGTCGGACGCAAGTCGAAAGGCGCTTGCCAGCGCGGAAACCGTGTTCGGCGGCGAACGCCACCTCGCGCTTGCAGACGTGGGAAGCCGCGGCCGCGCGTGGCCGGTGCCGTTTGATGCAGATGTCGTGCTGAGCTTTCGCGGCCGGCCGACGGTGGTGCTTGCCTCCGGCGATCCGTTCTGGCACGGCGCCGGCGCGGGCTTGGCCGAGAAGCTCGATGCCGGCGAGTGGATCGCGCATTCGGCCGCGTCGACGTTTTCGCTTGCCGCCGCGCGGCTGGGCTGGCGCCTCGAATCCGCCATTTGCCTCGGGCTTCACGCCGCCCCGTTCGAGCGCCTCGTGCCGCATCTCTTGCGGGGCGCGCGGATCATCTGTCTCGTGCGTGACGGCAAGGCCGCCGGCGATCTCGCAAAATGGCTGAGCGCGCGTGGATGGGGCGCCTCGGCCTTCTGGACTCTCGCCGCGCTCGGCGGGCCTCGCGAAGGCATTTTGGAGCATCGTGCCGACGGCTTTGCCGGCGATCTCGCCGAAAACCTGGTCGCGGTGGCGCTGGAGGCGAGGGGAACACGGGGCATCCCCCGCAGCTCGGGCCTTTCGGATGATCTCTTCGTCCATGACGGCCAGATCACGAAACGACCGGTGCGCGCGCTTGCGATGTCGGCGCTGGCACCGCGTCCCGGCGAGCTCCTGTGGGACATCGGCGCAGGTTCCGGCTCGATCTCGGTCGAGTGGGCGCTGTGCGGCGGCACTACGACGGCGATCGAAGCGCGCGAGGATCGCGCCGAAAATATCCGCAACAACGCCCGCGCGTTCGGACTGGCGCATCGGATCACCGTGGTGGCAGGACAGGCGCCCGAAGCGCTCGCTGCGCTGGACGCACCTGATGCCGTCTTCATCGGCGGTGGTCTCGATCGCGCGATGTTCGATGCCATCTGGTCCCGACTGGTGCCGGGGACGCGGCTCGTCGCGCATTCCGTGACACTGGAGACAGAGGCGCTGCTTGGCGAACTGCATCAGTGCCACGGCGGCGAGCTGATGCGGGTCGAGATCGCGCATGCCGCTCCGCTGGGCCGTTATCGCTCGTGGGCGGCGGTGCGGCCGGTGGTGCAGTGGAGTGCGGTGCGATGAAGGTCGCCGGGCTCGGCTTCAAGAAGGATGTGACGCTGGCCTCGCTGCGCGAGGCGCTCGTGGCGGCCGGTGGTCCCGACGGCCTTGCGGCGGTCGCGACCGTCAGCGACAAGGCCGATGCGGAACCGCTGAAGCAACTTGCGCGTGAATGCGGTGTGCCGATCAGGAGCGTCCCGGCCGAAACGCTGGCCGGTATCGCCACGCCGACGCAGTCGCAGTTGATCACCGAAAAATTCGGCACGGGATCGGTCGCGGAGGCGGCGGCGCTCGCCGCGGCGGGGCCCCGCGCGCGATTGATCACGACGCGCACGGTCTCGCAGGATCGCACCGCGACCGCGGCGATCGCCGAAGGAGACGGCCCATGACGGTGCATTTCATCGGCGCCGGACCCGGCGCCCCCGATCTTCTCACCTTGCGCGGGCGCGATCTCATTGCAGCCTGTCCGGTCTGCCTCTACGCCGGCTCGCTGGTGCCGGAGGGCGTGCTGGCGCATTGCCCGCCCGGCGCACGCATCGTCAACACCGCGCCGTTGTCGCTCGACGAAATCATCGCCGAGATTTTTGCCGCGCATGCGGAGGGCAAGGACGTCGCGCGGCTGCATTCCGGCGATCTCTCGATCTGGTCGGCGATGGGCGAGCAGATCAGGCGCCTGCGTGCGGCTGGCATCCCCTTCACGGTCACGCCCGGCGTGCCGTCATTCGCCGCCGCCGCGGCAGCCCTCGAAGCTGAGCTGACGTTGCCGGGCCTTGCACAATCGGTCGTGCTGACGCGCACGCCGGGCCGCGCCAGCGCGATGCCCGAGGGTGAGACGCTCGCCGCTTTCGCCGCGACCGGCGCCGTGCTCGCCATCCATCTGTCGGTTCATCTGCTCGACAAGGTCATCGCCGAACTGACGCCGCATTACGGCGCGGATTGCCCCGTCGCGATCGTTTGGCGCGCCAGCTGGCCGGACCAGCGCATCGTGCGCGCCACGCTGGCGACACTCGATGCTGCCGTTGCCACGGAGATGGAGCGCACCGCGCTGATCCTGGTCGGCAAGACGCTTGGTGCGGCGGATTTCGACGAGAGTCGGCTCTATGCGGCCGACTACGACCGCCGTTATCGACCCGTCGGCGCCGCGCCGCGCTTTCCGGAGGCAACGTAATGGCTGTTGGCCTCGTCATCTCCGCGCCAGCTTCGGGCGTCGGCAAGACCACGCTGACGCTGGCGCTCGCGCGTGCCTGGCGCAATCGCGGGCTGAACGTGCAGTGTTTCAAGAGCGGGCCCGACTATATCGATCCTGCCTTCCACGCCGCAGCGACGGGCCGCGCCTCCGTCAATGTCGATAGCTGGGCGATGGATCGCGCCACGATAGCGCATCTCGTCAGCCGGGGCGGCGATGCCGACATCGTGCTGGCCGAGGGCTCGATGGGCCTGTTCGACGGCGTCGCTGCCCGCGGCGTCTCCGGCACCGGTGCCACGGCCGACATTGCGGAGATGCTGGGGTGGCCGGTGGTTCTCGTGATCGATCCCTCCGGACAGGCGCAGACGGCGGCCGCGATTGCCGCCGGTCTTCGCGATTACCGCGCCGGTGTGCGCCTTGCGGGCGTGGTGCTCAACCGCATCGCAAGCCCGCGCCACGAAGACCTCGTGCGGCGGGCGCTGAGCGACATCGGGATTGCCGTGTTCGGCGCGCTGCCGCGCCACGCCGAGATCAGCCTGCCGAAGCGGCATCTCGGCCTGGTGCAGGCCGAGGAGCAGGCGGAGATCGGCAAGCTGATCGACGAGGCTGCGCGCTTCGTCGGCGAGCATGTCGATCTCGATGCGGTGCTGCAATCGGCTGCCAGCTGGTCGCCGCAACCTGCCGCGAATGGGTTGAACGTGACTCCGCCCGGCCAGCGTATTGCGCTCGCCCGCGACGCCGCGTTCTCCTTCGTTTATCCGCATATGCTGGAGGCCTGGCGCGCGGCAGGCGCGGAGATCTCGACTTTCTCGCCGCTTGCGGATGAAACGCCGGATACGAGCGCCGATGTCTGCTGGCTGCCCGGCGGCTATCCTGAGCTTCATGCCGGCAAGATCGCCGCCAACGGGCGTTTCCGCGCCGGCCTTCGGGCGTTTGCCGAGACGCGACCCGTGCACGGTGAATGCGGTGGGTATATGGTGCTGGGCTCCGCCTTGACCGACGCCGAAGGTATCAGACATGAGATGACGGGCCTGCTCGGACTGGAGACGAGCTTTGCCAAACGTCGCATGCATCTGGGCTATCGTCTCGCTGCGCTTGCAGCGCCCATGCCGGGGCATCAGGCCGGCGCGCGGCTGCGTGGTCATGAATTCCACTATTCGACGATCATCGCGCAACCCGATACGCCGTTGGCGGTCGTGCATGACGCGACGGGCGTGGTCATTGCCGAGACCGGCTCGCGGCGCGGGCACGTCACCGGCACGTTCTTCCATCTGATCGCGGAGGACCGGTGAGCGGCTTTGTCTCCTTTGTCTCCGCCGGTCCCGGCGATCCCGAGCTTCTCACGCTCAAGGGGGCCGCACGGCTGCGCGAGGCTGACGTCGTGCTCTATGACGATCTCGCCTCCGGCGCGATCCTCGACCTGGCGCGGCCGGGCGCCAATCTCGTTGCGGTCGGGAAACGAGCGGGGCGGCCGTCGACAAAGCAGCATCACGTCAACCGCCTGCTGGTCGACTATGCCGCCACAGGGTCGCGCATCGTGCGGCTGAAGTCGGGGGATGCCGGCATTTTTGGCCGGCTCGAGGAAGAGCTCGAGACGCTGCGCGAGGCCGGCATCGGCTACGAGATCATTCCAGGCGTCACCTCTGCCTGCGTGGCTGCCGCGCAAGCCGGCATTCCCCTGACACGCCGCCATACGTCGCGCCGCGTACAGTTCGTGACCGGCGCCGATGTCACCGGCGAGTTGCCGCAGGACTTGAGCTGGGCGGCGTTGGCTGATCCGGATGCGACGACCGTGGTCTATATGGGCCGGCGTACCTTTCCGGCTTTGGTCGCGAAATTGATCGAGCATGGGCTCTCGCCTGATACCCCTGCGCTGTTCGCCGAATCCCTCGGCCGCTCCGACGAGCGGCTTGTGCGAACCACGATCGCCGAGCTTGCTGAGCAGCTTGCGCGCGGCGGCGCAGCTTCCACGGCCGCCGTCATCGTGTTCGGCGCGCTGGCGGAGGGAGCATCGTGATGATGACGCTCTCCCTGATCGGCATTGGTTGCGGCGATCCCGGGCAACTCACGCGCGCCGCGATCGACGCAATCAACGCGGCCGATCTCGTCCTGATCCCGCGCAAGGGGACTGCGAAGTCCGACCTTGCCGATCTCAGGCGAACAATCTGCGTCGATGTGCTCACCAACACCGCCACGCGCATCGCCGAATTCGATCTGCCCGTGCGAGACGTGGCGGAAGCCGATTACCGCAAGGGCGTGGATGATTGGCACGACGCGGTCGCCGCAACCTGGTCGCAGACGATCGCTGATCACCTCCGCGGTGACGGCAAGGTCGCCCTGCTGATCTGGGGCGATCCCTCGCTCTACGATTCCTCGCTGCGGATCGCGCGGCGGCTCAATCCGCTGCCTGACATCGAGGTCGTGCCCGGCATCACCTCGATCCAGGCGCTGTGCGCAGTGCATGCGCTGCCGCTCAACGATATCGGCGAGCCGTTCCTGGTCACCACGGGGCGTCGTTTGCGCGAAGGCGGCTGGCCGCAGGGCGTCGACACCGTGGTGGTGATGCTCGACGGCGGCACCGCCTTCCAGTCGCTCGATCCTGCTGGAATTCACATCTGGTGGGGCGCCTATCTCGGCATGGCCGATCAGATCATTATGTCCGGCGCATTGGCCGAAATGGGCCCGCGTATCGTTTCCGCGCGGCAGGACGCGCGCGGGCGGCACGGCTGGATCATGGACAGTTACATTCTCAAGCGCAGGCCATAAGCGAGGCAGCATGCTCCCTGGATGGATCACTCGAAAGTGCCCCGAGATCTCAGCCGCTCATCGCGAGGCGGCGATCGCGCGGCAAGCACAATTGACAAAGCCGACCGGTGCGCTCGGCCGGCTCGAGCACCTCGCGATCGAGCTTGCGGGCCTGCAGGCGACCGAACGCCCTCGCGCCGCACGCGTGCCGATCATCATCTTCGCCGGCGATCACGGTATCGTCGCGCAGGGCGTGTCGGCCTATCCGCAAGCCGTGACCATTGCGATGATGGCGAATTTTGCGTCTGGCGGCGCTGCGATCTCGGTGCTGGCGCGCGAGCTTGGGTCGACGCTTGAGGTCGTCGATGTCGGCACGCTGGCGCAGGAGCAGATGCCAGGGATCGTCACGGACAGACCGCGCCGCGGCAGTCGCGATTTCAGCATCGAGCCCGCGCTCACACCGGCAGAGCTGGCTTTCGCTTTTGAAGCTGGTCAGCGCGCAGTCGCGCGCGCCGGGGCCAGCCAGCCGGATCTGCTGATCTTCGGCGAGATGGGCATCGGCAACACCACCACCTCGGCGGCGATGGCCGCGAGCCTGCTGGGCATCAGCGCCGAGGAGATCGCAGGCAACGGCACCGGCGTCGACGCAGCCGGCCGCGCCCACAAGGTGCGCGTGATCGAGGCTGCGATCGCCCGCCATGGCGTGGCCGGGGCATCGCCCGAAAGAATCCTGTGTGCCGTCGGCGGCCTCGAGATCGCGGCGATATCAGGCGCCATCATCGCGGCTGCGCAGGCGCGCATTCCCGTGTTGATCGACGGCTTCATCGTCTCTGTCGCGGCGCTCGCGGCGGTACGGCTGAATCCGTCGTGCCAGCCGTTCCTGCTGCCGTCGCATCAGTCGGCGGAGCTGGGGCATCGGCTGGTGCTGCGCGCGCTGAATGTGCAACCGCTGATCAGCCTGGATCTCAGGCTCGGCGAGGGATCGGGCGCGGCCATCGCGCTGCCGCTGGTGCGGTCCGCGTGCGCGCTCCACAATGACATGGCGACGTTCGCGCAGGCCAATGTTCCGGATCGCCCTAGCTGATCCGCTTGTTAACCGAGACGACACGCCAGCCGGTCGCGAGCCGATCGATCCGGGTCAGCGACAGCGGATCGATCACGAAACGCAACGCTGCCTGCGGCGTCAGATCGAGTGCGATGCAGAGCGCCGCGCGGATGGTGCCGGAATGCACGACGAGCGTCGCGGGCCCGGCGTCGATGCGCGCGAGGCCCCGCCGGACACGCGTGACCTGCTCTTCAAAGCTCTCGCCGCCAGGCGGCCGTCCCCGTGCGGGATCGCTCCAGAACTGCGCATAGACCTCGCCACCGCCGGCTGCGAGCTTGTCATGCCGACGGCCGGTCCACGCGCCAAAATCCTGCTCGCTGAATTCGGACATCAATTCGGGTTCAAGCCCCAGCGCACGCGCAGTCTCGATCGTGCGTCGCGAGGGGCTTGCATAGCTCGCCGCCTCGCGCGGCAGCCGCTGGCGTAGCGCCTCGAGCTGCGCGTGATTGCGCAGATCGGCCGGCGCATCATCCGCATGGATGGTCCCCGCGACGCCGTCGACGGGGGCATGCCGTATCAGCCAGAGGAAGGTCTCGCCTTCCATGCAGATCTCCTGGGTAAGTTGGCGCCTGTGGCAATATCGCGCAGCTGGCACATTGACTCTGTCTTCGCCGTAACTCTAGATGACTTTGACGGTTTCCCCGAGAGGGGATGAAAAGGGAATGCGGTGCGGGGACGTTGTCCCCAATGCCGTAGCTGCCCCCGCAACTGTAAGCGGTGAATCCTTCGTCTTTAAGCCACTGGGTCCTCGGTCCCGGGAAGGCGACGAAGCGGTCACGACCCGCGAGCCAGGAGACCTGCCGTCAGCCGTGGTCACACGCGAAGATGTCGGTCGGGGAGTACAGACATTTCGGCTTCATCGGAAGGCTTGTGCGCCTGATGATGGGACCTTGGTTCGCGGTGACGTGCCACTGACGTCACTCCGAGGTCCAAGACCGTGTCTTCCGCCCCCATCGTACGATCGCGCCGCTTTTTGTTCGCGTCCGCCGCTCTCACATCTTTTGCCGCCACCGACATCCCAGCCACCCTGGCGCAGCAGGCCGTCGAGCCCTTGCCGCCGGTGGAGGTGTCGCCTCCGCAATCCCGCAAACAGGCAAAACCGGCCGGCCGGGACGCGGCAAGCGCCCGCCGAGCGGCTGCGCGCAGGCCAGCTGTTGCCACGTCCAAGCCGGTCGTGCCGAGCGCTTCAACGCCGACACCGCTCAACAGCAACGTTGTCGCCGAGAGCGCCTCCCGCCTTGGCCTGACCGTGCGTGAGACACCCGCGACCGTCGAAGTGATCTCCGCCTCGACCATCCGCGAGCAGGGCTACCGCACCGTCTCCGATGTCGCGCAAGGAGCCGTCGGCGTCACGGCCGGCGACAATCCGGCCGAGCCCTCGGCCTTCTCGATGCGCGGCTTCACCAACAGCCAGATCAACACGCTCTACAACGGCATCAAGATCGGCCCGCAGAACATGACCTCGCGGATCATGGACACGGCCAATCTCGACGCCGTGGAAATACTGAAGGGGCCGGCGTCGCTGATCTCGGGCGAAGGCGCCGCCGGTGGTGCGATCAATTTCGTCACCAGGCAGCCGCACACCGGGCCGATCCGGAATGAGGCGGACTTCTCGTATGACTCCCTGAATTCGTTCCGTGCGCATTACGGCTCGGGCGGAAGCACCAATGTGCAGGGTCTGGACTACCGCTTCGATGTCAGCCGGTCCTCGCTCAACGGCTTTGCCGACGATACCAACACCAGAACGCTCGATGTCTCCGGTGAGCTCGATTACCGCATCTCCGACAGCCTCAAGGTCTGGGGCGCGATCGAATATCGCGAGGACCGCTCAAAAGCCTATTGGGGCGCGCCGCTGGTGCCGGTCGCTTTCAGCGGCTCGCATACGACGGCCGGTATCGTTTCGGGCACTTATATCTCGAACTTCAACGGGACCAATCTCGGGCCTGTTACCATCGACGATCGCACCTTCAACACCAACTACAACGTCCTCGACAACCGTAACGTGGCGCAGGAAGTCTGGCTGCGTGGCGGCTTCGAGTTGAAGCTGGCGCCCGACTTGACGCTGAAGAGCCAGGCCTATGCCTACGGTGCCGAGCGCAGCTGGTTCAACAACGAGGTCGAGGCGTTCAACACGACGACGAACACGGTCGATCGCAGCCGGTTCTATGTCGCGCACAGCCAGCGTCTCGTCGGCAACATCACCGACCTGACCTGGGATACTGATATCGCAGGTTTCGACAATCGTCTCGTCACGACGCTGTCGTCGAGCTACCTCGACTTCGTCAGGCCGGGAGCTGCGAATTTCCCCGGCGATTCCGTCTCGCTGGTCGATCCCATCAGAGGCTTCTACGGCTTGCTCACGACCCAGCGGCAGACCGCGCGGATCGACAACGAGGCGCTGTCGTTCGAGGACCGGCTGAAGCTGACGCGCAGCTTCGCGCTGGTCGGCGGCTTGCGCGTCGAGCATATCGGGCTCGATCGCAATGCGACCGACGTCAATGGCCTCGAGAGGGCAAACTTCCCGTTCACGAAGGACTGGGCGCCGGTGACGGGGCGCATCGGTTACACCTGGGAAGCCGCACCGGGCCTGACTTTCTTCAGCCAGTACGCCACCGGCGCCGACATCTCGGCCAACAACATCTTCCTGCTGGGACCGACGCAAAACCTGGATCTGACGACCGCGCGCACATATGAGACGGGCGTCAAGCACCTACTCTGGGATAATAGGGTGGAGTGGTCGTTCTCGGCCTACGACATCCTGCGCAAGAACGTCTACGCTGCAGCTGGCGGCCAGACGCTCAACATTGCGGGACGGCAGGAATCGAAAGGTGTCGAGCTCGCTGGATCGATCCGCCCGATCGAGCCTTTGCGGCTCTGGGGCAACATCGCCTATGTCGATGCGCGCTATGCCGACTACGATTTCGTCGGCGGCTCGTTCTCGGGTCATGCGCCGCCGAACGTGCCGCGCATCGTCGCCAATGCCGGCGCGTCCTGGCGCTTCGCGACGTCCTGGCCGGTCGAGCTCGGCATCACCGGCCGGCATGTCGGCGATCGTTACAACAGCGACGACAACACGGTGACGATGAATGCGTACACGGTCGGCGATGTCTATGCTTTCGTCGACATCCCCAAGACGGTGTTCGCTGCGGTCGACCAGGCCCGCTTGACCGTCCGGGTGCGCAATTTCACCGACAAGCGCTACGCGATCTGGGGCGACCCGTTCTATCCCGACCAGATTCTGCTGGGTGCGCCGCGGACCTACGAGATCTCCGCTGCGTTCAAATGGTAGGGCGCTAGTCACGTGATGGGTGTGATCGTCCTTACGCACCGCTGGCTCGGGATCGCGTTCTGCCTCCTGTTCGCGACGTGGTTTGCGAGCGGAATCGTCATGCATTTCGTTCCGTTTCCGTCGCTGACGGACGCGGAGCG
Organism: Bradyrhizobium sp. BR13661; assembly: GCF_029892425.1. Lineage (GTDB taxonomy): Bacteria > Pseudomonadota > Alphaproteobacteria > Rhizobiales > Xanthobacteraceae > Bradyrhizobium. Next base: position 22,629 of record NZ_JARXWB010000022.1, on the reverse strand, counting down.
GTTTGCCGGCCTTGCGCCGCTGGCGCGCGGAGCACCGTTCGTGCCGGTTGTCGATGCCGTCGCCGCGAGCGGAATCGGGGATGCCACTCGCGTGCGACTGCTTCAGCGCAGCGATGGGCCGGTCTATATCGTGTCGGCACCGTCGGGCGTGCGGGCTGTCCATGCGTCAGATGGAGCCGGCGCATCGGTGGAATCTCCTGACCTCGCGCTCGCCATCGCCCGGAATCACGCCCGCGGCCGCGGGCTCGATGCCGCACGCGCCGCAGTCCTTGCTCGTGCCGATCACGATCAATGGAGCGTTCCGAACGGCTTTGATGGCCATCGGCCTCTGTTCCGCGTGGCGCTCGGCGATGCCGCTGGAACGGAAATCTATGTCTCGTCGCGCACCGGAGAGGTGGTGCTGGACACGACCCGCAGCGAGCGGGGATGGAATTGGGTCGGCAGCGTCCTGCACTGGATCTATCCGACAGTCCTAAGGAGCAATTGGGCGCTGTGGGATCGCGTGGTCTGGACCCTGTCGCTCCTGGCCTTGATCGCCGCGCTGCTGGGTGCGGTGCTCGGGATCATCAGGATCAGGCGGCGAGGCGGGCTGATCGGTTCTCCCTATCGCGGCTGGCACGCGCTGCATCATTTCATTGGTCTCGTCTCGACCGTTTTCGTGCTGACCTGGATTTTCAGCGGCTGGCTCTCGATGGATCACGGCCGGCTGTTCTCGCGCGGGCAGCTGACCCCGGCTGAAGCCGCTTTGATCAATGCGTCGCCGGACTGGAAGACTGTTCCGCCGGTCGATGGGAGGCCGTCGATCGCCCGGGATGTCGAATGGTTTGCCTTCAACGGCAATCTCTACCGACGCGAGAGAGTGGGTCTCGACCGGCAAATTCTGGTACGACCAAATGGCGAAGAGCAGGAAGGTTTGACCGCGCAGGAGGTCGGCGCCTTGATGGCGAGGCTTGCCACTGGCTGCAGCACGCCACTCGCTCTCGCCGAGAACGACGACTATCCGGCGCAATCGGTCATCGCTCGTTCGCCGGTCTACCGCGCGCGATGCGGTGACGTCTGGTTCGATATCGACAGTGCCGACGGCAGCATCCTGCAAAGGCTCGATGCGTCGCGTCGGGCCTATCGCTGGTTCTACCGTGCGCTACACACGCTCGATTTCCCTGTTCTCATGGCGCATCCGCGATTGCGTGATGTTCTGGTTATCGGGCTCTGTGCGCTCGGGCTGGTCTTTTCCATCACCGGCATCGTCATCGGCTGGCGGCGCCTGGGTCTGTCGTTCTGATCGCCCGTGCGATCGAGCAAGGCCCGGACGGCCAAAACGCATATCCGAGGCCTTGCGAAGCGGGCCGAATTTCTGAAACATGGGCCGTCAGAACATCGTGGAGACCCAAGTGACGCAACTCGACCTCGCCATTCGCGGCGGCACCATCGTGACGGCCAGCGACGAGTTTCGTGCCGATATCGGCATTCGCGACGGCCGCATCGTCAGCATCGCCGATCATCTCGAAGGTGCCGCGCGCGAGATCGACGCGACGGGGCTGCTGGCACTGCCCGGCGGCATCGACAGCCACGTGCATATCTCGCAAGCCTCCGGCCCCGACGTCGTCATGGCCGACGATTTTGCCTCGGCGACGCGCGCGGCGGCAGCCGGCGGCAACACCATGGTGCTGCCCTTCGCGCTGCAGGAGAAGGGCACCTCGCTGCGCACCTGCGTCGAGAACTACCGCAAGCTCGCCGAAGGCGAATGCTATATCGACACGGCGTTTCACCTCATCATCTCCGATCCGACGGCGGTCGTGCTCGGGCAGGAGCTGCCGGCGCTGGTGAAGGACGGTTACACCTCGTTCAAGGTGTTCATGACCTATGACGACCTCGTGCTCAGCGACAAGCAGTTGCTCGAGGTGTTCGACGTCGCGCGCCGCGAGCAGGCGCTGGTGATGGTCCATTGCGAGGGCTACGACGCCATCCGCTTCCTCACCAGCAAGCTCGATCGCGAAGGCCACATCGCGCCTTACTATCATGGCGTGTCGCGTCCGCAGGCGGTCGAACGCGAGGCGGCGCACCGTGCCATCAGCCATGCCGAGGTGGTCGGCGTTCCCATCATGATCGTCCACGTCTCCGGCCGCGAGGCGATGGAGCAGATAAGGTGGGCACAGCAGCGCGGGTTGCCGGTTCATGCGGAGACCTGTCCGCAATACATCACGTTGACGGCCGACGACATGAAGGGCCTGAATATGGACATATCAGGCGCGAAATACGTCTGCTCGCCGCCGCCGCGCGATGTCGAAAGCCAGCAGGCGATCTGGGAAGGCATCACGACAGGCGTGTTCCAGACGTTCTCGTCGGACCATTGCCCGTTCCGCTACGACGATCCCAAGGGCAAGCTGACGCCGAATGCGCGCACCTCGTTCCGCTGGGTGCCGAACGGCATTCCCGGCGTCGAGACAAGGCTGCCGATCCTGTTCTCCGAGGGCGTCTCGAAGGGACGCATCAGCTTGCAGAAATTCGTCGAGCTGACCGCCACCAATCATGCCCGCATCTACGGCCTCTATCCGCGCAAGGGCTCGATCGGGGTCGGCTTCGACGCCGATATCGCGCTGTGGGACCCGAAGTTGAAGAAGCCGATCCGGCAGGCCGATCTGCACCACGGCTCCGACTATACACCCTGGGAAGGCTTTGATGTCACGGGCTGGCCCGTCACCACCATCGCGCGGGGAAGGGTCGTGTATGAACAGGGCAGGATCGTCGGCGACAAGGGCGCCGGCGAGCTGCTGAGCCGCGGCAAATCGAGTCTTGTATAACCGGCGGATGATGCATCGCGGCGAGGCCGCGGCGCGCCTTTCTATTTTGTCACGGCACGTGCGGAGAGCGTGACGACACACATCATCGCGGCGAGCATCCAGAACGCCGTCGGCAGGCCGACCGCGTGGGCGACAAAACCGATGCCGGCAGGGCCGACCAGAACGCCGGCATAGCCGGCGGTGGTGATTGACGCCACCGCGAGCCCTGTGGGCATTGCGGTCTGCCTGGCGGCGCCGCGAAACAGCACCGGGACGAGGTTCGACGCGCCGAGGCCGATCAGCAGGAAGCCGGCTATGGCAATGGGGGCGCTGGGTGCAAGCAGCAGCACCGCAAGGCCCGCGACGGCGAGCAGGCTTCCCCCGACCAGCGTCGCGCGATCGCCGATCCGCGCCACGATGGCATCGCCGCCAAGGCGGCCTGCGGTCATCGCGATCGAGAACACGATGTAACCGATCCCGCCCTGCGCCTCGCTGACGAGGCCGGCGCCGATGACGAGCAGGGCGCCCCAGTCGAGCATCGCGCCTTCGATCAGGAAGGTGATGGCCGCAAGCAGTGCCAGCAACAGCACGATGCCATGTGGCAGCACGAACAGCGGTCCCTCCTGCGCCTGTGCCCTGCGCAGCAGGCGCGGCGAGGCGAGCGCCATCGCGATCAGCATCAGCGCGGAGCAGATCAATGTGCATGCGAGCGGCCCGAGATGAAACGACAGCAGCGCGGTCATCACTGCCGATCCGGCGAACCCGCCGATGCTGAAGAGTGCGTGAAAGCCCGACATCAGCGGCTCTCTCGCTGCGCGCTCCACCTCGACGGCATGGATGTTCATGGCGACATCGATCGAGCCGAGCGCCGCGCCGAATGCCAGCAGCGCCACCGCCAATGTCACCGGCGTGCCGGCCAGGGCCAGTAGCGGCAGCACCAGCGCGAGGCCGATTCCGCCCGCGATGATGATCGGCTTGCTGCCATAGCGCGCGGTCAAGATCCCGGTTGCGAGCATCGCGACGACGGAGCCGATGCCGAGGCTGAGCAGCAGCAGACCGAGAACGGCATCATCGACCGCGAGCCGCGCCTTCGCGAACGGCACCAGCGGCGCCCAGCAGGCAAGACCGAAGCCGGCGACCAGGAACGAGAGACGCGTGGCGAGCCGCGTCGCAGGCCGGTCGGCTGAAGTCATGTCGTGAAGCTCCAGGAGGGAACGGAGAGGAGGGAAAAGCGCGCGATCGCGGGCGAGGCGGGTACCTAGATCATCAACCCAGAATGAACACCAGAGTTCCGGCAATGCCTGGAGTTGACGAATTGTATCATTGTGATGTCAGCCAACATTCCTCACTGCCCGACGAGCAGCTGAGCTGACTGTCATGCATAGCTCCTAGGCGCCAACGATTGCGCGCCGCCATTCGAACGCCTGCTAATTAGTCAGACGGTCTGAATCGCTGTGATTGCAGCGCAGCGAAGATCGGGGTTTGCGCGGAGAAATCCGTGGTGCGCCGCATCTTGCAGTGGTGAACGTTCCGCCACCCGCATGCTCACTCCGCGGGCAGTGCGATCGCCGGGGTGAGCCGCAAACCGCACGGTCCGGGCGTGCAGCATCATCTCTGCGCCCGAGGGTTTAGCTTGGCGAGGCAGCAAGAGGATCGACGGCATGAAAGCTGCTTTGGTGGAAAAACGGCGCGGGGCTGCGTTATGCTGCGCGCGCCGACCCGCCATTGAAGCTGCGATCGCCAGCCTCGCCAAGAAAAGTCGTCAAGAAGTCAGGAACTCGCTGATGCGAATCGTCACTGTTGCCGCTGCCCAGATGGGCCCGATCCAGAAAGCAGACAGCCGCGAGGCCGTGGTCAAGCGCATGATCGCGCTGATGGACGCGGCCAAGGCGAGGGGGGCCGACCTGATCGTCTATCCCGAGCTGGCACTGACGACGTTCTTCCCGCGCTGGTATGTCGAGGACCGCTCGGAGTTCGACATCTGGTTCGAGCGCGAGATGCCGAATGCGGCAACAAAACCGCTGTTCGATCGCGCGGCGCAGCACCAGATGGCGATGAATTTTGGCTATGCGGAGCTGACGCCCGACGGCCACCATTTCAACACCGCCATCCTCACCGACAAGTCGGGCAAGATTGTCGGCAAATATCGCAAGGTCCATCTGCCGGGCCATGTCGACTACGATACCAAGCGTTCGCATCAGCATCTGGAGAAGCGCTATTTCGAGCCGGGCGATCTCGGCTTCAAGGTCTGGCGCGAGCTCGGCGGCATCATCGGCATGGCGATCTGCAATGACCGTCGCTGGCCCGAGACCTATCGCGTCATGGGTCTGCAGGGCGTCGAGATGGTGCTGATCGGCTACAACACGCCGTCGGTGAATGCGGAGAAGAGCGAGGAGGGTGTCGAGAAGCGCCTGTTCCACAACCGCCTTTCGGTGCAGGCCGGCGCCTATCAGAACGCGACCTGGGTCGTCGCGGTCGCCAAGGCCGGCGTCGAGGACGGGCATCCGCTGTTCGGCGGCAGCCTGATCGTCGATCCCAACGGCGAAATCGTCGCAGAGGCCAAGACCGAGGACGACGAAGTTCTGGTCCATGCCTGCGACCTCCATGCCACGACGTTCGGCAAGACCACGATCTTCGATTTTGCCCGGCACCGCCGTATCGAACATTACGGCCTGATCACCAGCCAGACCGGCGCAGTGCCGCCGCCGGAGACGTGACGCCGATGGCGGGCATGGGGATCTCTCTCCGCGAGCTCGACCCGCGCGATCGTTACAAGCTGCTGTGCGGCGTGATCGTGCCGCGGCCGATCGCCCTGGTGACGACGCTCGACGAGAATGGCGCCGTCAATGCCGCGCCGTTCAGCTTCTTCAACGTATTCTCCGAGAGCCCGGCGCTGATCGTGCTCGGGCTCCAGCACAAGCCGGATCATTCGCCAAAGGACACCACGCGCAATATTCATCGCGACGGCGAGTTCGTGGTTCACATGGTCGATGAGGCGCTGTCGGGGGCGATGAATGATTGCGCGGTCGATTTCCCGTCGGGCGACAGCGAGGTCGCGGCGACCGGGCTGGCCACGCTGGCCTCAGTCGACGTGAAGGTGCCGCGCCTGGCCGCAGCGCCGTTCGCGCTTGAATGCCGGCGCCATCTCGTGCTGAACTTCTCGCCGGATCGCGAGCTGCTGATCGGCGAGGTGCTGCGGGTTCATGCCCGCGAGGGCCTCGTCGACGAGGCCAACATGTATGTCGATCTCGACGCTTACAGGCCGATCGGCCGCATGTTCGGCAATCTCTACACAACGCAGCGGGACACGTTTGCGCTGTCGCGCGAGAGCCACGCGCAATGGCTTGCGCGCACACAAGAGCTGAAGGACGCCTAGTGGGCCGAAAACTGCACCGTACCCAGCGCCATCGTGACGGCAGCCTGTGTCGGGTCGATCACGGCAATGCCCAGCGCGTCTTCGAGCGGGCGGCGATGGCGCGCCATGCCGGCGCAGCCCATGACGATGGCGCGGGCGCCGTCCTCGTCGCGCAATGCGCGGCCAACCTCGATCATCTTCGCCAGCGTGCCTTCGCCGGACGCCGTTTCCGCGACGCTCATGTTGAGCGGACGCTCGCCGGCAAGGCGCTCGGTCAGCCCCATCTGCCGGAGATAGCGCATGTGGCGCGGGATCGAGCGCTGGGCGATCGCGATGACGCCGAACGTTTCGGCGCGCGCAAGCGCGGTCAGCACGCCGCACTCGGCGATGCCGAAGACCGGCCTGTCAGTGCCTTCGCGACAGACCTGAAGCCCGGGATCGCTGTAGCAGGCGATGACGAAAGCGGCCGAGCTGTTGTCGCCTTCGACCAGCTTGCGCAGCGGCATGGCGACGCTGTCCACGTCAGCCTGGCTTTCAATGCCGAATGGCCCCTCGGCCAGCGACTGGCAGACCAGTTCCGGGCCGCCCTCGAAGCCGAGCGGCTTCAAGGCTTCCTCCAGCCCTTGCGTGACTGCAGGATTGGAGTTCGGATTGATGACGAGAATGCGCGGCCGGGACATGATGGTCTTCCTGAATGGCGATCATTTGGCTCAGGCATATCATGGAGTGCCTCATGACTGAACCCACCTACGACCTGATCATTCGCGGCGGACGCGTCGCCACCACCACCGATGTGTTCGAGGCCGATGTCGCCATCTCCGGCGAGACGATCGCGGCGATCGGCAAGGGCCTGCCGGCGGCCAAGCGCGAGATCGATGCGCGCGGCAAGCTGGTGCTGCCGGGCGGCGTCGACAGCCATGCGCATATCGAGCAGCTGTCCGCGGCCGGCATCATGAATGCCGATACTTTCGAGAGCGCGACGGTCTCGGCGGCATTTGGCGGCACGACCACCGTGATCCCGTTTGCCGCCCAGCATGTCGGCATGAAGCTGCCGCAGGTGGTGGAGGACTATCACGCGCTGGCGAAAAAGGGCGCGGTGATCGACTACGCCTTTCACATGATCATTGCGGACGCGACCAGGGAGACGGTCGAGGAGCACATCCCGGCGCTGGTGAAGCAGGGCCACGCGTCGATCAAGATCTTCATGACCTATGACCGCCTCAAGGTCGATGACGAGCCACTGCTCGACATTCTCCTTGCGGCGCGCCAGTCCGGCGCGATGCTGTGTGCGCATGCCGAAAATCACGGCATCATCGCCTGGATGGTCAAGCGGCTGCTCGCGCGCGGCTACACCATGCCGAAATACCACGCCGTCAGTCATGCCCGCGTCTCGGAGGCGGAGGCTTTTACCCGGCTGATCGGCATGGCCGCGCTGATCGACCAACCGATCATGATCTTTCATGTCTCGACCGCCGAAGGCGCCAAGGTGATCCGCGACTCGCGCGGCCAGGGGCTCAAGGTGTTCGCCGAGACCTGCCCGCAATATCTGTTCCTCACCGCCAATGATCTCGACAAGCCGGGCGCGGAGGGCGCCAAGTGGATGTGCAGCCCGCCGCCGCGCGCGCATTCCGACCAGGAGGCGCTGTGGCAGGCGCTCTCGCTCGGTGATCTCCAGACCATCTCGTCGGATCACGCGCCCTATCGCTATGACGAAACCGGCAAGCTGCGTGCCGGTCCAAACCCGAACTTCAAGCAGGTCGCCAACGGTCTTCCGGGACTGGAGCTGCGGCTGCCGCTGCTGTTCGACGCGATGGTGTCGAAGGGCAGGCTGGGCCTCGGAAAATTCGTCGAACTGACCGCGACGGCGCCGGCCAAGATCTACAATCTGCATCCGCGCAAGGGGTCGATCGCCGTTGGCGCTGACGCCGATATCGCGATCTGGGATCCCAATCGGGAGACCGTGATTGCCGACGAGATGATGCATGACCTCGCCGGCTACACGCCGTTCGCCGGCCGCAAGCTGAAGGGCTGGCCGGTGTCGGTGCTGTCGCGCGGGCGCGTCATCGTCGAGGGAGACAAATGCCTGGCGAGCGCGGGTAGCGGCAAGTTCCTGGCGCGCAATGGCGGTGAGGCGGCGAAGCCGACCGGTCGGCTGGTCGCCGACATGGATCCGGAGCGGAATTTCGGGGCGAAATTGCTGTGATCGTGGATCGCGCGCGATGAAGGTCCTCATCTTCGGTGGCACGGGTTTTGTCGGCCTTAACATTGCCGAGGCGCTGCTGGCGCGCGGCCACGATGTGACGCTTTATGACCGCGCTGAATTGCCGTCACCCGCGCGACGATCTCTTGCTGACCACGGCGCACGGCTCAAGGCCTTGCAGGGCGATATCACCGACACGGATACCATCGACGCCATCATTGCCGAGGGCGTTGATGCGATCGTGCTCGGCGCCGCGATCACCGCTGGCGAAGAGCTCGAGCGTGCCTCGACTGCGCGCGTCCTCGAAATCAACGTGATGGCGCAGATCCCGATCCTGCTTTCTGCGATCCGTCGTGGCGTTCGCCGCGTCGTCAATCTGTCGTCGGCATCGGCCTATGGTGCGGCTGGCGCGCGGGTCGAACTGCTTGACGAGGAGACGCCCTGCGATCCCGCCTCGTTCTACGCCATCAGCAAGTTCACCTCGGAGCGGTCTGTCGCGCGCCACGCCGAACTCTTTGGCGGCGATTTCCTGAGCGTGCGACTGAGCGCCGTTTTTGGCCCGTGGGAGCGACCCAGTTCGGTGCGCGATACGCCGAGCCTCCAGTTCCAGATTCTGGCCGCGTTTGCGCGTGACAAGGTGGCGGTCATGCCTGAAGCGGGTGTGAGGGACTGGATCTACGCTCCGGATGCTGCCGAAGCCGTGGCAATTCTGGTCGAAGCCGAGCGGCCGCGCCATCGGCTCTACAACATCTCCCGCGGCGAGTTATGGCCGGCGCTACAATGGGGCGAGGCGTTCGCAACCTTGAATCCTGGCCTGCAATGCCGGCTCGCGGCGCCCGGCGAGAACACCGCGATCAAGCTGCATGGGTCCCCCCGCGCGCCGCTGTCGGTCAGGCGGATGGCGGACGAGTTCGGCTGGCGCGCGCGGTTCGGTTGCGTCGAATCCGCCGCTGCGATGAGTGCCTGGCTGAAGCAGCACAAGGAGTGGATCTGAGATGCGGCTGCAAGGGCTGACGGCCATCATCACGGGAGCAGCATCGGGAATCGGCCGCGCCAGTGCAAAGCTGTTTGCGGAAGAGGGTGCGCGTCTCGCGCTGGTCGATCGCGATGCTGTGGGACTTGCGGAGACGGCAAGCCTCGTGGGCGAGGCCACGACGCATGTCGGCGACGTCGGAGATGCCAGCTTGGCGGAGACGGTCGTCGGCGATGTCGTCGCACGTCACGGCCGCCTCGATATCCTCATGACGGCCGCCGGCTTTTCCGTCGGCGGCACGGTGCTGACGACGAGCCTCGAGGACTGGGACGCGGTGTTCCGCGCCAATGTCGGCGGCACCTGGCTGTGGGCGCGGGCCGCGGTGCCGCAGATGCAGCGGCAGAAGAGCGGATCGATCATCACCCTGGCCTCGCAGCTTGCGGTCGCCGGCGGCAAGGGCAACAGTGCCTATATCGCCGCCAAGGGCGCGATCGTCAGCCTGACGCGAACCATGGCAGTGGATTTTGCAACCGACGGCATTCGCGTCAACGCGATTGCGCCCGGCGCGATCGACACGCCGATGCTGCGCCGCAGCTTTGCCCGTCACGCCAATTCCGACGAGGTGCGCGAGGCCTCGCGCAACCGCCATGCCATGAAGCGGTTCGGCCAGGCAGAAGAAATCGCGCAGACCGCGCTGCATCTTGCCAGCGATGCGTCCTCGTTCACGACCGGGACGGTGATGGTGGTTGACGGAGGCTGGCTCGCGGCATGAGTGAGGCGCTGACAGCACTTGAAGCCGACGTTCGCGCCGATCTCGCCCGGATCGCGCATCCTCATGCCGCTTGGCTCGAGCCGAAGACGGGGCCGGACGGCAAGCCGGCGCTGGACGTGCTGATCATCGGCGCCGGCCAGTCCGGTCTCGCCATCGGTTTCGGCCTGATGCGCTCGCGCGTCAGCAACATCCTGCTGCTCGACAAGGCCGAGGAGGGCAAGGAGGGCCCGTGGCTCACCTATGCCCGCATGCCGACGCTGCGCAGCCCGAAAGACTATACGGGGCCTGATCTCGACATCCCGAGCCTGACCTATCAATCCTGGCACGAAGCGCGTTTCGGCAAGGAAAGCTGGCAGGCGCTAGCCCTGATCCTGCGCGAGCATTGGGCGGAGTATCTGCTCTGGCTGCGACGCACGATCGGCCTGCCGGTGCGCAATGGTTGCGAGCTTCAGGAGATTGCGCCTGCGGCGGACGGCTTGCTTGCCGCGCGGGTCAAGCGGGGCGATGCCGTCGAGACGCTCTATGCGCGCAAGATCGTGCTGGCGACGGGGCAGGAGGGCATGGGCGACTGGATGATCCCGGAGCAGTTGCGTGACCTGCCGGCGAGCTCTGTCGCATCAGTCGCGGACGATATCGATTTCGAGAGCCTGCGCGGCAAGCGGGTCGCCGTGATCGGCGCCGGCGCTTCCGCCTTCGACAACGCAGCCACCGCGCTCGAAGCAGGTGCGGCGGAAGTGCACCTGCTCTGCCGCCGCGCGCAGATCCAGGTGATCCAGCCCTATCGCTGGTTGACCTTCCGTGGCTTCCTGCGCCATCTCGGCGACCTCGACGATGCCTGGCGCTGGCGCTTCATGCGCAAGATCCTCGAAATGCGCGAGGGCTTTCCGCAGCCGACCTATGATCGCTGTGCGCGTCATGCCGCTTTCACATTGCATGAAGGCGCGCCGGTCGAAGCCGCTCGACAGACCGACGACGGCGTCGAATTGCAGACACCGCGCGGCGTCGTTGCCGCGGATTTCGTGATTTGCGGCACCGGTATTGACATGAACTTTGCCGGCCGCGGCGAGCTGGCAAAATTTTCCGGCAATGTCGCGACCTGGGCCGACCGCTACCAGCCGCCGGAGAACGAGCGCAACGCGCGGCTCGGCCGTTTTCCCTATCTCGCCGACGATTATGCCTTCACCGAGCGCGTGCCCGGCGAGACGCCGTGGGTCGCGGACATTCATCTTTTTGCAATCGCCTCCACCATGAGCTTTGGTCCGTCCGGATCGTCGATCAACGCGATGACGACGGCGGTGCCGAAGCTGGTCCATGGTCTGACGCGCGGCCTGTTTCGCGCCGATGTCGAGCGCCACTGGGCCTCGCTCTGCGCCTATGACGTGCCGCAAGCCGTGGTGACGCGGCCGGCGCGAGCAAGGGAACAATCGCGATGATCACCCATGCGCCGCCGCGTCGAAACGCCTCTGCGCATTGGCGCGTAACTTGCTTGCTTCTGGACCTGTCTTGTTGGCGTTTTCAGTCGAAAATCTTGAGGAAAACAAATGCGTTTTGTGTCTTTCAGGCCAGCGACCTCGGTCCTCGCCACCACCGCGCTGTTGCTGATCGCCACCGCGCCGTCGCAAGCGCAAACCCGGGCGGAGACACTGCGCTACGTCACCGGCGCGACCGTCAACACGCTCGATCCTAACATCCCGGGATCGACGCGCGAGTCCTTCGCGCTCAGCATGAGCACCTATGACCGCCTGGTCTCGTTCGGCCGCAAGCAGCTCAACGGCAAATGGGTGTTCGATCTCGACACCATCACCGGCGAGCTCGCCGAATCCTACGACGTCAGCCCTGACGGTCTGAAGCTGACCTTCCACCTGCGCAAGGACGCAAAATTCCAGGACGGTACGCCCGTCACGGCCGAGGACGTGAAATGGTCGCTCGATCGCTGCGTCACCGCGCCGGTCCTCGGCAAGGCGCAGCTGCTGACGGGTTCGATGACGTCCGCCGACCAGTTCAAGGTGATCGATCCGCTGACCTTCGAGGTGACGCTGCCCAAACCCGACAAGCTCGCGCTGCCGAACCTTGCGACCGTCTATCCGATCATCATCAACGCGAAGCTCGCCAAGGAGCACGCGACGGCGGATGATCCCTGGGCCACGGCGTGGCTGAAGGAGCACACCGCGGGCAGCGGTGCTTACATCCTCGAGACCTTCAAGCCCGGCGAGCAGGTCATCATCAAGCGCGACGAGAGCTGGAATCGCGGCTCGCCCGGCAAGCCCGCCTTCTTCAAGCGCGTGATCATCCAGTCGGTGCCGGAGCCGGCAACCCGCGCCAACCTGGTCGAGCGCGGCGATGCCGACCTCGTTGTCGACCTCCAGGCCAGCGACGTGCAGTCGCTCGAGGCCAAGGGCAAGCTCAAGGTGATCTCGACGCCGCAGTACAATGCGATCACCTTCGTCTCGATGAACAACCAGCTGCCGCCGTTCGACAACGTCAACGTCCGCCGCGCCATCGCTTATGCGCTGCCCTATGACGACATGTTCAAGGCCGCCCTGTTCGGCCGCGGGGCGCCGCTGTTCGGTGCGTCCTGGCCGGACGGCAAGCCGCTGAACGGCATCTATCCGTTCCAGCAACCGGTGAAGCTCGATCTCGACAAGGCGCGCGAATACCTCAAGGCGGCAGGTCTGCCCGAAGGCTTCTCGACCACCTTCAGCTTCAACGTCGGCCAGGCCTCGACCGCGGAGCCGATGGCCGCGCTGGTGAAGGAATCGCTCGGCAAGATCGGGATCAAGGTCGACATCCAGAAGCTGCCGGACGCGCAGATGTCGACGCAGATCAACGAGAAGAAGCTTCCCTTCTTTATCGAGGGCGTCGTAGCCTGGTTGCCGTCGACCGATTACTTCTACCGCAATTTCTACACCGGCAATCAGCGCTGGAACTACTCCTCGATCAACAATCCCGAGCTCGTCGCGATCGCGCAGGAAGCCCGCTTCGAGCCCGACAAGGCCAAGTACGAGGAGGACGGCCGCAAGCTCAACGCCATCCACAACAGCGAGATGCCGCAGATCATGCTGTGGCAGCCGAACCAGGATGCGGTGATGGCGGCCTCGGTCGAAGGTTACACCTACGAATTCCATCGTCAGGTCGACTATCGCGACGTCAGTCGCAAGTGACTTAAATAGATCAAGTAACGTCCGTGGAGAGAGGCTCCGAAAGGTGACGACCGGTCTTGGTGCAACGTTGGTACGGGCGGGCAGGCGGCTTCTGTCGTCGCTGCCGGCGCTGTTCGGCGTGCTGGTCTTCACCTTTCTGTTGATGCGCGTCTTGCCCGGCGATCCCGCGGTGTTCTTCGCCTCGGGGCCCAATGCCGGCAAGGAGGAGATCGAGCAGATCCGCAAGCAGATGGGGCTCAACAAGCCGGTCCCGGAGCAGCTGATGTACTATCTCTCCGACATCGGCCGCGGCAATCTCGGCCGCTCCATGATGACGGGGCAGCCGGTGCTGAAGGATCTGCGTGAGCGCCTGCCGGCCTCGCTCGAGCTCACCTTCACCGCACTCCTGATCGCGCTGATTGCGGCGGTGCCGCTCGGCGTGGTCGCGGCGCTCAAGCCGGGGTCGATCGTCGATCACGGCGTGCGGCTGTTCTGCGCGCTCGGCGTCTGCGTGCCGACCTTCGTGTCGGGACTGCTGCTGATCTACGTGTTCTACTATCTGCTCGGGCTTGCGCCAGATCCGACGGGGCGGATCGACGTGTTCACCTCGCTGCCGCCGTCGCGCACCGGCTTCCTGTCGATCGATTTCCTGCTCGCGGGAGACGTTGAGGGCTGGTGGGCGGCCTGCAGGCAGTTGATCCTGCCGGCGGTGAGCATGGCCCTGTTCGTGATTGCGCCGCTGGCGCGGATCACGCGCGCCTCGATGCTGGTCTCGCTCGGCAGCGATTTCGTGCGCACCGCGCGTTCGGTCGGACTGTCCTGGCACAAGGTGGTCGTCACCTATGCGCTTCGCAACGCGATCCTGCCGGTCATCACCATTGCCGGCATCGTGTTCTCGACCATGCTGGGCGCCAATGTGCTGGTGGAGAAGGTGTTCTCGTGGCCGGGCGTGGCGTCGTACGCGCTCGATGCGCTGCTGTCGTCCGACTATGCGCCGGTGCAAGGTTTTGTGCTGCTGATGGCCAGCCTGTTCGTGCTGGTCAATCTGCTGGTCGACATCTGCTACGGCATCGCCGATCCCAGGGTGTCGATCGAATGACCAGCGCTACTCTCCGCCATTCGGTCTGGATCTTGCGTGGCAATCCGCTCACCGGTGTTGCCGCCGCCGGGGTTGCCTTGTTCGTCCTGCTCGCGATCTTCGGACCGTGGATCGTGCCTTATGATCCCGTGGTCTCGAACGTGTCCGAGGCCTTGCAGCCACCGAACGCAGCGCACATCGCCGGGACGGACCAGCTTGGCCGCGACGTGTTCAGCCGCCTCGTCATTGCGGCGCGGCTCGACCTTGCCATCGCGGTGTCCGCGGTCGGTATCTCCTTCGTGATCGGCGCCGTCGTCGGTGCATTCTGCGGCTATGCCGGCGGCAAGCTCGACCGTACGGTTGGCCGCTTCGTCGACGTCATGATGGCCTTTCCGCTGTTCGTGCTGGCGATGGCCATGGTCGCCGCGCTCGGGAACCGGATCGAGAACATCGTGATCGCGACCGCGATCATCAATCTGCCCTTCTACATCCGCTTTGCGCGCGCCGAGGTGAACGTCCGCCGCAATGTCGGCTGGGTGGAGGCCGCGCGCGCCTGCGGCGAGAGCCATTTTTCCGTCGTGCTGCGTTTTCTGCTGCCGAACATTCTGCCGGCGATGGCGGTGCAGATTTCGCTCAATCTCGGCTGGGCCATTCTCAACGCGGCCGGTCTCTCTTTCATCGGTCTCGGCGTCAAGCCGCCGACGCCGGAATGGGGCATCATGGTCGCGGAGGGCGCGCGTTTCATCTCGACCGGGCGGTGGTGGCTGGTGGCCTTTCCAGGCCTCGCGCTGATGATGGCGGTGCTGTGCTTCAATCTCCTCGGTGACGGGATGCGCGACATTCTCGATCCGCGGATGCGCACATGAGCGAGGAACTGCTCAGGATCGAAGACCTCCACGTCGCCTTCTCGACGCGGCGCGGCATGGTCGAGGCGGTGCGCGGTGTCACGCTTTCGGTCTCAAAGGGCGAGATGCTCGGCCTCGTCGGCGAGAGCGGATCGGGCAAGTCGGTGACAGGCTTTGCGACGACCCGGCTGCTCGATGCGGCCGGCCGCGTCACCGGCGGGAAAATCCTGTTTCGCGGGCAGGACGTGACCAAGCTCGGGGGCGATGACCTTCGCCAGCTCCAGGGCGCGGCGATGTCGATGATTTTTCAGAACCCGCGCGCCGCGCTGAACCCCATCCGCGCGATCGGCCTGCAGATCGCGGACGCGATCCTCACGCACAAGAAGATATCGAAGCACGCCGCCCGCGCCGAAGCGCTCGACTTGCTGCGCGCCGTCCAGATCCGCGACCCCGAGGCGCGGATGAGCGCCTATCCGCACGAACTCTCCGGCGGCATGTGCCAGCGCGTGATGATCGCCATCGCGATCTCCTGCAATCCGGCGCTGCTGATCGCCGACGAGCCGACCACCGGTCTCGATGTCACCACGCAGAAGGTGGTGATGGATCTCCTGGCCGATATCGCTGCTGCGCGCGGCATGGCGACGATCCTGATCACGCACGATCTTGGGCTCGCGGCGCGCTATTGCCGGCGCATCGCGGTGATGGAGCGCGGTCGCATCGTCGAGGAGGCCAGTCCGCAAATCCTCTTCGGCGCGCCGCAGCATGCCTATACCCGCCGCCTGGTTGCGGCGTCGCCGACCGCGACATCCCGCATCGAGGATCTCGTCACCGAGGAGGAGCGCGAGCGCAATGCCGCAGTCGTGACCAGGCCCAGGCAAGAGCTCGCACATGGCACGCCGCCGCTCCTCGAGGTGCGGAAACTGGCCAAGCGCTTCGACCAGGGCTCCGCGGCGGTCGCCGACTTCTCCATGACGATGGCCGGCGGCGAGAGCGTCGGGCTCGTGGGTGAATCCGGCTCCGGCAAGAGCACGACGTCGCGAATGATCTGCCGCCTGATCGACCCGAGCGAGGGCGACATCGTGTTCGACGGACAGTCGATCGGCCACGTCGCCTCGCGCGACTTCCACCGTTCGCCGTTGCGCAAAGACATCCAGATGGTCTTTCAGGACCCGAACGAAAGCCTCAATCCGCGCTACACGGCTTTCGATTGTATCGCCCATCCCCTGATGCGGCTCGACGGCATGCGCGCAGGCGACGGCTTGCGCCAGCGCGTGGAGGAGTGTGCGGAGCGGGTCGGACTGCCGCTTGACCTGCTGCCGCGCTTTCCCCATCAACTCTCCGGTGGTCAGAAGGCCCGCGTCGGCATCGCGCGCGCGATTGCCTGCCGGCCGCGGCTATTGGTGCTGGACGAGCCAACCGCCGCGCTCGACGTCTCGGTGCAGGCCGTGGTGCTGCAATTGCTCGATCGCCTGCGGCGCGAGAACGACATCGCGCTGCTGTTCGTCAGCCACGATCTCAACGTCGTGCGCATGCTCTGCGACCGCACCATCGTGCTGCGCAACGGCGGCATCGTGGAGCAGGGCGAGAGCCGTGCATTGTTCGATAATCCGAAAACCGACTATACCCGCAAGCTGGTCGAGGCGATCCCTCATATCGACACCGGACCGGTGCTGGCGGCCGCTCTTTGATGCGTTGGCTCATCAAAAAGTCGGTAATATCCTGCTGGCGGACGCGCGGTTACTGGCATACCATTTGCACGCAAATGGGTTCGATTTCACCTGCCCCTGGCCAATGAACGGCCGGCATCACAGCATTACTGGGAGGACTTCATGGATCGCAGGACCGTATTAAAGGGACTGGCTGGCGCGAGCGGTCTGGCATTGAGCGGCGGCCTCTCGGCCCCGGCGATCGCACAAGGCGCGGCTGCCAAAACCCTGCGTTTCGTGCCGCAGGCCAATCTTGCCAATTTCGATCCCATCTGGGGCACGCAATATGTCGTGCGCAATGCGGCCGCGATGGTCTGGGACACGCTCTACGGCGTCGATGCCCAGCTTCAGCCGCAGCGCCAGATGGTCGAATCCGAGGAGACCACCGACGACGGCAAGACCTGGACCTTCAAGCTGCGATCCGGGCTCAAATTTCATGATGGCGCGCCGGTGCTGAGCAAGGACGTCGTCGCGAGCCTCACCCGCTGGGCCGCGCGCGACCCGATGGGCCTGATGCTCAAGGCGATCCAGCAGGAACTTACCGCGGTCGACGATCGCACCTTCAAATGGGTGCTGAAGCAGCCCTTCCCGAAGCTGCTCTACGCGCTCGGCAAGAACAATGCGCCGGTCGCCTTCATCATGCCGGAGCGCATCGCCCAGACCGACCCGTTCAAGCAGATCACGGACTATGTCGGCTCCGGCCCGATGAAGTTCGTCACGGGCGAGTGGGTGCCGGGCGCGAAAGCGGTGTTCGAAAAGTTCGCCGACTACGTGCCGCGGCAGGAGAAGGCGTCTTGGCTCGCAGGCGGCAAGCAGATGCTGATCGATCGCATCGAGTGGGTGATCATGCCGGATCCGGCGACGGCGGCGGCTGCGCTGCAGAACGGCGAGATCGACTGGTGGGAGAACCCGATCGCGGACCTCGTTCCCGTCCTGAAGAAGAACAAGAACATCAGCGTCGATATCGGCGATCCCCTCGGCAATATCGGCTCGTTCCGCATGAATTTCCTGTATCCGCCCTTCAACGACGTGCGGGCGCGGCGCGCGGTGCTGATGGCGCTGAGCCAGGAGGACTACATGCGCGCCCTCGTCGGCGACGACGATACGCTGTGGAAGCCGCTGCCCAGCTACTTCACGCCAAATACCCCCCTCTATACCGAAGCGGGCGGCGACATTCTGAAGGGCAAGCGCGATTACGACGCAGCCAAGAAGCTGCTCGCCGAGAGCGGCTATTCAGGCCAGCCGGTCACGTGCCTGGTGGCGCAGGATCAGCCGATCACCAAGGCGTTCGGGGACGTGACCGCAGACCTCCTGAAGAAGCTCGGCATGAATGTCGACTTCGTCGCGACCGATTGGGGCACGGTCGGCTCCCGTCGCGCCCAGAAGACACCGCCCGGACAAGGCGGCTGGAACATGTTCCACACCTGGCATGCGGGCGCGGACTGCATCAACCCGGCACCCTACACCGCCATTCGCGCCAACGGCGACAAGGCCTGGTTCGGCTGGCCCACCAGCGCCAATACCGAGAAGGAGGTCGCGGCCTGGTTCGACGCCAAGAATCTCGACGAGGAAAAGGCCGCAGTCAGCCGGCTCAACACGGCGGCGTTCGAGGACGTCGTCTACGCGCCGACCGGCTTCTTTCTCAGCTATACGGCGTGGCGCAAGAACGTCTCCGGGATCACCAAGGGACCGCTGCCGTTCTTCTGGGGCGTATCGAAGACCGCATGATCACACGCTGACACCAGATGCTCTCCTACATCCTCCGTCGCGTCGCCGCGACCCTGCCGGTGATGGCAATCGTCGCGCTGTTCGTGTTCAGCCTGCTTTACATTGCCCCGGGTGATCCCGCTGTGGTCATCGCGGGCGACCAGGCAAGCCCGGAGGATGTGGAGCGCATCCGCCAGAGCCTCGGCCTCGACCGGCCGTTCCTGATCCAGTTCGGAAGCTGGGTCTGGCGCATCCTGCACGGCGATCTCGGCACCTCGATCTTCACCAATCTGCCGGTGTCGACGATGATCGGGCAGCGTCTCGGGCCGACGCTCTCGTTGATGGCGATCACGCTGCTGCTCACCATCGTGGTCGCGGTGCCGCTCGGCGTCGTGGCGGCGTGGAAGGCCGGCAGCCTGATTGACCGTGCCATCATGGGCTTCGCCGTGTTCGGATTCTCGCTGCCGGTCTTTGTGGTCGGCTACGTGCTGGCCTATGTCTTCGCGCTCGAGCTCGAATGGCTTCCCGTGCAAGGCTATACGCCGCTGACCGAGGGCTTCTGGCCGTGGCTGCAAAACCTGATCCTGCCGGCGATCGCGCTCGGCTGCGTCTATATCGCGCTGGTCGCGCGCATCACGCGCGCCTCCATGCTCGAAGTGTTGCAGCAGGACTATATCCGCACGGCCAAGGCCAAGGGCATGGGGCAGGGCGGCATCCTGTTCATTCACGCGCTGAAGAACGCGGCCGTGCCGATCGTGACCGTCATCGGGATCGGCATCGCGCTCCTGATCGGCGGCGCCGTCGTGACGGAAAGCGTGTTCGCGATCCCCGGTCTTGGCCGCCTAACGATCGATGCGATCCTGCGCCGCGACTATCCCGTCATCCAGGGCATCGTGCTGCTGTTCAGCTTCGTCTACGTCCTCGTCAATCTGATGATCGACGTCACCTATACGCTCGTTGACCCGAGGATCCGCTATTGACCGATACGACAGTCAATCCGCAATTGCTTCCGGCCGGCCTCGTCCTCGCGCCGCAGTTGCCCGAAATCCTGCGGCCGGTCACGATCCGGCGCGGCTTCATCGGGTTCCTGCGCGGCCACCCCACCGTTGCGATCGGCGGTGCGCTGCTGCTGGCGCTCGTGCTGATCGCGGTTTTTGCACCGTATCTCTGGACGGTCGATCCGACTGCGCTGGCGCCCGCCAGGCGCACCCGAGCGCCGTCGGCGGTCTACTGGTTCGGTACCGACGTGCTCGGCCGCGACATCTATTCGCGCGTGCTGTTCGGCGCGCGGGTTTCGCTCACGGTCGGCCTGTCGGTCGCGATATCAGCCTCAGCGGTCGGTCTCGCCATCGGCATGGTCTCGGGCTTCGTCCGCTGGGCCGACGGCATCATGATGCGCTTCATGGACGGCTTGATGTCGATCCCGCCGATCCTGCTGGCGATCGCGCTGATGGCGCTGACGCGCGGCAGCGTCGGCAACGTGATCCTGGCGATCACCGTTGCCGAGATCCCGCGCGTCTCGCGCCTCGTCCGCAGCGTGGTGCTGTCGCTGCGCGAGCAGCCCTATGTGGACGCCGCGGTCGCCTGCGGCACGCGGACGCCGATGATCATCCTGCGGCACATCCTGCCCAACACGATCGCGCCGATGCTGGTGCAGGCGACCTATATCTGTGCCAGTGCGATGATCACCGAGGCGATCCTGTCCTTCATCGGCGCCGGCACGCCGCCCACCATTCCCTCCTGGGGCAACATCATGGCCGAGGGCCGTGCGCTGTGGCAGGTCAAGCCCTACATCGTGTTCTTCCCGGCGGCGTTCCTCTCCGTCACTGTGCTCGCCGTCAACCTGCTCGGCGATGGCCTTCGCGATGCGCTGGATCCGCGCATGGCCAAGCGTCTCTGACCGGAGCTGATCGCGATGGCGTTGTTAGAGGTCGAAAACCTCCAGACCCACTTCCGCACCCCTAGCGGCATCAACCGCGCGGTGGACGGTGTGTCCTTTCACGTCAACGAGGGCGAGACCCTCGCCATCGTCGGCGAGTCCGGCTGCGGCAAGTCGGTCACCTCGATGTCCTTGATGCGCCTGATCCCGGAGCCCCCGGGCAGGATCGCAGGCGCCATCCACTTCGCAGGGAAAGACCTCCTGCGGCTGTCGGACCGCGAGATGCGTGCCATCCGCGGCAACGACATCTCGATGATCTTCCAGGAGCCGATGACGAGCCTTAATCCGGTTCTCACGGTCGGCCGCCAGATCCGCGAGACGCTCATGATCCATCAGGGCCTGGACAAGCAGGCCGCCGAGGCGCACGCGGTCGAGATGCTGACGCTGGTCGGCATTCCCGAGCCGGGGCGCCGCGTGCGCGAATATCCGCACCAGCTGTCTGGCGGCATGCGCCAGCGTGTGATGATCGCGATTGCGCTCGCCTGCAACCCAAAACTCCTGATCGCGGACGAGCCGACGACGGCGCTGGACGTCACCATCCAGGCGCAGATCCTCAAGCTGATGCTGGACCTCAAGCGCCGGGTGGGGGCCGCGATCATCCTGATCACCCACGATCTCGGCGTGGTCGCCGAGATCGCCGAGCGCGTGATGGTGATGTATGCCGGCCGCAAGGTCGAGGAGGCGCCGGTGGCCGAGTTGTTTCGCTCGCCGCGTCATCCCTATACGCAAGGATTGCTGGGCGCGGTGCCCAAGCTCGGCTCATCGCTGTCAGGCACCACGACGCGGCTTGCTGAAATTCCGGGACAGGTGCCGGATCTGCGCAAGCCGATCGCGGGCTGCGTCTTCGCCGGCCGCTGCGCGCTCGCGACCGACCTCTGCCGGCAATACGCGCCGGGGCTCGAGGAGAAGGGACCGCGCCACATCGCCGCCTGCCACTACGCCGCCAAGGGAGCCGTCGCGGCATGAGTATCCCACTGCTCCAGGTCAACGACCTCAAGAAGCATTTTCCGGTCAAGAAGGGCCTGTTCGGACGGCAAACCGAGTTCGTCTATGCCGTCGACGGCGTCTCGTTCGAGATCGCGCGCGGCGAGACCCTATCGCTGGTCGGCGAGTCCGGTTGCGGCAAGTCGACGGTCGGCCGCGCCATCCTGCGGCTGTTCGACGTGACATCGGGCCAGGTCATCCTCGACGGCCAGCGCATCGACGATGCGCTTCCGAGCACGATGCGCCAGATGCGGCGGCGCGTGCAGGTGGTGTTCCAGGATCCGTTCTCGAGCCTCAATCCGCGCATGCGGATCCGCGACATCCTGGCCGAGCCGATCCGCAATTTCGGCCTCGCCAAGTCCGCGATCGATCTCGAGACACGCGTGACGGCGCTGATGGACACGGTGCGCCTGCCGCGTGAAGCGCTGAACCGCAGGCCGCACGAATTCTCCGGCGGCCAGCGTCAGCGCATCGGCATCGCGCGGGCGCTCGCGGCCGAACCGGAGCTGATCGTTTGCGACGAGGCGGTCTCGGCGCTCGATGTCTCGGTGAAGGCGCAGATCGTCAATCTGTTGCAGGATCTCCAGCGCGAGTTTGGCCTTGCGCTGCTCTTCATCAGCCATGATCTCGCGATCGTCGAGCACATGACCCACCGTGTTGCGGTGATGTATCTCGGCAAGATCGTCGAGGTGGCGCCGCGCCGGGAGATCTTTGCGGCGCCAAGGCATCCCTACACCAAGGCGCTGCTCTCGGCGGTGCCGCTGCCGGATCCCGGGGCCAAGCGCAATCCCATCATCCTCGGCGGCGACGTGCCGAGCCCGATCAATCCGCCGAGCGGATGCCGCTTCCACACCCGCTGCCCCTATGTGTTCGACCGTTGCCGGACGGAAGAGCCGCAGCTTCGCTCGACCGAAGGCGAGCAATGGGTGGCCTGCCATCTGGATGCGCTGCCGGCGGAGTAGGGGGCAGCGCCAGTCGATCGGCGCCGCCCTGTTTCGTTCGTGAGTCAATGCTCCCCGATCAAAATATTCCGCTTTACCGAAATTCGGAAACATCGTATGTGTCGTCCATCCCGGCTCGACCTTGAGGGGCGATCGTACGTCGTCACGGATCGCGAGCCGGGCTTGCGGTGGACGCGGCAGCGTCGGCA
>NZ_JARXWB010000021.1 GCF_029892425.1 Bradyrhizobium sp. BR13661 | reverse complement strand
GGCTGTACAGAGGATGGTGGGGGTCTCGAACTTCGACCACCTCCGGAAATGATTCGTCAGATTCACTATTAGGGACATTCCTCAATCCCCTCGCTAGATGGGCTGGACTGGAAGAAGGTTCGACCGGTGGCTGTGAAGCGGCCGCAATCGATGGGCTGAAAGACCTGTGGCATTTTGAATCAGGTATTTGGAAAGTTTGGAAAAGCGGCCGCGAACATGCTGTGATGGCGGCGATGAAGATGGCCGCTGCAGAGCTTCCTGACGACGTTGATGCGCTGAAGGCGATGATCATCGCCATGGCTGAGCAGCAGGCGTCACTGGAGGCACGCACCAGCCATCTTGAAGTGGTGAGCAAGACGGCCGACGAGCGGATTGCGACGCTGACGGCGATCGTGAGGATGCTGGAGCGGTCGCGCTACGGTACTCGCTCCGAGCGCCTGCGCGGCGCGACATTGAGCGACGAGCAGCACGCCTTCGCGTTCGACGAGATCAATACCGGCCTGGCGGCGATCGAAGCCGAGCTTGATGGCAGCGCTGGGGACAAGCCGAAACGTGCGCCGCGTTCCCGAAAAGGCTTCGCGGCTGATCTGGAGCGGGTTGAGATTGTCATCGAACCTGAGTTCCCGCCGGTTGCGAGGGGCTGGAGAAGGTTCAGATCGGCGAGGACGTATCGGAGCGTCTGGACGTGGCGCGGGCGAAGTTCCGAGTAATTGTCACACGCCGCCCGAAATACGCCTACCGGAATCGCGATGGTGTGATCCAGGCGCCGGCGCCGGCCCATATCATTGAGAGCGGCATCCCGACCGAAGCGCTTCTGGCCCAGATCGCGGTCTCCAAATATGCCGATGGCCTGCCGCTGTATCGGCAGGAAGCCATCTATGCGCGGGACCGGGTTGAGCTGGACCGCTCGCTGATGGCGCAGTGGATGGGCAAGGTTGGCTTCGAACTGCAGCCTTTGGCGGACTACGTTCTGGAACGGATCAAGCAGGGCGAACGGATATTTGCCGATGAGACCACCTTGCCGACGTTGGCTCCCGGTTCGGGCAAGACCCAAAAGGCCTGGTTATGGGCCTATGCCCGTGACGACAGACCCTTTGGCGGCGCCGGTCCGCCCATGGTGGCCTACCGCTTCGAGGATAGCCGCAGTGGCGACTGCGTGGCGCGTCATCTGGCGGGCTACACCGGGATCCTGCAGGTCGATGGCTACTCGGCCTATACAAGGCTTGCCAAAACCGGCACCGGTTCAGGCAATGAAACGGTGACGCTGGCGGGGTGCTGGGCGCATTTGCGTCGACGGTTCTATGAGCTGCACATCAATGGCAGCTCGCGCCTTGCAACGCAGACCGTCACGGCCATGGCCGGGCTTTGGAAGATTGAAAGCGACATCCGCGGCTTTGCGCCGGCGGCCCGCATGGCCGCCCGTCAGCAGCGGTCTGCCACCATGGTGGCCGAGCTGTTCGATCTCTGGGAAATGGAGCTGCCCCGTATCTCGGGGAAGTCGAAGCTGGCGGAGGCCATCCGCTATGCCACGTCCAGGCGCAAAGTTCTCGAATGCTTCCTCACCGACGGCCGCGTTGAGATCGATTCCAATATCGTCGAGCGGGCGATACGGCCTCAAACAATTACGCGCAAGAACGCGCTGTTCGCGGGCAGCGACGGCGGCGGCCGGACATGGGCAACCATCGCAACCCTTCTGCAGACCGCCAAAATGAACGACGTCGATCCGTTAGCCTGGCTCGCGCTGACGCTCCAGCGCATCGCCAACGGTTGGCCCATCTCCCAGATCGAAAAACTCATGCCGTGGAACTACAAGATCTGAACGGCCTCAGCTTCGCGCTTACACACCAAATCGGCGTTGTCAGATCAGTCGACCCCGTGAGAAATGCGGATAGCTGGTGAGGCATGATTACCTGGAGCGTCGTCTTCAGGGCCTATACGGAGAATATCATTGAATTTTCGGGCTTTTGAATGCCTGAGCACAAGGCTACGCACCAATTAGACGATGGCGGTCGATATTGAGATTAACGGCGAGTTGCGGGACCCGCCGCCGTTCTCACCACTTGGCGGCACCGGGACTCCAAAATCCATATGCATGGCAAGGAGAACGAGCCGGATCAATCATCGCCGGCCTGTTGTTTTTGACTGTCTCGCAATCGTCCGGCAGATGGCTAATAAGCTTAAAATCCTTGCCATTTGATATATACATATACTGCTGCGTTCCATCATCATGGTTTCGAGGATCGCGCGGGAGTTCGGAAATATAAACTGGTGCCAATCCTGGAATCCAATTATCCGTCGATGGGCCCCATGCGTTTCGTCGGCCGGTCCAGCTATCGTTGACGGAATGGGGATATGAGCCGTTCTTGTCGCGGTACGCCGCAATCGCCGTGTTGAGCCTGACAAGGTCGGATACGCGCTGGACATCAGGGCCCACCTCGAACCAGTTCAGGAGCTTGAGCGTAACGGAAAAGGAAACAGCAACAGTACCGACGCAAATAAGCAGCCACCGTAGTATTGCGCGAGGCTTCACTTTAACTTTCAACTCCTGCATTGGCCTCGACGGCAAAAGCGGCGCATGCCAGTTCGCGAGGCCGAGTACGACGAAGATTAGATGACGCCAAACAGTGTCGCATCAAAGAACTAACCGTCCGGAGGTGTAGCTAAGTCCGGGTAGGATCCACTGAAACCCAGCAGGCAGTCAGACGATAGTCGGGATAGTTCCGGTCAATCAATATCGGGCACCGCTTAGGCCTAAAATAGCGCGCTTGCAGATGCTGGATAAAGCGGCATTGCGCGAGCTTCTGTCAAAAATATGGTAGGGCCTGTCGCCAAGCGCGAGCTGTCGGGCACCTGCAGGCCGTCATTGGTCTGTCGGAGCAGCGGCCAGTCGCCGGTCGCCCGACACAGAACCTGCGCGGCCAACTGCGCGAGCTTGCCAATGCTCGCAGGCAGTTCGGTTACTATCGATTGTTCGTAAGCATCCGGCGTAGCTTTCAATACCCACAAATTCTCCTACCCTGACGCCCAGCGCGATGTCGGTGAGGCGTGACAGCCCGCGCCACATGATGGTATTGCCGGGCGGCGGATCGCTGGCGCGGGCGAGATAACCGCCGAGCCGGGCGATCTTGATCAGATAGTGTGAGAACGTTTTCTGTTTTGCTTTTGGTTTGTCGTTGACGAGGCGATCGAGCACGCCGATTGGTGCCGCGACAAAACTCCACTGGTGGTAAAGCGCGTCTGGGCGGGATTAGCAAACGAGGTGACTGTTATCTCCGCCGCCTGCTCGTTAATAGCGCTCACACCGTGCTGCTCTGTTCGAAACAAGCCAAGACCGACCCTTGGCTAAGCTCCTTGCTCAGTCGAAAGCCAAGACTAGTTGCCGCAGTCGCCTTGGCCAATAAAACGGCACGTGTAGCTTGGGCGATTATGAGCAGACAGGAAACCTACCGAAATGCGACATTGGCGGCCTGACCTCTAAGGGGCGTACCGCCAGCTTGCGAGAGTGAAAACACGTGATGGCACAGTCGGTCACCCGACGGATCGAGAGAAACCTGACCGCCTCAGTGGCGTTCGAACCCGGCTCCACTGATAAGGCCGCGATCCGCGGAATCCATCAAGGCCAACCGGGCGCTTCGACAGCATCCAAAGCGCTTGCAGCTTGGAATAAAATAAAGGCGTCGGCTTAAGTGCTCGCTAGAAGCAAAAGTGCACATGCCCTTGACGCGCGGTGCGGGTTCGGCACAATCTCGCGCCCTATGGATTGGACGGCCATGCGCCGCCATTGAGCGCGTCATGGCCGTCTTTGAACAGATGAAAAGCTTGCGGCACCAAGAGCAAGTGCAGGCGCGAAAGGCAGTAACGGATTTCATTTATGCGCAAATCGCTGGCTGCGAGCTTGACGAGAAACGCCTCGTCGTGGCGGGCCTCAGGCGCCTAAAGGACCTCGAGCGTACCTGTGGCCTCACGCAATAAAAATCAAGGCGCATAGCGAGAGCCATATAGTCGAGCTGGAAAACGGGACGCCTTGGCACATATTTCCCGGCGACCTCGACGTCAATCTGATTTGGAAGCCGGATACTGACCTTACGTATTCCTCCGTTGAGGCCGTTGAGGGCCGCCTTGTTTGAGGGACGCGAACGCCGCAGGTCCTAGGTAGTCCTAGGAGAAGCGTTATGCGCGACCTCGGGAGGCGTCGGCATTCCCGCTGTCGGACGTCCTCGACGACCCGGACCTTGCGGCGGCGTTGATGTTGGCCGGTGCCGGACTGGGATTGATGCTCGAACCGAAGGCCGCATCGCATCTGACGGCGGGACGGCTCGTCAACGTCTTCGACGACTAGTGCGTCCCGTCCCAAGGGTCGCATCTCTACTATCGGAGCAGGCACGTAACGCCCGCACTTCCGGCCATGATCGATGCGCTGAGGTGGAAGTCGTCGGACGCGCAGCGCATCTAAGCCGAGGTATCGCGATCGTCGACTTCGTCTCGGATGTCTATCGACTCGATCTCAAGTCGGCATGGCAATGTTGAATGCGTTGACCGGCCCTAGGTTTTGACCCTTCTGAACACAGCTGTCACATGTTGAAGAAGATAAGCAGTACCGCGAACTTAGAATTCAGAGTTCGGAAGGTTGGCCACTCACACTCGCACTCACACCCATGCCACCCACACCATGACTCCGAACCCCACCCGCACTGGAGCGGCAGCTCAAGTGCGGGGCGACATGCAGAGGAAAGTGGCGGACCCCTTCAACAAGCTGCCAGGCCGCCTGATCTGAACCTTTAACGAGCCAGCTTCTGAACAGGTCTTACTGCGCCTCGCGTGTGTGAAATGCATTGACCGCGCTTATAGTATTGACTCAATCGTCGCATAGCAGTCGCTTTTAAAGTGGAAGAACAATGATCAGCTACAGAGCGAATCGGCACTTGAAGAGTTCAGCTGAATCGTTTGTTAAAGTCGCATCAAATAAAAAAACGTATCGCTATTTGAAATTCGTAGTTCTGTTGTATGTATCAACGTGCCAACCACAGTTGCTCCGAGAGTTCTTTTCAGGAGCTAAGCGGGAGGAGCGAAGCGCCGGAATTGTAAATCCTAGCTGCTTCACATTGCTGGGCGGACTGGTCTGCGACAGCTGCTGCGTGAAGCAAGCCGAAAATAGCCGACAGCATTTCGCCGTCGGTTTCACCTCGCAGATTGCACGTTGTCAACATCACGCCAGCGATGTCTTCGCTGCTGTGCAGGTAAGTTGGAGTAACCAATGAGAGTACCGGTTGGGGCGCAGACTAAGGCTGCGCAAACCGTGGTCGCCAAGGTCCCAAAGCATATCGTCGGACTGTTCGTCGAGCCAATTCTGATCAAAGGCGAGGAGCCAAGTCATTATTGGAATCTGGTTTCTGCGATGATCGATGATCACCAGCCGCAGAGTTCATTTGAGTGGTTTGCGCTGATCGATCTTGTCGCGAAACTATGGGAGGAGCGTTTTTATCGCCGCGCTAGTAACGCCACAATGCGCGGCGGCCAACGGCAGGCCGTGGAGGAGTTCTTGATTGAAATTCGTCCTGGCGAAGCTCGGTTGAAGTCCTCGGAAAGCAAGCCTGAACGGGAGGCGGACAAGTATTTCAGCGGGAGCAAGGAAGAGCGCGACGAAGTTCAATCGAGGCTCGCGGAATATGAGATCACGGAAGCAGAGGTCCTCGCCCGGTCAGCGCAAAATAACATCAATGCGATCGTGACGTTTGATCAGCTAGCGTCATCACGCGAACGCGGCCGCCGAAAACTCCAAAAGGAGATGAAGCAGCGCCAGGCTTCTCGGAAGGTCCAACCTTCCCAAGAGGTGAAGTCAGAATTCCAAGGTGACGTAGCTCCAACTCGCCTCGAACCTCCGCAAGTGATGCATACGAAAGCGAACGACAATTCAAAGGCGCACCATCATGGTCACCCGCGGCATTCCCAAGTAGTCGAGGGGGCAACGACAGGGAAAGTCATCCACCAGATTGCTCAGGTCGGGTCTTGCCAAGAGGGGCAACAAGATCGGGATGAACACGATCTGCCCTCGTTGACAATCGAGCTGCTCGATGAGGAAGACATCCGCCGCCATGGCCACTGAAAAGCAAATCCGGGCAAACCGGGAAAATGCCAAGCGCAGCACTGGGCCGAAGAGCCCGGCCGGGCGTTTAAAATCGAGCCGCAATGCCCTGCGCCACGGGCTGTCCATTCCGGCGTCGGCGGATCCTCTTGCGGATGTGCGGCTAGAGCCTTTTTTGCCGGAAGGCGTCAGCCAGTTACAAAGGCTGGCTGTGCTGGACATGGTACGAGTTCGCACCGAGCTGCAGCGGGTCGCCGCTGTACGGAACGGGCTTCTGGCAGACTTAGATCTGCAATCTCCCTCGCCTGAACAGGTACGGCGCTTGGCAGCATTGGAACGCTATGAGTGTCGCGCCCAGAGGCAACGCCGCCGAGCGGAAAACCAGTTTCGCTCAACAGAGCCGATGGACGATAATGTCGAGTGAGCACGGCCGCAAAAGTTGGCAAAACGAAGCCAATTTTTCCTATGGATTGAATTCGCTGTATTTCCTACCGCTCATCCGCGATCACCTTGCCATCATTTGGCAAGGCACCCAGGCCAACCAGCTCGATGCTGCCGCCGAGCTTGGTCACCGCGCGCAAGGTACCGGCGATCTCCTCCCGCAGTGCATCGCTTGCAGCTGCCGTTTCCACCTTCAACGTCATCGCATCCGCTTCGCCCTGGCGCGTGACGACGAGCCGCAGTCGTCCGAGCGCAGGATGGCGCTTGCCGATCTCGGCGATCTGCTCGGGGCGGACGAACATGCCCTTGACCTTGGTGGTCTGATCGGCGCGGCCCATCCAGCCTTTGATGCGCATATTGGTGCGGCCGCATTTGCTGGGCCCTGGCAGCGCTGCCGTGAGGTCTCCGAGCGCGAGGCGGATCCATGGATGATGCGGATCGAGCGAGGTCACCACGATCTCGCCGACATCGCCCGGCGCAACGGGATCGCCGGTGCCGGGCTTGACGATCTCCATGATCAGATCCTCGTTCACGACCATGCCATCGCGGGCCTCGGTCTCGAACGCGACAAGGCCGAGATCGGCGGTGCCGAAGGCCTGGTAGGCGTCGATGCCGCGCGCCTTGATCTCGGCCTGAAGGGAGGGTGGAAAGGCTGCGCCCGAGACCAGCGCGCGCTTGATCGAGGTGACGTCGCGGCCTGCGGTCGTAGCCGCATCGAGCAGGATCTTGAGGAAATCGGGCGTGCCGCTGTAGCCGACCGGGCGGTAGGCCTCGATCAGCTCGAATTGCTGCTCGGTATTGCCCGGGCCGGCCGGGATCACCGCGCAGCCGAGCGCGCGGGCCGACGAGTCGAAGATGAAGCCGCCGGGGGTCAGGTGGTAGCTGAAGGTGTTGAGCACGATGTCGTCGGGGCGGAAACCGGCTGCAAACAGCGCCCGCGCGCCGCGCCAGGGATCGGCCTGGCGCCCCTCCGGCTCGAAGATCGGGCCTGGGGAGGTGAAGAGGCGGGCGAATGACCCCGGGGGCGCCGCCACGAAGCCGCCGAAGGGCTGGGAGGCCTTGTGCAGGGCGGGAAGTTCCGATTTGCGCAGTACGGGAAGGCCTGCCAGCGCCGCCCTGGAGGTCACGGCGGCGGGGTCGATGCCTTTGAAGCGTTCGGCATAGGCCGGCGCGGCCAGGGCGCTTCGCAGCACGTCCGGCAGGCGGGCGAGCAGATCGGCCTCGCGCGCTGCATGCTCGCGCGTCTCGAGGGCGTCGTAATGGGCGGTCATGGCAGATCTTTCCGGGTTGGCATCCGTTGCACGCCGCCGCCCGCATAGGTATCAGACGGCCATTGGCGGGGCGTGGAGAGGACGCGATGGCGGACGAGAGCATCATTCCGGCGGAGGAGGCGGCAGGCGTCGTCGCCCGCCTGAAGCACCGCATGATCGAGGATTCGATCCCGTTGTGGTCGACCGTCGGTTGGGACCAGACCACGGGGGGCTTCATCGACCGACTGCATCGCGACGGCACGGCGGATACGGCCGCGCCGCGGCGGGTGATGGTGCAGGCCCGCCAGATCTATTGCTACGCCAAGGCGGCGCAGATGGGCTGGTATCCGCAAGGCCGCGCCATCGCGCTGAAGGGGCTCGAGCACATGTTGGCCAAGGCGAAGGGGCCCGATGGTAAGCCCGGCTATGTGCACCGTCTGACACCTGATGGTGCGGTGCTGGACGCGCGGCGCGATGCCTACGACCACGCCTTCATTCTGTTTGCGCTGGCGACCGTCTATTCGCTCGACAGGGACGCGCAAATTCGCACCGAGATCGACGCGCTGCTTGCCTTCCTCGATGGCCATCTGCGCTCGCCGCATGGCGGTGTCCACGAAGGCCTGCCGGTGACGCTGCCGCGGCGGCAGAACCCGCACATGCATCTGTTCGAGGCGATGATCGCGTGTTTCGACGCGACCCACGATCTGTCGTTCCAGAATCGTGCCGGTGAATTCTTCGCGCTGTTCCTCGCCAATCTCTACGACAAGCAGAAGCGCATCCTCACGGAGTATTTCGAGGAGGACTGGTCGAAGATCGAGCCGGTCAGCGTCGAGCCGGGCCATCAGGCGGAATGGGTCTGGCTGCTGAAAGGGTTTGAACGCATCACGGGCTGCCCGACGGGCACGCGGCGCGCAGAACTGCTGGCGACCGCGCTGCGCTATCGCGACGCGGCCACCGGCTGTGTGGTCGACGAGGGCGATGATGCCGGCAACATCCGCCGCTCGACGCGCCGGCTTTGGCCGCAGACCGAGATCGCGAAGGCGTGGATCGCACAGGCCGAGTCGGGCGAAGCGGGTGCGGCGGATGAAGCCCGCGCGGCGCTGGTGCGGCTCGAACGGCACTACCTCAGCCATCCCGTGCGGGGCGGCTGGTACGACCAGTTCGACAGCGACGGCAAATCGCTGGTCGACACCATTCCTGCGTCGTCGTTCTATCATGTGCTCTGTGCAGTCACGGAAGCGGAGCAAGTCCTGGAAGATTAGAGCCACCGCTTGCGCCGCTTGAAGCTCTTGAGGTTCTTGAAGCTCTTGCGCTGGTCGCCAGCGCCGCCGAGGTAGAATTCCTTGACGTCCTCGTTGTCGCGCAGCTCGTCGGCGGTGCCGTCGAGCACGACCTTGCCCTGTTCCATGATGTAGCCGTGGCTTGCCACCGACAGCGCGGCGCGCGCGTTCTGCTCGACCAGCAGGATGGTGACGCCGAGGTCGCGATTGATCTCCTGGATGATCGAGAAGACCTCTTTCACCAGCAGTGGCGACAGGCCCATCGACGGTTCGTCCATCAGGATCATCTTCGGGCGCGCCATCAGCGCGCGGCCGATCGCGAGCATCTGCTGCTCGCCGCCGGAAAGATAGCCGGCCAATCCGGTACGCTCCTTCAGGCGCGGGAAGTAGTTGAAGACCATATCGAGGTCGGCATCGACCTCGCGGTCCCGGCGGGTGAATGCGCCGAGCCTGAGGTTCTCCAGCGACGTCATGTCGGCGATGATGCGCCGGCCCTCCATCACCTGGAAGATGCCGCGGCGGACGATCTTGTCGGGATCGACGCCGGCGATCGGCTCGCCCTCGAACAGGATCTCGCCGCGCGTGACCTCGCCGTCCTCGGTCTTGAGCAGTCCCGAGATCGCCTTCAGCGTCGTCGACTTGCCGGCACCATTGGCGCCGAGCAGCGCCACGATCGCGCCCTTCGGCACGTCGAGGCTGAGGCCGCGCAGCACCAGGATGACGTCGTCATAGACGACCTCGATGTTGCGCACGGCGAGGAGGGGCGGTGCAGGGACGACGGTGGGGGTGGTGCGAGATGCTTCGAGGGTGTCAGTCATGATGGGTGCCGCCAATTTGCCGCGCTCGTCATGCCCGGGCTTGTCCCGGGCATCCACGTACTTCGTACCGATTGGTTAGGCGTGGATGGCCGGGACAAGCCCGGCCATGACGCCTGAGGTTGGGCTCACCAGCCAAACCATTCCGGCTTGCGCGGCAGCTCGACCGACTTGACCTTCTCGAGCTTGATCGTGCCCTTGGCCATGAGGTCGTTGATGTCGCCATCGGTCGCGCCCGAGACCTTCGTGCGATAGAGGTCGACCTTCATGGTCCCGCGATGGTCCTTTTCGGTCCAGGTCGAGGGATTGCAGACGCCTTCCATGCCTGACGGCACCCAGTCCTTCTTCTGATAGAAGCCCTTGGCGACGTTCTCTCCGGTGGCGCCGCCGTTCTTGGCGGCCCAATCGAGCGCCTCCTTCAGGTAAAGAGCCGAGCAGACAGCCGCGACGTAATGCACGGGGCGGTAGACCTTGCCTGAAGGGTCGGACATCTTGGAGATTTCGATCAACGTCTTCATGCCGGGCGCATCTCCGCCCCAGCTCACTGCCGTGCGCAGCGGGAACACCACGCCGTCGGCAGCGTCGCCGGCAGCCTTCGCGCCGGCCTCGTCCATGCCCCAGACGTTGCCGAGGAACTGAACGTCCACGTTGGCCGCCTTGCACGCCTTCAGCACCGAAACGTTGGACTGCGGCGTGTTGCCGAGATAGGCGTAGTTCGCACCCGAGCTCTTCAGGCTCAGGCACTGGCTGCTGTAGTCGCCCGGGCTGAGCGCGAACACCAGCGGCGGCAGCACTTCGAAACCGAGCTCGGTGGCCAGCGCCTCGCCGGCGGCCTTCGGCGCGTTGGGGTAGGGATGGTTGGCGCCCATGTGGACGTATTTCGGCTTGCCCGGCTTGCCCTTGGCCTTCCAGTCCTCCGCCGCCCACATCAGCATCGCGCGCAGCGCGTCCGAATAGGTCGGGCCGTAGAAGAAATTGTACGGCGCGGGCTTGGCCTTGCCGCTGGTGCCTTCGGGGTCCGACAGAGCCGCAGCGTAGGAGCCGGACATGTCGGGAATCTTGTCCTGGGCGAGGAAGCCGGTCAGTGCCTCGGTATCCGCCGTGCCCCAGCCCATGATGGCGGCGACCTTGTTGTCCGGCGCCGACCACTTCTTGTACAGCGCGATCGCCTTCGGCACCTGGTAGCCGTAATCATTGGTGTCGACGTTGAGCTGCTTGCCGCCGACGCCGCCATTCTTGTTGACCCAAGCGAAGGTGTCGGCGACGGCCTGGCCGAAGGGGGTGCCGACGTCGGCCGTGCCGCCCGAGCGGTCCTCGAGATGGCCGATTGCGATCTGCGCCTGTGCGCCGGCCGAAAATGCGGCGATGACAAGCGCGAGTGAAGCGGTGCTCAAAAGGGCTCTTGTCTTCATTGGTGGTCTCCTCCTGTTATTGGTTGTTGAGATAGCCGCGCTCAATACGAGAACGGGTAGAGTTTCCAATAGGCCTTGATCTGCCGCCAGCGATGCGCGAGGCCATCAGGTTCGAACATCAGAAACACGATGATGATGAGCCCGATCGCGATCTCGCGCAGAAATGTGAGATTGTTGTTGAGCGCCAGCGCATGGTCGATCGCGCCGCCCTTCAGGTGCAGGCTGATCCATTCCATCGCCTCAGGCAGCAGCACCACGAAGGCCGTGCCCATCAGCGTGCCCATGATCGAACCGGTGCCACCGATGATGATCATCGCGAGGAACAGGATCGAGCGCTCGATGCCGAAACCTTCTTGCGACACCACGAGCTGGTAGTGCGCAAAGAGCGCGCCGGCGATGCCGGCGAAAAAGGCGGCAAGCCCGAATGACAGCGTGCGGTATTTGGTGAGGTTGATGCCCATGATCTCGGCGGAGAGATAATGGTCGCGGATCGCCACCAGCGCGCGGCCGTCGCGCGTGCGCATCAGATTGGTGACGAGGATGTAGCTTGCCAGCACATAGGCCAGCACCACGTAGAAATATTGCCGGTCGCCGCGCAGCGTGTAGCCGAAGATGGAGAACGGCTCGGCGCTCGCCGGCACCGATCCGCCGGAAAACCATTCGGCGCGGGAGAAGAAGTCGAGCAGGATGTATTGTGCGGCAAGGGTGGCGATGACGAGATAGAGCCCCTTGAGCCGCGCCGCCGGGATGCCGAAGATCAACCCCACCAGTGCAGTGACGACACCGGCGAGCGGGATCGCGAAGAACACCGGGATCGGTGCGTTGTTGGAGATATAGGCCGACGAGAAAGCGCCAAGCAGAAAAAAGGCGGCGTGGCCGATCGAGATCTGGCCGGTGAAGCCGACCAGGATGTTCAGTCCCAGCGCAGCAATCGAGAAGATGCCGATCTGGATCAGGATGCTGAGCCAGTATCCGCCGATGAATTGCGGCACGAGGCAGAGCAAAAGCACGCCGAGAATTGCAAAATTCCGGCTGGTCGTGGTCGGGAAGATCGTGGTGTCGGCCGCATAGGAGGTGCGGAAATCACCAGCGGGGATGAGGGAAGGGCCGGCCATGGGTCAGATCCGCTCGATGTCGTGGGTGCCGAACAGGCCGTAAGGCTTGATCATCAGCACGATGATGAGGACGTAGAACGGTGCGATCTCGTAGAGATTGCCCCAGTGCAGGTACTGGCTATCGACATATTGCGCGATGTTCTCGAGCAGGCCGATGATGATGCCGCCGAGCACGGCGCCGCCGACGGAATCGAGCCCGCCGAGGATCGCCGCCGGAAACACTTTTATGCCGTAGGCGGCAAGGCCTGAGGAGACGCCGTTCACCACGGCGACGACGACGCCGGCGACGGCCGAGACGGTTGCGGAGATCGCCCAGGCCATCGCAAACACGCTCTTGACGGAAATGCCGAGCGACTGCGCCACCTGCTGGTTGAACGCGGTGGCCCGCATCGCAAGGCCGTATTTCGACGCGCGGAAGAACCAGGCCATGCCGATCATCATAGCCACCGACACGATCAGGCTCATGACATAGACGGTCTGGATCTGGAGGCCGAACAGAGCGACCGACTGGCTCTCGAACACGCGGGGGAACGGCTGCGGGTTGACGCCGAACATCCATTTCAGCGTCGCCTGCAGCACGGTGGAGAGTCCGATCGTCACCATGATCACCGAGATGATCGGCTCGCCGATCATCGGCCGCAGGATCAGGACCTGGATCGCGATGCCGAACACGAACATGAACACCAGCGTGATCGGCATGCCGATCCAGAATGGCACCTGATACTTGGCGAGCAGCGCCCAGCACACCCAGGCGCCGACCAGCAGCAATTCACCCTGCGCAAAGTTGACGACCTGCGTCGCCTTGTAGATCAGCACGAACGACATCGCGACCACGCCATAGAGCGTGCCGACGACGAGGCCGTTGACCAGAAGCTGGATGAGGAAGGCGGTGTTCATGTGTGATTGACCTTTCGCCTCTCCCCGCTTGCCGCCGGGCATCTGAATGGCATGAGCGCTAACGCCTCCGCGACGTCATGGCCGGGCAAAAGCGCGAAGCGCGTCTTCGCGCAGATGTCCCGGCCATCCACCCCTAACCACGTGGAGCGAAGAACGTGGATGCCCGGGACGAGCCCGGGCATGACGACCTTTTTCGAAGGCTCAATTGCGCAAGCCCTCACCCGGATCGCTGACGCGCTCCGGCCGCTCCCCGCAGGCGGGGAGAGGCGAAGGGAAGCGTCGGGTTGGGCTGAAAGTAAGTTCACTCCGCGGCCTCCGCCATGGGGCCGCGTCCGCCGAGGTCCACGACCCTAAGCGTGGTGCGCACACGTTGCGTGGTGCCGTCCTGGAAGCGGATCACGGTGTCGACGGGGATGTCGGCATCGCCGCAGTAGATGGCGTCGATGATGCCAGCGTACTTCTCGTTGATGACGCCGCGGCGCACCTTTCTCGTGCGGGTGAGCTCGCCGTCGTCGGCGTCGAGCTCCTTGTAGAGCAAGAGGAAGCGCGAGATGCGCTGCGCCGGCGGCAGCGTGGCGTTGACGGTCTCGACCTCCTTCTGCAGCAGCGCATAGACCTCGGGCCGCGAGGCAAGGTCGCTATAGGTCGTGAAGGAGAGGCGGTTCTTCTCGGCCCATTTCGAGATGATGGAGTAGCGGATGCAGATCATCGCCGCGAGCGCGTCACGCCCCGCGCCCAGCACCACGGCTTCGGCGATATAGGGCGAGAATTTCAGCTTGTTCTCGATGAACTGCGGCGAGAAGCGTTCGCCGCGTGAGGTCTCGGCGAGGTCCTTGATGCGGTCGATGACGACGAGTTGGCGGTTGGCGTTGAAATAGCCGGCATCGCCCGACAGCATCCAGCCATCCCTGATGTCGGCGACGCTGGCTTCCGGGTTCTTGTAATAGCCGAGGAACATGTTGGGATGCCGCACCACGATCTCCCCGACGCCGTGGACGTCGGCATT
This sequence comes from Bradyrhizobium sp. BR13661, assembly GCF_029892425.1. GTDB lineage: Bacteria > Pseudomonadota > Alphaproteobacteria > Rhizobiales > Xanthobacteraceae > Bradyrhizobium. The sequence goes on along the minus strand of NZ_JARXWB010000021.1, from coordinate 128,469 downwards.
GTCGATGCGGATCTCGACATTATCCGCCATCGGCACGCCTGTCGTGTCGGGATCGACCTTGCCTTCGGGATGCAGCGTGTAGGCGCCCAGCAATTCCGTCTGGCCGTAGAGCGTGCGCAGCGGCACGCCCATGGCCTGGAAGAATTTGAAGGTATCCGGCCCGAGCGCCGCTCCGCCGGTGGCGGCCGAGCGCAGTCGGGTGAAGCCGAGCCGATCGCGTAGCGCGCGGAACAGGATCGCGTTCGCAAAGCCCGAGCGTTTGCCCTGGTCGAGTGCGGCCAGGCCCGACGTCATGCCGATGTCGAACAGGCGCTGCTTGAAGGGCGTTGCGTCCATCACCTTGGCGCGGACGTCGGCGGCGATCGATTCCCAGACCCGTGGGGCAAAGAGCACGAATGTCGGAGCGATCTCGCGCAGATCGTTCATCATCGTGTCGGGCTCTTCGACGAAGTTGATCTTCATCCGGCAGAGCAGGCCTTTGCCGAGCACATAGACCTGCTCCATGATCCAGGGCAGCGGCAGCACCGAGACGTATTCGTCGTCGGGTCCCTTCGGATCGAAGGTGAGATAGGTCGCGCAATGGCCGAGCACGCGGCCGGCGGCGAGCATCGCGAGTTTCGGATGTGACGTCGTGCCTGAGGTGGTGCAGAGGATCGCGACGTCCTCACCCTTGGTGGCATCGACGAGCTTGTCGTAAAGCTCCGGCTCTCGCGCGGCGCGGGCACGGCCGAGCTCGGCGAATTTCTCGGCCGACATCAGGCGCGGGTCATCATATTTCCGCATGCCGCGCGGGTCGGAATAGATGATGTGCTTGAGATCAGGCACGCGCTCGGCCAGCGCCAGCAGCTTGTCGACCTGCTCCTCGTCCTCGGCGAAGACCAGCTGCGCTTCGCCATAGTTGAGGAGATAGGACGCCTCCTCATCGAGCACGTCGCGATAGAGCCCGAGGCTCAATCCGCCGATCGCGTGGGTTGCCACTTCGGCCGCAATCCAGTCCGGCCTGTTATCGCCGATGATGCCGATGACGTCGCCGCGACCAAGGCCGAGCTCGACGAGGCCGAGCGCGAAGTCGCGCACGCGGGTCTGATAGTCGTTCCAGGTGAAAGGGCGCCAGAGGCCGAGATCTTTTTCGCGCAGCGCGATCTCGCTGCCATGCTCTTTGGCATTGAGCCGGAGCATCTTCGGATAGGTGTCGGCCTGGGCGACGCGGGCGGCGTAATCCATCATGCCGCGCACTCCGGGGCGGCGGGGCGGTCGTCCGGATCGACCAGCACCTCGTCTTCTTCGCCGAGATAGGCGCGCTTGACGTGCGGATCGGCCAGCACCGCCGCGGGATCGCCCTCGGCGATCTTGCGGCCGAAATCCAGCACCATGACGCGGTGGGAGATGTCCATCACCACGCCCATGTCGTGCTCGATCATGACGACCGTCATGCCGAACTCTTCGTTGAGATCGACGATGTAGCGGGCCATGTCCTCCTTCTCCTCGAAATTCATGCCGGCCATCGGCTCGTCGAGGAGGATGAGGCGCGGCTCCAGCGCCATGGCGCGGGCGAGTTCGACGCGCTTGCGCAGGCCGTAGGAGAGGGTACCGGCGGTGGCCTTGCGCACCGACTGGAGGTCGAGGAAGTCGATGATCTCTTCCACCTTGCGGCGATGCTCGAGCTCTTCCTTGCGCGCGCCGGTGAGCCAGTACAGCGAGCCCGTGAGGAAGTTGTTCTTCAAGAGGTGATGGCGGCCGACCATGATGTTGTCGAGCACGCTCATATGGTGGAACAGCGCCAGGTTCTGGAAGGTGCGGCCGATGCCGAGCTTGGGGCGGGCATTCGGCGTCAGGCCGGTGATGTCGCGGCCCTGGTAGAACAGCTGGCCTTCGGTCGGCTTATAGCGACCGGAAATACAATTCACGATCGAGGTCTTGCCGGCCCCGTTGGGGCCGATGATCGAGAACAGCTCGCCCTCGTTGATGGCGAAGCTGACATCGGTCAGCGCGCGAACGCCGCCGAACCGCAGGGACACGCCGCGCACTTCGAGACTGGTAGCCACCAAACAAATCCCTCCCGGTGATGGCGCGTTCAGCGGCGCTCTTCGTCGGTTCCTCCCGGGCGATCCTAGTACGGTCGTGCCGGTGAGGCCATGCAGCACATGGTCTCGACCGGAGTCCCGCCACTCTCGTCCCGTAGGGGATCAAAAGCCGCATCACCCGAGGTGGCTCTCAATAGGGGAAAGCGCTATTTTGAAATGTCTCCGGCCTGACAATTCTGCGACAAAGTTTTTCGGGCGGCCGCGGTCTCCGTCTTTCGTCGGATGGTGGCCGGAATGATCATGTTGCGATGCAACAGAAGGATGGAGTGACGAAACGGTGCGGCCGGCCTCGCGATCATGATTTCAGAGGATCAACTGAAGCGCGTCGCCGCCTGGTCGCGCGAGCTTACGCCAGCGGAGATCGAGGTCGCCCGCGCCGGGATCACCGAGCGGTCCTACGGCACGGGCGAGAGCGTGTTCATGCGCGGTGATAAGTTTGACTATTGGGCCGGCATGGTCAGCGGTCTTGCTCGCATGGGCGGGGTTTCGCGCGACGGCAAGGAGACCAGCCTTGCCGGGCTGACCGCAGGCGCCTGGTTCGGTGAAGGCAGCGTGCTCAAGAACGAGCTGCGTCGCTACGACGTGGTCGCGCTGCGCGACAGCCGCGTCGCGCTGATGGAACGCGCCGCCTTCATGTGGCTGTTCGAGAACAGCGTCGGCTTCAACCGCTTCCTGGTGCGCCAGCTCAACGAGCGGCTCGGCCAGTTCATCGGCATGCTCGAGGTCAACCGCACGCTGGACGCCACCGCGCGCCTTGCCCGCAGCATCGCCTCGCTGTTCAACCCGATCCTCTATCCGGAATCGACCGCGCATCTGGAGATCACCCAGGAGGAGATTGGTGCGCTCTCGGGCATGTCGCGCCAGAACGCCAACCGCGCGCTGAACCGGCTGGAGAAGGAGGGACTGCTGCGTCTGGAATATGGCGGCGTCACGATTCTCAATGTCGAGCGGCTGCGCGGATACGGGGACTAGCGCGCATTGGCGGCGGCGTGCACCGGCCAGAGGTCGGCGCGCCAGCGGATCGCGATTGCCAGCATCGCGATGAACCCCGCCGCGGCATAGAGCGAGCCCGTCGCCGAATAGCCGATGACGTCGATCAGGCTGCCGGCCGCGAGCAAGCCGGGCGGCAAGCCGTAGATGACCATCATGCGCACACCCATGACGCGGCCGCGCAGATGCGCGCTCGCCGTCTTCATCAGGATCACGGCCGCCGAGATCATCGACATGCTCTGGGCGATGCCGGCGAGAACGAGGCAGGCCATGGCCACAGGCATGGTCCTGATCTCGACGAACACCAGCAGCACGGCGTACCAGGCCAGCGTCGCGCAGATCAGGAGACGGGCAATGCGCAGTCCGCCGACCAGGCTGAGCGTGAGGGAGCCGATCAGCGAGCCGACGGCGAAGCTTGCCGAGAGATAGCCAAGGCCGGTCTGATCGGTGTGAAAGATGTCGCGGGCGATGTAGGGCAGCAATCCGCTGGTGAACGGAAATGCGGTGAGATTGGCCAGAAAGGCGACAGACAGAGCTGCGCCCATTGCCGGGCCATTCCAGGCGTAGACCATCCCTTCCCTCAGCTCGTCCAGCAATCTCGAAACAGCGCGGCTGTTCGCCGGTAGATCAGTTGTGGCAACGAACCTCTTCGGCCGGGTCAGGCAGAACATGAGAATCGCAGCCAGCAGATAGAGGCAGGCGACCGCCGCATAAACCAGTCCAATGCCGAGCACGGCAAACAGCCCAGCTCCCGTCAGCGCTCCGGCAATACGGGCGCTGTCCTGGGTCGTGCGTGACAGGCTGATCGCGCCGACCAGCAGTTCGGCTGGCATGACGCCGGCGAGCAATGCGCTGCGAAGGCCGAGATCGGAGGAGCGGATCAGGCCCATGATCGTCACGATGATCATGACCTTGAGCGGCCCGAGATGGCCCGTCAGCGCCAGGACCATAATGGTCGAGGCGAGCACCGTATAGGTGAGGCGCAATACGACCAGGAGATCACGATGACCCATGCGGTCGCCGATCATGCCGAGTACCGGAGCGACGAGTGTCCCGACATACTGAAGCGACCCCAGCACGGTCAGCAGCAGCACCGAGCCGGTCTCGACCAGGATGTACCAGCCGAGCACCAGCGTCTCGATTTCGAACGCCCAGGAGGTGAGCAGATCGGACGGCCACTGGAAACGATAGTTGCGGATGCGGAATGGTGCGAGCGCCGAACGCCGTGTGGTTGCGCTCACAACGCGATGACGCGTGTCACAGCGATTCCCTGCCTTTGTGGTTTCTTCTTGCTGCGTGGCAAACTAGCGCTGACGATCTGCGTGTCAATCGCAGCCGCTGCGCACCGCCCCTGCGCTCTGCTCTTATCTCGCAGCCTCTCCCGGCTTTCGTTCTGCGAGTGCTGCGGCCATCGCCGAGATCAGCGGACGCATGAAATAGGCTTCATCGGCAGGGGAGATGTCGGTGCGGAGGCCGTGCGCGGCGAGCTCGCCGGACACTGCCGGTCCAACCGATGCGATCAGTGTCCGCTCGAATCCCGCGCGCAGCTTCGCCTCGCTGCCATGTGCCTTGGCCGCCTCGACCAGCCGGCGGACCTGGCCGAGATTCGTGAGCGCGATCGAATCGATTCGTCCCTCCGCCATGTCGTCGATGGCGGCGACGATGTTGGCGTCCGCAGCCTTGGAGTCATAGGCATAAGGCAGCACCGTATCGACCTCGGCGCCTTGCGCCGACAGCGCGCCGGTCAGCGCGCTGTGGTCCTTGTCGGGATAAAGCTGGAGGCCGAGGCGATGCCCCTTCAAATCGAGCCTGCCCAGCATCTCGATCACGCCCTCGGTGGTTGGCTTCTCCGTGGTCTGCTGCGCCTCGAGCGAGATTTCGCGGAGCGCCTTGCCGGGCTTCGGGCCGCGGGTGAATTTTCGCGATTTGGCCAGTGCCGCGACGAAAGCCTGGTCGAGCCCACGCGTACGCGCGAGCTTCATGATCCGTCGCAGGCCTTCGCCGGTCATCAGCACGAGGTCGTCGAACGGCTTGTCGATGGCGCGGCGGATCCAGGCCTCAACCGGGGTGGGGTCCGGCGCATCCTGGATGGTGAACATCGGGCACTGCACGACCTCGGCGCCTTGCTCGGCCAGGAGCTTTGAGAACTGAGCCTCCTCGCGGGTCTCCAGGATCAGGATGCGGGTGCCGTTCAATCGGTCGGCCATGGGCGTACTCCCAGTCAAAATCGCAATCGTCCGTTCATCCTGACTCCCTCGCCGGGATTGGCGCAAGGGTCGCCTCGGTGCTAGAGCAGGACGCAAATCGCGGATCGTTCCGCACGGCCTGCCCAAACCTTCACCAAGAGCCATCTCTTCAACAGTCATGCCCGATCATCAATACGTTCTGACCCTGTCCTGTCCGGATCGTCCCGGCATCGTCTCGGCCGTGTCGACATTCCTGGCTAATTCCGGACAGAACATTCTCGACGCCCAGCAGTTCGACGATGTCGAGACCAAGAAGTTCTTCATGCGCGTCGTGTTCACCGCGGCCGACCTCGCCGTGGAACTGGCCGCGCTCCAGACCGGCTTTGCCGCGATCGCCGAGCGCTTCGGCATGGAATGGCAGATGCGTGACCGTGCCGCGCATCGCAAGGTGATGCTGCTGGTGTCGAAGTCCGACCATTGCCTGGTCGATATCCTCTACCGCTGGCGCACCGGTGAATTGCCGATGACGCTCGCCGCGATCGTCTCCAACCATCCGCGCGAGGTCTATGCCGGGCTCGATTTCGGCGAGATCCCGTTCCACTATCTGCCCGTGACCAAGGAAACCAAACGCGAGCAGGAGGCGCAGATCCTCGATCTCGTCGCCAGGACTGGGACCGATCTCGTGGTGCTGGCCCGCTACATGCAGATCCTGTCGGATGACCTGTCGGCCAAGCTGTCCGGCCGCTGCATCAACATCCATCACTCGTTCCTGCCGGGTTTCAAGGGTGCAAAGCCCTATCACCAGGCCCATGAGCGCGGCGTGAAGCTGATCGGCGCCACCGCCCATTACGTCACGCGCGATCTCGACGAAGGTCCGATCATCGACCAGGACGTCGAGCGAATCAGCCATCGCGATACGCCGGAAGATCTTGTCCGCAAGGGCCGCGACATCGAGCGTCGCGTGCTGGCACGCGCGATCCGCTATCACCTCGACGATCGCGTCATCCTCAACGGCCGCAAGACCGTGGTGTTCGTGGATTGATGTCTTTTCACCTCGCCCCGCTTGCGGGGCGAGGGAGGCACTGCCTCAGCGCACCGCATCGCCCGAGGTCACCCCGGTCGCGCCCTTCTGCGCCTGCTCTTCCTTTTCGCGATCGGCCGCCGGCATCAGTCGCTTGCGCTCGCGTTCCTTCATGTAGGCATCGTATTGCGGCGTGCCCTGACGGGGCGGCGCGTCCGCCGGCAGGCCGCCGGCCCATTGCGGGACGTAGTCGCCCATGCCGGCCGAGAGCTTCTCGTTGACTGTGCCGCATCCAGCCAGCCCCGCGGTGAGCGCGAGCAGGGACACGATGGAACGGAAACGTCTGGGCATCTTCGGGTGACTGCAATCGGGACGAGGGATCGGACGCCGGACGAGCGGCGCCATCGGAACGGTAGCCTTCAACTAGGTAATATTGGCTTATTCGAGATAGGTATAAAAATACCTTACCTAGGTGGCTTGGCTGCCGTCGATGTCTGAATTCTGCAAATGAAAGACGAAATCCTCCATCCAAGCCGGTGGACGCGTTTCTAGACTGCGGCTCACACGCGGGACAATCTGGCCTCCACGGCGACGGGGGCTTTTTCGTTGACAGGTCCATTTTATTTGTACAATCGTACAAATGGACGCGGCAAGATCGAGTTGTTCGGGTTACCCGCACGTTACCACGATATAGCTTCCCGCCGTCGGACATCGGAACGCGTGGCTTGCGCCGAATGGTCGCCAAACGTCCGATTGACAATGAGGGCGCGAAAGACGCCATGTGACGCGCGATATCGCTCGTGCGTGAGCTAGGGTGAAGGCAAGGACCGGGTACTCGGTCCGGCTTACAAGAGTTAAGGAATGAAGGGGAGGGACATCTGATGTTCGAACGCAAACAGTTTTCTCGGGCGGCTGCAATTGCCGCCATCGCAGGCATTGCGGCGGCAGCGCCGGCGAAGGCGGAGGATACCGTCAAGGTCGGCCTGATCCTGCCGATGACCGGCGGCCAGGCCTCGACCGGCAAGCAGATCGAGAACGCGATCAAGCTGTACATGAAGCAGAACGGCGACACGGTCGCCGGCAAGAAGGTCGAGATCATCGTCAAGGACGACGCCGCGATCCCGGACAAGACCAAGACCGCCGCGCAGGAGTTGATCGTCAACGACAAGGTCAACTTCATTGCCGGCTTCGGCGTGACGCCGGCGGCACTGGCGGCGGCGCCACTCGCAACGCAAGCCAAGATTCCGGAAATCGTGATGGCCGCGGGTACCTCGATCATCACCGAGCGCTCGCCCTATATCGTGCGCACGAGCTTCACGCTTGCGCAGTCCTCCACCATCATCGGCGACTGGGCAGCGCAGAACGGCATCAAGAAGGTGGCGACGCTGACGTCCGACTACGCGCCAGGCAACGATGCGCTGAACTTCTTCAAGCAGAATTTCACCGCGGGTGGCGGCGAGGTGGTTGAGGAGGTCAAGGTGCCTCTGCAAAATCCCGACTTCGCTCCATTTCTGCAGCGTATGAAGGATGCCAAGCCCGACGCGATCTTCGTATTCGTGCCGGCGGGCCAGGGCGGCAACTTCATGAAGCAATATGCCGAGCGCGGCCTCGACAAGGCCGGCATCAAGGTGATCGGGCCGGGCGACGTCACCGACGACGATCTCCTCAACAACATGGGCGATGCCGTGATCGGCACGGTGACCGCGCATCTCTATTCCGCCGCCCATCCCTCGCAGATGAACAAGGACTTCGTCGCAGCGTACAAGAAGGACTTCAACAGCCGTCCAGGCTTCATGGCGGTCAGCGGCTACGACGGAATCCACCTTATCTACGAGGCGCTGAAGAAGACCAATGGCGATACCGACGGCACCAAGCTGGTCGAAGCCATGAAGGGGATGAAGTGGGAAAGCCCGCGCGGTCCGATCTCGATCGATCCGGAGACCCGCGACATCATCCAGAATATCTACATTCGCAGGGTCGCAAGGTCGAAGACGGACGGCGAACTCTACAATATCGAGTTCCAGGTCTTCGAGGCCGTCAAGGATCTCGGCAAGACGAAGAAGTGACGCGCGAAAGCGCGTCATCCCGGGTGCGCTTAGCGCATCGGGATCTCGCCCACCGCTCTCGTCATGCCCGGGCTTGACCCGGGCATCCACGTGAGAGCCGAACAAGGACGTGGATGGCCGGGACAAGCCCGGCCATGACGATAACTCCAAGCTGAGACGATGACCTCAATCCTCACCAACCTGTTCGATGGCGTTGCCTACGGCATGCTGCTGTTCGTGCTGGCCTGCGGGCTTGCGGTCACGCTCGGCCTGATGAACTTCGTCAATCTCGCCCATGGCGCCTTCGCCATGGCCGGCGGCTATGTCTGCATGCTGCTGGTGAACCAGCACGGCTGGCCGTTCTTTGCGGCATTGCCGCTCGCTTTCGTCTCGTCCGCGGTGATCGGCATCGTGCTCGAGCGCACGCTCTATCGTCACCTCTATGCGCGCAGCCATCTCGACCAGGTGCTGTTCACCATCGGTCTGACGTTCATGTCGGTCGCGGCCGTGGACTACATCCAGGGCTCGTCGCGCGTCTTCATCAATCTGCCGGCCGCGTTGCAGGGCCAGTTCGACCTGTTCGGCGTCGGCATCGGCCGCTACCGGCTGATGATCATCGTGATCTGCGGCCTGCTCACGATTGGTCTGCAGATGGTGCTGGCCAGGACGCGTTTCGGCAGCCGCCTGCGCGCCGCGGTCGACGATCCCCGCGCCGCAAGCGGCCTCGGCATCAACGTGCCGCAGGTGTTCGCCTTCACCTTTGCATTTGGATGCGGGCTTGCTGGCCTCGGAGGTGCTTTGAGCGCCGAAATCCTCGGCCTCGATCCGTACTTCCCGCTGAAGTTCATGATCTACTTCCTGATCGTGGTCACGGTCGGCGGCTCCTCCTCGATCACCGGACCATTTTTGGCTTCGCTTCTGCTCGGCATCGGCGACGTCGCCGGCAAATACTATGTGCCGAAGATGGGACCCTTCGTGATCTACACCATGATGATCGTGATCCTGATCTGGCGCCCGAACGGCCTGTTCGGCCGCACGGCCGCGCGTTGAGTTTGCCGATGAGCGCTTCTTCCGACGTCGGTTTCCACGCCCAGCGGCAGGCGCACTGGCATTATGGCGAGGCCGCCTTCTGGCTCGTCGTGCTCGCCTGCGGCTTCCTGTTTCCCACGCGCTATCTGATCATGACCGACATCCTGCGGCTGGCGCTGTTTGCGATGTCGCTCGATCTCATCCTCGGCTATGCCGGTATCGTCTCGCTCGGCCACGCCGCCTTCTTCGGCGTCGGCGCCTACGCCGCCGGATTGCTGGCGCTGCACGGCATCATCAACGAGCCGGTGCTGGCTCTGATCGCAGCGGGCCTCGCCGCGATGGTGCTGGGCTTTGCCACGAGCTTCCTGGTGATCCGCGGCGTCGACCTGACCCGGCTGATGGTGACGCTCGGCATCGCACTGCTGCTGGAGGCGCTCGCCGAGCGCTTCTCCAACATCACCGGCGGCACCGACGGCTTGCAGGGCATCGAGATGCAGCCGATCTTCGGCGAGATCCCGTTCGACATGTTCGGCAAGGCCGGCTTCTTCTATTCGCTGGCCGTGCTGTTCGTGCTGTTCCTGCTGGCTCGCCGCATCGTGCATTCGCCGTTCGGCCTGTCGCTGCGCGCGATCAAGAACAACCCGCTGCGTGCGGCCGCCATCGGCATCCCCGTCAATCGCCGCCTGATCGCGATCTACACGCTCGCGGCGTTCTATGCCGGCGTCGCGGGTGCGCTGTTCACCCAGACCACCGCGATCGCCTCGCTCGATGTGTTCGCCTTTGATCGTTCGGCCGATCTGATGCTGGTGCTCGTCATCGGCGGTACCGGCTATCTCTATGGCGGGCTGATCGGTGCCGTGATCTTCCGCTTGCTCCAGGAGGTGTTCTCCACCATCACCCCGCAATATTGGCAATTCTGGATCGGCCTCGTGCTGGTCGTGATCGTGCTGGTCGGCCGCCAGCGCCTGCACTATGGCGTGCTGTTCCTGCCCAATTTGCTGATCAAGCAGATTGCGGGACGCAAGGCGGTCGTAACCGTGCCGGAGAGCGACGCATGACCATCGCGCTCGAAACGCAAAATCTTGAGAAGACCTTTGGCGGTCTCCGCGTCACCCGCGACCTGTCGCTCAGAATCGAGCAGGGTGCCCGCCATGCGCTGATCGGCCCGAACGGCGCCGGCAAGACCACTGTCATCAACCAGCTCACCGGCGTGCTCAAGCCGAACTCGGGACGAATCCTGCTCGAAGGCCAGGACATCACCGATCTGCCGGTGCACAAGCGCGTGTTGCGCGGCCTCTCGCGCACCTTCCAGATCAACCAGCTCTATCCGGATCTGACCCCGCTCGAGACCATTGGCCTTGCGGTCTCCGAACGCCTCGGCCATGGCGGTGACTGGTGGCGGCGAATGGGCACCCGAAACGACGTCAACGGCGAGATCGCCGATCTCCTGACACGCTTCCATCTGCTCGATGCGATGAACGAACAGACCGTGACGCTGCCTTACGGCAAGCAACGCCTGCTCGAGATCGCGGTCGCGATCGCGGCCAAACCGCGGGTGCTGCTGCTCGACGAGCCCGCCGCCGGCGTGCCGGAAAGCGAGCGCCACGACATTCTCGCCGTCGTCGGCAGCCTGCCGCGCGACGTCACCGTGCTGCTGATCGAACACGACATGGATCTCGTCTTCTCCTTCGCCGACCGCATCTCGGTGCTGGTCTCCGGTGCGCTGCTCACGGAAGGCCCGCCCGACCAGGTCGCGCGCGATCCGCAAGTGAAAGCGGTCTATCTCGGCGAGGAGGCGGTCAATGTCTGACCTGCTCACGATCGACCAGCTTCGCGCCGGCTATGGCGAGGCGGTGGTGCTGCCGAAGATGACGCTGAACCTGGCCGAGGGCCAGGTGCTGGCGCTGCTCGGCCGCAACGGCACCGGCAAGACCACGCTGATCAACTCCATTGTCGGCGTCACCCGCCGCTTCTCCGGCACCGTCGGGCTAGCCGGCACCGACGTCACCGGCCTGCGGCCGGACCAGCGCGCCCGCGCCGGCATCGGCTGGGTGCCGCAGGAGCGCAACATCTTCCGCTCGCTGACGGTGGAAGAGAACATGACCGCGGTGGCGCAGCCCGGCCCCTGGACCGTCGAGAAAGTCTACGAGATGTTCCCGCGACTGAAGGAACGCCGCAGCAATTTCGGCAACCAGCTCTCCGGTGGCGAGCAGCAGATGCTGGCGATCGGCCGCGCGCTGACCCTCAATCCGAAGGTTCTGCTGCTGGACGAGCCGACCGAAGGCCTTGCCCCCATCATCGTCGAGGAGCTGCTCAAGGCGATCGGGACCATCACCCGGGCCGGCGGCATCTGCTCGATCATCGTCGAGCAGAATGCCCAAAAGATTCTGGGGCTCGCCGACCGTGTTGTGATATTGGAGCGCGGAACGATCGTCCACGACGCCCCGAGCGCCGCGCTCAAGGCCGACCCGTCGGTCCTGGAGCGCCACCTCGGCGTCGCAGGGGCGGCGGCCCACTAAGAAATAGATTGGGAGTTAAAAAATGCAGCGAACCAAAGCCCCTTTCCGTGCCGACGAGGTCGGCAGCCTCCTGCGCCCGGCCAAGATCAAGGAAGCCCGGGCGAAGCTCGAGAAGGGCGAGATCTCGGCCGATGATCTGCGCAAGATCGAGGACATGGAGATCGAGAAGGTCGTGCACAAGCAGGCCTCGGTCGGCCTGAAGCTCGCGACCGACGGCGAATTCCGCCGCTCCTGGTGGCATTTCGACTTCCTGGCCAAGCTTACGGGCTGCGAGCTGTTCCACCCCGACGCAGGCATCCAGTTCGCGGGCGTGCAGACCCGCCACGACGCGGTGCGGGTGATCGACAAGCTCGATTTCCCCGACAGCCACCCGATGCTGGACCACTTCCGCTTCCTGAAGAAGGTCGCCGACCAGGCCCACGTCACCGCCAAGATGACGATCCCTTCGCCAGCCGTGCTGCACTTCCGCGGTGGCCGCAAGGCGATCTCCAAGGACATCTATCCCGATCTCGATGCCTTCTACGAGGATCTCGGCAAGACCTACCGCAAGGCGGTGAAGGCGTTCTACGACGCCGGCTGCCGCTATCTTCAATTCGACGACACCGTATGGGCCTATCTCTGCTCGCCGGACGAATTGAAGAAGGCGCGCGAGCGCGGCGACAATCCGGAAGGGCTGCAGCAGATCTATGCCCGCATCATCAACTACGCGCTGGCCGAAAAGCCCGCCGACATGGTGCTGACGACGCATGTCTGCCGTGGCAATTTCCGCTCGACCTGGATTTCATCGGGCGGCTACGAGCCGGTGGCGGAGACCATGCTCGCCGGCACCAATTACGACGGCTACTTCCTGGAATACGATTCAGACCGCGCCGGTGGATTCGAGCCGCTGCGCTTCCTGCCCAGGGGCGACAAAATCGTCGTGGTCGGCGTCATCACCTCGAAGTTCGGCGAGCTCGAGAAGAAGGACGACATCAAGCGTCGTCTGGAGGAAGCCGCCAAGTTCGTGCCCTTGGAGCAACTCGCGCTGTCGCCGCAGTGCGGCTTTGCCTCGACGGAAGAGGGCAACATCCTTTCCGAGGAAGAGCAGTGGGCCAAGCTTGGCCTTGCGGTCGAGATCGCCAAGGAAGTGTGGGGCCAGTAAGCCCCATTTCGACTGCCAGCACGGGCAAGTTTCACGACGTACGCAGCGTCGTTCCGGTCTTCGCCGGGACGACGCCGAGTATCAGAGCACGGCTCGCTACTCCGCCCGCATCATCGGCCCCAGCATCTCGTGGACATCGTAGGTCATGACCGCGAGCAGGGCGGCGAGCGCGAGATACGAGCTGCCATATTCGAGCTTGGTCTGGAGCGGCACACCGTAATAGGCGATGTTTTCCGGCGCATGTGGATCATAGTGCCACGCGCTGATGAGCTGTGGAACGGCCAGGATCACGACGATCAGGAGCGTCGGGCTGGGCCGGTAGATCATCAGTGCGGCCAGGATCGGCGCGCCCAGGAACCAGATCCGCGGGCTGAGGACGGCAGTCACCCGGCCACCGTCGAGCGGGGAGAGCGGCAGCAGGTTGAACAGATTGAGGAACAGGCCGGCATAGGAAATCGCGAGCAGCAGGGCGCTGTCTTCCGCGCGTGCCCAGAGATAGACCGCGAGCGCTGCGCCCGTTCCGACCACTGGACCCGCGAGTGCGATATAGGCCTCGGTCTCGACGTCGACCGGCTTGTCCTTGAGCGCGATCCATGCACCGACGAACGGGATGAAGGCCGGCGCGCCGACGTCCAGGCCACGTTGGCGTGCGGCGACGTAGTGGCCCATTTCGTGTGCGAACAGCAGAGCAATGAAGCCTGCCGCATAGCGCCAACCCCATATCGACGCGTAGACCGCGAGCGACAGCAGCATGCTGCCGCCGCTGGTGGCGAGCTTTCCCCATTTCAGGCCGGAGAACAGCAGCAGGAAAAGAGTCTTCATGCGGGGCCGCCAGCGGAATCGTCTCGCGGCTTGCGGCGGAAGAATTTCACCACGCCCGTGCCGAAGACAGCGACAGCGACGAAGATCGCTTTGGCGAATTTGAGCACGAAGGCGAGCAGCAGAGCGAGCAGGCCCAGCTTCTTGGCGGCGACGCCACCGACCAGCGCCAGCAGCCCGTATTCGGCGATCCGGTCGGTCGAGGCGCTGAAGTCCTCATAGCGCTTGCCGGATTGGTAAGTGAGGTTGGCGAGCAGCTCATGGGCGGCGGACTTGTCGGTCGCGATCCTGGCCGAGTCCGACAGCAGGTTCAGGCTGAAATATCCATCGCGCCCCAAGGCATAGGTGTTGTAATTGACGTCCTTGCGGGCATCGTCCGGCGTGCCCTTGTCCTTGCCGAGCACCGACCATACCAGGCGATGAGATGTGGCATCGTAGTTCGGCGGCTCGATCCAGCCGATCACCTCCATCTCGGGAAATCCGCGGGCAGCGCGATCCTTGTTGGACTCGTCGACACCTTCCTTGAGATTCTTCAGGAGGTCGTCGGCGTTCCAGTCCTTGGCGGCGTCATCCTTGATGTAGCCTTCCTTGATATAGGTGATGACGACCAGCCACCGGTCATTCGGCCTGGTGCCGAGCACGAGGCCGACGAAACTCGCCTCGTGAATCGTGTTGCCAAGCGCACGCATCACCCGAATGCCTTCGGCCTTCGGCACGAAGAAGTCGCCAGCCGGCAGCTTCAGCGTGGCCTGGTCGATCAATGGAACGTCGGCGGGGCCGGCGGTGCCAGCATTGCTGGCGGCCTGCCAAGCCCCGGTCAGCTCTGCCTTGCGCGCGGCCTCGCTGGATGGGGCGCCTTGAGAGAAGCCGGGCAGTGACCCGAAGATGACAAAGAAGATAGCGCCGACTGCGGCGATGAATTTTTGCACCAGATTTCCCCAGCAACCTGTCCACCGATGATCGATGTTGGCGGCACTGTAGGATAACGATATTCGACAGAATAGAGCAGCCGCAGGTTGCGCTCGACTATCTGGTGGGCTGTTGCAATTTTAGCTCGTCTGCGCGTTCGGCCCGGATGCCCTCATTTCTCCGCCAGATACACTTCGCCCAGCAGCGACGAGTTCGACCAAGGCACCTGCTTGTTCTTGGTGGCCGAGACCACTTCGGCCCGCACGCGCGTCAGCATCTGCTGCACTTCCAGACCCGCCGTGCCGAGATGGCGGGAGAGCGCTGCAGAGAACGGCGAGTTGGCGCCTTCGCCATCGAGCGCGACCTGGCCCGGCGCGGTCGCGAATGCGATCAGCGTGCCGGCTCCCAGTGTCACTCCGGATGCACGGCTTGTTGGCGCTGCGAGGCCGGATGCGCTTTCGATGCCGCGATTGGTGCCCGCGGCCGCCACGTGCTCCGCCATGGGATTGTTGCGGCAGGCGTCGAAGATCAGGATGTTGGTGCGGACCTGGTCATCGAGGCCCGCCATGATCGTGTCCATGTCAATCATGGCCTCCGTCATGTTGGCGCCAGGCTTGAGCTCGACGTCGACGGGAATGAGATAGTTGCGGCCATCGACCTGCACGCCGTGACCGGCGTAATAGACCAGAGCGACCTGCGCCCGTGCGGCATCTCGCAAAAACTCCCGTGTCATCGTCTGCATCGCCGAGCGATCGAGATCGACGCCTTCCGACACGGTGAAGCCGATATCGCGCAAACTCTTCGCAACCGCACGGGCGTCGTTTGGCGGGTTGGGCAGCGCCTTCACATGGGCATAAGTGCCATTGCCGATGATCAGCGCCATGCGATTAACGCGAACAGCGGGTGCAGGCGAGGGTGCTGGCGATGCGCCCGTCTGCTGTGGCGCAGGAGCCGCTGCAGGTTGCGTCGTCGGTGAGGGCGCATCGCGCGGGATCGGCGCGGCTGCATCGCTCACCAGCGACAGCCGCACCTTTGCGGTTGCCTGGTTGGCCTTGCTGCCTGCATCTGAGGCCACGATCGCGAGCGTCGCTTTGTAATCGTCGCGCGCATGCGCGTAGTCGCCCTTGGCCTCATAGGCCAGCGCGCGATGGGTGTACGCCGAGATCAGCACGCTGTTCGGCGGCGTCATGACGTTGACCGGCGGCTTGTCCTTGGCGAGCTGGATCGCCTCGCTGCCATCGGCAATGGCACGATCGAGATCGCCTCTCGCGCGCCAGATCGCGGTGCGGTTGATCAGCGGCTGCGGCAGTGTCGGGTCGAGCCGGATCGCCTGGTTGATGTCGGCAAGCGCACCGTCGAGATCTCCTAGCGCTTCCTTCGCAATGCCGCGATTCTGGTACGAGAACGCCGATTTCGGATCTGCCTTGATCGACATGTCGTAGTCGGCGATCGCCTTGGCGTAGTCGCCCTTGCTGCGCCAGGCATTGCCGCGATTGTGGAAAATGATGCCGCTGGGCGGGCCGAGCTTCAGGGCGTCGTCGAAATCGGCGATGGCGATGTCGTCGTCGCCCCTGTCGTAATAGGCCGAGCCCCTGAGATTGTAGACCGCCTGGCTCGGCTGGAGCCGGACCGCCTCGGTGGTGTCGGCAATGACCTTGGCGTAGTCGCCCTTCTTGTTCCAGCCCACCGCGCGCCAGAAATAGACGGTCGCGAGCTGCTCGCCCTTGAACACCTTCAGCGCGATGATCTTGCTGCAGGCGTCGACCATCTGGTCCGCCGGCGTGGTCTCGGTGGTGCAGAGTGGCCCGAGCTGGCTGCGGGATTGGGCCGAGCAGGGCGCCGACCAAAACGCGGCGGCGAGCAGAGCGAGCGCGACGAGCGGGCGACGCATGGCGGCGGTTCCTTCAGGAGAAGTGACTTGTTTGTTGCCCGGCGGCACCTCGGGGTTCACGCCCGCGTCATCGGAGCTGGGGTAAAGCAGGGCGGCGGTATTCCCAGAGTGGGCAGAATTTGCTAGGAGACGGTTCCCAACTCTCTTGCCCACCGCAATCCCACCCATGAAAAACGACGAAATCCTGAGCCAAATCACCGAGTTCTGCCGCACGGCGGACATGGCGGAATCGACGTTTGGCCGGCGTGCGGTGAACGATGGGAAGCTCGTCCACCGGCTGCGCGAGGGCAAGCGCATCACCATCGATACGCTGGAGCGGATCCAGGCCTATATCGCGGCATCGACGACCGGCGGCTTGCCGCCACCGCGGGGGCTTCAGGTGCCCCCGGAAAAGCGCGATCCGCGCGGCAATTTCCGCTTCTTCGAGAACCGGCAGAAATATCTGCTGTTCGTCCACACCTGCAGCGAGAAGCGGGTCATTGCCGACCGGGTGGCGCTCGAACTCTCCACCATCCATCCGCGTCCGCCGGCGCTGCGCATTTTCGATGCCGGTGTGGGCGACGGCACGGTGCTGGCGCGGGTGCTGCGCGCGACCCACCAGCGCTACCCGCATATGCCGTTCTATGTGGCAGGCAAGGAGCTCAGTCTCGAGGATCTGCGGCTGACGCTGGAAAAGGTGCCGGACCGCATATTCGAGCATCCGGCCTCGGTTTTCGTCTTTACCAACATGTTCTATTCCGAGGCGCCCTGGCTGACGCCGGCATCGCCCACGGCGGCCGCGGCCACCGTGTGGCATGAGGTTCCGCTGCGCGGCGCCTCATCGGGCGAGTTCGAGCAGCAGATCGCCGAGCTGCGGCCGTTCCTGGAGCAGAACTGGCGCGCCGCGATCAGCCCGCGCACGGCCATGCCGCTGTACGAGCGGCCTGTGGTCCTGGTGCTCTACCGCGAGGACCACCGGTTCTTGCTCGATTCGACCATTCCGCGGCCGGGCCAGACCGAGGCCAATTTCGACCTCGTAATTGCATCCCAGCCATACCGGGCCCTGTCTTCGGTCAATTTCCGGGCCAAGCGGATTATTGCACCGCTGGCCAAGGCCTTGCGACCGGGCGGCCGCCTGATCGGAATCCACTCCCATGGTCATGATCCCGGCATGGAAATGATCCAGGCGATCTGGCCTGGAGAAAATCCTTTCTCGGTGAGCCGTCATGAGCTATTGCGCGCCGTTAAGTATGAGCTCGGATCGTTGGGCCGCGACTTAAATTTTAATGCTTATGCGGATAACCGTTCGATCTTCAGGTATGATATGGAAGCGCTGCCCAACGAGGTGACGGGCACTATCGGAACCTCGACGGCCTTTGCAGCGTGGAATGCGGCAGTGTATGTCGCCCAGATTGAGGACGACCGGTTGACAGATATGACTCAAAACGGCCGCACTCTGGATGCCGCCAGGGATGTGCTGCGGAAGTACAACGGGCTCTGGTTTCTCGACGAATCCTACGTCATCTCGCGCCGGCGTGATTGACTTAATCCAACTGTAAACATCGCAAACGTCCGCCGGTAGCGGTGGAACAAGGGGTTTCTTGATGCGCGCGTCCTATCTCTTCACCAGTGAATCCGTGTCCGAAGGCCATCCAGACAAGGTCTGCGACCGGATCTCCGACGAAATCGTCGACCTGTTCTATCGCGAAGGGCCGAAGGCCGGCATCGACCCGTGGCAGATCCGCGCCGCCTGCGAGACGCTGGCGACCACCAACAAGGTGGTGATCGCGGGCGAGACCCGCGGTCCCGCCTCCGTCACCAATGAGCAGATCGAGAGCGTGGTACGCGCCGCGATCAAGGACATCGGCTACGAGCAGGCAGGATTTCACTGGAAGACCGCCGATATCGAGATCCTGCTGCATCCGCAGTCGGCCGACATCGCCCAGGGTGTCGACGCCCTGCAGCCGGGCGAAGTCAAGGAAGAGGGGGCCGGCGACCAGGGCATCATGTTCGGTTACGCCACCAACGAAACGCCGGACCTGATGCCGGCGCCGATCTTCTACGCGCACAAGATTCTGCGCCTGATCTCGGAAGCCCGCCACTCCGGCAGGGAGAAGGTGCTGGGCCCCGACTCCAAGAGCCAGGTCACCGTGCAGTACGAGAACGGCAAGCCGGTCGGCGTGCGCGAGATCGTGGTGTCGCACCAGCATCTGATCGAGGACATCTCGTCGAAGCAGATCCGCGACATCGTCGAGCCCTATGTGCGCGAGGCGCTGCCGAAGGACTGGATCACGCCGAAGACCATCTGGCACATCAACCCCACCGGCAAGTTCTTCATCGGCGGTCCCGACGGCGACTCCGGTCTGACCGGCCGCAAGATCATCGTCGACACCTACGGTGGCGCGGCCCCGCACGGCGGCGGCGCGTTCTCCGGCAAGGATCCGACCAAGGTCGACCGTTCGGCGGCCTACGCTGCGCGTTACGTCGCCAAGAACATCGTCGCGGCCGGCCTTGCCGATCGCTGCACGCTGCAGCTCGCCTACGCCATCGGCGTCGCGCGTCCGTTGTCGATCTACATCGACACCCACGGCACCGGTAAAGTGTCGGAAGACCAGCTCGAGAAGGCCGCTGCCAAGGCGATGGACCTCACCCCGCGCGGCATCCGCACCCATCTCGATCTCAATCGCCCGATCTACGCGCGCACCTCGGCTTACGGCCATTTCGGCCGCACGCCCGACAACGAGGGCGGCTTCTCCTGGGAGAAGACCGACCTCGTCGAAGCGCTCAAGCGCGCGGTCTGATTTTCGTGCGTCATTCCGGGTTCGCATGAATCCGGAATTCTTCATCTTCACGCCGCTAGTCCGGGGCACCTTCTTCGAGGCGTCCCGGAATGCCCGCTCAACAACAGGACACTCGCAATGAACGCGAAGCCCGGCTTCACCGATTACATCGTCAAGGACATTTCGCTCGCTGATTTCGGCCGCAAGGAGCTCTCGCTCGCCGAGACCGAGATGCCCGGCCTGATGGCCACCCGCGAGGAGTATGGCCCGAAGCAGCCGCTGAAGGGCGCGCGCATCGCCGGCTCCCTGCACATGACGATCCAGACCGGCGTGCTGATCGAGACACTGGCAGCGCTCGGCGCCGACATCCGCTGGGTCTCCTGCAACATCTATTCGACCCAGGACCACGCCGCCGCGGCGATCGCCGCCGCCGGCATTCCGGTGTTCGCCGTCAAGGGCGAGACGCTGAAAGACTACTGGGACTACACCGCAAAACTGTTCGACTGGCACGGTGGCGGTCACCCGAACATGATCCTGGACGACGGCGGCGACGCCACCATGTACGTCCATCTCGGTCTGCGGGCCGAGAAGGGCGACACCGCTTTCCTGGACAAGCCGGCTTCGGAAGAAGAGGAAGTCTTCTTCGCGCTTCTGAAGAAGCAGCTCAAGGAAAAGCCCAAGGGTTACTTCGCCGCGATCGCCGAGAGCATCAAGGGCGTTTCCGAAGAAACCACCACGGGCGTGCATCGTCTCTATGACATGCAGAAGGCCGGCACGCTGCTGTGGCCGGCGATCAACGTCAACGACAGCGTCACGAAGTCGAAGTTCGACAACCTCTATGGCTGCCGCGAATCGCTGGTCGACGGCATCCGCCGCGGCACCGACGTGATGATGTCGGGCAAGGTCGCGATGGTCGCGGGCTTCGGCGACGTCGGCAAGGGCTCGGCCGCCTCACTGCGCCAGGCCGGCTGCCGCGTGATGGTGTCGGAAGTCGATCCGATCTGCGCGCTGCAGGCTTCGATGGAAGGCTATGAAGTCACGACCATGGAAGACGCCGCGCCCCGCGCCGACATCTTCGTGACCGCGACCGGCAACAAGGACATCATCACCATCGAGCACATGCGTGCGATGAAAGATCGCGCCATCGTCTGCAACATCGGTCACTTCGACAACGAGATTCAGATCGCGTCTCTGCGCAATCTGAAGTGGACCAACATCAAGCCCCAGGTCGACGAGATCGAGTTCCCCGACAAGCACCGCATCATCCTGCTGTCGGAAGGCCGCCTCGTGAACCTCGGCAACGCGATGGGCCATCCTTCGTTCGTGATGTCGGCGTCCTTCACCAACCAGACGCTGGCGCAGATCGAGCTGTTCGCCAACAACAAGGACGGCAAGTACAAGAAGGAAGTCTACGTGCTGCCGAAGACCCTCGACGAGAAGGTCGCGCGCCTGCACCTCGCCAAGATCGGCGTCAAGCTCACCGAGCTCCGCAAGGACCAGGCCGACTATATCGGCGTGAAGCAGGAAGGCCCGTACAAGTCGGACCACTACCGCTACTGAGTTCGATCTATTCAGAGCAGGCGAAGGCCCCGGAGCGATCCGGGGCCTTTTTGCTTTGTCCGTGTGGCGGGAGGCGGCGGCGCCGGTGCGAAAATTCGGTTCCCGGTTCGGTTGTTGCGGATTGACGGCTCGGGCTTGCGGTCGGACTATCCCGCCTCGGCGGAGGAAACCATGCAACAAGAACATTTCGACGTGCTGATCGTCGGTGCCGGTCTGTCGGGCATCGGTGCAGGCTATCATCTGCAGACCAAGTGCCCGGGCAAGAGCTACGTCATTCTGGAGGGACGTGACTGTATCGGTGGCACCTGGGACCTGTTTCGCTATCCCGGCATCCGCTCCGACAGCGACATGTTCACGCTCGGCTATTCCTTCAAGCCGTGGACCGATCCGAAGGCGATCGCCGACGGGCCGCAGATCCTGAATTATGTGCGCGAGACCGCGACCGAGAACGGCATCGAGAAGCACATCCGCTTCCGCCATCGCGTCAAGCGCGCGGCGTGGTCGACGCCTGAGGCGCGCTGGACTGTCGAGGTCGAGCACGCGGTGGGCGAGGGCGCGACCGAGACCGTGCGCTTCACCTGCAATTTCCTGTTCATGTGCGCGGGCTATTACAAATACGAGGCGGGCTACACGCCGGAGTTTGCCGGCGTTGCGGATTTCGCCGGTCGTATCGTCCATCCGCAGAAATGGACCGAGGATATTGACTACGCCGGAAAACGCGTCGTCGTGATCGGCTCGGGCGCGACCGCGGTAACGCTGGTGCCGGAGCTCGCCAAGACAGCGGCGCAGGTCACCATGCTGCAGCGCTCGCCGACCTATGTGGTGTCGCGCCCGGCGCAGGATCCCGTCGCCAACAAACTGCGTCGCAACCTGCCGGCGCGGCTGGCCTATCATCTGATCCGCTGGCGCAACGTGATGTGGGGGATGTTCTTCTTCCAGCTCAGCCGCCGGCGGCCGGACAAGGTGAAGAACCTGATCCTCGGTGGCGTGCGTATGGCGCTCGGGCCGGACTACGATATCGCGACCCATTTCACGCCGCGCTACAATCCCTGGGATCAGCGACTCTGCCTCGTGCCCGACGGCGATTTGTTCAAGGCGATCCGGGAAAAGCGCGCCGCCGTGGTCACCAACGAGATCGACACCTTTACCCACGATGGCATCCGCCTGAAGGATGGCAGCGAGCTGCCCGCCGATATCATCGTGACGGCGACGGGCCTCGTGCTCCAGGTCGTTGGCGGATTAGAGGTCAGCGTCGACGGCCGCGCCGTCGATTTTGCCAACACGCTCACCTACAAGGGCATGATGTATGCCGACGTGCCCAACATGGCCTCGGCGTTCGGCTACACCAACGCGTCGTGGACGCTGAAATGCGATCTCACCTGCGAATATGTCTGCCGGCTCCTCAACTACATGGATCGGCACAATTTCCGTCAGTGCATGCCGCACAATGATGATCCCGAGATCACCGCGCAGCCGTCGCTCGACTTCACTTCGGGCTACGTGCAGCGCTCGGTCGCGAAGATGCCGAAGCAGGGCTCGAAGCAGCCATGGCGGCTGTACCAGAACTATGCGCTCGATATCGTGTCGTTGCGCTTCGGGCGGATCGACGACGGCGTGATGCAGTATTCCTGATCACGCCGCCGCTTCTATGCTTTCCGCATGGTGAGCGCGAGGCCAAGGTCGATTGCGAGCGCCAGCGCGGCGGCGCCGCCGCCGAGCGCGAACAAGACCAGATAGTCGCCGCCCGTGTTCGCATAGATCCAGGAGAAGCCGTAAGCGGCGGCGGCCTGGAACAGCGCAAAGCTGGTGGTGGCATGGCTCCACGTCGCGCGCTGCTGCTCGCTCGCGTGCGGGACGAGCTCATGAATGCGTCCGAGCACGAGGGGCACGATGCCGGGCGTGAACCCTCCGATCACGACGCTCGATACGATCAGAGACGCCGGTGCAGTGCTGACCGTGGGAAGCAGCACAGCGGCCGCTTCGATCAGGAACGCCGCGCGCAAGCCCGGACCGAAGCCCGACCGGTCGCCGAGATGGCCGGTGACGAGTGGGCCTATGATCGCGCCGAGACCGTACAGCACCCAGTAGCGTGATCCGGCAGCAATGCCCTGGCCGAGCCCCCGCGCCACGAAGTCGACGATGAAGACCATGTGCGGCACCAGCGTGACTGCGTTGAGGCCGTATTGGATCAGCAGTGCAAAGGCGGACGTCGAGGTGTGGCGCTGCTTTGCATGATGCGTCGGCGCGGTGTCAGTCCTGGCGTCTGCAGGCCAGTTCCACCAGCTCGTGAGCGTCAGCACGGCTGACAGGACGCCGAGGCCGTACCAGCTTTGCTGCAGGCCTTGTTGCAGCAGCAGCGGCACCAGCGTGCCCGATGCGGCGACGCCAAGACCAACGCCCGCAAAGATCACGCCGCCGACAATGCCGCGCCGGGTGGGCGAGGTGTGCGGCAGAATGATGGAGGCCGCCAGCACCATGATGATTCCGCCGCTGAGGCCGGAGAGGAAGCGCCAGGCGAAGAACCAGGTGAAGGACACCGGCGCTGAGCTGGCAAAGAAGGAGAGCGTGGCCAGCAGCATCATCGCGCGCAACGCGCGGACTGCGCCGATGCGTGCCGCGACAACCCGTGCTGCGAGAGCGCCGGCGAGGTAGCCCGCAAGGTTCGCCGCGCCGAGATAGACGACGTCGGAGGCGCTGAACCATTTCGCCGCGATCAAAGCGGGGATCAGAGGCGTATAGGAAAAGCGGGCGAGGCCAAGTCCGACCAACGATGCGGACAGTCCCGCCATCGCATAGCGCCAGGTAGTTTGTGAATCCGATCCCGGCTGCTGACGCAGCCGGGTCTCCAGATGTTGCTTCGTATGTGCGTTGGTCATCATATCCTCCTGCGCGCAGGGGCGCGCGGATGCGTCCTTAGTGGCCGGCGATCTGGCCGCCGTCGACATGCAAGATCTCGCCGGTGACGAAGGATGCGCCCTCGAGATAGAGCACGGCATCGACGATGTCGGACATCTCGCCCATGTGACCCACCGGATGCATCGCGCCCAGCTGGGCGTGCGTCGAGACCGGGTGCATCGGCGATTTGATGATGCCGGGGGCGACCGCGTTCACGCGAATGCCGCGTTTGGCGTATTCGATTGCCAGCGACCTCGTCGCGGCGTTCAGCCCGCCCTTGCTCAGCGAGGCCAGCACCGAGGGCACGTTCGAATTGGCCTGATCAACGAGTGTGGTCGTGATCTGGACGACGTGGCCCGACCCCTGTTTCTCCATCTCGGCGATCGCGAGCTGGGTGATGTTGAAGAAGCCGGCGACATTGGTGCCCATCACCGCCGCGTAGTCTTCGGCGGTATATTGCGTGAACGGCTTTGCCAGGAAGATGCCGGCGTTGTTGACGAGTGTGTCGACACGGCCGAAGCGCGCGACCGTCTCTGCCACAACGCGCTCGGCAGTCTTCCGGTCGGCGATGTCGCCGGGAACGGCGAGGACGTCATCGTCACTCGACGGCTTGACCGAGCGTGCCGTTGCGACGACGCGATAATTGCGATCGCGAAAGCCCTGGACCAGGGCCGCGCCGATGCCCTGCGATGCACCGGTGATGATGGCAACCTTCTGTTCGATACCCATGGCGGGCTCCTGTTGTTGATCCGTGCCAGCACTGGCTGGCTCACGTGTTGAAGTACGCCGCGGTGGCCCGGCTGCGAATACGCGCTGTCCGGCAGACACTCTTTCGCGGCGCGTATGAATGCCGGCCCGGTGCGCCTGGCGGCAGTTGTCGCGGCAGGTGCAAATGCCTAATTTGCCAGTAGAATCTTGGGTGGCGGGAAGGCATGGATCGTCTGGATGCGATGAAGGTGTTCGTCCTTGCAGTGGACGAGGGCAGCCTCGCGGCCGCGGGCCGCAAGCTCGGCCGGTCACCGGCCGCGGTCAGCCGTGCGATCGCCTTCCTGGAGGAACGGGTTGGGGCCGAGCTGCTGCACCGGACGACCCGGTCGATCAAGCTGAGCGAGGAGGGCGAGCGCTATGTCGCGATCTGCCGCCGCGTGCTCACGGAGCTGGAGGAGGCCGACGACATCGCGACCGGGCCGCGCACCGCGCCGCGCGGCCTGCTCACGATCACAGCTCCTGTGGTGTCGGGCGAGATGGTGCTGCGGCCGATCCTCGATGCGTTCCTGGATGCCTATCCGACGGTGTCGGCAAAGCTGCTGCTGTTCGATCGTGCGGTCAATCTGATCGAAGAGGGCGTCGATGTCGCGCTTCGTATTGGTCCTCTCGCGGATTCGGCGATGGTGGCGACGCGGATCGGCGAGGTCCGACGCGTCGTCGTGGCGGCTCCGCGCTATCTGAAGCAACACCCGCGGATCACAGAGCCCGGCGATCTCGCCAAGCATCAGGTCGTGGCGATGGCCCATCTTCCCAATTCGTGGACTTTCAAGCCACCGGCCAACTCGTCAGCGCTCCGCACGGTGCAGTTCACCCCGCGCCTGACCGTCAGCAGCACCTACGCCGCCGTGGCCTCCGCCGTCGCGGGGCGCGGCGTGGCGCGGATGTACTCGTATCAGGTTGCCGAGCAGGTAGCGCGCGGCGAGCTCGAGATCGTTCTCGCCGACGACGAAGATCCCGAGATGCCGGTTCACCTGATCTGTCCGCAGGGCCGGCTCTCCGTGCCGAAGGTGCGCGCTTTCACCGACTTCGCAGTGCCGCGGCTCAAGAAGCAGTTCGCACTCCTCAAGAAGAGCCTCGGCGCAGGCTAGACATTGCGGCCGCGGAGCGATCGCCAATGCGTTGTTTTGCGTATACGGCCGCCGGGTTGAATCGGCGATGGTTCCAAACGGTTAACGCCGATTTAACGGATGAGTCCTAGCCTGTCTCGGCCGGGGTTACTCGCAAGGCCGAGGTGAGCCCAATGGAAGCCCAGAAGATCGCGGTCGACGCCGTCGTCGCGCTGACCGATTGCGACCGCGACGCGGTCATTGCCTTTATTCGCCGGCTCTATCTCGCTGGCGTGACCGACCCCAAGCGGCTGACTTTCAAGGGCCTGCAGGCGCTGTCGAGGACCTGATTCGGCTGGTTTCGGTCCGTTTCGGCCCAATCTCTATTTCCAACTATTTCCCCATCGTGAACGCAACCCGCCCGTGGATAGCTTGCCGGTTGGGCCGGGTCGCGTTAGATCACGTCCCCGGCCGGGTCACTCGGGATTTGGGGAAATGCTCAAACAGCTTTTTGCGCCGCAACTTGTCATTCTGTATGTGCTTGTGGCATCGACGATTTACGTTCACTTCCGCGGCAAGCAGCGGCTGCGCTTTGCGCGCCAGCTCGGCGATCACTCGACCTATCTCGCCCCTTACAATGTGCTGATGTATGCGGGCTCGGCCGTGCCGAACGAGCCCGTGATCTCGGTCGAGCAGTTTCCCGAGCTGAAACCGCTCAGCGAGAATTGGGAGACCATCCGCGATGAGGCCGTCCGCCTGTTCGACGAGGGTTTCATCCGCGCCGCGGCCAAGAACAACGACTGGGGCTTCTATTCGTTCTTCAGGAGCGGCTGGAAGCGCTTCTATCTGAAATGGTACGACGACTTTCTGCCGTCGGCGAACACGTTGTGTCCGAAGACGGTGGAGCTGCTCAAGTCGATCCCTTCAGTGCATGGCGCGATGTTCGCGATGCTGCCCCCGGGCGGCAAGTTAGGGGCGCACCGCGATCCCTTCGCCGGCTCGCTGCGCTATCACCTCGGGCTCGTCACGCCGAACTCGAACAAGTGCCGCATTCTCGTCGACGGCGTCGAATGCGTCTGGCGCGACGGCGAGGCCTTCATGTTCGACGAGACCTTCATCCACAGCGCCGAGAATGCGACCGACGTCAACCGCATCATCCTGTTCTGCGACGTCGAGCGGCCGATGAAGTACGGCTTCATGACCGCCATCAACCGCTGGGTCAGCCATCACATCGTCAAGGCATCGGCGACCCAGAACGTCGAGGGCGAGCATGTCGGCGTGCTCAACAAGGTGTTCGGCAAGCTCTACGAGGTCCATCTCGGCAGCCGCAAAGTCAAGGAGTGGAACCGGAACGTGTACTACACGCTGAAGTACTCGGTGACCGCTCTGATCCTCGGCCTCATCGTGTATTCGGCATTCACGTGATCGGCGCATAGCGTTGCCTGAATCAAAAGGCCCCGGAGCAATCTCCGGGGCTTTTTCTATGGATGCATGCGTCGGCCCGTGGCAACAAGGTTGCCGCGATTTGGCGACCAAACATGGAGCAGGCAATGGCCCCGTTGCCACTTGCGAACACCGAGACCGTGCAATTCTTCCGCGGATGGCTGGAAACCTTCGCTGGCTATGTCCGCGAGGTCGACTATGCCTCGGCGCAGCCGCTGTTTCACCCGGATGTGCTCGCGTTCGGTACGCATAATGACGTCATCCCTGGCCTCGACCAGTGGGTCACCACGCAGTGGGACAATGTCTGGCCGAAGACGACCGACTTCCGCTTCGTGCTCGATCAGACCTCGGTTCTGGCGTCTGCCGACGGCGCGATGGCGGCTGTGATCGCGCCGTGGACCAGCACAGGCTATCATCCCGATGGCAGCGCGTTTCCGCGGCCCGGCCGCGCGACGATGATCTTCTCGAGGAATGGTGATGGTTGGCTGTGCGTGCATTCGCACATGTCGCTCAACCGCGGTGTGCCGCAGGCAAGCCACGCCAACAGGCCGGTGAAGGCCTGGTAGAGCGATCGGAAATGAAAAAGCCCCGGACGATGTCCGGGGCCTTTTGATTCCGAAGTGTTGTGCAGCCTATTCCGGCTGGCCGATGCTCACCTTCAGCGTGCCGACGCCGTCGACGCCGCATTCGAGCTTGTCGCCGGGCTGGAGCTGCGACACGCCTGCCGGCGTGCCAGTCATGATGATGTCGCCGGCGGCGAGCTTCACCTGCTGGGAGAGCTGCCAGATCGTCTCCGGCACGTTCCAGATCATCTGCTCGAGATCGCCCGTCTGGGCTTCCTTGCCGTTCACCGTAAGCCAGATCTTGCCCTTGGAGGGATGGCCGATCTTCGAGGCCGGCTGCACCGCGGAAGCAGGGGCGGAGCCGTCGAAGGATTTGCCGATCTCCCACGGACGCTCCTTCTTGCGCGAGGCGATCTGGAGATCGCGGCGGGTGAGGTCGATGCCGACGGCATAGCCGTAGACGTGGTCGAGCGCCTTGTCGGCGGGGATGTTGAGGCCGCCGCTCTTCAGTGCGACGATCAGCTCGACCTCGTGATGCAGGTCCTTGGTCAGCGGCGGGTAGGGAATGGTGGCGCCATCGGGCACCAGCATGTCGGCGTGCTTGGCGAAGAAGAACGGCGGGGCTCGCTCGTCATTGCCCATCTCGCGGATGTGCTCGAGATAGTTGCGGCCAACGCACCAGATGCGGCGCACCGGAAAGCGGCCGGTCTCGCCGACGACGGGGAGCGAAGCCTGGGGCGGAAGCGGGATGACGTAGGAGGCGGCGTTCATGAAGTGGTCTCGCTGCTCTTGAGGTGGGACGAACTCTATGCCGTTGCGCTGATCGGCGCCAGAGTGCCGGCATCGTGATGTTGCAGGCGGAAGAACGAGGCGTAGCGGCCGGAGCGGCGGAGCAACTCGTCGTGCCGGCCCTGTTCGACGATCTCGCCGCCCTCGACCACCAGGATGCTGTCTGCGTGCATGATGGTGTGCAGACGATGCGCGATCACGATGGTGGTGCGGTTCTGGCAGAGATGCTCGATCGCCTCCTGCACCTGCTTCTCGGACTCGGAGTCGAGCGCGGCGGTGGCTTCATCGAGCAGGATGATCGGCGCATTCTTCAGCAGCGCACGCGCCACCGCAATGCGCTGGCGCTGACCGCCAGAGACCTGCGTGCCGTGCTCACCGACCGGCGTATCGTAGCCGAGCGGAAAGCCCATGATGAAGTCATGCGCGCAGGCCGCTTTAGCCGCCTCGATGATCTCGTTCTCGCTCGCGCCCGACTTGCCGAAGGCGATGTTGTTGCGGATCGTGTCGCGGAACAGATAGACGTCCTGGCCGACATAGGCGGTCTGCGCCCGCAGCGATTTGCGCGAGACCGCGCCGATCGACTGGCCGTCGATCGCGATCGCTCCTTGCGTCACCTCGTAGAACCGTAGCAGCAGCGCCAGCACGGTCGACTTGCCGCCGCCGGAGGGGCCGACCAGCGCGGTGACCTTGCCGGGCTCGGCAACGAAGCTCATGCGGTTGAGCACGGTCTCGCCCGAGCGATAGGAGAAGCTGACGTCGCGCAGCTCGATCCGCGCCTCTGTGAGCTTCAGCGCCGGCTTGTCGTCGTCGGAATGCTCGCTCGCCGGGCTGTCGACGACCTCGAGCAGCATTCGGGCGCCGACCAGCTGGCTGTTGAGGTCGATGTTGAGACGCGCCAGCCGCTTCGCCGGCTCGGTCGCCATCAGGAAGGCGGTCATGAAGGAGAAGAACGCGCCGGGCGTGGCGTTGAGCGCGACCACGCTGTAGCCGCCATACATCAGGCAGCCGGCGACCGCGAAGCCGCCGAGCATTTCCATCAGCGGATTGGAGCGATTGGCGACGCGGGCCATCTTGTTGGCATTGCGCTCGACGATGGCAATGTTCTCGTCGATGCGCTTCTGCATGGTGTCTTCGAGCGTGAACGCCTTGACGGTGCGGATGCCCTGCAGCGATTCCTGCATCGTCTCCATAATGTCGGCGGTGCCGGTGAACTGATTGTAGGCGAGGCCCTTGATGCGCTTGACCAGCTTGCGCAGCACCAGCATCGCCGGCGGCACCGCGACGAGGCCGATCAGCGACATCAGCGGATCCTGCCACACCATCACGCCGATCATGGCAACCAGCATCAAGAGGTCGCGCCCGATCGCGTTGACCAGCATGTTGAGGACATCGGTGATCGACTTGGCGCCGGCCGTCAGCCGCGCCAGGAATTCGGACGAATGCCGCTCGGAGAAGAAGCCGACGCTCTCGCGCATCAGCTTTGCGAACAGCCGGCGCTGGTTGGTCGCGAGGATGGCGTTCGAAATCTTGGTGAGGATCACCATGTGGCCGTATGTCGCCATGCCCTTGACGAACAGCAGGATCACCGTGATGCCGGAAAACATCGCGATACCCGGGATGTTCTTGTCGACATAGGCCTGGTTGATGACCTGGCCGAGCACGTAGGTCGCGCCTGCGGTGGCGCCCGCGGCAGCCGCCATCAGCGTGAAGGCCATGAGGTAGCGCCGCCAGTAGACGACCCCCTGTTCCATGACCAGGCGGCGAATCAGGATCGCTGCCGCATAGGGATCGTCGGTGATTTTCTTTGGAAACTGCGCCATCCGGTGTCCATTGACGGCCAAGGCGAAAAGCCTGCCCGCGCGTCAGGGATCGAATGGCCTCTGTGCCCGCTAAAGGCAAGGTTTTCAAGCCCAATTAAGGGCTTGCGCCTGGACGGATTCTAGGCCGAGGCGGCGTGGCGGAGCTCGCCGTGGCGCTCGCGGAACAGCTTGTCCTCCCAAGCCAGCGCGTGGGCTGCGATGGTCTCGAGGTCTTCGTATTGCGGCTTCCAGTCGAGCAGGCCGCGGATGCGGCTGGTGTCGGCGACCATGGTCATGATGTCGCCGGGGCGGCGCGGGGCGTATTGTACGGCGAAGCTGCGGCCCGAGACCCGGCGCACGGCATCGATGGTTTCCAGCACCGAATAGCCGCGGCCATAGCCGCAATTCAGCGTGGTCGAGGCGCCGCCATTGCGCAGATAGGCGAGCGCCGAGCGATGCGCCTGCGACAGGTCGGTGACGTGGATGAAGTCGCGGATGCAGCTGCCGTCCGGGGTCGGGTAATCAGTGCCGAACACGTCGATCTTGGCGCGCTGGCCGGTCGCAGCCTCCACTGCGATCTTGAGCAGATGCGTGGCGCCCACGGTGGCAAGGCCGATACGCGCCTGCGGGTCAGCTCCTGCGACGTTGAAATAGCGCAAGGTCACGTACTGCATGCCGTAGGCGGCGGCGACGTCGTGCAGCATGATCTCGGTCATCAGCTTCGACGAGCCGTAAGGCGAGAGCGGCCGCGTCGGCGCGTGCTCGGGCACCGGCACCTGGTCGGGATTGCCGTAGACGGCGGCGGTCGAGGAGAAGATGAAGCGATTGATGCCGCGCTTGACTGCGACGTTGAGCAGGTTGCGCGCGGTCATGAAGTTGTTGCGGTAATAGCCGAGCGGGTCACGCATCGATTCCGGCACGACCACGGAGCCGGCAAAATGGATGATGCTCTCGATGTTGTGCTGGGCGATCACGCCTTCGAGCAGATTCTCGTCGCCGGCATCGCCGATGAACAGCGGCACGCCCTCGGGCAGATAGGCGGAGAAACCGGTGGAGAGATCGTCGATCACAACGACGTCCTCGCCGGCTTCCGCCAGCGCCATAACCGTGTGACTTCCGATATAGCCGGCGCCGCCGGTGACTAGCACAGTCATGATCTCACCCGTCTTCGATCAAGGCGCCAAGTTAACGGTTGCGTGGTGAAGAGGGGGTATCGGCGGACCTGAACTGGTCACTATGCTTAATGTTGCGTATAGGGGACCGACCAGACGGAGCATGACGTGGCGAATTCCCCGGACGATCTGCAAGTGATCGTGCCAAATCTGCACAGGCGCTATTCCGGGGTCACCGCGACCAACCGGATGGTGGCGCCACGGCTGGCAAAACTTGTTCGCGCTGCATGGTTCGGCTCGGACGCGCCGGAGGGGATCGCACGGCTGAGCGCCGCTGATGTCCTGAAACTATGGCGCCGCAAGCGGCCTGTGATCTGGCACGCGCGCCGCAACAACGAGATGATCGCAGGCGTGCTGCTCCGCACGCTCGGCTGGCCGCTCAAGCTGGTCTTCACCTCCGCGGGGCAGCGGCATCACACCTGGATCACGCGCTGGCTGATCCGGCAGATGGACGCGATCATCGCCACCTCGGACATCTCGGCGTCGTTCCTGAAAGTGCCATCGACGGTGATCCCGCACGGCGTCGACACCGACGTCTATGCGCCGCCGGTCGATCGCGCCGCGGCGTTTGCGGAAAGCGGCTTGCCGGGCCGCTACGCCATCGGTTGCTTCGGTCGCGTCCGCGCACAGAAGGGCACGGATGTGTTCGTCGATGCGATGTGTCGCCTCTTGCCGCGCTATCCTGATTTCACGGCCGTGATCGTCGGCCAGGTCACGGCCGAGCAGACGCCCTTTGCGAACGACCTGAAGAAGCGCATTGAGGCAGCGGGTTTGCAATCGCGCATCGTCATCACCGGCGAGCTGGGAGTCGAGCAGGTGCAGCGCTGGTATCAGCGGCTGACGATCTACGCCTTCACCTCGCGCAACGAAGGGTTCGGCCTGACGCTGATCGAGGCGATGGCGGCCGGCAGCGCGCTGGTTGCCGCGCGCGCAGGAGCCGCGACGCTGGTGGTCGAGGATGGCGTGAGCGGCGTGCTGATCCCGACCGGCGATGCCGATGCGCTGGCGGCGGCGCTGGAGCCGCTGATGCGGGATTTGGCTCTAGCGACGGCGATGGGCGAGCGGGGGCGGGCACGGGTGCTTGCGAAGTTCAGCCTCGATGCCGAGGCGGCGCGAATTGGCGAGGTTTATCGGCGGCTGCTTTGAGCCGCTTTTCCAAACCCGCGAAAACAACCCCATGCACAGTAGCCGTTGCCAGCTGAATCAACGGCTTGCACAGCTCGCGCCATGGACCTGCGGATTTTGCGAATTTCGTTTGCTCCGTCGGGCAAAACACCTGTATAGAGGTATGATCGCAAAGTCTGTCGAAGCCGTTCCTGGCGTCGGCTGGCAAGCTGGCTTCGACATCCGCTGATCGAAATCGCAGTGAGCCCGATGCGCGCTCCGATCCGCTCGGGCCCACAGGCTTGAACCTAGGTGCCGGCTACTTTCTGAACGCCCGGTGGTGACCAGCTGCCGTTGATGATCGATGGCGACTTGTCGTTGGGCCAGTACATCCGCAACATCAAGACGAACTTGCCAGCCGGGGCCGGCAACCAGTTCGATTCCTTGTCAGGTCCCGGAGAGTCCTTCTGGATGTAGAGATCAATCGAACCGTCCGCGTTGGGCTTGAGGCTCTGCCGGGCACTGATCGAGTAGCGGTTGATCGGATTGGCGACGAAGAAATAATTCTCATCGTACATCGTCAGAGACCAGAATCCGCCAACGGGCGGCAGCTGGCCCTTCGGGAAACGCACGACATATTTGTTGCTGCCGACGTAAGCCTTGCCATCGGCGTCCTTCTGGGACGTCGGATAGCAGGCGTCCTGGATGCGATTGGCGCCAAGCCCAATGGCCGTGACGAAGGCGCGGTTGAGATACTCGGTGCCGTAGATGCCGGTTTCCGTGTCGAACATCCAGCCGTTGACGTTCTTGACGGCT
Source organism: Bradyrhizobium sp. BR13661 (assembly GCF_029892425.1). Classification (GTDB taxonomy): domain Bacteria; phylum Pseudomonadota; class Alphaproteobacteria; order Rhizobiales; family Xanthobacteraceae; genus Bradyrhizobium. The sequence continues at coordinate 95,121 of NZ_JARXWB010000021.1, read as the reverse complement.
TTGTTGACCTTGAACTGCAGCATGATCCGGTCGAAGGCGGCCTGCGGAATGCGCTTGGAAAACGCAGCATCGAGCTTGCTGGCGTCGAAATCCTTGCCCGGCACCAGACCGATCTTCGCGAATTTTGCAACTTCCACCGCATCAGCCGGCACGGGTGGATTGCGCTTCATCAATTGAGCAAGCAGCGTGAAATACGCAACACTATCCATGCGGTTGACCTGGTCGCGCACTGCCGTCTTCATGTCGATTGATGGATCGACCTTGGCCGCTGGCGGCGTGAACGTCTTGCCATACGAACTCAAGGGCACCAGCTTGAATTCATCCTGCGCGGCATGAACGGTCGCATAGTCCTCTTGTGTACCGGTGCAATAGATGCGCCCTAAAATCCAGACAATGCTGGTCGGCGACTTGTACTCCTTGACGCCCGATGGAAGCGTCCCTTTCCACCCGGGGCCGGTGATCGCGTAGGTCTGGGCCTTGGTCCCCGTCGTTCGCTTTCCAGGGACCTGGAATACATTGGTCCAGCCGTCGAGCATCGGAAAAAGGAAATAGCGTTCCTTCATGTCGGGCATGCTCAGGATCCAGGGCTCGTCTCCGACGTCGAGCCAGGCTGTGGTGTAGAGCGTATCGGCATTCGGCGCGGTAACGTCCCGGAAGGTGGCGTCGGGATAGGAGCGGAGCTTGATGAATTGCCCCATCGGACCTCGCGTGCCCTCGACCGCAGAGACGTTCGTGACCACGCGGCGAGTCAGCTCCATCGTCACCAGCGGATAGCCGTAGACGTAAGCATCGGTGGCGAGCCAAAAATCTTCACCGCCTTCGATCGCGCGAAGCAGCGGTCCTTCGTATTCGGCGCGGCTCGAAGATAAAGCGAGGGCGGAAAAGGCGGAGCCCAAAGCTGCGGTCATGAGATGACGACGTGTGAAATGCATGAGCTTGCTCCCGGTCTTATGACTACGACATTCAGTCCTGATGTCTTCGAGCGAACCTCGATCGTTATGAGCGCACATTCATCCGGCGCGCGGCTGAGCTGCAGTGAAGGCTTGCCGAACATGTTGCGCGTTGATGCAGGTCAACGGCGCAGCGTGTCTTCGCGTATCTCGTTCGAAAATGCGTTTGTGGCACGCTCGTATGAAAATTGATTCTGGTGTCGGAATACTGCCTACGCACCGCTTCAGCTGATCGTCGCCGAAAGTGCCCAAGTTGCGCGAATGCCGCGAACCCGGGTGAGGATCGCTGATCCTCTGTGTGCAAGTTGTTGAATGTAGCATGCGATGAGCCACCGCCCAGGTTGGCCCTGGCTCATTGCGCTGCCGTGCGGGCACCGTCGCTGAAGGGGTAAGGTAGACGCGGCCATCGTCACGTCAGCCCGAGGCTTGATAAGGTCGTGGTCTAACGGTGGCTAAGCCACGCAGATAGCAGATAGGTGCGCTAATGGCGCCGCAGTGCGCTTAGCTCAGGTCTCGACCTTGGTCCCCAGCACCCGCTGCGCAATCGTCACCACCTCGCTCGCCCCGATATCTCGCATGCAGCGGTGGTCGTTCATCTTGCAGATCGTGCTTTGGCACGGCTGGCACGACAGTACGCTCTTGTTCTGGACGACGGTTGCGGCGAGGCCGTTGAGAGGGGCCCATAGATAGGGGCTGGTCGGGCCGAAGATGCCCATGGTCGGCGTGCCCAAGGCGGCCGCGATATGCATCAGGCCTGAATCGTTAGAGATGGCGACGCCTGCTGCGGCCATGGCGACAACGCCGTTGCGCAAATCGGTGCCGGTGAGGTCCCGCACGCCGGGGCCGCCGGCTGCGACGATCTCCTGGGCTAAACCTTTTTCCGCGGGGCCGCCGACCACCCAGACCTCCAGCCCGCGTTCGACCAGCAGGCGGGCGGCTTCCGGATAGTAGGTCCAGCGTTTCGACACGCCAACCGAGCCCGGGGCGAGCGCCACGGCGGCACCGGCGCTCAGGCCATTGGCCTGGCGCCAACGGGCGATCTCCTCAGCCGGAACCCGCAATTGCGGCACCGGCCATTCCGGGGGCAGGGGCGCACCGTCCGGCTGGGCGAGAGCGGCGTTCTCGTCGATGAAGCGGGGCAGCTTTCGCTCGCCCCAGCGCCATTGGTTGATCAGTCCGAACCTGAACTCGCCGACCCAGCCGACCCGTTCGGGGATGCCGGCCAAGGTCGGGGCAATGGCGGCCTTCCAGGTGCGGGGCAGCACCAGGGCCGTGCCGTAGTTCCGCTCGCGCAGGAGCTTGGCGAGGCCGAACTGGCGGCGCAGCGCCAGGCGGCTGCGGGGAAGGTCCCAGACGATCCCGGCGCGTACGCCAGGCATGTAATCGACCAGGGGGGCGCACAGAGTCGTGGTTAAAAGATCGACCGGCCTATTCGGCCAGCGTTCCTTGAGGACCCGGACGACGGTGTGATTCCGGACGAAATCGCCGATCCACATATAGGGGACGATCAGGATCGGACGCGTGTCGCTCCGATCGTCACCTCCGATAAATTGTGAATCTTTGTTCATTCGTTAATGGGGCCGCAAACGCTCTGATCAGGCGGTTCGGTTAGCCGCTCCGGGCCGGCAGGTAAAGCAGGGACAGCGCGAGTCCAAGAGCGCCTGCCCAAAATGCTTACACTTTGGCGGATGATGCGCTACGGCAGGGTTCGGGCCACGAAATTCGGGCAGGGTCGTTGGAATGTTGCTGGTGACCGGCGGAGCCGGTTTTATCGGATCGAATGTCGTGGCTGCGCTGAACGAGGCCGGCCGCGCCGACGTCGTGGTCTGCGACCTGCTCGGCAGCGATGGCAAATGGCGCAACCTCGCCAAGCGCCAGCTTGTGGATATCGTGCCCCCGGCCGAACTGCCCGACTGGCTGAAGGGCCGCAAGCTCGATGCCGTGATCCATCTCGGGGCGATTTCCGAGACCACCGCGACCGACGGCGATCTCGTCATCGAGACCAATTTCCGCTTTTCGATGCGCCTTCTGGACTGGTGCACGGCGAACGCAGTGCCGCTGATCTACGCGTCCTCGGCCGCGACCTATGGCGACGGTGCGGAAGGCTTTGACGACGACGCCTCGCCGGGCGCGCTGAAGAAGCTGCGGCCGATGAATCTCTACGGCTGGAGTAAGCAGCTGTTCGATCTCGCGGTCGCCGGGCGCGTCGCGTCCGGCGAGAAGCTGCCGCCGCAATGGGCTGGCTTGAAGTTCTTCAACGTGTTCGGTCCGAACGAATACCACAAGGGCACGATGATGAGCGTGCTGGCGCGCCGCTTCGACGACGTCAAGGCCGGCCGCGTCGTGCAGCTGTTCAAGTCGCATCGCGACGGCATCGCCGATGGCGACCAGCGCCGCGATTTCATCTATGTCGACGACGTCGTGCGCGTGATCTTGTGGCTGCTGGCGACGCCTGCCGTCTCCGGTCTCTTCAACGTCGGCACCGGCAAGGCGCGCAGCTTCAAAGATCTGATGCTTGCCGCCTACGCGGCGCTCGGCACCAGGCCGAACATCGAATACATCGACATGCCCGAGCAGATTCGCGGCAGCTATCAATATTTCACCGAGAGCAAGATCGATCGGCTCCACCGCGCCGGCTATAACGGCGGCTTCACGACGCTCGAGGACGCGGTGAAGGCCTATGTCGGGGACTATCTCGACCGGCCGGACCGCTTCCGCTGAGGTTCCAGGATGATGCCGACGCCCATTCTCGATTTTGATGCCCTGGCGCACGCCATCTCCGGCTGCACGGTGCTCTGCATCGGCGACATCATGCTGGACGAGTTCGTCTATGGCGAGGTCTCGCGGATTTCGCCCGAGGCGCCGACGCCTGTGATCGCCGCCCAGCGCAGCGAGATTCATATCGGCGGCGCGGGCAACGTCGCGCGCAATATCGCCTCGCTCGGCGCGCGCTGCGTCTTCGTCGGCCTCGTCGGCGAAGACGATGCCGGCGCGCGGCTCAAGGCCGCGCTGGCGGACTATGCCGGGATCGAGAGTGCGCTGGTGTGCGACCCGACGCGGCCGACCACGCGAAAGGTCCGCTTCGTCTCCGAGCATTTCTCCACCCATATGCTGCGCGCGGATTGGGAGCAGGCGGTCGCGGCCTCCGACGAAGTCGAGACGAAGCTGATCGAGGCGATCCTGCCGCAGATCGCGCGCGCCGATATCGTGCTGCTGTCAGACTATGCCAAGGGCGTGCTGACTGCGCGCGTGATCCGCCACACCATCGATGCGGCGCGAAAAGCAGGCAAGCGCGTGATCGTCGATCCCAAGAGCCTGAACTGGGCGATCTATCGCGGCGCCACCCTGCTCACACCCAACCGCAAGGAATTTTCCGAGGCGACCCGCAGCCGCGCCGATACGCCGCAAAGCATCGTCGATGCCAGCGAGGACGTGATGCGGCTCGCTGATTGCGAGGCGATCCTGGTCACGCAGGGCGAGCAGGGCATGACGCTGGTGCCGCGCAGCGGCGAGGCCGTTCACGTCCCGGCCTTCCCGGTGAAGGTGCGCGACGTGTCCGGCGCCGGCGACACCGTTGCCGCCGCGCTTGCGGCCTCGCTCGCGGCGGGCGCGGACTGGGACACGGCGCTGCGCATGGCGAGTGCGGCCGCCGCGGTCGCCGTCGGCAAGCAGGGCACGGCCAGCGTGAGCGTGGCGGAGCTGCGGCGAAAGATCCTGCCGCATGCCACGCTCGCGGCCGAGGAGAAGGTCATGAGCGCGCCCGATGCGCTCGAGGCCCGGCTCGCCGAATGGCGCGGGGAGGGCTTGCGCGTCGGCTTCACCAATGGCTGCTTCGATATCCTGCATCCCGGCCACGTCAAGGTGCTGACCGCAGCGCGTGCCGCCTGCGATCGGCTGATCGTCGGGCTGAACAGCGACGCCTCGGTGCGGCGGCTGAAAGGCGCGGATCGCCCGGTCCAGGACGAGCGGGCCCGTGCCGAAGTGCTGGCCGCGCTCGAAGCCGTCGATCTCGTCGTCATCTTCGAAGAGGATACGCCGATCGACCTGATCAGGCGGATCACGCCGAGCGTGCTGGTGAAGGGAGGCGACTACACCCGCGAGCAGGTGGTCGGCCACGAGGTCGTCGAGGCCGCGGGCGGAGTGGTCGTGCTGGTCGACATCCTCCAGGGCTTCAGCACGACGGCGCTGGTGCACCGCGCGCGCGGGGAGATCAAGTGACGGCACTTGCCCAGGAGACGACCGCCCAGATGCTGTGGCGGCGTTTTCGCAGCCCGGTGGCGTGGAGCGAGACCGTCGATTTGTTCGCGATCCTGACCGCGGCCTCGTTGCCATGGTCGACGTCGCTCACGGCCATCTTCAATGCCGCGTTCCTGGTCTGCATGGTGCCGTTTCTCGACGTCAGGGCATTCCTGCGATCGCTGACGCGCCCGATCTGCGCGGCACCGATCGCGCTGTTCGTGCTGGCGCTGGTGGGGACGCTATGGTCGGACGCGGCGTGGGGCGTGCGCCTTTACGCGGTCGGGCCGACCGTCAAGCTGCTCGTGCTGCCGGTGCTGCTCTATCATTTCGAGCGCTCCCCCCGCGGAAACTGGATCTTCGTCGCATTCCTGGTGTCCTGCGCGCTGTTGTCGGTGATGTCCTGGCTGGTTGCGTTCTATCCGGGACTGTCGCTGAGACCCTATGACCCCCTCGAGCGCGGCATCTTCGTCAAGAACTACATCGACCAGAGCCAGGAATTCGCGCTGTGCGCGGTCGCGCTCGCCTATCCCGTGATGATGCTGTTGCGCGAGAAGCGGTACGCGCCCGCGGTTCTGCTGACGGCGCTCGCGCTGAGCTTTCTTGTCAACATGGCCTTCGTGGTGGTGTCGCGCACCGCGCTGGTCACTGTGCCGATCATGCTCGGTGTGTTCGCGCTGCTTCATTTGAAGTGGCGGAGCGTCGCGATGATCTCTGCCGCATTGATCGCCTGCGCCGTCGTGGCCTGGCGAGCCTCACCGCAATTGCGCAAGACCGCCGACACTTTTGTCAGCGACTATCAACTCTACACCCAGCGGAATCTTCCGACATCCATGGGTGAACGCCTCGAATATTGGCGGCATGCCGTTCAGTTCTTCGTTCATGCTCCGCTCGTGGGGCACGGCACCGGTTCTACGCAGGGACTGTTCGAGAGAGCCGCGCAGGAGCCCTCATGGGTTCGGGGCGTCAGGGTTTTTCCGAACCCGCATAACCAGACGCTGCATGTCGCCATCCAGTGGGGTGTCATCGGCATCGGGGTTCTCTACGCGATCTGGATCTTTCATTTTCAGCTGTTTCGCGGCGAGGGGTTTGCCCAGTGGATCGGTCTTCTGGTCGTGGTGCAAAACGCCTTCACCTCGTTGTTCAACTCCCATTTGTTCGACTTCCACGAGGGCTGGATGTACGTCATCGGCGTCGGCGTTGCCGGTGGCATGGTGTTCCGGGCACGACAGGCCGAGGCGAAGGTGGGGGAAGCGGGTTCCTGAGCGGCCGCGAGGCTCGCAAGTCTTGAGCTGGCAAGTCTTGAGCTGGCAAGTCTTAAGCTGGCAAGTCCCGTCGAGATGGGCTATCAGCGCGGTGAGGTTGCACCCATTAGGATTTTCATTGGTCGGCGGATGACGCGTCTTTCGCATCTCACTTTGCGCAATTTCATGATCGCGCTCCACGACCTGCTGGCGACGACAGCGGCGCTGTTCGCGGCGTTCTATCTGCGTTTCGAGGGGGGCGAGGGCTTCTACGATCGTCTGCCACTGCTGTTGCAGATCCTGCCCTATTTCCTCGCCTTCAGCGTGGTGGTGTTCTTCATCTTCAACCTGACCACGACGAAATGGCGCTTCATCTCGCTGCCGGACGCGATGAACATCATCCGCGTCGCGAGCGTGCTGACGGTTGCGCTGCTGGCGCTCGACTACATCTTCGTCGCTCCCAATGTCCGCGGCGCCTTCTTCCTCGGCAAGGTGACGATCGTCCTCTACTGGTTCATCGAGATCTTCGCGCTCAGCGCCTTGCGGATGGCCTATCGCTACTTCCGCTACACACGGGTGCGGCGCCACGCCCGCACCGAGGATGCCGCGCCGACACTGCTGATCGGCCGCGCCGCGGACGCCGAGGTGCTTCTGCGCGGCATCGAGAGCGGTGCGATCAAGCGGATTTGGCCGGTCGGCGTGTTGTCGCCATCAAACGCGGATCGCGGCCAGTCGATCCGCAACGTGCCGGTGCTGGGCGGGCTCGACGACATCGAGGACGTCGTCGCCGACTTCGCCAAACGCAACAAGCCGATCACGCGCGTGGTGATGACGCCGTCGGTGTTCGAGCCGGAGGCCCATCCGGAATCGATTCTGATGCGGGCGCGCAAGCTCGGTGTGATCGTCAACCGCATGCCCTCGCTGGAGAGCGGCGACGCCCCGCGGCTGACGGCTGTCGCAGTCGAGGATCTGCTGCTGCGGCCGAGCGAGAAGATCGACTATGCGCGCCTCGAAGCCCTGATCCGGGGCAAGGCGGTGATCGTCACCGGCGGCGGCGGTTCGATCGGCTCGGAGATCTGCGAGCGTGTCGTCGCCTTCGGCGCCGCGCGCCTGTTGATCCTGGAGAATTCCGAGCCGGCGCTCTACGCGGTCACCGAGACGCTCGCCGCACACGGAGCGCATGCTGCGATCGAGGGACGGATCGCCGACATCCGCGACCGCGAGCGCGTCATGCGCCTGATGGCCGAGTTCAAGCCTGACATCGTGTTCCACGCGGCTGCGCTCAAGCACGTGCCGATCCTCGAGCGCGACTGGAGCGAGGGCGTCAAGACCAATATCTTCGGCTCGATCAACGTGGCCGACGCTGCGCTTGCCGCCGGCGCCGAAGCCATGGTGATGATCTCGACCGACAAGGCGATCGAGCCGGTGTCGATGCTGGGCCTGACCAAGCGCTTCGCCGAGATGTACTGCCAGGCGCTCGACCATGATCTTGCCGCAGGTAGCGGCGCGAAGCGGCCGATGCGGCTGATCTCGGTCCGGTTCGGCAATGTGCTGGCTTCGAACGGCTCGGTGGTGCCGAAATTCAAGGCCCAGATCGAGGCCGGCGGCCCGGTGACGGTGACGCATCCCGACATGGTCCGTTATTTCATGACCATCCGCGAGGCCTGCGACCTCGTCATCACGGCGGCAACGCACGCGCTCGGCGCGGCGCGGGCCGACGTTTCGGTTTACGTCCTCAACATGGGTCAGCCGGTGAAGATCGTCGATCTCGCCGAGCGGATGATCCGTCTCTCCGGCCTGCAGCCCGGCTACGATATCGAGATCGTATTCACCGGCATGCGGCCGGGAGAGCGTCTGCACGAAATCCTGTTCGCATCGGAAGAGCCGACCCGCGAGATCGGAGTCGCCGGCATCATGGCCGCACAGCCGAACGAGCCGCCGATGCAGACGCTGCGCAAATGGATCACGGCGCTCGACCAGGCGATCGCACGCGACGACCGGGCGACCATCAGGACGATCCTGAAGGATGCGGTCCCCGAATTCGGGTCGACCGCGGCCTGACCATGCAGCCTCTAGACAAGATCGAAGGCAAGATCGCGGGCAAGATCGTCGTCGCGAGCCAGCATTATCCGCCGGATCCGAGCACGACCGCGGCGATCATGGCCGAGATCGCCTGTCGCCTCGCTAGGGAGCACGAGGTCGTCGTGCTGTCCGGCTCGCCGGGCGCGCTGCCGGAATCGCAGACCGGTCCGGGCAAGCCGCGCGTCGTCGCCGTCAAGAACCGGATGGCGGGAAAGGCGGCGCTGGTCCGTCGCGGCTTGTCGGAGCTGCTGTTTGCGCTGCGCATCTTCATCGCGCTGCTGCGGTGCTTGCGGCACGGCGACGTCGTGCTCACCGTCACCGCGCCATTCATGCTGCCCTACACTGTCGCGGCTGCCGCATGGCTCAAGGGCGCGCGCTCGGCGCTGATCCTGCACGACCTCTTTCCCGACGTGCTGGTGATGGCCGGCCTGTTGAAGCCGCGTTCGGTCGTGGCAGGCGTGATGCGCGCCGCCAACAGCCTGATGTTCCGTGCGCTCAATGCCGTCATCACCATCGGCCGCGATGCGGAAGCGCCGCTGCTCGCCTATGCCGGCATGACGCGGAACAAGATCCGCTTCATCCCGAACTGGGCGACGCTCGTGCCCGCGGCACGGCCGCTGACATCGGACAATCCATTCCGCAAGACAATGGAGGCCCGCTTCATCGTCGGGCTGTCAGGCAATCTCGGCTTCACCCATGATCCTGACATCGTGTTCGAGGCGGCGCGCCTGCTCAAGGACGAGCCGGACATTCGTTTCCTGCTCTCCGGCTGGGGCATCGGCTTCGAGCGGCTGAAGCAATTGCAGAACGAGGCCAACCTGCCCAACGTCCGCTTCGTGGCGCGGGTCCAGGATGCCGAGCTCGAGGCATTCCTGGCCGCGGCCGACCTCTGGGTCATCCCGTACCGGAAGGACGTGGCGGGGGTGTCGGTTCCAAGCCGCTTCTATAATCTGCTGGCCGTCGGCCGCCCCGTCGTGCTGGTCTCGGAGCCCGAGGCCGAGGCCGCCCTGACGGTGGTCGAGAACGGGCTCGGCTGGGTGGTGACGCCGGGCCGTGCCGATCAGCTCGCAGACGCGATCCGCACCGCATCGCATTCCCTTGACGGCGCCATGGCGGCGCGGGCGGTGAAGGCGGCCGCGAGATTCGATCGCAATGTTGCGATGAACGCCTATGCCGGTGTGATCGACGAGTTGTTGCGCAACCCTGTTCTTTCGGAGCAACGATGAGCACACGGAAACCGGTCGTGCTGGTGACGGGAGCGAGCGGCTTCGTCGGCCGCCACGTCGCGCCCGCGCTGGCGCGCGAAGGATGGTCGGTCCGCCGTGCGGTCCGCAGCCCGGAGGGCTTGGACGACGAGGTCGTGATCAAATCGATCGGCCCCGATACCGATTGGACAGCCGCGCTGGAGGGCGTCGACGCGGTCGTCCATCTCGCCGCGCGCGTGCATCACAAGCACGAGGAGCATGCGGTCCAGCTCTACCGCAACGTCAACATCACCGGGACGCTGCATCTGGCGCGCTCTGCGGCCAGGGCCGGCGTGCGCCGGTTCATCTTCGTCAGCACGGTTCTCGTCCATGGCCGGAGCAACCAGGGCCGGGCTCCGTTCAGCGAGGGCGATGTCCTGACGCCGCGCAGCCTTTACGGCATGTCCAAGGCCGCGGCCGAGGCAGGCTTGCGGACGCTGGCGCGCGACAGCGACATGAAGATCTCGGTGATCAGGCCGCCGCTGGTCTATGGCGCGGGCGCCAAGGGTAATTTCGCGCTGCTGACGCGCGCGGTGAATTTGGGATTGCCGCTGCCCTTTGCCGCGATCCGCAATCATCGCGCCTTCCTGGCGGTGCAGAACCTCTCGTCCTTCATCCGGTTCAGGCTTGCCGAGCCCGACCCCGCGAGCAATTTCGAGATATTTCTGGTGGCTGACAGGGAGCAGATCTCGACGCCGGAATTCATCGAGCGTCTGGCCAAGGCGTCCGGCAAGAGCCCGCGTCTGTTCGGGATGCCGCCGAAATTGTTGGGCTCACTGCTCGTCGTGCTGGGCCGGCAGGATACGCATGACAGCCTGATCGGCTCGCTCGAGCTCGACGTGTCCAAGGCGATCGCGACGGGATGGCAGCCGGAGGTGTCGCTCGACGAGGGACTTCGCCTGGCGCTGTCGGCTCAGGACGCCTGAGGGCGCGAGAACCGCAGCAGCACGAAAGCGACCGCCATCGCGGCCGCCAGCAGCGCGATCAGCGTGATCGTCACCGAGCCGGCGCGGACCGTGAGGAGCGCAAGTGCCGCCAGTGCGAGGTTGAGCGCAAACACGTCGCCGGTGACACGGGACACTGTGAAGCCGTTGTCGGTGGCACGCTGGTAGAAGTGCGAACGATGCGGCGACCAGAATTGCTCGCGGCGCGCGATGCGGCGGAACAGCGTGATGGTGGCATCCGCGAGGTAATAGGCCGGCAGCAGCAGCGCGGCGGCGGGTTGCCCGTGCCAGGCAAGCTCGAGCAGGCACCAGCCGACCAGAAGCCCGATCGGCAGGCTGCCGACATCGCCCAGGAAGACTTTTGCGACCGGCTTGTTGAAGGGCGCAAAGCCGAGCATGGCGCCGCACAGGGCGGTGGCGAGCAGCGCGGCGGACAGCGAGAGGTCGCCAGACCAGCCGAGCAGCCCGAGCGCGGCCGTCACAGGCACCACCTCCGCCACCGTCATCAGGTCGAGCCCGTCCATGAAATTGACGAGGTTCACGAACCAGACGGCGCCGAGGAGAATGAGGATTCGTTCAACGACAAGCGGCAGGACTGGAACGATCCGTAGCGTTTCCGGTGTCGTGAAGACGACGGCGGCAACAGCTCCCGCCTGCAACAGGAGCCGGAGCACGACAGGCAGAGGCCTGATGTCGTCGACGAGCCCGACCGCGGCCAGCAGCAGGGCCGAGCCGATCACGGGCAGCGGGATCCAGGCGAGAGCCCCAGCCACGAGCAGGGTGGCTGCGACAACCGCGATGCCCGCGCCCTGCGGTGTCGGGACTTTGTGCGACGAACGCGCGTTCGGACGAGCCAGCGCGTAACGCTGTAGCAGCGGCATGCTCAGCCAGGTGGTGCAGGCGGAGATCAGCGCAGCCAGCACAGCCGGCGCGAGCGCGAGCAGCACCAGTCCGGTCGTCCCTCCCTGCGGCGCGAAGAACGTCGTCACTCCGGAACCCCGAGCTGGGCCGAGCCCTGCGCGGCTTTCTCGGCGCTCAGGATCCAGACCAGGCCGCCGAACGCGCCGACGATGAAGGAGACTGCGCCGAACAGCAGCGAGACATTGACGCCTTCGTTGGCGGCAAGCCCCGCGAAGCCGAAGGCCAGACTCATGCTGGCCTCGCGGACGCCCCAGCCGGCGATCGAGATCGGCATCAAGGTGATCAGCATCACCGGCGGCACCAGCAGGAAGACCTGGGCGAAGCTGACCGGGGCAGCGATCGACTGCACCACGCACCAGGCGATGACGACCGCGAGCACGTGGACCAGCAGCGACAGGAGCGCGACGATCGGCCCGCGGGTGCGGTTGAAGACGACGCGGTTGGCGATGACGGCACAGGCGTGGATGTGGTGGGTGGCCCACCACGTCTTCAGCCAGCGCCATTTCAGCGCGCCGAAGATCAGAAAGCCGATGCCGCCCGCAAGCGCCGCGAAGTCGACGAAGAGCAGCGCCGAGCGGCCGTTCGGATCGGTGATGAGCCGGTAGCTCCAGGGCAGGCTCGCGACGATGAGGATTGCGAGGGCGACGAGGCCGATCGCGCGATCGACGAAGATCGAATAGGTCGCAGCGCGCCATCCGGCGCCGGCGCGCGCCACCAGCCACAGCCGGACCGCATCGCCGCCGATCGCGGACGGCAGGGTCTGGTTGAAGAAGGAGCCGATCACGTTGTAGCGCATGGCGCGGCCGAGCTCGAGCGGCGCGCCGCATGCGGCGCTGACCTCGCGCCAGCGCAGCACTCCGACGAATATCTGCAGGAATGTCGCTGAAATCGCCATGCCGATCCAGAACAGGCTTGACGCGGTGAAGCGCGACAACAGCTCGGTCAGGTCGACCTTGCGCAACGCCAGATACAGCAGCGCCGCGGAGATCAGGATTTTTGCCGTCGAAAGCAGGATTCGGCGCATCTCGCCCGCATGAACAGGGTTGGCGAAGGTTGAGGTCACCCGACGCCAGGCGCCGAATTTGGCCGCTTTGGTATGGTCTTGGCGCCGATCTTGCAATAGCCCTGATCAGAGCACTTATGCGAGCGCTTGCGAGAGACGTTATGTCGGTCTGAGGGCTGTTGCGCCCCCTCGATACCGGCTAAAGAGGCGCCGCGGGCAGGCCTCTGGGATCGCTTGGGAACACGATGACGGATCGGACGATTTTGGTGACGGGCGCCGCCGGTTTCATCGGCTTTCACGTGGCCCGGCAGCTGCTGGCCGAGGGGCGGGCCGTGGTCGGCCTCGACAGTCTCAACAGCTATTACGATCCGGCGCTGAAACAGGCGCGCCTCGCGCTGCTCGAGAAGGAGGAACGCTTCTCCTTCGTGCGGGCGGACCTCGCCGATCGCGAGACGATGGCGGCGCTGTTTGCGCGGCATCGCTTTGCCGAGGTCGTGCATCTCGCAGCCCAGGCCGGTGTGCGTTATTCGATCGACCACCCGCAGAGCTACGTCGAGTCCAACCTGCAAGGCTTCCTCAACGTGCTCGAGGGCTGCCGGAACAACGGTTGTCGTCATCTCGTCTACGCCTCGTCATCATCCGTTTATGGCGCCAACACCAAACTGCCATTTTCCGTGCAGGACCGGACCGATCATCCCGTGAGCTTCTATGCCGCGACCAAGAAGGCGAACGAGGTGATGGCGCAGTCCTACAGCCATCTGTACCGGCTGCCGGTCACGGGCTTGCGTTTCTTTACCATCTACGGCCCGTGGGGACGGCCCGATATGGCCATGTTTCTCTTCGTAAACGCCATCATGGCGGGCAAGCCGATCCGGCTCTTTAACCATGGCAGGATGCGCCGCGACTTCACCTATGTTGACGACGTCACACGTGTAGTATCCAAGCTGATCGATCTTGTGCCTGCGGATAATCCGGCTGCCGCAAATGCGCCGTCTCGGCTCTACAATGTCGGAAACCACCGCCCTGAAGAGCTGATGCATCTCGTTGGACTTCTGGAGCGGGAGCTGGGTCGGACGGCGGTCAAGGAATCGCTGCCGATGCAGCCCGGAGACGTGGTGGAAACGTTCGCGGATGTCGAGGATCTGATGCGCGACACCGGCTTTGCACCGTCAACGCCGATCGAGCACGGAGTCCACAATTTTGTCACCTGGTATCGGGACTACTACAAGGTTTGAAATGGCGATGGACAAACGCATTATCCCCCTGGTCATGTGTGGCGGTGCCGGCACGCGGCTGTGGCCGGCCTCGCGCGAGGTGCGCCCAAAACAGTTCCTGCCGCTGTTCGGCGCGCGCTCGACCTTCCAGGACACATTGCTGCGCGTCTCCGACGCCGCGCTGTTCGATCGCCCTGTTGTCATCACCAACGCCTCCTATCGCTTCATGGTGCTGGAGCAGCTCGCCGAGATCGGCATCGAGGCCGACGTGCTCCTCGAGCCGATGCGCCGCGATTCCGGCCCCGCGATCGCCGCCGGAGCCGTGTTCGCGCAAACGCGCACCAGTGAAGCGATCGTGCTGGCGCTTGCCGCCGACCACGTCGTGCAGGACAACGCCGCCTTCGTCGCGGCCTGCCGCGAGGGCCTCGCGGCCGCGAGCACCGGGCGCATCGTCACCTTCGGCGTCAAGCCGGAGCGGCCCGCGACCGAATACGGCTATATCAGCCCGGGTGAAGTGATCACGGGCGAAGTGCACGCGGTTGCGCGCTTCGTCGAAAAGCCGGATGCGGTGAAGGCCGCCGATTACGTCAGTTCCGGTTATCTCTGGAACAGCGGCAACTTCATGTTCCCGGCAGCGCTGCTGCTCGACGAATACCGCAAGGTCGATGCGGCGAGCGTGGATGCGGTGTCCTCAGCGGTTGCCAATGCCGGCCGCGATCTCGGCTTCGTGACGTTGGAGCCGAAGGCTTTCGGCGCGGCCAAGGCGATCTCGATCGACTATGCCGTGATGGAAAAGACCTCGCGCGCCGCCGTGGTGCCGGTGTCGTGCGGCTGGTCCGACGTCGGATCCTGGCACGCGGTGTGGGAATTGTCGGAGAAGGACGCGCAAGGCAACGCCGCGCATGGCACCGCCGTGTTCGAGGATTCACGCAACTGCAACGTCACCACCGATTCCGCGCTGGTCGCGCTCGAAGGCGTCGATGATCTCGTCGTAGTCGCGACGGCGGATGCGGTGCTGGTCTCGCGGCAGAAGGATGCCAACGGCCTGAAGCGTCTCGTGACCAAGCTGAAAGCCGTCGCGCCGAAGGTCACCGAAGAGCATCTCAAGGTGCACCGGCCCTGGGGCAGCTACCAGTCGGTCGACAATGGCGAGCGCCACCAGGTCAAGCGCATCGTCGTGAAGCCGGGCGGGCGTCTGTCGCTGCAGAAGCATCACCACCGCGCCGAGCACTGGATCGTGGTCCGGGGTGCGGCCCGCGTCACCGTGAACGAGACCGTGAAGACGGTGCACGAGAACGAGTCCATCTACATCCCGATGGGCGCGGTCCACCGGATGGAGAATCCCGGCAAGATCATGCTGGAACTGATCGAGGTCCAGACCGGCTCCTATCTCGGGGAAGACGACATCATCCGGATTGAAGACGACTATCAAAGGTCGTAACCAGCAAGCTCCGAATCACGGGATCCGGGCCTGAAAAGCCCGCCTTGGGCGCCTTAAGGCCCGGAGAACGTGTAATTTTTTGAATCAAATCGTGTCCGGGCTGTTGGGCCGGCATTCGCCACATCTGTGGCACCCGTGCTAGAAGCGGCCCGGGGATTTGCGTTGAATCGGGGTTTGCTCAGATGAGTTCCAAGGGATCACAACCGGCCAAGGCCGGCCTGCGCGTCGGCGTCATCGGAGCGGGCGTGATGGGCAGCAACCATGCGCGCGTGCTGAGCGGTCTGCCCGGCGTCAGCCTGGTCGGCGTGGTCGATCCTTCGCCGGCGCATCGGATGCGCGCGATGGAGCTTGCCAATTGCGCGAGCTTCGAGACGCTCGACCAGCTCCTCGCCGAGGGCGTCGATGCCGTCACCATCGCGGCGCCGACCCATCTGCATCACGAGGTCTCGCTCGCCTGCATCGCCAGGAACACTCATGTGCTGGTCGAGAAGCCGATTGCGTCCACGGTCGAAGAGGGCCGCGAGATCGTCGCCGCCGCGCAAAAGGCCGGCGTCACGCTGATGGTCGGCCATGTCGAGCGCTTCAATCCGGCGGTCGCCGCCGTCAAGCAGGCGATCGCGGGTGAGGACATTCTCTCCATCGCGATCACGCGCGTCGGCCCGTTCCCGCCGCGCATGTCCAATGTCGGCGTCGTCATCGATCTTGCCGTGCACGACATCGACCTGATCCGCTGGTTCACCGAATCCGACATCGTCGAGGTGCAGCCGCAGCTGTCGAGCGCGGTCGCCGAGCGCGAGGACATCGCGCTGCTGCAGTTCCGCACCGCCAACGGCGTGCTCGCGCACATCAACACGAACTGGCTGACGCCGTTCAAGGCGCGCAGCGTCACGGTCGCGACGCGCGGCAAATACGTGATGGGCGATCTGCTGACGCGCCAGGTCACCGAATGCTTCGGCTTCAAGCCGGACGGCAGCTATTCGATGCGGCATCTGCCGGTCGGCCATGACGAGCCGCTGCGCGCCGAGTTGATCGCCTTCCTCAAGGCCGTGCGCAACGGCGAGACGCCGGCGGTCACCGGCGACGAAGGCGTCGCCAGCCTCGAGATCGCAACGCAGTGCCTCGAGACGCCGTCGCGGCCCGCCGCCACCTCGCCCGCCCGCAAGGGCCCGCGCCGCGTCGCCGGCTAAAACCCTTTCCATGTCGGCCGCTCAAAACCCGCAAGACAATCGACAAGGCGTCATGAACCAGCATCTGCGTTCCGAACCCATTCCCTTCATCGACGTCGCTTCGCAGCGCGCCCGGCTCGGCGCCTCGCTCGACGCCGCCGTCAAGCGCGTGATGGACCACTGCCAGTTCGTCAACGGCCCTGAGGTCTTCGAACTCGAGAAGCAGCTTGCGGCCTATTGCGGCGCCAAGCACGTGGTGGCCTGCTCCAACGGCACCGACGCGCTTCTGATGGTGCTGATGGCGAAGAACGTCGGGCCCGGCGATGCGGTGCTGTGTCCCTCCTTCACCTTCATTGCGACCGCGTCGCCGGCGGCACGGACCGGCGCGACGCCTGTTTATGTCGACGTCGATGAGACGACCTTCAACATGAGCCCGGAGTCGCTCAGGCGCGGTATTGCGGCTGCGCGCAAGGCCGGTTTGAGGCCTGTCGCGGTCATTCCGGTCGATCTGTTCGGACAGCCTGCCGACCACGATGCCATCGCCGAGATCGCCGGGGCTGAAGGCATGTTCGTGATCGATGACGCCGCGCAAGGTTTTGGCGCGAGCTACAAGGGGCGCAAGCTCGGCACCTTCGGGCTCGCCACCACGACCAGCTTCTTCCCGGCAAAGCCGCTGGGCTGCTTCGGCGACGGCGGCGCAATCCTGACTGATGACGACGACCTCGCGGCGACGCTGCGCAGCATCCGCGTGCACGGGCAGGGCGTCGACAAATACGACAACGTCCGACTTGGCCTCACCGGCCGGCTCGATACCATGCAGGCCGCGATCCTGATCGAGAAGCTGAAGATCTTCGACGACGAGATCGCCGCCCGCAACAAGGTCGCCGACCGCTATGCGAGGGGCCTGTCCAACGTGGTCACCGTGCCGCGTCTCAGCCCCGGCAATACCTCGGTCTGGGCGCAGTACACCATCCGCCTGCCTGAAGGCACCGATCGCGACGGCTTCGCCGCCGCGCTGAAGGCCCAGGGCGTGCCGACTGCGGTCTATTACGGCAAGTCGATGCATCAGCAGTCCGCCTACAAGCTGTATCCGGTCGCTGAGGGCGGCCTGCCGGGTTGCGAGAGCCTGTCGCAGGACGTCATCAGCCTGCCGATGCACGCCTATCTGACCGAAGCCGATCAGGAACGAATCATCGCCGCCGTCCGCGGCGCGATCGCGGGTTGACGCGCCCGTCGTCATGCCCGGGCTTGTCCCGCCTGCGCGGCCGAAGCCGCTTCGGCGCGGCGAAGGCCCGGGCATCCACGTTCTTCGAGTGCATGACAAGGCGTGGATGGCCGGGACATAGGCAAGCGGAAGCGACGCCGTCCTTCGGACGGCTATGCCCGGCCATGACGCTGTGGATACTGCCGGCGTCTCTAACGCGCCCCGTTTGTGCATTTCCTGCAGAAAAGTTGCAAACCTTCCACACTGCTAGCACCTAGACCTAATCGCGCCATGCTCTAAAACAGACGCATGCTCGGACGCATCTTCACGGTTGGTGGTTACACGCTGCTGTCGCGGCTGACGGGATTTGCCCGCGACATCATGCTCGCGGCGATCCTCGGCGCCGGCCCGGTGGCCGACGCCTTTTTCGTGGCGCTACGGCTGCCCAACCATTTTCGTGCGATCTTCGCCGAAGGCGCCTTCAACGCCGCCTGGGTGCCGGCCTATGCGCACGTCCATGGCGAGAAAGGGGAGGCGGCAGCACACCTGTTCGCCGACCGCATCTTCACGCTGTTGCTGGCCTCGCAGGTGGTGCTGTTGATCGTCGCCTGGCTGTTCATGCCGCAGGCCATGAGCATTCTGGCGCCGGGCTTTTCCGAGGATGCCGAGCAGCGCAAGCTCGCGATCGAGCTGACCCGGATCACCTTTCCTTATCTCCTGCTGATCACGCTGGTGACGCTCTATGGCGGCATGCTCAACGTAATGCAGCGCTTTGCCAGCGCTGCGGCCGCGTCGATCTTCCTCAACGTCGCGATGATGATGACGCTGGCGGTTGCCGTCTGGTTTCCGACTGCGGGCCACGCCGCTGCCTGGGGCGTGCTGATCTCCGGCTTCCTGCAATATTTCCTGCTCGCCGGCGATCTCGCCTTCCACGGCGGCCTGCCGCGCTTTGCGCCGCTCAAGCTCGACGAAGACGTCCGCGGCTTTTTCAAAGCGCTCGGGCCGGCGACGCTGGGCTCGATGGGCACGCAGGTCGCGCTGTTCGCCGACACCATCATCGCGACCTTCCTGCCGGCGGGCGCGCTCTCGGCGCTGTATTACGCCGACCGCCTCAATCAATTGCCGATCGGCGTGATCGGCATCGCCATCGGCACGGTGCTGTTGCCGGAGATGTCGAAACGGATCACGGCCAACGACCATGACGGTGCGATGACCGCACAGCGGCGGGCCTTCGATTTCACGCTGGTGTTCTCGATACCGTTCGTCGCGGCCTTCCTCACCGTGCCCGACGAGATCATGCGCGCGCTGTTCGCGCGCGGCGCGTTCTCCAAGTCCGATGCCGCGGCCGCGGGTGCGACGCTCGCGGCCTACGCCATCGGCCTCATTCCGTTCGTGCTGATCCGCAGCGCGGTCGCCACCTTCTATGCCCGCAAGGATACCGCGACACCGGTCCGCGCTTCACTGACGGGCATCGCGGTCAACGTCGCCCTGAAGGTCGCCTTGATGGGATCGCTCGCCCAGATCGGCCTTGCGCTGGCGACCGCCGCCGGCGTCTGGACCAATCTCTTGCTGGTGCTGTTCTTCGCCGTGCGGCGCGGCTTTCTCGTGTTCGACCGGGCCTGGCTGACGTCGCTCGGCAAATTCCTGCTGACCGGCATCATACTCGCGGCCGCCTTCCGGCTGATCGCGCGTGTCGGTGGCTCTGCGCTGGGCGCGATGCATTTCCACGATGAAGTGGTGCTGGTGCTGCTGGCGGTCGGGGGCACGATGGTCTATGGGCTCGCGATCCTCGTTCTGTTCGGGCGCAGCTGGCTGGTGTCACTGGTGCGCGGCTAGACGCGAGCGAACGGTCGGTCTTCAGCTCGCCAGTTTTCTCTCCTTGGCAAACGGGCTGAGACCAAGCCAGGTTTGCATCGAGGATGCGATTTGCCGGTCGCCGGTCAGAATCATCCGACGGCTGCCCACGGCCGCCCGGACCGTGTCGAGCCCCATCCAGATCGCAGTCATGCTGCGCAGATCGACGGAAATATAGAGGTCGACGTCAAATCCGGGATCGACCGAGCACAGATCGACGCCTTCCTCGGGATCGACGATCAGCCACCAGTGTCGTTGGGTCGCCGAAAGCTCGGGGTAGACGAACTGGATGATGTTTCGCCGCCTCGGCATCGGCGTCGGATTCAGATTTCGCCGCATATCCCACATCAGCAATTGAACGTCGAGGTGCTGGAGCGACAGGTCGGCCTTGATCCGGCGTTGGCCCCAGATTCCAAATCCTTCGACGATGGGCGTGAGTTCACGTCCGGCCGGCGTCAGCCGATATTCATGGACGCCAGGCTCCGAAACCAATGCTTCCCGCGCGACAATCCCCGCAGACTCGAGATCCTTGAGCCGCTGCGATAGCAGCGCGGGCGACATCCGGGGGACACCACGTCGCAGATCGTTGAAGCGCGTCGAGCCGGCCATCAGCTCTCGCAGCAGCACCACAGTCCAGCGTGTACACAGAACCTCGGCGGCCATTGCGACGGGACAGAACTGCTTGTAGCTGCCAGCAGCCATGTTCTCTCTCCTTGTGGACCATTTGCGAAACGTACTGCCGAATTCGCTCCGGCTTCCAGTTCAAAATCTGTACCGGCATCGATTCAGTTCGTGAACTAGTGGCGCGCAGAGGGCCCCTGCTACCTCTCGGCAATGCGGACTTGTCAGTAACGGACTTGGACCGCTCCACCGGGCTTAGAGGACCGTCGCGACAATTCGGCCGAGAGCCTCATGGCATCAACTCACAATGACAAGGTAATTGCGATGATAAGGATTTTCTGCACGCCCAGGCTCTCCGTGGCGAGCGCTGCGTTGTTCGGCACCGTGTTGCTCCAATCGGGCACGGCATCCGCCATTGCAGCCACGATCACCCGTAGCGTTGACGTCAAGGCGTCCGCCCGGGACGTCTGGTCGCTGATCGGGCCGTTCTGCGCGATCAAGGATTGGCTGCCCCCGGTGGGTCAGTGCATCGAGGACGGCAAGGCGCCATCGACGCGCATTCTCGTCACGAAGGACGGGAAGGCCGCTTTCGTCGAGACGCAGGTCGCTCGGAATGAAGCCGACTACAGCTACTCCTACAAGTTTCTGACGAGCCCTCTTCCCGTCTCGAACTACACCGCAACGATCAAGGTGACCGCCAAAGCCAACGGATCTTCCACCGTGACCTGGAACGGTTCCTATACGCCCGAACAAGGGCAGGAGAAGGCCGCCAGCGATGCATTGCTCGGCGTCTATGAAGCGGGTCTGGCCGAAATCCAGGCAAGGTTCGCGAGATAGGGCTGAAGCTTCAGACGTTCAACAGATCAGATCAAGGAGATCGACATCATGACGATTTACAGCGGCAAGTGCTTTTGCGGCGCGGTCGAAATCGAAGCGGAGGGAGCACCGGAGGCAATGGGATATTGCCATTGCGCGTCGTGCCGCTCCTGGTCGGCCGCCCCGGTGAACGCATTTACATTGTGGAAGCCGCAGAACGTGCGCGTGACCAAGGGTGCCGAGTTCGTCGCCACCTACGCACAATCGGAGCTGAGCCATCGGCAATCCTGCAAGCGCTGCGGAGGGCATCTCATGTGCGACCATCCGCCGCTTGGGCTCGTCGACGTGTACGCCGCCACATTGCCCACGCTGAAGTTCGCGCCGGGCGTGCACGTCAATTATTCCGAGACGGTGTTGCCGATCAGGGACGGCCTGCCGAAACTGAAGGATTTTCCCGCCGAGTTCGGAGGCTCAGGTGTCGCCGTTCCTGAATAACCCTCTGGTCTGGACGTTGATCGCGCTGATCTTGTCCATGGCCGGAATCCTTCATGACCTCGGCTGAACTCCTTCATAGGAGAGCGGCCGTCTCGTCGGCCGGCGATCTCTCTTCCGCGGCGTGCGGCCGCGGAAAAGAGACTTGCCTCGGTCGGTCCCTGCAACGCCATTTTGCGTGCTCACGAACACCTGCCGCTACTCGCCTGAAAGGAGTGCTTGGCTCCCATGCATCCCTTGATTTTGTACGATTCCCGTGCTATTCGGCTCGCATGATTAAATGCTCGCGCAAAGTCAACTTCAACCACATGACCCGCTTCGGCTGGGCCGTGGAAGGAGTCGTGCGCTAGCAATTCGACGACGACATCTCTTCCACCAGGCCCCGCCGGCATCGGACGGGGCCTTTTGTTTGGCCACGCTCCCTGCCGGCACAACAGCAGGAGCGTACGATGCCACCACAACTGACGGACATCTCACCCGGGATTGAGGCCGATGCCGCAAGGCGCGGCATCAACCTCTCGATCGTGCAGGCGAAGGATGCGATCGACCAGGCTTTGGCGGAGCGCCTCAAGGCGTCCGCTGCAGCGCTGGACAAGGAGGCCAGCGGACCTCCAGCCGCGCCGACGCGAGGCGTCATCGGCCTGCTCAAGCGGGCTTGGCGAGCGCTTCAGCAGCGGCGCCGGAGCTCGCTGACCTCCTTGGAGGACCTGAGCGAGAGGGAGCTGATCGATATCGGCCTGACCCGCGCCGAGATCGACTACCTCACGCCGAAGCGGGCGATCGACAAGCTGCGAGACAGCACGCGCGACCTGTGGATCCGTGGCGGGATGTAGATGAGCAAGTGCAGAACCGGACCTTGCGCTCCGGGAACACGGCGACGGACGGTTGGGCCGCTTGTTTTCGGGCGCTAATCCCGTTTGCACTGCCCCTTTTTCCACGGCAATATGCCGACAAAACAACCATAGGACGGGACAACAAAATGGCAGCCCCCATCAAGTTCGGCGTCGGCCAAAGCGTGCTGCGCAAGGAGGACGACGCGCTGATCCGCGGCAAGGGCCGCTATACCGACGATTATGCGCCGCAGGCCGCGCTGCGCTGCCTGATGCTTCGCTCGCCGCATGCGCACGCCAAATTCACCATCGATGCCGGCCGCGCCCGCGCCCTTCCTGGCGTCGCGCTGATTCTGACCGCCGCCGAGGTCGGGGATCTCGGCAAT
The DNA here is from genome assembly GCF_029892425.1 of Bradyrhizobium sp. BR13661. Classification (GTDB taxonomy): domain Bacteria; phylum Pseudomonadota; class Alphaproteobacteria; order Rhizobiales; family Xanthobacteraceae; genus Bradyrhizobium. Next base: position 72,473 of record NZ_JARXWB010000021.1, on the reverse strand, counting down.
CTGCCGTGCCTGTTCAATTTCGAGACCGATCCCTTCACCGGCCCGCCTTACCCGATCCTCGCCAAGGACGAGGTGCGACATGTTGGCGATGCCGTCGCCTTCGTCGTCGCCGAGACCATCGATCAGGCCCGCGACGCGATCGAGGCCATTGACGTCAAATGGAGCCCGCTGCCTTCCGTGACCGGCGTCGTCAACGCCGTCAAGAAGGGCGCTCCGCAGGTCTGGCCGGACAAGCCGGGCAATGTGCTGTTCGACGTCTCGATCGGCGACAAGAAAGCCACGGAAACGGCCTTCGCCAAGGCGCATGCGGTCGCGGAAATCTCCATCGTCAATCCGCGCGTGGTCGCGAGCTTCATGGAGACGCGCGCGGCGGTCTGCGAATACGACGCGAAGAATGATCATTTGACGCTGACGGTCGGCAGCCAGGGCAGCCACCGCCTGCGCGACATCCTCTGCCAGAACGTGCTCAACATCCCGACCGACAAGATGCGGGTGATCTGCCCCGACGTCGGCGGCGGTTTCGGGACCAAGCTGTTCCCGTATCGTGAATACGCGTTGATGGCAGTTGCAGCGCGCAAGCTGAAGAAAGCCGTCAAATGGTCGGCCGATCGCTCCGAGCATTTCATGGGCGACGCGCAGGGCCGCGACAACGTCACCACGGCCAAGATGGCGCTGACTGAAGACGGCAAGTTCCTGGCGATGGATTGCGACCTGATGGGCGACATGGGCGCGTATCTGTCGACCTTCGGGCCCTATATCCCGCATGGTGGCGCCGGCATGCTGCCGGGCCTTTACGATATCCAGGCCTTCCACTGCCGCGTGCGCACCATCTTCACCAACAGCGTGCCTGTCGATGCCTATCGCGGCGCAGGCCGGCCCGAGGCCGCCTATGTGATCGAGCGTCTCGTCGATGCCAGCGCGCGAAAACTCGGCATGACGCCGGATGCGATCCGCCGCAAGAATTTCATCCAGCCGAAGGCGCTGCCCTACAAGACCGCGACCGGCAAGGTCTACGATTCCGGCGACTTCGCCGCGCATCTCAAGCGCGCGATGGAGATCGCCGACTGGAAGGAGTTTCCAAAGCGCGCCAAGGCGGCCAAGAAGCACGGCCTCATCCGCGGCATTGGGCTGGCGAGCTATGTCGAGGTCTGCGGTACCATGGGCGAGGAGACCGCCAATGTGCGGATGGATCCCAATGGCGACATCACCGTCCTGATCGGCACGCAGTCGAGCGGGCAGGGCCACCAGACCGCCTATGCGCAGATCGTCGCCGAGCAGTTCGGCGTCGCGCCGGAGCGTGTGCACGTCCACCAGGGCGACACCGCGATGATCGCCACGGGCCTCGGCACCGGCGGCTCGGCCTCGATTCCCTCAGGCGGCGTCAGCGTCGAACGCGCCACGCGCGAACTTGGCGAGAAGCTGAAGGCGATCGCGGCGCAGGCGCTGGAAGCCGGCGCCGGCGACCTCGAGATCACCGATGGCATCGTGCGCATCGCCGGTACCGACCGGTCGATCTCGTTCTCCGATCTGGCCAAGCGCGCGAGCGCCGATCCGTCGAAGCTGAACGCCAGCGCGACCTTCGCAAGCGCCGACGGCACCTATCCCAATGGCACCCATGTCGCGGAGGTCGAGATCGATCCGGCCACCGGCATCATCAAGATCGTGAACTACGTGATCGTCGACGATTTCGGCAAGACGCTCAATCCGCTGCTGCTGGCGGGCCAGGTGCATGGCGGCGCTATGCAGGGCATCGGCCAGGCCCTGATGGAACAGGTGGTCTATGGCGCCGGCGATGGCCAGCTCATCACCGCGACCTTCATGGACTACGCGCTGCCGCGCGCGGCCGACGGCCCGTCCTTCGTGTTCGAGACCAACAACATTCCCTGCACCACCAATCCGATGGGCGTGAAAGGCGCGGGCGAGGCCGGTGCGATCGGCTCCTGTCCGGCCGTCGTCAACGCCATCGTCGACGGGCTCTGGCGCGAATACAAGATCGACCACATCGACATGCCGGCGACGCCGGAGCGGGTGTGGATCGCGATCAGCGAGCACCATCGCCGCCACAGCCTGTAAAGCGGCCATTCGGCCCGCGGGAATTAATTGCCCGCGGCCGGGTTCTATCCTCAATGGTCTTCCCCCAAACCGACTTGCGAGCCGGAGTAACAAGCCCATGAAACGTACGTTGATTGTTGCGGGCACCCTTCTTCTGGGTGCGGGCGCCGTGATGGCGCAGCAGGAGGTCGCCGTCCAGCAGGACAATCTGATGCGCTCGCAGGCCAAGAGCATGTATGGCGTGATCCTCAAGATGACGAAGGCCGACATTCCCTACGATCAGAAGGCGGTCGACACGGCAATCGCCAGTCTCGAGGCCGACGTCGCCAAGATCGCAAAGACCTTTGAGACCAATCCCAAGCAGGACGTGGTGAACGCGACCTACGGCTCGTCCCCCAAGGTCTGGCAGCAGAAGGCCGATTTCGATTCCAAGATCCCGCCAGTGCAGAAGGCGATCGCCGACGTCAAGGGCAAGATCACCGACGTGGCAAGCCTCAAGGCCGCCTACACCGCGATGAATGATCGTTGCAACGATTGCCACGAGACGTACCGGCTGAAGCTGAAGTAAGGCGAGGCAGCCCGTAGCCCGGATGGCGCTTTCGTTCCATCCGGGCGACAGGACTGATGCCTTTCTGATCACATCACCAAATTCTGTTCGCTTACCCTGACGGATCGGCGTCAGAAGGACTATGCTTGCGCGCATCGCCGCGGCGTTGATGCCTGATGCTGTCCGGAGTTCCGACGTGCGGCGGCGATCTCAGGCAACAGCGAGGCAGGCCATGGTCAAACCGTTCCCGTCGAAAACCCATATCGGCAACCATATGCTGCATCCGGAAACGTTGATGCTGACCTATGGCTACGATCCGCAGCTGTCGGAAGGCGCCATCAAGCCGCCGGTGTTTCTGACCTCGACCTTCGTGTTCAGGACGGCCGAGGACGGGGAGGATTTTTTCGACTACGTCTCCGGCCGGCGCGAGCCGCCGGAAGGCATGGGCGCAGGGCTCGTCTATTCGCGCTTCAACCATCCCAACAGCGAGATCGTCGAGGACCGGCTCGCGATCTACGAGCGCACCGAGAGCTGTACGCTGTTCTCGTCGGGCATGGCGGCGATCTCGACGACGATTCTCGCCTTCGTCCGCCCGGGCGACGTTATCCTGCACTCGCAGCCGCTCTATGGCGGGACGGAGACGCTATTGACGAACACGCTGTCGCGCTTCTCGATCGGCGCAGTCGGCTTTGCCGACGGCATCGATGAGGTGGCGGTCAACCAGGCCGCCGAAGAGGCGATGCGCAAGGGCCGGGTTTCGATGATCCTGATCGAGACGCCGGCCAACCCGACCAACGGCCTCGTCGACGTCGCGCTGATGCGCCGCGTTGCCGATACCATCGGCAAGGCCCAGGGCCACACGCCGATCATCGCCTGCGACAACACGCTGCTCGGTCCGGTGTTTCAGCGGCCGATCGAGCATGGCGCAGACATCTCGCTTTACTCTCTCACCAAATATGTCGGCGGCCATTCCGATTTGATCGCGGGCGCCGCGCTCGGCACCAAGACGGTCATGAAGGGCGTGAAAGCGCTGCGCGGTGCCATCGGCACCCAGCTCGATCCGCATTCCTGCTGGATGATCAACCGCTCGCTCGAAACGCTCAGCCTGCGCATGGAGAAGGCAAACAGCAACGCGCGGCTCGTGGCGGATTTCCTGCGTGACCATGCCAAGGTGGCCAAGGTTCATTATCTCGGCCATCACGCGGAGACCTCGCCCGCGGGGCGCGTGTTTGCGCGGCAATGTCTCGGCGCGGGGTCGACGTTCTCGTTTGACATCGTCGGCGGTCAGGCGTCGGCGGAGAAATTCCTCAATGCGTTGCAGATCTTCAAGCTCGCGGTCAGCCTCGGCGGAACGGAATCGCTGGCGAGCCTGCCGGCGACGATGACCCATTCCGGCGTTCCCGCCGACATCCGCCGCAAGATCGGCGTGCTCGATTGCACGATCAGGCTGTCGATCGGCATCGAGAATCCGCACGATTTGATTGCGGACCTCGAGCAGGCCTTGAGTGCGGCTTGACCGCACGGGGATCGCTGCCGCTTCAGAATCGAAAAGGCCGGACGCTTTGCGCCCGGCCATCGATCATCTGATCTGAATTTACTTCGTCACTTTACTTGGTCACCTGGCCGCGGATTTCGCCGCCCGGGTTGGCTGCGGTGTGAATGTTGACGTAGAGCTTGCCGGCGAGGAGATCGGAGGCCTGCGCGTCGGTCAGCGTGGCCGAGCCTTCGGCCGGGCTGTTGGCGATGCCCGGAATCGGGACCGCGACGCCCGCGTTCTTGCCGACCTCGGCAGGGCCGTGGAAATGGGCGGCAGTGGCGGGGCCGGAGAGGCCGGAATAGCTCACCTTCCACGAGAGCTTCTTGGTCGCGGCGTCATAGTCGAGATCGGCGGTGCCGGTGGCGGTGCTGGCATTGGCGGGGACTTCGGACTTGGCGTCCAGCGTCGCCTTCAGTTTCTCCGCGCTGGCCGAGCCTGCGAACGCGACGGCGGCTCCGAGTGCCAGCGTGACGAAAAGCGCTTTGTTCATGGGTCTCTCCCTGTTGACGCCTGATTGCTGTCAACTTGCAAACAGTGCGGTTCCGAGTTTATTCCCGGATGCCAATCAAACCATCTAAATAATTCGTGGCTGGAGCTGCGGCGGGATGATCCGTAAATACGCTCGAGCGCGATGGGATCCTTCATGCTGCGACGAACAATTTCCGTCTTCTTGGTTGCCATTGTCGCAGCCTTTGCCGTCTATTGGTGGCTGACCGCGCCGACCGCCCTGGCGCTGCCGGCGTCGACGCGTGCGCCCGATCTTGCCAACGGGCAGGAGCTGTTCAACGCCGGCGGCTGCTCGTCCTGCCATGCCGTGCCCAACCAGCCGGATCGCTTGAGGCTCGGTGGCGGCCTCGCGCTCGGCTCGCCGTTCGGCACGTTCTATGCGCCGAACATTTCACCTGATCCGACCGATGGCATCGGCCGTTGGAGCGAGGCCGATTTCGTCAACGCGGTGATGCGCGGCATCTCGCCTGAGGGCACGCACTACTTCCCGGCGTTTCCGTACACGTCCTATCACATTGCGAAAGTCGATGACGTTCGCGATCTCTTTGCCTATCTGAAGACATTGCCGCAGGTCGCGGGCCGCGTGCGCGATCATGATCTGCCGTTTCCCTTCAACATCCGACGCAATGTCGGCATCTGGAAATTGCTGTTCGTGGATGTGAGGCCGTTCGTGCCGGCCGCGATGCATTCGGCAGAGTGGAACCGCGGCGCCTATCTCGTGAACGGTTTCGGCCATTGCGCCGAATGCCACAGCCCGCGCAATTTTCTCGGCGGCGTCATCAGCGCGCAGCGCTTTGCCGGCGGACCCAATCCCGAAGGCGAGGGCTGGGTGCCGAACATCACGCAGAAGGGCATCGGTGACTGGAGCGAGAAGGAGATCGCCGACTTCCTCGAGACCGGCGACATGCCCGAGGGCGACAGCGCGTCGGGCTCGATGCGGCCGGTGATCAAGAATCTCGCGCAGCTGAGACCGGAGGATCGCGCCGCGATGGCCGCCTATCTGAAATCGCTGCCGCCGGTCGACGGTCCGACGCCGCCCAAGCGCAAGGAAAGTGGCGGTTGAACGCGTCCAGCTAGCCCGTACCGAAGGCCTTGAAGGTGATGATGGTGAGCGTGTCCTGGATGCCGGGCAGCACCTGCACCTTCTCGTTGATGAAGTGGCCGATATCGGTGTCCTTGTCGACGTAGAACTTCACCAGCAAATCGTAGTGGCCCGCGGTGGAGTAGATCTCGGAGGCGATCTCGGCTTCGGCAAGCGCGTTGGCGACCGTATAGGACTGGCCAAGCTTGCATTTGATCTGGACGAAGAAAGGTACCATTGCAGTCACTCCGAAGGCATTGCTTGCCGGCTAATAGGCCAAAACCGGCCCGATTTAGCAAGCGGGCATACGGCCTGCGGCCATCCTTCGAGACGCGCGCAAGGGCGCGCTCCTCAGGATGAGGTCACGGTTCGCGGTGAGATATCAAACCCTCATGGTGAGGAGCCCGCCTAAGCGGGCGTCTCGAACCATGCAGGCCGGACAGGTGCGGCAGCCTCCAATAGAGGCGCTCTACGAGGCCATCGCTGCTGCCGCAAATGCGTCCCTGAGCCGCTGGGCGAGCTCGGCCTTGCGATAGGGCTTGGTCAGGACCACGGCCTCAGCCTGCGCGCGGCCCTGCTCGACCAGGGTCTCCAGCGCATAGCCCGAGGTAAACAGCACCGGCAAACCGGGGCGAATACGCCGGGCCTGGTCGGCGAGGTCCCAGCCGCTCATCCCGCCGGGCATGACGATATCGGTGAACAGCATGTCGATGGCAGGGTCGGCGCGCAGCCGTTGCAAGGCCTCCTTGCCGTTCACGGCGGCGACGACGCGATAGCCGAGCGCCTCCACCCGGAGGATCACCGAGGATCGCACGAACGGATCGTCCTCCGCGATCAGGATCGTCTCATGGCCGCGCGGTGCGGCTTCGTCGTTCTCGGGCGCCTCGGCCGCGGACTGTCCGGCGCCGACACGCGGCAGATAGATCCGGACCGTCGTTCCCAGACCCTGCTCGCTATAGATCGAGACATGGCCGTCGGATTGCTTGGCGAAACCATAGACCATGCTCAGCCCGAGGCCGGAGCCCTTGCCGACTTCCTTGGTGGTGAAGAATGGCTCGAACGCACGCTCGATGACGTCAGGCGTCATGCCTTCACCGTCATCAGTGACCGAGATCAGGGCATAGCTGCCGGATGCGACCTCCGGGTGCAGGGCGCGATAGTCCTCGTCGACTGCGGCGAGCTCCGTGCTCAGTGTCAGATGCCCGCCCGATGGCATCGCGTCCTGCGCGTTGAGCGCAAGGTTCAGCACCGCGGATTCGAGCTGGGCGCGGTCCGCAAAGGCCTTGATGGTGCCGGGACCGAATATCGTCTTGATCTCGATGTTCTCGCGCAACGTGCGCTTGAACAGCTTGAGCATGGATTCGATCAGCTCGCGGCAATCGATCGTCCGCGGCTGGAGCAGCTGGCGGCGGCTGAAGGCGAGCAGCCGCTGTGTCAGCTCCGCGCCGCGTTCGCCTGACTGGCAGATGTCGTCGGCGAACTGGCGCAGGTCGGGCCGCGCCTTGAGCTGCTCGCTGAGATGTTCGGCGTTGCCGATGATGACGGTGAGGAGGTTGTTGAAGTCATGCGCGATGCCGCCGGAGAGCTGACCGACCGTTTCCATCTTCTGCGCCTGCTGGAGCTGCTGCTCGGTCAATTTGCGCGCGGTCAGATCGTGAATGATGCCGACGAAGATCAGCTCGCCGTCCTGCATCGCCTGGCCGACCGACAGGTCCATCGGAAAGGTCGACCCGTCCTTGCGCAGGCCGATCGTCTCGCCACCGGTCGCGAAATCCCTCGTGTCGCCACTGGACGCGGCGCCGGCCTCGTCGGGAATCAGCACCCTGACGTTCCGGTTCATCACCTCTCTCGCCTGGTAGCCGAACAACCGCTCGCAGGCCGGATTGAACAGCAGGATGCGGTTCTGCGCGTCGAACAGGATGACGCCGTCGACGGCGGTCTCGACCACCGCGGTCAGACGCGCCACGCTCTCGCGCATCGCGCGCTGCGCCTCGCCCACCTGTTTGAGCAGTTGCGTCGCGTCCCGGGTCTTGATCTCTTCTTCCTCGAGCGCGGCCTGGACCTTTTGCAGCTCGAACGGAGAGGGGATGGCCAGGATCTTCGGCAGCAGCGGCCAGAGCGCGACTGCCGTGAAGATCGACGCTACCGCAGTTGCGGCCTTGACCAGGCCTTCGATGCCATAGATCGGGACCCAGAGGGTGTAGATCGACAGCACATGTGTCAGGCCGCAGGCCATGATGAAGATCGCGAACGCCCAGAACACCCAGCCGAACTGGAGGTCACGCCGCCTGGTGACGAGGATCGTGAGCGCAAACGGGATCGAGAAATAGGCGGCCGCGATGCTGGCGTCGGAGACGACGTGGAGCCAGATCAGCTCGGGCTCCCACAGCAGGCAGATGCCGTGCGGTGAGAACATCGAGGAATCGAGGATGCGTTCAAAATAGGCCCACATGATTTCTTCCCGAGAGGCTGCAGGCCGGGGAAACCTGCAACGTGGCGTCGCTGGACGAACCCACCACACGTTTCACTGATTTGGTGAGGCGCGCCAAGGCCGGGTGATGCCCAGGTCATATTCTCCGGGATGTGCACGCTTCCGGGACGACAAGGCTGGGCGGCTTTGTTTCTGCCTGATTCGCCGGCTTGCTGGCGTTGCGCCGGCGCGCTAGGACAAACCATGTCAGGACAGATCATGGCCGTGTTTTCGTCAAGCAAGCGTATCCTGCGATGACCACGCCCGTGGCGCTTACCATTGCCGGCTCGGATTCGAGCGGCGGCGCAGGCATTCAGGCCGACCTGAAGACTTTTGCTGCGTTCGGCGTCTACGGCGCGTCAGCGATCACGGCGCTGACCGCACAGAACACCAGAGGCGTCACCGGCATTCACGCGGTGCCGGCCGATTTCGTCACCGCGCAGATCGATGCGGCGTTCTCCGATCTCGATGTCGGCGCGGTGAAGATCGGCATGGTGGCGCAGGTTGCGAGCATCGATGCGATCGCTTCAGCGCTGTCGCGCTGGAAGCCTCGCCATGTCGTGCTCGATCCCGTGATGGTCGCAACCTCTGGCGACCGCCTGCTCGCCGCAGAGGCCGTCGTGGCGTTGCGCACGAAACTGATGCCGCTCGCTTCCGTGATCACGCCCAATCTGCCCGAGGCGGCGGCGCTGCTTGACGAGCCGATCGCGCGAAGCGAGACCGAGATCGAAAGCCAGGGGCGTCGTCTGCTCGAGTTCGGCTGCCGCGCCGTCCTGATCAAGGGGGGGCACGGCGAGGGTGCGGAGAGCACCGACTATCTCGTCAGCCCGAGCACCACGATCGCGCTGGCCGCGCCGCGCGTCGCGACCCGCAACACCCATGGGACCGGCTGCTCGCTGTCGTCAGCCGTGGCCGCGGGCCTCGCCAAAGGCGAGGATCTCGAGACGGCCGTACGCAGCGCCAAGAGCTGGATCAGCGCGGCGATCGCTGCTGCCGACCGCTTCAGCGTCGGTCACGGCCACGGGCCGATCCATCATTTCCACAGGTTTTACTGACACAGGCGTCCTGCCGGGCGCTGGTTGGTCCCGGTATTAACCAATATGGCCGTGGTTCCGGGGTCTTGCGGGCCATCATTGCCTGATCATGTCGCCTGATTGTCGCATGTGACTGATATTCGCGGGGAGGGCGAGGCAAGGTTCGATTCGTATCTGAGGGTGCCTCAAAGGTTCAATCGGTCATCCCCCTGTCACGGGACACAGTTACAGGCTGGCGCATGGGAAGTTACGATGTGAGTGACGAGAGCCCGGAGCGGCGCTTTCGCACGTTGTTCATCTCCGACGTTCATCTCGGAGCCCGCGGCTCTCAAGCCGACCTTTTGCTGGACTTCCTGCGCTATCACGATGCCGACACGATCTATCTCGTCGGCGACATCGTCGATGGCTGGGCGCTGAAATCGAGCTGGCACTGGCCGCAATCGCATAACGATCTGGTCCAGAAGCTGCTGCGCAAGGCGCGCAAGGGCGCCAAGATCATCTACGTGCCCGGCAACCACGACGAGTTCCTGCGCAACTATTACGGCACGCATTTCGGCGGTATCGACGTGGTCGAGAACACGATCCACACCGGCGTGGACGGCAAGCGTTTTCTCATCATCCACGGCGACATCTTCGACCTCGTGGTGCAGAACGCGCGCTGGCTCGCCCATCTCGGCGACAAGGCCTACGACTTCGCGATCCAGATGAATCGCTTCGTCAACTTCTTCCGCCGCATGTTCAAGGTGCCCTATTGGTCGCTGTCGCAATGGGCCAAGCAGAAGGTCAAGAACGCCGTCAATTATATCGGCGCGTTCGAGCAGGCGCTCGCCGCCGAAGCCCGGCGTCATGATGCCGACGGTGTGATCTGCGGCCACATCCACTACGCCGTGATCCGCGACGAGAACGGTATCCGCTACATGAATTGCGGCGACTGGGTCGAAAGCTGCACCGCGCTGGTCGAGCACGATGACGGCCATTTCGAGATCATCACCTGGGCGGATCATCTGAAGAAACCGGCACAAGTGCCGCAGGTGGCAGCAAGGGCGGCTTGATGCGCATCCTGGTCGCGACCGACGCCTGGCACCCGCAAGTCAACGGTGTGGTTCGGACGCTGACCAAACTCGCCGACGCCGCCAAGGGGCTCGGCGTCGAATTCACGTTCCTGACGCCGCAATCATTCCGCACCTTCGCGATGCCGAGCTATCGCGACGTGCGGCTGGCGATGCCGCGCCCGGCGCGCATCGCAGAACTGATCGAGGAAGCCCGGCCCGACAGCATCCATATCGCGACCGAAGGCCCGATCGGCCTGATGGTCCGCCGCTATTGCCGACAGCGCAAGCTGCCGTTCACGACCAGCTTCCACACCCGTTTTCCCGAATATGTCCGCGCCCGGATGCCGGTTCCGGGCTCGCTGATCTGGCGGGCGCTGCGGCGTTTCCACAGCCCGAGCCGGGCCGTGATGGCGGCGACGCCGGCGCTCGCCTGCGAGCTTGGCGAGCGCGGTTTCGACAATGTCGTGCTGTGGCCGCGCGGCGTCGATACGCATCTGTTCCACCCCCGCGCCGTCGATCTCTGCCTGCCGGCACCGGTGTTCCTCTCGGTCGGTCGGGTCGCGGTGGAGAAGAATCTCGAAGCGTTCCTCGATCTCGATCTGCCCGGCACCAAGGTGGTCGTCGGTGACGGGCCCGCGCGTAATGCGCTGGAGGAGGCCTACCCCGACGCGATTTTCTTAGGGGAGAAGCACGGCGAGGAACTTGCCGACATCTATGCGGCGGCCGACGTCTTCGTGTTTCCGAGCAAAACCGACACGTTCGGCCTCGTTCTGCTCGAGGCGCTGGCAAGCGGCCTGCCGGTTGCGGCCTTCCCGGTGAAGGGGCCGCGCGACGTCATCGGCGATGCGCCGGTCGGCGTGCTGGATCATGATCTGCGCAATGCCTGCTTCGCCGCGCTCGGCGTTTCCCGGCAGGACTGCGTCGAATTCGCTGCCGCTTACACCTGGGAGGCCTCGGCGCGGGCGTTTATCGACAGCATCCGTGCGGTCGGCGCGGTGCTGCCGGGCCGGAACGGGGCGGAACAGCCGCGCTTCGTCGCCTGAAGAGAAGAAAATCCTCGCGCGGAGGTGTCTTGCTTGCAACTCGCCGGCCGCGATAACATCGCGCCATGTCCGAACAGCCCCTTCCGGTCGGCCCCGCCGATATCGACGCCGCAGCGCGCGTGCTCGCGCCCTACGCCGTCCGCACCCCGCTGTTGTCTTTCCCCGTGCTCAACGAGCGCGTCGGCGCAAAGGTGTTCCTGAAGCCGGAGATGCTCCAGCGCACCGGCTCCTTCAAGTTTCGCGGCGCCTTCAACAAGGTGTTCTCGATTCCGCAAGACAAGCGCGCGGGCGGCGTCGTCGCGTTCTCCTCCGGCAATCACGCCCAGGGCGTGGCTGCGGCGGCCAAGATCCTTGACATGCAGGCGACCATCGTGATGCCGGCGGACGCGCCGCTGTCGAAGCGCGAACGCACCAAATCCTACGGCGCCGAGGTCGTGCTGTATGACCGCTACAACGACGACCGTGAGGCGATCTCGCGCGGCATCGCCGAGAAGCGCGGCGCGACGCTGGTTCGGCCCTATGACGATCCCTTCGTGATCGCAGGCCAGGGCACCGCCGGCCGCGAGATCGCGGAGGATATGGCAACGCTCGGCCTCTCACCTGATATCGTGGTGGCCCCGGCCTCCGGCGGCGGCCTGATCGCGGGTGTCGCGACCGCGGTGAAGGCGCGCTATCCGCAAGCGCAGATCGTGGTGGCCGAACCTGAGGCGTTCGACGATCACGGCATTTCGCTCAGCGCGGGCCATCGCGAGCCGCATGGGCCTGCGGGCCGCACCATCTGCGATGCGCTGATGGCCTTGATCCCCGGCGAGATGACCTTTGCGATCAACAGCAAGCTCTTGGCGCGCGGCGTGACGGCCTCGGACAAGGAAGTCGGCGCCGCCGTCGCCTTTGCCTATCGCGAGCTGAAGCTCGTGGTCGAGCCCGGCGGCGCGGTGGGCCTTGCCGCGCTGCTCGCCGGTCGTCTGGATGTTGCCGGCAAGAACGTCGTCATCGTGCTCTCCGGCGGCAACGTCGATGCGGACCTGTTCGCCGAGCTGGTGGCCTGATTTCTTGAGTGTCCGACACGATGAAGGGGCAGAGCGTTTCCGCTCTGCCCCCTTTGTCGTTGCGTGATCGGTTGCGATCAGTGCCCGAAGCCGTGGTGACCACCACCGCCGCCACCCATCATCGGCGATTGGTTCATTGACTGGCGGAAGTTGTTGCCGCCGCCATTGCTGAACGAGTTGAACTGCGGGCGGTTGTTCTGCACCTGCACATTGCTCACCGGATTGTTGTTGAGCTTCACGATGCCGGTGTTGCCGTTGTTGATGCGGATCGGCTGGTTCTGGATCTGAACATTCGTCGTCTTCACGTCGGTCGTCTTGACGTCGACGCCCTTGCCGATGTTCACCGGCATGCTCACGATCTTGCCAGGCGTTCCGGTATTGTTGGTGCCGTTATTCTGCGTGGTGGTGGTGACCGGCAGCGTCGTGATCTTGCCGATGCCGCCGTTGTTCGTCGTCGTGTTGGTCGGCGTGGGCAGGGTGACGACCTTGCCGGGCGTTCCGGTATTGCTGGTGCCGTTATTCTGCGTTGTGGTGGTCACCGGCAGCGTCACGATCTTGCCGATGCCGCCGTTGTTCGTGGTCGTGTTGGTCGGCGCCGGCAGGTTGACGATCTTGCCGCCATTGCCGAGCTTGCCGATGACGTTGCCGTCGACCGGCTTCTGCCCGACCGGCAGGTTGGCGTTCATCTGCGAGCCACCGTTGCCCTCATGGATCAGCGGCATGTATTTGGGCTGGCCGAAATTGCCGATTTTCAAGGTCGGGGCAATGTTCTGCGGGGCCAGGAACTTGGTCGGCTGCATCAAGGGGATCTGCTTCGGATGCGCCTCGAGCTTCAGCGCGATTTGCGCATAGGGGCTGTTGCCGTAGCTGCTGTAGAAGTTCTGATAGCCGATTGGCGTGTTCAACAGGACCGCCTGGTGCCAGGCCTGCGACATCAGGAGATTTGCAAGCAGCCAGCGGATGTGATCGCACAGCGGATCGTGCGGGTACATCGCGATGAACTCCTGATAGTACTCCGGCCGTCCCTCGGACACGACGTAGTCATAGGCCTGGCGGGTCGAGCGGCTCGGCAGGTTGGAGGCCATCTGCACCACCGGTGCATGCACCGGTGCGCGGTTGGCGGCCACCACCGTGTCGCCGAAGAAGGTGAAGTCCGATGTCAGGGACGAGCTCTCCCACGGAATCTGGGCGCCGCTGGTGGTCTGGTTCACCGCGAGCCGCACGCGCTTGAACAACTGCTCGATCGGCACGTTGGGCTCACGCGCCACGTTCAGGAACGCCTGGGTGTAAGGGCTGTGGCCGCCACTGCCGTCGAGCGCTTCGGCGCCCGGCGCGGTCGAATAGCCGACGATCGAGCCGTTCGGCGCATCGACGATGGCCAGGCCACGGCCGGCGTCGTTCACGTTCGGAAACGGGTTGTTGCGGCAGGCATCGAGGATGACGATGCGCATCCGGCTCGGGATCGTCTCGAGCGTCGACATCACGTCGACCAGGCGCACCGAGTCGTTGACCAGCTCGGTCTGGTCTGTGACCTTTGCATCGACGGGAACGAGATAGTTCTCGCCGGCGAGCTGCACGCCGTGACCGGCGTAATAGACCATCGCCACCGTGTTCGGGCCGCGTTCGGACACCTTGGCGGAGAAGTCCTGCACCACGCGCAGCATTTCATTCTGGCCGAGGTCGGTGGCCGAGATCACCTCGAAGCCGGCGGAGTTGAGAAACTGCGCCATCGACTGGGCGTCATTGTCGGGGTTCGCAAGCTGTGGTGCGTTCTGGTAGTTCGAATTGCCGATTACCAGCGCAACCCGCTGCTCCGGGCCTAGCAGCGCGGTCGGGGCGGGTTCGACAGGGGCAACTTGCGCGGAAACAGGGCCGCAGGCGAAGCCGAACAGGCTTCCCAGCAGGCCGGCAGTCATCAGGGCGGATTTCAGGCGGAACATGGCGTGCTCCTTTGGCACTCATCTCGATGCGAGATTGGTGGCGAGGAAACTTGATCGCGTTCGAGCCCAAGGTCCGTGATCGGGATCACCGTGGCGCGCTGCGTGATCCAGATCACGCGGGACCTGCTATAGTGCGGAACCGATAATCGACCACGCCGGCTTTGCCGGCCAAAGACACGCCCTTGGGAGGACAGTCGTCACATGCTGAAATCGATCGATCCGATCCTGACGCCCGATCTGCTCTGGCTGCTCGCCTCGATGGGCCATGGCGATGACCTCGTCGTCGTCGACGCCAATTTCCCCGCGACCCACATCGCCCGGACGACATCCTCGCAGCGCCTGATCCAGCTGCCGGGGATGACCATGGAGACCGCGGTGCGGGCCATCATGACGCTCTATCCGCTCGACGATTTCGATCCCGATCCCGTGCGCGTGATGATGCCGGTCGACGATCCCGACCGCGTGCCGGATATCCAGCGCGCGGTGCTGGCGGAGATCGCTGGCGCAGTGGGCCGCCCGGTCACGCCCGGCAAGCTGTCGCGGCCGGACTTCTATCGCGCCGCGGCCGGGGGCTTCGGTGTCGTGCAGGTCGGCGACGCCAGAGGCTATGGCTGCTTCCTGATCCGCAAGGGCGTGATCTTCTGATTCAGGGGAAGCCGCGCCCGCCTTACGAGAAGAACGCGATCTTCTCGGCCTGGGTCATGCGGCGAATCGGGGCCAGCGCGTCGTTGGCCGCAGTGCGCGGCCTTTGCACGATGCCGCTGGCGAGGATGGTGGCCCCAAGCGAAGGCTCGGGCAGCGGCGACGGCATCGGAATCGTCGCGGTCGGTGCCGCGTCGAATGACATTGCGGCCGCCATCGCGGGAGCGGGCTGCTCCATCACTTCGGCGGCGGCTTCCGCAATGGCGTCGGTGAGGCGTGCGAGCGATTCCATCGCGATCGGGGCTTCAGTAACCGGCTCCTCGACGACTAACTCTTCATGTGGCGTGACCGGTGCTTCCACCGCGACGGGCTCCGTGACCATCGGTTCCGGCCTCGGTTCCGGCAACCGTTCCGGAATGGCTGCTTCCATCTCCGCGGGATCGACGATCTCGTCGAATTCCGGATCGGGCGCGGCCATCTCCATGGCGATGGCCTCGAGTATGGCTTCGTCCTCGGCCTCCGCCGCGGCATCGAGCGAGAACTCGTCGGTGATCTCGGCGGCGGCCGCGGGATCGGCGAGGCTGTCCTCAATCGGGGCAAAGCTCTCTTCGACGGCGGCTGGGATTTCGGTGATCTCGAGCGCGATCGCGACGTCCATCGTCGCGTCCTCGGCGATGCCGCTGATGTCGGCAGCGATTTCGGGCGCGATCTCCTGCTCGATTTCTTGCGGCATCTCCGTAAAAGCCACGGGTGCTTCGCTCGCCATCGCGGTGGACGCTTCGGCGACTGCGGCTTCCGCCACGGGCGGCGCTTCCGGCGTGGGTGCCGGAGAAGGCCGCACGGCGGCTTGCGGCGCTGCGACACCGTCGACGTCGGTCTCTTCGACCCGGTCCTTGAGCAGGTCGAAGGCGGCCTTGAGGTCGCCGCGCGGGTCGATGGTCGAAACTTGCGCGCAGGCCGCCTCGATGGAGGCGAGCTGCGAATCAATCAGGTCGCAGATTCGCCCGTCGGCGCCGATCTCGCGCCAGCGCCATGAGATTTCCTTGATGATGCGCACGCCGCGCGGAATAGCTGCGAGGCTCGCTTTGATCGCGGCTGGATCAAACGCCTTCGCGGCCGCGCTTTCCGCGTCCTCGACCGCGCGGCGGATCGCGACCAGCGCTTCGGGCAGGCGGTCCACGACGACAGGTTGTCGCTGTGCCGCAAGGGTTTCTTCGATTTTTGCGACCGCGTCGAGCACCATGCGCGTGTCGGCATTGCGGTTGCGCTTGGCGTATTCGCCGAGGAACCAGCGGCCGCGCGCGGTCTCCATGAAGGCTTCGCGGATCGCGTCGTAATCCTGCTCGTTCGGCTCGGCCGCGCGGGCAGACATGGGCGAGAGGGCGAATGCTTCGTTGGCCATGACAATCTCGTCGCGCAAATCACCGCGCGTTACTGTAACGATCACCACGATATCGACCGAATCGCAATTGGTTTGATGCCACTCGAATCACAAATCCCCACACCAGCAGCGGTCAAGCGGCGATTCGCCGTGAGTCTCGCAATGTTCTACGGCATGTCCTACGGTGTCCTGGGCACCCATCTGCCGTTCTTCACGGTGTGGTTGAAGGCCATCGGTATCGAGCCGGGCTGGATTGGAATCATCAGCGCCGTCCCGGCCGTCACGCGCTTCACGACGCTGCCTTTCGTGACCAGCCTGGCTGAACGGCGCCACGCATTGCGCGGCGCGATGATCCTGACGGCGTCGGCCACCGCACTCTGCTTTGTGCTTGTGGGCACCCAGCAGCAGCCCTTGCCGGTGCTCGTGCTCTATGTCGTCACCTGTTGCTGCTGGACTCCGCTGACACCGCTCACCGATGCCTATGCCTTGCGCGGCGTGGCCCGGTATCGATTCGATTACGGGCCCGTGCGGCTCTGGGGATCGGTCGCGTTCATCCTCGGCGCGCTCGCTTGCGGGCTGCTGATCGAATTGATCGCAGCGCGCCAGCTGATCTGGATCATCGTCGCGATGGCGACGATCTCGGCCTTGTCAGGGCTTTTGCTGCAGCCGCTGCAGGAGGGGCCGCGAACATCAAGAATGGCGGAGGCCGGCAAACCTCTGCTGCGCGACCTGGGCTTCCTCGCCATCATCTGCTCGTCGGCGCTGATCCAGTCCAGCCACGTCGCCTATTACACCTTCGCCTCGATCAATTGGCAGAACCACGGTCTTGGCGGATTGACGATCGCGGGACTGTGGACACTCGGCGTTTGCGCCGAGATCGTCGTCTTCGCTGTGTCGCCGCGCTTTTCGCTGCATCCCGTGGTGCTGGTGGTGATCGGAGGCATCAGTGCCGCGATGCGCTGGTCGATCACCGCGCATGAGCCGCCGATCGCCGTGCTCGCGATCACGCAGCTCGGACACGGCCTGAGCTTCGGCCTGACCCAGGTTGGTGTGATGAATCTCATGGTGCGTCACGTACCGCCGCGTCAAATGGCGCGGGGACAGGGATATTACGCGGCGATTGGCGGGCTGTTGAGCGCGGCCACGTCGATCGTCTCAGGCGCGATCTACGCGCGCTATGGCGAGGGCTTGTACTACGTCATGGCGGCGATGGCCGCGGCCGGCGCGCTGCTGATCTGGTCGGCGCGGCATCGTCTGATCGCTCAGCCCCAGAGCGCGGCATCCGGCGGGTAGACCAGGCTCTCGTCATAGCGAAGCCCGTGATCGCGATCGCGCGCGAGCAGCAAGGGACCATCGAGATCGACGAAGCGCGCCTGCGGCGTCACCAGCATGGCAGGGGCCATCGACAGCGAGGTCGCCACCATGCAGCCGATCATGATCTCGAAGCCGAGCGCCTGCGCGGCATCGGCCATGGCGAGCGCCTCGGTGAGGCCGCCGGTCTTGTCGAGCTTGATGTTGACGGCGTCGTAGCGGTCGCGGAGCGAGGCGAGGGTCTTGCGCGTGTGCACGCTCTCGTCGGCGCAGACCGCGACCGGCCGCTTGATCATTGCCAGTGCGTCGTCCCGACCTGCGGGCAAGGGTTGCTCGACCAGCGTGACGCCGACGGCGGCGCAGGCGGCAAGGTTGGCTTCCAGATTGGCCAGCGTCCACGCCTCGTTGGCGTCGACCACCAGCTCCGATTCGGGGGCGGCCTTGCGGACAGAAGCGATCCGCTCGGGATCGCCTTCGCCGCCAAGCTTGATCTTGAGCAGGGGCCGGTGCGCCGCCTTTGCCGTCGCCGCCGCCATCGCCTCCGGCGTGCCGAGCGAGATCGTGTAGGCGGTGGTGCGCACGCCCGGCTCCGGGCGGTCCAGCAGGTTCCAGGCCCGCCGGCCGGCCGCCTTGGCCTCGAGGTCGATCAGAGCGCAATCCAGCGCGTTGCGGGCTGCGCCGGGCTTCATGGCGGCCTGGAGGGCTTGGCGGTCGAGGCCGCCCCGGACCGCGTCCTGCATGGCCAGGATCGCGGCCAGCGTCGCCTCGGGCGTCTCGCCATAGCGGGGATAGGGGACGCATTCGCCGCGGCCGGTCAGGCCATTTTGGCTCACTTCGGCCACAACGGTCACCGCTTCCGTCTTGGCGCCCCGGCTGATGGTGAAACTGCCGGCGATCGGAAACCGCTCGATTCGGGCGAAAAGACCGGGAACTTTGCTGGAAGTCATTTTGAACTCTGGCGAAATCTGAACCTGCTGGTTACCTCTAACAACTAATATTAACCAGTTGGGGGTACCTTTTCCGGGTAAGGGCGCGTGCGCAACACTCTGATTTCCTCCGCCCTCGAACGGGAGCGGACACCTTGAGCGGCGATCCGAAGCTGGAACGGATTGCCAAAGGCAACGCGCTGGCCCTCTGCGCCACCGGAACCTGGACCGCGAGCTTCGCGCCGGCCCTGGAACGGATGGTGGCCGACGCCGAGAAGCTTGCCGGCAGCCCCCAGAACATCTTCATCGACGTCTCCGAGGTCGCCAAGCTCGACACCTTTGGGGCCTGGCTGATCGAGCGGCTGCGTCGCAGCCTGACCAAGGGAACGGTCGAGGCGCAGATTGCGGGGCTCTCCGCCAATTATTCGAGCCTCGTGGACGAGGTGCGCCGGGTCAGGGCGACGCCCGTCATCGACAGCAGCACGATCACCATCAGCGGCATGCTGGAGCAGATCGGCCGCGCGGTGGCCGGCGTCGGCGGCACCTTTGCCGGCCTGATCGACATGCTTGGCGCGGTGCTCGCCGCGGGCGGGCATGTGCTGATCCATCCGCGCTCGTTCCGCCTGACCTCGACCGTGCATCACATGGAGCAGGTCTGCTGGCGCGCGGTGCCGATCATCGTGCTGATCACCTTCCTGATCGGCTGCATCATCGCCCAGCAGGGCATTTTCCATTTCCGCCGCTTCGGCGCCGACATCTTCGTCGTCGACATGCTCGGCGTGCTGGTCCTGCGCGAGATCGGCGTGCTGCTGGTGGCGATCATGGTGGCGGGCCGCTCGGGCAGTGCCTACACCGCCGAGCTCGGCTCCATGAAGATGCGCGAAGAGATCGACGCGCTGCGCACCATGGGCTTTGATCCGATCGAGGTGCTGGTGCTGCCGCGCATGCTGGCGCTGGTGCTGGCGCTGCCGATCCTCGCCTTCCTCGGCGCGATGGCCGCGCTCTATGGCGGCGGTCTCGTCGCCTGGCTCTATGGCGGCGTCGATCCCGAAGCGTTTCTGTTGCGGCTGCGCGACGCCATCTCGATCGATCATTTCATCGTCGGCATCGTCAAGGCACCGGTGATGGCCGCGGTGATCGGCATTGTCGCCTGCGTCGAGGGCCTCGCGGTGCAGGGCAGCGCCGAGTCGCTCGGACAGCACACCACGGCGTCGGTGGTGAAGGGCATCTTCTTCGTCATCGTGATGGACGGCGTGTTCGCCATCTTCTTCGCCTCGATCGGGATGTGACGATGGCGCAAGACACTCCAAACGCGATTCAAAACCCCATCATCCGCGTCCGCGACATCACCGTGCAGTTCGGCGCGACGCGCGTGCTCGACGGCCTCAACCTCGACGTCAAGCGCGGCGAGATTCTGGGCTTTGTCGGTCCTTCGGGCGCCGGCAAGTCGGTGCTGACGCGCACCATCATCGGCCTTGTGCCAAAGGTTGCGGGCTCGATCGAAGTGTTCGGCGTCGACCTCGATTCCTCCAACACCTCGCAGCGCCGCAATGTCGAACGGCGCTGGGGCGTGCTGTTCCAGCAGGGCGCGCTGTTCTCCTCGCTCACGGTGCGGCAGAATATCCAGTTTCCGATGCGCGAATATCTTCGCGTGTCGCAGCGGCTGATGGACGAGATCACCATGGCCAAGCTCGCCATGGTCGGCCTTAAGCCGGAGGTGGCCGAGCGTTTCCCCTCGGAACTGTCGGGCGGCATGATCAAGCGCGTCGCGCTGGCCCGCGCATTGTCGCTCGATCCTGACCTGGTCTTCCTGGACGAGCCGACCTCCGGCCTCGATCCGATCGGCGCCGGCGACTTCGACGATCTGGTCAGGACGCTGCAGCGGACTTTGGGGCTGACCGTTTTCATGGTAACCCACGATCTCGACAGCCTTTACACAGCTTGCGACCGCATCGCCGTTTTAGGGAACGGTAAGATCATTGCGGCAGGGTCGATCGCCGACATGCAGGCCTCGCAGCATCCCTGGCTGAGGCAATATTTCCATGGCAAGCGCGCCCGCGCGGTGGTGAGTTGAGTAGCCGGAGCACCTGATGGAAACGCGGGCCAATTACGTATTGATCGGATCCTTCACGCTGGCGGTGATCGCGGCTGCGATCGGCTTCGTGCTGTGGTTCCAGTCGCTGCACACCACCAAGCAGCGCAGCCCCTTCCGCGTCGTGTTCGAGGGCCCGGCGGCGGGCCTGCGCAACGGCGGCAGCGTCAACTTCAACGGTATCCGGGTCGGCGAGGTGGTCTCGGTGAAGCTCGACAATCCGCGGCGGGTTGTCGCACTCGCCATGATCGAGAACAACACGCCGCTGCGCAAGGACACCCTGGTCGGTCTCGAATTCCAGGGCCTGACCGGCGTTGCCGCAATCTCGCTCAAGGGCGGCGAGGAGGCAGCTCCTCCGCCGCCGCTCGACGAGGACGGCATCCCGACGCTGACGGCCGATCCGAACAAGCTCCAGGACGTCACCGAGGCGATCCGCGGCACGCTGCAGAACATCAACAAGATCGTCGCCGACAATCAGGAGTCGGTGAAGAACTCGCTGAAGAACCTGGAGACCTTCACGACTTCGCTGGCGCGCAACTCCGAGAAGATCGACGGCGTGATGGCCAAGGTCGATGGCGTGATGCTCAAGGCCGACAACCTCATGCTCGGCCTCAACACGCTCGCCGGCGGCAAGGACGGTGGCGAGCTGTTTCTGACGGTGAAATCGATCCGCGAGCTCGCCGAGGATTTCGACAAGCGCTCCGGCGCGCTGATCACCGACGGACGCCGCACGCTCGGCGACATCAGCCGCGCCGTGAACAATTTCGACCGCAACCCGACCCGCGTGCTGTTCGGCGCCAGCAACAGCGCGCCAGCGGCTGCGCCGCCGCCGGCCGAGCCGCCGAAGCCGGCGCCCGCGAACGAGCGCAAGCGGCAGTAGGGACGATCTCTCTCCTCGTCATTGCGAGCGAAGCGAAGCAATCCAGACCGTCTCCGCAGAGGTAGTCTGGATTGCTTCGTCGCAAGTGCTCCTCGCAAAGACGGAGTTTGTGGAGACGCCGCAATTCCCCAATGAGCAACGAAATACTGGCGCAATCAAAACCCAAAACAAAACGGGCCCGTGGCGTCGAACGTTGCTCTCAGGCGCGCTCCTGTTTCGGTACCCACCGGAACTCGATGTCATCGGCTTCAATGACCCATACGAACGCCTTGCACTGAGCGCGGTAAGCCCACTCGATCTCGTGAATCAAGTGACCACGATCCGAGATACGAAACTCGTCGTAGCGCCAATCGCCGTGCGACGGCGCATCCGGCGATAGCTCCTGGAGCGAGTAGGCGTACACGGTCGGATACGTGATCTCGATGTGCCCGTCGTGGTAGGCGCCAAGCAGGCGCAGCGCGATTGAGCAGGATCGCTGACGAGGCTGAGCGCCGGGCCTTTCCGATATTTGTAGCGACTCCAGCCAGGCATCGTGTGGGCAGCGGTGGTCCCTCGTATGGTAGAACCAGTCGGAGGTTGCGAGCTCGTAGGCGTGAGGCGGGAACACCGCTCGGTTTTCGGCGAGATAGGATTCGTATCGCTCGAACGCATGTTCTGCTGCCGGATGTTCGTCGTCGCGCCCGTCACCCGAGAGAATGAATACCATCGGCAGTTCCTGTTTGCCCGCCATGCTACAACGAAAAACGGAGGCCGTGAGGCCTCCGTTCGCGTTTGATTGTTCACGCAAGCTTAGCCGCTTTACCCCAACCGCCCCGCGGCATGTGCGAGCAGCGTGTAGACCAGACCCGTCTCCGAGGTCAGGTGGCTGCGCAGCTCCTGCGGGCCGCGGCCGTCGCGGGCGACTTCGTCGAGCAGGCGTTCGAACTCGCTGACGTAGCGGTCGACCGTGCCCTTGAAGTTGCGGTCGGCCCGATATTTGCGGGCGACCTCGTCAAAAGCCTTCTGGCCGGCGGGCGTGTACAGGCGCTTGGTGAAGGCCTTGTTCTCGCCGCGCTGGTAGCGGTCCCACATCTCGGAGGCGAGGTTGCGGTCCATCAGCCGGCCGATGTCGAGCGACAGCGATTCCAGCGGATTACCGCTGCTCTGCGGGGCCTGGGGCTGCGGAGCGGGTGCGGCCTGGCGGCCGCGCGGGGCCTCACGTCCGCTCGGAGCCGCCTGGTTGGCGTCCGTGCGGCTCAGGAGATCCGACAGCCAGCCGTCGCGGCCCTGGTCGTTGCCGCCGGGGGCAACCGGCGGTGCCTCCGTGCGACGCGAGGAGGCGGGCATGCCGAGGTCCGGCGGCGGCAGCGTCGAGGCGCTGCCGGTGTCGCGCATGCGGGTCTCGGTCGCCCGGGCGCCCACGCTTGCCATCACCGGCTCTTCCTGGCGCTGGACGGCGACGGAGGCGCGGCCCGTGGTGGTGACGTCGAGGCCACGGCCGTGCTGCGCCACGATGCGGTTGAGCTCGGCGAGGGCCTCGATCTGGTCGACGATCACCTTGCGCATCTGCGCCGTGCTCTCGGCGGCCTCCTGCGGCATCTCGAGCACGCCGCGACGCAGCTCGTTGCGGGTGGCTTCGAGCTCGTTGTGCATCTCGAACGCCATCTGCTTCATGCTGGACACGAGGTTGCCGAACTTCTCGGCCGACTGCTTGAACATCGCATCCGCCTCGTCCGTGGTCTGGCGGTAGATGTCGTGCATGGCCTCGATGGTCTGGCGGTGCTCCTCTTCGGACGCCGACCGCACCGCCTCGAACTGGCGGGTGATCGCGGCCGAGCCTGCGCCGGCGGTCTCGGCGACCACGCGGGCGATATCGCGGGCACGCTCCTCGGCCGCAGCGAGCGACTCATCGAGCAGCCCGGTGAAGCGCGACAGGCGCTGGTCGAGATCGGCGGTGCGCAGGTCGATGGTGGTGACGAGCGATTCCAGCGCCGCCTTGCGTTCGGCAAGCGAGGCGGTGGTGTTCCTGTTGCTCTGCTCGACGACCTGTGCGGCATCGACGAGTGCCTTGCCGTGCGCGTCGAACTGGGTCGACAGCTCGCCGAGATCCTGGAGTGCGCGCGTGGTCTTGCTGTTGAAGACGTTGAGCTGGTCTTCCAGGTTCTGCGTCGCAGCGCCGTTGCGCAAGGTGACGTCGTTCATCGCCGAGACGAAGTCGGCGACACGCGTCACCAGCGCCCGCTCGAGCGAGTTGAGGTTGTCGTGCGCACCGGTCAGCACCTCCTGGAGGAGGATGTTGCCTTCGCGCAGGCGCTCGAACAGGGCGACCGTGTCGGTACGCAGGATCTTGCTGGTCTCCTGCATCTCGGTGACGGCCGCGATCGAGACTTGGCGCGACTGGTCGATCGCCGCGCGCGAGGCGGCTTCGAGGTCCTTGAGCGACTTGCCGACCGCGCCGGTCGCGATCTCGCTCGCCGCGTTGATGGTGCGGGCGACTTCGTTGCCGTTGCCCATCATGGTCTGGGAGAAGGCCTGGCCGCGCGTCTCGATCGACTTCAGCGCGTCCGAGGTGACGCGGTCGATGTCGAGCGTGAGCTGGCTGGTCTTCGAGCCGATCGCGTCCACGAGCGAGCCGCGCTTGGCGTCGATCATGTTCGAGAGGCGGTCGGCCTGCTGCTGCACATAGGTGACGATCTCGTCGGTCTTGCCGGTCATGGCCTGGCCGAAGCTCGAGCTGGCGGCGAGCACCGAACGCTCGACGTCGGCCGAGCTCGACTTGACCCGCGAGCTCGCCTCGTTGGAGGCGGAGATCAGCGCGTTCTGGGCGTTGAGCGCGCTGGTCTGGATGTCGTTGGTCGCGTTCGACGTGGCCGTGCTCAGCGCGCGCTCGATCTCGGTCGAGATCGTGCGGATCTGGCTGGCGGCATCCGCCGAGGTCGAGGTCAGCGAGGTCTGGGCCTCACGGGCGCTGTTGAGGATGGTCGAAGCGGTGTCGGCGCCGACCGCGGTCAGCGTGCGCTCGATGTCCGTCGTCAGCGACTTGATCTGGCTCGCCGCATCGGTCGAAGCGGTGATGAGCGTGCCCTGGGCCTCGCGCACGCCGCTGGTGAGCGCCTCGATGGTGGCGCCGCCGGCGGTCGCCAGCGCGCGCTGCATCTCGGCCGCGAGCGAACGGACCTGGCCGGTTTGCTCTGCGGAGACAGCAAGAAGCGTGCTCTGGGCGTCGCGGGCGCTGGCCGTGATCGTCTCGGCGGTGGTCTGGCCGACCTGCGAGAGCGAGCGGTGCACTTCGGCCGCGAGCGACTTGACCTGGCTCGCCGCCTCCGAGGACGCGGTGACCAGCGTGCTCTGGGCTTCGCGCGCGCCGGCCAAAATGCTCTCCGCCGTCGAGGTGCCAGCCATCGAGAGCGAGCGCTGCACATCCGCTGTTAGAGCCTTGACCTGGTTTGCCGCATCCGCAGATCCGGCGACGAGCGTGCTCTGGGCCTCGCGCGCGCCCGTCATGATGGTCTCGGCCGTCGCGGTGCCCGCCATCGAGAGTGAGCGCTGCACGTCGGAAGACAGCGCCTTGATCTGATTGGCCGTCTCGGTCGAGGCGGCGATCAGCGTGCCCTGGGCATCGCGCGCGCCGGCGGTGATCGATTCCGCCGTCGAGGTGCCGGCCATCGACAGCGAGCGCTGCACGTCGGCGGTGAGCGTCTTGACGTGGTTGGCCGCGTCCGAAGAGGCAGTGACGAGCGTGGTCTGCACCTCGCGGGCGCCGGCCAGGATCGAGGCGGCGGTGGCCGAGCCAGCCGCGGACAGCGTGCGCTCGACATCGGCCGCGAGGCCCTTGATCTGGTTGGAGGCATCGCCCGAGGCCGCGACCAGGCTTGACTGCGCTTCGCGGGCGCTGGTCAGGATCGAGTTCGCAGCACCGGTGCCGACCGCGGTCAGCGAGCGCTCGACCTCGGCGGAGGTCATCTTGAGCTGGGCGTTGACGTCCGAGGAGACCGTCATCAGCGACTGCTGCGCCGTGCGCGCACCGGTCTGGATCGTCTCGCTGGTGTTGACCACGAGGTTGGTGAGCGAACGCTCGGCGTCCTCGACATGCGAGCGGATCGCGGTCGAGATCATCTCGGCGCGGGACATCATGTCCTCGCTGGCCTGGCGGCCGCTGCTCTCGATGCGGCCGGCAACGGCCTCGACACGCGAGCCGAGCAGGTCCTCGAACTGCGCGACGCGGACGTCGATGTCGTTGGCAACCGAACCGACCTTGGTCTCGATGGCCTCGCGGATGTCCTGGAAGCGCGCGGTGACCGTATCGGTCAGGTGCATGCTGCGGCCGTCGATGAGGTCGCTGACGCCGGTGATACGACGATCGATGGCCTCGATCGCCTGCGCCGTGCCGTCCGTGAGCGTCGAGGTCAAGAGGGTGAGGCGGGTGTCGATCGACTGCACGGCCTGCGAGGCGCCGTTGGTCACGGCGGTGCTGAGATAGGTCAGGCGGCTGTCGATGGATTCGAGCGCCTGCGTCGCGCCTCCGGTGAGCGTGCCGGTGAGGTGGGTCAGGCGCGTTTCGATCGACTGGATCGCTTGCGTCGCACCTTCGGTCAGCGTCGTGGAGAGCGTGTTGAGACGTCCGTCGATGGTCTCGGTGACGGACTTCGCACGGGTGTCGAACGACTGCTCGAGCGCACCGACGCGGCCGCCGAGCTGCTCGTCGAAGGTCTTGATGTGGCCTTCGATCGTGCCGTCGAGGTTGGCGATCTTGCTGTTCAGCGAGGCGTCGAAGTTGGAAACGCGCTCGCCGATCGTGGTCTCGAACTGCACCAGCCGCTGGTCGAGAACGGCCGTGATCGCGCCGCCGTTGGAGGTGAAGCGGGTGTCGAAATTGTCGACATAGGTCTTGAGCGACTCATGGATGTCCTGGGTGCGCTGGCCCATGCGCTCGACGATCTCGCCGCCGAAGGTCTTCACGGTGCGGTCGAACTCGGAGATGTGGCGCGTGATCAGGGCACCCAGCGTGCCGGAATCGCGGGCGAACTTCTCGACCAGCTCGGAGCCCTGGTTCTTCACCAGCTCGTCGAACGCGCTCATCTGCAGCGACAGCGAATCGTGCGCGGTCTCGGTCTGGCTGACGACCTTGGCGACGAGGGTGTTGACCGTGGCGTCGAGCGCCTCGCTCGCCTTGTCGCCGGACGTCATGATCTGGCCGGCGAGGCGATTGCCGGCGTCGTCGATCTTGGCGGAGAGGTCGTTGGAGCGCAGCTCGAGCTCGAGCAGCAGCGAGTCCGACGAATTCTTGAGGCTGTCGTGCACCTGCTCGGTGCGCTCGGAGATGCCGTCGACGATCGCGGCGGAACGCTGCTCGAACTCGCCGGTGATGCGGTCGATGCGCTCGTTCAGCATCTCATGGACGCGGTCGGCGAGGTCGACGAATTCGTCGTGGACGTGGCCGGTCTTGAAGTTGAGGCTGGTGGTCAGCCGTTCGCTGGCGTCGAGCACGGCGCGCGTGGTCTCCGCGCTCGCTTCCTCGAGGCGGTCGAGCAGGTCGCCGCCGCGCTCGCCGAGCGCCAGGATCATGTTGTCGCCGGCATGGCTCAGCGCGCCGGTGATGTGGGCGCCGCGCTCTTCGAGCGCGCCGGTGATGGACTTGGCGACTTCATCGACGCGCGAGGCAATCGCGTCCGAGATCAGCGCGATGTCATGGCGGAGGTCGATCTGCACGCCGGAGATGGCGCTGCGGACCTGCTCGGCCTGGCCGACCAGGTTGTCGCGCTGATGCGCGATGTCCTGGAGCAGGGCGCGGATGCGCACTTCGTTGTCGGAATAGGCACGCTCGAGCGCCGCGACCTCGTTGGCGACCAGCGTTTCGAGCTCACCGGCGCGCGCAATCGCGCGCTCGATGCCGTCGCCCATCGCAGCGACCTCGCGGCGGATGGCCTGGCCGACGGTGACCATGGAATCCGAGGCCGAGCCTTCCGGCTCCGAGAAGCGGATCGCGACCTGCGCCATCGCCTGCGCGACCTGGCTCATCTGCTGGCCGCGCCACACGAGGCTGGCGAGGAAATAGAACAGCATGATCGGCGCGAAGAACATCGTGACCAGGCCGGCGATCGCCAGCACGCCGCCGCTCTCGCCCATGGCGGCCCGGATCGAGGGCAGGAAGCCGACCGTCAGCGCGGCGCAGGCGACGAGCCAGATCACCGTGAAGATGGTCGCGCCGGTATAGATGTTGCGGGAAGGGCGGCTGGTCTGCAGCGACTGCAGCAGCTGGCCGATGGTCTCGCGGTCGTCATTGGCGGCACGGCGCGATGAGCGCGGTTCCTCGATCGTGTCGAACACGGTGGCGCGCTCGTTGGCGGCAGGCCGCGGCTCGAAGGCCGGTTCGTCGAACACGGGAGGCGCCGGCGGGGCGACCGAAGGCGCCGCTTCGTTGCGCATCGATGCGTTGCGGCTGGTATCGGCAGCCGTGTCGCTGATGTTGAGGGCTTCCTGGATCGCAGAAAGCGCAACTTCTGTGGGGTCTTTGACCTTTTTGGGAGTATTGGCCATGTTCAGTCCGAGCCCTCGTTACTTTTACGCGTCCCCCCGCGAGCCCTGCGCGCTGCGCAAGCTCACAGACCGGATCATGCCGCTTGCGCGGATCACCGAGCCATCCCCACCCGGACGGCTTGTCCGCCAATTTCCGCAACATCCTATTGGCAGAGCGTCGCGAATGAAATGCCCGCGATTAAGACAATCTTAATCATCGTTAACAGGATCGCGGCGTAACGCCTTAACCTTCAATGGAATTCTCCACCGAAGCCGGCCGATTGCGGCAACTTTTCGTCAATAAACCGGCGGATTTGCGTCAAACGGCCCAAACACTTCGTTAACCATTTCCATGCTTCGGTGGGGCGAACCGCCGGACCGGCGGACCATCGCGCGATGCCGGGGCCTGCGTCATGACGCCTGAACTGCAACGGATGGACTGGATGCCCTCGCCCCCGCTTGCGCCCATCGACAGCCCGCTCGACCTCGACCACCTCTCGCGCATGACACTCGGCGATGCCGAGCTGGAGCAGGAAGTCCTTGCGATGTTCGCCGAGCAGGCCGTGCGGCTGCTCGCGGCGATGACGGCGCTGCCGGCCGAGACCGGCGCGCTTGCCCACAAGCTCAAGGGCTCGGCCCGCGGGATCGGCGCCTTCGCTGTTGCCGATGCGGCAGCCTGCCTCGAGACGGCCGTCCGGACCGGCAACAACCCGCCCCGAGCCTTTGCGGCCCTGAAGCAGGCCGTCGCCGAGGTGCGCGCGGCGATTGCGACGATCCTCAAGCACTAAGCCAGCGCCCCGGAGTCGGGGCCTTGAGCTCTTGATTTGACGCGTTTTCTGCCCGCGAGCCGCTATCCAGTTCGCTTGAAAACGCTATGGCGCGGCCCGGAGCGACCCGTTATAGGACAACCCGGACCCTCCTTTTTCCCCAGATCGCGGCAGCACGAGAACACATGGCCAAAATTCACTTTGTCGACCACAAGGGCGAAACCCGCACGGTGGAAATCGAGAACGGCGCGACCGTGATGGAAGCCGCCATCCGCAACAGCATTCCCGGCATCGAGGCCGAGTGTGGCGGCGCCTGCGCTTGCGCGACCTGCCATGTCTATGTCGACGAAGCCTGGCGTGAGAAGGTCGGCAGCCCGACTCCCATGGAAGAGGACATGCTCGACTTCGGTTTCGACGTGCGCCCGAACTCGCGCCTGTCCTGCCAGATCAAGGTCTCCGACGAGCTCGACGGGCTCGTGGTGTCGACGCCGGAACGCCAGGCCTGATCTTTCGGCCTTACTTGCTCGGCGGCGCGACCTCGATGCCGCGCTTGTGCCAGGGTTTGAATTTCTCGATCACCTCCGCAGTCAGCGGCGCGGGCCGACGCGTCGCTTCGTCGAGCAGAACGCCGACCGACGTTGCCGAGGCGATGCACGTGCCGTTTGAACACACCACCTGCTCGAAGGTCACGGACGTGCGTCCGAGCTTCACGACGCCAAGGCCGAGCTCGATCGTATTCGGCCAGTGCAGCTCGGCGCGGAAATGCATGTCGAGCCGCACCATGATCCAGGCGAAACCCGGCGGCGTCAGCCCGTACTGGGGAAGCTTCATCAGCGTGACGCGGCCGGTCTCGAAATAGGTGGCGTAGACTGCGTTGTTCACGTGCTGGTTCGGGTCGAGATCGCCGAAGCGCACAATGTCGCTGAGGCGAAAGGGAAAGTCCTCCAGGCGCGGTGTCGTGTCGAGGCGGCTTGGTGCGTTCACCGATTGATCTCCGTCAAATCCATCCTCGTTACAGCCCAGTTATTTTGACCCGGCAAGTGGTTGTGCCTGCGGGGCGCTCCTGCTTTTATGCCTTCCCTGATCCATCCCCGTTGGCTAGACAGGCAGGGTCACCTCTGCCCGCAGGGCGCCGTCCAACCGATAACGACCGATAAAGAGACGACATGAGCGACGTGATCAAAACCGATGTGCTGATTATTGGCGCCGGCCCTTGCGGTCTGTTCGCCGCCTTCGAGCTTGGCCTTCTCGACATGAAGACGCATTTCGTCGACATCCTCGACAAGGTCGGCGGCCAATGCGCCGAGCTCTATCCGGAAAAGCCGATCTACGACATTCCCGGCATTCCGCAGGTGTCGGGGCAGGGCCTCACCGACGCGCTGATGGAGCAGATCAAGCCGTTTCACCCGACCTTCCATCTCGGCGAGATGGTGGAGACGGTGGAGAAGATCGGCGATCCCGCATTCCGCTGCACAACCGACGTCGGCAAGGTGTTCGAATGCAAGGTGCTGGTGATCGCAGCCGGCGGCGGCTCGTTCCAGCCGAAGCGTCCGCCGGTGCCGGGCATCGAGGCCTATGAAGGCACCTCGGTGCACTACGCCGTGCGCAAGATGGAAACATTCCGCGACAAGAACGTGCTGATCGTCGGCGGCGGCGATTCCGCGCTCGACTGGACGCTCAACCTGCATCCGCTGGCCAGGCGCATCACGCTGCTGCACCGTCGCGACGATTTCCGTGCTGCGCCCCACAGCGTCGAGCAGATGCGCGCGCTGGTCGCCGACGGCAAGATGGATCTGCGGCTCGGCCAGGTCACGGCGCTGTCCGGCGCCGAAGGCAAGCTGACCGGCGCCACCGTCAAGGGCAACGACAACAATGTCAGCGAGATTGCCTGCGACACCATGCTGCCGTTCTTCGGCCTGACCATGAAGCTCGGTCCGGTCGCGAACTGGGGCATCGCACTGGAGAACAATCTGGTGCCGGTCGAGACGTCGGCGTTCGAGACCAACGTTCCCGGCATCTTCGCCATCGGCGACATCAACACCTATCCCGGCAAGATCAAGCTCATCCTGTGCGGCTTCCACGAGGGCGCACTGATGTCGCAAAAAGCCCACCGCTACGTGTATCCGGAGAAGCGGCTCGTGTTCCAGTACACGACGTCGTCGTCCAGCTTGCAAAAGAAACTTGGTGTCAACTGACCGCGAAGGAGCGGCGCGGCGATGCCCCATGTTTCTGATGCTGGAACCGTTCGCGAAATCGCCGTAGTCTGCGGCCATTGCAGTGGCGGCTCAGCAAGGTGATCATAATGCGGAATCTCTTTTCCAGCTTTCGGCTGCTCTCGCTCCTGACGCTCGCGGTCGTGCTGTCGGTTGGCGCGGCGAAGCCGGCGGCGGCGCAGGCGCCTGCTGCCGCACAACAGCCGACCGCTGCGGGCCTCTGGCAGAAGGTCGAAGACGGCAGGTCGGTGGGTTGGTTCCTCTTCATCGACCACAACGGTATCTTCGAAGGCGTCATCGCCAAGACCTTTCCGCGCCCCGGTGACGATCCGAACGAGACCTGCGCGAAATGCACGGACGATCGCAAGAACCAGCCGGTGCTCGGACTGTCCTTCATCCGCGACATGAAGCGCGACGGGTTGAAGTATGAGGGCGGCAACGTGGTCAATCCGCGCGACGGCAACATCTGGAAGGCCAAGATGACCGTGAGCCCGGACGGTCAGGTGCTGACCATGCGGGGCTTCCTCGGCATTTCCCTGTTCGGCAAGGACGAGACCTGGCAGCGCCTGCCTGACACCAGCTTGGCTGAGGTCGATCCCGCGATCATTGCCAAATATCTCCCCGCACAGGCCGCCGCGACCGCGCCGAAGGCAGCGCCCGCGGCCAAGAAGGCCGGCGCGACAATGATGGCGCCGGCAGCCAAGAAATAGCCTCGCTGCGCGAGCCGTCGCGGCTGCTTCCACACACGTCGTTGTCATTCCCCCGCAAAGGCGCATTCGTCGAAAGACGAATGCCCGCCGTGGCTGCGCCAGTAATTCCCCGGAATGCGCACTGGCGCCGGATTTGCATAGCTATCGGCAAAGCCGCTGGGGAGCGATTTGCCGATTCCACGCCTGTTGAGGGCGTGAACGGCCTTGTCTGTCCCTCACGGCGCTGATGTCGATCCGAAAGACAACGCCATGAAACTTGCAAGACCGTGTGCAGCGACGTTGCTGGGGCTGATGACGCTGCTGGCGACATCGGCACTGGCGCGCGATGATGGGCGCTATGCCAACTCACCGCTCAAGCCCTGGTTCGAGAGTCTGCGCAGCGAGTATGGGCAGTGCTGCTCGGACGCCGACGGTTATGTCGTCGCCGATGTCGATTGGGAGTCCGACAAGGGACACTACCGCGTGCATCTCGACGAGGAATGGGTCGTCGTGCCTGACGGCGCCGTGATCACCGAGCCGAACAAGATCGGCCGCACCATGGTGTGGAAGCACTATATCGACGGCCACCCGCGCGTGCGCTGCTTCATGCCGGGCAGCATGACGTGAGAATGCTTGCAGCGCCCGCACGGGATGCGAGCGCTGCGAATCGCGGATGACGCCTAGCGTGCTTCGTTGTCCGAGCTCGCGCTGGCGAGCCGCTTCGCGCGCGGTGACAGCACCGACATCTGCGCAGGAGAGGCGGGCATGCCGGCGACGATCATCGAGGGCGCGGCCGATCGTTCCTCGATGCCGGCGCCGCCGAGCACTTGGACTTGTGCTGTCGAGATCGGAAACGATTTCACTTCGTAAGAGGGCAGCTCGCCGGCAAATGCGCTGGCTGTGGTCGCAATCATCGCGCCGGTCACGGCAACCATCGTGAAAATACGCATTTCAAAATCTCCGTTGAAGATATCAATCGGAGGTTTGGTCGCGGCAGTGCCGCAACAGGTTCGCTTGTGTGCGAACATTCGTCTTCCGACGGTGCCGATATTTGGCTGCGTGGCGCGACCGCGATGAAGCCAGGCTGAAGCTTTTCGCGCCTTTGTTTCAGGACAGTTTCACGTCACCGGCGCCGGATTGAACAGCGTGAGGTCATTGTGGATGCCCCAGCGATCCGACCACGGCTTGATGCGGCCGGAAGCGACGTCGAGGATCAGGCGGAACAGGTCCCAGCCGGTTTCCTCGATGGTCTTGGTGCCGGTGGCGATACCGCCCGCATCGAAATCGATCAGATCCTTCCAGCGGCGCGCGAGCTCGGTGCGGGTCGCGACCTTGATGACGGGCGCAGCCGCAAGGCCGTAGGGCGTGCCGCGGCCGGTGGTGAACACCTGCAAGGTCATGCCGGAGGCAAGCTGGAGCGTGCCGCAGATGAAATCGCTCGCCGGCGTGGCCGCAAACAGCATGCCCTTCTGCGTCGCCTTCTGGCCTGGCGAGAGCACGCCGGTGATGGCCGATGAGCCGGATTTGACGATCGAGCCGAGCGACTTCTCGACGATGTTGGCGAGGCCGCCCTTCTTGTTACCGGGCGTGGTGTTGGCGCTGCGATCGGCGCCGCCGCGGGCCAGATAAGAATCGTACCAGGCCATTTCGCGCACCAGCGCGCGGCCGACGTCCTCGTTGATGGCGCGGCGGGTGAGGAGCTGAATGGCGTCGCGCACTTCGGTGACTTCCGAGAACATCACGGTGGCGCCGGCGCGCACCAAGAGGTCCGCAGCGAAGCCGAGGGCGGGGTTGGCGGTGACGCCGGAGAACGCATCGCTGCCGCCGCATTGCAGGCCGATCACAAGGTCGGCCGCGGGGCAGGTCTCGCGGGTGCGCTTGTTGAGGATCTTCAGGCGGGCTTCGGCCTGGGTCATGATCGCGTCGACAATGGCGCCAAAGCCGTCGAAGGCTTCATCCTGCATGCGCACGATCGCGTCGCTGACGCCCTCGGGCACCAGCCGCTCGGGCGCGAGCTTTTCGCATCCCAGGCTAATGACCAGGATCTCGCCGCCGAAATTCGGGTTGAGCGCGAGGTTCTGCAGCGTGCGGATCGGGACGATCGCATCCGGCGCGTTGATGGCGACGCCGCAGCCATAGGCGTGGGTCAGCGGCACGACGTCATCGACATTAGGATATTTCGGCAGCAGCTCGGCGCGGATGCGCTTCACCGCATATTCCATCGTGCCCTTGACGCATTGCACGGAGGAGGAGATGCCCAAAATATTCTTCGTGCCGACCGAGCCGTCGGGATTGCGATAGCCTTCGAAGGTGAAACCTTCGAGCGGCGGCAGCGGTGCGGGCACCGCGGTCGAGATTTCCAGTCTGTCGAGGGCAGGGGCCTCCGGCATGCGGATGCGCGCTTCGTCGACCCACTCGCCGGCGAGGATCGGCGCAAGCGCGTAGCCGATCACCTCGCCGTAGCGGATGATCGGCTGATCTTGCGCGATGTCGACCAGCGCCGTCTTGTGCCCCTGCGGCACGAAGGCGCGCAGCGACAGTCCGCAGGCAAAGCGAGAGCCGGCAGGAAGCCCGAAATCATTGACCACGATCGCGACATTGTCGCGCTCGTTGAGCTTGATGTAGCGGGGCTGCTCTTTCGCTGCGACGTCCTGGTCCATCGAGGACTCCGGAATTTGTAGGGTGGGTTAGCGCAGCGTAACCCACCTCTTCTGCTTCCGCGGACAGAGACATTGGTGGGTTACGCTGCGCTAACCCACCCTACGATCGAGGGCATATCAACCCGGATAGGTATAAGCCGTCTTCACCGTTGTGTAGAACTCGCGTGCATAGGAGCCCTGCTCGCGGGCGCCGTAGCTCGAGCCCTTCCGGCCGCCGAACGGCACGTGATAGTCGACGCCGGCGGTCGGCAGATTGACCATGACCATGCCGGACTCGCTGTTGCGCTTGTAGTGCGAGGCGTATTTCAGGCTTGATGTGCAGATGCCGGAAGCGAGGCCGAACTCGGTGTCGTTCGAGATCGCCAGCGCCTCCTCGTAGTTCTTGGCGCGGATGACCGCGGCGACCGGGCCAAAAATCTCCTCGCGCGCGATGCGCATGTTGTTGTTGGCTTCGGTGAACAGCGCCGGCTGGAGGTAGTGGCCGGGGTTCTCGCGCTTGAGCAACTCGCCGCCGAAGGCGAGCTTGGCGCCTTCGTCCTGGCCGATCTTGATGTAGCGCAGATCCTGGTCGAGCTGGCTCTGGTCGACCACGGGGCCGATATGGACACCGGCCTTGAGCGCGTCGTCCACCGACAGACTGTTGAGACGTTCGGCCACGGCCGCGACGAAGCGGTCGTGGATGCCTTCGGTGACGATCAGGCGGGAAGACGCCGTGCAGCGCTGGCCGGTCGAGAAATAGGCGCCGTTGACGGCGACCTCGACCGCGGTCTTGAGATCGGCGTCGTCGAGCACGACCAGCGGGTTCTTGCCACCCATCTCGAGCTGGAATTTCTTCATGGGGTTCGAGAGCACGCAGGCCTGCGCGATCTTGCGGCCGGTTTGCACCGAGCCGGTGAAGGAGATCGCCGCGACATCGGGGTGATCGAGGAGGGTCTGGCCGACCACCGAGCCGGAGCCGACCACGAGGTTGAACACGCCTGCCGGAATGCCGGAGCGGGTGATGATTTCGGCGAGCGCGTGGCCCGAGCCGGGCACCAGTTCGGCAGGCTTGAACACCACGGTGTTGCCGTAGCAGAGCGCAGGCGCGATCTTCCAGGCGGGTATCGCGATCGGGAAATTCCACGGCGTGATCATGCCGACGACGCCAACCGGCTCACGCGTGATCTCGACGTCGAGGCCCGGACGCACCGAGGCGCCCTTCTCGCCGATCAGGCGCAGCGCTTCGCCGGCGAAGAACGCAAAGATCTGGCCGGCGCGGGCGACCTCGCCAATGCCCTCGGGGAGCGTCTTGCCTTCCTCGCGGGCGAGCAGGCGGCCGAGCTCTTCCTTGCGGGCGAGGATTTCGAGGGAGATCTTGTTGAGGGCGTCAAAACGCACCTGCGGCGTCGACTGCGCCCAGGAGGGGAAGGCGGCCTTCGCGGCGGCGATCGCCTTCTCGGTCTGCGCCTTGTCGGCCTTGGCGTATTCGCCGACGAGATCGTTGGTGTTGGAGGGGTTGATGTTCTTGGTGACGCCGGAGCCGTCGACCCATTCACCGCCGATGAAGTTCTTAAGGATCGCAGTCATCTCTTTTTCCTCCAGAGTGTTTTAGCGCACGAGGCAGGGACGCTTGTCGTCAAAGGTCCAGCCCGGGATCAAATCCTGCATGGCCATAGCGTCATCGCGGGCACCCAGTCCATGCTTCTTGTAGAGCTCATGCGCGGCCTCAATGGCCGCACGGTCGATCTCGATACCGAGGCCCGGACGATCCGGGACCGCGATCTTGCCGCCACGGATCAGCAGCGGCTCCTTGGTCAGCGCCTGGCCATCCTGCCAGATCCAGTGCGTATCGATCGCGGTGACCTTGCCGGGAGCGGCCGCGCCGACATGGGTAAACATCGCGAGCGAGATGTCAAAGTGGTTGTTGGAATGAGAGCCCCAGGTCAGGCCGTTGTCACGGCAGGTCTGGGCCACGCGAACCGATCCCTGCATGGTCCAGAAGTGGGGGTCGGCGAGCGGAATGTCCACCGCGCCGAGGCGCAGCGCGTGGCTCAACTGGCGCCAGTCGGTCGCAATCATGTTGGTCGCGGTCGGCAGGCTAGTTGCGCGGCGGAACTCGGCCATGATCTCGCGGCCGGAGAAGCCAGCCTCGGCGCCGCAGGGGTCCTCGGCATAGGCGAGGATACCGTGCATGTTCTTGCAGAGGCTGATGGCCTCATCGAGCGACCAGGCGCCGTTCGGATCCAGTGTGACGCGCGCATTGGGAAAGCGCCTGGCAATAGCCGTAACCGCCTCGATCTCCTGCTCGCCGCGGAGCACGCCGCCCTTCAGCTTGAAATCGGCGAAGCCATAATGGTCTTGCGTGGCTTCCGCCAGCCGCACCACCGTCTCCGGCGTCATTGCTTCCTGGTGGCGGAGGTTGAACCAGTCGGGCTTGCCGGTCTCACCCTTGACGTAGTCCAGCTTACTCTTGCTGATATCGCCGACAAAGAAGAGATAGCCGAGCGTCTCGACGCTCTTGCGTTGCTGGCCTTCCCCGAGCAGGGCTGCGACCGGCAGATCGAGGTGCTGGCCGAGCAGGTCGAGCAGGGCGGATTCGATGGCCGTGACCGCGTGGATCATCACGCGCAGGTCAAAGGTCTGCTTGCCGCGGCCGCCGGCGTCGCGGTCGGCGAAGGTGGTTCTGATATCGGCGAGGATGTTGTTCATCGCGCCGACGGTTTTGCCGATCACGAGATCGCGGGCGTCCTGGAGCGTCTGCCAGATCTTTTGCCCGCCCGGCACCTCGCCGACGCCGGTGTGACCGGCATTGTCGGTGAGGATGACGATGTTGCGGGTGAAGAACGGCGCATGTGCGCCGCTCAGATTGAGGAGCATGCTGTCGCGGCCCGCAACGGGGATCACCTGCATCGCACTGACGACCGGTGCGCCAGCGACTGGCGCGCTGGAGATATCCGTCCGGGCCATCGCACACTCCTCCCTGTTGTCTTTTGTTATTCTGCAGCCTGTTGCGACGATCGTGCGGCGGGCAGCATCTTCACCAGCGCGGTCAGTTCCGCAATCTCCTGCTCGGCGAGATCGGTCAGCGGCGGGCGGACCGGGCCGGAATCGCGGCCGATCACCTTCATGCCGGCCTTGATGATCGAGACTGCATAGCCTTTCTTGCGATTGCGGATCGCGATCAGCGGCAGGATGAAATCCTTCAGGCCGGCGTGGATCGTGGCATGGTCGCGCTTGCGCACGGCGGCGTAGAAATTGGTGGCGAACTCAGGCACGAAGTTGAATACGGCCGAGGAGTAGGTCGTCACACCCATGTCGAGATAGGGCAGCGCGAAGGTCTCGGCGGTCGGCAGGCCGCCGACATAGGTCAGGCGGTCGCCGAGCTTGGTGTAGACGCGGGTCATCAGCTCGATGTCGCCGATGCCGTCCTTGTAGCCGACCAGGTTCGGGCAGCGCTCGGCGAGGCGGGCAAGCGTGTCGGGCTGAAGGATGGCGTTGTCCCTGTTATAGACGATGACGCCGATCTTCACGGAGGCACAGACGGCCTCGACGTGGGCGGCAAGGCCGTCCTGCTCGGAATGGGTGAGATAGGGCGGCAGCAGCAACAGGCCGTCAGCACCGGCCTTCTCGGCGCCGATGGCGATCTCGCGGGCGATGGCGGTGCCATAGCCGGTGCCGGCAAGCACGGGCACGCGGCCATTGGTCTCCTCGACGGCGACCTTGACCACTTCAGGGACTTCGGTCGGGGTCAGCGAGAAGAACTCGCCGGTGCCACCGGCGGCGAACAGGCCCGCGACATCGTAGCCGCACAGCCAATCCATGTTGGCGCGGTAGGTCGCTTCGTCGAAGGAATAGTCCGCCTTGAACGGCGTGACGGGGAAGGACAGGAGGCCCGAACCGATCTTCTGGGCCATTTCCTGCGGGGTCATCTTGCTCACGGGCGCTGCTCCCTGTTTCTGATGTTGTGGAGGACGCAAGAAGCCGCGCGTCCATGCGCCGTTGTTTAAGAGACGGTTCGATGCGCGTCCAAGCCAAAGCCTATATCGACCGATGCGGATTGAGCATCAATCTTCCATCACCTCCGCCGAGGACAATTCGCCGGCGATTCTGACCAGCGCGGACAGCAGCGGATTCTCGTCGTCGCGGCGCCACACCATGAAGAGCTCGACCGGAACGCGGTTGCGCAGCTTCAGGGGCCGCAGGCGGACATCGGAGATCTTCAAGCCGGCGGCAGCCGCCGGCACGATGGCAAGCCCAAGGCCGGCGCGGACCATCGCGAGGATCGAGTGGATCTGACTCAAGTGCTGGACATAGCGCGGCAGAATGTCCGCGCGGGTGAACAGCGCCACCAGCAGGTCGTGAAAGTATCGGCTCTCGTAGGGCGAATACATCACGAAGGGCTGGTCGTCGAAGTCCTTGATGGTGATGTTCTCGGCATTCGCCAGCGGGTGCTTCTTCGGGATCGCGGCGAGCAGGGGCTCGGCGACGACGCGGCGGCTGGTCAGCTCGGGCCGCGCGATCGGCGGCCGCAGCAGGCCGGCATCGATCTGGCCCGAGGTCAGCGCCTCGAACTGGTCGCCGGAGACCATCTCCTTCAGCGAAAAGTCCACCTCCGGCAGCTTGGCGCGGCAGGCCGCGACCAGCTCAGGGAGGAAGCCGTAGGCGGCCGCAGCGGTGAAGCCGATCTTCAGCGAGCCGGTCTTGCCGAGCGCGATGCGGCGGGCGACCTGCGAGGCGCTTTCCGCAAGCTTCAGGATGCGGCGGGCCTCGGGCAGGAAGCTGCGACCGGCCGGGGTCAGCCGCACCGAGCGGCTGGTGCGCTCCAGCAGCGGCGCGTCGATGATGTGCTCCAGCACCTGGATCTGCCGGGACAGCGGCGGCTGGGTCATGTTCAGCCGCGTGGCGGCGCGGCCGAAATGCAACTCCTCCGCCACCGTGACGAAACAGCGGAGCTGGTTGAGGTCGAACATCGATACATGCCTTAGATGGATAAGGCGTTTCTCCGGCACTTCTAGCATCGATCACCTCCAAAACAAAGACGGCGGCTTCTTAGGGCCGCCGTTGAGTTGCCTGTCCCACTCCGATCACCCGGAGCGCTCAGGAGGAACGTTTGAGCACCACCCGCTCGATCTTGCCGACCACCACGAGGTAGGCGAACGCGGCGACCATCGCGTTGATGCCGACGAAAACCAGGGCACCGTTGAAGGAGCCGGTCCAGGCGACGATGTAGCCGATCACGATCGGTGTGGTGATCGAGGAGAGGTTGCCGAAGGCGTTGAACAGGCCGCCGGAGACGCCGCCAGCTTCCTTGGGCGAGGTATCGGAGACAACAGCCCAGCCGAGCGCGCCGATGCCCTTGCCGAAGAAGGCGAGCGCCATGAAGCCGACCACCAGCGCCTGGCCATCGACGTAGTTGCAGCCGATGATCGACATCGACAGCAGCATGCCGCCGACGATCGGGATCTTGCGCGCCATGGTCAGCGAACCGGTCGCGCGCAGGATGGCGTCGGAAATGATGCCGCCAAGCACGCCGCCGATGAAGCCGCACAGCGCTGGCAGCGTCGCAACGAAACCGGCTTGCAGGATCGACAGGCCGCGCTCCTTGACGAGGTACACGGGGAACCAGGTCAGGAAGAAATAGGTCAGCGTGTTGATGCAGTACTGGCCGAGATAGACGCCGAGCATCATGCGGTTGGAGAGCAGCTGGCGGATATGGTCCCGTTGCGGGCCGGAATCGGCCTGATCGGACCTCAGGCTGTCCTTGGGCGCGTCGAGATCGACCAGCGCACCGCCCTCCTTGATATAATCGAACTCGGCCTCGTTGATCGAAGGATGCTCCTTCGGGCTGTAGACCGTCTTGATCCAGACGAGGCCCATGATGATTCCGAGCCCGCCCATCACTGAGAATACGTAGCGCCAGCCGAAATCATGGGCGATCCAGGCCATCAGCGGCGCGAAGATCACGGTCGCGAAATACTGCCCCGAATTGAAGAAGGCCGATGCGGTGCCGCGCTCGTTGCCGGGAAACCAGGCCGCGACGATGCGCGCGTTGGCGGGGAACGACGGCGCTTCCGCGACGCCGACCAGCAAGCGAAGCGCGAACAGCGCGACGATGGCCGCACCGGCGCTGAGGAAGCCGACCCAGCCCTGCATCATCGTGAACAGCGACCAGACGATGATGCTGAAGGCATAGACGAGGCGCGAGCCGTAACGGTCGAGCAGCCAGCCGCCCGGCACCTGCGCGACCACATAGGACCAGCCGAACGCCGAGAAGATCCAGCCCATGGCGACGGGATCGAGATGGAGTTCCTTGGAGAGGGCGGGGCCGGCGATCGAGAGCGTGGCGCGGTCGGCGTAATTGACCGTGGTGACCAGGAACAGCATGGTCACGATGAAGAGCCTGACGCGGGACCTCTTCGCGTCCGTTGCGGACACCACTGCGCTCATCAGGCGCCTCCTTAGAACTTGAATTGTTTCCTCACCTCGACTCCTAGAGGCGCGCGCGGGAAAGTGTCCAAGTTGAAGGGGGTATCGATTGATGCCGTTTTTGAATTGATGGAACGGCAGGTCAGGGAACGCGATCGTAAATATCGCGCCGGGCGAACGGGACGTTTCGCGGCAGAGCGAGCTAAAGCGCGATGAGATTGGGTTGAATCGTCATCGCGCTTTGGCTCTTTGTTTGGGCATGATCTTTTCGGAAAACCGCTTCACACTTTTCCGGATCATGCGCTAGACCAGTGCCAGGTTCGTCGGGTGCACGCCGGTGAAGATGCGCTGGATGCTCTCGTTGCCGAGGCCGAAGACGTGGCCGAACAGATCGGCAAACAGCGCGCGGTAGTCGGTCAGCACGGGATAGTCGCGGTTCTGGAACAGATGCGGCTGCTCGACCTTGACCTGCTCGCCGAGAATGCGGCCGCCGTTGATGCCGCCGCCGAGCACCCAATAGACGCTGCCATGGCCATGATCGGTACCGCGGTCGCCGTTCTCGCGGAAGGTGCGGCCGAATTCGGAGATCACGACCACCACCGTGTCGCGCCACGCCGCCGACCCGACTTCCTCGGAGAAGCCGATCAGCGCACGCCCGAGCTCACCGAGCCGATCGGCGAGATAGCCGTT
The DNA here is from genome assembly GCF_029892425.1 of Bradyrhizobium sp. BR13661. Lineage (GTDB taxonomy): Bacteria > Pseudomonadota > Alphaproteobacteria > Rhizobiales > Xanthobacteraceae > Bradyrhizobium. The sequence goes on along the minus strand of NZ_JARXWB010000021.1, from coordinate 31,010 downwards.
GGCGGCGCCCTGGTTGACATGGGTGTCCCAGCCGCCGACGTCGACGAAGCCGAGGTTGAATTGCTCGCGCATCAACCGACCGATGCGCCGCGCCGATAATTCGAAGCCGCGCGGCGAGACGGCGCCCCGGTTGGCGGCGTTCATCTCCTCGGAGACGGAACGATAGACGTCGTCGCGTACGCGAAAACCTTCCGACACCGAAGAGGCGAGGTTGGACTGGGCGTACATCTTCTTGATCAGATCGGCCTGACGATCGTCGACGCCAGGTTTGCCGACGTTGTTGATGCCAGTGTTCGGCACCTGCGTTTTGCCGCGGAAGATCAGCGGCAACTGGTCGGTGAACGCGATCGGCTTGACGCGCGTCAGCTCGGTGGCGAGCCGGCTCATGAAGCCGGAACGATAGTCGCGCGAACCGCCTGCGGATTGGCCGAGCTCGATCGTGTCCTGGGTCTCGAAATGGCTCCGTGTCAGGTCGTCGCTGGTGCCGGCGAAGGGAATGAAGGCGATCTCGCGCTTGGCCCAGAGCGGATAGATGCTGTCGCGCAAGGCCGGATGCAGGCCCCAATCGGAATCGAGCGCGAGCGCCGCGTTGGGATTGCCGACATCGGGCTTGGCGATGGCAAGCGTCGGCCGCGAGGCACGGTAGAAATCGCTCGACACCGGTACGACAACATTCGCAGCGTCATAGGCGCCGCGCAGGAACACCACGAGCATGCGGGCATCGGTCGCGGGCGCGGCCCAGACGCGGCCGGCGACCGTGAGCGGAGCGAGTGCGGCGAAGGTCTTGATCAGCTCGCGACGGTTCATGGCGATTTCCGGTGCTTAGTGCATGAATTCCGGTGACGACAGGAACAGCGTGTTCCAGTCCTGCGGCGACACTGCTCTGTCGAGCGATGCCAGCGTCGCCGGGCCGAGGGTCTTGCGAAGGCCGTTGAAGTAGAGTGCGTTCTGCAGCAGCGGGAACGCAGGCTGCTCCACCGGGTTCGGTCCATCTGACTTGAACAGGCCGGATGAGCCCGATCCGATCTGGCGCGCGATCTCGAAGCGAACCATCATCTGACCGGGGCCACTCCATGACGCCGAGGTCAGCGCATAGCCATCAGGCGTCTCGTGGTTGAACAGGCCTTCGCCGAGGCGATTGATCCAGCCCTGGATCGGCGCGGTGTTCAGGATCACCCGGTCGTCATAGGCCAGACGAACCGCCGACAGCACATATTGCACGGGATCCTTGAAGCGCGTGCCGGGTTTCAGCGCGGCTTCGAACTCTGGTGAATGGATCATCGTGGCGAGCATGGCGGCGATGTCGCCGTCGGTGGTTTTGAAGGTCTGCGCCATCCGCGCGATCAGCGCTTCGGGCGGATTATCCGAGACGAAGTAGGTCGCGATCTTGCGCGACACATGAGTTGCGGTCGCCGGATGGTGGACCAGGATGTCGATGGCCTCGTCGACCTCGGCGAGACCGCGCCCCTTGATGGTGTGGCCAAGGAACGTCTTGTCGCTGTAATCGTGACGAGCCGGGTTGAATTCGAAGGCGCCTTCGCGCACGAGCTGGGACTGTAGTTCCGGCTTGAGCTTTGGATCTTCCGGCTTGGTGTCGATACCAACCCCGGTGAGGATCTTCGCGAGCCCCTCGACGTCGGCCTGGGTGTAGCCGGAGCCGACGCCCATGGTGTGCAGCTCCATGATCTCGCGGGCATAGTTCTCGTTCAGATGGCCCGCCGCGTTGTCGGCATTGTCGAGGTAACGCAACATCGCCGGATGGCGAACGGTCGCGGCGAGCAGGTCGCGAAACTTGCCAAGCGAATTGGGACGAATGGCGTGGTCGGTGTAGTCGCCGACCAGCACGCGCAGATTCGATTTGTACTGGTGGACGTTGAAATGGTTGAACCAGAACCAGACCATGCGCTCGCGCAACTGATCGGGCGCGTAGAGCGCGCGCAGGATGGTGCGCGCCGCGGCCTGCTTGGCGCGATCGTTCATCGCCTGCTGAAAGACCTGCTGCGCGGCTTTCTTCTGCTCGGGATCGGCAACCTGATTGGCACTCTTGGATTGCTGCTCGAAGGCGACCGCAATATCAAACGGAAAGCTGTGGACGTCGGGCATCGCCTCGATCTGGGCTTTCGCCGCATCGGGCAGGGCCGGATTGCCGGCCGGATGCAGTTGTTCCTGAAGCCAGCGTTCGGCGCCCATGCTATGCATGTGCGTGGCACTCGCAGTGCTCGCCCCAAAGGTCAATCGATCGAGCAAAGCGAGGTCGTGCGGATTGAGATCGTCGGCGCGGGAGACATTCGAGGTCAGGCCTGTGGCGAGCGCCACGAGCGCTGCAAGGCCGGAGAGTCGCGTTCGACGATATGCGCTGGTGCTGTCCACGATCGGTCCCGACGGGTTCGGATGTCACGAGACGCCCGCATCTCATGACATGGGCGGCATCATGCCGCAGGTCGGCTGAACCTGCCCTGAATGGCATGCACTCAATTGACGGCAGCGCCATCAATTTTGAGCGATCGGTAACCGAACGGTTCCCGTATCGTCCGCAATCCGACTATTGCTGCGTGCCAGGCAAGAGCGGAGCCAGAAGACCGCGCGTGACGCCGGGCGGCACCGCATCCAGCCCCAGCACGGTGCTTGCAGCGGGCAGGGTGGCATCCGCCATCGCGGCATGGCCTTCAGCGCTTGGATGCACGGCGCCACCATAGACGGCCGAGAGCACACCCCAGGTCGCGTCGTGGATGTCGTTCGGCTGGCTCGCCGCGGGCAATCCTTGCGGATAGGTCATCGCCGCGAAGTAGCTGTCATTGGCATCGCGGATCCAGCGCGCACGCGGCAGGTAGGCGCGATATTCGGAGGCGCCGCGGCCGCATAGCATCGGCTGGCTCGCCGCGCTGACGATGTCCGGATTGAAGCTCTGGCCGTTTTCGGCAAAGCAGGCGCGGTCGAATTCGGGATCAGTGCCGGCGTGCGCGCAGAAGCCGTGATCGGCGAACGCGGTCTGGTGGGTATCGACAAAGGTCATGCGGTCGGCCTCGGGATCACGGCACAGCGCGCCCTGCGTGCAGGTCGCCAGTCCCTTCAGTTGCGGCAGGAACTCGGTGTCGACGAAGGTCGAGACGCGGGCGAGCCGCTGCGGATCGGCGTTGAAGGCCGGATGGATGTCGAAACCGCCGCGGCCGCCACGACAGGGTACTCCACCGTCGGCGAGCGCCGGATTGGCGTAGGAGACGTAGACCACGTGCGAGAGATCGCCGCCGACCAGCGGCTTCAGCGCCTCGCGCAGCTTGACGAAATTCTGCGGCAACTCGCGCTGGAGCGCATCACGGGAATCGTCGACGCTCGCCATCACGCCGGAACGGCGGAACAGTGCACGCTCGGTTGCGGTGTCGACAATGACGTCGGCGACGAGGCCGGAGAAATAGACGTCGTTGGCGCCGATCGAGAGCAGCACGAGATCGAGATTGCGATCCGGCTGGCGTTTCTTCGCCGCGGTGAGCGCCTCGCGCAGCTCGGCAACCTGCGCATTCACGCTGGTGTTGCAGACGCCGCTCTTGCCGGGCGGACATTCGCGGGCGCGCTGGGAGCCGAGCAGCCCGTCGCTGATACTGGCGCCGGTGCAGGCGAGGGGCAGATAGGTGACGGCGACGTGGGTATAGCGCACCGCGAGCGCGAGCGCGGTGCGAGCCTGATAGCTGTAGAGCGAGCGGTGGCACGGCGAGTTGAACCAGAGCGCGCCGTAGTGCTGCCAGTTGGCGAGCGTATCCGGCGCCTCGCAGGCGCGGCCGCCCTTGAAGCCGGCGCGGCTCGGCCGGTAATATTGTCCGCCGCCCGTGCCGAGATAGGAGCGGAAGCAAAAACCCTCGTCGGAGAGTGCCAGCGGCCGGTCCGGATTGCCTTCGCCGGAGGCGATGCTGTCGCCAAGGCCGGCGATGAAGATGTCGCGGACCTGGATCTCGGTCTGCAGGCGCTGGCTCGGATCGGAGCCGGAGGAGACATCGACGGTTGCGACCGTCTGCTTGCCGTAGCGGACCCGCAGATTGATCGGTTCGGCGCAGTCGAAGGTGGTGGTTTGCGGTCCGTCGCCATCGTCGAACGACCAGGCGCAGGTGGCGCCGACCGGCACCGTGCCGGTCAGGCGCACGGTGATGGGATGATCGACCGGGGTGAGGTAGTTCTCCTTGACGTTGTCGCGGGTGCAGGGCTGGTTGACCCGACCCTGCAGGTCGATGCAGAGCCGGTTGACCATGTTGCGGGCCCAGCCGCGGCCCTCGCTCTGGAGCTCCAGGGACTGCTCGGCGGCGAGGATGCTGCGGTTACGCGCATTCTCGACGTGCAGCAGGAAGTCCCGCTCCTCGCGGAACAGGCGGAAGCGGTTGCGGACCTCCCAATTGATCTGCATGGCGCCGGAATCCTGTGCGGCGGCGCGCTGAATCGGCAAGGCGGTGAGGGACCCGGCCAGCAGCAGGGCGGCAACGAGCAAAGTGCGTAGGGAAACTGGAATCATGACCCGCGTCTTCAACGGCAAAGTTGAGGCGGAAATAAGAGAGCATTGCTCCCCGGCTCGCAACCTTCTGTCTGCTGCTTTTGCGGGCTCCCGAGGTAGCCGTTGGCGGATCTTACCGTTTACTGACCTGGCGCACCAACCGCTCACGTTCCATCGGCGTCACTTCCTTGGGCAGGTTGGCCTGCGCGCAAGCTTCCGCCAGCCGCCGCCGCTCCTGCCAGGGCCGGACCACATTCATCCAGAGCTCGCGGGTGCCCATGATGGAGATGGCGAGACCAAACGGGATCACGAAATAGAGGATGCGGAAGACCAGCAAGGTCGCGAGCAACTGCTCACGGCCGAATTCCGGCAGCGCCACCAGCATCGCGGCGTCGAACACGCCGATCGAGCCGGGGGCATGGCTGGCAAAGCCGAGCAATGTTGCCAGGATGAACACCACCGCGAGCGACAGGAAGTCGATCGGTGGATCGGCTGGTATCAGCAGATACATCGCGAAGGCGCAGAAGCCGAGATCGACCACGCCGATCAGGATCTGGACCAGCGTCAGCGGCGCCGACGGCAGCACCACTTTCCAGCCCTTCTGGCCGAGTTCGCGGCGCTTCTCGCCCATGCCGAGCCAGACCAGATAGGCAGCGATCGAGGCGAGCCCGCCGAAGGCGATCAGCCGGTTGATCGACGATGGCAGCTGATCCATGTAGGAGGCCGCGTCCGGATGGATGGCCATGCCGATCGACAGCACGAAGATGTTACCGAGCCAGAAGGTCAGGCCCGAGAGGAAACAGATCTTGGCGACGTCGATCGCGTTCAGCCCATAATCCGAATAAATCCGGAAGCGGATCGCACCGCCGGTAAACACGGTCGCGCCGATGTTGTGGCCGATCGAGTAGGACGTGAAGCTGGACAGCGCTGCGATGCGGTAGGGAACGTGCTTCTTGCCGATCGTTCGCAGTGCAAAAAAGTCGTAAAAGGTCAGCGTGCAGAAGGCTAGAAACACGCACAGCGCCGCGAGCCCGATGTGGCCGCGGGGGATTTCGGTCAACGTGGTCAAGACGACCCCGGTATCGATGCCCTTGAGAGTGCGCACCAAATGAGTGACCGCGAAGGCGATGATCATCACGCTCGCGGCAATCCCGAGCCGTCGCCAGCCGATCCATCTCTTGAAGCCGCGCTTCAGCGCGGGCAGCAGTCCGTGCATTCATCCTCCCGGCGGGGGCAAGACCGGCTTGGCCAGGTATCGGCCAGTCGGTTGCGATCAGTGCCCGAAGGGGCATCGATCGCTGGGCATGATGTAGCTCATTTAAGGCAAAAACGGCGACTTGTGCAGCCCTTGACAAGGACGCGTACTACACCGGACCGGCTGTTTTTGTCATATGTGGTTCACATGGGGCGCGCGTTAAGCATGTGAGTCGAAGGCGAAGTGTCGATTATATTCACATGGTCCCAAATCCAGCGCCCGCAAGCATTGTTCCGGCGCAAACGCGCCCGGGGTTTCTTTGGAACGACGGCGCGAGGCACAGGTTAGCGCCCCATCAGCAACCGAACACGGCAAAACAAGCGGCTTTTCGTCCAAGCCGGTGCCGTCGTGTTCCCGAAACCAACGAGGATCGGAACGATGGGACTGTTCACAAAAGACATCAAGACCATGAACGACCTGTTCGTGCATCAACTGCAGGACATCTATTACGCCGAGCAGCAGCTCACCAAGGCCCTGCCGAAAATGGCGGACAAGGCCACCGATCCGCAGCTGAAACAGGGCTTTTTGACGCACCTCGAAGAAACCAGGCAGCACGTCGCGCGGCTCGAGGAAGTGTTCAAGATGCACGGTGCCACGGTGAAGGCCGTCGATTGCCCGGCCATCGACGGTATCATCGAAGAGGCCGACGAGACCGCGGGTGAGGTCGCCGACAAGGCGGTGCTCGACGCAGCTCTGATCAACGCGGCGCAGGCCGCCGAACATTACGAGATCGTCCGCTACGGCAGCCTGATCGCCTGGGCCAAACAGCTTGGCCGCAGCGACTGCGCCGCCGTGCTCGCCAAGACGCTCGAGGAAGAGAAGGCGACGGACAAAAAGCTGACGTCGCTGGCCGAGAGCAAGGTGAATATGCGAGCTGCAAGCTAGGTCAGGCGCAGTCGAACGAGCGCCGCGCGGCCATCCGCGCGGCGCTCGCACATACGTTCCGGCATCGCCGCGGGGGTCCTTAACGCGACGCGGCAGACCGGCAGCGTCCTTGGTGTCGCGCTGTTCGGTTCGCTGGTGGCGTTCGATGGTCGGTTTCGGTGCAAGGGCCCGAGCAATGTGAGTAGCCACACACATTCTCTGTTCACCATTCCGGGAGCCGGCGCATAGCCGGTTACCGACTATCCATCTCTGCCGGTTCTAGTGCCCGATGGAACAGGGGCCGGCAATGTATCAAGTTTTGTTTTGTCTGACGGACCAGCATGATGGGCGACTGGTCGCACTCGCCGGGGCGGTGTGTCTGCTCGCGAGCGCGGCGGCAATCAGTCTGTTTCATCGGGCGCGAGCGGCGAATGGCGGTGCTCGCCTCGTATGGATAACGCTCGATGCCGTCGTGACCGGTTGCGGCATCTGGGCAACCCATTTCATCGCGATGCAGGCCTACGGGCCCGGCGCCGGTGGCGCCTACAACATCCCCGTGACGATCCTCTCGCTGATCTTTGCGATTGCGGTCACCTTCATCGGCCTCGGCATCTCGGTCTCGGCCAAGCGCGGAAGTCTGGTCGCCCTCGGTGGCGCCGTCGTAGGCACTGGCGTCGCCGCGATGCATTACACCGGCATGATGGCGTTCGAGATTCCCGCCCATGTCGGCTGGACCACCGGAACTGTCGCGGTGTCGATCTTGCTCGGCGTGGTCTTTGGATCGTTTGCCCTGTTTGTCGCGGGGCGAAACGATAGCCTGTCCAGCGCGTTGGGCGCAACGATCCTGCTCACAATTGCCATCGTCTCGCATCATTTCACCGCGATGGGCGCATTGGTCCTGACGCCCGATCCGACGCTTGCGATCAGCGGGCTTTCGATCCCGCCGGCGTCGTTGTCCATCCTGACCGCCAGCGCAGCCATTGCCGTCATCGCTATCGCGCTCGCGGCCGCCGTGCTCGACCGTCGCGCCAAGGGCGAGATCGGGCGCCAGCAGATCGTGCTCGACACTGCGCTCGAGAACATGTCGCAGGGACTGTGCATGTTCGATGCCGAAGGCAAGATCATCCTGTTCAACGAGCGTTACGCGACGATGCTCCGCCGCTCCGACATGCAGCTCTCCGGCCGCGTGCTGCTCGACATTCTCCGCGAGGAGGCGGCGAAGGGCCAGTGGAACGGTGATGCCGAACAATTCTTCGCGCGCCTCGTCGAGGATGCCCGGGTGGGACGTACAACGACGGATGTCGTTCGCCGGTTCGAGCGCTCGATCCGCGTCGTCAACCAGCCGATGCAGGGCGGCGGCTGGGTCGCCACCTTCGAGGACATCACCGAATGGCTGGAGGCGCAGGCCAAGATCTCGCACATGGCGCGCCATGACGCGCTGACCAATCTGCCGAACCGCGTGCTGTTCCACGAGCAGCTCGAGCAGGGGCTGCGCCGGGCGGCTGCGAACGACCAGCTCGCGGTGCTCTGTCTCGACCTCGATCACTTCAAGGACATCAACGACTCGCTCGGCCATCCCATCGGCGATGCGCTCCTGAAGCAAGTCGGCCAAAGGCTGAAAGCGACGGTCGGCGAGCACGACACCGTAGCCCGTCTCGGGGGCGACGAGTTCGCCGTGGTCCAGATCGGCCGCTCCGAGGAAGCCGCCGCGCGAGCGCTCGCCCGACGCCTCGTCGAGGTGATCTCTGCGCCCTACGAAATCGACGACCACCAGATCGTGATCGGCGTCTCGATCGGCATTTCGCTGTCGCCGCAGGACGGCAGCAATCCCGACGCGCTGCTGAAAAACGCCGACCTCGCGCTGTATCGCGCCAAGGCCGACGGCCGCGGCACCTATCGCTTTTTCGAGACCGGCATGGATGCGCGCGCGCAGGCCCGGCGCCTCCTGGAGATGGATATGCGCGCGGCGCTGCAACGCGACGAGTTCCAGCCTTACTACCAGCCGATCCGCGACGTCGCCAGCAATCGGGTTGTCGCCTTCGAGGCGCTGCTGCGCTGGAATCATCCGGAGCGCGGCCTGATCTCTCCCATCAGCTTCATTCCGCTTGCCGAGGAGACCGGCCTCATCATCCAGCTCGGCGAGCTCGTGCTGAACCGTGCCTGCGCGGATGCCGCGACCTGGCCGGATGGTATCGGCGTCGCCGTGAATTTGTCGCCGGTGCAGTTCAAGAATCCGAACCTGATCGTATCCGTGAGCGAGGCATTGGAGAGATCGGGGCTCGCGGCGAGCCGCCTCGAGCTCGAGATCACCGAATCCGTGCTGCTTCAGAACAGCGAGACGACGCTGACCACGCTGCATGAGCTGCGCGCCATGGGCGTGCGCATCTCGCTCGACGATTTCGGCACCGGCTATTCCTCGCTGAGCTATCTGCGCAGCTTCCCCTTCGACAAGATCAAGATCGATCGCTCCTTCGTTTCCGAGCTTGCGACGCGCGAGGATTCGGTGGCGATCATCCGCGCCGTGACGGGCCTTGGCCGCAGCCTCGGCATCGTCACCACTGCGGAGGGTGTCGAGAACGACGCGCAGCTCGATCTGCTGAGGCGCGAGGGCTGCACCCAGGCGCAAGGCTATCTGTTCAGCAAGCCACGGCCTGCCGCCGACGTTGCGTTGATGCTGGAAGGCCCGCGGCTGCGCGCGTCCGCGTGAGGGACTAGCTGCGGCGCAGCGCGAAATGCGCGCCGCAAAATGCCATCACGGCGCCGAGACACAGTGCCGCGAGGCCTGCGAGCACGCCTGAAATGGTCGGGATCGGGCTCGGCGCCGAGGCCGCCTGTCCAGCGCCCGCGAGCAGCAGCACGCCGACGGCGATCAGGAATTGGCGCATCCGTTGCGGGATCTGGCCGGAGACGGCACTCTGCATCAGCGAGGCCGTGAAATAGCCGCCGGAGAATCCGACGGTCGCGATCAGCCACCAGGCGATCGCAGCACCGGTCGGCATGAGCTCATGCGTGTCGGAGCGCCAGAGGCCGCCGAGGTCGAGCCCGTAACGCGTGCCCAGCATGTGCACCGCGATCGCAGGCAGCACGCCCGCGATCGCGGCGGCCCCGAGAATCAGGCGGCGCGGAAAATAGATCGTCTCAGCCATATCTCGCTTGTAGGATGGGCGGGGGCGATCGCGCAAGCGGATCGGGAGCGGAATTGCGCAGCCGGGATTGATGATCGATATGCAGGTTTCGGAGGCGCAGGACCCGCCAGTCACGAGCTACGCCTACAAGGCGTCGCTGATCGGTTCGGCACATCGCTTCGAGCTGACCGACGAAGGATTGTCCTGGCACATCGCTGGCCGCTCGGGCGTCTGGCGCTACGACGAGATCAGTGCCGTCAGGCTGTCGTTCCGCCCGGTCTCGATGCAGCAGCACCGCTTTCGTGCCGATATCAGCCGCATCAAGGGCGGCCGCATCTCGATTTTGTCGACGAGCTGGCAGACCGCGGCGCTGATGGCGCCGCAGGACAACGGCTTTCGCGCCTTCATCGTCGAGCTGCACGCGCGGATGGCTAAGGCCGGCAGCCGGGCCGCGCTGACCGCCGGCCTCGGCCGCAACACCTATACAGCGGTGCTTGCGTTCCTGGCGCTGCTGGCCGTGGCGATGGCCGGGCTGTTGATCCGCGCGCTGATAACAGGCGAATTCGCCGGCGTGCTGTTCATCCTCGGCTTTGCCGCGCTGTTCGTCTGGCAGGTCGGCGGTTTCGTCCGACGCAACCAGCCCCGCGCCTACAGCTTCGATCAGCTGCCAGCGGGCTTGCTGCCCTAGCGGCTTGCAATCGGCCGCAATCAAAATTGACTTCGCCGCCGCGCGCCGGTCCCGCATCGTGCCGCGATGACTGTCTTGGATCGCAGCACGCGGCTGCCGACGGCGGACGAGATCGCCGAGATCAATCGCACCCATCTGATCGACACGCCGCTTCGGCCGGCCGATCTGCTGTTTCTGTTCGGCACCCGCGAGGATGTTGCGCTCCGCGTCGAGACCGCCGCGCGGCTGTGGCGCGACGGCTATTTCCGCTGGTCGATTGTCAGCGGCGGCGTGACGCCGGGGTCGGAGCAATCCGAGTGCATGATCATCAAGGCGGCGATGGTCACGGCGGGCATTCCGGCGGATCGGATCCTCGAGGAACATCGCGCGATGAACACCGGCGAGAACGTCATCTTCTCGCTGCCCATCATCGATGCGGCTCTGGGACTGCACAACGTCCGCAGCGTGATCTGTCTCGGCAATACCTGGACCGCGCGGCGCTATCCGATGACATTGCACCGGCACTGGCCTGATGTGACCAAGCTGCTCTTCACCGTCGACACCTTTGCGACGCCGCGGGCGCTCTGGCACACCGACGCCGAGTTTCGCCGTCGGGTCCTGCACGAATGGGACAAGATCGAGCCGTACAAGGCGAAGGGATTTATTGCCGATTGGCCGGAGCCCTGAAAGGCGATTTTGTTTTGACGCGTTTTCTTCACGCGAACCGGGATCCACTTCGCTCGAAACGCTTATTCCGTCGAGTCAAAATCCTCTTCCTTGGTGCCGAGCAGCGACACGAGCGTGCGCAGGCCGGAATCGAGTTGCTCGAACGAGGGCGGGGCGAGGGCCAGTCGCACCGCATTGGGCGCGTGGCCATGCGCGACCGCGAAGGTCGATGACGGCGTCAGCGCGATCCCGCGCCGGGCCGCCGCGGCGACGAATGTCTGCGAGCGCCAGTGCGGCGGCAGCGTCAGCCAGAGATGATAGGAGCGCGGGTCAGCCGAGAGCTGGTGGCCGGCGAGCAGCCGCGCCGCGGTCTGCTGGCGCCGCGCGGCATCGATGCGCTTGAGCCGCGTCAGCTCGGCGACGGTGCCGTCAGCCATCAATCGCTGTCCGGATGCGAGCGCGTGGCCGGACGCGATCCAGCCGCCGGTGCGTACCGCACTCATCACGCTTTCGCGCAAATGCGGCGGCGAGACGAGGATGCCGAGCGCAAGGCCCGGTGCGACCTTCTTGGACAGGCTGTCGAGCACGATGCAGCGGTCCGGCCCCAATGCGGCCAGCGGCGTGTCATCGGCGAGGAAGCCGTAGACGGCGTCCTCGATGATGGTGAGATCGAGCTTCTCGGCGACGCGCACGATATCGGCGCGGCGTGTCGCGTTCATGGTGACGCCGAGCGGGTTCTGAATGATGGGCTGCAGATACAGCGCCGACAGATGCGCTTCGCGATGCGCCTTCTGGATCGCGTCGGGCCGCGCGCCGAATTCGTCCATCGGGATCGGCACCAGCGTGATGCCGAGCCGCGCGGCGATGCTCTTGACGTACGGATAGGTCAGCGCCTCGACGCCGCAACGGCCGCCGGTCGGAACGAGCGCTGCAAGCGCGGCCGCGAGCGATTGCTTGCCGTTGGCGGTGAACAGGATCTGCTCGGCCTGCGGCGTAAAATCCTTGCGCGCGAGATAAGTGGCGGCCGCATTGCGCGCGCTCTTGGTGCCGGTGCTGGTGGAGGAGCGCAGTGCGGCTTCGAGCGCGTCGGCGCGTTCGAGCCCGGCGAGGCTCTTGGCGATCATCGCCCATTGCTGCGGCAGCAGCGGATAATTGACCTCGAAATCGATGCGCGCATCGCGCGGCTCGGCGATGGTCTCGACCTCGCGCCTGATGTCGCCGGAGATGAAGGTGCCGCGGCCGACCTCGCCGACCACGAGGCCGCGACGCAGCAGCTCCGTATAAACCCGGCTGGCTGTCGAAACGGCAATGCCGCGATCGTAGGCAAAATTGCGCTGCGGCGGCAGGCGGTCGCCGGCTCTTAACGTGCCGTTAGAGATATCTGCGGCAATGGCATCCGCAAGCTTCACGTACTCGAACTTGGACATTATTGCACCGAGAGCAATGTTTTCCTTGCTCCGAGCAATGTACTGGAGCATTTAAGTTCCATCAAGGTCCGCGATTGAGCCGAGGAAAGCGAGAGCAATCCGACGGCACATGAGGTGCAGGCGCTTCCAGCGTTTGCGCCAACGGCATCCGCTTCGCCGCGCAGGACCAAAGGCCGGAGAAGAAACATGACCATGATCTCGCAAACTGCCGGGCGGAGCTTACGCCCATCCTCGTCGAGCGGATTTTTTGCCACGCTCGCAGCCGTTGCTTATGGGCTGCTCGACCGCCTGGAGCGCCGCTCCGCCGTCAAGACGCTGAACGAACTCGACGAACGCGCGCTGCGCGACATCGGGATCAATCGCAGCCAGATCGAAGACGCCGTCTACGGCCAGTTCAAGGCCGAGCTGACGCGGTATCTGTGAGCTTCCTCTTCTGTATCCCGGACGCGCTGCAGCGTTCTTACGCTGCTGCGCAGAGCCGGGACCCAGGAAGCCGCAGAGTCCGCTGATGCATGGGCCCCGGCTCTGCAGCGCATCACTTCGTGCTGCGCAGCGTCCGGGGCACGACACCATTTTTCAACGTCAGACATAGATAATCATCCTCGCGGCTCATATCGCCCGAGCTTTGCTCCGTCGCCTCACCCTCAAATGAAAGAGGGTGCAGGGAAGACCGGGTGCCCGGCTGGCACCCGCGGTCCACTGTGCGAAGATTGCGCTACAAGAGGCTGCACAGCGGCATACAGGTGTAGCCGAAACATCCGGCCTTCCCTGCGCAGTGGTTTGACGGCTTATGTCGTGATCTCCCCGGGGAGCGATGCACTATTGCCCCCGTCGTCTCGCAGATGCCTGATGCGAACACCCGGTTGGGCCACACGCATCACCACAAGACTTGACGCACAGACTCCGGGCGCCAGGACCACACGATTTTGCCGTACGCAGATCACACCGGTCGTTTGCGCGGTGATCTCGCTCACGGTCGCCCGCCCTGCAAAACCTGATCGCGCCGATGTGGCCTGCGTCCACCGCCGTCCGGCCCGCGTTCGTGACGATCGCGATACGCCCCTCTTCCTTGGGCCGGGTTGCCGAAACACATACGCCGTTTCCGAATTTCGGTAAAGCGGAATATTTTCGAGCCGCCGGATTGACCGATGGGTGGCGTGTTTTGCCCGTCGGGCAACGCAAGATCTCGTAGCCCCTTCGTAGGGTGGATTAGCCGAAGGCGTAATCCACCACTGTCTATTTCCGCGGCGACAGAAGTGGTGAGTTACGAGATCAAGCCAACGCGAGCTCGCCCCACGCGCTGCCATAAGCTCGATCGTCATCGGACCGGTCGGGCTTTTGGCGCAGCCTCGTCGGCGAGCTACGTTGGCGCCGATGCCTGATATCGAGCCGTTGCATCAGTGCAATGGCACTGCCCGATAGCATCGCGATCCGTGCCGCCGCCTGTTTGACGACGAATATGATCGTTGTGATGCGGCTCAGCACACCGATCAAAAACAGCACCGAGAAGATGTCGATATAGGCGAGGAAATCGCCGATCAGCATCAGTTCGGGCGGGATCGGGATGCTGTGATAGTAGGCGAGAATGAGGATGACGACGGGAATGAAGGCGATGACCTTCCGCACCGTCAGCCTGTCCAGCAACGCCGCCAGTTGCACGACCAGCACCTCCCACAACGCATCACTGATCCCCAGCGGGACCTCGTAGGTCCATCTCCGCCACCAATGCTTCACGACATTGCTCCGAATTTAATGCCTCACCACCAGCACCGAGCATTTGGCGTAGCGCACCACGTGCCCGGCATTGGAGCCGAGGAAATAGGTGCGCATCGCGGGCCGGTGCGAGGTCATCACGATCAAATCGGCCTTCATCTGCGCGGCTTCCTCCAGGATCTCGTGATAGATGCCGCCTTGGCGCACCACGCTGGAGATGTGGGCGGCGTCGATGCCGGATTCGCGGGCGACGATGGCGAGCGCCTCTTCCGAGGTCTGGCGCTGCTGTTCGTCGAAATCGGCCGGCACGTATTCGGCCAGCATCACCGGGGTCATCGGCAGCACGTTGAGCAGCCGGACAGATCCACTCCAGTTCTGTGACAGCGTCGTCGCGGTCTCGATCGCAGGCTTGGCCAGATCGGTGTCGGCGAGGTCGATGGGCACGAGGATGGACTTGAACATCTGCGCCTCCAAATCTTCCAGTCAGGACGTTTTGCCGGCACGTCGCGCGATCATCCCTGTCGAAGCAATTTGGGGCTGACGAACAGCACCAGTCTGCCGCGGCGGTAGGCCACGTCACCCCAATCCTTGACGTCAAAGTCGAGGATCGCAAGCCCTGCTGTGGGCAGATTGTCGGAAAGCGCCTTGGCGCCGGCCGGATCACCCTTGCCCATCAGCATCAGGCCGGCCTCGTGCATGCCGGGATTGTGCCCGACCAGAAGCAATTGCCTGGGATTGGCCGGGACGGTTGCAGTGCGAACGGTTTCCAGGATCTGCGCGGGATCGGCGCCGTAGAGTTCCGGCAGGATCTCGACCTCAGGCGCCGCGACACGGTCCTTCATGGCCTCCCAGGCGATGTCCCAGGTCTGCCGGGCGCGGACAGCGTGCGACACCAGCACCATCTCGGGGGCGGGCGGATGGGTGGCGATCCAGTCGCCCATCTCGGCAGCATCCTTCCGGCCGCGGTCGTCGAGCCGGCGGTCCTGATCACGGCCGCTCGGCGCGTCGGTCTCGGTCTTGGCGTGGCGCAGCAGCATCAAACGGCGCATGGCATTCTCGAATCGTTCCACGTCCAGAATAATCTACAGGCGTCCATTGAGGACAAGGTGACAAGCGCCCGTACAGTCCTCTAAAGCGCAATGAGATTAGGATAAATCCTCATCGCGCCTTAAAATTCTTTGTCTTGAGCATGATCTTTTCGGAAAACCGCTGCACACTTTTCCGGATCATGCTCTAAGAAAACGCTATGAGCGAGACTTTCACAAGCTTAGCCCAGGAAGAAGCCGGCTTTCGCGAGCGTGCCCGGCTGTCGTTCGATCTCGACGCCGACATTTGCGTGATCGGGGCAGGGCTTGCCGGCCTTTCCATTGCGCTGGAGGCGGCCCGGTTAGGGGCCAGCGTCGCGGTGCTCGAGGGCCGCCATATCGGCTGGAACGCTTCCGGCAACCAGCTCGGCACCGTGATGCCTGGTTTTGCGCTGCCGCTGACCGAACTGATCGAGCGCATCGGCTTCGAGGATGCCAGCGAATTATGGACGCTCTCGAAGGAGGGCGCTGAGTTCGTCCGCGCCAACGCCAGCGAAGGGAATATGCCTGATATCGGCCTCACCGAAGGCGTGCTCGAGGTCTCCAACGTTGACGCCGGCGATCGGCTGATCAGCCGGCTGCAGATGCTGAACGAGGATTTCGACACCGAGGTCGAGGGCTGGCAGGTCGATCGCGTCCGCGAGGTGCTCAAGACCGATCACTACTTTCACGGCGTCTATTACCCCAGGGCGTTCCAGGTCGACGGACGTAAATATGTGCACGGCCTTGCGGCGCTGGCACGGCGCGCCGGCGCCCGCATCTTCGAGGATACGCCTGTCGTCAGCATCGATCATTCCGGTATCCGCAAGCGCATCGTCACGCCGTCGGCGCGGCTGCGCGCCACCCATATTGTCCTCGCGGGAAATATTCATCTCGGCGCGCCTTTGCGCCGGCTGTCGGAGACGCTGCTGCCGGTCTGGCGTTACGCGGGAATAACCGCGCCGCTCGGCGAGCGCGTGCACGAGGTCATCGGCTTCAAGGGATCGGTGATGGATTCCGACGGCGTCGATCATTTCCGCGTCGTCGATGGTGATCGCCTGATGTGGGAGAGCCCGGAGACCACCTGGTCCGCGCGCCCGCAGCGCTTTGCAGGGAGCGTGAGACGGCGGATCCGGTCGATTTTCCCTGAGCTCGGCAACGTCGAGATATCAGAGACGTTCGGCGGCGCCACCGGTCAGACCGTTCACGGCATGCCGCAGATCGGCCAGCTGCGCAAAGGCCTCTGGGTGGCGAGCGGTTTCGGCCGCCAGGGCATGAACACCTCGGCCATGGCCGGGCAGCTGATCGCGCGCAGCATTTTGTGGGGCGACGAGCGCTGGAAGCTGTTCTCGCCGTTCGAGCTGGTCTGGGCCGGCGGCACCACGGGGCGCGTCGCGGGCCAATTGGTCGGCATGTGGGGCAGGGCAAGTTCCGCTGCCGCGGGGGCGCTTGCCCGTTACCGCGAGCGGGCACGGGTGAAGGACAGGGAACGCGAGGCGCGGCTGGCTGAAGCCAACCGGGCTGCCGGCACCGGTCCGCGCCGTCCCCCGCCCGGAGTTCGGCCGCGCGTGGCGCCGGCTCCGCAACCCGCGGCCGCTGCGAGCCCGGAACCGGTCTCCGACGACCACAGCGTCTCGCAATAAGTTGAGAAAAATCCCGCCTGGAAGTGTAACATTGGCCGTTATAGCCCGTATCTCAGGGCGTGGACTTCCCGCGCACGGAGAATGAGATGTTTGACCGCCGCATCCTGTTGACCACTGTCGCCGGCCTGTTCGGCCTTTCGGCCTTCCGCTGGCTGCGGGCAACGCCGGCCGCGGCCGGAGAGAAGGCCGCGCAAAAGTTCGAGATCGAAAAGACCGACGCCGAGTGGCGTGCGCAATTGACGCCGCAGCAATATGAGATCCTGCGCAAGGAGGGCACCGAGCGCCCGGGCTCCAGCCCGCTGCTGAACGAGCACCGCAAGGGCACCTTCGCCTGCGCCGGCTGCGACCTGCCGCTGTTTGCGTCCGAGACCAAGTTCGAGAGCGGCACGGGCTGGCCGAGCTTTTACCAGCCGATCGAGGGCAATGTCGGCAAGACCGAGGACCGCACCTTCGGCATGGTGCGCACCGAGGTGCATTGCCGGCGCTGCGGCGGCCATCTCGGCCACGTCTTCGACGACGGTCCGAAGCCGACCGGATTGCGCTACTGCATCGACGGTTTCGGGCTGGTCTTCCATCCCGCGGCGCCGTCGGCGACGTAGGTTTGGTCCCGGCAATTGTTGCCGGTCCGGCAATTATGCCCCGGTCGTCCGACCGGGGCATTTCTATTTAAGCCCTTGATTTCCTGAGAATACCCGCTTTGGCATAGGCCTTGCGACGTCTCCTCCGACTGCGGCCATTGGTCTGCCGGCCGCCGAGATCGGATTTGGAGACAAAGTTATGGGTATCTTCGATGCAATGAACACCTCGGTGGGTGGCCTGCAGGCGCAGTCCTACGCGCTTCAGAACATCTCGGGCAACATCGCGAACTCGTCCACCACCGGTTACAAGGGCATCGGGACCAGCTTCGTCGATCTCATTCCTGACGCCTCGGTGCCGAGCAAGCAGGTCGCGGGCGGCGTGACGGCCAGCGCCAAGGCCACGATCACCACCCAGGGCACGATCTCATCCTCCACCGTCGCCACCAACATGGCGATCACCGGCGACGGCTTCTTCTCGATCCAGAAGGCGACCGGCGTCGTCGATAACGTGCCGGTGTTCAGCGGCGTCACCTACTACACCCGCCGTGGCGACTTCCAGCTCAACGCCAACGGCAACCTGGTCAACGGCGCCGGCTATTATCTGATGGGCACCACGGTCGACCCCAAGACCGGCAATCCGACCGGCAATGTCGCCACCGTCCTGAAATTCCAGAACAACTTCATCCCGGCGCAGGCGACCACCTCGATCCAGTACGCCGCGAACCTGCCGAGCGTGCCGAACACGGCGGCGAGCTCGACCGCGGCGACCGGCACGCTGCTGGCGGCGGGCGGTCTCAACCCGTCTGACTTCGCCGCCAACCCGCTGCCGGTCGGCACGCCGCCGGCGCCCTATACCAACGCGACGGTGTCCGGCGCCGCCGCCACCGGCAACCTCCGCTCGGCCTATTCGTCGACGACCGGGACGGGATCGGTTGCGCTGCAGAACAATTCGTCCGCCGTGGCCTCGACCAGCACTTCGCTCGACAACGTCGCCGGCACGCATCTGGCTTCCAGCATTCTCACGGCACTGAGTGGCCAGACGCTCACCATCACCGGCGCGGGCGGTGCCCATACCATCACCTTCAACGCCGGCAACACCGTGACGCTCGGCGCCAACTCCACCATCGGTCTCGGCAGCGGGACCCCCGCCACGGTTCAGGACATCCTGACCGCGATTCAGAACGCCGGCGGCGCCGGCGTCACGGCAACGCTGAATGCGAGCGGCAACATCGTGATCTCGAGCGGCACTACGACCGACGTCGCGGTCACCAGCGGCACCGCGGCGACCGCGCTCGGCATCAGCAGCGTGACGCGCGGCGGCAACGTGCTGTCCTCGCCGGCGATCACCGGCGCCACGGTGCTGAGCGGCTCCGCGACCGCCGGCAGCGCCGAGGTGCTCTCCTCGGGCTTCACCGCCGGTGACACCATCACGGTCGATGGCCAGCTGCTGACCTTCATGGCGGCTGGTGCGTCCGGCCCGAACCAGATCAACGTCACCGACAACATTACGACCCTGCTCGGCAAGATCGATAGCCTCTCCGGTGCGTCGGGATCATCGGTCAGCACCGGTGGCGTGATCACGCTGAACACCGGCACCGTTTCGAACCTGTCGGTGTCGAGCTCCAACAGCGCAGCCTTCGCCGCGCTCGGCTTCACCTCGACCATCACCAAGAACCGCAACGGCGGCGGCACCGCCGGCACCGGCGGCGTGATCGGCAACGACATCGCGACCTTCACCAAGGAATCGATCAGCGGCGGCGCGGTGACCGCATACAATGCGGCCGGCACGCCGGTGAACCTGCAATTGCGCTGGGCCAAGACCGACAGTGCGTCGCTGGGTGCCGGTCATGCCGACAGCTGGAACCTGTTCTACCAGACCGACCCCAATGCGACCGGCACGACGGTCGGCTGGGTCAACACCGGGCAGGCCTTCACCTTCGCTGCCGACGGCTCGCTGACCTCGCCGAGTGGTTCGGGCATCACCATCAACAACGTCGCCGTCGGTGGTCAGTCGCTCGGCTCGGTCTCCTTCAACATCTCCTCGGGCGGGTTGACGCAATATGCCTCGACCAGCGGCGCGGTGACCATCAACACCATCACGCAGAACGGCTACGCCGCGGGGCAGCTCCGCTCGGTCGCCGTCAACAACAACGGCCTCGTGGTCGGCACCTTCTCCAACGGCCAGAACCTCGACCTCGCCGAGGTGTCGTTGTCGCACTTCAACGGCACCAACTACCTCAAGGCGCTCGACGGCGGCGCCTACGCCGCGACCGACCAGTCGGGTCCGGCGATCGATGGCGCCTCGGGCTCCATCAGCGGCTCGTCGCTGGAAGGCTCCAACACCGACATCGCCGACGAGTTCACCAAGCTGATCGTGACCCAGCAGGCCTATTCGGCCAACACCAAGGTGATCACGACGGCGAATTCGATGGTCCAGGATCTTCTGAACGTGTTGCGCTGATTGGCGCGTAACGTAACCAAAGGCGGCAAGTCAACATGGGTTTGAGTTCAGCCCTTGCCAGTGCGATGAGCGGACTGCGTGCCAACCAGGCCGCGCTCTCGATCGTCTCCTCGAACGTCGCAAACTCGCAGACGCCGGGTTACGTCGCCCAGACGCCGAACCAGATCGAAGTCACCACCGGTGATTTCGGCTCGACGGCGAAGACGACCGGCGTCAGCCGCGACATCGACACCTATGTGCAGAACCAGCTGCGCACCGAGACCGGCGGCAGCGGCTACGCTGATCAGATGGCCAACATTCTGAAGCAGCTTCAGAGTGTCTACGGCACGCCCGGCAACAGCGGCACGCTCGAAACCGCGCTGAACACTTTCACCTCGTCGCTCCAGGCGCTGTCGACCAACGCGGGCTCGTCGTCGGCGCAGAACGTCGCGCTCAGCGCCGCGCAGTCGCTGGCGACGCAGCTCAACGTCACCACCAAGGGCATCCAGTCGCTGCGCTCGAACGTCGAGCAGGATCTCAGCACCTCGTCGCAAGCCGCCAACGCGGCGCTGAACCAGATTGCCGACATCAACATCAAGCTGCAAGGCCTGGCGCCGACCGATCCGTCCGCGGCGACCCTGATGGATCAGCGCGACCAGGCCATCAACAGCCTGTCGAAATATGTCGACGTCCGTGTCACCACCGACGGATCGAACCAGTCCAACATCTACACCACGACAGGCATCCAACTGGTCGGCGCGGGGCTTGCCTCGCAATTTTCCTTCACGTCTGCCGGGGCGCTGGGCGCGACCTCGCTCTACAACATCGATCCGACCAAGTCCGGGGTTGGCGCGCTCGCCATCAAGCTGCCGAACGGCTCGTCCATCGACGTTGCCGGCAACAACGTCGTCTCCTCCGGACAGATCGCGGCCGACCTGAAGCTGCGCGACCAGACGCTGGTGCAGGCGCAGAACCAGGTCGACCAGCTCGCCGCGACGATGTCGAGCGCGATGTCGGACAAGACCACGGCCGGCACCACCGTCTCCGGTCCGCCAGCGGGATTCGACATCGATCTCGCCGGTGCGCAGCCGGGCAACACCGCCAACATCACCTATACCGACAGCACCAACACGCAGCGCCAGGTCACGCTGGTGAACGTGACCGATCCGACCGCGCTGCCGCTGCAGAACGCCACCAACGCCAATCCGATGCAGATCGGCGTCAATTTCGCCGGCGGCATGGGTGCGATCGCCTCCGCGCTCAACACCGCGCTATCGGGATCGCATCTGGTGTTCTCCGCGGCGCCGTCGCCGGCGACCGCGACGACGCTGCGGGTCACCGACGACAACAGCGGCCTCGCCAAGGTCAATTCAGCCTCGAGCACGAAGACGGTCTCGTCACTGACCTCGGGCGGTCCGCAACTGCCGCTGTTCACCGACGGCGGCCAGGCGCTCTATACCGGTGCGATCACGGGATCCGGTTCGCAGATGACCGGCCTTGCCGGCCGTATCGCCGTGAACACGCAGCTCACCGCCGACCCGACCAGGCTGTCGATCTATAGCACCTCGCCGGTGACGCCGACGGGCGACACCACGCGCTCGGACTATCTCTACTCGCAGCTCACCACGGCCGTGTATTCCTATTCGCCTCAGACCGGTCTCGGCTCGGCGAGCCAGCCGTTCACCGGCAGCGTCTCGAACTATCTGCAGCAGTTCCTGAGCGTGCAGGCCAACGCCTCGAGCCAGGCGACCCAGCTCCAGCAGGGCCAGAGCGTCGTGGTCTCGACGCTGCAGGCCAAGTTCAACTCGACCTCCAGCGTCAACCTGGACTCGGAGATGTCGAACCTGATCCAGCTTCAGAATGCCTATGCCGCCAACGCCCACGTGATGTCGGTGGTGCAGAGCATGATGAACACGTTGATCCAGGCTCAAAGGTAATCAGTAGGGCTCTGAAACATGTCGATCAGCAGCATCAATTACGGCTCGTCAGTCCTCGGCGCGCAGGTCCGCAACATCAATCAGCAGCTCACCGACCTGTCGACGCAGCTGTCGACCGGCAAGCTGTCGCAGAACTATTCCGGCATGGGGACCAACGAGGGCTTTGCGATCGCCGGGCGCGCGCAGCTTTCGAACATCGCCGCCTATACGGACACGATCACCAACGTCAACGTCAACATCAACCTCGCCAACACCGCGCTGCAGTCGCTGACGACGATCCGCAACACGGTGCAGACCGGGTCCGCCGGCACCTCGCAGGATCTCAACGTCAACGGCCAGACCGTCGCGCAGAACACCGCCGCCGCGCAGTTCGGCTCGATGGTCGGCGTGCTCAACACGCAGTCGGGAAACCGCTATCTGTTTTCCGGGACCGCCTACAACACGCAATCGGTGGCGGATGCCGGCGACATCATCAACGGCACCACGACGCAGGCCGGCCTGAAGACCGTGATGGCGGAACGCAAGGCCGCCGACCTCGGCGCCAACGGCATGGGCCGGCTGGTGCAGTCGACGCTGGCATCGGGCGCGATACAGGTGCAGGAGGATTCGGCGACGTCGCCGTTCGGACTCAAGATCGCCGCGGTCTCCTCGACGCTGACCGGCGCGACCGTGACCGGCCCGAGCGGTTCGCCGGTGTCGTTCTCGGTCAATCTCAACGGCGTCAATCCGAACAACGGCGACAAGCTCAGCGTCCAGTTCACGCTGCCCGATGGCTCGACCGAGCAGATCAACCTGACCGCCTCCACCGCGACGCCGACGCCGGTCGGCAGTTTTGCGATCGACCCGGGTAATCCCAATGTCATTCCACCGGTGCCCTCCAACCCGGCCATCACGTCGGCGAACCTCAACACCGCACTGAACACCGCGATCACGAAGCTCGCCAACACCTCGCTGGTGGCGGCGTCGGCCGTGGCCGCCGGCGACAATTTCTTCAATACGGCGGGATCGGCCACCGCGAATGCGGCGGCCACCGGCAATCTGAGCTCCTATACCTCGACGACCGGGACGGGCTCGGTCGCGTTGCAGGACACCGCATTGGCGGCTGCGTCGACGACCACGTCGCTCGATCCTTCGGCGACACCCCATCTCAACGGAGCCATTCTCAACGCGCTCGCCAACGCTCCGACCGGTACCACCCTGACCATCACCGGCGCGAGCGGCGCCCACACCATCACCTTCGACCCTACCGTCACCACTGTCACGACGGCCAGCGGCAATACCACGATCGGACTGGCTTCGGGCAGCGCCGCGAAGGTGTCTGATATCTTGAATGCGATCGCGACGGCCGCCGGCGTCCCCTCCGCCAACGTGACTCTGAGCGCCAGCGGCAATATCCAGATCGCGACCGGCACCGGCACCGACGTGACGGTCACCGGCGGCGCGGCGGCCACGGCGCTTGGTCTCAGCAGCGTGACGCGCGGCAGCGTGTCGTCGACGGCTCCGATCACCGGTTCGACTGTGCTGAGCGGCACTGCGACCACGGGCGGCCCCTCGGTCCTCTCGACGGCGTTCCAGGCGGGGTCGGCGGGTCCGCCTGTCGTTAACCCCGATACGATCACGGTGAACGGTCAGACGCTGACTTTTGTCGCCTCGGGCGCCGTCGGCCCAAACCAGATCAACATTACCGACAACGTCACAACTCTGCTCAGCAAAATCGATCAGATCACCGGCACCTCGAAGCCGTCGACCATCCATGGCGGCGTGATCACGATCAACACGGACGATCCCGGGAGCCTCAACATCACGAGCTCGAACAGCACGGCGTTCGCGGCGCTCGGCTTCACGACCTCCCCGGTCACGGCGGCAAAGGCTCCGCTGCGCGTCGGCTCCTCGCCGGCAAGCTCGGCGACGACGCTGGTGAACGGCACGGCCAACACCGTGAAATGGTACACCGGCAATGACGGGCCGGGCTCGGCGCGCTCGACGGCGGTGGCGCGGGTGGACGATTCCGTCACGGTGCAATATGGCGCCCAGGCCGACGAGACCGCGATCCGCAAGCAGCTGCAGGCGATCGCCGTGTTCGGTACGTTCTCGACCTCGCCGACCGGGCAATATGCGGGCGCGCAGGTGGCGGCGCTGAGCCTGCGCACGACGCAGGCGCTGACGCCCCAGGCCGGGCAGCAGAAGATCGAGGACATCCAGACCGACATCGCGATGGCCCAGAACACGATGAAGGGCGCGTCGACGCGCCAAACCCAGGCCAAGGCGCAGCTCCAGACCATCATCGACCAGGCGGAGTCGGCCTCGCCCGACCAGGTCGCGAGCGAAATCCTGTCGCTCCAGAACGCGCTGCAGGCGTCTTACCAGACTACCTCCAAGCTCGCGCAGCTCTCGCTGGTCAAGTACCTCTGACGGCGCATTAAGACGCCGTTAACCATGCCTCTTTACCTCTTGGAGAGGATTTGAGCGCACGGAGCCGTCGATGTCGGACAAGATGCAACTGGTGGTGGCGACGCCCTGCTTCGGCGGCCAGGTGTCGAGCATTTACGCGAGCTCCATCTTCGCGCTCCAGCGCGCCGTGCACGGCATGTCCAATCTCGGGCTGAAGGTGCTGTTGCGGGACGGCGATGCGCTGATCACGCGCGCACGGGCCAATCTGGTCGCGATGTTCCTGGACGACCCGGACGCGACGCATTTCCTGTTCATCGACGCCGATATCGGCTTCAAGCCCGAGCAGGTGTTCCGGCTGATCGAATGCGGCGCCGACGTCGTCGCCGGTTGCTATCCGATCAAGCGGGTGAACTGGGACAAGGCGAAGCGGGCGATCCAGGCCGGCCGCACTGATGTTACAGCGGCCGCGCTCGACTACGTGCTCGAGATCGAGGACCCCGATCGTATCGTGGTGGTCAACGGCTTTACCCGCGTGCGCTATGCCGGCACCGGCTTCCTGATGATCCGCCGCCAGGCGCTGGAGGCGATGTGCCGCCATCCGGACTACGCCAATCTGCAATTCTTCCGCGAACATTCGCACGACACGCTGGTCGCGAGCCCGAACCGGTTCGCGCTGTTCGAATGCATGATCGATCCGGCGACCGGCACTTACCTCTCCGAGGACTTCGCCTTCTGCAAGCGCTGGACCGATATCGGCGGCGAGATCTGGGCCGATATCCAGAGCTCGCTCGACCATGTCGGTCCCTCCGTCTTCCACGGCGATATCGCCTCGCAATTCGCAGCCGCGCCTGCCGCTGCGGCGGCCGACGCGGCGTGAGCCTGTCGGGATGAGCATCGGCGCATCCCATCTGTCGGACATCGAGCACGCGTCAGGGGGCGGCTCGCGCTATCGCCTGCGCGATCTCTTCACGCCGCTGGACACGCTGCTCGTCTCCGGCGGTGATGGCCGGCTGGCGCTGGATCCGAAAGAACGCGTCAACGCCTATGGCTGCGGGCCGTCGCCCGATCCCGAGATCTGGAATTTCGCTTCGTCGACGGCTTCGCCGATCTCGCAACGCGCCTACGACCGCGCCGCGCTGGCGCGCGAGGAACTGGTCCACAAATCGCTGTTTGACGAGGTCGAGATCGCCTTCGACCGGCGTTGCGAGCACCTGCGCGATGAGTTGCGCGGGCACCTCCAGCTGCCGCCGCGCATCGACGTGGTGTTCTCGCCATCGGGCACCGACTCGCAGCTCCATGCCTTGTTCCTGGCGCATGCCGTGCTCGGTGCGCCGCCGGTGACGATCGTGGTCGGCGCCGACCAGACCGGCAGCGGCACTGTTCATACCGCGCGCGGGCATCATTTCAGCACGATGACGGCGAGTGGCCTTGCGGTGCGCAAGGACGGCCCGATCGCGGGTCTTGCAGGTGACAGCATCGCCGTGCCGCTGCTCGACGCCGAGACCGGCTTCACGATGCGCACCGACGCGGATGCTGCGGTCATGCGTGCCATCGAGGACAGCCTGGCGCAAGGCCGGCGCGTTCTGTTGCACATCATGGATTCGTCAAAGCTCGGCTGGCGCGCGCCGAGCGTCGCCTGTCTCGATGAGATCGCGCGGCGCTGGCCGCGCAAGGTTCAGGTCGTCGTCGATGCCTGTCAGGCCAGGCTCGGCCGACGCCGGCTGCGCTCCTATCTCGATCGCGGCTACATGGTGCTGATCACGGGTTCGAAATTCTTTGGCGGGCCTGCCTTCAGCGGAGCGTTGCTGGTGCCGAAGGGGTTTTCCCGGTTGCTTGACCAGATCGAGGGAATCGCGCCGGTCGTGTTCGACTATGCCGGCCGCTGCGACTGGCCGATGGCTTGGACAGCGCTGCGCTCGCGCTTCGAACGTCGCCCGAATTTCGGCCAGTGGCTGCGCTGGGAAGCGGCACTCGCCGAGATCGGCAGCTACTATGCAGTGCCTGGTGCGTTCCGCGCCAAGGCGTTTGCCGAGCTTGCATCCGGTATCGACGCCATGATCGCATCGTCGTCGTCGGTGCGCGCCGTCCCGGCGGCCGTCGGCACCCCGGAAGTGGGCGACGAGGAATTCGCCCAACGCACGATCTTTCCGTTCACGCTTGTGCGCAACGGCAAGCCGGTATCCATCGCCGAGACGAGCGCCCTTCATCGCGCGCTCGCGCGCGACACGACCGACGACAACAGCGGCAGCGCGGAGAACCGGCAGGTTGCGGCCCAGCGCTGTCTCGTCGGCCAGCCGGTGCGACTGGAGCAGCCCGAGGGCGCACCGCAGGCTGCGCTGCGGCTATGCGTGGGTGCAAGGCTCGTCACCGACGCCTGGTCGCCCGACGGCGCGCAGGCGCAACGCAACGTGCAGCACATTGTCGATCGCACCGCCCGCGTGCTCGTGAAGATCGATCTGCTGCTTGATCGTACCGCCGCAGTGCCGGCGTAGCCCTTATAGGTGTGAGATGTTGCATCCGCTTGCCGCGCCCAACTATGCCGACCGCATCGGCTTTGCGCATTTGACGCGCCAGGCCTTCGAGGGCGTCGATCTGCATCCCTTGCGCGAGCATCTGCTGGCGCGGATCGCCGAGGGAACGGCGCAGGCGGGCGAGGGGCTCGATCTGTCGCTGATCGCCCAGCTGATGGGCGAGAAGGAAGCCGGGCTCGTGATCCAGTCCGAGGTGCTGTCCTTCCATCAGCTGTTTCGTACGCCCACGGCGGCGCCGAAGCCGGGCCTGCGCGTGCTTGCGCTGGCAGCCGACATCGACATGGGCGGCAACACGCCGATCGAATTTTTGCTTGAAGGCTCCGACATCGAGCTGCTGACGCTCTACGTGACCAAGACAACCGGTTTGCCGGATGCGCTTCCCGAACACGATGTCGCTATCGTGGTCGCATCCGATTCAGACGAGTGCCGCGACGTGCTCGCGCTGATCGAAAAGGCCGCACCGCACTGGCCGCGGCCGCTGCTCAATCGTCCCGAGCTGATCGGCAACCTCGATCGCGACAAGCTGTATCGGCTGCTGGCTGGCATCCGCGGTCTCGACATTCCCGTGACCGCGAACGCGACGCGCGCGCAGTTGACGGCTCTCGCGGAAGGGCGGATCGCTTGCACGGAGATTGCCGGCGAGCTGCGCTTTCCGATGATCGTGCGCCCGCGCGGCACGCATGCCGGCGTCGGGCTTGCGAAGGTCGACGATGCCGCCGCGCTTGCGGCTTATCTTGCCGAGCGGCAGGAGCAGGAGTTCTTCGTCGCGCGTTTCGTCAACTATGCGAGCCCCGACGGCCTCTATCGCAAGATCCGGCTTACCATGGTCGACGGCAAGCCCTTTGCTTGCCACATGGCGATCGCCGACCGCTGGGACATCTGGTATCTCAACGCCTACATGGCGTTCAGTGAAGAGAAGCGCGCTGAAGAAGCCATCTTCATGCAGGACTTCGACAACGCCTTCGCAGCGCGCCACAAGAATGCTCTCGACGAAATGAGCCGGCGCGTCGGCCTCGATTATTTCATCGTGGATTGCGCCGAGAATCAGGATGGCGAGCTTCTGGTGTTCGAGGCCGACAACACCGCCGTCGTGCACAACATGGATTCTCCGGCCGTGTTTCCATACAAGCCGCCGCAGATGCGCAAGATCTTTGCCGCATTCACGGCGATGCTGTCGCGGCATGCCAAGACGACATCAAAGGCAGGCATCGGGAGCGCTGCATGAACGAGATCATCCGCAATACGCAGACGTCCGTCACGAACGGATCGCTCGATCCGCAGGATTGGAGCGAGTTTCGCACGCTCGCCCATCGCATGCTGGATGAGGCGATCGACGGCATCGCCAATGTCCGCGCGCGTCCGGTCTGGCAGCCGATCCCCGACGAGGTTCGCGCGGCCGTTAGAGGCGACCTGCCGCGCGCGGCAACCGATCTCGCAGATGTCTATCGCGAATTCTCCGAGCACGTGGCGCCTTATGCGACCGGCAACGTTCATCCCGGCTTCATGGGCTGGGTGCACGGCGGCGGCACCGCGGTCGGCATGGTCGCAGAGATGCTCGCGGCCGGGCTCAATGCCAATCTCGGTGGACGCGATCACATGCCGATCGAGGTCGAGCGCCAGATCGTCGAATGGATGCGCGGCCTGTTCGGCTTTCCGCAAGGCGCAAGCGGCATCTTCGTCACCGGCACGTCGATGGCCAATTTGATGGCGGTGCTGGTGGCGCGCACGAGCGCGCTCGGTGCGCTGGCGCGGCAGCATGGCATCGGCAATGACGGCGCGCTGCTGACGGCTTATGCCTCAAGAGCAGCGCATGGCTGCATTTCCCGCGCGATGGACATCGCCGGGTTCGGCACCGATGCACTGCGCAAGGTCAATGTCGATGCCGATCATCGCATCGATGTCGTCGCATTGCGCGCGCAGATCGCTGCCGATCGCGAGGTCGGCTTCAAGCCGTTCCTGGTCACCGCGTCTGCTGGCACCGTCGACATCGGTGCGATCGACGACCTGAAGGCGGTCGCGGATTTGTGCCGCGAGGAGGGGATCTGGTTTCACGTCGACGGCGCCTTCGGTGCGCTTGCGATCCTTTCGCCCGAGCTGGCGCCGCTGCTCGAGGGCATCGAGCGTGCGGACTCGATCGCGCTCGACTTCCACAAATGGGGGCAGGTGCCTTATGACGCCGGCTTCCTGCTGGTGCGCGACGGCGAGCGGCATCGGCAGGCCTTTGCGCAGCCGGCTGCCTATTTGAGCCGGGAGGCGAGGGGCCTTGCGGCCGGCGCTGTCTGGCCTTGCGATCTCGGTCCTGATCTGTCGCGCGGCTTCCGCGCGCTGAAGACATGGTTCACGCTGAAGACGTTCGGCACCGACCGGCTGGGTGCGATGATCGCGCGAAGCTGCGCGCTGGCAAGATATCTGGAGACGCGCGTGCTCGCCGAGCCCAGGCTCGAATTGCTCGCACCCGTCAATCTCAACATCGTCTGCTTCCGTTACCGCGCTGAGGACGCGGTCAATCGTGAGATTGTCGCCGATGTCCAGGAGTCCGGCATTGCCGCACCGTCGAGCACGACGCTGGACGGCAGGTTCGCGATCCGCGCGGCGATCGTCAACCATCGCACCGCGGAGACCGATGTCGACGCGCTGGTGGCGGCCGTGATCAGGTTCGGGATGCAGCGGACCGGCGGGCTGATCGAGGTCGAGGCGCCGCCGCTCGCGGCGCCATGATCGTCATCGGCTGAAACGACAACGGCCCCGGATCATCTCCGGGGCCGTTGTCGTTCGGGCGGGGGTGAGCCGGTCAGGCGGCCGTGCTCACGTCGTTCTCGCCTGCCTCGGTTTTGGGATGACTGGACTCGAACTGCTCACGCAGCTTGTCTTCGTAGGCGATCAGCTTGCGGGCGTCCTTGAGCGCCCGGTAGAGATCGCCGCTCATGATGTTGTTGTTGATGCTCTCGATGATCGGCCAGGCGCTGGGCACGGCGGTAATGATGTCGCGCACCAGGTTGAAGTAGGTGCCGTGCTGGCTCTGCGGATCCGGCGAGATGTACATCAGCTGGACCGCCAGATAGACGAGCTTGGCAGGCGTATCGGCGGTCTCGGGCGTGAGAATGTCGCGCTCGCGCAGGATCGGCACGTTCTCGCCGTCGATCAGGAGGCGGGCGCGCTGGTCGGTGTTGGTGATGACGCAATTACCGACGATGATGCGTTCGTGCGGCCTGAGTTCGACCTTGAGGGCCATTTGCCTGTTCTCCATCAACGCTTTCGTAACCGAAGCGCGTGTTGTGGCGGATCAGGGCGCAATACTCCCTCAACATTAGTTAACGAGTTCTGAATCCGGACCTTCGTCGCGGAAAAGCTCAATTATTTCAATGCTGAATTTGCCTGATGATGCGACGTCGCCGCTGCCTGGATCAACCGAATCACGCCGCGACTCAGCGAAAGCGCCGATTTCATTTCATGCTTCGTTAGATTCTCGGGGCCACCGTCCGCCGGTCGCTGGGTCAATCAAGATCCCAGGATGCGTAACAGTAGCGTCGTTTACCAGAAAGGTAACACCCAATGTCCGGTATCGTTCTCTCATCCTCGGTTCGTCAGAACCTGCTCTCCCTCCAGTCCACCGCTGATCTTCTCGCCACCACGCAGAACCGTCTGTCGACGGGCAAGAGCGTGAACTCGGCTCTGGACAATCCGACCAACTTCTTCACCGCCCAGTCGCTCGACAACCGCGCCAGCGACATCAACAACCTCCTGGACAACATCGGCAACGGCGTGCAGGTGCTGCAGGCTGCCAACACCGGCATCACCTCGCTGCAGAAGCTCGTCGACAGCGCGAAGTCGATCGCCAACCAGGCGCTGCAGACCACCGTCGGTTACTCCACCAAGTCCAACGTCTCCACCACGATCTCCGGTGCGACGGCGGCCGACCTGCGTGGCACCACCTCCTTCGCCAGCGCGACCGCGCTGAGCGGCGTGCTGTATAACGGCACGGCTGGCGGCACCACGGCTGCGGGCGGCTCCGCGACCCTCGGCGCGACCCAGGGCTCGGTCGCTGGCACCGGCACGGTGTACGCAGCCGACGGCTCGACGGCCTTGACGGGTGCGATCACCCTGCTGGGCACGACGACCACCAGCGCGCTGGCCACCGCTCCCGCCGACGGCGACACGCTGACGGTGAACGGCAAGACCATCACCTTCCGTGCTGGTGCCGCTCCGGCGTCGACCGCGGTTCCGACTGGCTCGGG
>NZ_JARXWB010000020.1 GCF_029892425.1 Bradyrhizobium sp. BR13661 | reverse complement strand
CCAAACCGCGTTTCAACAGGAACATTTGCCGAGGTCTAATCAGCCGCTTGGACCAAAAAAGCTACAGAAATCAAACCGCATGGAAATTCCATAATGAAGATTATGCGAATCGCGGGGTCCAAGCTTCGTATCAGGCGCATTTGTCGCAATTGGTACTGCGGTCTTGACTCCTGCACTGGGATTGTCAGCTGCGAATCTCGCGCACGTCGTGACCGGCCTTCCTCGTGGAGAGTAGAATTTCGTTGGTACAATCCGCTCTTCCAATGGATCGGAAAGCGCCAGCAAGGCGTCCGGCGGCAAGCACTTTTCCGCCCCTAAGCAGCGGGCCGATACCTCTGCTGGATCTCTGACCGGGTTCAAGGCAAAGCGCACATCGGCCGGGTTCTGGACCCGAAATTTTGGTGAGATGGAACACAGCGGCTCGGTACCTCCCCATCGTGGCGCCAGCGGAGATCACTTGCTCCGCGTCAGGGATAGAAGCCCGTCAGGGTGAAAGCCCGGCGTCAGCCGGATTTCAGCGAAGCCAACAGCCCGGGCCGTAGGGTAGACGCTACGAGACCGGGCTGCCTTGTCGGAACTAGGCATCGTGAACAGGATGGACTTTAGAAAACCTCTCGGAATTCATCAGGATCATCACGATGCGGTCGATCGCATAGCGCCACAACCCCGGAGCGAGCGTATCTTAATCTTGCTACCTCTAGGCCCATGGCTTAGCAGTATGCGCCCTGATTAGTGAGGCGACGGTGCAAGGGTTGAGCGGTCCGCGAGGATACAACAACGAACCTAAAGTGCTCGCAATGAAATTTGACGCACAGACCTCATTCTCCGCGTCTCGCTGGCCGCGAAAGCCACAGCGCTGCAAATCAGTCAAGCTCTCGCTTGTTTCAACGGCTCACGCACTTGCTCTCTCGAGCGCATCAATGTGTCGACGAAGATCGGCTCCCACGAGCGGATATGGCTACGCAGCAAGCTCGGCATGGCTGTAGTCTCGCCAGCGAGCGCGAGTTCGATAAGCCGATAGTGCTCCTGCACCGAAGCCTGCTGCCGCTCCAAGCCGGCGCGCGAGCTGATGCCATAGTGTCGAATCTTGTCGCGTAGGCCCATCACTAGGTCCGTCAACAGATCGTTGCCTGCAGCTGCCACGAGCTCGCGGTGATAGTTTCGGTCGGCTTCCAGATAGAGCTGAACGTCATCGATCTCGACGGCTTTGGCGATCTGATCGGCCAAACCGCGCACGACCGGAAGGTCTCGCGGCGGATTGGTCGCAACCAGCACAGCGGCGTGCAGTTCGAGCACTTCACGCATATCGAAAAGATTTCGCAGCTCGGGCAATGTCGGTTCGACAACCTTAAAACCGCGGTTTCGCATGGGCTCGACCAAGCCTCCAAAGCTGAGCTCGAGGAGTGCTTCTCGCACCGGCGTCGAAGAGACGCAAAGGCTTGCCGCGAGGCTAGGCACGGAATACATGGTGCCAGGAAGGCTCTGCCCGGAAATGATCTCGGCGCGCACCCGTTGCAGCACCTGTTCTCGCAAATTCTGGTCCATGGGGTCTTGGCGGCCTCGCCGGCAAGCTTTCGATTCGTTGCTGATCATTACTTAGCCTTGACGGAACTTGCAGTGGTATGACCTAAACGTGTAACGCACTTAAGTCGACGGTGAAACAGCGTGTAGCCGGCTATTACACTCTCAGCTGCACGCGCTGCGGCGCTGTAAGCGTGGTCGAAGACGGGCGCCTGGTCGGCGTGGAGGTATTAGAGGACCACCCGATTGGCGGTGCTTTTTGCGCCGAAGGGCGTGCGGCGCCGGAAATCGTCGGCAGCTCGCGCCGGCTGACCATACCCTTAAAGCGAACCCCGCCCCGCGACGATGCGGATCCAGGCTGTGGGTCGCGATCCGCGCCAGCTTATCTGCCAACGCTATGGCAACCAGCTTCGGCGGCTTGCGAACGATAATGTCTTTCAGCCAGGGTCAGGAGCGACTCTCGCGTCGCCGCACATCTGCGATCACAGCCGTCGCGCCAGCGACCAAAACGGTTCTCAACATGCCGTTGCCGGCGCGCGTAATCACGCCGAGCCGGTTCTTTCCGGCCGTTGAATGGTTCTTTGGTGTCAGGCCAAGCCAAGCAGCCAAGTTCCTTGCCGACTTGATCCCACCTGCATCCAGGACCTTGATTAACAGCAGCGTCGCGTCAATCGGACCAATTCCCGGAATGGCCGCCAGTCGTCGGCTCATCTCGCTACTCCGGTGGAGGTGCATGAGCTTCTTGTCGAGCTTAGCGATCTGGTCATCGCGCGCCAGCTCTGCCGCCAACGCTTCCACGAGCTCCAGCGCCAAGTCGACTGTCTCATCGGCCCGAATATCGATCATAAATTGATGAAAGCCGCGAAAGCCCCTTGGGCGCGGTAAAGCCAAATTCCGCGGCGTAGCCGCGGATCGAATTGGCGAGCTGGGTACGCCTGCCGATGAACTGGCTGCACGTGTGTCAGCATCCGCGCGCTCTGCTGCTCAGGACTCTTGATCGACTCGTCCAACTCGCCGCTTCGCAAATCGCCTCGGCGTCCGCGGCGTCAGATTTTCCCGCGCTGCACATGGCGGGATCTGCCAAGCACTTTTGGCCATTCAAATACTGTCTTCCTCGACAGGGTGAAGTCGGAGTCGGCGATGTTCTCAGGCCACGGGCGAGCGTTCTTGGGTTGTGAGATAGGCCCAGGGTAGCAGTTCGTCGATCTGGCAGTTCGGGTGGTCGTTGACGATGCGGGTGATGATTTCGGCGAGATAGGCGTGGGGTTCGACGCCGATGAGCTTGCAGGTTTCGATCAGTGAGGCGATGACGGTCCAGTGTTCGCCGCCGCCGTCCAAGCCAGCGAACAGAGCGTTCTTGCGGTTGAGCGCGATTGGGCGGATAGCGCGCTCGACGACGTTGGAATCAATCTCGATGCGGCCGTCGGCAATGAAGCGCGTCCGTCCCAACGCGACAGTGCATATCGGATGGCCTCCGCGAGTTTCGTCTTCTGGCTGATCAGATCAAGCTTGGCGCGCAGCCAGGTTTCAAACTCGTGGACGATCGGCCGGCTCTTCTCTTGGCGGACGGCGCGACGCTCGTCGGCGGTGCGGCCGCGGATCTCGGCTTCGACGACGTAGAGCCCGGTGATACGTTTGAGTGCCTCGCTGGCGATCGGTGCGGGACTAGCAGCGGCGAGCTTGTAGAAGCGCCGGCGCACATGGGACCAGCAGAACGCCCAGTTCAACGTCACCGCGCTCGGCCAGGACCCGACAGCCGGCATAACCGTCGACCTAGAGGATGCCGGCAAAACCCGCGAGGTGGGCGCTCGGCCGTTTGGCCTTTCGATTGGGAGCGTAGACATAGGCGACGGCGGGTCCGTGCCGCCCCAGGGCCGGTCGTCGCGGGCATAGGCCCAGAGCTGGCCGGTCTTGGTGCGGCCGCGTCCGGGATGGAGCACCGGGGGGGTCTCGTCTGCAAAAGTTTTGGCGATTGCTTCAGCCTCGCGAGCAGCCACTCATGCACCGGCCGCAACAGGAAGGCTGCCCCCGACCAATCGGCCAGGGTCGAGCGACCCAGGTCGAGGCCCTGACGGTGTAAATCTGAGCCTGCCGATACAGCGGCAGATGGTCGGCATATTTGGCGACGAGCACCTGCGCCACGGTGGCCGACGCGGTTACACCATGCGTCTCGGCCCCCGCGAGTACGACATGCATACTGATTCACTGTGCCGCAGTTCGACTCGCCTCGATCGGCGAAGGTGTCTCGCGCGCAGCGTGCACGCGCTTCCAGTCCAATCCTTCGAGCAAGGCCGACAGCTGCGCCGCGGTCAGGCGAATGACCCCGTCCTGCACGTTGTGCCAGCAGAACGGACCGTCTCATACCGCTTGGCGAACGGGCACACACCCGCGCCGCCCGAATAGATCAGCTTCACCCTGTTGGCGCGCTTGGTGCGGAACACATACACGGCGCCGAGGGGAAAACGGATCTGCCTAGATGCTCTCACGCACCAGGGCCGCGAGCCCTTCGGCACCCTTGCGGAAGTCGACCGGCCTGGTCGCCACCACCACCCGCACCGCGCCCGTCGGACCGATCACGTGCAGGTCTTCAACGCATGGATCACGGCCGCAACCGTCGCGGCATCCGCGCCTCCGCCGACCCGAACCGCGACGCCGTTGATCTCGAACTCGATGATGCCGCTGTTCTCGGCGCTCTCGGGCCCCTTCCAGAGGCGTCGGCGCTGCCGCGGTGAGCGCTCCGGCGGCGTGGACGATGGGGTAATGACAGCGGGCACGAACGTCTGCGGCTCGGAGCCACAGGGATCGCAACCGGTTCTCGCATTTGCCGACGCCACGTAAACAGCTGTTGCGGCGACAATCCGTGCCGCCGCGCGACCTCCGATACCACGGCACCCGAGGCCAGCGTCTCCTCGACGAACCGCGCCTTGTCGTCGGCCGAGAAACGCCGGCGTCGGCCGATCTCCGTGATACCTCGACCCGACGAACCGAGGTCCTAGGCTCAAGCATATGGTCAAGCTTGGACACAAGTCGATCTCCAATCAGAGATCGATCATTCTTCGCTCGACGCCTTCAATGGAAGGTGG
The DNA here is from genome assembly GCF_029892425.1 of Bradyrhizobium sp. BR13661. Lineage (GTDB taxonomy): Bacteria > Pseudomonadota > Alphaproteobacteria > Rhizobiales > Xanthobacteraceae > Bradyrhizobium. The sequence goes on along the minus strand of NZ_JARXWB010000020.1, from coordinate 142,330 downwards.
GGCCGAAACAGCGCTTACAAGTCAGACGCGCGGAGGCGCCCTACAGTTGAGGACCGAACCTTTTTCTCGCGATCCCTTACACGCCAGATGGTGACAAGGGCTGCCCCTTCGACAATCTTCAAAAGATTGTGGTGCCAAATATGAGCATGAAGGAGAATTGGCCAGCTGTTTAGGCGCTTATTCGATTTTGGGAACCTTCTGTCTTGTCGAACTTATTGAGCGGCGTGAGAAAGGTGATTGGGATCCAGATCGACTTCGCTAAATGCGCGCTTGGCATTGATTAGCTGGGACGAATACATCTCCATCCAACCCTCCCCGTCTCTGGCAACGAAAGATCCGCTTCGCGCTCCGTGGTAACTAGTCGGATTGTCGACGCCTGGGGGCAACTCACCTGTTGAGCCGTAAGCTTTGACTGCAGAAAGCAGTCTCCGGCGGGTTACGCTGATCATTCGATCGCTAAGCGCGAGATGTTCCTTTGAACGATCAACGATTGGTCCCATGCTTTCGATAATGGCTTGGTCTTGGATACCAAGGCTCGGCAAGCCAGAATAGCTCGAAGTCCGCTGGGCCTCCCGATTGATCTTGTAGTCATTGCTCGCATTTAGTTCCGGACGAAACCGGCCGTACCAATCAGCTGAGTTTGGCAGGTACGGAACGGTATTGTATTGCTCTAGGCCAGGAATAGGCCTGCCGTCCTTCAGCTCTCTCAACGCAAGTGTGCGCTTCTTCCATACGACATATGTCGCCATCGTATGTTCATCATCCATTGGAACCCACGCATTAAAGACGATGTGGTCGTCGAAAGAACCATCTGGCACCATCGTGAAAAACGGGAAAAGAAAATGTGCGTAGCGCATAAATAATTCGCCAGCCTCTGCCGGACGATGGGCAGCGTACATCGTCCCCCACTCCGTTTCGGCGGTATAGTACTCGGGCGCTCGGTTACGAAGCGCGAACTTGTGCATGCTATCGGGAGCGACGTCATCTTCCTTCACGCTTCCCAGATGCAGAAATGCATAGTGGGAAGTATCAATTTCGCCTTCCAGTCCCTGCAGCCAATTGCAGTCTCGCTGTACGAACCCAACCTCGACCTCATCCGTGGGTAGGAACATCGGTTCGAGCGAGGGAAGAATGGGAGCCTTTTCACGCTTTCCCATGTAAACCCAAACAAGGCCGTTATGCTCGAACGTCTTGTACGCCTTAATCTTAACCCTATCGGCGAACGAATGCCCCGGCGGCACATTGGGCATGTCGAGACAGTTCCCATTCACGTCGAACTTCCACCCATGATAAACACAACGGATGCCGTTGCCCTCGTTTCGACCAAAAAAAAGCGAAGCGCAACGATGCGCACATTGATGATCGACTATCCCGACCCGGCCGTTGGTGTCGCGAAACGCCAACAGCTTCTCGTTGAGAAGTAGCAGGCGCATGGGCGGACCGTCGGGCTTGAGCTCGTTCGACGCACAGGCCGGGATCCAATATTCGCGCATGAGCTCGCCCATCGGCGTGCCAGGCCCGACGCGGCACAGGAGTTCGTTGTCCTGCTTTGACAGCATGTCGTGTTCCTTCCCTTCATGGCATCACTCGATGCCTTACTGAACTTTGCCTAACCCAATCGTCTGTTCGAGGATTTCCGGAGATTTTCGCAAAGCTTCAGAAGTTCCTGCGTAGAGACAGCGTCCATTCTCCAGCACGAGCACCTGATCGGCGAAGCCGAGAACAACATCGACGTCTTGCTCGATGAGTAAGCAACCGATGCCGGTACGCGTCGTCATCTGAATGATGGTATCCATTAACTCGTCGCGAATCTGCGGCGCCAAACCTTCTAGCGGTTCATCGAGGAGCAGGATCTGCGGCTGGCCGACGAGCGCGCGCGCGACCGCGAGCATTTGCTGCTCTCCGCCCGAGAGCTGACTGCCTCCATTTGCACGGCGGTCTCGAAGACGCGGAAACATGCCAAACGCAAACTCAAGCGCTTCTCGAGACGGCCGACCGTTCAGGCCTGCGAGCAGGTTCTCTTCCACGGTCAGACTTGGAAATATGTCCCGCGCCTGTGGGACAAGACTGATGCCTGCCCTCGCTCTTCGGTAGGTCGGCTTGGTACTGATATCCTGGCCATTGAGTGTGATCGTCCCTTGCTGACGCTGCGCAAGTCCTACCACAGCAGCCAGAGTCGTCGACTTCCCAGCTCCGTTCCGCCCTAGCAAGCCGATGCGCTGGCCGGTCCGGACGGTGAAGTTAATGTCTCTGACGATTTCGAGCATCCCGTAACCAGCGGTGAGATGCTCAACCCGCAGCTCAGTGGCCATGGATGGCGCCCTTTCCAAAGTAGACCTGGCGCACGCGGTCGTCGGCCGCGATCTCCTGGGGCGACCCTTCCGCCAAAGGTCGCCCGTTTGCCAAAACAATGATGCGACGCGCAAAGCGAAACACGAGGTCCATATCGTGCTCAATCAACAACACCGCCAAATCTCCCGGCAGGCGCTCGACAGCATCGAGTATGATTCCGCTTTCTCCCTTCGGGACGCCAGCGGCGGGTTCATCCAAGAGAAGAACGCCCGGCTTCAGCGCAAGCGCAAGCGCAAGTTCGACCAATCTCTGCTGCCCAAGCGACATGGCTCCAACCTTCCGGCTCGCCAGCTTGGTGAGTTGCAGATCGGTCAGTACTGCCTTGATCTCGGCGAGCGCTTCCTCAAGAGCGGTGGTTGGCGACCACACGCTCATGCCCATTCCGCGACGAAGTTGAACCGCGACGCGCACATTCTCTTCGACCGTCAGATCCTTGAACAATTTGCTGATCTGAAAAGTCCTCGCCATTCCCGCCTTAACGCGGACGGCGGCGGACGCTGTGGTTACGTCGATCCCTTGCAGTTCAACCCGCCCCGCATTTGGGGACAGGACGCCGGTAATGAGATTCACAACTGTTGTTTTCCCGGCACCGTTGGGTCCAATCAGCGCAGTTCTGGCGCCGTCAGGCAGTGTCAGCGATACATCGACGACCGCCGCGAATCCGCCGAACGATTTGCTCAATCCGGACACAGAGAGCCGACTAGTCATGAACGGCCCCCCTTTTGACGATTTGTTGCAGCCCGTCGAAGAGTTGGATCAACCCTTGAGGCAAGACTAACATCGTGATGATCAGCATGAAGCCGATGACAAACAACCAGTGATAGGGATCTGCGGTGGAGACTGCATGATGGACCACCATATAAACGAAGGTTCCGATCAGGGCACCCGGAAGGCGCGCCATCCCGCCGAGCACCAGCATCACGAGCGCACCAGCTGACGTTTGGAAGTCGAGAGTGTTTAAGCCGACAACCCGCGTTGTCTGTGCGCTGAGCGCCCCCGCCAGCCCGCCGATAAATCCACCTATGACGAAGACAGCGACAAGATGGACATAGACGTTACAGCCAAGCGCGGTCATTCGCGAAGGATCATCCTTGATCGCCCTGCTGGACAAGCCAAAGGGCGAGGCGACCACCTTCCGCACCACAAAATAGACCGCGATCAGCACCGCGAGCGAATAGAGATACGCCGTCACACCATAGAAATCGAATTCAAAGTAACCCAGGATCGGTCGCACCGAGAATCCAGACAATCCGTCGTCGCCTCCCGTTACGGCTCGGGCCTTGTTCGCGACCTCCAGCAGAATTTGCGATGCGGCAATCGTCAGCATGACGAGTGTCAATCCCTTCGCCCGCAAAATCATAAGGCCGCTAACGAACGCGACTAGAGCACCCGCCACTCCTCCGAGCACAAGTCCGATAAGGGGGTCGCCCGTCACGTGCAGCGCAACGAGTCCTGCGCTGTATGCGCCTGAACCGAAGACTGCAGCGTGCCCCATGGACATCACGCCAGCCTGTCCAAGAACTAGGCTTAAGGACAGCACGAACAACGCATTGATGATAACCGTCGTGGCGAATCCGAGATCATCTGGAAAAAGCCAGAGGACCGCCAGACCGACAAGGACCAACCAGCATTCCGGCGCGTGCAGAATGCGCAATTGTCCCTTGGGAGCGGTCACCATTTGGAGGATCTGTTCCACCCCTATTCCCTTCCTTGCAATCCCTGTGGTCTGACGGTCAAAATGACGAACATCGTGACGTAGAACACGATCGATGAAAGATCGGGTGCTAGATATTTTGCACTCGTTTCCGCGACGCCGAGTAGAAGAGCCGCCAGGAACGACCCGGTAAGTGTGCCGTAGCCGCCGACCGCTACGACAGCGAGCGCTGGGACCAAATATTTCGACGCGTAGCTCGGCTCCATCGGCATGACTTCAGCGCCGGCAACACCACCTAGCCCGGCCAGAGCTGCGCCTGCCGCGAAGACAATGCCGTATACCAGATTAGTGTTGATACCAACCGCTTGAGCGGTAGCCGGACTATCGACCGCGGCCCGAACCCAGATGCCAAATGGCGATTTCTCAATTGCGAACCAGAGCAAGGTAATAACGAGGACGCCCAATGCAATTACATACAGTCGATTACGCGGCATCGTCCGAAAACCGAGGTCTATGCTTCCAGAAAGATAGTTGGGAAATTCAATCGTCGTGATTGCAGAGCCAAAGATCGCATTTGCCGTGGCGATGGCGACGAACATTATCCCGATCGTGAGCAACATCTGGTCCATATGCGATCGCGCGTAGAACCGACGGAGAACGACAATCTCAATAGCGAACGCGAGGCTGACAGTACTAACTAGTGCCGTAACCACTCCCAATTCAAAAGGAACCCTAAGAAGACGTGGCAAGCTTGCCGACATGAAGCCGCCGGCCATCGCGAAGCTCCCGTGCGCCAGATTGACAAAGCGCATGAGACCCATGGTCATCGACAAGCCGACCGAGATCATGAACAGGATCATCGAATACGATATTCCATCGATGATGATGCTGATGAATGTGTTCATGAGGAACTCTTCTGCCACATCTTTTCGAGATCGGGCCTCGCCCTACCGCGCCCTGCCGTAGTCGGGCTGCGCTTCGTAGGTTTTGATCTCTCGATTGTAGAGAGCTCCCGTCGCATCCTTCGCGACTTCGCGAATGTAGATATTCTGAATTAGATCGCGCGATTTCGCATCAATCGTCACGGGTCCGCGTGGGCTCTCCCAAGAAAGACCTTTCACGCTCTGCATCGCCTTATCGCCATTCTTCACATCTCCGGTCGCCTTGATCATCGAGTAGACGATGTGCATGGCGTCGAACGCCGCAACGGTCGGATAGCTAACGACCGATTCTAGCGTGGCTTCACGAACGGCCTTCAGAAATGCTGCGTTGACATCGCCGCCGCGCTGCGGCGCGTACCACATCCCAGTCTTCATGCCGATAGCCGCATCGCCAATCGACGGCAAATCGATCTCCGCCGTCTCGGTCGTTCCGAGCAATCTTATTCCGTCTGCCTTCAGGCCATTATCTGCGAAAGACCTTATTGCGGAGATCGCCGGCTGCCCGCCTGGGAAAAAGACGAAGACAGCCTGCGGATTAAGGGATTTAGCCGTCTGCATGAATGGGCCAAAATCCGCCGTCTTCATTGGGACGCGTATGCGCTCGACTACCTGACCGCCGGCCTCGGTAAGGCCCTTGGCAAAAGCCGCTTCCGCATCAACACCAGTGACATAATCTGCGACCATCGTAACGACACGCTTGAGATTGCTCTCCGCGGCATACTTCGCGACGGGTACGGTCAGCTGCGCAACGGTGTTTCCGGAGCGCAATACGAACTCTGATTTGTCGAGAATCGCCGAGCTTGCGGCTCCGATCACGACGAACGGCACTTTCGCCTCTTCGGCGACTTGCGCAACGGCGATCGCGTCCGGAGAGAATGTAACCCCTCCGAGGTAAAGGACTTTGTCCTTGATGATCAGTTCCTGAGCGAGAGAACGAGCCTGGGCTGGATTAGAATCGGGCAAATCGCGAAAGACGACTTCGATTGTATCTGCCCCAACTTGGACGCCATTCAGCTTCTGATAGGCTTTGACGCCGTCAGACCAAGCCCGCCCGTACTGACCGTAGGGTCCGGACATAAGCGCGATGATTCCGACCTTGATGGTCGCAGCCGAAACCGATGCGGGCACCAAGCTAACGGCGAGGGCGATGCGGAACGCAACTTTGGAGATACTTCGATTCATTTCGTCCTGCCCTCTCTATTTCGCGGTCGGTTCTTTCGTCTGACGCCCATAGTCAGGCTGCAGATCGAATGTTTTGAATTCGCGATTGACGAGCTTGCCGTCCGGGCCTCTTTCCACCTTCCTTATGTAGACGTTCTGCAGTAGATCGCGGGACTTTGCATCGATCTGCGCCAGACCGCGCGGGCTATTCCACTTAAGGCCCTTTACCGCTGCGATGGCCTTCTCACCGTCGCGCTTCCCATCGGTCGCCGCGATCATCGTGTAGATGAGGTGCATGCCGTCGAAGGCGGCAACGTGCGGATATCCGACGGTGGTACCTGGCGCAATCTCACGTATGGCTCGTACAAAATCGGCGTTAATCTCGCCCGGATGCGTCGGCGAATAGAACATGCCGGTCTCAACGCCCAGCGCGGCATTGCCGACCTCTTGCAAGTCCGTTTCGTAGGTCTCTCCCGTGCCGAGCAACTTGATGCCAGCGGCCGCAAGGCCGTTATCTGAGTAGGCACGAATGATGCCCGTCGCCGGCGGCCCCCCAGGAAACCAGATGAAGATTGCATCCGGTCGCAGTTCCTTAGCGGCTTGCAGGAAGGGACTGAAGTCCGTCGCTTTGATGGGAACACGGACCTTCGAAAGGATCTCGCCACCGCCCGCGATGAACTTTTGGGAGAACGCGGCTTCAGCATCGAGACCCGGCGCGTAGTCCGCGACTATCGTCACTACGCGTTTGATATTGCTTTCGGCGGCGTACTGCGCGACCGGGACGGCCACCTGAGGAAGCGTATAGGAAGTCCGAACAAGATACTCTGATTTGTCCAGTACAGCCGACGTGGGGGCATTGAACACGATGGCCGGAATTTTGGCTTCTTGAGCAAGCTGACCAATGGCAATCGCGTTTGGTGTGAAATCGAAGCCCGCCAGATACTGCACTTTCTCTTTGATGATCAGCTCTTGCGCCGTGGCCTTTGCGGCGGCAGGATTGATGTCAGGCACGTCACGAAGAATGACCTCGACATCGTGCCCCTTGACCGTCTTTCCGTGAACGGCCTGGTAAGCCTTGATGGCCTCGGCCCAGTTGGTGCCGAACTGTCCAAAGGGGCCGCTCATCGCACCGATGACGCCGATCTTGATTACATCGGCCGAGACTGCGGCTGGTACCGCTGCGACCGTCAGTGCGATGCAAACTGTGGCTAGATGTTTCGACATGCGGCCTCCCGTTCGTCAAATGTCAAGGACAAGGGACGGCGACTTCGCGCCGGAACAGCAAATCATCATGGTTTTGTTCGACGCTTTCTCTGCGTCCGAGAGGATCACATCGCGATGGTCCGGTGTCCCATCGATGACAACGGTCTCGCAGGCGCCGCAGACCCCCTGCTTGCATGAGGACGCCGTCTCGACGCCAGCAGCATTCAGCGCTTCGAGGATCGTCCCTCCTGGTGGCACGATCACTTCCTTGCCGGTACGTTTGGCAATGATTTTGAAGCCGGTATCCTGCGACGCTACGACTGTCGCCGAAAAGTGCTCGAAGTGGACATTGGCGACGGGAATTCCAGAACAGGCGGACTTGAATGCGACGAGCATCGGCTCAGGCCCACAACAATAGAAGTGGCTTCCGGGCGGAGCCACGTCAATGACGCTGCTCATATCGAGTACTGGCGGACCGTCGCCCGACAGATAGATCCTAGCTCTGAGACCAGCCGCGGCAAGCTTCCGTGCAAAGGCCACATCTCGGCGCTCCCGCACAGCGTAGTGCAACTCCCAGGATCGTCCCGCCGTTTCCAGTTCGGAAATCATGCACCAAATCGGCGTGATACCAATTCCGCCGGCAAACAGCACCGCGTGTTCCCGACCGGAATGTAGCGGAAAGTGATTGCGAGGCGAGCTGATCGAGAGTTGGTGTCCGACGCGGAGGTGGTCGTGGATGAACGTTGAACCACCGCGACTCGCCGGATCGCGCTTGACGCCAATAACATAGGATTCCCCGGAGAATGGCGTCGCCAGGGAGTATTGACGTGTCATTCCGTTCGGCAGGTGCAAGTCAAGATGGGCACCTGAAGCGTAGTCGGGAAGACACTGACCATCCAGCGGCTGGAACTCAAGTAAGGTGACCTGGTCCGCTAGATAGCTAATCGAAGCAAGCCGAACCTCGATCAGCCCTTCGGTTGCCGCGGTTCTGGCTTTCTCCTTGCTAGCGGCGAGAGCCGTCATTCCGCTGCGCTCGCGCTGAAGAAGTTTCCCGACACGATCTTGATCGTCGCATCCTTCTCCGCGAATGCAACATTGACTGGATCTCCGCCTTCTCGGACGATCTTGATCTGTTGTTTCATCATGCGACGAAGCAGCGCAATTCCGCGATCGCTGTTCACGAGATGCTCATCGGAGTGCAGGTTGATCCGACCCTGACCAAATTGCGCTTCGAAGTCGCCGGGATACCGTTGGCGCTCTTCCTCGGTCAGCTCAGTCCAGAGCTTTCCGTTATGCTGTGTGTATTCGGTGAAATAGCCCTTCTGACGAACGCGAGCCGCCGAAATGACACGCATGGTCTTGTCGTCGATCGGAACGTGCCAGGTGATCACCTGCGAGCGCCCCGGCGTCAGGTCCGTCTTGGGTGTGGCGGCAATGTTCGGTAGAATGGCGTAGTTGCAGCGGTCGAGAAGCCGACCGTCGGGAAGTGATCGATAAGCATTGTAGATTACGCCACCGTCAATCGCGGTCCACTCGACCTTTGGCATCTGAAGGAATTCGGCCTTGAACTGCGTTCCGCTGAATGCAGTGTGCAAGACCTGAACGTGGAACGGATCGATAACGTTTTCCCAAGCTTGGAGCCAATGGTACGGCACCGCAGGTTCGGCGACGGGCGCGACGTATCCGCCGAATCCCGTGGTCTCGGTCTCAATGAATTCGTCGGAGGCGAGATCTTCGAGGTTGTCATATCGGGGTAACACGGGCTTACGATCGAGCGGGCCCATGTATGCGAAGACCAATCCATAACGCTCTTCGAGTGGATACCACGGCTGGCGGGCCACTTCGCGATTGCGACCATTTTCCGGCTCGCATGGTTGCTCGAGGCAATTTCCGGCCGTGTCGAAAAGCCATCCATGGTAGCAGCAGCGGATTCCGCAATCCTCCACCCTTCCGTAGTATAGGCTAGTCCCGCGATGCATGCAGCGCTCGTAAAGGAGACCTACCCGTCCGCCCTTGTCGCGGAAAAGAATTAGGTCCTCGCCCAGCACTCGGACCTTTTGCGGATTTGTCGTCACTTCATTGGATCCCGCGATCGGGTGCCAGTATCGCCTTAGGTATTCGCCGGTTGGAGTACCTTGAGCTACGTCGATCAGCAGCGGGTCGTATTGTGCCGGCGGCCTTCCATAGGCTCCGCCGCTCATAGACCTACCAAGCGCCTCATTAGACACGGCAATTTCCTCTCTGGGGCGAATGAATTATCGTTCGTCACAAAACTTTAGAACTTTGCAAAAATTGCTCAATGCAATAGGCTTGAGTTAATTTATCGGAATTTGAGATAATGCAATGACGCTAAATCTGAACCTGCTGCCCGTGCTCCTCGCGGTCTACGAAACGGGCCATGTTGGCCAAGCGGCAGCGCGGCTAAAGATGAGCCAACCAGGTGTCAGCACGGCGCTCGCTCGCGCGAGGAAGGCGCTGAACGATCCGCTTTTCGTTCGTACTGCCGGTGGCATGGAAGCGACCGCACGTTTGCGCAACGTGGTCGACCCTATCAGGTCTGTCCTTAGTACTATCGATAAGAAGATTGCCGCTGCCCCGACGTTCGCACCGGCGGACTACCGCGGAGAGTTTTGCGTGGCCATGTCTGACGTCGGCGAAGCAACGTATCTTGCCGCGTTGCTTCACTCGTTTGCACGCAACGTTCCTCACGCAACCCTGCGATCTGTCTCCTCGTCGCCGAGCGATCTAGCCAAGTCGATGGAAGATGCCACCGTCGATCTTGCGATCGGGTACTTTCCTGACTTCAAGAGTACTGAATTCTACCAAACGGTCATCGACACATATACGTTTGCCTGCATTATGCGGAGGGGGCACCCCATCAAGAGCGACACCGTAACCCTCGATGAATTCAAGAAGTACGGACATGCGGTCCCACAATCGCGAAGCCGCAGCCACGAGGTTTTTGAACAGTATCTTAAGGCGAAGCGTATCGAACGGCATGTAACGCTTCGTACCGAGCATTTCTTGAGCATTCCCATGATCGTAGCGAACACGGATTTGCTTGCGATCGTTCCTCTCGGCCTGCCTGATAACGTTTCTATCGGCTTGCCTCAGGCTATCATGCAGGCCAATAACATTCGCGTCGCAAAAACGACTTTCGCTTTACCCAAGATCGCAACCAAGATGCATTGGCACCGCAGTATGCATCGAGATCCGCGAAATCAATGGCTTCGTCGCACCATCATCGACGATTTGCGTAGCGTACGCCGTGGCTTGAGCCGCGCCGTAGATGATGTCCGGATTTGAATTCCCAACAGGGGTAGAGGGCGTTGCCCATCCTCTTATTGTGCCTAACTTCCGGCTGATTTGGGAGGGCCGGCCTGCGATGGCGCGCCGAAACGAGATAATGGAGTTGCCTAATAGGCCGCGCGGATATTGGCCATAAATTGCTCTCACGGCGTGAAGTTGCGTAAGTTTTCGCAGAATTCAAGACCTCTTCTGAAGCGGCGCCGGTCTCGGCGGCCCCTCGGTTGACCTGGCCGATGTCGTCAGCCATGGCGTGAGTGCCCTTTAACCTTTGCCTCTTGCGCGCAATCCCTTGTGTGGCGGCGCCCTGTTGTGTACGTGTCTGGCGAAGACCGTTGGCGACGCCGCTTGGGATCGTTTAGGCTGCGGCGGCAGTCGTGGATTGTTGAGCGGCTTTCCAAGTCCACGGAAGCAGCTCGGCGACTTGGCTGGCGGGATGATCAGGAAGCCGCGCCAGTACGGTCAGCCAGGCTTGCGGATTGACATCATTCATCTTGCAGGTCTCGATCCACGTATAGATGGCGGCAGCTCGATCACTGCCGGTGTCGGAACCCGCGAAGGTCCAATTCTTTCGTCCGATTGCGATGCCACGCAAGGCGCGTTCGGCTGCGTTGTTTGACAAGCCGACGTGATCGTCGGTGAGGAAGCGGGTGAACGGTGTCCAGCGGTTAAGGCCGTAATTGATCGTCTTGGCGGTATCGTTGTTGGTGGAGCAGCGCTCGCTATTGGCGCATCCAGATTTCGAGTTCGGCAACGAGCGGCCGCGATCGTTCACGACGGACGCCAAGCCGCACCTCGGGCGTTTTCCGTTGATGCTGCGCTCGATCTCGAAGAGCATGTCAATGCGACGTACAGCCTCGCTGGCGATCGGCGCCTCTCCCTGGTTTGCCAAGTAGACAAACTTCCTCCGGCCATGGCTCCAGCGGGCTGCCGCAAGGATTCGAGCTGGCTTCCGATGAGCCTTGTGATGGAAGCGGTGTATCCATCGGCACGCTTTGGATTGTGGCTGAAAAGCTGGACATTTTTACGCGGACCATGCGCGTGTCATGACCGAGCTCGCCGCCTTCGCAGGCATGGCGCTACGCATGATACACACTTAACGCGATGTGCAGACCTCGCTCGCCAAACAGGAAATGATCTCTCGCGAGATGGGCCATCGCATCAAGAACCTATTTGCAGTGGCAGAAGGCTTGGTACGAATGACAGCGCACGAAGCAAAGACCAAGGCGGAGTTCCCAGAAAATCTCTCGGGCCGCTTCCCAGTGATCCCGTAGTCGATGGAATTCGACCGGTGCATCGTCGAGGCGCAACCAGGCGCAAGATCGCCGATCCGGATTACCGATCCCCCCTGCAGGGCAATGCCGACTTCGCGGGTCGCCCCATCCGCCTCGTCGTTGTTGTCGGCGGGGACGGTCGAGGTCGTCCAGACAAGGGCGAAGCGCGCATCGTCGCGACCTACATCGCTCGGCTTTCGACGATCGTCGATGGCGATGCATGCCGCGCCTTCCCGGCTGTGGCCGGTGACCACCCCCATGAGGCTTCTTCCTACAGCAAGACTCGGCGTTTCCGGTCAGATCGGGTGGCGGCCGACGAAGAACTCGCGGAACGGATCCATGCTCGGTTCCAATCCAGCGTCGATCAATCCCTTGCGCAAGGCATACATCTGCGGATCGTGAATACGTTGCGTGGGCTGGCGTAGGGGGCCGCCATTGTAGCCCTGCAACCACCCCTGAAACTTCCAGGATTGTCGGTTGATGAAAGCGCCGCCATGCAGCGCCGGAGCCAAGCCCCCCTTGACCTTGCGCGCCGGATGGAGTTGCCAGTAGATTTGCGTAGGCGAAATTGCAAATATGTCAGCAGGAAAGCTATACATCGGGCGGAAGATCCGGGAGATCCGGCAAACGGCGAAGCTTTCCCAAGCCAGCTTCGCGGAACGGATCGACATATCGACAAGCTATCTAAATCAGATCGAGAACAACCAACGTCCGGTTTCCGCCACCGTTCTTGTCTCGCTCGCCGAGCGCTTTGGAATCGACTTTGCCTCGATCTCAACGAACGATAGCGACCGGCTCATCTCGATGTTGACCGAAGCTCTCGCGGATCCTGTCTTTGGCGCGCAATTGCCAAGCATGCAGGAGCTGAAGCTCGTCATCCAGAACGCGCCAGTCTTTGCCCAGGCACTACTGAGCTGCCATCAAGCTTACCGTCGCAACAGCGAACAGCTCGCAAGCCTGGATGGTCACATCAACCGCTTGTCCCCCGAGCCGACAGCCTACGAGGAGGTTCGCGATTTCTTCCAGTTCGTGGATAACTATATTCACGACCTCGATCTTGCTGGCGAAAGCCTTGCCGAAAAATTGGATATGCCCAACAGCGACGCCAGCGTCGTGCTCGCCAAATACCTCGAATCCAGACATGGCCTACGGCTCCACAAAACCGAGCCCGGCGAGGACACGATTAGGCGGTTCGATGCAACTTCTCGAAGCCTCTATCTCAACCCGTATTTGCCTGCCGCAACTCGAAGCTTTCAAATGGCGTTTCAAGTGGCGACACTCGAACAGGAGGAGCGGATCGAAGCGATCGCCAAGCGCGCTGACTTTCGAACGGCCGACGCGCACGAAGTCTGCAAAGCGGGACTTCGAAATTACTTTGCCGGAGCCACAATCCTTCCCTACCAGAGTTTCCTCAAGACTGCGAAGGAGCTTCGCCACGATCTTGCTCTGATAGCGCCCCGCTTTGGAGCAAGTCTTGAGCAGGTCGCACATCGGCTATCAACGCTTCAACGTCCGGGATCAAAGGGAGTACCGGTATTCTTTGCCCGCGTGGATCGCGCCGGCAACATCACCAAGCGCCACAGTGCGGCAAAACTCCAGTTTGCGCGTTACGGGGCAGCGTGTCCTCTCTGGAACGTGCACCAAGCGTTCGAGGCACCTGGCCGAATTATTCGCCAGCTTGCTCAAACGCCCGATGGCGTTCGATTTCTTTGCATATCAACAGAGCTGGCGAAGGGGCATGGCGGTTTTGGGACGCCCCAGCCTCACTATGCCATCGCGATCGGTTGCGAAGTTTCTTACGCACAAGACTTCGTCTACGGCGACGGACTCGATCTGGAAAGCAAAACCGCCTACGACCCCATTGGCATTTCCTGCAGGATTTGCGAACGGGGTAACTGCCCACAGCGCGCGGTGCCACCGCTCAAGAGCAAGCTAACCGTTCATCGTGACCGGCGAGACGTCCTTCCGTACGACATCTCTTAGGCCAAGAGCTTATTTTTGGTGGGCTAAAGTCAATACTGCTAGGCTTGGCGAGTAACGTCTTTGTTGCTCACACGTTCGACTGGGGCTGAAAGTGACGGATCCCGTGACCTCGGCGCCAGCGATTACACTATCACGCTCCCAACCCATACCGATCGGTCACATATGAATCCTCGCAGGATGGAACGGACGCAATGAAGCCAAGCACTCGCTCGGCCTGGCCGGTGGCCCTGGCGACGACTTTGCTGATCCAAATTGCAGTCTCGTTTCTCTCTCAGGCGATGAGCGTACTGGCCCCAAGCTTGACGGCGGCGGCGCATGTCTCACCCGAACAAGTCGGAGTGCTCGCAGGGGTCGTTGCATTCGGCACTGTATGGTTCCTAATGGCTGGAAGCCATCTACTCGCCGAAATCGGGCCCATTCGCCTGCTGCAGATCGGGGTCTTGCTATCATCTTGCGGGCTGCTTCTCGCCCTCCTGGGATTTTGGCCAGCAACCCTCTTGGCAGCGCTGCTAATCGGACTCGGCTACGGCCCGGCGCCGCCAGCCGGAAATCAGATTCTGATGAATACCGCGCCCGACGCACATCGCGGACTGATTTTCTCGATCAAGCAATCTGGGGCTCCAATCGGTTCCGCGCTCGCCGGCTTTCTCTTGCCCTCACTTGCCGACCATTTCGGTTGGCCAGCAACATTGGCTATCGCAGCCTGTCTCGGTGGTGCCGCCGCATTCTTGGTCGAGCCCTATCGAACGCAGCTCGATGCGGAGTCATCCAGACCCCATATAGCGAGCCTGCGCTCGTTTCTGTCCCCAAGGATGTTGGTCGCACCCTTCAGTGCAATTCGGGGCGCACCCGAGCTTCGCTTTCTTGCATATTGCGGGTTCGCCTTTGCGGTCGTGCAAGGCAGCCTATTCGCGCTGTATGTGACCTATCTGGTGACGTCGGTTGGCGTCAACTTGCCTGAGGCAGGGATGGCGTTTGCAGCCATGCAGCTGGCAGGTGCTCTCGCGCGGATCGCGACAGGCTGGCTTGCCGATCGAATTAGCTCGCCTCTTATGGTCCTTGCCGCGCTTGGGATCGCGAGCAGCGCAGCGATGGCCACGATTGGATCAATGCGACTTGAGTGGGGCTGGAGCGCTATTTTCGGCATCAGCATTTTCGCCGGGTTTTGCCGCAGGCTGGAACGGCGTTCTGATGTCTGAAATTGCAAAATCTTCACCGCGTGGCAACGTAGGTCCGAGTACCTCCGCGGCCACGTTTTTCATCTTCATTGGCTATGTGCTGGGTCCATTGAGCTGTGCGGCCGTGGTACGTCTCACAGCGTCATACCCTAGCGCGTTCGTCTTCTTGGAAATCTTCCCGGTGACCGGGGCAATCTGCATATGTTGGCTCGTTCGCCGCAGCGCAAAATTCTAGATCCGTCCTGGCAGCAAAGGCCTGTCCCTAAAGGCAAGTTCCTTAACTTCCCGGCAGATTGCAACTTCTCCGCCTTGCCAAGCGTTGATCATCGACTGAGCCCGAATTCTAACCTTGAACTTGGCTCCGCCCGCGCTTGACCTACGCCTACGAGATTATAGGATTCCATAACCTCGTTGCGTCACCGACCGGATCGGAAAATGCTTAATCCAGATCAACCAGGATTGTGCCCCCAGCGAACGGTGCCTTTCCTCTTGACGCGGATCTTGGTTTGCTCAGTTTCGCTTGTGCTAAGTGCGAACATCGGATGGATCAATGCCGTGGCAATCAAAAGATTCTTCAGCAGTTCGGTCAATTCACAAACCGGATTTTATCTGATCATCGCCCTTCTTTGCGGGCTCATATTCGGTCGGTTGCAGAACGACGGCACGAAGCCCGCAGCCGCGCAATCCTTGCTGCTTCTCGGGCTGTTGTTGAGCCAAGCGGCCGCGATCGAGGTAACGGAAAATTTCGGAGCGGTCACCACGATAGCGCTATTCGCAGCAGTGGGAGCCACAAATCTTGTCAGCTTGATCCCCGCGTCAGCCCCGGCGCCCTTCAATACCAATGTTCAATCAGCAGGGTTCGCGTTCTCCTTGCGAAAGACCGCTCTCGTACCGGCGTTGCCATGGTTCGTTTTCTTCCTTTTTGCGACTGCTCATTTCGGCGTGCCAGTCGATTATCCGACACCCTACGTGATTGGAGTTCCAGGAATTATACTCCTCGAGTGCGGCCTTATTCTCGCAGCCATGACGGTCAGCGAGCAGACGGCTCAATCGACCGATCATAATTCGTCACAGGCCAATCGCGACGAACGCTCGTTTGAGGCCGAGGTGATGTCTCGCTTCCCGCCATTTTGAGCTTGCTTAGCTAGGCCAAAAAGATGGCCACTTACGCAACCACCTAGTCAGCAGCCGATCCTTGAGGGCACGAAAGAGGGAAATCGACTATGCCGCGCGAATATTGGCCATGAATCGTTCCAGTTCCGCGCTGAGCCTGGCACTCTCCGCAGACAACGTCTTGGCTGAATTTAGCACTTTCTCGGAGGCGGTGCCGGTCTCAGCTGCTCCACGGTTGACTTGTCCCATGTCCATCGCTGCAGCCTGCGTGCCCTGCGTAACATTTTGGACGTTACGCGCAATCTCTTGCGTGGCAGAGCCCTGTTGCTCGACCGCGCTCTCAATGGAAGCGGCAATGGTCGATATCTGCCCGATCGTCGCACCAATCTCCTTGATCGCCACGACTGACTCCGCGGTCGCTCCCTGCATGCCTGCAATATGAGCCGATATTTCGTCGGTCGCTTTCGCCGTCTGGCTCGCGAGTGATTTTACCTCGCTTGCCACCACGGCAAAACCGCGCCCAGCTTCACCGGCGCGAGCCGCTTCGATCGTCGCGTTGAGCGCCAGGAGATTAGTTTGCTCCGCAATCGCAGTGATCAGCTTTACCACCTCCCCGATCTGCTGGGCTGCGCGGGAGAGTTTGCCTATACGGCCATCAGTTTCCTTGGCTTGAACAACAGCACCTTGCGCGATGCGACTCGAGTCCCTGACTTGCCGACCGATCTCTTCAACAGACGCCGAAAGCTGTTCCGTCGCAGTCGCGACCGACTGCATGTTGGAGGAGGCCTGCTCAGAGACGCCGGCGACCTGGCTCGACAAATTCTGTGTCGTCTCCGCCGTTCGGGTTAGTGTGTCCGCGGCGCATTCGAGTTGACCGGCGGACGTCGAGACGTTGGATACGATGGAACCAACAGTGGCTTCGAAACTGTCGGCAAAACGGATCAACTCGGCGCGGCGAGAGGCCGTTTGCTCCGAATTTTGCGCTTCGCTCAGCGCAGCATCGCGTTCGGCCTTGGCGATCGCCTGGATTTTGAATTGCTCGACAGCATCGGCCATTTCGCCCAATTCGTCTCTGCGTCCAAGTCCTGGCAAGACGACGTCGAAATTTCCAGATGCCAACTCCCGCATAGCGCGGCACATGGAAATCATAGGACGCGAGATTCCCGTTCCCAGCAAAAACGAAAAAATGCCGCCCAGCAATACACCGCCCGTCGCAAACAACAAGATCAGATGCTTCGTCCGGCCAATGGTCTCTCGAGATTCTACGTCAAGCCGTTGTTGCTCCGCTAAGAGGCTGGCCTTGAAGTCCGCTGCTCCCCGAACAATCTCGTCGGCCGAACGATTCATCTCGGCAACGAATTGATCGACGAATTGCACATTCAACACTAGCTTCTCAAGCGCGACGCGGTAGGAGATCATCGATGCTTTTGCGTCGTTTAGGACTACGCCGTACTTCTTGTCAGTAGGAACACTCGCATCGAGCGACTCTTCGATGACTCTCAGACGAGTTAGGGCCCCATTGGCGAGTGTTTGATCGAATGTAACGATGAAGTTGCTCGCAGCCGCGGTGACAGTCTGGAACTGGTAGTCGCTCGCCCGCAACTCGTTATCAGTCCCACCGAGTACGTTCAGCTTGGACTTTATAAGATTGGCGTTCGGCAACAACTCCGTTCGAACGATCGCTGCGTTTTCTTGCTTTACTTCCAGGACTTTTGCGAATGTTGAAGCAAAGCTCACAAAGTCTGCGGCAAGCCGTTCGAGGCCCTGCCGTCGAGCTGGAGCCGCGTCCTTAAGAGACCGATCAATGACGGTCTTCAGGCCGGACTCCGCATCCAAAGCCGCCTTGGCATCGTCATCCTTGCCAGTCGACACGAAATATCTCGCCGCGGAACGGTAGGAGATCAACTCACGATCGATGTCTCGCGCGAAGTCTGACTCGGAGACGCTATTGCGATAGGAGGCAACTCCGTCCGCGACACTCTCAAAGCCGAGATAAGCCACCCCAAGGCTGACGACGGAGATGGCGAGTACGACCCCAAAGCCAACAATAATTTTCGCGCGAAATCGCAGCGTCGGCAATGCCGCACGCTTCGGCATCCGTTCTTGATGCTTCGGCTTCTTCACTCCGGTCTCCACTGTTGGCTCCATTCTTGAGCAGCGCTTCAGTCAGCGCCCTTTGGTGCCAAGATTAGGACGTATTTTAATTAAACAATCGTGCATCCAATTATGCGCACATTGTATCCAATTTTTGGATACAATTTGGATGTACCCTTAAACCGCCGCGTGTGGGCTAGAAATCCTCCCTGGCAACGATCTTGTCGAAATCGCTGACTATTGTCTGTTCGGTGGCCAATCGTCGACTGCTTAAAAAATGCGAGGGTATTGTAGCGCGCGAGCGCACTCTACCGCGACGCCCGGTTAATCGATTTCAGCGCTGCTCGGAAGCGAAACAGTTCGCTATGCCCTCACCTATTGATGCTGGCGGAGCGTGACAGGATTACTAGTCCCGGCAGCCGGCGAAGTACGAGACCAAACGAGCGTAGGAGCTCGGTATTGCGATTGTCGCGAGCGCTCGTTGACGAAGTGTCAACGCTCGACAGCAGGACGCAAGATATGCACCACCTTTCGGCGCAATCAACGAGGTCTAAGGCGATCCGGGTGTGAGGCGCAACGCGCCTTAAGTGCGATCAGCGACGGTGCACACGAGTAACGGCTGGTTGGCTTCACGCTCCGGTATTTTGCGTCGGAAAGGCGGCCGTCACAGCTTGTGACGGCCAAGTCAGGGGAGAAGGCAGACAACCGGTCTGCCAGCGGAACCTACTGGCGATGACGCCTCTTCAAGCGCACCGTCTCAATTGATGCTTATGCCTCGACCGCTCGTTTTGCAGCGAAAGGCGAGAGACTACGTTTGAGGAAACCTCCATCCCCGGGAATCCCCGTGATCTTTCCTTCCTCCATCATGACTTTGCCGCGCAAGATTGTCATGATCGGCCAGCCTGTCACTGCTTGGCCTTCATACGGCGTGTAGTCCGCGCCATGGTGCATTAGCTCCTGCCGGATCGTCTCCTTCCGGTTGGGGTCCCAGATTACGATGTCGGCGTCAAAGCCGGGTGCAATCGAGCCCTTCTTGGGATAGAGCCCATACATCTTTGCGTGATTTGTCGAAGTCAGCGCAACGAACTCGTTCAGAGTGATCCGGCCTTCCGTAACGCCCTTAGAGAAGAGGATTTGCATCCGCGTCTCGACGCCTGGAATGCCATTCGGTACCCACCTGAACGAGGTGCGCGCCTTGGGATTAAGCTTGCCCATAACACTGCCGTAGGTGAACGGGCAATGGTCCGACGAGAACGTCTGGAAGACCCCAGTCCTGATCCCCTCCCAAATGGCATCCCAGCTCGCTCGATCACGCGGCGGCGGCGAACAGACGTATTTGCCGCCGGTCTCGTCCATATTTAGACCTTTAAGATCGTCCGCTGTAAGCGCGATGTATTGCGGGCATGTCTCTCCGTAGATCTTCAAACCCTTCTGCTGGGCCCAACGAATCTGCTCCATGGGCTCGCGTCCCGATACATGGACGATCATGATTGGCACGTCCGTCAGCTCAGCGTGACTGATGGCGCGATGCGTAGCTTCCCGTTCGACCGACTCCGGACGGGACACCGCATGGTAGTAGGGCGCCGTCTTACCGGCTTGCTCAAGGCGATCTGTCATGAAGCGAATTGCATCGTAGCCCTCGCAGTGGACCATGACGAGCGCACCGCAGCCACGAGCGCAATCGAATACCTCCAGCAATTGCCGGTCGCTCAGGACGAGATCGTCATACGTCATGAAGACCTTGAAGGAGGTGTACCCGTCATTCACTAGCGCAGGCAGCTCCTGCCCCAGCACGCTGGACGAGGGATCCGAAATAATCAGATGGAAGCCGTAATCCGCATAACACTTGCCTTCGGCCTCCTTGTGATAGTCAGTAACACTCGTGCGCAGCGACGCACCGCGTGGCTGTAGTGCGAACGGAATCACGGTCGTGTTTCCGCCGGCAATCGCCGACCGCGTGCCGCTTTCAAAGTCATCGGCCATCGCTGGGCCGCCGAACGCAGGTTGCGAAAGATGAACATGGCTATCGATACCACCCGGCATCACCAACATGCCGGACGCGTCGATGACCTTCTTGCCACCCTCGACTTTTTCCGCAACAGCGGCGATCCGCCCCGATCTAATGCCTACGTCCGCCTTGACGGTGTCGGCGGCTGTCACCACCGTGCCTCCGCGAATGATCAAATCATACTCGCTCATCTGCTTTTTCTCTCTTGTTGTCGGATTGATGTTGCGGTTCTGTGCCAGCCTAGAGCATCACGTCTCCGCCGTTGGGTGAGAGATTTTGCCCGGCGTAAAACGCACCAGCATCCGAAGCCAGCATCAATGCAGTGGGCGCAATTTCCTCCACCTTGCCAAACCTACGGATCGGCAACTGGGCCATCTTCATGGCGCGCCAATCATCGCTCAAACCCATGAGCAAGTCGGTCTCGACAGGACCTGGCGCAATTGCATTGACCATCACACCGTGAGGCGCACCTTCATAGGACAGAGCGCGTGTAAAGCCGACAATTCCGGCCTTGGCGGCACAATAATGAGCGAGCCCCGGTGCCCCCTTGTAGGCAAGCTGGGACGAAAAATTAATAATACGGCCGTATTTACGGCCGAGCATAGCGTCGAAGAACTGTCGAGTGACGAGGAACGTGCCCTTTAAATGCACCCCAAGCATGCGGTCCCAATCTGCGACTGTGATCGATGAAAAAGGCTTGTCACCACCAATTCCCGCGCAGTTGACGACAATGTCAACCTGGCCCAGTTCTTTCTTCGCCCACGTCGCCAATTGGTCCACGTTTGCTTCGTCGGACACATCGCACTCCATGGAGTGCACGACGCGGCCCTGCGCTCGAAGCTTCTCAACCCGCAACCTTGCATTCTGCTCATCATTATAGTGGCAGAGCGCCACTTCCGCGCCATACTCGCAAAAGATGTCGACGATCGCGCCACCAATGCCGCGGCTTCCACCTGTGACGAGCGCTTTGCGGCCCGCAAGGCTGAATGCATTCTTCGTTTCGACCTTGCTCATTGCATCCGTCCTCTTAGCCATTCTGCGTATTGCGCGACCCCTTGTTCGAAGGTGAACCTAGGCTGAAAGCCGAGATCGCGAGCTGCAGCAGATATGTCGAATCGACCCTGCACTTCGTCCACCGGATCCGCGCCTGGCCCGAGCTCGATATCCGCATGTGGAAGCAACTTGCGAACAACATCCGCAATCTGTCCCAACGTGAGATGTGTGCCGCCTGTGATCGTATAGACCGATCGCGGCAGAGACGGCCTATCGAGCGCCGCGACGAGCGCCCGAGCGGCGTCATCGACATGAATATACTGCCGTGGAAAATCCCGGCCGAACGGCATGCGCGTCGGCCTTCTCGCCAGGGCATCCTCGATCATGGTTCGGATGACGCAATCCGTAGTTCGGCGAGGACCAAAGACCCAAGACAGCCGCAGACTTACGCCATCCAATCCATACTGCTGAGAGAACGTTGAAACCAACTGTTCGCCGGCGACTTTGCTCGCTCCATACACGCTCCCGGGAAACAGCGCCACGTCTTCGGGAATCGGGCTGCTGGCATCGGTCGTGCCGAAGGCGCTTGTCGACGAGCAGAAGACAAATCGCCGCACTCCGTGGACCCGCGCGATCTCTAAGACATTGGCAGTGCCAACAATGTTGACCTGTACCATGGCGATAGGATTGTCGCGCGCGACCATAGGTCCAGAGAACGCACCACAGTGAACAATACCGGCAATAGGCTGCCGTCTTGCTATGGCGTGCAAGCGATGGACGTCCGTCACGTCGCAGTCGATGAGCTCCTTACCCTCGTCAGTTCGCGAGACCCTGTCCAAAGCCACCACCGAGCGCCCAGACGCCTCCAGTAAGCTCCTTACGGCATTACCTATCAGTCCATTGGCGCCGGTGACGATAATGCTTCCGTCACTCATTTCACTCTCCTCAATCCTTCACGCTTGCTCTCTTCGCGCGATCTTTGCTTTTCGCTTTGCTCGATCGGAAGTTCGGCGGAAAGCAGCATCCTGGTGTAGTCGTGCGCCGGCGAGTTAAAGACTTGCTCGGTTGGCCCATGCTCGACGATTTTTCCGTAGCGCATGACGGCCACGTCATGAGCGAGCGATCTCACCGAATTCAGATCGTGTGTAATGAAAAGGGCGGACAAACCCATACGCTGCTGAAGCTCACGAACGAGATCGATAATCTGCGCGCGAACGCGGATATCCAACGCCGTGGTCGGCTCATCAAAAATCACAAAATCCGGGTTTGTCGCGAGTGCGCGAGCGATGCCTACCCTCTTCTGCTCGCCGGCTGTTATTTCATGAGGAAAGAGCTGAGCCGCCCGCGCGGGCAGATGGACCATGTCAAGTAATTCCTTCACGCGCCTCGATCGAGCACCGGAATCCATAGTGAGATCCAGCCTTAGCGGCTCGGCGATGAGTTCCTCAACACGCCAACGCGGGTTCAGTGCAACGTATGGCTCCTGAAACACCATTTGGATTCGCCTGCGCAGAGGTCGAAACCGGCGCTCTTCGAGGTTCGTCACCGATTGGCCATCAAACAAGACGGCTCCGGAATCGACGTCCAAAAGACGAACGAGGCATTGCCCCATCGTCGTCTTGCCGGAGCCGCTCTCACCAACCAACGCTAGCGTCTGCCCTTTTCCGATGGAGAACGTCACATCGTCCACGGCCTTGACCACTTGCCCATCACTCAACGGGAAGTATTTCTTGAGGTTAGTAACCTGAAGCAGCGCGCCCGACGGCGATTCCGATTGGGCGCCCTGGCGTTCTGCCTCGATCATTGGCGTCGGGCGGATCTTCGCGGCTGCAATAAGATCACGACCATAATCGGTCTCTGGGCGCTCCAGAAATTCTCCGACAGGCCGAAGCTCAACGATTTTCCCCCCGCGCATAATCGCCACACGATCGCAGTAGTGCGCGACGATACCGAGATCATGTGTAATTAACACTACGCCCAGGCCGAGCTCACGACAGCGTGCTATGAGCAGATCGAGCACCTGCACCTGGATGGTCGCATCAAGCCCAAGCGTCGCGTCATCGGCCAGGACCACTTGGGGCTGAGCGATAAGGGCCATGGCAATGATGACCCGTTGGGCCATGCCACCCGACAACTCGTGCGGATAAGCCTTCGCGCGGCGTTCAGGGTCTACAATCCCGACCTTTGTGAACAAGTCGATCGCAGCACGCCATGCGTCATCGCTGCTTCCGCCGCGGTGCGCCTGAAGCACCTTGGCGACCTGCATGCCGACAGTCTGGACGGGATCCAGCAGAGCCTTGGCGTTGGTGCCAATCAGCGCAATGTTTCCACCGCGAAGTCTGCGGTCGTCTTCTTTCGAAAAGTCCGAGATCGATGCGCCGTTGATGTGGATCTCACCCGCCATTGCCCGGAGGCCGTCAGGTAGCAACTTGATCAAGGCACGAGCAAGCACCGACTTTCCGGCGCCGGTTTCACCAACTATGCCGAGCACCTCGTCGCGGCCTATGGTGAAGCTAACGTCCGACAGGACGACTTTTTCATCGGAGACGACCGTGAGGCCCTTAACGTCAAGAAGGTGAGAAGAAGCGGATTTCATGATTGGCGCGTCCGGCTATGGGGGTCCATGATGTCTCGGGTGGCATCGCCCAAAAGCGCGAAACACAGGACCGCGACGACGATTGCTAGTCCCGGGAAGAGTGATACCCACCATATGCCGAGGATCATTTGCTGCGCACCGCCGGAAACCATCAGCCCCCACTCGGGCGTCGGCATTCGAACGCCCGCGCCCACGAATGAAAGGCCTGCCGTCAGTAGAATGGCCATGCCGATGCTGATGGATATTTGAACGATCGCCGGACCAAAGGCGTTCGGTAGAATATGTCGAAACATGATCGAAAGGTCGGTTGCTCCACTGCATCGCGCAGCGCTAACGAACGGTCGCTCACGTAAGGACAATGTTTCTGCCCGGATCAACCGAGCAAACATCGGCACAAACAAGACCGCAAGGGCAATCGCGACATTCCAGATTTCCTGCCCCAGGACTGATACCAACGCCATCCCCAGCACGAACACAGGAAATGATTGGACGAAATCGAACACGCGCATTGCTAACGAGCTAACGAAGCCTCGGTAATAGCCGATTAGCAATCCGATCGGAACTCCGATCACCAGTGCGACCGCGACGGCGGAAATGCTAATCAGCAGATTGATCCGCGTCGCGAATATGATGCGCGAATAGATATCCATCCCCGAAACGTCAGTACCGAGCCAATGCTCGCTCGAGGGCGGCTGCAACGAAGCGAGAGGATCGGCATCGACCGGCGAATAGGAAGTCAAGGCTGGAGCCAATACGATCATGAGAATCTGGAGCAGCAGCAAAGCGAGCCCCACCAAAGCAGCCGGTCGTTTCAGGATCTGAGTCATCACGTTCTTCATGGCGCTTTCCTTCAGACCTTGATACGGGGGTCGGCAAGTTCATACAGAATGTCTACCACGAGGTAGACGATGAGGATGAATCCCGCGGCGACCAGCACGAAACCTTGCAGTGCCGGGTAGTCACTGTTGATGACGGCTTGGACAGCGTACTGGCCGAGCCCTCCCCAGGCGAAAATGGTTTCGACGAGAACAGCCGCGCCGAGCAGGAAGCCGAACAGAAAGCCCACCATGGTAATAACAGGCGGCAAGCTGTTGCGAAGCGCGCTCTTGGTTATCGTTGTTTCGTGAAGACCGCTGGCGCGTTGATGCTTGATAAAGTCACTTCGATACACGTCGGCAAACGTCGTCTTGGTCATCTTCATCAGAGCGCCGGCATTCACGATAGTCAAAGTAAGAACCGGAAGCGCAAGGCGTCCGAAGGCGGATGCCACAGCGCCGAAGTTACCTGTTAGGAAGCCATCAATAGTGTAGAAACCGGTGATATGGCTGGGGGGTTGGACGAAGGCGTCAAGGCGACCGAAAGGAGCTGGCGCGATCCCGCCAAGATAAAAGAGAAAATAGATTAGAAGCAGTCCGACCCAGAAGTCGGGAATCGCACCGGCCGCAAGACCATAAACCCGGCTGAGATGATCGACGATGCCGCCCTGCCGGACGACCGAGACGACTGCAACCGTGACACCGACAATGACGGTGAGGATCATCGCGTAAATGATTAGCTCGAGCGTCGCCGGCGCGCGTTCGAGAAGATCGACAGCCACTGGATTCGAGGTAAAGAGAGATATCCCTAGATCGCCGTGCAAGACGTTCCAGGCGTAGCGAAGAAACTGCTCCCAGATGCTATGATTGAGCCCGAGCCTCTCGCGCAAGGCTGCGATGCTTTCCGGAGTCGCCGTATTTCCCAGCATAAGGAGCGCCGGATCGCCCGGCAGCAAGCGAACGAGGACGAAAGTCACCAGCATCACGCCGAACATCTGAGGCACGATCAGGGGAAGTCTCGCCATTAAGATTCTCATTGGACGCGGAGTAGAGCGCCAAAGACGTACGACGCGGTGCATGTTTGCTCTCGTTCACGAGGTGCCAAAGGCGGGAGCGTCGTGACGCTCCCGCCGAGCGGATTTACTCTTTGTAGAAGTCAAACCAAGCGTTGCCGTTGGGCGTGTACCAGGAGTACCCCTTGACGTTGGTGCGGGTAGCGAGCTGGTAACCTGGATTGAAGAGGAAGACCCACGGGGCATTTTCGACCGTGATTTGCTGCACCCGCTTCATGTCCTCGAGGCGCTTCTTCTCATCCACGCTCGTGAGACCGGCATTGATCAGTTGATCAACTTCCGGATTCTTGAACTTCGAATAGTCGATCAGTGAACCGCTGTTCAGCCACAAATTGGCGACATAGGCTGCATCCGGCACGATCGCCATGTCGCGGAAAAAATACATCGGTATCTCTCCCTTGGTGTAGCGCTCGACGAGGGTGGACGCCGGCAGCTTGGACAGCGTGACGTCGACGCCGGCCTTGGCAAAGGCGGACTTCAGAATTACGGCGATCTCCTCCTCGATCTGGTCGCCGGTCCGATAGCCTAGCTCGGTTTTGAAACCGTCTTTCAAGCCCGCTTCGGCCAGCAACTCCTTCGCCTTGGCCACGTCCGAATTGAAGTGGAAGTACTGATCTGTAAAGCCCGGATAGATTTCCGAAATGGGGCTCTTGGTTGGCCTGGCAGTCCCGAAATAGACGGCCTTCAAAATCTCATCCCGCGGGACCAGATAGTTCAGAGCAAGCCGAACCTTGGGATTGTCGAACGGCTTCATTGTGTTGTTCATCTCGGCGCGATGAATATAGTTGCCGAAGACTTTCCAGATCTTCACACCGGGCGCCTTTTCCAGAAGGGAAAGCTCGCGCGGCAGCAGGTACTCGGCAACGTCAACCGACCCCGCCTGAAGCGCAGCGACGCGATTCGAAGAGGTGGGCATTTCACGGAAGATGATCTTCTTGATCTTCGGAGAGCCCCGATAGTAGCTCTCGTTTGCCTCGTAGACCACCTGCTGGCCAGGGCTGTATTCGGTCACATAGTAAGGACCATACGAGGCCGAGTGTGAGGCCAACCACTTGCCGCCCCATTGGTCCTCAGGCGTGACATGCTTCTTCATCTCAACGGCGTCGAGGATGCCAAGGTCGCTATTGACCCAGAGGCGATCGATGAGCGGCGACGGATTCGGAATCGAGACTTTGACGGTATAATCATCCACCTTCGCGAACGAGTCCTGGAATGAGGTGATCTTGAGGATCTGCGTCATATACCAGTGGAAGTTCGATTTCAGATTCCAGCCACGCTCGAACGACCACATCACGGAGTCGGCGTTCAATTCATTGCCAGCCGAGCTTTTTACGCCCTTCCTGAGATGGAAGGTGATCGACTTCTTGTCGGGTGTGATGTCCCAGCTCTCCGCGAGAGTCCCAACGATCTTGTCGAAATCCTCATAGGTAATGCCGTCGACAACTTTCGGTGCATAGCCGAGAAGCCGCTCATACACATTGCGGCGAACTTCGTGAACTGCTTCAGTCGGCGGATATTCCTGGTCAAGCGACTCAGGAGTTCGCGGGGCCGCGACAACAAGCGTAGTCTTTGCTGCGCCTTGAGCAAACGCAGGGGAGAGTACTGCGGTACTCAGTACAGGGGTCGCCGCCAACACAAGCGCTTGCAACGCCGAGCTAACCGCCCAGCGTCGCGCGTTCCGACGCGCATCATTTTCGGACGTATTCAAGATTCTAGTCATAGACCACACCTCCTCTTTGCTTAGATTAACTGTCCGGCAATTCGATTGGTCAGCGAACGTGGACCTCCGCAGCTCGCCCAAGCAAACGAGAGCCTCGTCGTCGGCTCGTTGTTGCTTGAGTCGGGTTCTCGTGTAGGCACAGCGCTTTGGGTGCGGAGCTTGAAAAGATCGCATCACGCCAAGCTGAAGAAATTGTTCGGTTCGAATCCGCACGGCGGAGCCGGCGTATTTTCGGCCGCAAAACGGCCGACTGCCAAAACTGGAACGTGGGATAACCGACCGCGACTACGCGATCGCGCGCACCGGCGCTTGATGCATGCCCAACCATCGAACGTCTCATCCCTGTTTCCGCGCGTCCTATTGATCGCTGCGGCCAATCGAGACTCCCCCACTTCGGGTGCCTCGATCTCTAGAGACCATACTCGTGATCGGAACTATTGGAAGCATTTTTTTTGACTTCTGGGCACAATATTGTGCACAATATTGTACAGGCATACCCCATGCCATGATCTACACGACTGATATTGCGTAGATTTTTGCGAAATCAGGAGACGCCGACCGCCCAAAGGATTATCTTGATGCCCGTGATAGGCTCGGGAGCGGCTCGCGGGGCGTCGTGCAGCCAGGCTTTGCCGAGATGCAACCGCACGCGGCGAGCCGCGAGAAACAGTGGAAACGGCCTCTTCGAGTAAGTGCCTGCCTTCTGTGCGACGCCGCACCTGCCTATACGTAATTGCAGGCTGCCCAGGATTGCGAGTTCTCCGCTCAAAATAGGCTGCTTGGATGGGACATCCCGATGAAGAAGAATCAGAGAGGCCAATCGGAACAAGCCATTCGAACGCGGCTCCTTCAGGCCATATTCGAACAGAGAATGCCGCCCGGCGCGCGCTTGACCGAAGAAGCTTTGGCTACGACGTTCGAGGTCAGCCGAACGACCATTCGGTTAGTGATTGCCCGGCTTGCACAAGACGGCATCTTGGTGAAGTTTCCGACCGGCGCTACGCATGTAGCCGCACCATCCCGAAATGAAGCCCAACAACTGCTAACCGTGCGTCGAATGATCGAGCCAGAAATCGTGAAGATGCTGGCAGCGAGCGCCTCGACGCTATCCTTCACAACTCTCACGGCACATTTGAAAGAGGAGGATCGAGCGCGCCGGTCCGGCGACCGTGGAACGCTCGTCCGCCTTACTGGAGAATTTCATCTACATCTTGCGCAGATGACCGGGAATGAGATCTTGATCAGGCTGATGACCGAATTGCAGACGCTGGTCTGCCTTGCGATCCTTCTCTATGCCAGCGGCGACGATGCCTGCCCTCCCGACGAACATCGGAAGATCGTCGCGGCGATCAAAGAGAACGACGGTGCTTCAGCGGCAGCTTTGATGCTTGGACATCTCAATCACATTGAGAAGGATTTGCGGCTTGACGACAAACCAGCGGTCGAGATTACCGACGCCCTAACCTGGCTTAAGCGGAAAGAGCGCTCGTCCGCGGGATCCTGAACCAGAGGCCGCAGCAGCGCAATTTATCAACAATGTACGACCGTGGTGCTGTGTCTATGGCGCTGTAGCATCTATCCGACAGATCGATCGCGCAACCAACGTAAAGCACCAGAGAGATGAGGATCAACCTTCGGGATTTCGTCGAGTTGCAGATCTTCTTCGATATGATGCAGATGGTGCCGCATGATCTCCGCAGCACGCTCGCCTTCGCCCGCGATCATGGCCTCCACAATTCCTCGGTGCTCGCCCTTCGGGCAGGCATCTTCTTCGGTCGCATAAAGCAGAATCGCGAGGCAGACCAGCGCCTGCAATTTGGTCAGCAGACGGATCAAAATCGGATTATCCGTCATCTGCGCGAGCATGAGGTGAAATTCGCCGACCAAGCGGACTAGGGTCGCCCTATCCCTGGCCGCTCTTGCCTGATCCTCTTTGTCCAGATGAGACTTCAAGGCGTCGAATGACAAGCTGCCCGACCTCGTCGCCAATGACCTGACAATCTCTGGCTCGATCATGTGACGGACGGTGAGCATTTTCTTGGTCTCGCTTCGCGTCGGGGCAGCGACATTGGTCGCCCCAGTCGCTTGCTTGATCAAGATGCCGTCCTGGACCAGACGAGCGATCACCTGCCGGATTACAGTCCGGCTTACGCCAAAGGTCTCGGCGAGAGCTTCCTCCGTCAGGCGCGCCCCAGGTGGCACTCGCTGCTCAAAGACGGCCTGCAGGAAATGACGCCGCATCTGCTCCTGAGGATGTCCTCGTGGCGGTTTCGCATTATCTTTTTTTCGTTTCAACCGGCCTACCTCCTGACGCGCTTGGAGTGCATAATCAATCGCCGTACCAGTCCAGAGCGTCAGCGGCAAGCTGAGATAGCGCCGGCCTTACCTCTCGCTTGTTGACTGTGAACTCCTCCGCCGCTCGACAAACGCTACTTCTATAGCAGGTCACTGCGACCCGATCTCAAGCGCCGCGCCGACTACACCTTCGGAATCGAGGGCGCGGCGCGGCATTGTCGCGCCCCGCCGGTCCAGTCGAACCTATCGCCTATGGGCGAAGGCGCAGCCGATGAATTACTGACCGAAAATGGCCGTCACCGATGCGGTGACGGCCAAGTCAGGGAGGAGCAGACAACCGGCCTGCCAGCGGAGCAACGACGAGTGAGCGGGAGAGCCCTGTGAACCGAACTCCACGCCCAGATCCTTGGCGGCCGCCCATAAAGGCAATGCAGAGCTCCGCTATTGTGGTCCGTCCCGACGACCTCAGAATTCCTTCCTCCGTTGCGTCACGCAGCCAAACTCGATCGGAGACGTTCGCGGCTCGATGAGAAATCATGGCCGGCAAGACTGGACTGACTTTTCAAGAACGGACTTTTGACGGTTCGCAGACGCTCTTTTCACCGCGCATCGCGCCACTAGGCTGCTGCCCTATTCCCGGCGCGCTAGCCAACGTGTCAGAGCGAGCGCTCCGCGTTATGTATACATGCAGATCGACCTTTTGGAAACAATTACTGCAACTTTTGCGCACATTATTGTACTCCATTTTAATATGTCTGAACTTGATGAGCCCCTTAACTATCTAAAAGTCTTAGCACTTTTTTGCATCCCAGCTCCGATCACCAGTGGGTTGCTCAAATCCTCTGCGTAATGCTTAAGGAATGAACTCTACGGTTCGATACGCCGAAGTGCGCTGCATACCCTGCCGCCAGGCCTCTTCCCAAAGCGGCCTGCCGCGCACGGATACGCTTCAGGCATCAGGCCAGCACATGTGGGCTATTGGATTTCATGAAGATGATGCCGACTGTGGCGCAGCGCTCGGTATCCGACGGGATAAGTTGCATGAGGAAAAGCCAACGAGGTCAATCGGAACAGAGCATCCAAACACGCCTTCTCCAAGCCATTTTCGAACAGCGTATGCCACCGGGCGCACGGCTTACAGAAGAAGCACTGGCCTCGGCCTTCGATGTAAGCCGGACCACCATCCGGCAGGTGATTGCACGCCTCTCTCAAGACGGAATCTTGGTCAAGCTTCCGAATGGTGCCACCCATGTGGCTTCACCTTCTCGACACGAAGCACAGCAATTGATGGTCGTTCGCCGGATGATCGAGCCGGAAATCGTGAAAATCCTTGCATCAAAAGCCGCGGATATTTGTTTCGATGAGCTCTCGGCCCATTTAAACGACGAGGACCGCGCCCGCAGGGATGGCGACCGTGGGTCGCTCGTGCGACTCACTGGTGAATTCCACCTGCACTTGGTCCGTCTTACCGGCAATCAAGTCCTGATCCGCTTGATGACAGAATTACAAGCCCTCGTCTGCCTCGCCATCCTGCTCTATGCAAACGGTGACGATGGCTGTCCGGTTCAAGAGCACCGACGGATCGTGACTGCGATCAAGAAGCAGGATGGCGCCTCGGCTGCCAACCTGATGCTCAGCCACCTCGAGCATATCGAGAGAGACCTAAAGCTAGACGAGAAGCCGGTGCTTCATATCTCCGAAGCCCTAACGTGGCTGGGTCAAAGAGAAGCCTCACTCGCGCGCTCTTGAAGGCCGATTCAATGATCGGCAGACCCGGGCGCTCCCTGCCAAGACTAAGAAAATGACAGCGCACGCCGATCTTGATCGCGGATCGCGGCACAGACACGAAAGCAATGCCACAGGAGTACATCCGCACTCGGCCCAGCACTGTCAAAAGTGTCTAGGCAAACCGCGACGCTATTGACGCTTCCACTCCCTCCGCAACCGCACGGCGCATGTTGGTCGAACTGGCCTTCTGGCCAGCAACAGAGCCCGCGACCAACGGCACTGAAACAACATCCACGCCCAACGCGCGCATTGTTGCAATATTGCACGATGCGCCACGGCCAAGTGCAAAGTCCTCACCAACGCACAGGACTTGCATAGAATACAGCGCTTCGATCTTAGCTAAGAACGCCTCACCCGGCAAAGACGCCAGCTTGCGAGTGAACCTAAGAACGACAACTTCATCGAATTTGAATGAATGTATACGTCTTATTCGCTCGAACACGGGAATAACGTCTGGCAATGCTGTATTGGGAGACAAAACAGTCTCAGGCCGGGGATCGAAAGTTATCGCGATCGATCGGAGGCTTCTGCTAGCAGCAATGCCCATTGCCGCTCCCAATACGGCCTGGTGTCCGGCATGCAGGCCATCGAATGTTCCAATGGTAACGACCGACGGTCGTCCCAAAGAACCGGACAGGCCTTCCAGGCACTGCGCTTGATATGAAGTCTTCTTCATGCGATGCGTCTCCAGAGGTCGTCAATGCAACCTACCGCCTTATCTTCGAACCTCATCCCGGAATCTCACGCTCAGCCAATCCAGCGTCTTCGACACTGTCAATTCGCGCGCGCCATCTTCCAGTGAAAGCGACTCCTCGATGTGATTTAGGTGGTGCAGCATCAAGTCGGCTGCAGCCTGAGCGTTGCCGCACTGGAGCGCATCAAAAACTTGACGATGGTCTGCATCAGGACAAGCATCGTCATCTCCGGCGTAGCAGAGAATTCCAAGGCAAGTCAGAGCCTGAAGCCCGGTGATCAGCTTTATAAGAATTTCGTTCTTGGTCAGTTCAACTAAGTGCAGATGAAACTCGCCGGTCAATCGGACGAGAGTCGCACGATCATTTTTCTTTCGTGCGTTATCCTCAAGCGTCAGATGATCAGACAATTCCTGGAACGATAGCACTCCATATGAGCGGGCTAGTCCCCTGACGATTTCTGGTTCGACCATTTTTCGTACGGTCAGGATCTGTCGCATCTCCTGCTTGGTAGGCGCCGCAACGCACGTGGCGCCATTCGACTTCTTAATCAACAGGCCATCCTGCGCCATTCTCGCGATTACTTGCCGGATGACAGTCCTGCTAACATCGAATGTTTCGGCCAACGCCTCTTCCGGCAGACGCACTCCGGGCGGCATTCGCTGCTCAAAGATGGCCTGCAGCAGCTTCCGCCGAATCTCTCGCTCAGTTCCCCCTCTATTGGTTTTTGACTCGGTCATTTTCGCGCTATCGAGCAAATTTCCGATGTGGGGACGGCCTGGGAACGCCTGATGACCGCTTTTCGTGGGTCCGCGACTCTCCCGCCGTACGACCCAACTCCGGCGTCGCTCCCTCTTTCCATCCTTATCCTCGACCCGATGCAGCCGGCGTGCCGAACAGCGTGTGGTAGTTACGCTGGAAATAGACCAACCCCTTCGCCTGGCTCTCGACAGCGACCTCAAGGACCTCGCACAGGAATATGCTGTGCGTGCCCGCTTCTATGACGTTCTTGATTTCGCAGTCGAAGGAAGCCAGCGCCCGCTCAAGAACGGGCGCTCCAGTTTTGAGGGTATTCCAAGCGGCCTTCGAAAACCGATCGTCTGATCTAGCCTCGGTCATGCCGGCAAAGACAGCCGACAAGTCCTTTTGATCGGAACTCAACGTGTTCACGCAAAGCGTTCCATTCTGCTTCACCACGTTGTTCTGCTCACTCCTCCGATTCATACAAACGAGAAGCATGGGCGGCGTGTCACTTACGCTACACACCGCCGTCGCGGTGAACCCGACGCGCCCGGCGTCACCTGCGGACGTGACAACGTTCACAGCCGCACCGAGGTTTGCCATAGCCTCTCTGAACCCACCCGCCTGGGCACTCATGCGCCGGAATCCTTATGAGAGAAGCCGTGCCGCGCCGCGAAAGTGCGCGCGACCTTCATATCGGATATCGCGGGCACCATGGTCTCCGGATGAGGAAACCCATAGTACAGCGCATCAGCGGCGTCATCATTTGCACAGCTCGTGTCGACGACCAACTGCGCCGCGGGCGACAACTTCTCGAGGAACGTGTTATTGAAGAAGCACTGGTTGTTTCCGTACTTGGCCCAAAGCAGATAGTTGACCTTCGTCATCCAGACTTCGTCGAACTTGCTGTCGCCGTGTGCGGTGATGCGATCGGCGATGAATTTTGCGCTTCGATTGGCGAAATTCCCCCCCTGCCCGCAAATTGGATCGAAGGCAATAGCCGTATCACCCACCGGCATCACAAGGCCGCCCGAGGGAAGCCGCCCAAATGCTTGGCGAACCGTGGGCGGAAAACGACCAACCAGCCAGCCGTGTCGATCCTCGGAGATGTATTCCACGTCGTCGGCGATATGCCGTTCCCAAGGCGTGTGCTTGCGCATAATGTCTATGATCACATCGGTGACTTCTTCGCCGGACTTCAGACCGTTGAACCGGTCGAAAGGCCCACCTGGCTTAGCCTCGAACAGCGCCGCATAACTGGGACCGGCAGTCTTGTGTTGGAACGGAACCCAGAAGTACTCGCCGGCGTCGGCGAAGAAATCGAACTTCGTAGGCACGTATTTCCATCGATCGGAAAACCACTCGCGGACGTGACGTCCGGACTTACTCCGCACGATGGCCATGGAGAGATTACGCTGCGGTTTGTCGTACGTGCTGCGCTCCGCATCACGCGGAATCGCGTTCGCAAGGTCTGCCTTGCCTGCTGCCAGGATCGTGACGTCACCGGTCAGAGCAATGGCATCGAGACGCGCCGGCGTAACGTTCTCGATCTCCAGTTTGCCACCTTTCCCCTCAAGATCTTCCAGCCAGCGGTGCACTCGCATGCGCTGGTCGATCCCGCACCCCTCACGGCCGTATTCGAACAACCCCTTCATGGTTTTTGGCTTCGCATCGCCAACGTGGGCCGCCAGGTCGAATAAGACGCCATGGCCACCGAACATGTCCGACGACCAAAAGTCCATGCCGAGCTGCCGCTCGATGTCGATCGTCTCTCCCCAGAGATATGCGGTGCCAGTTGGCGCGGAGTGATTCAACCACTGATCTGGCGTCCGATCCGAATAGAGGGTCACCTTGTGACCATCCCTAAGAAGTGAGTAAGCCAGAATGCAACCAGCAGGCCCCGACCCCACAATATTCACTTTCGCCATATTCCGTTCCTTCTTCTTTCAAGACATCGAGTTGGATCACAAACAGAGCCGACTTGGACACATCAGTTCATCAACGTGCCTCCGCCCGCATCGCATCGGCAAAGACCGTTGCCAGGATAACCAGTCCAAGAATGATTTGCTGGATATATCCGTCGATCCGCGTCAGGTTCATTCCGTTCGACAGGACAGTAATTAGGATGCCGCCGAGCAGCGGCGCGCTGATTCCACCTCTGCCACCGCGCAATGAAGCGCCACCAACTACCGCAGCACCAATGCTCTCCAACATCAGATTGCCGCCGAGGTTCGGCTCTCCGGAACCAGTCCTCGCCGTTAGCATAATGGCGCCGACGGCAATCAGTGCCGAGCAAACCAGGTACGCAAGAAGCAGGAACTGCCGAACAGGAAGTCCCGCGACCTCCGCTGCTCTTGGATTACTTCCAATGAAGAAGAGCGCCCTTCCGAACCGCGTGTAGCGGAAGACGCAATAAGAGGCCGCCAGCAGGACAATAGTCACCATCGCCGGCGCAGGAATTCCGATCGGCCGTGCTTGATAGAAAAGCTGGTTGAGGAGATCTGGCAAGTTGAAGATTTGGAATCCGCCGGAGATCGTGGAAGCGAAGCCAAGGCAAATATTCAACGTTGCGAGTGTCACAACGAACGGATTCAAGCGGAGATATGACACCGCAAATCCGTTGACTGCGCCGATCATCAATCCCAACCCGATAGCAAAAAGAACGCCGGCTGTAATCGCCGCACTAGCTGACCCAGACAGCTTCAGAGACCACATCATGGCCATACTGCTTGCCACGCTGATCAACGACACGCTTGTTCCGAGAGAGAGATCGAACCCTCTTACGATCACTACGTATGTTTGTGCGAGTGCGAATACCGTCAGATAACTGGCCTGAATCGCGATGTTTGCGAAGTTCTGGATTGTCAAAAAATTTGGCTGTGCGCAGCCAAACAAGATCGTCAAAGCCACAATAATCACAAGTGGAGCGCTCACCCACGAACGCACCGCCACCACCATCTGACCATAACCCTTCTGCTGTATCGACATGTCAGTCATTGGATCCACCGCCGCGCTTGGTACGGTCAAGCATCACTGCACTCAGAAGGACAACGCCGAAGACGATCGTCTGGATTTTGCTATCTATGCGACTAAGGTTCATCGCGTTCGCAAAGACCGTGAGGAAAATGCTACTCAGCAAAAGGCTTTCGACGCGCCCGACGCCACCGCGCAGTGAGACCCCCGCAATCACAGCGGCGCCGATACTCTGCAGCATGTATTCAGAGCCAAGGTTCGCCTGGCCGGCACCTATTCGCGCCGTGATCAGGATGCCAGCTACGCCTGCCAGCAAAGAGCAAACGATGTAGGCGATCACCGTGTACAGCTGGGTAGGAACACCAGAGACGCGCGCCGCGTGCGCGTTTCCGCCGATCGCGTAGAGGTGGCGGCCAAATCTCGTGTGGTTTTGCACAAGGTATGCAGTTAACACTACAGCGATGGCAATAAGGACAGCGACGGGCACCCCTGCGACGGTACCGCGCCCTAACCCTTGTATGAACTCGGGTACAAGACCGTAAATCGGAATACCCGCGGTCAGGTAGAATGCGATACCGCCAACGACTGAGAACATCCCCAGCGTAACCATGAAGGCCGACGCATTGAGGCGCGCGATACACATGCCGTTGAGTAAGCCGACCAGAGCAGCTGCACCCAAGGCGGATGTGGTAGCGAATAAAATGGTCAGCACTTCGTTTTCTGGCCACCACGCTAGACCATGGCTCATCGTGATCGCCGTGACAACGCTGCTAAGCGCTACAGTTACGCCGATCGACAGATCGAGCCCGCCCAGCATGATCACCAGCATCTGCGCCGTACCGACGATCGCGAGGTAGGATGCGTTCCGCGCGATGTTCGCTAGATTTGCAGCGCTAAAGAAGCGCGGCTCAAAGAACGCCAGCGCAACGACAAGCGCCACAAGCGCAAGAGGAAGCACGATTCCCTGTGGAATTCGGCTGATCCCGGAAATCCTGACGCTGCGCCGAGCTGTCGGGGTCTCTAGTTGTTCTGTGCTGGTCACTCGATCTCCCCTGAAATCACCTGGACGGCCCCTTCGGGACGTATAAAAAAGTGCGACAGTGCCGCCTTCTCGGTAATGTCTTGTCCTACGAGGTCAGCAACCATTTTGCCTCTACTGAAGATGCGCAATCGATGCGAGAGATGAAGGAGCTCGGGCAAGTCGGACGAAACAAGTAGGACCGCTCCCCCGCCTTCGGCCAACCGCTTCAACGTCTGATAGAACTCAAGTTTTGCGCCGACATCGACGCCGACGGTTGGCTCCTCAAACAAGAAGACACTCGTCGGCCGAGCCAGCCCCCGCGCCAAGACCACTTTTTGGCGATTGCCACCGGATAGATTCCCGACGCCCATCTCTATGCGGTTCGGCTTGATCTTGAGATCGGCTGCGATCTTTCCGATCTCGGCCTTCTCTCTGCTTTCTCGCAAGAACCAGCCATTCGAGAAGGAGGGCAGATCGAGGGCGGTGATAGATGCGTTTTCTCGAATTGACCTCTGCAAGGCCAACCCTTCCGCAACACGATCTGCAGGGAAATAGCAGATCCCACGGGCCAGCATCTGGGCAGGAGATGGTTGCAAGATGACTTCGTCGTCGACAAGGATCGAACCAGACAGGATCGGCTCCAAACCAAAGATCGCGCGGACAAACTCCGACTTTCCGCTCCCCACCAAGCCGCCGACTCCAATGATCTCGCCGGAGCGCAATTCCAGTTCTGCGTTCGTAACCCCACCAGCGGACAAGCAAAGGTTCTTGACCGCCACGCGCACGGCCCCAGGATTCTGCTCAATAATTGGGAAAAGATGCTCGATTCGCCGACCCGTCATAAGGGTCACTAGCTCGTCATCCGACGCCTGCGATGCCTCGACGGTTGAGATCTTCTTTCCGTCGCGTAGAACCGTCACTCGATCCGCCAGCCGACGAATCTCCTGCATTCGATGAGAGACGTAGATGATACCTACCCCCTGCACCTTCAGCCGACCAATGAGCTCAAAGAGTGTTTCTGTTTCAGCTTCAGTGAGAGAGGCGGTTGGCTCATCAAGAATTAGGACTCGGGGTTCGTTTAGGAGTGCCTTCGCGATTTCGACCATTTGCTGCTGAGCACGCGACAAATTCCCGACGAGAGCATCAATATCGATGTCGAATTTGAGTTTGCGTAACGTCTCAAGGGCAATGCCGCGCATCCGCTGCCTGTCCAGCCAAGTGCGACCGACGGTCATTTCGCGCCCGAGAAACAGGTTCTTCTCTACGCTCAATTGGCTGACGAGACTGAACTCCTGGAATACGAGACAGATGCCAATTGCTCGGGCATGCGCCGGAGTCAGGTTACGGATCTCGTCGTCGGCGTAAAAATATGAGCCCGCGTCAGGCAAGAACGTTCCGGAGATGACGTTTATCAGCGTAGATTTTCCGGCACCATTCTCGCCGAAAAGAACGTGAACCTCACCCGAGCGAAGGTCGAAGTCTATTCCGTCAAGTGCGGTCGCACCCTGGAACCTTTTAGTGATTCCCGTGAGACGAACCAACTCTTGCCCGCGGCATGCGTCATTCCGCACAGGCGCACCTGACAGCGCGCTCGTCAGATTTGTCATCAGTCAGCTTCCTAATTATCAATCAACTGAAGCGGACGACTGCACCGATTGATGCAGTCGCTGCTCGCTCAATTCACTGAGTAAACAGGCTTCCAATCGACCGGCGAGAAGATGTTGTCGAGATTGACCTTGTCGATATTCGATTTGGTCACCATCGTTGGCACAATCATCGGAGACTTGACGTAGGGCTTTCCTTCAAGGATTCGAACAGCCGTATCGACGGCAATTCGCGCTTCGAGAACTGGAGCAAGCGTCGCAAACCCCTTCACATCACCGGTGCGAAGAAAATTTAGCATCGCCTGGTTCTCGTTTTCCGCGATCAAGTCGATCTTGCCCCGCTTGCCGATGTCGTTCACCGCGCTGACTGCCGCCTCAATAGCAGGCGGGTTCGCCCAGATGACCGACACATCTGGGTAGGTCTGAAGAGAATCCTCAATGAGCCTTAGCTGGACGGCGACTCCGGTATCGCCCCATTTCGTGTCGACGATTTTCGCCGGTGTCCCGTTCAGCTTCTCTTCGAAACCTTTCAGGAAGGCTTCCGGCCAACCGGCACCTTGTGGACCAGGAAACGTCGCGACCTGCGCCGGTTTGCCTTGCAAATTATCGAGCACATATTGGGCTGCGAGCCCCCCCATGGTCGGGTAGTCCACCGACACTTTTGCTGTTACCGGAGCATTTGCTACCGGGTTAATCAGCGCAACTTGGGGGATACTCTTGTCGAGCCCCTCTTGAAACTTCTTAGCCATCCCCGCTTCGGAGATCGCTCCTGTAATGATCACGTCCGCCTTGGCTGCGACGCAATCGTCAAATTGAGAGATTTGTTTGGGAAGGCTATCGTAGCCCCCGGCCTGAAAAAGGGTCATTTTGACCCCCTGTCGCTTCGCCTCTTCAACAACCCCGTAGGCCGCGGCAACCCAGATGCTGTCCTTTACGTGAGGAAAGAGGACACAAAGGTTCCACTGCTTCTCAGCCTTCGGAAGCGGCACATACTCAACTTCGGCGCCGCCCTTTCCCTGGTCGTATACCTTTGCAGGCCACCAATCGGCAGCTTGGCTATCGGTTGTTGCAATGCAGGACAAGCCGGCCGCTACGATTAGCGCAGATTTCCTAAAGCCCATTGGTTTTCCCTCTCGATCGCGTTTCCTGTGATGCGGCGGCTTTTGCGCCCGTTATTATTTTGGACACAATACTGCATCCAACTGGAGGCCACAACTGGATTCTAAATTGCGTACAATTGTGTCTGGCCCTTCGCTTGCTATTTGAGCCACGCTCTCACGAGCTGCAAGTTTGCAGCGCCCTGAATGGCGAGTGAAACTAAGGCCGGCGCTGCAACATCGCGCAGCAAGCCGACATTCTGGAGCGTTTGGCTAAGCCGCTAATTGCTTCATCTGCCGCAAGAAAACGGCGGCGTCTTTGAATAATGATCGAGTTTCTTGAAATGCCGATGAGCATGCGTGATGACGACCGCAAAGACTTGGAAGATGTATCGCCGGCACCGCCCCGCGGGGACTGTTCAACAGAGCAAAGCAACCGCTACTAGCAGCTCGTCGATATCAATTATTCGACTGAAGAATAGTCGCGCTTCTCAAAGCGTCGGGGTTGCGCAACCTGGCAGATCTTCATTTCCACCAAGGACCCTTGAACCTCGGAATCAGAAAGTTGATCAGGGCCGCGACCCGTTGCGGGACAAACTTTGGCGACGGGAGCACTGCGTGAATTTCTTGCTCAGGCAATGCGTAGTCTTCGAGGATTGGCACCACCTTGCCCGACTTCAAAGCAGGCGAAGCCAGATACCGCGGGACAATCGCGATTCCGAGATTTGATTGCACAGCTGACAACAGCGTCGACAAATTGTTCGAGCGTAGTGAGCCATGCACAACGATAGAGCACGTCTCACTGCCCTGCCGGCTGAGCTGCCACACAGCATCTCCTTGCACACTCGAGTAGACCAGACAGTTGTGCTTGAGAAGCTCATTCGGAGAACGAGGACGGTTACGGCCATCGAGATAACCTGTTCCGGCGATCATCACCCACGGATTACTGCCGATGTAACGTCCACCAAGAGAGGAATCAACTAGCCGCCCTAGTCGGACTGCAGCATCGAACCCTCTGGCCACAATATCGATGTACGCATCCTCACAGGTCATGTCGACTTTGAGATCTGGATGCTCTCGCATGAACTCGATCAGCATCGGCGAGATCACGTTTCGTCCAAACGCGATAGACGTCGAGAGGCGAAGCGTACCAGACAACGCTTGGTTCCGAGTACGGATATGGATCGCAGCGTCGTCAACTTCTTTGAGCACGGTCTTACAGCGCTCGTAGTATACGCTTCCCTCCTCGGTGAGGCTGATACCTCGCGTATTGCGGTTTAGCAGACGTGCGCCAAGATGCGTCTCCAGCCAAACGATATGCTTGGTGGCAGTTGACTGAGATATCTGCATGTCGCAAGCAGCCCGCGAAAAGCTCCCGAGTTCGACAACACGGGTAAGTATTCGCATACTGGCCAGATGGTCCATGACAGCTAGTT
Organism: Bradyrhizobium sp. BR13661; assembly: GCF_029892425.1. Taxonomy (GTDB): domain Bacteria; phylum Pseudomonadota; class Alphaproteobacteria; order Rhizobiales; family Xanthobacteraceae; genus Bradyrhizobium. The sequence continues at coordinate 101,219 of NZ_JARXWB010000020.1, read as the reverse complement.
CTCCAACCGTCGCCCAACTCTCTGGCGAGGCCACATGCATATGGTGGCTAGGAGCATGTCTGACTGGACCGCCGAGCCTTCATCCGCGCCGAAACTGTTCGCCGGTTGGCCGTATGTCAATCGGCAAGCGGGTGCTGCGGTGCCACATAGGGCTCCGACTTGTTTTCGAAGCCGCATGCTTCAACCTCCCCAAGAAGGCACAAAGCGGCATCGGACCAACAATAGACTGCTGCTCTGGGTCACCTCACAGAACTAGGCGCTTCGTCGAGTTACCCACGGAGCATCCACCACGCTAGGACTTTCCTGGGCCAAGTCGGCCGTCAAGGAGCGTAGCATTCTCCGATCATACCATCCGTAGGCTCGATGCACGCTGGCGCCCTTCTCCCAGCACTTTCCTCTTGCAGTGCTTCAGGTTGGCTCTAAAAAGGGAGCTCGAAGTGTTATGGCACGGCCCCGCGGCCGATTTTTATGACCCTTAGATTGTTTGTAGTCCCCGCCTCGCCAAATGGCACACCACCAACCACGACGATGTCCCCGTTAGATGAACCCCTCATCAAGCGCTGCCCGCTTGGCCCGCTCCACCATCTCTTCATAGCTCCGAATGTCCGCGGACAGCACACTGTGAGCGCCCCAGAACAAGCATAGGCGGCGTGCCACCGATCTATGAGGTGTAAGCGCAACAATCATCGCCGCGGGTCTTTGCCGGGCAATGCGTGCCGCAGTGATGCCGCTGCTGGTGAACGCCACTATGACTGCCGCATCGAGCCGATCCGCAATCTCGCTGGCACTTCTTGCGATCATATGCGGCGGCGTTTGCTCGACATCAGGTTCAATGGCCGTAATGATGCGCCGATAAAATTCGTGAATCTCTGTTCTGCCCACGATCTTATCCATCATGGCAACGGCTTCAGTCGGATAGCTGCCTGATGCGGTCTCAGCCGAAAGCATCACGGCGTCTGCGCCGTCGTAAACCGCGGTCGCGACGTCGGAAGATTCAGCGCGCGTAGGCGCGGGAGCATTTACCATTGACTCGAGCATCTGAGTCGCGACGATGACCGGCTTCGAGGCCAGGCGGCATTGCCGAATGATCTCCTTTTGCTGCGCCGGTACTTCCTCCGCCGGAATCTCTACACCGAGATCTCCGCGCGCGATCATAATGCCATCCGACAGTCTGACGATGTCCTGGATGTTCGCCAGGGCCGACGGTCGTTCGATCTTTGCGATCAATGCCGCTTTGCCGCCGACCAGGGCACGACCTTCGATCACATCGGCTGCTGTCTGCACAAACGACAACGCTACCCAGTCCACACCGAGCTCAAGACCGAAAGAAAGATCCGCCCGATCCTTCTCGGTGAGAGCTGAAAGGCCCAAAACGGCACCGGGCATATTGAAGCCCTTGCGATCGCTAAGCATGCCCCCAGCGAGTACTCTGGCAACAAAGCGATCTCCGTCGATGTGTTCGACTCGCGCTCGTAACCTACCGTCGTCAATCGAGATATCTTGCTGTGGCGTGATACATTGAAAAATTTCCCTATGTGGTAGCGGAATATCGGTTGCTTTAGCCGGCCGCTCCAAAGCAAACCCCAGCACCTCTCCAGCATCAACGCGCCGCGGACCACCAGGAATGACGCCAATGCGAATTTTCGGCCCTTGCAGATCCTGCAAGATCGCAATCGGCCGATTGAACTCTTTCTCTAACGCCCGAATGCTCTCGACGACAGCGCCATGGTCCGCCCACGTTCCGTGACTAAAATTCAACCGGAATACATCCACACCAGCGACAAACAATCGACGAAGCATCTCCGGCGATGCGCTACTAGGCCCGACCGTTGCAACGATCTTGCTCTTGCGATTGCGGCGCACAATCAACTCCTCTTTGTGACCAGCATCACCCGGAGATCGTTCACGTTAGTACGGGTTGGCCCGGTCACGACAAGATCGTCTAGCGCCTTAAATACCGTGTACGCATCGTTGTCGGCCATACGCGCTTTGCAGTCGACGCCAACGCAACGAGCGCGACCCACAGTATCAGGCGCCAGAATTGCGCCAGCATTGTCCTCACTTCCATCGATGCCGTCGGTATCTGCGGCTAGCGACCAGAGGCCATACCTGCCGTCGACGGCGATGCCGAGGCTCAAGAGAAATTCGGCGTTGCGTCCACCGCGTCCGCCGCCTCGCAATGTAACGGTGGTCTCGCCTCCCGAAATGACTGCACAAGGTATTTCCATCGGTTGTCCCCACTCGCTGCATTGCCGGGCTATGCCCGCGTGAACAATGCCGACCTCGCGGGCCTCGCCTTCAATCGCGCTACCGAGTATCAATGAAGGAATCCCAGCATCACGAGCCACTCGTGCAGCCGCTTCGAGCGACATTTGCGGCGTGGCCACGAGTCGGTTAACGACGTGCCCGAACCGGGGGTCACCTGGCTTCGGTGTTTCTGAGACCGGATCGCCAAGATGGGCAGAAACCGACGGCGGCACCGCGATGCGGTACTTTGACAGCACCGCAAGAGCATCGTGCCGGGTCGAAGCATCGGGTACGGTGGGGCCGGACGCGATAACCGAAATGTCGTCGCCGGGAACATCAGAAATCGCTAGACTCATCACGCGAGCCGGTGCTGCGGCGACCGCCAGCCGGCCGCCCTTGATGGCCGAGAGGTGCTTCCTCACCGTATTCATTTCGCCAATACCGGCACCACAGGCCAGCAACGCACGATTTATCGCTTGCTTATCTTGAAGAGTAATACCGTCAGCTGGTAGCGCGAGCAACGCCGAACCGCCGCCGGACATCAGCACCAGCACCAGATCATCCGCTGAGAGGCCACCAACTCGCCGAAGGATGCGAGCTGCAACGTCCGCGCCGACCTCGTCCGGAACGGGGTGCGACGCTTCGACGACCTCAATTCGCTCACAGGGTACGGCGTGACCGTAGCGCGTTACGACTAACCCAGTTATCGGGCCGTCCCAATTTGCCTCGACCGCTGCAGCCATTGCCGCAGCGGCCTTGCCGGCTCCGACTACGATCGTACGTCCCTTCGGTCTTGACGGCAGGTGCGCGGGCACACACCGTGCCGGCGCTGCCGCATCTACGGCCGCGCGAAACATTTTAAGAAGCAGGCTGCGATAATCGACGGTCATGACGCTCGCTTGCCCACTCCGCTCCCAATTTCGTGGCGCGCCATGATTTCCAAGGCCTTCACCATTGCGGAGTGATCCCAACCCTTACCGCCATCAGCGGTGCAGGCGTTGAATAGCTGTTGCGCCATAGACGTATTTGGCAGCGAGATGCCAAGATTCCGCGCGCCTTCGAGCGCGAGATTGAGGTCCTTCTGGTGCAACTCTATGCGAAAACCGGGATCAAACTTCCGCTTTATCATGCGCTCGCCATGCACCTCGAGTATTTTCGACGAGGCAAATCCGCCCATTAGCGCCTGTCGGACCAGCGCGGGATCTGCTCCTGCCTTGGACGCAAAGAGCAGTGCTTCGCCGATGGCCTCAATAGTAAGCGCGACAACAATCTGATTGGCGACTTTTGTTGTCTGTCCATCTCCGTTCCCACCCACGAGCGTGATGTTCTTGCCCATCAACTCAAACAACGGCTTGACGCGGTTAAAAGTCGGCTCAGAGCCGCCTACCATGATGGTCAAGGCGGCCGCCTTGGCACCCACCTCGCCACCCGATACTGGAGCATCGAGATATTCACATCCGACAGCATTGACTTTGGCCGCGAATTCTTTGGTAGCAAGCGGCGCTATCGAGCTCATGTCGACCACGACCTTGCCTTCCGTGAGCCCCTCCATCACCCCACCCTCGCCGAACAAAACTGCTGCCACGTGCGGGGTATCCGGAACCATGATGATGATAACGTCGGATTGCGTCGCAACTTCCTTTCCGGACTTGCACGCCTTTCCGCCTGCCGCAATCAACTCCTTAGGAACAGGAGCAACATCACGCAGCAATAAGCGGTGGCCAGCTGCTTGAAGATGGCTGGCCATGGGACAGCCCATGATTCCGAGGCCGATGAATCCTACGTTCGTCATTGAGAGCTTCTCCCGAGGGTTACTTATCCGCGTTCGGAGTATGACGCCAGCCAGCCCAAGCTGTCCTTCGTTGTTGTCTTGGGCTTGTACTCGCAGCCGATCCAACCGCGATAGCCGATTTCGTCCAGATGGCGGAACAGGAATGGATAGTTGATTTCGCCCGTACCGGGCTCGTGTCGTCCTGGATTGTCGGCGATTTGTATATGCGCGATCCGGCTTATGTTGGAGCCGATCGTTCTCGCCAGATCGCCCTCCATGATCTGCATATGATAAATGTCGTATTGAATGAACAAATTGTCCGATCCAACAGCCTGTTGGATCGCAAGTGCTTGTTCAGTACGATTGAGATAGAACTTCGGGATATCCCGTATGTTTATTGGCTCTATCAACAGCCTGATTCCCTCAGCCTCAAGCGCTGCGGCCGCAAACTTGAGGTTGGCTATAAATGTCTCGCGCAGCTTACTTGCATCGACCTCGCTGGGAACCAAGCCAGCAAGACAGTTCACCTGCCGACAGTTGAGCGCTTTGGCATATTCGATAGCGGTAGCTACACCGTCGCGGAACTCCTCGACCCGGTCCGGGAAGATGGCAATGCCCCTTTCGCCGTCGTTCCAGTTTCCCGCCGGCAGATTGTAGAGCACTTGCTCCAGTTTGTTCGCCTTGAGACGGCTTGCCAAATCGGTTGCGGGGAACGCATAAGGAAACAAATACTCGACACCGGAAAATCCTGCATCTGCCGCCGCACGAAAGCGGTCAAGAAACGCGATCTCGGTGAACATCATTGTAAGATTCGCAGCGAAGCGCGGCACACGATCCTCCTCATTGATTTGGCTGCTCGCGGGCTGAAGCAGATCTCGTCAGACCCGCTCGCGCTTCTTTGACACCCGCTCCAATCCCGCTATAGGACTCTCATCAAGCGGAACATCGAGAACCTCCTCGAACTCGACGATGTTGTCGATCTCGGTACCCATCGCAATATTCGTGACGCGCTCGAGAATGAACTCGACGACCACGGGTACCCTGAATTCGGCCATCAGCGCGCGTGCTCTTGCGAATGCGGCCTGCGCTTCATTTGGATCGGTGACACGAATAGCCTTGCAGCCGAGCCCCTCGGCTACGGCAACATGGTCGACTCCATAGACACCAACGGCAGGCGAGTTGATATTCTCAAAGGAGAGCTGGACGTGATAATCCATATCGAAGCCGCGCTGTGCCTGACGTATTAGCCCGAGATATGCGTTGTTAACGACAACGTGGATATATGGCAGCTTGAACTGAGCTCCGACCGCGAGCTCTTCGATCAGGAACTGAAAATCATAGTCCCCCGATAGGGCGACGATCTCGCGATTCGGATCGGCGGCCCGCACCCCAAGTGCAGCGGGAAGCGTCCAGCCAAGTGGCCCTGCTTGCCCAGCGTTGATCCAATAGCGGGGATGATAAACGCCGAGAAATTGAGCGCCGGCGATCTGCGAAAGGCCGATGACGCTAACATAGCAGGTATCTCGCCCGAAGGCCTTGCGCATCTCTTCATAGACACGCTGCGGCTTGATGGGCACGTTGTCGAAATGGCTCTTGCGCAGCAATGACCGCTTGCGATCTTGGCATGACGCTGGCCAAGCCTGCCATTCGGTCAACTTTCCAGCCTTGCGCCACTCCTTGGCAACCGAAACTAATAATTCCAATGCCACCTTGGCGTCAGAAACGATACCCAGATCGGGACCGAATACGCGGCCGATCTGTGTCGGTTCGATATCAACATGCACAAACTTACGACCCTTGGCATATGTATCGATCGAGCCGGTGTGACGATTTGCCCAACGATTGCCGATCCCGAGCACGAAGTCCGATTCAAGCAGCGAGGCATTGCCATAGCGATGACTCGTTTGAAGGCCAACCATTCCAGCCATCAACACGTGGTCGTCCGGGATTGCGCCCCAGCCCATCAGGGTCGGAACCACCGGGACATTGGCCACCTCCGCAAATTCGACGAGCAGCGTCGATGCATCAGCGATGATGACACCGCCACCAGCGACGATCAGAGGCCGTTCCGCCGCGTTGAGCATCTCGAGCGCTTTCTCGATCTGCTTGCGGGTCGCTGAGGGCCTGTAGACCGGTAAGGGCTCGTAGATCTCATCGTCGAACTCAATTTCCGCAAGTTGTACGTCAAGCGGCAAGTCGATCAGAACAGGACCGGGGCGCCCTGATCGCATAATGTGAAAGGCCTGACTAAATACTCGCGGCACTAATGCCGGCTCCCGCACAGTAACGGCCCACTTCGTCACCGGCTTGGCGATTGATTCGATATCGACCGCCTGAAAATCCTCTTTGAAAATGCGTGCCCTCGGTGCTTGCCCGGTGATGCAGAGGATCGGAATGGAGTCCGCTATGGCTGAATAAAGCCCAGTAATCATGTCCGTACCAGCTGGGCCGGACGTTCCGATACAGACGCCGATATTGCCTGCCTTCGCCCGCGTGTACCCTTCCGCCATATGCGCGGCGCCTTCGACATGACGCGCGAGGATATGAGCAATTGAGCCACGCAGCTTGAGCGCAGAATATAACGGATTGATTGCGGCTCCTGGCACGCCGAACGCTTGGGTTATTCCCTCTCGCTCGAGCACACGAACCGCCGCATCGATAGCACGCATCCTCGCCATGGATTTCCATCAGACAGTTGGACGTTATTTCGCAGGCGCCCAAATTGATGAATCCACGTAGTGGTTACAAGCGGGTGATTGTCGATTTCAATTATTCCATTTTCGAAATTGAGCACCGCTAAATATTTGGAGGACTGGGACGAACCCCGGGTGCGCTTTGCATAGGCGAGGAATCAAGGTACTTTGCCATCAATGCTTCTCCGTGCAGCATGAGCCATATGCTCGGGGGAACATCGCCAAAGCTATCCTGCGCGGCTCCCTGGCTGAACACTGGTTTATCTTCTTGCCAGGATCAACGATGCCGAGGCTGATCGTACGTCGATTGGCCCCATCCAGCAGATCAGGCGGCGCGTCGATTAGCGGTCGTTTTTGCGATCGGTAACGAAAGTTAAGAGGCTATCGGACTCAAAGGCAGCATATTCTTCGGCAAGCTTTACTAGCGTTGCCCTTGCCTTTCGATCTTTGAGCGCAACGAATGCCGCCATCAGACGAAGGCATTCCTCCGTTCTGACGTTGCTCCTATCGTCCGACTGCCTGACCATCTCCACCCTCGCCAACGAGGAAATGCATCCGGCCCAATCCGATGATTACCGCCGTGTCTGGCCTCCTCTACTCAACACTCTCACAATCCGCAAGTGCAACTGAGCAGGAGCCATGTTCGGCGTGCTTCCCGTAACCGTCGTACGCAGTCCGCCACCGTCCATCATTGTTGGCGCAAGACCTGGCCCTTCAGTCGGTCAGACTTAGTCTGACCGAACACAGCTACCGGGCTAAGTTCAGCTTTTCGACCCATCAGCGCAGGTTGGATGAAGTGCCCGCTCAAATGCGGGCGCCACAAATCTTCGGAGAAGCGCCCACTGCGACGGCGCCCCACGGTTCAGACCGTGGAAAGCGATTGAACGGATGATGACCAGTCAGATGCGACGGACTCGGCCACGCGCCCGACGATCTGCGAGTACAGTGCGGGGTCGGTCGCGCCCTCGGTGCCGACGACCAGAACGACGCTATCTCGACCGAGCCCGATTGCGGTGCGCGTGTGCGCGTCGCCCGCGATGAGCAGCATTGCCGCAAGACCCGACGGCTGACTCTCCAGCTACAACAGGCTGATCGCCGTATCGGAAGTCGGCCAGCAGTCGCATAGATTCGGCAGCCGCCTCATCTTCGATCACGACGAAGCCGTCGACGCCGTCGTCGAGCACGTCCCAGGCCAGCAGAACGACCTCACCGCAGGCAAGCCCTGCCATGATCCCGTCTAGAGGACCGTGATCCGGGACAGGCTGCCCCGCCTCCGCGCTGAGCAAGAGGCATTTGGCCTTCCGGCTCGGCGACGAAGAATGCGGGCGCCCTTCCCTCGAGTTTTTCCCAGAGATATGAACAGACACTCGCAGCAAGACCGCACACTCCGCCCTGGACGAAAACGTGCGTGGGCGCGAGACCATCGGGAAGTTACTCAAAGACTTCCTCCATGACGACGCCGTAACCCTGCATGACATCGCGCGGGATTTCCGTATAGCCCACGTAAGCGGTGTCAGAAACGATCTGCCAGCCGTTTAATGCGGCGTATTCCGCGGCCTTCCGGACCGCATCGTCATAGTTTCCCTGAACCACCCGAACGTCGGCGCCATAGGCCACAGTCGCATCGCGCCGTCCCTTCTTTGAAAACCACAACATCAAGCATTTCAAAAGCCTGGTCGTGATGGACCGTTTCAAGGCGTCGATGGCTCTCTGCCTGCCCAAATAGCCGGGCGCTAGCAATATTGCTCGGCAGACATCTCTGCGGAATTTTCTCTCTTCTCCGTCGCGATCAACATTTCAGGTCACCTGCCCGGTAAACGCCGTCCAGCGTATGGCCAATATTGAAGTCAGGTGCCGAAATATTGCCAGCATGGTACCGAGCCTAACTCGGCAGGCGCCGCTATCGCTACACAAGCCGATCCCCACTATTCTTCAATCAACTTCTCAACTGGCAGGGCTGCTCCTTCAAAGTCCAGTTCCATCTTTACGATTTCGAGGTTCATCGCGTTGCTACCTCTGGAGAAAACGCCTTGCCCCACTATGCGGAAGCCGTATTTCTCATAGAACTTCACTGCCGTAAGTGTTGCCTCTAGAGACACCTTCGCCGCCCCACTTACTGCAATCTGACTGACCGCTAGTTGCAATAATTTCTTTCCGGCGCCATGGAACGCGTTGCCTCCCGCAACAAATAGTTTTGTAACCTCGAAACCATCAATTTCTACGAAGCCGATAACCTGTTCACGTTTATCTTCGGCGACCCAAATCGCGCGTTTCTTGACAGCATCCAAATAAATGCTCGGATTGCGGCCGTTTAGCCACATTGCTAGCTGGTCTGAAGAGTATTCTTGCCGGCATAGTGTCAACACAGAATTTCTATGTACCTTGAATATGACGTCGACGTCCGCATCGGTCGCAGCTCTAATGTGCATCGACTCCTCTGACATGTATGAATTCTCCCAGTTAGGCTCAAATTGGCCTAGCAGCCCACATACGGATCGAGACCGACCGGCGCTAGCTACTCGATACGAATTCGACGCATAACCATTGCACGTACGCAATAGCACGGGCGCAATTCGATCGTCGCGTGGCAACAAGTTACATCCCTAGCGAGCGCTGCTCTTCCTGGTCTCCTAGACGACGACGACGCGCCCCTCGTCAGGATTATCTAACCCGAACCACCAACCAGGCAATGGCTGTCCTCCTAAGCACGATCGGCTAGCAGCCCCCAATATTTCACCTGCGGCCGATTCAATTACGATTGCGCATCCGGGCAATAAAACTGTCGTAACTCAGCTCGCCTACCTGCATCCAGGCCACAGCATCACTGCGATATGCTGTCATACTCGCGTACATTTTCCCAAAATGAGAATTGCTCTTCGCTAAGTCGGTATAGATTTCGGTGGCGGCTGCGTAGCTTGCTTCCATTACGTCCGGTGGAAATGCCTTAAGAATCGCGCCGGACACCACAAGCCGCTTCAGTGCAGGTCCATTTGCTGCGTCGTACTTGCCTGTCACCCATGTAAAACTGTCGCGGGACGCGCTCTCAAATGCTGCCTGATAATGCTTAGGCAGCGCATTCCACTTCTCCAAATTAACAATATTATGGAGCTGGCTCGTCCCCTCCCACCAGCCGGGATAGTAGTAGTATTTCGCAACCTTTACAAAGCCAAGCTTCTCATCGTCATAAGGTCCAACAAACTCCGCGGCGTCGATCGTACCCTTCTCCAACGCTGGATAGATATCGCCAGCAGCAATCTGCTGCGGCACAACTCCAACCTTAGAGATTACGTTGCCGGCAAACCCAGCGATGCGCATTTTCAAACCCTTGATGTCGTCAAGCGATTTGATCTCCTTCCGGAACCATCCTCCCATCTGAGCGCCACTGGACCCACCGGGGACGCTATAAACGTTGTACTCTTTAAGCAGGTCGTTCACGAGGTCCTGGCCACCGCCCCACAACAGCCAAGAAATTTGCTGACGCGTATTTAATCCAAACGGGATGGCAGTCGCGAATGCAAAGGCAGGGTTTTTTCCCCAGTAGTAGTAGAGCGTTGTATTGCCCATCTCGATGGTGCCATTTGAGACCGCGTCGAGCACTTGAAGACCCGGGACGATCTCTCCCGCTGCAAACGACTGGATTTGGAAGCGATTATCGGTGATTTCGGCAACACGCTTACAGAAATACTCGCAGCCGCCATAGAGCGTATCAAGCGACTTAGGCCAGCTCGCAGCCAGCCGCCATCGAACTTCCGGCATGGACTGGGCTATTGCGGGCGCTGCGACTGTGGCGCTGGCGGCTAGGCCGATGCCCGATGCTTTCAGGAAATCACGACGTTTCATTGGCTCGCCTCCGTGTTGATTATTGAACCCGCTGGATGGCCCCGCAGGCTACGATTGTTTGAAGCCAAGTGTTTGGAATTCCGCGGCCTAGCAGTCCAGCCTGATTTGCGAACGATGGACCGCGGGCTGGCCGCTGTCAGATCCTGGGATCAACAGCGGCCCGATTGTCTCTTCCTTCTTAAGGACGATCATTGCGTCGGAGCTGGGAGCAGCTGCGAGGGAACTAGGCCCAGGGCTTCATCGCTTCCTTGAGAGCTCGAGCGATCTCGACCACGTTCGGCGTATCGGAATGCACGCAGACGGTCGTCGCCTTCACATCAAACTCCTTGCCGTCGATCGTGGGAGCTTTCCCCTCCTTGAACATCCGAACGACCTTGCGCGACACCTCATCTGGATCGCGCTTCGGGTGCGTACGGCAAACGATAAGGGCGCCAGAGGAATCGTAGTCATTGTCGGCGTAGTATTCCGGAATGATCGTGACACCCCGCGCCTTGTAGACCTTATCGGCAACGGTGCCGGCGATGCCAATTACAGGAACGCCGTACTGCAAAGCGACATCGGCGAGCGCATTCGCCACCACTTCACGGTGGGTGGCGGCACCGAACAGAGCGCCGTGCGGCTTGATGTGGTTGAGTTTGAGGCCCGCGGCGTCCAGAAAGCCCTTCAGAGCGCCAACCTGATATCGGACGCATGCGGCGAGTTCTTCGCGCTCCATGATCATGTCGCGACGTCCAAAGCCCTGCTTGTCTGGAAACGAGGGATGGGCGCCGATCGGAATGTTGTTATCGGCGGCGAGCTCGACCGTATCGCGCATCACGACTGGGTCCGAAGCATGGAAGCCGCAAGCAACGTTGGCGAGATGAATATGCGGCATGATGCCGGCGTCGTCGCCGCATCGATACAGGGCGAAACCTTCGCCGATATCGCAGTTGATGGTCGCTCCGCGCGTCATTGGTTTTTCTCCTCGGATTTTGGTCACGAGAATTTTTATCGATGCGGCGCGACCGACGTCAAATTGGATTAAAAGAAGGCCTGTATCTCATTTTCCAATAGCGTAGGCAGACTGACGTTGCGCTTCCGAGACCTCCATGGCAGCTCGGCTATCTCCGCCCACGGAAAACTGAAGAAAGTCGCAAAAGGCCTGCGCCGCGGGAGAGAGCTCGCTCTCATGCCGCCAAACGATTCCGATATCCAAGCTAGGGACCTGATCTGCCAGTTCAAGCACCTCGATGCGTTGGTTATCGAACGTCCGCGGCCGATATATGAGCTCGGACAGGATGGTGACTCCGAGACCGCTCCCCACCATCGACCGCACGGCCTCGATCGACGATGTACAGAAGATGGTATTCGGCTTGAGTCCACGAGCCGCCCAGTAACGAAGCGTCGTACTATTGGCCTCATCCGTTGTAAGCATGACGTAAGGGTAGCTCGCCACGTCGGCGAGAGTAACTCGCTTCAATCGCGTGAGTGGATGAGATGGCGCGATCCATAGCCTACGGCGAGAGCAAAGGAGAGTCGTGCTAGACAGTCGCTCGGTAGAGGCCAGATTTGAGATAAGCATAACGGCCAGGTCCAGCTCGCCGTCTAACAGAGCCTGTTCAACAATCGAACGTGGGGCCTCAAAAAGCTCGATAGTAATTCCCAGGGTATTCGTCTGAAAGCTCGCGAGGTGGCGTGGGAGAAAGTAACCGGACACGGTAGGGGTAACACCTACTCGCAACGTTCGTGCAATCTGCGCTGTGGACTTGCGCGCGTCACTGACACACTCGTCCACGGCCAGCAGTATGTTGCGACTTCGCGCCAAAAAGCGACGCCCCTCAGGCGTAACGGTCACTCCTTCGGGATTCCGGACCAAGAGCCGGGTACCCAGCATCGTTTCCAATTGTTGGATTGCCGTTGTCACGGCCGACTGAGAAATGTTGAGTTCTGAAGCTGCATGGCTGATACGACCGGTTTCGGCGGCAGCCACGAAATACCGAATTTGCTTCAACGAGATAGACATGCAGCCTCTGTCAAGCACCGGAGCGTAGCCATATTATGCGCGTGCGCGCGTGGGCTTCAAGCGGTCTGAACATTAGGTGCCGCGACCGTGCGTACCGATCGCACCCGGCCGCACCGGCTTTTTTTGCAATGCAGCGAGTGTCCCAAGCTGGACCGGCAATTTGGATTGAGTAAAGTCCTCGCAAGCCGGTGCAGGACGGGACGGGACCCGGGCCTTCAACGCGCTCGCGCCTTTCAGGCAAGGGCGCTTGAGTACCAAAGCGCGTCGGTTGGGCCGATCGAGAGAGTGGCGTTCGCTCTGCAAGCCAGTGTGTGACTTGCTGGTCATGTCTGCGCCGCCAGCGACAGCGCACTAACAGATTGCCGTACTGGCGCAGCTTTCTTCGCAACGCTAACGCATGCCGAACACTCAACGTGTCGATAAAGGAACGGCGCCGATGCCCGCTGCTGCGACGCGCCCCCTCCTCCATGCATGCCATACCCATGAGGTGCGCCCCCTGTAGCGCCGTTCGAACAGAACTACGATCGAAACAACTGCAGCGACCACGAGAAGCACGATCCGCTGACTACCCTCAACTTGCCAACCTTTCCAGGCTGGTGTGAAGGTTGCCAAGAACTTCGGCCGTGCGCCCGGCTCTGCAATTTAGGTTTCTCCCTTTGATGCCGACCACAGCCAAACCTGTCGTCGTATCAGGAATGCTGACGCTTTTCTCATTTCCTAGCCAATGCTAAACGATTGGCATCTCTTCTAGTCCGAGACATATCCTCGCCGTTTGCCCGTTCGTCTCTGCCCCTCAGCTCCGGATTGTCCTTGCGCGTAGTCCACTCTTTTCGGAACGAGTTACCGGGGATTCGTCAACGCCTCCGAGCAAATTGATCAGCCTCCCCCAGGGTACCAATAAGAATGAAGACCTTCTCCAGCCCAGCGAGAAGACCATGCCCTGCGTGCTTTTTGTCGGCTATTCCAGCGTCGTCTGTGGACTTCTCGGCAATCTTAGAGACTGGTTCGGTCGGTTTCGAAGAGAGACGATAGACTGGTGTGCCAACCGCAATCGATGAAGCGACATCGATGGAAATGTCGTTCGCCCAACTTGTGTAAATGTGCGCGATCGTCTGCACAAAGTTTCGGCTTTTGGCGCCGAGGGCATGAAAACCGAGACCCGGGTCTGAGCAATCAGCTTTGCTCGATAGGAGCACCTTGAACTCGTGATCGCGCTTTGACATACGTCACCCCACAGGTATCGATGTGCCTTCTGGTTACTATCGCTCGCAAAAAGCGTGCCAACGATCTCCGCAATCGGTGAGATCCTCTGCCTCAGCCGGACGGCGATCAATCGATCAGACGTGAACTCCTGAAGTCTACTGACGCACATCTCGACATGGCAGGCTCAGACATTGAGTCTGAAGTGGAATGATCTCGGGCGCGTTAGGTAGTCGAATCCAAGGCGCGACAGCGTCGCCCCGCGGCCCGATTCCTTGACGCCGGTCCAAGCAAGCTCGGGATCCAGATAATCGCATCGATTCATGAATACGGTCCCGGTCTCTAGCTGCGCACCGATTGCACGAGCCGCCTTCCGATCTTGCGTCCAGATCGAGGCAGTAAGCCCATAGCGGCTGTCGTTCATAAGTCTTATTGCTTCGTCGTCTGACCCGACCGCCATTACACCGGCTACCGGCCCGAACGTTTCCTCATTCATGATAGCCATAGAGTGGTTGCAGTCGACAATGATCTGTGGCGCCAGGTAGGCGTTGCGTCCGGTATCTGCCGCAAACTTGCGCGAATCGATGAGCGGCCGTGCACCCTGCCCAACCGCCTTTTCAATCTGGCTCCGCACCGCATCTGCGGCAGCAGTTTTCACCATGGGGCCGAGGGTGGTCGCTTGCTCGCGGGGATCGCCAAGTTTCAGTTTCTCGGCGAAGGCTACAAGCCCGTCTACCACAGCACCGAAGCGACGCTTGTGAACGTATACGCGCTCGATGCCGCAGCAACTCTGGCCGGAGTTGAAGAAGATGCCGTCGGCGACATTTGCGATTGCATGCTCGATATTTGCATCCTCGCGAACATAGGCCGGGTCTTTACCTCCCAGTTCAAGACCGGAAGAAGTGAACGTTCCCGCAAGAGCTTGCTGAACGGCGTGTCCACCGGCCACGGATCCCGTAAAGCACACGTACGAGATCCGCGGATCAGATATGGTCCTTGCGACCTGGTCATGGTTGATGTGGAGGTATTGAAAAGCTCCTTCAGGTAGACCGGCCACCTGGAAGGCCGCGGACATCCGCTCAGCTGCGAGCGGCGTCTGATCCGAATGTTTCAAAACGATGGAATTACCGGCTGCAAGAGCCGGGATGACCGCATTCACCGCAGTTAAAAACGGATAATTCCACGGTGCCAAGATGGCCACTGTCCCAAGCGGCACGCGCTCGATGGCCCGCTCAAATCCGTCGAGAGCCGCTGGGATATGCGAAGCGAGAGCCTCGGGCGCGAGACGCAGCATGGTCCGAGCACGTGCCTCAAACCCACCCACTTCACCGCCACTGTAGGCTATTGGCCGTCCGATCTGACTGGTAATTTCAGTCGCGATCTCGCTTTTCCAACCCACGAACGCGTCGACTGCGCGACTGAGTAGTTCGATTCTTCGCGCGAGAGGATATTCACGCCAAATCTTGAAGCCCCGTACCGCAAGATCCAAAGCCGCGTCGACGTCGGCGTCCGTCGGACGATTCCGGACCAATAGGACCGATCCGTCGATCGGCGTGACTGTTTCGAACGAAGCCATTCTCCTACTCCCGTTCCAATCAGCACCGCTCGAAAAGTCGGAATTTTTCCCAATCGGTGACCGCGCCTTCGAAAGCGCTCAATTCCCAGCGCCCACAATGGAGATAGTGCTCCACCACTTCATCGCCGAAAGCGCTCTTGAAGGCCGAAGACGCCTCCAAATGATCGAGCGACTTGTAAAGCGCGCCTGGAATACGAGGCACCTCGTCCGCCTCATAAGCGTTGCCAGCATAGGCGTCCTTGAGCGAAAGCTTCTCCTCGACGCCCTGGAGGCCACTTGCGATCAACGCGGCAAAGGCGAGATAAGGATTCGTGTCGGCTCCCGGAACCCTACACTCAAAGCGCAGAGCCTTGCCTTTGCCGAGCACCCGAAACGCGGTCGTCCGGTTGTCGACCGACCAAGCCAATCGTGTTGGCGCGAAAGTGCCCGCAGTAAATCGCTTGTAGGAGTTGATATTGGGAGCATAAAAGTACGTGGCAGCGGGCGCGTGCTTAATGGCGCCGGCGAGGAATTGCCGGAAGAGGTTCGACATACCGTGCTCGCACGAGGAGTCATGAAAGCCGGAAGCTCCCGTCTCGACATTTCGAAGAGAAAGATGGATGTGACAAGAGTTTCCAGAAAGGTTCTCGCCGAGCTTCGCCATGAAGCTCACCGACTTACCCATCTGATGCGCTATCTCCTTGCAACCGTTCTTGTACAACACAAGCCGATCACAGGTCTCTAAAGCCTCGGCATACTGCAAATTGATTTCTTGTTGACCCGGGCTACACTCAGCCTTTGACCCTTCAACAGGAATATCGGCTCGCTCCATTAGATTACGGATCGCGCGAATATACGGCTCGTCTTTTGACGTTTGAAAGATATGGCCGTCTTCCGGATACCAGCTGGAGAACTTCAACTCTTCGTATTTGGCCGCGCGAGCTTCCTCAAAGGTCTGGTTAAATAAATAGAACTCGAGTTCTGCAGCCATGTCAGCCGCAAAGCCAAGGTCAGCCAGACGCCGGAGTTGGTTGCGCAGGACTTGCCGAGGTGAGTGCTCGAGCGGCACTCCGGCTGATGTTGTCACGTCCGAGAGAACAATGGCTGTCTTCGGCAGCCAAGGAACGGCCCTGAGAGTCGACATGTCGGGTACCAGCGCGAAGTCGCCATAACCGCGCTCCCAGGACGCCGATGCGTAACCTGGAACGAGCGTCATCTCCATGTCCGTGGCCAGAAAGTAGTCGCAGAACAGTTGCGGTGAAATGCTGCTTTCAAGGAAGAAGCGGCCCGTGAGCCGCTTTCCGATCAAACGTCCCTGCATGTCAGTCATTGCGACTATGACTGTGTCGATGCTTCCTTCCGACACTGCACGCTGCAGATCCTCTTGGGTCAAACGACCTGCCAAAAACTGACCTTCGAACGATTTCGTGCGAGCGGGACCGTCGCTCGCATCGGCTGAACGGTTCAGAAAAAACTCGTGACCCATGGTCCCCTCTCCTGAAACGGCACGCGCTGCACCAGCGCGCCGCCTTTTTTTGGCGACTCTCAATCTCGCTATAGCCGTGACAGGCGGGCTCGCTCTGAGAGACGCCGAGTTTCGGCTTAATGTATTTTGATCACGAATTGACACGCAAAACAAGATGGTGTTTCATAATAATTGCGTTTTGCCTGATCAAAACGCACAATCTTAAAGCCCCATGCAACCTCATTAGAGCCGGAAATCCGCCATGAACATCGTCGCTCAATCTTGGGAAAGCCGCGAAGCTTCGTGCTTTTTCCATACGTTCACCGATCTCCCGTCTCTGCAGGCCGATGGCTCTGTGGTCATCGATCGCGGAGAAGGCCCCTTCATCATCGACACAGGGGGGCGCCGATTCTTCGAAGGAAATTCGGGCCTTTGGAATATGACCCTGGGATTTTCAGAGCGGCGGCTGGCCGACGTTGCCTTCAGGCAGTACTTAGAGTTTCCCGGCTACCACACTTTTTTCGGTCGCAACTCCAAGCCTGTTATCAGACTGGCTGAGAAGATGCTTTCGCTGGCTCCAGCACCGATGAGCCGCGCGTTCTTTACGAACTCCGGATCCGATGCGAACGAGTCTGTTGTCAAACTGCTGTGGATGATCTGGGCAGCGGAGGGAAAGCCGCAGCGTCGCAAGCTGCTCACAAGGAAAAACGCCTATCACGGCGCAACCGTCATGGCATCGGCCCTAACGGGCAAGGATTACGTCAAGGCGTTCGGGCTTCCAGGGCCGGAGATTATCGTGCTTGACTGCCCCCACGCTTGGCGTTTCGCACACCATGGTGAGAGCGAGGAGGAATTCTCCGCACGTCTGGCCAAGTCTCTTGAAGAGCGCATCCTCGCCGAGGGCCCAGAGACGATCGCAGGCATGTTCGCGGAGCCCGTGATGGGCGCGGGCGGCGTCATCGTCCCGCCCGAGAAGTACTTTGAACAGATCCAGCCCGTGCTCAAGCGTTATGGGATCCCATTGGTCGCAGATGAAGTCATTTGCGGATTTGGACGGACAGGACACCTTTGGGGTTCTTTAGCTGTCGGCCAAATCGCAGACATTGTTGTTGCGTCGAAGAGCATGTCTGCTGGCTACTTCCCCATGGGAGCGGTTCTGTTATCGCCCGAAATGGATAAGCGGGCTTCGGCGGCCAGCGCGGTCTGGGAAGAGTTTCCGCACGGCTTTACCACAGGTGGCCATCCAGTCGGATGCGCGATTTCCCTTGAAGCCATCCGCATCATCACCGAGGAAGGCATATTCAAGAATGTCGTTGCCGTCGGCGAGACATTCCAAGCCGGACTTCGCGCACTCGCAGACCATCCGATGATAGGTGAGGCGCGTGGTCTTGGCTTGATGGGCGCGCTTGAGACGGTCGCCGACAAGAAGACCAAACAATCGTTCGCGGGCGATTTGCGCATCGGCGAGCGCATCGCGAAGGAAGCGCGCGACCGCGGGTTCATCATCCGCCCGCTCGGCTCCGCAGTCGTTCTGGCGCCGCCCTTTATTTCGACGCAGAGCCAAATCGAGGAGTTGCTTACCGTCCTGAAAGTGGTGCTTGACGTCGTGCACAATCAAGTCAAAGACAAGGTGAGCTAGGCGTGGACGTGCAAACCTTCCTTGGCGGCATCCCCGCCGTTAGCGTAAGGAACGAAACCGGTAGCTCGCAGATCATCTTGGTCTGCGAGCATGCCTCAAATTACGTTCCGGATCATCTATCCAACCTCGGCCTGCCCGATGCAAAATTGGCCGAGCACATCGCCTGGGATCCGGGAGCCGTAGAGGTTGCCGGCATCTTATCCGATCTTCTCGATGCGCCGCTTGTCCATGCCAACGTCTCAAGGTTGGTTCTCGACATTAACCGACGGCCCGACCATCCAGGCTCAATCGTCACACTCAGTGAAACGACTGTCATTC
Organism: Bradyrhizobium sp. BR13661; assembly: GCF_029892425.1. Lineage (GTDB taxonomy): Bacteria > Pseudomonadota > Alphaproteobacteria > Rhizobiales > Xanthobacteraceae > Bradyrhizobium. Next base: position 82,489 of record NZ_JARXWB010000020.1, on the reverse strand, counting down.
CGGGTAACGAAGGGCTATCGGCAGCGGAACGATCAATCAGATGCGAGGCGATCTACAATCCGTTCCATTCAAGGCTCGAACAAGTTCTTGCTACTCGCCAATTCAGCAACCCCTGGGTGTTGTCGATCCATAGTTACACACCGGTCTATAAGGGTCTGAACCGCCCCTGGCACGTCGGCATTCTCCATGATGCTGACGTCAGACTTTCTGCCCAACTTATCGAAGCGCTCAAGCGCGATCGCAATCTGGTCGTGGGCGACAATCAGCCCTACGCACCATCCGACGGGGTGTACCACACAGTCGAGCGGCACACGAAACCCTTTGAACGTCTCGGCGCGATGATCGAGATTCGCAATGACCTTATTGCCGATCGTGCAGGACAGGTCGATTGGGCTCACCGCCTGCACAACATCCTGGCAGGGATGCGGAAAACGTGAGCACTACTGTATCAAATTCGTTGGCGCATTGGCCAGATGCAGCGCAACTACCGATTGCCTTGCCCGGCTGAGCACCCAATGCCAGCTCAAATTCGGTATCGCCACAGCCTCACGCCGGACTGAAGATCAAATGCCCAGTCCTTAGAGCGCGAGAAGCGGACCATCATCGCTTTTCCGCTATCGCATTGCGAAGCCTTTGCAAGTCCTCGTCCATGTGGGCGAACGTCTCGTCACGAGAAACCTGCAGATGAACGTGCATCAGTGACGCCGCCAACTGCCGATCTCCGTTCAAAAGTGCCGTGATGATTCCCCTGTGCTCATACATTGATTGTTGGGTCCTTTCGATACGAACAAATCCGATGTACTCCGCTACGCGACGAATATTATTCTGACGCTCTATCGCGTTCACTAGCTCGGAAGTCTGAGCGCCTTCAGCGATAATTCGATGGAAACGTGCATCGAGTTCGAAGAGGCGTCGCCGGCTCATGTCCTGTATGTTTTCGATTGCATTTGCATGATCTGCATCGAGAGCCTGCAAGAGTTCAGGATCAGCCTTATAACCATCGGACAGGAGACTTGCCGGCTCAATGATCTGTCGAAAGCGATAGCTATCCGCCAAAGCATTCGGGCTGACATCCGCAAAAATCCAGCCTCGTCCTGGGGAGGGTTCGACAAGGTGGTCGCGTGTCAATCGACGAAGTGTCGACACGAGAACCCCATTCTGCACCGAATAACGCTGCATCAGTGCGCGCTCGCTAATTACATCGTCAAGCTCACCGATAGCCATATCGCGCATTACACGTTCATCGAGGAATTCTTCGGTTGAGCCTTCCTGCCCTTGCGAGAGAACCGTAGGATCCTTCAAGACGAACCCGCGGCGCGGCTCGAAAGCGAGCACGCCCTCTGCCTGCAGCTTCATAAGCACATTTCGGATGGGCGTGCGCGACACCCCCAAGCGCTCGGCCACTTCCGCTTCATTGATGCGGTCCCCCGGATTGAGGTTATCGCTCAAATAGAGGCGGAGTTGCTCAAAGATCCTGGTTTGAAGCGGTGTCTGCATCCTGCATCCTTTGACGGCCTTACCAACCTGAACGCGGTTGCCAACTGTTTAAAGCTCGGCCTCATCAGTCGCTGTTGATGGATTATGTAAAAGGTAATCAACTTTAAGCGGAGCGACAGTCTCTAAGCAAAGAAAATCCCTCGTGATCCCCTCCCCCAGGCAGGCACTTTCGACCAAGAGCTACCCAAGTGGGTCGCAGCTATCGCCTAATTCTGGCGGCATGACGCCAGCACCATACCCGACCCACGCGCACCGACGCCTCTGGATTGAGCATGTTCGGCACGCTCCGCCGCTTCCGAATGCAACGCGCCAGTAAAGTACTCAATCAACACCACCTCAACGCATTGGGCTGCGGCCAGAAACGACGACGAGATCCCACCGGAGCGATCTCCATCGCGCGGGGCCGAGACGTCGGATTCTGGTTTCTTGCGTATGGACCGGACGCAAAGCCGCCGCACCAATCGCCCGATCGTCTTGGTCTAACGCCCTCGCTCGCACAGTGATCATGTTACGATTGCTCAAATTCGCCGCCGGATTGGAGTTAACTGCGACCGATCTGATGTTTGCACGGGGCGATTTGCAATCTGTCGTTTGAACTCACTTAACCGCAGATCGAAGGCGCGATCTCGCTTGCTCAATGCGATCGGGTGAGGCCGCTGGTCGATATCAAGAATTCCGAGGGGGGCCAACGATATTTCGAATTTTACAATCACGTTGAGAGTCGGAACACTCAGACCAGGTTCGCAGATGAGAAGGCGTTGAGACATGTCCGAGGGCCGCGAATTGATCGCTCGCAGCATCAGCGTCCAACTCGACGGCTTAAGAGCCCTCTCAGACGTTTCAGACGTTACGCCGGCCACGCCTCGCAGATACATCACCGGACTAATCGGTCCGATTGGAGCCGGTAAGACCACTCTCGTCAATGCGCCGACGGGATTTCAGCCGACCCTCTTTCGTACGCTCGAACGGAATGGCGAGACGATCGACGGCATTGCGGTGCACAAATTACGACGCAACGGTGTGGCTGGGACGTTTCAGTCCGGCCGACTTTTCCGCGACCTGCCGACGCTCCAAGCGCAGCAGCAACCAGTGGCTCGCTTCGTCGAGGCCGACATGGGCACTGCACCGGGTGTCTCGCGGTGTACAGCCGAAGTAGTTGGAAGAAATTCGACGCGCGTTCGTCCGAAACTACCGGGAAGGCCGCGATAGTAGCATCCACCAACAGAAGAGAGGGGAATGAATATGAAGCTCATTGCGAGATTTCTGCTTGCGTCGTCAGCGACGCTATTTGTCGGTTCGGCCCATGCCGGAGATTGGTTTCCCTACGATGCCGCTAAAGTCGAACCTCCATTTTCCGCAAATGGGAAATCGGTCGACGTAAAATACATCCCGCTTGAGAAGGCGTCTAAGCCGTGGAAGCTCTGCATTTCGTTCCCGCACATGAAGGACGCCTACTGGCTTGGTGTCGACTACGGCGTCGTTGAAGAAAGCAAGCGCCTCGGCGTTAAAATGAACTTGGTGGAGGCCGGTGGGTACACCGAGCTCAACAAGCAGATCTCCCAGATCGAGGATTGTGTTGCGAGCGGCGCCGAGGCGGTATTGATCGGTGCGATCTCGTCAGACGGGTTGAACAACGTGATCGCCGAAATCGCGAAGAAGAAGATCCCGGTGATTGACCTCGTCAATGGCATCAGCTCGCCGGAACTTTCCGCCAAATCGTTAGTCTCGTTCTACACGATGGGTGCGGAAGCGGGCGCCTATCTGGCCAAAAAACACCCTGCCGGGTCCCCAGACGTCGCCGTCGGGTGGTTTCCCGGACCTGCCGGAGCCGGTTGGGTGGAAGCGGCCAACAAGGGATTCTTGGATGCTATCAAAGGATCCGCTGTGAAGGTGTTGCAGACAAAATATGGCGACACCGGCAAGGAAGTGCAGCAGAAACTCGTCGAGGACGCGCTGCAAGCCGACCCGAGCATCCGCTATGTTGTAGGCACCGCCGTTACGGCCGAAGCAGCCCAGGGCGTGATCCGCGAGCGGGGCTTAAAGGGCAAAGTGGATATCTTGGCCTTCTATATGACGCCCGGAGTCTATGAAGGTATCAAACGGGGCTTTATTCTCGCATCGCCGGCCGACTCGATGGTGGTCCAGGGACGCGTCGCCGTGGACCAAGCGGTCCGCATTCTCGAAGGCAAGGATTATGTGAAGCACGTCGGACCAAAGATCTTCGTCGTAGATTCGACGAATATCAACAAAGTCTCGCGAGAGAACATCCTGCCGCCCGACGGGTTCAAACCAGTCTTCAATAACTGATCGGCATGACAGGCCCGGCCATGTCTGATCGACATGGCCGGAGACCGAGGCAGCGAGATAGATGACCGACACAGATACGCCACTGGTAGAAATGACGGGAATCTCGAAAGAGTTTCCGGGCGTGAAGGCGCTCAATGGCGTCGATCTCAGGTTGAACAGGGGCGAAGTTCATGTGCTGTTCGGCGAAAACGGTGCAGGAAAATCCACATTGATATCGATACTTTCCGGGGTCTATCGACCGAGCGCAGGCTCGATAAGTATCGACGGTCGGGAAGTTCAATTTCACTCGGTGCACGACGCCGTCGAGGCTGGTATCGGTACGGTCTTCCAAGAATTTTCCCTCGTCCCTACACTCAAAGTGTTCGAAAATCTATATCTTGGCCGCGAGCCGAAGCGGGGACCGTTCATCGACAGCAGAACCATGCTTTCAGAAGCACGCAAGCTATTCGAGGATCTCGATTTCGAAGTGGATGTCGAGCGACCAACGTCCAGTCTTTCCCGTGCCCAACAGCAAATGGTTGAAATCGCGAAGGCGTTCCGCTCGAACGCGCGCGTGTTGATCCTCGACGAGCCGACGGCATCTCTTACCGATCGCGAAACGGAAAGACTGTTTTCGTTTATCGAGAAGTCCACGGCTGCCGGCGTGGGAATCATATACATCTCTCACCGAATACAGGAATTTCAGAGAATCGCAGATAGGATCACAGTCCTGCGCGATGGCCATCTAATCGCGACGGTCGATGCGCGCACCACTTCGGAACACAAACTGATCGGGCTGATGACCGGTCGTTCTGTCGACATGATCTATCCGAAAATAGATCGTCAGCTGGATGGTCCTGTAGTCATGGCGCTTCGCGGCATCCGCACAGACGGCGTATGCGGCGTCGATCTGGATGTGCGCTCCGGCGAAGTGCTTGGCGTGGCGGGGCTGGTCGGAAGTGGCAAGTCGCGTGTGTGGCGGGCTGCGTTGGGACTGCAGCGGATTGCGGCCGGCACCGTCTCATTGAAGGGCCGTGATGTTACGAATAAACCGACACGACATCTGCTCAAGAACGGCGTCTTCTTCCTGCCTTCGGATCGCAAGAGCGAAGGTCTACAGCTGGCCGCCAGCGCGCATGAAAACATCGAATTGAGCCTTCTGGACCGATCCGACGTCGTTAGCAGAGGTATTCTTTCTTCGCGACGGAGCTGGACCTTCACCAATTCTATTGGCGAGAAGGTGAGCCTTGCGAAAGGCGCCATGAACCGCACCGTCTCGAAGCTTTCCGGAGGAAACCAGCAGAAGGTGCTATTCGGTAAAGGTTTCGGAACGGAACGTGACATCTACATATTCGATGAGCCGACCGTAGGCGTCGACATGGGTACCCGTGTGGCCCTCTATCAGCTCATCAAGGAGATCGCCGAAGCGGGGAAGGCCGTAGTAGTGATCTCGTCCGATCTGCCCGAGGTCATGAACCTCGCGCATCGCCTGGTTGTCTTCTCCAAGGGCAGGATTTCCGCAGAACTCACTGGCAGCGAAATCTCCGAAGAGAGCATATTGAGATTCTTCTTCGCAGAAACGGAGGGCTCCGCGTGAGCATTCAATCCATGTCGGCAGCCAAGGAGACGACGGTATCCCGTCGGCATAATGTCGCTCTATCGGCCACCATCTATGTCTTTCTTCGCGTCGGCGTTTTGCCGTTTTTCTTGGTCGCGACACTCGTTGCCTTTACTTTAATTTCGAAGGAGTTCCTCACCTTTCAAAATCTAACCAACGTCACGCGCCAATCGGTGTATCTGATCCTTGTGTCGCTGGGGCAGATGCTGGCTCTGATTACGGGCGGCTTCGATCTGGCGGTCGGTACGGCGATTGCTTTGACGTCGGTCACTTCGGCGATCGTAATGGTGGCGCTGACGCCTCTGATGCCGGACATGGTATGGTTGGTGATCGCGCTGGGAATCTTGGCCGGAATCGGCTCAGCCCTGCTGGTCGGGTTTTTGAACGGATTGGGCGTCGCACAATTTGGAGTTTCTCCATTCATAATCACTCTGGGATCGCAGTCGATAGGCGCCGGCATAACTCTGTTTCTGACCGGCGGCGTGCCGGTATCCGGCATGCCCTACGAGTTTGGCGACGTTCTCGGGTTCGGTAGCGTCCTCGACGTTCCGGTTCCGGTTGCGGTAGCGATCATAACATCGATTGTGATTTGGCTGATCATGAATCGCACACGCCTTGGCAAGCACATCTATGCGGTCGGCGGCAATATGAAAGCTGCGCATCTCTCTGGCGTAAATACCAAGGCGGTGTTGTTCGTTTCGTATTCGCTGTGTGCGCTGCTTGCCTCAGTTGCGGGCCTTCTTCTAACTGCGAGGGTCGGCACGGGGGAAGCAACTCTCGGTGGTAAGATCGCCCTTGAATCGATAGCAGCATGCGTAATCGCAGGTGTTTCGCTGCGCGGCGGAATCGGTCGCGTCGAGAATGTCGTACTGGGCGCCTTTTTCATTGTGCTACTGCAAAATGGCATGAACATCGCTCAGATTGGTTCGTATATGCAGATGGTGCTGCTAGGCTCGTTGTTAGTTCTCGCGGTGATTCTGGACCAATTCCGATATCGGCTGCTTGTTGGCGACCGCTGAGAGCTATCGTCGTACGGTGCAAGCTGCGCGAAACGTGCGGCGGCAACATCGAAACAAAAAATGTCACGAGGAAACGATGGCTACACAGCAGATTCTTTCGCCACTCCCTGGCATCTTCTATCGCCAGTCCGCGCCCGACACACCCGCTTACAAGAACGATGGTGATGGGGTCACGGAGAATGACACGATCGGGCTGATCGAGGTGATGAAGTCATTTAACGAGGTTAAGGCCGGAGCTACAGGAAAGAACCTGCGCTTCCTGGTCGAGAGCGAGGAAGCGGTGATGGCCGGTCAGCCGATCGCAGAAATTGAAGTTTGAGGTAGCTCCATGCCTATCAATAAACTCCTCATCGCCAATCGCGGCGAGATCGCGGTTCGTATCATCCGAGCAGCTCGCGAGCTCGGCATCGTTGCCGTGCAAGTTTACAGCAAGGCCGACAAGGACTCACTCGCCGTCAGGCTCGCCGATGAGTCGATTGAGATCGGTCCAGCTCAGGCGTCCAAATCCTATCTCAACCAGGCAACTATCCTCGCGGCAGCTAAGACCACTGGTGCCGACGCTATTCATCCCGGTTACGGATTCCTGGCGGAGAATGCCGAGTTCGCTGCCGCGGTCGAGGCGGCGGGTCTGATTTTCGTCGGCCCGACCGCACATTCGATCCGACTTATGGGCGATAAAGTCGCAGCACGTAAGGCCGCCTCTTCCGCCGGCGTTCCGACCGTCCCAGGAAGCCACGGCCGTCTGGAGTCGGCCGACGCCGCCTTCGCCGTCGTCGCCGAAACAGGATTTCCAGTGATGATCAAAGCCGCCGCTGGCGGCGGTGGGCGCGGAATTCGAATCGCGCGCTCGACCGACGAATTTCGCCATCTTATGCCGCAAGCAAAGGCGGAAGCGCTCGCGGCTTTTGGCGACGGTGGGCTCTATGTCGAGAAGCTGATCGAAGGCGCTCGGCACATCGAGGTTCAGGTGCTCGGCGATGGGCGCGACGTTATCCATTGCTACGAGCGTGAGTGTTCTCTACAACGTCGCCGTCAAAAGGTCTGGGAGGAAGCGCCCTCACCTTCGCTAACACAGTCGGTCCGGGAAAAGCTTTGTACGTCCGCTGTCGCGCTTGCCAAGGCAGTGAACTATCGCGGGGCCGGAACGCTCGAATATCTCTACGATGATAAAACGCATGAGTTTTACTTTCTCGAAATGAATACTCGGATCCAGGTCGAACATCCGGTGACGGAAATGATCACCGGCATCGACCTTGTGCGCGAAATGATCCGGATTGCGGGCGGAGAGCCGCTGCGCTTCCGTCAAGAAGAGATAAGCCTCAGCGGACATTCGATCGAAGTTCGCATCAACGCCGAGGATCCCTCGAGGAACTTTCTGCCGACCCCCGGCACAGTTAGTGCACTCAGCGTGCCCGGCGGCCATGGGGTGCGCTTCGACAGCATGCTCTATCAGGGTTACACGGTGCCGCCGTTCTACGACAGCCTGCTCGGAAAATTGATTGTCCACGACAAGGATAGACCTAGCGCCATACGGGAGCTACTGCGAGCTCTCGCCGAACTGGACGTGGGAGGCTTGTCGACAACAAAGCCGTTACACGAGGCGCTCGCACGCGATGCGGACGTACAGGCTGGTCGCTTTCATACAGCCTGGCTAGAGCCATGGCTTGAATCGCATGCCGAGATGCTCGGCACGGCTCAACCGCAACAACCCGACAAAGAAACTGTCCGCCGATAATGGGAGGTGATCTGACATGCAAACCCGATTTTCCTTCGGCGGTGATGAGCACATCTTCGCTGAGGTCAGTGAAGCCATGTCGCTGGAGGCATTTTTCAAGAGCCTCTTCGTCACCAATGCAGTACGGGATGCCAAGATTAAGGGCGTGACAGAGATTTGTCCTGCGAATGCGTCTTATCAGGTCAAGTTCGATCCCGATCAGATTAAGCCTCAGGATCTCCTTGCCGAGCTGAAGAGGCTGGATGCTGGATCCGAAAAATCCGAACCGTTGATCAAGACGCGGATCATCGAAATCCCCGTGTTCTACAATGATCCATGGACTCATGAAACGTTGATGCGCTTCCGTGAGCGTCATCAGAATCCGAACGGGACTGATCTCGAATACGCGGCGCGGATCAACGGGCTAGAAAGCGTCGACGCCTTCATCAAGGCGCATTCGAGCGCGCCATGGTTCGTTTCGACAGTCGGCTTCGTCGGGGGCCTGCCCTTTGTCTACCAGATGGTGGAACGTAAGCGGCAACTGCAGGCTCCAAAATACCTGCGCCCCCGCACAGACACGCCGAAACTCACGGTCGGACACGGAGGGTGTTTCAGTTGCATCTACTCGGTGCGCGGCGCCGGCGGCTATCAGATGTTCGGCATCACGCCGATGCCAATCTACGATCCGAACCAGAAGATCAGTTATTTGCGCGACTTCATGTGTCTGTTCAGACCAGGCGACATCTTGAAGTGGAAGCCGATCGACCGCCTTGCGTACGACGCCGCCGTCGCCGACGTCGATTCCGGTCGCTTCGCGCCGATCATCCGCGATGTCTCATTCTCGCTGACTGAGTTCAATCGCGACATTGACGCTTACAATCGCAAGCTCGATGGAGTGCTCCGTGGCCATTAAGGTTTTGAAACCGGGTCTCGCAACGACCGTGCAGGATCTTGGGCGTCCTGGCTATTATCACTTCGGCATTCCGCTCTCCGGCGGCATGGACCGTCACGCGCTCGCCGCCGCCAATCTACTCGTGGGTAACCCGGAAGGTGCGGCCGTGCTCGAGACCGTGTTCATGGGGCCGGAGCTCGAATTCACAGAGGATGCTACTGTCGCTGTCACCGGCGCCGAGCTCCCGCCGAAGCTCGACGGTCGGCAACGCGAAACCTGGGGTAGTTTCAGGGTGAAGCGTGGTCAGATCCTGTCGTTCGATTTCCTCAAGAGGGGCGCGCGTGGCTATATCGCAGTCTCCGGCGGTATCGACGTTCCCGTTGTTCTTGGTTCACGTTCGACTTATGCGCTCGGCGCACTGGGCGGCTTCAAGGGGCGCAAGCTTGAGGCTGGCGACGAGCTACCGGTAGGTGAGGCCGCTGCGGCAAAGGACGGTCGCATGGTGGCGAAAGAATTACGTGGCCAGCCCGCCGAGGCGCCGACCGAGCTACGTGCGATGCCGGGCCTTTACTGGCACCGCGTTACAGAGGCGGCAGGAAACGGATTCTTCGCCGACACATGGAGGGTCGCTCCGGAAGCGGATCGCATCGGCTATCGCTTTAAGGGCGGCAAGCCGCTCGAATTTGTTCATCGCGAGCCACCTTTCGGCGCTGGCTCCGATCCGTCTAACATTACCGATGCCTGCTATCCATACGGGTCCATCCAGGTCCCGAGCGGCACCGAGCCGATTGTGCTGCATCGTGACGCAGTCTCCGTTGGAGGCTATTTTATGTTAGGAACCGTCATCGCCGCAGACATGGATTTGGTGGGACAGCTTCAGCCCAACACGCCCGTGCAGTTCGTCAAAGTCGATATGGATCAAGCTCTTGCTGCCCGAAGAGACCGGGCCGAGTTGCTTGAGAGACTTCGGACAGCCCTGGCGTGATCCCGGGCAGAGCACAACCGCGCCCAAGATCGGCCAAGACGATCCATGTGCCACTGCTTCACGTTGGCCGAGTAACGGCCCCCTGCCCCGCGACACCCGCCGGAATGAGAGTTGTTTATGAAAGCGAGAATGTCTGGCTCACGAGCCATGGAAACGTCTGAACAACAGAGATGTCCGAGCTACCGCCGCAACTGGCTGTATCAGCCAAGCCGCCATGGACCTGGTATTGAAATCTGCAGTCATTGTGGCGATCCAACAGCTCAAACGACTCTTTTGGCCCCCGCTGGAGCGCGGACGGAAACGGCATGACTGTCACCGTCTAAGATAGTCGCTTGCTGGCTCACGGCCACCAGATCCTGGCCGATGTCGCGGAAGCACTACGGAGCACGCATATGTCAGCAGGACCACTCGTCGGGACGGTGCGGATCGGTGTTACCTATACCGTGTCTGGCTATATTTTGCCCCGTCATCAGATGCGCTTTCAGACCAACTTTCCCGGCATCACCATCGAGTTATTCGAGGCGCCGCGCGAAGTGCTCGAGTGCGCGCTCGTGGATGGTGCGCTCGATCTAGCGTTGATGTTAGTTTCCAACTTGCGCGACAATTCCGCGCTCATCAGAGACACCTTGCTCCGGTCGCCGCGCCGATTATGGCTTGCGCCCCAGCATCCGCTGTTTCGCGCCGAGCGCGTACAACTGGCGGGGATCGCGACCTATCCTTACGTAATGCTTACCATCGATGAAGCCAAGGACACGTCAATGCGTTATTGGAGCAATGCAGCGCTTGAGCCAAAAACGATCTTTCGCACGTCTTCGGTCGAGGCAGTGCGCTCCATGGTTGCTGGAGGCATGGGTATAGCCATCCTCTCGGACCTGATTTACCGACCCTGGTCTCACGAAGGGCAGCGGATCGAGACGCGTGTCATCGAGGATCAAGTGCCCACCATGGATGTGGGCCTTGTCTGGCGCCGCGATACCAAGATGCCGACGGCTGCCAAGGCGTTTCGAGACTATATGCGTTTTGCCGTGCCTGGCCTCGGTCCTGGCCGGTCATTTGCCGGCCTCGACCATCGGTATCCTGCGGACGAGAGCATCTAAAGCTAAGCGCTCGCCGGGAGCCTGCAGCACGCTACCCGCTAGAGCAAAGGTTTAGGTCCGAACTCGGGACGTTCTAGCAGCAAGGAAATAACGAGACCAACGATCAATCCCCAAAATGCAGCACCGATGTTCAGCCACGGCTGGTCAGCAACAGTAACCAAAAAAGCTAGAAGCGCCCCGAGCGAGAACCTCGTAGAAAACGCCGCCTTAAAAGCCCCCTGCAAAACGCGCAGCATAGCTAATCCCGCCAATGTTGCTATAACGGACTTTGGCGCAACAAGAAGCAGCCGAGCAAAAGTTGGGGCGAGCAGACCAAACGCAATCGCCAGGATTCCAACGATGATCCCTGCGCTGTATTGCCGTTCACGCTCACCACTGCCAACGACGATCGCATTTGTCGGCCCCGTAAGGCAGGTACTGATGCCGCCCACGACGGCGCTAATCACTGCACCGACACCGCAAATGACGGTCACTGTATTAATTGGCGGGTTGTGCCCCGCAGCCCTTACGATGGCGAAACCTTGCCCGTTCTGTATTACTAGGACGGTAATGGCCAGAGGCGCGACTAGTTCAATCATTGCTGCAGCGGACCAAGCCGGCTTCTGAAAGACCGGCGTGATGAATTCGAATCCTACCGCCGTGGATGGGTCGACTCTGCCAAGCATGATCGTAGAAAGGGCCCCAACAACAAGCGCACCGAAGATCGGTGGGCAGCGTCGACCCAGCATCGGCAGGGAAGCTAGGATCAACCATGCCAAGATCATGGGTCCTGCGATGACGGTGTCGGCAAACACCGCATGAACTAGGTCGAGACCAAACCGGAGGAAGACGCCTGCTACCATGCCCATCACGATCGGCATTGGAACGAGATCCATTACCCGCTTGACCGAACCGGTCACGCCGAGCAGCACTATAAGCCCGCCCGCCACATAATACGCTCCAACAACCTGAGCGAACGACAAGTGAGTTAAGGCCTGTCCCACCAGAACCGTGCCGGGAATAGTCCAAAAGAACGTTAGCGGCTGTCGATAGAGCCAACAGACCAACACGGTAAGCAGGCCATTTATGAAGAAGGCGGCAAATACCCAGGACGCGATTTCACCTTCCGAAAGCCTGCCATCGGTGCCCACCGCAAGGATGATCGCCAAAGGCGCAGTCACAGCAAAGAGCCAGCCAATGAAGCCGTTGGACGCATATACCAGGCCGCAGTCCGCGAGAATCTTTGCAGGAGTAGGTGGCGTTTGGGTTGGGGCTTCGACTCGATTGAACATGAACTACCCGATTGGAGGTATACCGTGGCCGCACGCTCCTAGCAAAAGAACCGCAAACTAGACCGCTTCGCTGACGCTGCGGAACTCCCTTGTCTCCTTATCCAAGACGAAGAGCGCTCCTTCCGCTACCCCAAAGTAAGCGCCGTGCAGATGTACGTGCGCGTCTTCTACTCTTTGACGAACGAATGGAAATGTCATGAGGTTGTCGAGACTCCGAAGCACCGCTGCCTTCTCGACGCGCGACGTGAACTGCTGCACGGATTCAAGTTCGTTCTGTTCGATGGTCTCGCCTGGCTTGGTAAGCGTTTGCATCCAGCGGCCTATAAAATCGCCGGGAGTGAGCGGCTCTGTCTTGTCGACGAACGCTCGGATTCCTCCGCACTGCGCGTGGCCGAGAACTACGATGTGCTTGATTTGTAGCACCGTTACTGCGTATTCCAACGCGGCCGAAACGCCGTGAGCGTACGCATCCGGCTGATGTACCGGCACCAAGTTTGCTATGTTGCGAACAACAAAAATTTCGCCCGGACCAACGTCGAAGATTACCTCAGGCGACACACGCGAATCGCAGCAACCGATCACCATGATTTCCGGCGACTGCCCCCTTAGGGAGAGTTCCCGGTATCGGTTTTGCTCACCAGGAAGCCGATGGGTTGCGAAGGCACGGTGTCCCTCAATCAATTGCTTCGGAAATGTCAGCATGACTCGCCCCACCACATAGCACTCGATCGATGGCCGTCGTTGATACGCCGCTTAAGGCTCTAATGTATGATGCAAGTCTGTTTCGGCGGTTTAGTGCGTCCATAGGAAAGGCTCTTGAACGCACAAGATTTCGTAGGCTGAACACTGACTTATCCCAAATCGAGACGTCGGCCTTCTTCAACTTCCGGCGATGTGTCAAATCGCGGAGACCAAAAAAAGACGCCCAGCATAGCCTGCTGGGCGAAGTGCGGCTCCCTCCGGCCCATGATTTCCGGAAGGGTGCCATGGGCCCGGGAGGAGGCCCAATCTGGCTAATCTGGAGAGCCGGCAGTTGAGGACACCAGGAAGCTCTGTGAACCTGGTTAGCCCCACGGAAGAACAGTTCTTCAACCAGTTCTCAACTCCGGCTCTGCACGCAGCTTTCTAATCCCGTATCCATTCCGAGTTAGCTCGTATGGCCGCACGCATCATCACCGTCGTACTGCTGCACCAGAGCTCCCACCATAAATCAGAAAGCCCTGCGGCCGGCACCTGCTCCTGACGGCGCCCTCCCTCAATCACGGTCAAATGCTGACCCTTACGGATCGAGTCCGGCTGCTCTCCATCAAGCAACGGTGGCATCACGCGGCATCCTGCTCGATCGGCGAGAACGGCAAGTTAAGGCTCTCAGCAACTGCTCTGTAGGTCAGTCGGCCCCTATAGACGTTGAGGCCGGCGCGCAGATGCTGGTTTTCGAATACGGCCGAAACCCCCTTATTGGCAAGAGCCAGTCCGAAGGGCAGCGTCGCGTTATTCAACGCCTGGCTCGATGTGAGCGGGACTGAACCTGGCATATTCGCGACGCAATAGTGAATGACGCCGTCGATTTCATATGTCGGGTCAGCGTGCGTTGTCGCGTGTGACGTCTCGAAGCAGCCACCCTGATCGATAGCGACATCCACCAAGACCGCACCCTTACGCATTGAACTCAACATATTGCGACTTACAAGCTTCGGCGCGCTCGCGCCTGGTACGAGCACCGCGCCAACAACAACGTCTGCAGCAAATACTTCTTCTTCGATAGCTTCGATCGAGGAGAACCTCGTCCGAACGCGCCCCTTGAACATCTCGTCCAGCTCGCGCAGCCTAGGAATCGATCGGTCTAGAACCGTCACTTCGGCGCCCAACCCTGCGGCCATGCGTGCCGCATGGGTACCGACGACACCGCCTCCAATGACCACGATACGAGCGGGTTGAACGCCCGGCACCCCGCCGATCAATAATCCGCGTCCACCTGAGTATCGCTTCAGTGCGGCGCCAGCTGCCTCTATCGCGAGGCGGCCTGCCACCTCGCTCATTGGCGCGAGCAGTGGGAGACCACCATGAGCGTCAGTAACAGTCTCGTAAGCGACGGCCGTGCATCCGGATTTTATGAGGCCATTCGCCTGCTCAGGGTCAGGGGCAAGATGAAGGTACGTGAAGAGGATCTGGTCTTCTCGCAGCTGAACCCATTCGGACGGCTGAGGCTCCTTGACTTTCACGACCATCTCAGCGGTCGAGAATACCTCTCGAGCAGACTCCGCAATCGTCGCGCCAGCCTTACGATAACTATCGTCAGTAGCACCAATCGCCGCACCGGCGCCTCTCTCGACCATTACGCTGTGACCGGCCGCGACGTATTCCCTCACAGCGCCAGGCGTAAGGCCCACACGGTATTCGTGCGTTTTTATCTCCTTGGGAACGCCAACCTTCATTTGCAAATCCCTTTTCCATTGAACTTTATCTTCAGCAGTGAGGCCTTCATTCTCGTAAACCTGCCGAAGCGGAAGCCGAGTGTTTTTGCCCGCGCCCGCACCAGGATTCCACACACCCCGATGACGATCCGATCAACACGCCGCTGTCGTCATTGAAGAGAGCCCGACAGCGGCGCATTATCTGAACGCATTAGCTCTATTTCACGCGCACCAGATCAGGCAACTTCACGCCCAGGGCTTCATCGCTTCCTTGAGGGCTCGCGCGATGTCGACCACGTTCGGCGTATCGGAATGCACGCAGACGGTCGTCGCCTTCACATCGAACTCCTTACCGTCGATGGTTGGCGCCTTGCCCTCCTTGAACATTCGAACAACCTTGCGCGACACCTCGTCTGGATCGCGCTTCGGGTGCGTACGACAAACGATGAGAGCACCGGAAGAGTCGTAGTCATTGTCAGCGTAGTATTCCGGAATGATCGTGACGCCCCGCGCCTTGTAGACTTTGTCAGCCACCGTGCCGGCGATACCAATGACGGGAACGCCGTATTGCAATGCGACATCGGCTAGCGCGTTCGCCACCACTTCGCGGTGGGTGGCGGCACCGAACAGAGCACCGTGTGGCTTGATGTGATTGAGCTTCAGGCCTGCAGCGTCAAGGAAGCCCTTCAGAGCGCCAACCTGGTATCGGACACATGCCGCGAGCTCCTCGCGCTCCATGATCATGTCGCGCCGACCGAAGCCCTGCTTGTCAGGGAACGAGGGATGGGCACCAATGGGTACGTTGTTGTCGGCAGCGAGCTTGACCGTATCGCGCATAATAACCGGATCCGAAGCGTGGAAGCCGCAAGCGACGTTGGCGAGATGGATATGGGGCATGATGCCGGCGTCGTCGCCGCATCGATAAAGCGCGAATCCTTCGCCGATATCGCAATTGATAGTCGCACCGCGCGTCATGTGTTTCTCCTCGGGATTTTGATCGCCCGACAATTTTTATCGGAGCTTTCGCTGGCGTCA
The DNA here is from genome assembly GCF_029892425.1 of Bradyrhizobium sp. BR13661. Lineage (GTDB taxonomy): Bacteria > Pseudomonadota > Alphaproteobacteria > Rhizobiales > Xanthobacteraceae > Bradyrhizobium. The sequence goes on along the minus strand of NZ_JARXWB010000020.1, from coordinate 66,661 downwards.
AATTCGATTAAGCGAACACCTGTATCGTATTTTTCAATAGCGCAGTTGGCGCGCTCGTCACGAGCAAACGCAGATCGTACCAGGCCAAAACCGCGGTTTCGCGAAAGCTGTCGCCCTACCAACAGGGCTCGGAAGTCCTTTGCGCTAACGTTGACATCCAACTCGGACGTCCTTTCGACGACTACTCAATTTTTGCCAGAAACGCTGGCAACTTCAAATCGCCTTCGACATTCTCCACGTGTAAACCCTCAAACCATTAGTACAGCTCTCCGCGCCGAAGCGATTGTCGGTTATAGCCCCGGCGGCAAGCGGATGTCGTAGGGCTCTGGAAACTCGAATACTTCCAGGTTCGTGCCCGCGCCGTCGCGATCAACAATCAAGAAATCCTGCATGCGACCGATCGGGGTCAGGACACCGTGCCAAACACTCTGCCGATAGTTCACGCCCTGTCCTGGCTGTGTAATGAAGGCCAGTGGTTCGCCGGGACAGAAACCGTCATCGCGACATACGACGACGAGGAATGGGCGTATCCCCAGGGGAATGAACGCTTGGCTTCCGAACGGATGACGTTCGACCATCGTAAGTCTGAGCGGAAAGCGGTAGGGCATGCCCTCGGCAATGCTGATCACAACCCGCGCATCTGGTCCGCTTGCCTCGGTTACCGCCAGTCCGTGGTAACGCTCCGTCATGCCGTTATTAATAGGAAAATGGATGTCGCCACATTTGTCGATGACGTCACCGAACTCGGCGAACGCTTCGCGGGTCAGCAGGCTTGGTGTGATCGTTCGATCCATGGTCGTACCTTCGATGAGATGCCAGTTCACTGTCGCTTCGACAGCACAATCAAGAGGTCTTTGGCGTCAGCGACGTCGCCAGGCTTGCATGTCACCTCTACGATCAGGCCATCATGAGGTGCATACACCGCCGTCTCCATCTTCATCGCCTCAAGAACCACGAGCAGATCACCCGCGCGCACGGCATCATCCGGCTTGACCAACACGCTGGCGATCGAACCCGGCATGGGGGCGACAACATGGTTTGGATTGCCTCCGTCCCCTTTCCGTCGAGCAGGGACCAATGCCTTTGCCTTGCGATCTGGGACACGAACGACGCGGGGCTGACCATTGAGCTCGAAGAACGCCTTGACCTGCCCGTCTTCTTCCGTGTCACCCAACGCCTGAAGGCGAATAAACAACCTCTTTCCCGGATCCAAATCGACGGCGATCTCTTCGCCGGCGCGCATTCCGTAGAGGAAGACCATTGTCGGCAGGCTTGCTACCGGACCGTATTTGACCTGCGTTGCGCAATAATCCTCGAAAACCTTCGGATACATCAGCCAAGAGGCAAGTTCCTGGTCGTTCAACTCTCTGCTGCAGCCTTCGCTGGCGGCTCGTCGGCGTTCCTCAACATCCACGTTTCCCAGAAGAGCTCCCGGCCGCACCGTAATTGGCTGATCTTCTTTCAAAACCTTCCGTTGCAAGGCCTTCGGCCAGCCGCCTGGTACCTGGCCGAGCTCTCCTCGTAGCATATCAACGACAGACATCGGAAAGGCGATGTCCCTTTGAGGATTGAGCACATCATTTGGGGTTATGTTTTGCGCGACCAGCATGAGCGCGAGGTCACCTACGACCTTCGAGGACGGAGTGACCTTTACGATATCGCCGAGCAGGTCGTTAGCCGCGCGATATGCCTCGGCGACTTCGTGCCATCGGTTCTCCAGGCCAAGCGAGCGCGCTTGCTCTCTTAGATTCGTGAACTGACCGCCGGGCATTTCATGCAGATATATTTCGGATGTCCCTGTCTTGAGATCGCTCTCGAAGGCGGCATACTGAGACCTAATGGCGGCCCAATCGTCCGAGAGCCCCCGAATAATTCCCGGATCGAGCCCGCTATCTCGGTCAGTGTGACGCAGCATCTCGACGATCGAGCCGAGGCAAGGCTGCGAGGTCGTTCCTGACAGAGAGTCCATCGCCGCATCAACAGCGTCGACTCCTGCCTCTACCGCCGCCAGCACTGTTGCAGCTGCGATGCCAGACGTATCATGAGTGTGCAGGTGCAGTGGCAGATCTGTTGACTCGCGGAGGGCCTTCACCAAGACGCGTGCCGCCTCCGGTTTCAGTAGGCCCGCCATGTCCTTGATAGCGATCATATGACAGCCAGCCTGCTCGAGCTGCCGCGCAAGGTCTACGTAATAGTTGAGCTGAAATTTCGTACGACGCCGATCGAGTATGTCTCCTGTGTAGCAAATTGCTCCCTGCGCCAACTTTCCTTCGCCGGCGATCGCATCGATTGAGACCCGCATGTTCTCGACCCAATTGAAGCAGTCGAACACGCGAAAGAGATCCATTCCGGCTCGCGCGGCCTCCCGGATAAACATAGTAACTACGTTATCGGGATAGTTGGTGTAGCCGACCGCGTTTGCGCCGCGTACAAGCATTTGCGTGAGAATGTTCGGAGCTCGTTCGCGCACCAAATGAAGGCGCTCCCAGGGGTCTTCATGCAGAAAGCGCATGGCGACGTCGAAAGTCGCGCCACCCCAGCACTCAAGCGAGAATAGCTCCGGCAGGCCAGTAGCGTAACCGGATGCTACGCTCACGATGTCGTTGGTCCGAATGCGTGTGGCGAGCAACGATTGGTGCGCATCGCGCATCGACGTATCTGTTATCAGCACGCGCTTCTCGCTGCGAACCCACTTCGCAAATCGGACAGGTCCAAGGCTCGCGAGTAGATCGCGCGTTCCTGTTTTCACGGGCTTCGACGGCAAGGAAGACCGTTCGGCAATGTACGTACAACCGTTCGGTCTCGGACGTCCTCTCACCTCGGGGTGACCATTAATAGTGACGTCCGCAATGTAGGTCAGAAGCTTCGTCGCGCGATCACGGCGGCGATTCACGCCAAACAATGCCGGCGTCTCGTCAATGAAGCGGGTCGTATACTCGTTCGACAGAAAGGTAGGGTGACCGAGGACTGCTTCGAGAAAGGGCAGATTTGTCGCAACCCCGCGGACGCGATACTCGCGAACCGCGCGGAGCATGCGAGCAATCGCCTCGGCCGGAGATGGTGCCCAGGATATAATCTTCTCGAGCAGTGGATCGTAGTATCGCGTCACGACCGCTCCGGAATACGCCGTCCCGTTGTCGATTCGAATTCCGGGTCCGAACGCCCCCCGGTAGGCGGATATCCGCCCATAATCGGCAATGAAGTTGTTTTCTGGATTCTCCGTTGTTACGCGGCATTGAATGGCATGTCCTCGCAACGCAATCTCGTTCTGATTGGGCACGCCCGTCTCATCCAGCACTCCAATCCGCCCGCCCTCGGCGATGCGTATTTGAGCCTTGACCAGGTCGATGCCCGTGACCTGCTCTGTGATGGTATGCTCGACCTGTATGCGAGGATTGACTTCGATGAAGTAGAACCGCCCCGTATCGGCGTCGATCAGGAATTCGACCGTCCCTGCACCCTGGTACGATGTCGCGCGCACGATGCGCAAGGCCGCCTCACAGAGGGCTCTGCGCGTCGATTCCTCGAGATAAGGCGCTGGAGCGCGCTCGATAACCTTCTGGTTCCTTCGCTGGATTGTGCAATCACGCTCGAAGAGATGGACGCAGTTGCCCCAGCCATCACCGAGCACCTGCACCTCAACGTGCCTTGCCCGGCGGACCAATTTTTCAAGATAGACCTCGTCACGACCAAACGCTGCCATCGACTCCCGCTTAGCCGACCGTACCATCTCAGCGAGCTTGTTCGGCTCGTCGACAGCGCGCATGCCGCGTCCACCGCCGCCCCACGAAGCTTTGAGCATGAGCGGATATCCAATGCCGTCCGCTAACCTTAATATCTCATCATGATCGTCTGGCAACGCTGCTGTCGCCGGCATGACAGGAACGGCGACGGACACCGCAAGATCGCGAGCATCAACCTTGTTTCCAAGCAGTCGTAACGTTTCGGGCTTCGGCCCGATGAAGCTAAGCCCGATCTCGGCGCAGCCGGCAGCGAATTCTGGATTTTCCGACAGGAAGCCGTAACCAGGATGGACCGCGTCCACCTTGGCAGCACGGGCAACGCGTAGGACCTCGTCGATATGCAGGTATGCCTCGATCGGTCCCTTTCCCCGCCCTATCTCATAGGCTTCATCTGCCTTGAAACGATGCAAGGACAGCTTGTCCTCTTCCGCATAGACAGCGACTGTCCGGATGCCCAATTCGGTCGCAGCCCGAAAAATGCGTATTGCGATTTCTGAGCGGTTTGCAACGAGGAGCGACTGGATACGGCGATTCATGTGTTCCGCTTTCCCTGAGCCATCGTGGTCGTTAGGAGAACCCACATTCAGCTCGGCTCTAAACCTTCAATCGATACCCAGGTGCATCGTGCCGCAGGTGGTGAATATCGCCCCTGCTTCGACTGTCAGATCACGCTCGTCGGCAAGAAATATTGGGCATTCAAAACTGTCGTTCCACTGTGGCGGGGCGACCATTTACCGGACTAAGTCTCCAGTTCGCAGCGAACTTGCCTTGCAGGAGGCAAGCCCGCCGAAAACCAGATCTCTCTTATTTCGCCTTACCTTTCAGTTCGTCGAAGGCGGCGAGCGCTTTTCCGCCATACACGGTCGACGGCCCGCCTCCCATTTCGATCGCGACGGCGATCGTTTCCGCCACTTCCTCGCGGCTCGCACCGTGCTTAATTGCGTTCTGGACGTGGAAAACCAGGCACCCTTCGCACTTCGAGCTGATGGCAATTGACAGAGCCATGAGTTCTTTGGTCTTCGTCGAGAGCGCACCTTCCTTGCCCACGGTGCTCATGAGCCCTTGAAACGAGCGCATGACCTCCGGCAGGGCCTTGTAGAGATCCACCGCTTCCTTGCGTACGTCAGTCGACATTTGTTCGTAGTGCACTTCGTGTTCTCCCAAGTCACTAGGCCTGCATCGAGGAATAAATCGGGTAAGCGTCGCACAGCCTGCGCACGGCGCCGCCGATCTCATCTACCCTGCCCTTGTCAGCGTCACCGGACGCAAGTTCCGTTAATCTCCGGAGGATGAGCGAGCCGATCTCTCGAAACTCACGCTCTCCGAAGCCACGTGACGTGCCGGCTGACGAGCCGAGCCTGATCCCAGACGTAAGGGCAGGCTTCTGTGGATCGAACGGGATTGCGTTCTTGTTGCAGGTGAGTCCAACCTCCTCAAGCGCTGTCTCGGCGGCCTTGCCCGTGAGCCCGAGCGGTCTGAGGTCGACAAGCGCCAAGTGACTGTCCGTGCCCCCGGAAACGATCGATAGACCGCCTTCCGCCAGGACGGTGGCCATCGCCCGTGCGTTGTCCAACACCTGCTGGGCATAGGCTTTGAAAGAGGGCTCGAGCGCCTCGCCGAACGCGACGGCCTTGGCGGCGATGACGTGCATCAATGGTCCACCTTGAACTCCTGGAAACACCGCGGAATTGATTTTCTTCGCCAGGTCTGGATCGTTCGTCAGGATGAGACCACCGCGAGGTCCGCGCAGCGTCTTGTGCGTCGTCGAGGTAACCACGTGCGCATGCGGTACCGGCGAGGGATAGACGCCACCTGCAACGAGACCCGCAACGTGCGCCATATCCACCATCAATTTGGCGTCGATCTCGTCCGCAATTTGCCGGAATCCCGCAAAATCGATCTCGCGAGGATACGCCGAGCCGCCGGCCAGGATGAGTTTCGGCCGATGCTTGAGTGCGAGCTCGCGCACATTGTCCATATCGATACGATGATTGTCCTCCCTCACGCAGTACTCAACCGGCTTGAACCATTTCCCGGAAATGGTCACAGGCGAGCCGTGCGTGAGGTGTCCGCCATGAGCAAGCGACATGCCCATGAAGGTGTCGCCGGTATTGAGAAGCGCCAGAAAAGCGGCCAAATTGGCTTGCGCACCGGAATGCGCCTGAACGTTGGCAAATTGACAACCGAACAGATTCTTCGCCCTGTAAATGGCGAGGGTTTCGACTTCGTCGACGAATTCGCACCCGCCATAGTAGCGCCGACCTGGATAACCTTCGGCGTACTTATTGGTGAGAACTGAGCCTTGCGCTGCCAACACTGCCTCGGAGACAATGTTTTCAGATGCGATCAACTCGATCTGGTTTTGCTGACGTGCCAGCTCGCGCCCAATAGCTTGAAAGACGGCCGGATCTGGCGATACTCGCGTCGTTGTATCGTGCAAATTCATGAGAGTTTCCTTTTCAACATTCCGGTACGTTAACGGCGAGCCCTCCACGGGAGGTCTCTCGATACTTGTCGTGCATGTCTGCGCCGGTCTGACGCATGGTTTCGATGACTTGATCGAGAGTGACGCGGTGTTTTCCGTCACCTGCGAGCGCCAGGTACGCAGCGTTTACCGCTTTCACCGCCCCGAACGCGTTTCGCTCAATGCAGGGGATCTGAACCAATCCGCCGACTGGGTCGCAAGTCATTCCAAGGTGATGCTCGATAGCGATCTCGGCAGCGTTCTCGATTTGCTCGTTAGTGCCGCCGAGCGCAGCCGTAAGCCCCGCACTCGCCATCGCGGCGGCCGATCCCACCTCTCCCTGACAGCCAACTTCCGCCCCGGAGATGGAAGCATTTCGCTTAATGATGCTGCCGATCGCGCTTGCCACGAGAAGGAAAGTGCGAAGCTTCTCATCGTTCGCCGCTTCGCAGAGATCACGGTAGTAGCGAAGAACGGCGGGAACAACGCCTGCGGCACCATTCGTCGGCGCTGTCACGACCCGCCCGCCCGCGGCGTTCTCCTCGTTCACCGCGATAGCAAAGACCGATATGTAATCAAAAGGTTTGCTTGTGTGGCCGGAATTGCTGAGGGGATTTTGCTGCAGTCGCTCGAAGAGCGCGCTTGCCCTTCGCCGTACCTTCAATCCACCCGGGAGCTCTCCTCCCTGCGCAAGACCACGATCAATGCATCTCATCATTACATCGATGATGCGGTCGAGCTCCTCGTTCGTCTTTTCCTCGCCGCGGCGGGCAATCTCGTTTGCCATCGCGATGTCGGCGATCGTACATGAATGGAGCCGGCATAGTTCGAGTAGTTCGCGCGAAGAGCGAAACTCAAAGCCGCAGGAATATTCTATCTCGTCGTTTTGGTTTTCGCCGCCGAATCGCTCGATGAAGCCGCCGCCAATCGAGAACCAGACATCGGACGCAATCTCGTTACTGTCTGCATCCAGAACCTTGAATTCCATTGCGTTCGGATGGCGATCGAATTGCCGTTTGGTATCGAAAACAATGTCCTTCTCCGGTTCGAAGATAATTCTACGACCACCGGGCAATTCGATTTGACGAAGATTAGAAATTTGCTCGAACGCGTGGCTGGCCTCATCGGGATCGATGCAATCGGGTGTCTTCCCCGAAAGCCCGAGCACAAGAGCCTTATCGGTTGCGTGCCCTTTGCCCGTCCAGGCGAGCGAGCCGAAAATCGTGGCCTGGATCCGCGCGACCCTTTCCTCGCGCTCCTTCCCCAAGCCGCGCACGAAGGTTGCAGCGGCCTTCATAGGGCCGACGGTATGAGACGAGGACGGTCCGATTCCGATCTTGAAAAGATCGAGGACGCCTATTGGTAGCTGCTTGGTCGCGCCGTTTGCGAGAGCGGAACGCGCGAGCAAGTCAGACGGCGAGTCGTGATGGATTCGTGTTGTCACACAAGGCACTCCAGCTTTTTTCAGCTACGTTGAGTGCCCCATCTGTTGCTTTGCCTGAGAATGTTATCCCGTCGGCGGATGCAGATGCATCTCTTTTCAGATGTTTCGACTGACGCGGTCCTTTTGCCTGAGAGTTTCCTGGGGCGGTTGCTCCTTCGGCGCCGAATAGCTCGGTCTCTCCCAGCGTCAGATGTTCCGTGTAACAACTCCTCTTTCAAAGCTTGATCCGAATGCGCGATACGAAGTATTGCGGATCAACTTGCTTAGCTAGTCGCAATCCCGTCCGCTTGTCAAGGCAGATGGCCTTCCTTGTCGGTTGCGAGCATCGTCGAAAAACTTCTCCCGCGGCCTCAGCTATCTCGCCATCCCATCACTGGCTCCTCAACTATCCTGCAGCGGCAGCCTTTAGGGAGCTCCTAGTGACCTTGCTCAGCTGACAGTACACGAGCGCACCAAGCAACACGCCAATTGGCCATGCGAACGGCGCCCACGCATTGAGTACTGGGACAATCGAAAATGCAATCGTGACGAGGCCCGAGGCCAGTAGCGCATAGATGGCTTTGGGATTGTAGCCGCCAGCGTAGTAGTACGCGCCGGACGGTCGGTCGTCGAACAAGGCCTGCTGATCGACGACTTGGCGCCTGACCAGATAATAGTCCGCCATGATAATTCCGTAGAGCGGCCCCATGAGCGCGCCAACGCCACCGATGAATTGATTGATGATCGCTGGATTGGCGAACAAGTTCCAGGGCGTCGTAACGATCGAGAGCAGTGCCACAAGGACGCCGGCCTGGCGAAACGTAAAATGGCGCGGCCAGACGTTGATGATGTCGTAGACCGGCGCCACGAAATTCAGAATGATATTGATGCCAGCAGTCGCAGTCCCGATGGCGATGATTGCGATGAGCAGGATCGCTATATTGTCGATGTCGGCTAGCAGTTCGATCGGATCGTGGACGGCCTTTCCGTACACTTTCACAGACGCCAACGCGATCACGATTGAAATTGCACCAAACGCTGTTGCGTTAACGAGAAGCCCCCAAACGTTACCTCGGCGGACTGTTTGCTCATCGGGAGCGTTACGGGTGAAATCGGCAAAGTTCAGGGTCGGCCCCGCCAAGTAGGACACGACGATGAACATCGCCGACAGCATTGCCATAATGCTGCTACCGCCCTCCACTGTTCGATAACTGAAATCGACCGACCAACCCGCGCGTGCCAGTACCCAGACTGCGAGCGCAATCATGGCGATCCAAATAACTGGGCCGGCAAAATCCGTCAGCTTCCGAACCGCTTCCATGCCGCGCGACAGCACAATCAGTTGAGCCGCGGAAAGCGCCAGAAAGCAAATCCAACCAAGATAAGTTAGACCAACAAAGGAGCTTTCCGTCAGCGAGTTCGAGGAGGGAAAAAGCTTGAGGACCAGCAGCATGACTGCGGCCGAGGCCAAATAGGTCTGGATCCCATACCAGGCTATGGCGACGGTCGCTCTCAGTAGAGCCGGAATGTTGGCGCCATACACGCCAAAGCTGGCGCGGGCAAACACCGGAAAGGGCACTTTCACACGCTGGCCGGCGATCCCGCTAAGATTATTCGTAAAATAGAGGACAACTACCCCGAGGGTAAACGCAACGATCATCTGCCAACCGGCTAGTCCGAGGGCGAACAAGCCAATGGCGAAGGTGTACCCACCAAGGCTATGCCAACCGGACATCCACCATGCGAACAGGTTCCATGTCTTCCATGTCCCGGTGGCAGTCTCAGGCGCAAGCTCGATATTGAAGATCCGAGACTCCCGCTTCTCATAATCGTCCATTTGTGCGCCCTCACCTGCCGCGCGGCGGCAGAGCCGCGTCTGCCGACCGATGCGAATGACGTTCCCTGTCTTGGGCTCTCAAGGCCCTTCCCTTTCGAACCGACGCGGTGCGCAGCTACATGAGAAGGCTGGCCCGTCCGGCAGTTCGACCAATGAAACCAAACGGCCCTTTTGTCAAGTTACTTTCCTAATTGGCAAGTATGTTGGTAAGCCGCGCCTCTACAGATGCTGTTATGCTGCGAGCATCGTGAGCGATGACTTCTGCAAATCGTCCTGCGGTTGTAGCCGCCTCAAGGCTGGATCAACTCGGACGGTGTCGCCAGCCGGCTTTGGGGATAGCGTCAGGGCGCCTTAGAAGCTTTGCGGAGTATTCACCCAAAGGATCTTAGTGGTCGCCGTTCCGGGATTGCGATAGCCGTGCGGTAGATGCGATTGAAAGAAGAAAGAGTCCCCCTTTTGGACTTTCACGGTCCGCCCGTCGACCGTAAGGTCGAGTTCCCCTTCAAGGACAAAACCCATCTCTTCACCTTTGTGGTCAATGAAGCCGTCTGTCGAGCTTCCAGGCTCCACATGATGAATGTTCGCCTCCAAAAGCACGGCCAGCGGAATCGGCAAGAGTGACTCTAGGGTTATGCCCTTACCGAGTGGAGCCTGCTCAGTTTGAAGCGTGACGCGCTTGCCCGCCTTAAGCACGGTCACCACGGCGGAGTCTGGCTCTGAAAATAGCTTCGCGATGTTGATTCCCAGTGACTTGACGATGGTATGAAGCATCGTCAGCGAGGGACGGACTTTGTCGTTCTCCACTTTCGACAAGAAGCTCTCGGTGCAGCCCACATCGTCAGCAAGTTGCCGCAAAGAGATCCGCCTGTTGAGCCTCGCATGCTTTAGCCGCGCGCCGATCAGTAGACCGCTTTCGCGGTCCAGATCCGCGGGCTGATTCTTGGATAGCATTTTTGCTGGCGTCTTGCCTCGCCGGGACTTTGTTACTTTTGCCTGCACACGATGCCTCCATGGCTGTAGTCGTAGTAGTCAAGTACCTTGAGTATAGATAAATTACCAATGACTCATTGTCCGAACACTCATCTTTGGTGTCCGGACAGTTGACAGTTTGGCCGAGGTCGTGTTTTCCTGCATCCGTTCAAGATGGCCACGTCGGGAGAGACCGGCTTTGATGCCGGCGCCGAAGGAGCAACCGCCCCGGAAACTCTCAGGCAAAAGGACCGTGTGGCTTTGACAGCATCTGGAAAGAGGCGCTTGCCGGCTTTAGGCCGATAAGCGTCCGCCGACGGGATAATACTCTCAGGCAAAGCGACAGATGGGGTTTCGTCTGGTTATCCGAGGAATAGGCCTCGGGAACCGCCGAGGACCCCCGGATGCTTGCGCAAGACACCCCTCTAAAACGTACCCCCCTTCACGCCCTTCACGTCTCTCTCGGCGCCAAAATGGTGCCGTTCGCCGGCTATGATATGCCTGTGCAGTATCCTGCCGGCGTTTTGAAGGAGCATTTGCATACCCGCCAGAACGCCGGACTATTCGATGTCTCACATATGGGTCAGGTCGCGCTGCACCCCAAATCCGGCAAGGTCGAAGACGCCGCGTTAGCCCTCGAACGGCTCGTCCCGCAAGACTTCCTAGCTCTCGGCATCGGCCGCCAGCGCTACGCCCAGTTTACTAACAAGAGCGGCGGCATTCTCGACGACCTCATGGTCGCAAACTTTGGGGACCATCTCTTCGTTGTTGTGAACGCTGCCTGCAAGGAGGCCGACGAGGCGCATTTGCGCGCGCATCTTTCTGATTCGTGCCGCATCGTTTCGCTTTCCGATCGCGCACTCATCGCATTGCAGGGGCCGAAGGCGGAGGCCGCGCTGGCAAAACACTGTCCGGAGGCGGCCGCAATGCGCTTCATGGATGCAGGTTCGCGCAAGGTTGCGGGCGCTGACTGCTTCGTGTCGCGTTCCGGCTATACGGGTGAGGATGGGTTCGAGATTTCAGTACCTGCTGATCAGGCCGAGCAGCTCGCGAAAACGCTGCTCGAGGACTCAGATGTTCTGCCGATCGGCCTTGGCGCTCGCGACAGCCTGCGGCTAGAAGCCGGACTTTGTCTCTACGGTCATGATATCGACACCTCGACCACGCCGGTCGAGGGAGCGCTGGAGTGGTCGGTTCAGAAAAGCCGCCGCGCGGGTGGTGCTCGTGCAGGGGGCTTCATGGGCGCAGAGACAATCCTGGGTCAGTTCGCCAATGGTGCTAGCCGCCGCCGGGTTGGCCTCAAACCAGAAGGCCGCGCACCGGTGCGCGAAGGCACCCCGCTCTTTGCCGATCAGAGCTCGAAGGAGCAGATCGGTTCGGTGACCTCAGGCAGTTTTGGTCCGACCCTCAATGCACCGATGGCAATGGGCTATGTGCCCACCTCACTTGCCGCCAATGACACGCAGCTATTTGCGGAGATTCGTGGGCAACGCTTGCCCGTGCGTGTCGCCGCCACGCCCTTCGTTCCCAACACCTACAAACGCTGAGAGATTATCATGAGCACTCTTTTCACGTCCGACCATGAATGGCTTCGCATCGAAGGCGACGTCGCGACCATCGGAATTACCGACTACGCGCAATCGCAACTTGGCGATGTCGTATTCATCGATCTGCCCAAGGTCGGCCGCGCTCTGAAGAAGAACGAGGTCGCGTCCACTGTCGAGTCCGTCAAAGCCGCCTCCGACGTTTACGCTCCGATCTCAGGCGAGGTGCTGGAGGTGAATTCCGATCTCGCAGCCGAACCGGCCATGGTCAATTCGGACGCCGGCGGAAAAGCCTGGTTCTTCAAGCTCAAGATCGCGGACAAGAGCGAGCTCGAGGGACTGATGGATGAAGCCGCCTACAAGGCTCACACGGCCTGATCGCCGCCATTTTTAGCGAGGCAAATATGAACGCGCCCTTCAAACCGACCGGCGATATCGCCATTGATTTCACTCGCCGCCACATCGGCCCCTCCCAGAGCGACATCGCTTCGATGTTGAATACGGTCTCTGCAAACAGTCTGTCTGCGTTGATGGCCGAGACGCTGCCCTCCTCGATCCGGCAGAAGGCCGCGCTCGACCTCGGCCCTGCACTGAACGAGACGGAGGCCCTTGCCCACATGCGAGAGCTCGCCTCGCATAATGAGACCTATACTTCGCTAATCGGCCAAGGCTATTACGGCACCATTTTGCCGGCGGTGATCCAGCGAAACATCCTCGAGAACCCAGCCTGGTACACCGCCTACACCCCCTATCAGCCCGAGATCTCCCAAGGTCGCCTGGAGGCGTTGTTCAATTTCCAGACCATGATCTGTGATTTGACCGGCCTCGATGTCGCCAACGCGTCGCTTCTTGACGAGGCGACAGCCGCGGCTGAAGCCATGGCACTCGCGGAGCGCAGCTCACAGGTCAAGGCAAAGGCCTTCTTCGTCGATCACGAGGTTCATCCTCAAACGCTCGCGGTCTTGCGCACTCGTGCCGAACCGCTCGGCTGGAAGCTGATCGTCGGCGACCCGATACACGATCTCAAAGCCGCCGACGTCTTTGGCGGGATCCTGCAGTATCCGGCCAGCTCCGGCATTGTACGCGACCTGCGCCCCGCAATCGGCTTGCTACATGCGAAGGGCGCGATCGCAGCCGTCGCCGCTGACCTGCTGGCGCTTACTTTGATTGCCTCACCGGGTGATCTCGGAGCGGACATTGCGATCGGTTCGGCGCAACGCCTCGGAGTTCCAATGGGCTATGGCGGTCCGCACGCGGCTTACATGGCCGTGCGCGATGCACTGAAGCGTTCTCTCCCCGGTCGGATTGTGGGCCTGAGCGTGGACTCGCGCGGCGCGCCTGCTTATCGCTTGGCACTGCAGACCCGCGAGCAGCATATTCGTCGCGAAAAGGCCGCTTCGAATATCTGCACGGCTCAGGTCCTTCTCGCCGTCATTGCCTCGATGTACGCCGTCTATCACGGCCCCGAAGGATTGGCCGAGATCGCACGTTCGGTGCACCGCCGCACCGCCGTGCTTGCAGCTGGCCTACGCAAGCTTGGCTTCACTCTGCGGTCGGATAGCTTCTTCGACACGGTGACCGTCGAGGTCGGCGCTCAGCGCGATGACATCGTCAAACGGGCTCAGGCCGAGAGGATCAACCTCGGCTTCGTCGATGCCGCGCTGCGCATCGCACTCGATGAAACGACGACAGCCTCGACGATCGAGTCGTTATGGCGCGCCTTCGGCGGGAAGCTCGCCTATGGCGAAGTAGACGCCACCACCCACGAAGCGCTGCCGGCCGACCTCAGGCGAACGTCAGCGTATCTCACCCACCCGGTCTTCCATACTCACCGTTCCGAGACCGAACTGCTGCGCTATATGCGCAAACTGAGTGATCGCGACCTCGCACTCGACCGCGCTATGATCCCTCTCGGATCTTGCACAATGAAACTGAATGCGACGACCGAGATGGTGCCTTTGACCTGGCCGGAATTCGCAACACTGCATCCTTTCGCTCCCTCCGCGCAGGCCAAGGGCTATCACAGGCTTTTCGAACGACTGCAAAAATGGTTGTGTGACATCACGGGCTATGACGCGGTCTCGCTGCAGCCGAACTCAGGGGCCCAGGGTGAATATGCCGGCTTGCTTGCGATCCGTGCTTATCATGCATCGCGCGGCGCGGCGCACCGCAAGGTCTGTCTCATCCCCTCCTCCGCGCATGGCACCAACCCCGCGTCTGCCGCAATGGTCGGCATGCAGGTCGTGGTCGTCGCATGCGAGAAAAACGGCGACGTCGACGTCAACGATCTTCGAGCAAAGGCCGAGAAGCACTCTGAAGAGCTCGCAGCGGTCATGATCACGTACCCCTCGACCCACGGGGTCTTTGAGGAGCATATCCGCGAGATCTGCGATATCGTCCACAGTCACGGTGGCCAAGTCTACCTGGACGGCGCCAATCTCAACGCGCAGGTCGGCCTATCTCGACCCGGCGATTACGGCGCCGATGTCAGCCATCTGAACCTGCACAAGACTTTCTGTATCCCGCATGGTGGCGGCGGGCCGGGCATGGGCCCCATCGGGGTAAAGGCGCACCTGGCGCCATTCCTTCCAGGTCACCCCGTGACGAGGGCAACTGCACCCGTCGGCCCGGTTTCGGCGGCGCCATTCGGATCGGCGTCGATCCTGACGATTTCGTACATCTACATGCTGATGATGGGCGGCGACGGGCTAAGGCGCGCGACAGAGGTCGCTATTCTAAATGCCAACTACATAGCAGCACGGCTCGATCCGCACTTTCCGGTGCTCTACAAAAATGCCAAGGGGCGCGTCGCGCACGAGTGCATCATTGACCCAAGGCCACTGAAGGCAATTTGCGGTGTAACGGTCGACGATCTTGCCAAGCGGCTGATAGATTATGGCTTCCACGCGCCGACGATGAGCTTTCCTGTACCGGGTACGCTCATGATCGAACCGACGGAGTCGGAGTCGAAGGCGGAGATCGATCGTTTCTGTGAAGCCATGATCGCGATCCGAAGAGAAATCGCCGAGGTTGAATCCGGTCGTTTTGACATCGACGCTTCGCCGCTGCGCCATGCTCCGCACACTGTGCATGATATTGCCGAAGACGACTGGAAACGCCTCTATAGTCGCGCTGAAGGATGCTTCCCCGCCGGCGTCTCCCGCATCGACAAATACTGGTCACCCGTGGGTCGCGTTGACAACGTCTACGGCGATCGGAACCTCGTATGCTCTTGCCCGCCGGTCGCCGACTACGCTGAGGCCGCGGAATAGTTCACTTCACTTATGCGCGGGGGACTTCCCCGCGCATCCAATTTGGGCTCGCTAAGAAGCCCGATCGCGGTCGCCCATCACCCCTCTTGTCAAGTGACTTGACTTATAAGACTATGCCTGTCGTCACAGACCTGAGGCGAACATCGAAACCGTTCCGCAGCCCCCCACGTTTAGTGCGGAATGGCTGAAAAGAGGGCCAATATGCTCAAAGCTCAAACTGTGCTCCCGCTCATCAACGGCGGACGTCTCATTGAACGCCATCGCAGCATGGCTTTTGTGGGCGCCACAGGTCGTGGCGGAGTAAATCGGCAAGCCCTCTCTGTCGAAGATGCAGAAGCACGCCAATTGCTGCTGTCGTGGTGTTCTGCGAGAGGCTATGCACCTGAAATCGATCCGATTGGAAATCTGTTTATCAGGCGGGCGGGTAAGCAACCGGATCAGCCACCGGTCATGACCGGCTCACATCTCGACACGCAGCCGACGGGCGGCAACTACGATGGCATCTTCGGCGTACTTGCTGGGCTCGAGGTTCTCGAAAGTCTTGATGACGCCGGGATCGAGACGGAGCGATCGGTCGAACTCGTCGTCTGGATGAACGAGGAAGGATCGCGGTTCGCGCCCGCGACCATGGGATCGGCGGTGTCGGCGGGAGCCATGACACTCGAGGCCGCGCTCAACGTCAGAGATGTTACTGGCGTGAGCGTTCAACAAGCGCTTGAAGATCACTTGGCGATCTTTCCCGAGCTTGGCCGACGACCGTTGGGCTCGTCGGGTCGAGCCTTTGTGGAAGCTCACATTGAGCAGGGGCCAATATTGGAGGCCGAACGCCGGAAGATCGGCATCGTCAATGCAATTCAAGGAATGTGTACGCTCGAGGTGGATATCACCGGTTTCGAGGCGCACGCCGGGACGACGCCGTCGCTCAACCGACAGGACGCCTTCGTGGCGGCGATGGTCCTGCTGGAACGCCTTCGTTCGAAGCTGCACGACCCCGCCGACGTCCTGCGCTTCACGGTTGGGCGCTTTGAGGTGTCACCTGGATCATCAAATACCGTTCCAGGTCGCGTGGTCTTCACGATTGACCTGCGACATCCCGACGTCGAGTACATGCTGCGTTGCTGTGAGACGATTAGAGCATTCGCCAGCGGCACCATCGAGCGGTGCAACGTCAACTCGCGGCTGCTCCTGCGATCGGATCCTGTCCAGTTCGCGACATCGATCACGGAGGAGATCAGGGCCGCCGCCGTGCGGCGCAACATACCGCACATGGGCATGCTATCAGGCGCAACGCACGACTCGCGCTATGCTTCCTTCAAGATGCCAACTGGAATGATCTTCATTCCCTGCGAAAAAGGTATTAGCCATAACGAGGCTGAAAACGTCGACCCCCAGGACCTGATTGCGGGCGCGCAGGTCCTATCGGACACTGTCGTATCGTTAGCCGGCATTTCGTCCTGAGGCGTTTATAGCTAGAAACGCCTCAGGAGTACAACGCTTCAATTGCCAGACCTGTTTGACTCTGACGAAGGCAGACTAACCGCCCTGGAGCAGGCTAAGCCGGCGAAAGCTTCAAAGGAAGGCTTTTGAGGCCGTGAAATGCGTTTACCAATTTATATTGGGGCTCTCCGTCAAGCTCGATCCTTCGAAATCGTTTCGCCAGCGTGGCCAGGATGACCTCGCCTTCCATCCTGGCGATATTTTGACCTATGCACACATGGGGTCCGTCGCCAAATCCCATGTGACCGATCGTGTTGCGTTCGAGATCGAACTTGTCGGGATCTTCCCATTTCCGAGGATCGCGGTTCGCTGAACCAAACCAAACCGCCACCTTGCTATCGGCCGGAATCGCATAACCCGACAAACTCGTATCGCAAGTGGTCGTCCGGTACGATATCGATACGGGAGACTCTAGCCGAGTCGCTTCGTTAAACGCGCTGCGTGCCTTCTCTGGGGATTCTCGGAGCGTATCCCATTGTTTCGAATCCATCGCTAGATATCGGAGAGCCGCTGAAATACTGCTGATAGTCGAATCCATGCCGGCCCGAAGAAATGCGCGTATCATTTCCGGAGCGACCTCCTCCGGGATAAGCCCCTGGTCTGCTGCTTCGTAGATTTTCGCGCCTACCCCTCCAGGCACGAGGCCGTCGCGCGTCATCTGTTTATTGTACCATTCCATGTGCGGCTCGGCCCGCTTGAGGGCCGCCGCGAGCAGGTCGTTGTTAGGGCCCAGCTGATTGAAGTTAAGGTCGGCAGAAATATTCATCTGCTCACGCGTAATCGTGAGACCCACGGCGCCGGGAAGCGCTTTCAATATGAATGCCTCGGCGATATCCCTGACTCCGTCGATCTCTCGCTGATCGCCAAGCTCGTCGACTACTTCAACGGCCTGTCGCTCAAAGTCGCTCTTCCACTTGCGGATAACCACGGGAGACATGATGCGGGTAATTACACCCCGGTTCCGAGAATGCTCCTCACCTACCTTCTCGCTAAAGACACTGGGCTTACGTCCCCAGGATCCCGGCTTGTTGAGGTTTGCCAGGCCGATGCCCGCTGCGTTGTCGTACGTAATTGGATCACGCAGGACTGCATTGACCTCAGCGTATCTACCGATCGCGTAGGCATCATACTGCTCAAGACGAACGACGGGCGCCAGCTCGCGCATTTCCTCCTGCCAAAGATAAGGATCCAGCAGGTTTTTCTCTGAATACGGATCTTGGTTCAGAACCGGGGGCTTTGCAGGCGCAGACGTCATGATTTTGGCTCCTATCTCACGAAGTAGTCCAGACAGCGGGTCGATCCTCGGTCAGAGGTCGATCGTCAGTTCTTCGTTCTTTGCCCGTGACACGCAAATCATCATCACCTCTCCTTGTTTCTTTTCATCCGCCGAAAGAAAGGAGTCGCGATGTTCGACTTCGCCTTCAAGAACGGCGACCATGCAGGAGCCGCAGGTCCCCTCCCCGCACGACGAGTCGCAAGGAATATTGTTGTCGCGGAGTACATCCAATATCGATTTATCGGCAGGAACGTCGAACTGATGGTTTGACTGCGCGAGCTTGAGGCGGAATGCGTGGTTCTCGCCTGTGGTCAAGTTCACAACCGGCGAAAAGTGCTCTAGGTGAACGCTCCTCGCCGGCCAATTACGCGAGGCGACTTCAGTAGCCATGTCGATAAATGCAGACGGACCACAAACATAGGCATGGGCAGCGTCGGGGCGATCCTGCAGGATATCGGCCAGGCGATTGCGGACGTCTCCTGGCTCGAGGCCGATGTTGAAGTGCGCATTCGAACCTAATTCTTCCGCGATCAATTCATAAAAGGGAGTGCTGTCGGCCGCGCGACAGAAATACTCAAGCCGGAACGGCTTCTTGTCGTGGTGCAAATGGCGAGCCATGGCCAACAGCGGGGTAATGCCGATCCCTCCCGCCAACAACAAATGAAAATCCGCTTCTTTAGAAATCGGGAAACTGTTGCGCGGCATACCGACAGTCAGCAACGAGCCTTCGCCAACCATTCCATGCATCGCCTTGGAGCCACCTCGCGAGTTGGGCTCCCGTTTCACTGCAATGAGATAGTGTTGCGTGTCGATCGGGCGATTGCAAAGCGAGTATTGCCGGACCATGCCATCCGGCAGATGGACATCGATATGCGCACCTGCCGCGAACGATGGCAGCGGCTCGCCGCTTGGATGCTCGAGTCGATAGGACGTCACATCCGACGTTAGCTGCGACACACGAATGACTTTCAGCTGAATTGTGGGCGCCATAACAAATCTCGACTCATGGAGAGTGGCCTTGATGACCGTCTAACTATCCGATTGTCTAACAAGCCGACACGTCACGTCAAGGATCGTTTTGGTTCCCGGCAAGCACAAGATCCAACCAACGCCACTATCTATTTGATTTTGCTTTACTTAGTCTGGTAGACGAACCGATGATATAATTGTCAAACAGTCTGCCAAGGTGCTATGTCTTTCGACGTTCTTCGTTATCTGTAATCAGCTTGGCGGCCTGAAGCGCAAGAAGCGCAGGAGTTGCATTTGAGCCGCCTCGTGCAGGGGCTTGGTGAGACAACAAGTGGTTGTTTGTGGTGAATGCACCGAGGCGCTTCAGCCAGGACAATTACGAAATGCTAAAAAAGCGGCGACGATTCATCGCCAATCAGTTACAGCCAGTCAGCAACAATCTCGAGGCAAACACGGCAACTATTTCACCAATCCTTAGGCGGGCACGCGCCGCTTCCAACTAGGGGGCGGGTCCGTAGACCTCGTAGCCGTAGCCTCGCAACTAGAGCATCCGGCCATCCTTAGGGTGGCGATCCAAGCGCCTGTAAATCTGAGGACAATTACGTGAAAGCTCTCAGTTTGACCGTCCAGCCAGTTCTCGTACGCGACAGTGCTGTTCGGATACTCCGTAACGCTATTATTTCAGGAGAAATCAAGCCCGGCACACGGTTGATCGAACGTGAACTTTGCATCGCACTTGGCGTAAGCCGTGGATCCGTCCGCGAGGTAATTCGTCAGTTGGAGGCCGAGCGCCTGATTACGGTCGAGCCCCGTAGAGGACCGGTCGTTACCGCCCTAAGCGTCAAACAGATCTCGGACATCTATGACATCCGAATGATGTTAGAGGCCCACGTAGCTCAATGCTTTACCAAAGTGGCCACAGACGCTCAGATCGAAGAGTTGCGCAAAATTTATGAGAAGCTTCGCTTAGCAATACACGCTCACGATCGCGCTGGCGTCTTGGTGCTCATCCAGGATTTCAACATCTATATGGGCGAGGTGGTTGATAACGAAGCAATTCGTGACACCCTTGGATTTTTGAATGCGCGGATTGCTAGCGTGCGGGCGACAGCGGTTGAGGCAAAGGGCCGAATCGAGGCCTTCCGCGTTGAACTAGACGACATATTCAACGCGATTGTTGCGCGAAAGCCAAAGCAGGCGATGAAGGCGATGGAAACCTACGTGCGAGCAGCTCGCGACGCTGCACTGAGCGTCGCTATCTCCGACGATCGCGCATCGTCTTCAACCGAGAGCTGGACCTCCGCCCTATCCAAGACTGAAAAGCAATAGTTCATAAAGCGAACTCCGCCGCTTTCTCAGCGTCGATGAACGCTTACCGGGTAACACCGAGACCCGACCGATTGCTATGGAGGACACCCTGCTCCTGTCGTCGACCGGCAGCGTGCCGGCGATATGCCGTCACGCCCCTGACCGACCCCCACCGTCAAAGCGCTCTCTGACAAGCCCGTCGCCGTGCGCGGCACCATGGTACAACCCGGTTGCGACTGTGGCTACGCGCTCTTGGAACTACGCCGCTATCGTCCGCCTGATACATTAAGGGTCGTACCCGTAATGTATGACGCGGCGGGCGACAGCAAAAACAAGACAGCGTTTGCGACCTCTTCGGAGCGACCAGCACGTTTGAGAAGGACGGTCTGCTCAATTCTCGAGCTCATGACTTTGTCCGTCACATCATGACTTGGCGTGTCGATAATGCCCGCGCGCACCGCATTCACTCGTACATCCAGATCAGCGAAGTCCCGCGCGGCCGCGAGGGTGAAGCTGTCCACAGCGCCTTTTGTGGAAGCATAGAGGCTGAGGCCCGGATTGTCCGGGCGCACGGCGGCCAGCGATGAGATATTGACGATCGAGCCGCCGGCACCACCCGCAGACTTTGACATCCGATTTACGGCCGCCTTCGTGCAGAGAATGGTGCTGAACACGTTCACCGAGAATATTCGGGTCAAATCTGATGAGGTGACACCAAGGATCGCCTGCCGATCAGCTCCGTTTCCGACGTTATTTACGAGTGCCGTAACCCGCCCTAGCTTGCGGTCCACTTCAGAGAACAGGCGCTCGACTTCACTTTCCTGGGTTACATCAGCTTCAACAGAAATCGCTCGCCCCCCTTTGCTGGCGATCGCATCAACGACTTCCTTCGCTTGTTTTTCAGCAGCAAGATGGTTGACGGCTACGGCATAGCCTTGCTGAGCACCAGCTAAGGCAATGGCTGCACCAATTCCACGATTGCTTCCGGTAACTACCAAGATCATTTTTTACCTCGAAGTTTTGGCGAGCGAACGCTTCGCTCGTGCCTTCTCAATCACTGCGCTCATCAGCCGCATACTGGCGGATTCGCAAAACGCCCCCCGCTTCTCGTTCGTTGCAATGGGCCGGAAACGCCTCGCCCCATCAGCTCTCAGGGAGCGTCGATCAATCCTATCCGGGCAAGAACGCGACGAATCTTCAAGCTCAATGGAGAGATGTTCTGCGTTTCGCGGTAGTTCAGTCCGAATTGGGATCCGACCAAGTCATTTGTGTCATTTGTGCGCGGTATATTCGCACTAATCGGAAAACCGGCAGCCGTAGAGACAAGCGCGTCAAACGCCCAGTCTGACGGCGATGGAAACACTCTCTTGGTTTCGTCCATTTCTAACCCGCTCCTGGATATTTTAACGCATAAGGCTCAGTCAGGCGCCGTGCAGCGGCCCCTCCGCCACGGCACGGCGCCAACCAAGGATCACGCTAGCTTGCTATGTGCGGTTTCCTTGAGGGTGAATATGGTAAGCGCAGAGACTGCTGCGCAGGCTACCAGGTAGAACGATGGCGCAGCTGGCTTACCTGTTACATCAATCAACCAAGTTACGATGAAGGGAGCGCATCCGCCGAAGATCGCGACGCAAACGCTGTAAGCCGTCGACATCCACGTCGCACGCCCCTTGGTTGCGAATAGCTCACAGATCGTTGCCGGTGCAGGGCCTGAGCAGGCGGCAAGCATGAGAGCGAACGCTGTTTGGGCAGCAATGAGCAACCCCGCCGATGGACTCGCCAACAAGAGATGGAACAGCGGGTATCCAAGGACAAGATATCCAATCGCTGATGCGAGCAACAGCGGCTTTCGGCCGATCCGGTCAGACAGTAGTCCGAACAGCGGAATTGCAACAACCATCACTGCAATTGCGATCGTCGTTGACCAGAGTGACACGTCTCGTGGCACATGCAGGTACTTCTGGCTGAAAGTCGGCATGTAAACCAGCATGACGTAGAACGCGACGCCCCAGTGGATCGCAACACCGAAAACCTGCAGGGCAGCCCCCCATGGCTTCCCGGTCGTCGTTTCCGCTTTGCTTTCAGCTTCCTGGAAGGCGGGAGTTTCGTCGACGTATCGACGCGTATAAATGCCTACAGGAAGGAGAATGCCGCCCAAGATAAAGGGAATGCGCCATCCCCAATCGTTCATCTGCTCGGGCGCCAACATCGTGGAAACAAGCGCAGCCACACCCGACCCGAGCAACAGCCCGCCGCCAGTACATGATTGTTGGAACGCTCCAAAAAGGCCGCGCCGATTGGGCGGCGCCCACTCAACCATGAAAGCTGCTGCGCTGCCCCACTCCCCCGCCGCGGAGAAGCCCTGAACGAGCCGACAGATCACCAACAGGATGGGCGCGGCGATACCGATAGTCGCCGCGGTTGGGATCAGGCCTATACCCACGGTCGAGAACGCCATCAAGAATAGCGTCGCAATTAACGCTGCTCTGCGACCGAACTTGTCGCCCATCCAGCCGAAGCTGGCTGCGCCTAGTGGCCTGGCCAAAAATCCGACACCGAAAGTTGCGAACGCAGCCAGCAATGCGGTGTTTTCGTTTTCGGACGGAAAAAATTGCTTCGCTAGGATCGTCGCTAGGTAGCCATAAACAGCGTAGTCATACCATTCAACGACGGTCCCAATGATGCCAGCCAGGACGGCATCTCGTCTTTTCGATGTTGATGGTCGCGAGATCGTTTGTCCGGAACTCAGTATGGCTTCACTCATTTACAACCCCTCCTCAAGGTCCCACAGAATTTTCGGCCGTCCTCACACTTGCAAAGTCTGCGCCAAACGACGCTGTTGCTACGAAGGCCTTTGTTGAAACTCATTTGCTGCTTCTTCCATTGAGAGGAATACAGCATTCATTTTCTTGAGCTCGCAGATCAGCTTTTCCAGGAAGATCATCCGATGTCCGCGGCCGATGACGTACGGATGGAAAGTATAAGTGAGAACGCCCCATTCTTCCGTGTCGTGCATGTACTTGAAATCATCGACCCAGTTTTGCAGAACACCGTCTGCTGCCATCAGGCCGGGCATCAGCTGGGCCTTAGTGCGCAGAAACTCAAAATGAGGAAAATCGTCCAAATTCCAGCTCACCGGCATTTCGATGAGCCGCGACTCCGGACCAAAGATTACCGGTCCTTCGAGTTGAACCTTGTCGCCTGTACGGACTCGATAGGGGCTGTGGTCGTGCCCCATCATGCTACTCTCGTAGAGGAAGCCGTGCTTGATCAACAGATCGGCGGTGACTGGACTTAGATCGAACGAGGGCGACCGATAGCCGACGGGCTTTTTGCCCGTAATCTTTGCGATCATGTCACTGGCGCGAAGGAGATCGTTCTCCTCTTTTTCCGCGCTCAGGTCCGCAGGAGGCACGTGCGTGTAGCTGTGGTTTCCTATCTCGTGACCGGCTTCATGAATCGCTTTTGGAAGATCGGGGTAGGTTTCGATGACCACGCCTGGAATGAAGAACGTTGCTTTGACGTCGTACTTGGCCAGCAGCTTCAGGATGCGTGGTACCGCCACTTTGCTAAACTCACCTCTGGAGATCGGCGTGGGGGTCGTGAGGCCACGTGAGATCAGGCCAGACATCGCATCAGCATCAAAGGTGAGGCAGGCAATGTGTCGCGGCATAGTTTCTTCTCCTTGCTTTGATTAGGCGAGCTCGGCAGCGCGCAGTTGAACGCCGTTGCGCGCAAAAACTCTACAGATGGCGACCGACAGAACTTTCGCTCTCTCCAGGAGGGTGTCGATCAGAATATATTCGTCCGGCGTGTGCGACTTGTCGCCAACCGCGCCAGTCCCGCACAGCGTCGGAACGCCCTGGGCGCCCGCAAACCCCGAGTCCGCGCAGCTGCCGGTGAATTCACCATCGAGTGTGACGCCGAGACTCGCTGCCGCCTCGCGATACACTTCGAATAGTGCGCGGGTCTGAGGGGTCGTCACTAAGGGCAGAAATTCCCCATTGACGATCAGCTTGGATGTTAGCGCGGGATGGCTATTACGTGCCACGATGTCTTCGATCTGGCGCATCGCTACGGCGCTCGCTTCGGGATCGACAAATCGCAGATCGAGCTCGGCAGCGGCATAAGGCGCAACGGTGTTCACCGTCTGACCGCCGCGCACCAAGCCAACATTGAGCGTCGTTCCCGTATCGGCGTTCGTCACCGCTTTGAACGCGCAGATCTTTTCCGCCAGCTCGTTCACGGCCGAGACGCCATCGAAGAAATTCACGCCGGAATGCGCGGGTTTTCCGAACACCTCAACGAGCATGAAGCGACCACCCTTGCGACCGATAACGACGTTACCGCTTACTCGAGCGGGCTCGGAATTGAAGACAGCACTAGAACCGCGCGCGAACGACTCGATAAGTGGCCGAGAGAACGGCGATGCAAGTTCTTCGTCGCCTGTGAACAAGCCCATCAGAGGCGGCGGGTTTTCAAAACAGCTTTGAAAGGCGGAGAGCAATACGGCATTGATAGCAACGCCGGCCTTCATATCGTTGACGCCCGGGCCATAAGCGCGGCCATCGGCAATCTTAAAACTGCGGCGTTGGGCCTCGCCTTTGGGAAACACGGTATCGCGGTGGCCCATGAGCAGGATCGGTTTTTCGCCGGTACCGACCTTCGCGATCAAGGCATCGCCGTAGGTCTCGTTGGCATGGACGGCGACTCCCACACCGTGGGCCTTCAGGTAGTCCTGGATGACTCGGCCGGCAGCATCAACGCCCGCTTTATCCGTTGAAAAGGAGTCGGTGTTGATCAGGCGCTCCAGCAGTCCGGTCAACGCGGACGCGTTCTTATCGAGCCAACTCGCTACGTACGTTTCACATGTCTCGACTGACATCCTGGATCGTTCCTCACTGTTCGCCAAGTCAAGCTGCACACCTCGTGAACCGAAATGGTGCGCGCCAAACTCATTTTTCGATTTCGGCTATTAGCATATGGCCAGCGCATGGCAAGTCTTCGATACTTCGTATCGCATTACAATTTGTGCAATCGCTGGCCTGAAAGGTGGCAGCTCGATGTTTTTCTCGGCGTGGAGGTATCTTGATACCGACAAAGGCGCGGAGCCTGTCCGACCAACGTCTGTGTTGCGGGGACTATTTCTGAAACCTTAGCTAGAAAGGATTTTTCCGCGCACTCATTACGGGTATCGCTGTTCCAGAAAGTGGAGCATCAGGTTTGGCCGGACGTCCGCGTGCCTCGCCCCTACCGCTCGTTTTCGCTTGTGTGCGTGAATAGCCGAAGGACTCGATGCGGCTTCAACCGAGCGAGCAACTCGGCAACATAGCCGGACGCTCTCGTCAAAGCAGTCGATCAATCCAAAGGCTATTCCGGATGCATTCTACAATGTGACGATACCGGGTCACTCTTGAGCGCGGCAAAGAGCTGCGAAAGTCGCTTTCAACGGGGACAACTGTCGGCGACGTTAGACGTTCGCGCGATGAACGCCGAAGGCTCAGGAGCGATGCTGACTGAGCAATTGGGCGACCCTTGCGGCTTCAGGCCCAAATCGTTCCTCGAACTTGTCCGCCTGCCATTTCCGGAGGCTGCCGGCGATATGCACGGCCGCGATCGGCCGCCCCGCTGAGTCGACAATCGCGCCGCCGACCGATACCTCGCCCACCATCATCTCGCCCACCGAAGAACCAAACCCACGATCGCGCGCTTCTGCGACCTTTGCCAGGATCTGCTCAGGCTCAATGACCGTATCACGGGTCCATTTGACCAGCTTCGATCGCGCAAGAATGTCGCTTGCCTCCTCGATGGAAAGCCGCGACAGCGCGGCTCGCCCGCCGGCGGAGCAGAAGGCAGGGATGCGTCGACCGATCAGGGCGGACACAAAATAGCTGTCATCGCCGCTCTGGGTGCGCACCGCATAGATCAAGGAGGTGCCGTCAAATAGGCTCAGGTTGGCCCTCTCTCCGATGTCTCTGCCCAGCTGCATCAAAATCGGCGTTGCAGCTATCACCAGGGGATTTGTGCGCAAGAGACTGTAGGTGAGATCCAGGCACTTCTTGCCGAGCATGAGCCGAGCGGTTCGCGGCTCCTTCTCCAGATATCCGGTTTCAACCAGAGTGTGAACACAACGCTGCGCTGCAGCCTTGTCGAGGCTCGTCAGATCCGCGATTTCGCTTAAAGATAAAAACTGATCGCCATTGCCGAAAGCCTCTAGAACCTTGAAGGCCTTTTCCAAAGACTGAACAAATAGCGCGGATTTCACGTCGCCTCTCCGGTTGAGATTCCTCCTTTAGACCACGGTGCAGTTGAGGACAATGGCGTCCGTCGGCGGGCCTCTAGGCACGCCGGACCGCAAATCGACCAGGTGCCGAGCGCCGAAACGGCGCGAGCGGGGATATTCATCAGGTCGACGCCACGCACCGCCAAGACGTGCGGTTTACCCCGGGGCGACGGAGGAAGACCCGTCGCGATGGCTCCCCCTTCAGCTCGAACGCAACGGATTGTGACCGGTCTTCGCAGGTTCGATCTTTGATTGCGTCCCTGCCAATCGCCGACGATGATATCCGCATCGCCGAATATCTTCACGTATGACTTCGCTGACCGCACGGACCGCGCGCTTCTTAAGACGCCATTTCCCCGATGTGCCGACGGGAAGACGAGCTCCAGTTGGAATGATGAGAAGGTCCTTTCGTCCGTTCAGATATACGTCGTACATGTGAACTCCTGCGCGGTGGCAGCATAGACTGGCGCGGTCCGGTTCATGGTGGCAAGCGGGCAACAGCTAGCCATTAGTTGCTCTTGCTGACCATTACGCGGAGGACATCCAGCAAGATGTTGGCCCCACACGCGTGGTCGCTAGCAAGTGTCATTATTGCGACTGACGCCGGCGATGCTCGGCACGAAGATCATGGCGGCAGGCACGATCCACGCGATCATCTGCGCGGCATGACCTGCCCCGATTCAGGCAAGGACAGCGCCCCTAGCGGAGGGAGCCTCCCCGACAGCGCGACGCCACTCGCGTCGCACTGAACAGGCTCGATCACGCGACACGTCCGACAGTCACCGAGACACGCTCCGCCTGTGCCAAGCTGTCGAAGAAGCGTGCGACGTGGCGAGATATGTGCTCGATTTAGCTAGAGATTTTGCAACATTCTCGCGTCAGAACGCTCGCGATTTGTCGGATAGGCGGTAGATTGTGAGCGCTACCAAATCCACGCAGCACCGGTCCACCGCGCGAGACGCCGTCTTGCAGCTCGTGTGCAGAAGCGATAGTGAAGCCGCTTTTGGAGGTTCTAGGCATCATGGTTACCGTGATCGACACTATCTCTTCGACCCCGCTGCGACCGCGTCATCCGGAAAAGGTCAACCGTCCCGATGCGGAGTCGCCACCGAAGCCGGCCTGGATTCGCGTCCGCGCGCCAAATACCCGCGGCTACGCCGACACACGTAACATCGTACGCGCGAACGGCCTCCACACCGTCTGTGAGGAAGCGCGCTGTCCAAATATCGGAGAGTGTTGGGACAAGAAGCACGCGACCTTCATGATCATGGGCGACACGTGCACCCGCGCCTGCGCCTTCTGCAACGTCAAGACCGGATTGCCCGATGCGCTCGATGTTCAAGAACCACAGAACGTTGCTGAGGCAGTGGCAAAGCTTGGGCTCGCCCATGTCGTCATCACGTCGGTCGATCGTGATGATCTTGCCGACGGCGGGGCGGCGCATTTTGCCGAGACGATCCGCGCCATCCGCGCCGCGTGTCCCTCGACCACGGTCGAAATCCTGACGCCCGACTTCCTTCGTAAGGAAGGCGCACTCGAGGTTGTCGTGGCCGCGAAACCGGACGTCTTCAACCACAATCTCGAGACCGTGCCGTCGCGCTATCTGACGGTGCGGCCCGGCGCACGCTATTTCCATTCCATCCGGTTGCTGCAGCGAGTGAAAGAGATCGAACCATCTATGTTCACCAAGTCCGGCATCATGGTCGGCCTCGGTGAGGAGCGTCACGAGGTGCTCCAGGTCATGGACGATCTGCGCTCTGCAGATGTCGATTTTCTGACCATCGGACAGTATCTGCAGCCGACCCGCAAGCACCACGCCGTGATGCGCTACCTGGCGCCGGAGGACTTCGCATCCTACGAGAAGGTTGGCTTCACAAAGGGGTTTCTGATGGTGTCAGCGAGTCCATTGACCCGCTCGTCGCACCATGCCGGGGATGACTTCGCCAAGCTTCAGACCGCTCGCGCCGCCAAAATAACCGGCTGATCAAGGAAGTGTTGCCGCACGATCCTGCAAGTCTCCACGAATCCGCTTAGCGCCTATGTAACCGCACGCGCAAAGTCGATGCCGCGACAACGCGGAAGATCGCCCCGGGCGGGTGCAACAAGGCAGACCGCGGATTGACGACGGCATCCGTACTCAGGCGGGCCCAATTACTGTTCCATAGATCAGAACGTGCGCGAGCTCGGCGACTTAGCGCGTCGAGGTCACGGTTACGCTGACCGCGGCACCGACGGACAACGCTAACGGAACAAGAAAGACTCCGTTGCCGGGCAGAAGACTCCGCAACCCTGCGACGACCCCGTGGATCTGAGATGAACTGCACTCACCCACTAAGGCGCGCCAACCCGAATGCCTTTACGGAAACCAAGCAGCACATTGATCACAACAGATCGCGACTTATGTGGCCGCTGGAGCTCTTCAGCGCAAATCCAGCCAAGATCGCAATGCAGGCAACAAACGCCATGACGACCGCAGGAGCCTCCTTCATGCCAGTGAGGTCGAGCACAAGGGTCGTCACCAGAGGTGTCGACGCAGTGAATATGACCGTGCTCAGATTCAATGCCAGAGCTATGCCGGAGAAGCGGATGCGGGTAGGGAATAGGTCGGCCAGCAAGAATGCGTAGATTCCGCCGACGATCCCGGCCAGCGCACCAAGGACCACAAAGGCGACGATTGGGTCGATCGCTTGCACTGCGATCAAATGATATAGAGGGTACACGAGACAAACGATCATGGTTGCGCCGAATCGGTGCAGGTAGCGCGGAGCGATCCTGTCACCGAGCCAGCCCGTAACCAAGATGGCCACGGCCGCTGAGAGTATCCCCACATTTTGAGCGAAGCTAATGGTCTTCGCGTCATAGCCCAGAATGGTTGAGAAGTAGGACGGCACGACGACGAACATAATGATGTTCGACGTATTGAAGATCGATGCGACGCCGATCCCCATCAGAATTTGCCTCCAAGTTTGCGTGATGGCCTCACGAACTGGACTTTTCGCGACCTGTGACTTCATACGCTGGAACCCCCGGGATTCCTCGAGCGCACTGCGGAACCAATAGCTGGCGAGCCCCAACATGCCACCGACAATAAATGCTAAGCGCCAACCGTAGTCGCTAACGTCGTTCGCAGGCATGGCAAGGCGTATCGCCAAGCTTGTCATCGTAGCTATCAACACGCCGATCATCGTAATCGCAATCACAGCACTGGAAACGAAGGCGGCGCGCCTTGGCATCTCCTCAACGACGTAGGTGATCGAACATGGGAGTTCGCCGGCGAAAAACATTCCCTGCGTCACGCGCAACAGCAGCAGCAGGATCGGAGCCGCTATGCCGATTGTCGCGAAGGAGGGCATCAGACCGATCCCTGCTGTGGCGGCGGACATGCACAGAATCGAGAGAAGGAAAACGAACTTGCGGCCGTAACGGTCGCCAAGGCTCCCCAAAATCATGCCGCCAAGCGGCCTCGCGAGATAGCCGAGGGCAAAGACGGAGAATGTGCTGATCATCCGGATGGTTGGATCATCGCCAGGAAAGAAGCTTGCACCGATTTCGCGCGCGAACACCCCGTAGATTATGAAATCATAGATTTCAAAGGCTCCGCCAAGGCTCGCAAGCGTCACCGTGACCCAAGCGCGCTGCGTATCCGTTCGGCTGCCTATCGCCTCGGCTGTCATCGTCTCCTACCTATCTTTGTTATCGTTCTGCTTACGCGGGCTCGCACGATCGAGGCTAACTTTCCTGCCCGGGCGGCGGCGTCGCGCCCGGCGCGCCGACCTTACGCGCCGCCTCTCGTCCACCAAAAGACTCGACTAAAGCGGCCTGCGCGCGCTTGGCCGCCTTGTCGATATGTTCGGGATCGCAAATGGAGAGAAGCGCCATGTGCATCTCGTTCACGATCGGCGCAAAAGCAGGGTCAGAAGCAAGATCGCTGATCTCTTCCGGGTCTTCGTCCAGGTCAAACAGTTCGGGCTGAAAGCCGACATAGTAGTGATATTTCCAGCGGCCCTTGCGCAACATGAAGCCGCCGCTCTCGGCGGCGACTGCGTGATATTCGCTGAATACGGTCCGCTCGTTGTCCACAGCGGTCCGGGCTAGTCCGAAAAGCGATGTGCCCGGTCGCGAGACGGACTGATCGTCGTCCTGAACGCCTACCGCGTCGAGAATCGTTGGGTAGGCATCGACAAGACTGACCGGTGTCTCTGTGATCCCGCACGAGACACCGGGACCAGCCATGATCAAGGGGATCGCGACGGATTCCTGGTAGAGGTTGCTTTTCCCCCACATGCCCCGTGCACCAAGGTGTCCCCGTGATCACTCGTATAGATGACCCGGGTTTGCGCAGCCAAGCCGCTGCGCTCCAACCCATCCAACACAATACCCACGTTAGAGTCCAAGAAAGAGCAAAGACCGAAATAGGCTGCTACCGCGCGAAGACGCTCCTCTTCGTCGCGAAACATCTGGTCATGCGGCCAGAACCGATCCTGCGCTGCCAGCCAAGGATGCTGGCGGTAACCTCGCCCTGGATCAAGCTTGCGAGGAGGCAAGCGATCGAGCGGATACATGTCGAAATACGGCTGCGGCACGATGAAGGGGAAATGAGGCGCAACGAAACCTATGTACAGCACCCACGGTCCCGCGTCTTTTGCATGCTCCGCGAACCAACTTGCCGCAATTTGCGCAGTGGTCCGATCGTAGTCCGTGTACGGAGATTCGCCGGGGCCGACGTAGTCGCCAACCATTCGATGGTCCACTGGGACATCGGGTAACGGGTCGCGGATCGAACCCCAGACCATCCCGTGACTGTTGTAGATATGCATAGGTTGGTGTTGCCGATCGAAACCAGTCGGCATTTCATCGTCTTTGTAGTGCAGCTTACCAATCGACTCAACGCGCACGCCTGCGGTCTGCAGGGCATGCCCCCAGCTTGGAATTCGACCGTCATAGGCGATCGCGTTGTCCCAATAGCCGGTTTGATGAACATAGCACCCAGTCGCGAAGGACGCCCTGGCCGGCACGCAGATCGGGCACGGCGTGTACGCGTTAACGAAGCGCCGGCCGCGCGCGGCCAGACCATCAATGTTCGGGGTCTTGACCAGTGGATGGCCCATCCATCCCATGTAGCGCGGATCATGCTCGTCAGACATAATCACGACAAGGTTGGTGGGATCCACGCCAGGCACTTCCGTCTTCAGGCCGACAGCCATCTTTCAACTTTCAACACGCAGGGAACGTTACGGACCAACACTCGCATCGCGAACATCGGGCCGGCACCTTTAGGAAACTGGACGAGTCTTTGCGCATTTCTCTAAAACCTCGCCCCCATCGAGGCGATGTAAACTGATCGGTCGCGCTGTGGATTGAACGCTCCACCCCAGATTGGAGAGTATGTCAGCTCCGCATAATAATTCTTCTTGTATTCGGCCCGGAGCTTCACCGACGCTACGTTGCGTCCCTCATTGAGGCTTCCGTCATAGGACCATCCGCTCACATCCAGCCCGTACGATCCAGAAAGCACGACAATCAAACCTGGAATCTTGGTGATGTCGTAGTTGAACGAACTCCCCAAACGAAAGCCCCAAGCATTCGACGTGACGTACCCTGCGAACGTGCAGCCAGTGGAGTTCACGCCTGGACTTGGCGCGGCACAAACACCATTGACCGGACCCGTTCCAAAGATATCGGACCGCAAATATCGGCGAACGGACGGATTCGGAAGATCGTAGACCTGTCGGAGAGCTATTTCCCCGTTGAGCGTCACCGCTTTGGCTCCGCTACATTCTCGAAGTTTTGGGTTAAGCCGAAATTGAGTGCTGCCGTTTGATGGCGGTCATAACCCTGATAAAATTGACCCGGCGCAAGCGCGTTGATGTCGGCCCTGAACAAACTTGGAGCGGTCGCCGAGACAGCGGCCTGGTTGAGCTCTCCAGCAGGTAAGGCGATCGGTTGGTTAGGGCGATAAACATATTCGCCAGACAGTGTCGTCTTCGACGCCAGTTTGGTTTGAAAATTAAGCGCCAGCATATCTATGTCTGGAGCGAACACCGTTCGAAAGAGGGGATTACCTCCGTCGGGATTCCCGGCAATGAACGGGACTGCAGCCGAGGTACGAAACGTTCGAGACAGTTCTACGATCGCGTATCTGGCATTGTAGTGTGCATAGTACGCCCCAACTTCCGTTCGCAGTGCGTCGATCATGTATTTGGCGCCAATGCCGCCCTGCTTTAACTCGTTATTGTCCGGCGTCGGCGCTCGATTGATGAAATCACCGAGCGGGAAGAATGCGGGATCCGGAATGGTGAAGGGCCCGCCGGTCACAACATAGTTGCAACCCGTTCCAAGGAAATCGGGACCATAAAATGTGCCGCAACCATCGTAGGCATTCCGGGCGGCCCCGAACTGCCAGAATCCTTCAAGGGTAAGTTTAGGTGTTGCTGCAAACTTTAGGAACGTTGAAGGCACAGGTATTGAGAGCTCTTCGCCCGCAGCGCCCGCCCTTCGCGCTGCCGGAAAGTCGAAAGGATTTATAGCCGATATGCCGCCTGCAATCGCAAACGGGATACCCCAGGGGATGGTCTGTTCGCCGACACGGAAATCGAGGCTCCGCCCTACCCGACCGTAAAAGTATGCCTCCTGCAAGGCGAGCCCAGCAAATCTGGCCCTGTTCTCAAAACCCTTGTCCGACAGCGGCGTGTTAGAAACGTAGCCATTGGGGTAGTTGCCCCACGGAACGGGGCTATTCTCCAACGTATAGTCGGTCCACCCCTTCCCTCGAACGTACATCCCGTAGTCGTTGTACTTTGCGTCGACAGAGAGCCACCCCTTCAGTACTGAAGAGACAGGCTGACCGTTCTTGAAGTTCAACTCACCATCGTCGCTGTTGCGGGTGTTACCGGTTGCAGGAATCTTCAGAGCCTTGCCGTTCGGAACGGTGATGAACTGGGGATCCGGATCGTCTGCACGAACAACGGTGCCGACCGTCGCCCCGCCGTGCACCGTTACGTCCACTTCTCCGACCTTGTACTGCTCGGCGTGCGCGATCGTCGAAGTGCCCCACAGTGCGACGGCGAAAGACCCACAGGCCGTGCTTCGCCAGCGTGACAAGGACCGCACCTGCCCGCTCGATGCAAAAGGTCTGCAGCCTGACTCGGCTCTAAGGATCGTCCGGCTGCGGCCGTCCCGACTTCCAATAACGCGAACGAGCCCTGCTATCAAACATGTTCCCATCCCCCAAATCATTTTGATGAAGGCTAGGGACGACCGATTGACTATAAAAGTCGTTGTATTGTATCGACTAATTCATGTCTCAAATCAATCTTGGCCCGCGAGAAATCGAAGCGTTCCTCGCTGTCGCTAGTCACGGCTCGTTTCGTGCGGCGGCAATCGCGCTTGGCATGTCGCAGCCCGCGATATCATCCCGCATCCGTCACGCTGAAGATGTACTTGGCGTCCGGCTCTTTCATCGGACAACAAGGAAAGTTTCAATCACGGACCATGGCGAACGGTTACGGATTCGCGCGGAGGCTGCGATTGCCGAATTGCGCGCCGTGATCCACGAATTTCGCGATGAAGCGCGGATGCAACGCGGAAGGATTGTCATCGGTGCCTCGCCGGCAACCGCGGCCGGCGTGAAGTTCTTCTCGATCATCCAACAATTCAGGAAGCGGTGGCCGGGCATCGAGGTGATCGTTCACGATGATCTCGACGGGCCGCCACTCGACCGGCTAGTTTCAGGTGAGATCGATTTTGCAGTGGGACCAGCCAGACGGGTCGACGAACGCCTCAATTTCGAAGTGCTGATGCAAGAGGACATATTGCTTGTTGCGCACGAGAGCCACCCCTTGTCGCGCCAACGGGTTGTTACGATTGCCGACGCCGCAGAGTATCCATTGCTGACGCGCCCCCCACAAACGGCTATTTGGGAGCTCTTGAGCGACGTCTATCAAACGGCCGGCTTTCCATTAAAGCCTGCGGTCGAGTTTCACAACGTCCTAAGCCTCGTTGCTATGCTTAAAGCCGGTTTTGGAATCTCGTTCGTACCGGCAGGAGCTATTCCGCTACTCAATATGGACGAACTGAAAACGCGCCGGATCTCACCAACTCCACTCCAGCGAACCGTTGCAATTGTAACCGCTCGCGGCAGAGCAGTACAGCCGTCCTCGGCCGCGTTGATGAATGCGCTCCGCTTGGGATATGGATTGCGGAAAGGCAATGCTCGGGCGGCGCAAACCTGAGTCGTTGCATTAGATGCTGCCTGACTATCTCAGCCGGCCGGTTTCTTGTGGCTGCCGTGCCTTCGCACTTCACGTACGCGGCCGCTGCGCATCGAAGGGCAACGCCACGCTGGCCTTGATCTCCTTTAGGATCACATTAGTGCGGATGTAGCGAATGCCGGTCAATCGCAACATAAATTCGTCAAGAAACCGATTGTATGCTTTCATATCCCGCACCACCACGCGCAGGTGGTAGTCGGCATCGCCCGTAGTAGCAAAACATTCAAGCACTTCACCACGCTTAGTGACCTGGGCAACAAACTCATCGACAAACTTCGCATCATGTCGCTCCAGCGACATGTGCAGAATAGCGGACGTCGTAAATCCCGCGCGCTCACGTTCAATCAGCGCCGGGTATCAAGAATTGTGCTTGACTGCTCAAGAGCCCGCACGCATCGCCAGCAGGCAGAAGTCGACATACCGACGGAGTCGGCAAGCTGCTGATTTGTTGCGCGGCCATCCTTTTGAAGCCGGATTAGAATACGCTCGTCCTGTTCTTACCATCTAGCCGTTCAGTCTCGGTAATTTCTACCAGTTCGGAGTCGTCTGACAAGCGACTTTGTCAAAACTAATCCCATTTCGGTCGAACTAGGCAAGACCTACCACGCCTTCGCCTCTACCGTGGCGCGCCCAACCAACGATGCAGTTTGCAGGCGCCATGACTTACGATCCGACACTTGACGCTTACCAGCTATCCGACAGATACGATCGTCAAGACGGCAGCGTATTCCTGACCGGCACGCAGGATATTCTACGCATCGCACTAGACCAGGCGCGGCGTGATCGCGCGAAGGGGCTCAAGACAACGGGCTTTCGGAAACAGATCACTGCCGTTGAGCAGTATGCGGAACAGCAAAAAATCCTGGGTCCGGCTTGCCGTTAATACGTGCGCGCGGCACGTGCAAAGGCACATCATAGACGGAAAGACCAGTCAAAAAGGTCCCTTCGAGAGGTCGCTCGGACGCTTGCAACTCCATCTTCGCGCGATTGGGCACGATAACGCAGGATCCGTCCACACTTGCGGTTTCGGTCGTCTTGTCATCCAAGACATTGCAAATGGCCACGCACGTGTAAAGTCGGACAGCGTCAGCTTTGGCCAAACTGACATAGAGGTCAGGGTAATCGTTCCTCGCAATGACGAAGACAAGATCAGGAAGCGGCACACTGTGCCGCCAAGCTTGAAGTGTACCGAGTTCCAGAAAATCGCTGCAGACGACGACAGCGAAATCACCCACCGGGGTATTTAGAAACAGCGACAGTTTATCGTCTCGAAAAAAGGCATCCCCGTTCGCCTCTTGCAGCGAGGGTTGCTGCTTATACTGGAAATGGGGTTGGCTTTCTCCCGGGATGGCAACGATGGCGCGCGCGCCCACCTTATCGCCTGTGATATGTCCCTCTAGCCCTCCAATCACGACGATCGATTCTTTGCTCGAGAGGGCGTGTATCTCGTTGGCAAGCGAGTTAGGTAGTGAATATTCAGGAAAGACTACCGCACGGCAGCCTTCTTTAGCCGCTGCGTGGATCGCACGGCGAACATCATCCGAAACGTCCTGCGCTATCTTGTCGTCAAAAGCGTAACTGCGCGTGTTCAGATGGCTCACCGGAATCGCCAGACGAGCCAGTCCGATGCGAACCTGATCGGGCGCAGGGGTAGCGCTGCAGCGGACGGGTCTGACCGAAGGCCTAGATGGAATTCCGGAGGTTTGCTCCGCGACAGGAAGCGGAAGTCGAATCTTGAACAAGGCCGGCAGAGGCGGCTTCGCGACATTCGGCTGGAAGAAGTCGCAAAGCTTCCAGTGAGCGACGTACATGGCTTCTCTTACGAGTTGCCCCAGTTCACCAATGATCCGCTCAATGTTGCCTGCATTCACCTCGGAGGGGAGCTCTATATCGCCGGCATGATCAGCCAACTGCGGTCGAGTATGCCCACTGGTTATGCCAATCGTTCGTTTTTTCTCCGTGTCGGTGGAATGCCAGCGACAGATAGTGACCAACCTCGAAACACAAGCGGAGATCTCCGCAACAGCCTCGTCGGCGGATTGCTCGCGCGAGTCAGCCAAAAGAGACAATTGGGCCTGGGGATCGCGATCCAAAGCGAGTGCCGTCTTAAAGCCAAGATCTGCAGTGGCCTTAAGTATGGCAAATGTCTCATCGAGCCTACGAAACGTCTCGTCGAGATGGGCTCTCGGCTGTAGATTGAACTCCAAGAGTTCGCGATCCTGCCCCTCATAATTTCCGGAAACCGAAGTGGGTGTATCGAGGATCGCTTCTATTCGACTGGACGAGAGACCATCTAGCTTGTCGATCTCTGTCTTTGCCTGCTCGATGTCCGCCAAAATGGCGTGCCGATCATTCCAAACGTTGCTTTTCTTTTCGTACTCCCGGATTGTCTGAATCGCGCGGCCGAAATGAGCCTTTAGTGGCTGCGCCGCCGTGCTGTGCGGATTCCGCTCGATGTCGCCCAGCATTCCGAGATGATCTCGCCCACCATTCCGATTTGAAGTCGCCCACCCATTCCGAGATGATGTCGCCCACCATTCCGGGATGATGTCGCCCGGGTGACGAGGCCTCTTCTGGCTCCCATAGGTCAACCCTTTCGGCTTTGCGAAGGGGGACCCTGGATGCCGACGGAGAGGCTTGCGATGCGCCGTGTGCGCGATGTGATCAGGATGAAGGCGGCCGGTCTGCCGAGCCGCGAGATTGCGCGACGGGTAGGAGCGGCGCCCTCGACGGTGCGGCTGGCGATCCGGCGGTTCGAGGCCGCGGGTCTGACCTGGCCGTTGCCCGACGAGCTCACGGACGCGGCCCTGGAACTCCGCCTGTTCGCCAAGACCGGCAATGGCAACCGGCAGGGTCACCGCCGCATCGCCGAACCTGATTGGACGACCGTGCACCGCGAGCTCAAGCGCAAGCACGTGACGCTGTCGATCCTGTGGGAGGAGTACATCGCCGCCGAACCCGACGGATACCGGTACTCGCGCTTCTGTGAGCTTTACCGCGCCTGGGAGGGCCGCCTGTCGGTGACGATGCGCCAGGCGCACGCAGCCGGCGACAAGCTGTTCGTCGACTATGCCGGCGACGGCGTGCCGGTGGTGGTCGATCGTCTCACCGGTGAGCGCAGAATGGCGCAGATCTTCGTCGCCGTGCTCGGCGCCTCGAGCTTTACCTACGCGCAGGCGACGTGGACGCAGGGGCTCGCCGACTGGATCAGCGCTCATGTTGGCGCCTTCGCGGCGATCGGCGGCATACCGGCGCTGCTGGTGCCTGACAACACCAAGGTCGCGGTCATCAAGGCGAGCCTGTACGACCCGCAGATCAATCGGACCTATGCGGAGATGGCGGCGCATTACGGCACCGCCATATTGCCGGCCCGGCCGCGCAAGCCGCGCGACAAGGCCAAGGTCGAGCAAGCCGTCCTGATCGTCGAGCGCTGGCTGCTCGGCCGCCTGCGTCATCGCACCTTCTACAGCCTGGCCGAGGTCAATGCGGCGATCGGCGAGCTGCTCACCAGGCTCAACGAGGAGCGGCCGATCCGGCGGCTCGGCGTGACGCGCCGCCGGCTGCTTGAGGAGGTCGATCGGCCGGCGCTCAAGCCATTGCCGGCGAGCCCCTACGTACTCGCCGAATGGCGGATCCGCCGCGTCAGCCTCGATTACCACGTCGAGGTGGAGAAGCATTACTACAGCGTCCCGCATCGCTTTGTGCGCGCCGAGGTCGAGGTGCGGTTCACTGCCCGCACCGTAGAGATCTTCCACAAGGGCGAGCGGATCGCCGCGCATCAGCGCATGAGCGGTAATCACAAACACACCACCGTGCCGGAGCACATGGCCTCCAGCCATCGGCGCTACGCCGGCTGGACCATCGCGCGCATCCGACAGGACGCTGCCGCGATCGGGCCGGCGACCAGCGCTTTGTGCGACCTCATTCTCGACGAGCGCTCGCACCCCGAGCAAGGCTTCCGCGCCTGCCTCGGCATCCTCAGGCTCGCCGGCTCCTATGGGCGCGGACGGCTGGACGCCGCGGCTGCGCGGGCGATCGACATCGGCGCGCGCACCTACGGCTCGGTCAAATCGATCCTCGCCAACAATCTCGATCGGCGTCCCGCTCATCAGCGCTCCGCGGACGATGCGCCGATCCTGCATGCCAACATCCGCGGACCGCGCTACTACAACTAGGAGACCATCCCTTGCTCACCCATCCGACCCTCGACCGCCTCAACGCCCTCGGCCTCCACGGCATGGCCAATGCCTTCGTCGATATCGAAGCAACCGGCGAGGCCGCAAGCCTCGGTCACGCCGAATGGCTCGCGCTGCTGCT
The DNA here is from genome assembly GCF_029892425.1 of Bradyrhizobium sp. BR13661. Lineage (GTDB taxonomy): Bacteria > Pseudomonadota > Alphaproteobacteria > Rhizobiales > Xanthobacteraceae > Bradyrhizobium. The sequence goes on along the minus strand of NZ_JARXWB010000020.1, from coordinate 27,489 downwards.
CGAACGTGAAGCATCACTGCGCCACGATAAGCGGCTCGCCACCCGCCTGCGCTATGCGAAGCTGCGTCAGCAAGCGTGCGTCGAGGACATCGACTACCGCACCCCGCGCGGCCTCGACCGCCCGCTGTTCGCCAAGCTTGTCGAGGGCCGCTGGATCGATGACCATGCCAACCTGCTGATCTGCGGCCCGGCCGGCGTCGGCAAGAGCTGGCTCGCCTCGGCGCTCGGCCACAAGGCCTGCCGTGACAATCGCTCCGTGCTCTATCAACGTGTTCCGCGGCTGTTCGATGACCTCGCTCTCGCGCGCGGCGACGGTCGCCATCCGCGCCTATTGCGCGGGCTCGGCCGTGTCGATCTGCTGATCCTCGATGACTGGGGGCTCGAGCCGCTCGACGCTGGTGCCCGTCACGACCTCCTGGAAATCCTCGAAGATCGCTATGGTCATCGTTCCACCATCGTCACCAGCCAGCTCCCCGTGGACCAGTGGCATGTGCTCATTGGAGATCCTACCTATGCCGACGCCGTGCTCGATCGCCTCGTCCACAATGCCCATCGGCTCGACCTTACTGGCGAGAGCCTGCGCCGAACCCGGCAATCCGCCCGAAAGACCTGAGCCCGTGACGCTGTGGACATGCCGCTGCGCTTGGACAACGCCAAGGCGTTGCCCACATGCCCACAGCAAACGCAACAGAAACACAACAAGCTCAAGCCGCGATTCCAGTTGACCGTGCGGCTTGCCCAATGCCAGAGAACCTCAGCAGCTAGAACGCCTCGCCCCCGGGCGAGATCAAATCGGAGAGGTGGGCGACATCGTCTCGGAATCCCCGGGCGACTTCATATCGGTACACCCGGGCGACTTCGTCGGAATCCGCAGTGCTGCCCTTAATCAGGAGTTCGGCGCCCGCCCTTAGGCTAAATTGCTGATTGCCGTCGCCGAGGATGACTTGAAGCTCAGTGAATAATGCATTTGCCGTCATATAGGCGTTGCGGCAGGTCGACAGCAACAGGGTCGCGCGTTCCTGGCCCTTGCATTTTGTGATAAGCCGATTGAGCGCAATCCAGGAAGCAGCAAACTCCAAATCTGCCGGAGTTGGCTTAAAGGTTCCAGAGCCTTGCATGATGTACCGCTAGTTCAACAAACCGAAACGGCGCATGAGCCCGGTCAGCTCCGTACCCTCCCGCTCTACTACACTGTTTAGCAACATACCGACGTTGCCGCGCTCGAGCGCGCCCGTGGTCAGCGCTGTGTCATAGGCTCCTGACAGCGCGAGTATTGCGTTGATCTTTGCTATCCGAGTGCGCCCTCCTTCAAGGACCTCTGTCCGCTCCACCTCTGGCATTTTCTTGAGCGTGAAAAGGAGACGGGTTAACTCATCGTCCCAACGTGGATTTGCCTCGCCCTTGCGGTACACGCGAGTGCATTTGTCTGGATGCAACGTAAACGTCGGCACTATGGCGCCGTGATCAATGAAGGTATCTAGCAAATCGCTGACGATCAGCTCAGGCAGCCGAGACGGATGCCATACGTCAGAATAGTGCTTGCGGAAAAGCTGAACGATTTCTTCGTATGTGAATCCAAGCCTCAGTCGCAGGTATGGATCACTCTTGATTTCATCCGCGCTGTACGGACGAGACAAAGAGTAGGCGTCAGGGTCATCCGCACCCACAGCGCGGGCAAGATCCTGGATCAGAGCATCCAGACCAAACCTGGACAACCCTTGGCTTAAAAACTCCCGGCAGCGATGAGCTATAGCCGGCTCTTCCACCAAAAATGATGGGGCAGGCGTGCTTCGTATCTCGCTACCGAAATGCGTTTCTAGTTCAGCATAGGTAATTTGTCGGAAATCGCACTTAGCAATCTCCTCGCATCGCTTTCGTGCGGCTGGCCCAAATTGAATGCCGAAATCGCTGACCGAGAATGGCTCAAGCGACTGCTTCTGAAGCAACCCGGAGCACAATTCAAGGAAAGCATCGGAGATAAGGACAGAGTCGCAGAATGTGTTGACGCGAGCGACACCGTCCTTGTTCTCGGGATCCAAGTCTTGCGCTGGCGATTGTTGTTTCTCAAGGGTATTTGAGACCGCGTCAAAAAGAGCCCTCGAGAATGAGCCTTTCGGGTAATCGTTTGCAAGGGACAGACTTGGTGCCAGCGCCATTGGGACAAAGTTGCAGGAACCGGTCTTGAAATCAAAATACAAACGCGCCTTCAGCGTCCAGCCACCGACGCGCGGCAGATTGATGCTGGCGCGGGCGACACCCGCCTTGAGCTGAGCATCATCTACCGTGCTGTGAACGAAATCGCCGAACTTGTCGCTCAGCCATTGCCAACATGTGTGCCAGGAACTGAACGGCGCCCGAATTGTGCACGGGACAATAGGAAAGTCGACGTCGTAGGGTTTCGCAACGCAGCGCAGCGCGCGAGGAACGGCATCAACGAGAATGCGATGCCGCTCCGCTGGCAAGGAGCGTGGAAGCGCCAAATTCACACCAGACTCGAGGGCGGTCTCGGCGTTTTTAGCCGCCAGCGCGAAGAGCTGGACCTCTCGTGGGGCTGCGAGCAGCACGCGATCGCGCGCGCGCAACATCGTTGTGCCGACGTTCCAGATATCGTCGACGATGGCAACCCGAGCTCCCTTGATGTTTTGATGAACGAAAGGGATAGCATGATCGGAGACGCAGACGGCGTAGTCACCGAGCGAGAGGTTGAGAGCTTCGACCAGTCGCGGCATCTTGCGGGCAACGAGAACGACCAGATCCGGGCTGTAATCCCGAACACCATCCACCAGCGCCTGCCATGCTTCGCTATGGAGCGGCTTTAGTGCAGCGTCTACCGTTTCGATGTCATTGCGCATCTGCTACGTCGCCTCCCCCGCCGGAATGCGAAGTCGACCGCCGAAATAGGCGACCGCGTCCTTCGCGAATTTAGGGGCTAAACTCGAGAGCTCTGGACAGTTGTGATGGCTGCGCGGCACCACTAATGGTGGACCGTCTGCCGGGCAATTCCTTAGCCCCTCAACTGGCAATTAGCAAGGTTCCGGCCAAAAAGGCGTCATAAATATTGATTGGCCCCACTCTTGGGTAACCGGTAAGCCCGCACTCAGCGCCATAAGAGATTGAAAAATCTGCGGTTTTAAAGCGAGTGTAAGTAGCCAACTGGCGTAACCGGACTCGGCCCTGGTCGATCCTTTTTGCCCGGCGCAAGCTGCAATCTCAAAATCTCCGATAAGATCGCGCTCCATCCTGGGGATATTGTATTCCCTCAGCCCAGCAAGATCGAAGCGCGCTGCGTGTACTGTAAGCTAAGCACCTGGTGAGCGAAAGCCTTGTTGTGCGCAAGGGATCGATCGAGAAGCTGCTTTGTCAGGCCTAGATTGATCCGCTGCTGCGCATCCAGTTCCTGTCGTATCGAGTGAAGCTTTCTCGTCGCAGTAGATCGCGTAGACGGCGTCGACCTCGGTTAACTCGTGCAACGCGATATCAAATCTTCGGGTCGCGTTTACGTCGATCATCTTCGCACTTGGGTTGGGTTGAACAGCGGCCTCTCGCCACCGCAGAGTTCGCAGTAACTGGATTACGACGCAACCCCATCTTTCGATGCGAGCATCTCGCCTTGCCTTGCTCAGTCGTCAAATCCTTACAATGCCCGCGCGGGCAATTCGCGCCGGCTTGTTCGCTCGAGCTTCAATGTCTGAACGGCGCCGGATCGATTCATCGAGCGTGTCGGGCTTGTCGAGCAACAGCCCGCCATCCGCGGCCGGTCTCCAAGGGATTCGCAGGTTACAAACATCTTGTCGTCCTTGGCTTCAGACTGGCGCTGAGCTTGTCGTCCTTCTGGCGCAGGCGTGAAGTACAGGTGGAAAGTTCGGACACTGCAACACGGCATGATGGTTCAAGGCGATCGAAAACGGATCTTAGCCATTTACGTCAAAAAGTCGATCCTCCCGCATTGTCGCGACAGGAGTGTCTGGCAGCGACGTCAGCTGCCTACCGGTCCGACTCGTCGCTGGGCGACGGATTATTGAGCGCTTAGCGCTCTTGTTCCCGCAATCCAATACGTTCGCCGCTTTGGCTTCGGAGAGGTGCCTCCTTCGAGCGAACGGATTGTTTATTGCGGTCGCGGACAGGCTCGATGACCGTCGCTCGCGCAAATGATTGCCCTTTTTCCAGATGCTGGGCTATGCGCTCCTTAGCGAATGCCATGATGCTCTGGCGTGCATTCTCATCGTTCGGCAGAGCGCGTTCGACAAGCTTTTTGATGACAACAATCTGGGACTGGGCCGCAAGCAGGTCCGAATCATGCGCGGCCGCCGGCCGGTCTGCATGGCGTTCCTCCACCGTTACACTCCACGTATTGCGCCACATCTGGCGCCGTTCAATACCAGTCACTCCTGTGGCGGCGTCTATGGCCTTAATCGCCCTGATGACGGGTTCTACCCCATCCTTACGCAGGGAAATGCGGTCACCAGGCTTGGCGCCACTATCTGCGACGTCCGTTACGATGCCGACGCCCCAGACCTGGTGTCGCCGGCCATTGTCCAATTCGATGGCTACATAAGTTGACGGCTCCGCGTCGGCGCGGTTGCGATACGGGCCAAAACCGACCTCCATCAGACGTCCAGAAACGCCCTTGTCGTAATCGAGCCTATCCGCCTGCAATGACTTGTCGGCAGCCGAGCGAGCCTTGGCATCATTGGTTCGGGCGTGAGCTCGATCCCAGGCGGCTCGCCGGTCAGCGAGCGCCTGTTGATCGAGTTCGTTTGGCTGATAGCCCTGTACTTTTATTCCGCGTGCGCTTGCCTCGAGCCACGCTTCGCGTCGGAACTCGACAGAGCCACGAGCGTGAAGCGCCTCCCATTGGCGATGTTGCGCCACTCTGACCATGTCCCGGATCACTTCGGCGGCAGCCAGGCGGGTGACCAGACGATCGTCGGTGGCCTTGAACGCGAGGTATTCTCTCCGCTCATCGGCATAAAGCCGCGCTTCGTGGTCCGATCCATCTTTCCCGGCGTCATTGGCCACCACGTAATATTTTCGACGGATACGGTCCGGAAAGGTGCTAACTGTAACCTCCGCGGAGGAAGGCTGACTGGGCGTTGTTGCCCTCGTATCGTTGTCTCCTTTTTCCCGGGCGGACGCGGGCCCGGTGCGACGTTGCCGCTCCAGGCTGAATTCCTCGCTCGCCTCATGCCTGTCGTTCATGACGCTCACTCTTCTGCTTGCGGCCGGCCCAAGGTGTCGGCTGAATGACCTGCGCGTCGATGTATTTCAGGGTCCAGGCTTTCAGATCTTCTTCGGACAAGCCTTCCAGATCCACGTCGACCCCGCCAAAATCGAAACTGACATTGTCAGGTATCGTCGAAGGATCTGCCACCTCCTCATCAGTCATTGGTCGCGATCGAAATATCGCGCGAAGCTCGGCGACTGCGGAACGAAGCTCTTTGATCTCAGCGTCTAGGAAGGCGTTCGAGATTCCCTTCGACGGAACCTGAACAGGTGCAGGCAGCAGACGTTGAAGAAAGGCTTTATCTTCATAGTAGATGAGCTTGTCGGCAATCAGCGGTGGGACCGCGGTTCCGAGGATGAATGCCTTGGACCTTGGCAGCAGCTTCAATTCTTGGGGCAGCATGAGAGCTCGTCGGTGCTCTGACACTGTTTGACTCGTTGATCGTGCAGAAAAGCCCCTAGGTCCACTTTGGCTGCGAGCTTTCACCGTGTCATAACCGATACGCTCCGAAAGCTCATTCGCGACGTCTTGCTCTTTCGGAGCAAAGACGACTTCCACGGCATGATTGGTCATGAAGTTGCGCGCGATGTCGGCGCCGTAGATTGCGCGTAGTTGCGCCGGGCTTTGGACAACCGTGAGAAGTCGGAGCCCATACCCTGCAACGAACGCGACCGATTTCGCCAGAACGTTGACGTTGCCGAGCGCTGGGAATTCGTCGAGCAAGAGAAGGACCTTGCGATTGAGCTTTGAATTGTTTTCCGGCAGTTCACGGGTATTGAGATCGACGACCTGCTGAAAGAACAAGTTTAGAAGTGGCGCCATGCGATCGAGATTGTCCGGCGTGACGCCGAGATAGATCGACATCGGCTGTTGCCGCAGCTTGCGCAAGTCGAAGTCATTGGCCGACGTCGCGTTGTCGATGCGGGGGTTGAGCCAGAGCCCAAGCCTTGCTGTCACGGTCTTGCGTACCGAATTCATGGTGTTTTCGGAAGCCGCTAGGAAGTCATTCAATGCCGTGATGCAGGAGCGCGACAACGGCGAAGCGCTCGACCTTCGCGCCGCGATGATCTTCTCAAAATGCGATTTGACATCGGAAACAGCAGAAAGCTGGTGCAGGATTTCACCGATCGTGAGAGGCAGGCCGGGTGTCTCCGCAATGTAGCCCCCGATTGCCACGAACGCTGTGCGCGCAGCTTCAAACCAGAACGGATCTCCGCGGCTCTCGGCCGGAAACAGCATGACCGCGATGCGCTGCAAGTCATCATAGAGGTCGGCTGGATCGCTCCGCACGTAGCCAAGAGGATTATATCGTGCCGTATAACCGTTTTCATCGAGCGGGTCGAATAGGTGGACGGCTTGCCCGTGGGCTGCGCGGAAACCTGCCGATCTTTGCCAGTTCTCCTTTTTGACGTCCAGCACGACAACCGAATCCGCCCAGTTCAGAAGATTCGGAATGACATAGCCAACTCCTTTGCCTGCCCGGGTTGGTGCATAGACCAGGACATGTTCCGATCCACCAAAGCAGAGCATCGCGCCGTCCTTACGCCCAAGCAGAATGCCATCTTTGGATCGGAGACCCGCAGCCTTGATCTCTTTCTCGGTCGCAAAACGCGCCTTGCCATGGAGCGGCAACGGTCGCTGCCGGAGGAGGAAACCGAGGAGGCCAAAGACCGCGATTGTGCCGGCGAGAGTGGAGAGCGTCAGCCAGCGGTCGAACCGTGGGTCGGTGCCATAGCGGGGCCAGCCGCTCGCGATCTCGATCCAATGAAATCCGCCGTCGTGAACCCGGAGCCCGAGCAGCAGGACGTTTGAGGCGACCAGCAGAAAGAGCGCTCCGGCGCAAAGTGCGAGCGCCGTACCACGCGCGGCCTTAGCGGGCGTGATCGCGTTTGCGGATGGGATCATAATAGATCTCAGAGATACGGTAGCGGCCGTCGCGCTTCTGCATTTGGACGACGACATCGACCAAGTGAAGCAACAGCGAGCGGATGTCGTCGCGATGGAGATCTCGTCCTTCCGCGCTCTCTTTCACCAGAAGGGTCATTTGTTCGAAGGCGAGCCGCGCGCTATCGGCGTGAACGGTGGTGATCGACCCCGGATGCCCTGAATTGACGTTTCTGAGGTAGAAAAAGGCCGTGCCATCCCGTAGTTCCTGTAACAGGATCCGGTCGGGCCTCATGCGGAGAGTCGATTCCAGAAGCTCACGGGGCCCGATCTTGGCAACGCCCTGCCCGTCTTTGGCATAGAGTAGTCGAACAGAATTCTCATGGGGGATCGCGAGCTCGATGGTGTCCTCAATGGTGATGAGCCGCTCATGCGCCGGGATAGCCGCGATCAACGCTTTGGAGAGCGTCGTCTTTCCTGATCCGGTCGCCCCCGAGATCAGGATATTGCGGCGCGTCCTCACCGCAAGCTCCAGGAATTCACGCCAGAGACCGGCTTCTTTCAGAGCGAGTAACCGGTGCTCGTCCGGATGGAGGTCATCCCCGGCTGATCGGATCTCGTCAAACAGCTTCGTCTGCTCGAGGGCGACCAGGTTCATGGTCAGTTTCGACGGCTTACGGATCGTGAGGCTGACCAGACCGGTCGGGACGGCCGGCGGCACCACGATCTGGCAGCGCTCTTCCCCGATCAGGCTCGTCGACACCACGGGAAATTCTGGTCCGACATCTTGGCGCGTATGCCCGGCAGCGGCGGTCGCAAGGTGAGAGAGGTAATCGTATGTGAGCGCTGCCTCCGCATGTCGGCTCCAGCCCTCGGGCCCTTCCACAAAGACTTCGCCGGGCCGATTGACCACGATCTCAGTCAGGGATTCGTCGGCTAGATAGCGGTTCAGCGGCTCAAGATAGCGGGCCAGCACCAAACGGCCGCCATTCTGCTCGATTGATGTGGCCTGTGTCATTTCGTGATCTCTGCTGGGCCCACGGCCGCGCCGCCGACCGTGCGGTCGAAGATCTGGCTCCGTGTTTCAACCCGCTTCAGTTGATAGACCGACGAGAAATCAAGGTCTCTCGCAACGAAGATATTGACCAGTTCGCCCTGGTTTTTGTTCAGTGTTGGGGGAATATTGATCGATTGCTCAACAGCAATGCCAGCGGCGGTATTTGCTGAGCCAGTGGTATTGTTGATCTGGATCGAGCTGTCCTGAAGCTGCTGACGCGCGATAGATCCTGCATCCCCCACGACCGAGAGCAGCAGCGCCGACCCAAATCGCTCCCAGAAATGCGTGTCGATGTCGCCGTCAAACCCCGCCCGGCCAAGCGCATCTGTGGCCGGAGAGGCGAGTGCGACGATGACTCCCGTCGGGGTCTTGGCACGGGACCAGAGAACGAACATGCGCTTTGAACCGCGTCTAACATTGCCGCGGTATTCGCCGACCACCTGGGTGCCTTTTTCCATAAGTACCACGTTGCCGGAATCGGAGATGACGTCCCGCATCACGACGCAGGATACGAAGCCTGCGACGTCCGACGACATGGCCGTCTCCAGTACACATGGAATGGACGTGCCCTGCGTCACCAGCAGATTTCGGTTGGGAAGCCGCGCGGCGCGGACGCCTTCGATCGCCGTCGGCTTAAGCTTGTCGGCCAGCTCATTCGGCGGCTCCGCCCGTCCAAAGGCATATGGATCAGTAGCGCCGGTTCCCGCAAGGCCGGTGTGGGCTGCACGTCCGGTCGAGACCGGCCGGTTGTAGGCCAGGACCGGCGCGCGACGAGCGCTTTCGAGCATCTGATCTGGTACAGGCGGGGCGGCCGCCGGCGAAGCTGTGATCGTTGCGGCTGGAATGGAAGCTGTGGTCAGTGGAGCGGCGGGCGCCTCCGTGGCCGGCTCGAACGCGGCCGCCTGGCGGATCATAAGCTTGCGACCGGAGTCGTTGAGCGGCTTATCGCCTTTCCATGTGCTCCATATGATGAGAAAAGCGAAAGCGGTGAGCCCGAGCGCGCCAAATCCGCGCTTGAGCATCGTCGTCCGTGCGTGGTCGGCTTGGCCGACCGGGGTTATGCCGCGATCGCCTTCGATTGTTTCGTTATGCAGTTCGGTCATATCGGATCGGCCTATCGGGGTTTTACGGCTGGAGCTGACTTCCTGGCGCGCCGCTCAATCGAGGGACTTGTGGTGTTCGTGCCGGGATTGATCCCAACCGGGTCGAAAGCTTCATTGAAGATGCAGAGCACCACGGCCCCTTTGCGCAGCCGAAACTCGCGGGCTGTGGCATGGACGACCACAAGTTCGCCGCGGACATCCTTTGGCACCAGGCTTTCCGAGCCATCAGAATTGATCAGGTAAATCGCTGGGACTTCGCGGTTGCCTGCAAAGCGAAAGGTGGTCTCCTTGCCGTCGTCGAAGACGGCTTCAGGCTCGAGATCGACGGAGCCTTGGGCCGAAAAACGCCAGTTCCGTGCACCATAGGCATGATGAAGATCAAAGGTCTGGTCGATCAGAGCCCCTTCCCGCTCAACGCTGCGGGCGGCTGCCTCCGTGCGCCGTCGTTCGATCTCGTCGCCAGGATAGGCGAAGCGAACGACGAAGTAGCTGTCGGCCAACGTGGTCTCGGCGATCGACAGCTCAAACTGATAGGAGCGCTTTCGGCCATCCGCGCGTGTGGTGACGACCTGAAGATTGGTGGGCGGGTGCTTCTCACGCGGCTTGAGAAACAGGATCGAGCCAGCGGGCGCGACCTCCCATGCAACTGAATCGCCGATCGCGACATGGGCGACCTCTTCATCGTCACCAAACATGACCTGGGTCGACGCGCGAATGACCCCGTTGACCCGGACGACGTTGGTTGGGTCATAGGTGACAGTGCGCACGCGGGCGTCATGCTGACCCGGTGACGGCTGTTGCAGCGCCAGGACTGGGCCTGCAAGCGTGAGGGACAAGGCGATTGGGATGATGAGACGTTTCATGGCACGACCTCCGGATCGGCGCGATATTCCGAAACCTGAAAGCCGAGTGGATTGACCAGGCGATCGGCGGAGGACATCGGCGCATTGGCATAGGAAAACGTCAGCGTCGAAACCCAATGCGTGGTGCGGGTCTCTTCACCCTTTCGGCTTTCCTTCATGAAGCGAACGGAGGCCACGTTGTCGGCCAGAAGCGAGATTGCCTTGATCCGGACCGTCGCAACGCCAAACCGCCCTTGGACAACCTGCGGGCTTTCCGGGTTGGAGCCGCGGTACCAGGCCGCGAAACGGGCCTGCTCGCCTGATCCCGAAAGCAGAGAGATTGTCCGAAAATTGGTCTCCGCCTCGGGATAGCTGTAACCCTCGCGCGCGCGAACGTACCGTCCGAGAAAGTATTTGGTGACCGCCTCATCATAGCGCGCCGGTGTCGCCGTCATTGCCGAAACCGTATCGACGATGCCGGTGGCATTATCCACCCGAATGACGAACGGTTCGACCGTCTTCAACGGCGCTAACGCGGCGACCGCTCCAACAGATGCGACCGCCAATGCGCAAGCGGCTGCCGCGATGAACCATGCCGTTCGTCGTGAGCGATGAGCCGATAGCAACAAATCCTGCTCCCATCGCCGCGCATTCTCGAAATATGTCTTCAGGTCGTCGGGGCCGACCATCTCATGCCTCCTTGCCGCAGGGGTGGTAGGAGACGGCGACGTCGATGTGGCTGCGGGAAGCGGCGGAGCGTCCAGCTGACCCTGACGAGCCCGCATCCCCCTTTCGGATGAGGGGATCCGAGCCAATTGGCGGGGCTGCCTGTTCCGGGGCCGCCAGCGGCGTCCCGTTCTCCCAGTCCCACAGCGAGCGATTCAGCGGCCGTCGTGCCGAGCCGTCGCATGACGGCGGTGCTTTGGACCAGCTTGCACAGCCGCCAAGCCCGCACGCCATCACGGAAACCAGCAGCACGCGGGCGACCCATCGCGAGATATTATGCGTCTTTCGGCTCATGCGGCCTTGCTCCCCTGCGATTGAGTGCGGCGGAGGCTGCCGCCCTGGCGGCTCGCACGTAAGGCACTGAGGCCCTGGCTGGCGGACCAGCGGGCGCCAGCATAGGCGCCGCTCGCCGCGGCTGTGGCATTGGCAATGAGCGGGCTGGTTACCAGCCTGCTCGCGAGCGAGGCGCCGCCGCCAGCAAGGCCACCGGCGATGACCGGCAGCTGCAACGATATGTAGCCGGACAGGCCCAGAACCGCGCTGATAGCAACCGCAGCTACGACCATCTCTCCGGCGGTCCCGGCGTTGGTGCCGAACCGGTCGATGAAACCCGTGACCGTCGTCAGCATGAGGCCGACAAGAGCCACGACCAGGACCAGCAGGATCACAAAGTTTGCCACCTGCCGCAGCCAGGCCTCCGTAAAGGGCCTGGTCGCTTCAAAAAGCGCCATTGCGATGAAGACGGGACCAAGCGCGATGACGACGCCAAGTCCGACCTTGGCATAGAGCAGGATGGCAAATTGAAGGAAGGAGCCAATTGCCACAAAGACTAGAAGGATGGCCGCAATCAGCGCAGGCGCGATATTGGTCAAACCAGCTTGCTTATAGATCTTGTTAGCGACGTCGATACCCTTGGTAAGCAACTGATCGAACGGCGCTCCCGAATTGGTGTTCAGGCCGGAGCCCGCCAGCGCATTACCGATCTCCTTAGGAAGGCTGTCGAAAAATAGGCTCGTGACATATTGTTGGAACGCGCTCGAATTGGTTGCAAGCAAGACGACGAGCACAATCCGCATGGCGCGCCAGGCAAACTCCATGATCGGCCCGGAGATCGATCCGCGCATCACGGCAAAGCCGTATAGAACGACGTAAAGGGTCACGCCGACCCTCAGTGGGCCGTCGATGTAGGAAGCCAGATTTGAAACCGACGTCGATACAAAGGCCGTGATTGGCTGCTCAAATTCTTTTAGGAAGGTGTCGAAGACGTTTATTGACATTGTCGATTCCCTATTTCAGCGCGTCTTCCATTTCTTGAACGGTCAGCTTGTTGCGCGCTTCATTTGCGTTGACGCACTGCGGCGTTCGGCCGAGCTCTCCGGGATTTTCGCCACAGGCGTTGAGCACAGTGTCCAGTTCGTTTCGGTGATCGAGAAACCAGCCGACCGTCTTTGTTTCGGTTTTGGACGTCTCTTCGCAGCCGGATAAAGCAATGGCGAAGGCTAATAGGAGAGCTGGAGGTCTCATTCTCATTTCAGCGCCGCCTGTATCTCATCAACGAGCTGCTGTTCTTTTTCCCGCTCGCGCTGCCGATCCATGTCCGTGCGCGCCTGCTGGATCATCGCGAGCCCCTGCATCCGCAGCACGTCATTCTGGAGTAGCGCTTGTTCCGCCTGAAGGCGCGCGGAGAGATCGAGAACCTCTTTGACGTCGCTCGCGGAGCTGATGCGCGTTCTGAGCTGTTCGAGCGCATCGATACGCTGGGACGCCGTGTCGTAGACGGCCTGGCCGAGCGAGTGCTTCGCCCCGGTCTGACGGGCGATACGGTCGAGCTCGCCCTGATAATAGGAGTTGCCGCTATTGCCGGAGTAATACCGATTTTGTGAAAGATAGTGGTCGATGGCTTCGGCGAAGTTGCCGCTCCCCTGCCCCGAGGTCAGGCGTTCGATGTCCGAAAACTGCTGCGGCAACACCTTACGGAACTGGGGCGTATTGAGGAGCGTACCGATGTCGTTGGCGTTCGTGAGCTTGTTGAAGCTGTCGTAAAGCTGCTTTGCTTGCTTGAGTTGGTCTTGGGCCACCGCCAGCTGCGAGGTCAAGGTATCGACCTGCTTCTTCATTTCCATGAGTTGGTCGAGTTGCCGTGCAAAGACACTGGGATCAAACACAATGTCAGCGGCAACAGGGGAGACCATCGCCGACCCCAGCAGTGACAGCATGATGGAAGCAGAGAGAGCGCGTCGATGGATCATTTGGCGGACTTTCGTTGTGCATAAAACAGGGGGAGCCAGCGCGCCGGGTCTTCACCCGCCTCGCTGCGAATGCGATCGAGCAGTTCGACGGTCTCGGTGCGTCCCGACAGCACAGCCAGGGCATCGTCGAAACCGCGAAGATCGAGCTCGGCGACGACGGAGTTGTGGCCCTGCTTCACCAAGAACCGGTGGCTTTCGGGGGTGAGTTCTTCCTTGATCAGGCGAAACTCTGTGTCCGTCAAATGGAAGCCTTCGACATAGTCGGAGCGTGTGCCTCGCGCGTTGGGCAGGAATATCTGCGTCGGACACTGCTCGACGATGGTGTGCGCAATCGGGGATGCGAGGGCGTCGCGCGGCGATTGCGTGCCGAAAACCATCAACGCATTCTGCTTGCGGATCGTCTTGAGCTTGTTGTTGGCGAGATCCCGAAAGGCGTCATCGCCGAGCGCCTTCCAGAACTCGTCGATGTCGATGATCAACCGCCGCCCGTCGATCAGTTGCTCGACACGGTGAAAGAGATACATCATGAGCGGCGTGCGGACGGTCTGATGGTCCAGGAGGCTCGTCATGTCAAAGCCGATGGACCGCGCGTCCAACTGGATATCGTCCTGCTCGCTATCGAGCACCCAGCCAAATGGCGCCCCGCGGCACCACTGCTCCAGCCGAGCACCGATGCCTTCTCGATCCTGTTGACCCAGAAACGTGCGCAGGGCGCCAAACGAACGTTCAGCCCGCCGCAACTGACCAAGTGCGCGCAAGCCGGAGTCAATCCGCTCTCCTTCGGTCACGGAGAGTGGACGATTGCCCGGCGTAACGAGCTGCCGAACGAGCTGTCCGAGAAATGAGAGGTTTGCCGGCGTCAGCTCCATTGCCTTCAGGGGAGCGCAGCCGGTCGGGGTGCCGTTTTGAAGGGTTAGATACGTTCCGCCGGCGGCCCGGACAAAGATCTCCGCACCCCGGTCCTTGTCGAAAAAGACGTAAGTTGCGCCGAGCCGTTCGGCCTGCGAGAGCAAAAAGTTCTGAACGACGGTCTTGCCCGACCCCGACGGTCCGCAGATGAACGTGTTGCCGAGGTCGCCGTGGTGAAAGGAGAAGTAGAATGGCGATCCCGATGCGGTCTTGAGCATCGCAACCGCCGGTCCCCAATGGTTGCCGGCCGGTTTTCCGGTAGGATACGTATGAAACGGACAAAACGCTGCGAAATTGCGTGAACTAACGGCTCCGGAGCGGGCACGGTACTTGAATAGGCCCGGAAGCTGAGCCCAATAGGCCGCCTCAAGCCCTAGGTCCTCGCGGGCGACAACGGCGCCTGCATCTGCCAAGGCGCGTCGGGCCACGCTCATCTGGTTCTGCAGCTGCGTAGGCGTCTCGGCATAGCTCAGCAGCGAAAGATGATGGTCGCCTAAGACAAATCGATTGGACTCGAGATCATCGAGTGCATCGGACAGTTCGTCGATTTGCGAGGCCGCCGGGTCCTGCGCGGACACCAACTGGTTCTGTTTCCGCGTCAGAACCGTCTTGGCATCGGCTTTCGACAGGAACGCAAAGGACTGTGTGAGGATCAGCTCAAACGGCGCCGAAAGCAGTGTGTTGAGCAAGCCCGGCCGTGTGGACGCCGGATATTCCTTCATCCCGAACATGCCGGCGAAGCGCGATCCGCCGGTCCGTCGGATCTCGAGGGATTCGCGACCGAAGATGATTCGATTGGAATAAAGCGCCGGTCCAATCGGCCCCTGCGGCAAAGGCATCGGCATCCACTCGCTGGAGGCGATGCCGTGGAGCAACTCCATCGGCTCCGAGAACACGATGCCGTCGCGCTCGATCAGTCCAACAACACGGCTTCCATACCGATCGAGCGCCGCGGCAACATCGCGCGTCGCATCGTTCAATCGCTTCAGGGCATCATGATCGACTTCGGTCGCGGATCGAGTGCTTCGGCCGAGACGCTTAAAGAAGTCGGCCGCGACATCCGTTTTTCCCCGTCCGGGATGAAATACAAGCGTCAGGTAGAGATCATTGCGGAAAAGTGCTTCCTTCTGAAGCCGATCTCGGTATTCGGCATTGAGATCAGCAGCAAAGGGCGAGCGGAATACACCGTCCGGGTAGTCCGCCGTGCGCCGCCGCACCAGATGGGTCCAAAGCGCCAGCCGTGGATCGGCGATGTTGCGCAAGGTCAAGTTCAGCTTGGCATGCAAGTCATTCAGATTGGCCGTCTCGGCCGTCTCGAACGAGATGCCGTCGATCCGGATCACCGTGAGCAGCGCCCGGGTGGTGAGGCTGACGACCGTATCGGTCACGTGACGGCCGAACGGCAGGTAGGTAGCGGGCTCGATCTCCCGGGCCTTCATAGCTGACTTACGCATAGCCGAGGTCCGCCACTTGATGCCGCCGGATGAGCCGGAGCGGCGTGCAGGATGATCCGCCCCAGAGTTGAGAGTTCCGGGCGCGGCCCCGCGTCTCCAACCAGGCAAGCAGAATTCTGAACATGTTGGGATCACGCTGGCAGATGATCCGGCAGAGCGTGTGGATAGGAAGTGCGACCAGAGCGTAGACGATGCTTCCCGCCGCAAGAAAGAGAATGCAGGAAAACATGACGTTGAACGCCATAGCTTCCACAGTGACGCCGGCGATCATGGCGGGACGGGTGCACGCCAGGAACAACGTGTCTTCCGTCAGACGTGTGGCCTCAAACATTAGTGGCCGCCAGTCAGGGTCGAGACCACCTCGGACGCGCCGAATGTGATGGCGACTCCGAGCACGACATAGGCCGCTTTCCGCAGATCGAGGTAGCCGAACATCCAGGCGATACCGACGATGATCACCGCCAGCGTGGCCAAAAGGCGGGCGACGTTGCCTGTGAGCATATTGACGATGTTTTGCAATACGCCTTCAATGTTTGCTGTTTGCGCCATCGCCGGCTCAACGAGGGCGATGCTGAGGACGGCGGCCATCGCCAGCAGCGCGCCGGAATTCTTAAGACGAGAAACCATGTATGGGCTCCAATTGCAGTGTTTGTTGGAAAGGCTGGTGTTCGCGACACCGGTCGAGATGAAGCAATGCATTCAGCGCTTGTAGACGAGCGCGGACTCGCCGATGCCGGCGCGATAAACATCCCAGCGCGGCGCATCGTTAGGTCCGGCGGATGTCTGCATCGTCGCCTTGGAGGGGTCGGGAGAAGGACTAGCACTGACCGATGTACGCGGCTCAGTGCGAGACCTCGGCGTGGCGATCGCTGCGGTCGCAAAGTTGGCGATGACGCTGGCAACTGCCCGGTCGTGATCCGGCTGCTTCATTTCCGCGGCCCGCAATCGCGCATCAAATAGTCGGCTCAGGCCGGCGATATGCTTGCACGCATCAAAGGTCGTGGAGATCGAGAGGCCCGCTTCCTGCATGTCCTTGCCATCGAGCTGCGCGAGCCCGATGCGAGTGGCTTGGCCGCTTGAAAACGCCTCGGTCGCGAGTTCAATGGCCTCGCTGCGGTCCGACGCTTGAATCGGGACTGGTCTAGGCTGAGCAATTGTGATGAGCAGCGGCTCATAGGCGCTTGCTCTCTCCACGATCGTGGTCAACGGCTGAATGTACGCTGTCGTCGGAGCGCACCGTTCGATCATTGCTGCGAAAGCTGTGGGATCCATTCTGGAACCTTTGGAGCGGGTATCGGAGAAAAAGGAGCCGCGAACAACTATGCTGCGAGCGCGATGTTTGCCGGCGTGATGATTGCGCGCTCGTGGATATTCCCCGTTGCCTGAACAGCGCGGAGAGCATCGTCTGTAACGGGCAATAGACCAGCGACAGCCTTGGTGCTGCCGATCTGCCTTGGAGAGCCGAGGCGATCCAGATGCCATCCTGCTCGACGCAGGATGCGTTCCATCCGCAAATCGGTGACAGTCGCAATTGCGTGGAGGTTACGCTGTAGCCCCCAGTCGATCATCGCAGCGAAGAGAAGAAACGTTGCGCTCTTCAACCCATTCATAGTTGGAGTTTCTGAAGCCTGCGCGTCGACGCAGAATCTTGAGCTCTCCCAGATCGCCGGGCTGTTCGGCGCGCCTCGCCCATCCAAAAGAACCGGGAATGTGTTTGCCAACATGTTGTGGCCAGTAGTCGGCAGCAAACGCACACAGCCGAGCACATTCCGTTGATCAATAGCCAAAAGATATTGGGGCATAAGATCATCGTATTGATCGATCTCGAGACCGTTCGAAATCGACA
This sequence comes from Bradyrhizobium sp. BR13661, assembly GCF_029892425.1. Taxonomy (GTDB): domain Bacteria; phylum Pseudomonadota; class Alphaproteobacteria; order Rhizobiales; family Xanthobacteraceae; genus Bradyrhizobium. Next base: position 10,195 of record NZ_JARXWB010000020.1, on the reverse strand, counting down.
CGTCCCACTCCAAGCGTTCGCCAAAAACGCGACGTCGGAGGCTGTGCATTCCGAACATTAAATCAGAATGGTTCAAAAGAGCAGAACGTGAGAGGGCGACGACTTTCATCTTAGTTCTCCAACTCCGAATCAAACGGCGTTGAAGCCAACAAAGCAGCGGTGATCGCGATCCGGCTCTGTCAGTTTTGACAGGGTCATTTCGAAGCATGTCTCGCCCCAAAGCTGCCGCAACCATTTCATACACGTACACACGCAGCGCGGGAGATCGTGCCTAAACCAAACAAAGAACCTGATGACGGGGTGTGATGAAGAAATACGTTGAACGAACATGCAGTGAATTTTTGGAAGGGCTCCAAATTGCTGTCACCGAGGACGACTTCAAGCGCGTTGCGGAGCGAACGGCTCATGCGCTGGGGTTCCGTTGGTTCGCGTATTTTGTGCGCCACGCGCATGGAGCGCACCTAATCTCGTGTTATCCGAAGAAGTGGACTGATCATTATTTTCACGAGGGCTACGACCGGATCGATCCCGTTTTGCAGAAGCCGCAGGTATTCACGCCTATGACTGTGTGGGATGGGCGAAGTGCGCGAAGCGCAAAATCACCAAAACAGCGCCGCATGTTCGACGATGCATTGAACTTCAGAATCCGGACAGGGCTGACGCTTCAGATTCCAACCGGACAGAGTCAGTTCGCGGCGTTTACATTAGCTGTAGACGATCGCAGTCTGGGGCTCGACCGCTTCATTGAGGCCTCGCAGGATCTTCTACATATGGTAGGGATCAATTATCACGCGCATGTCCGTGCAAAGGTTGATCTTACTGACGTCAGTAGTCGGAAGGAAATTCCGCTCACGCATCGTGAACGCCAATGCCTCGCCTGGACGTCCGACGGCAGGACGATGCAGGACATCGCCGACCTGCTCGGAGTGAGTCCGCGGGGTGTGAAGTTTCATCTGGACAATGCGAGACGGAATCTCTCTGCACTTACCCTTCCGCATGCTGTGGCGCTCGCCCTGCGGCAAGGTTTGCTTTGAGAATCACAGAATGAAGCCGTTAGGCTAGTTTGGCGGGCTCAACCTCCATGCGTCCGCTTGCTGGCCGTCGTGGGTTGAATGTCGGATAGGGTGCTGACTCGACGGAGTGATTGTTCAGATCGAGTCAGGATGTGTCAGGCGTCGCCCTGACGGGCCGGGCTGTCGGCTTCGCTGAAGCCCGCAAGCGGTCTTCCCCCTCGCGGGCGTCCATCCCTGACGCAAGAAGTATGGGCGGAGGTAGGCTGCTGAAATCCGACGACGGAATGTTCACATCCTCAAGCAGCAATTCCTTCGCTTCTTCTATTTTTACGTAGCGTGCGTTCCGTCGTCGAAACTTCATCTGTGCCTTACCGTGCGCCCCCCGCTCAGGGCCGACACGTGCGCCTGGCAGTACAAAGCAACAGACTCGCTCGCAATCTGGCTGAACTCTTTCGCTGACAAATCTCTGTTTCTGAAATGATGAGGACCGCGAACCGCGGGGTATCCACGGTAGCTATGACGTTCTGCGTCGGGCTTCCGGGGGAGCAACACCCCGCTCTCGAATGGCTGTCCTTGTTTCGGGTGCGGCCTTCTACGATCAACCCGCGAGGGGTTCGCTACGCAAGCGTGCGACCTCTTCGGCTGCGCCTGCGAGGTGACCGCGGCCACTCCCGAACACTTCGGCGCCGCCGAGCGGGGATGGTCCCTGCTCCGAACGGGAGCCGCACATGTCGCACAATCTCACCTTTGCTCAGGATCAAGCTTTCGATCTCGCCCGCACATTGATGGTCCCAGTCGTTCTCTTCCAAATCGATGACGAATTCGGCGTCATGATTTCAAGCGAATACGACGGCGAGGAGGGAGCCATCGTGCATGAGTACGACCCGTGGTGCCCGGCTCATTGAACCGGGCAACCGCTGTGCCGCTGGCGCCATGCCGGCGGCAAGGGAGGCTTCGCCGCGGCCTAACCTGCCACATTGGACAGCTGGTCAACGCGCCCTGGCCTCCGGCGAGGCTCCGCGGCCGGCCAGTTCCGTTCCGAAATTGCGGATCAGAAAAACTGAAGAAGGGACCGGGTGCTGCGTTGAGCGCGTTCGGAGGGAAATATGGAAAAGAAGGACATTGAAGAGTTGCGCAGCAAGGTGGTTTGCGCGGCCGTACTTGAACGCGAGGGATGGAAAATCGACCTGAAGGAAAGTACCCGGCGTGCGCTCAAATACCGTAGCGGTGCCGACATCATCATCGTCATCCACGAAGGGCGCGGCTGGTTCGATCCTCTCTCGCCTGCCAAAGGGGACGTCTTCGATCTCGCAAAGCATTTTGGCGCGAATGGATTCCCGGAGGCCTGCGATCGCGTCGCTGCGCTTGTCGGCTTCGTTGTGACGTTGCCGGTCTGGAAGCGAGCGCCCAAACCGGCGGCGACGGCGTCCATCGCCAGCAGATGGTCCCGCCGGCGACCGCCAAGGCCTGGCTCGGCGACCTGGAACTATCTCGCCGAACAGCGCGGCATTCCCGACAGCATTATCGCTGTCGTGGTTGCTCGAGGCGGGCTGCGGGAGGGCCTGCAAGGTAGCATGTGGGCGGCACATGACGATCTTGCCGGCCGTATCATTGGCTGGGAAGAGCGTGGTCCGCATTGGCGCGGCTTCGCCACCGGCGGGACCAAAGAACTCTTTCGTTTCGGGCCGACGGACGCTGAGCGGATTTGCATCACCGAAGCTGCGATCGATGCCATGAGCCTGGCCGCGATCGAAGTGCAGCGCTCCCACACGCTATATGTCAGCACTGGTGGTGGCTGGTCGCCGGCCACGGAGCAAGCCATCCGCTGTTTGGCTGAGCGCGCGAACGTTCGGCTTGTGGCTGCGACCGATAACAATCGGCAAGGTGACGTCTACGCCGAGCGTATTCGCAAGATTGCCGGCGAAACCGGCATTGAATGTACGCGATCACGACCGCGAGCCGGTGACTGGAACGAAGATCTAAGAGGTCTGCTCGGCGGACCGGCCTATGGGCTGCTCGCGACCATTCAATGATTACCGTGATGTCCGGAGAACTCGGCCCCGGGTGCGTCGTGCGAGGCCGAGCAGGCGGATGAGAGTCCGAGCGCACGGATAAAGGAAAAGCGCGAGAGGGAAACACGAAATGAGAAAGGAGGAATGACGTGCCGCATGCCCGGCCGGCGCGTCAAGGGAGGCTTCGCCCGCTCCGCGGCCCTTGACCCTCCGGACCGGAGAGGCGGCCGCGAAGAAGGGTCAAGGGCTGAAGAAGATGGCGAGCCAAAGGGTAAGCCGCGCTTCAGTCCGACTAGGCTGAAAGGAGCCCTCCCATGATCCCCTCTCCGATCCGCAAGGTCTATCAAGGCATCGCCGACCGCCGGCAGATGTTCCGGATGTTCGATCGACATTCGCAGAGGCCGAACCGCCCCGAAGTCGATGCGACCGCGCTCTATTCGGGCGAATGGTTTGAGATTGGCCAAATCGAATACGACTACATGCTCGAGATCCTGCCACCACTTTGGATGCGCAGTGGGATGTTCGCGATGCGCGAATTTCTCACCGGCAACGTCACCAGCGTCTTCTTCGCGCTAACGATCGGCCGTCGCGTCCGTCACTTCCACGGCTATTGTAATCTCTTGGAGCGCTCTTCGCCCGACCGGCTGCGCACCGCGATCGTCGAACGAGAATCGCAGCCCGTGATGGCGATGTCGCGTGAAGAGCGGGTTGAGCACATCTGGTCAAGCACGCACAACGATTACCGCGGCTACGCTGGCGAGCGATGGGCCCATCATCAATGTGGCAAGCGCACGGTGCTGCTCTACGGTGGTCAGCGCGGCACTGTGCTGAAGCTGCTCGACCAACTTACCGACGCGGAGATTTCAGCGAAGCTGCCGGTGCACCTGCGCTACCTGCCCGACGCGATCGCGGCGTGAGGGAGAGCGCAATGTTCACATTCCCCATCCCCGCCGTCCGCAGGGTTATTGAACGTGGAAAGTCCGACGCCGCCGCCAACAGCGGGTTCCGCAATCCCTATTACGGCCAAAAACCGGGTAAGGGCGAGAAGCCTGGGCTCTGGCTTGTGGGTGACAACGGCGTTTACATCATGTCGAACGGCAAGCTCGGTGACGGTGATCGACCACTCGTGGTCTATTCCGAGGAATGCCATCCGGTCGGCAATCCGGACTGGTTCGATTACAAGCGACGCCATTTCGGCGGCGATGACAGCATCGAGTTCATCGAGACCGAGCGGTTCGTCCCGCTCATCAATCGTGATTTTCGATACACCCATCTGCGGGTGCAGCTGAGCGAGACAGACATCTCGCTGTCGCTCATCATCCGCTAGCGCCTCCCATCCCTATTCACCGGACCACCCGCCGAGGCAGCTCGGCGGGACGACGGCACGTGCCCTCATCTCAAGGACAATTTCCAATGGCTCAAGACGATCCCTTCACCCTCGACCTCTTCAACAGTTCCGCCCTTTCCTCTGGCCTCGGCGTCACCGCCTTCGCCGACGGCATCACCGACGACCCGGACGAAGGCGAGGATCCTGATCCGTCGACGCCGGCCCCATCGCTTCCGGTCGCGGCGGTCACACGCTCTGCTTCATCCGCTCCGCGAGAGCGCGAGACGAACTTCCATCTCGCGGGTGAGCGCGCCCTGGCCAAGGGATGGAAGGAGCGCGCCCGCGACAACATCGTGGCGATCCGGCTCGCCGCGGCAATCGAGGCCGATGGGCGTGCGGCGACTGTCGTAGAGCAGGAGCGGCTGATCCGCTTCACCGGCTTCGGAGCCTCCGACCTTGCGAACTTCGTGTTCCGGCGCCCGGGCGAGGCGGAATTCCGCAAGGGCTGGGAGGCGATTGGAGCGGAGCTGGAGGATGCCGTCGGCGATCTCGACCACGCCTCGCTCGCGCGCTGCACCCAATATGCGCACTTCACGCCCGAGTTTATCGTCCGTGCGATCTGGGCAGGCCTGCGGCGCCTCGGCTGGCGCGGCGGCCGCGTGCTCGAGCCCGGCATCGGCACCGGGCTGTTTCCCGCGCTGATGCCGGAAGGACTTCGGGACGTCTCGCACGTCACCGGTATCGAGCTGGATCCCGTTACGGCGCGCATCGCGCGCCTGTTGCAGCCGCGGGCGCGGATCGTGACCGGAGACTTCGCGCGCACCGAATTGCCTGGGAACTTCGATCTCGCCATCGGCAATCCGCCGTTCTCTGACCGCACCGTACGCTCCGACCGCGCATATCGGTCTATGGGGCTGCGATTGCACGATTATTTTATTGCGCGTGCGATCGACCTTCTGAAGCCGGGGGCGCTGGCCGCCTTCGTCACCAGCTCGGGCACGATGGACAAGGCGGATGCATCGGCGCGCGAGCACATCGCGAAGTCGGCCGACCTGATTGCGGCGATCCGGCTGCCCGAGGGGAGTTTTCGCGCCAGCTCCGGTACCGACGTCGTCGTCGATATCCTGTTCCTGCGCAAGCGCAAGATCGGAGATCCGGAACGAAGTCTGTCATGGCTCGATGTCGACGAGGTGCGGCCGGCGACAGAAGACGAGAGCGCGATCCGCGTGAACCGATGGTTCACGAAGCATCCAGAATTCGTGCTTGGCACGCACGCTCTCGCCTCTGGTCCGTTCGGCGAGACCTATGCGTGCCTGCCGCGCGAGGGCGAGGATCTCGAAGCGGCGCTGACGGCTGTAGTCGGTCTCCTTCCCGAAGACCGCTACGACGGCGAGCCCGATGTGATCGAGCTCCATCTGGAGGATGCGGATGATCAGAGCGTCCTAGATCTGCCGTCCGATCGGCATGTGCGCGAGGGCAGCTATTTCTTCGACAAGGCCCACGGCCTGATGCAACTCCTCGACGGCGTGCCTGTCGCCGTGAAGGCCCGTAAGGGGCGCATGGCCGAGGGCATTCCCGAGAAGCATGTTCGCGTCATTCGGAAGTTGATCCCGGTCCGCGATGCAGTCCGTGAGGTGTTGAAGGCGCAGGAGCTCGACCAGCCGTGGAAAGACGCGCAGGTCAGGCTGCGCATCGCCTGGTCGAACTTCGTCCGCGACTTCGGCCCGATCAACTTCACGACCGTCTCCATGACGGAAGACGAAGAGACCAGCGAGGTGCGCGAGACGCATCGCCGGCCGAACATCCAGCCCTTCCTCGATGACCCCGACTGCTGGCTCGTCGCCTCGATCGAGGACTACGACCTCGAGACCAACACCGCGAAGCCCGGTCCGATCTTCACCGAGCGGGTGATCGCGCCGCCGGCTGCACCCGTCATCGGCAGCGCGGCCGATGCGCTGGTCGTCGTGCTCAACGAGCGCGGGCATGTCGACATCGACCACGTCGCCGAGCTGCTGCACCGAGAATGCGACGACGTCGTCGCCGAACTCGGCAGCGCGGTCTTCCGCGATCCTGCGGACGGCTCGTGGCAGACGGCCGATTCCTACCTCTCCGGTCCCGTCCGTGACAAACTGAGGGCTGCGGAGGCCGCGGCTGCGCTCGATCCGTCCTACGAACGCAATGTCACGGCGCTGCAAGCCGTGCAGCCCGCCGACCTCAAGCCGTCCGATATCACTGCGCGTCTCGGCGCGCCCTGGATTCCGGCCACCGACATCGTCGCCTTCGTCAAGGAGACGATGGACGCCGAGATCAGGATCCATCACATGCCGGAATTGGCGTCGTGGACCGTGGAAGCCCGGCAGCTCGGATGGATGGCGGCCGGCACGTCGGAATGGGGCACGGACCGCCGGCACGCAGGCGAGTTGCTCGCCGATGCACTGAACAGCCGCGTGCCGCAGATCTTCGACACAATCAAGGACGGCGACAGCGAGCGGCGCGTGCTCAACGTCGTCGACACGGAAGCAGCAAAGACTAAGCTGCAGAAGATCAAGGATGCCTTCCAGCGCTGGATCTGGTCCAACCCCGATCGCACCGACCGGCTGGCGCGCGTCTACAACGACCGCTTCAACAACATCGCGCCCAGAGCGTTCGACGGTTCGCACCTGAAGTTACCCGGCGCCTCTGGCGCCTTTGTTCTTTATGGGCACCAGAAGCGCGGTATCTGGCGCATCATCGCCGCGGGCTCGACCTACCTCGCGCACGCCGTCGGCGCCGGCAAGACTATGACGATGGCCGCCGCAATCATGGAGCAGCGCAGGCTCGGCCTCGTCGCCAAGGCGATGCTCGTCGTGCCCGGCCACTGCCTGGCGCAGGCCGCCCGCGAGTTCCTTGCACTCTACCCGAACGCGCGCATCCTGGTCGCCGACGAAACCAACTTCACCAAGGACAAGCGGCACCGCTTCCTGTCGCGCGCCGCGACGGCGACCTGGGACGCGATCATCATCACTCATTCGGCGTTCCGCTTCATCAGCGTGCCCTCGGCCTTCGAGCAGCAGATGATCCAGGACGAGCTCGAGCTCTACGAAACCCTGCTGACCAAGGTCGAAAGCGACGATCGCGTCTCGCGCAAGCGCCTCGAGCGCTTGAAGGAGGGATTACAGGAGCGGCTAGAATCGCTCGCAACCCGCAAGGACGACCTTCTGACCATCTCCGAGATCGGCGTCGACCAAATCATCGTCGACGAGGCGCAGGAGTTCAGGAAGCTCTCCTTCGCCACCAACATGTCGACGCTGAAGGGCGTCGACCCCAACGGTTCGCAGCGCGCCTGGGACCTCTACGTCAAGTCGCGCTTCATTGAGACGAAGAACCCGGGCCGTGCGCTGGTGCTCGCTTCCGGTACGCCGATCACAAACACGCTCGGCGAGATGTTTTCGGTGCAGCGCTATCTCGGACATGCCGCGCTATCGGAGCGCGGGTTGCATGAGTTCGATGCCTGGGCGAGCACGTTCGGCGATGTCACGACCGAGCTCGAGCTCCAGCCCTCCGGCAAATACAAGCCGGTCACGCGCTTCGCCACCTTTGTCAACGTGCCGGAGCTGATCGCCATGTTCCGCTCCTTCGCGGACGTGGTGATGCCTGAGGACCTGCGCCAGTACGTGAAGGTGCCAGCCATATCGACCGGAAAACGGCAGATCCTGACCGCGAAGCCGTCTCCGGCGTTCAAGCGCTACCAGACCCTGCTCGGTGAGCGCATCAAGGCGATCGAGGAGCGCGACCGCGCACCAGAGCCCGGCGACGACATCCTGCTGTCGGTCATTACCGACGGCCGCCACGCGGCCATCGACCTGCGCCTGGTGGACCCGGACAACGACAATGAAGCCGAGAACAAGCTGAACCTGCTGGTCGGCAACGCCTTCCGCATCTGGAGCGAGACGGCCGCGAACAACTACGTGCGCACGGACGGAAAACCCTTCGAGTTGCCCGGCGCGGCACAGATGATCTTCTCCGACCTCGGCACGATCGGCGTCGAGAAGAGCCGCGGCTTCTCCGCCTATCGCTGGATCCGCGATGAGCTCGTCCGCATGGGCGTGCCGGCTTGCGAAATCGCCTTCATGCAAGACTACAAGAAGTCCGAGGCGAAGCAGCGGCTGTTCGGCGATGTGCGCGCTGGCAAGGTCCGCTTCCTGATCGGCTCCTCCGACACGATGGGCACCGGCGTCAACGCCCAGCTTCGCTTGAAGGCTCTTCACCACCTCGACGTGCCCTGGCTGCCCTCGCAGATCGAGCAGCGCGAGGGCCGCATCGTACGGCAGGGTAACCAGCATGACGAGGTCGATATCTTCGCCTACGCGACCGAAGGCAGCCTCGATGCGCAGATGTGGCAGAACAACGAGCGCAAGGCCCGCTTCATCGCTGCCGCGCTGTCCGGTGACACCTCGATCCGCCGGCTGGAGGACATGGGTGAAAGCCAGGCCAACCAGTTCGCCATGGCGAAGGCGATCGCCTCTGGCGACCCGCGCCTGATGCAGAAGGCTGGCCTCGAGGCCGACATCGCGCGGCTCGAACGGCTGCGGGCTGCGCACATCGATGATCAGCACGCGGTGCGCCGGCAGATGCGCGATGCCCAGCGCGACATCCAGCTCTCGGCCCGCCGCATCAGTGAGATCGGCCAGGACATCGAGCGCCTCACACCGACCGCCGGCGATGCGTTCAGCATGTCCGTGACGGGAACCCCGTTTATGGAACGCAAGCTCGCTGGGCGCGCATTGATGAAGGAGATCCTGACGCTGGTGCAGCTTCAGCAGGAAGGCGAGACCGTCATCGCCTCGATCGGGGGTTTCAACGTCGCGTACAGTGGAGAGCGCATCGGCCGCGACGGCTACCGCTACACCACCATGCTCCAGCGAACCGGCACCGAATACGAGATCGAGTTGCCGGTGACGGTGACGCCGCTCGGTGCGGTCGCCCGCCTCGAGCACGCGCTGGGCGACTTCGAGGGCGAGCGGGAGCGCTACCGCCAGCGCCTCACTGAGGGTCGCCGACGGCTCTCCTCCTACGAGTCCCGCGATGGCGGGGACTGCGCATTCTCTGGCGAGCTTGCCGAAAAGCGCCGGCAGCTTGCTGAGGTGGAAAAAGCCTTGGCGGAAGACGGCGAGAGCGCCGGCCAGCTGGCTACGGCCGCCTGAACGAAAGAAGGGGAGCGAGGAAGGAAATAGGCCGGTTCGCAGATCGGGCGGGCCGCCGACGCTATCGCTCAACCGGCGCCTGCGCGATCCCAGCCCGTCGTCCTGCGCAGGGCTTTGGCCCTGCTGGTCCTGCCGGGCAGGGATGCTCGGCCGCAGTTGCACCGGCCCGTCCGCTCCGCGGGGCCCAGGGGGGTCTTCGGGAAGAAGACGAGAAAGGACCGGCGTTGCCGGTCCGCAAACCCCAAAAGGATCCATTCCCATGCAACTCATCAAGGTCGATCCGCGCGCGCTGAAGGAGAACCCCGACCGCATGCGCCAGACCAAGTCGACGCCGCAAGCCGACGCGCTGCTGCTCGCCACGATCAAGGCCGTCGGCATCGTGCAGCCGCCCGTTATCACGCCGGAAATCGGCGGCGGAAACGGCTACTTGATCAATGCAGGCCACCGCCGCGTCAAGCAGGCGATCGCCGCCGGCCTCGAAGAGATCGACGTGCTGGTCGACGAGGCGGCGAACGACAACGGCGCCATGCGCTCGATGGTCGAGAACATCGCCCGTGAGGCGCTGTTAGGTTCTGTATCGCAACTGTCCTCTTAGAGTCGTAGGTCCGTCATGGGAATCGACGACATTAACGGGGCATTTCGAGGAAGGCACACAGACGT
>NZ_JARXWB010000019.1 GCF_029892425.1 Bradyrhizobium sp. BR13661 | reverse complement strand
GTCGTGTTGTTCCTCAACACCTATTCGGAGCCGCTTCACGAAGGCTGGCTGGAGAAGCTCCACGATGCGTTCCGTAGTCCCGGTGTTGGCCTCGCTGGATTTACTGGCTCCTTTGAAACGCACCACCCAATGCGCGCAAACTTTCCAGACTTTCCAAATTTTCATATTCGGACAACTGGTTTCATGATTGACATGGAGCGATTCCGGAAGCTCGCATCGAGCCGTTCGTTTCTGAAGAAGGATGATGCCTACCAATTCGAAGGCGGCATGGCATCTATGACGCGGGCGATCGAAGCGGAGAACCTTTCGGTCGCGGTTGTTGGAAAACGTGGGGCCTATTTCAAGCATAACCTCAAACGTGCGAGAATATTTCGCGCCGGACGGCAAGGCGACCTGCTCGTTGCCGACAATCATACGCGTGAGTACGCTGCGCTACCCCCCGTGCAGAAGATAAGGGCTTGGGCAAATACCTGGTACGGACTTACTCGCCTCAACCCCCATGTATTGCAATGGAACCTCCAACACGGGCCGCTGCGACAGAGGCTGAAGCGCTTCTTCCCGCGGATTTTCGCGTGAAGCCAAGGGCGAAGCGACACCCATTTATCGACAGCTCTTTTGATACGAGTATTTGCCAAGCGAAATCAAATTTATGCCACCACCCCGGGACGATGTTAACACCGTGAAAAAAGACAATTTACATCGCGTTGTCGTTCTCATTCCAACGCACCTCGACGCGCTCGACACAGATCTGGCCGCAACACTGCGTCACAATGCGGAGGTGCTGCACGATTATCCGCTTGAGGTCATCCTGCCAGACTCCTGCAATCCGGGGTGGTATCAAGCCTTCTTTCAGCAAAACAAGATCGAAGGCCGCGTTCGCCTCGTCCGCGCCGATTACTTTGGTAGTAGCGCCGCCGTCAACAAGATGGGGATGGACCCTGCATTTTATCGAATGTACGCCGACTACGACTACATGCTGATCTGTCACCTCGACGCGTGGATATTCAAAGACGATCTCCGCGCATGGATGGCAAAGGGGTACGATTTTGTTGGAGCTCCCCTCTTCCTGCCGGACCTCGGCCGCGGACGTTTTTTGAAGCGTATGGCGCCCTTCGGCGGGAATGGAGGTCTAAGCCTCCGGCGCATCTCTACCTGCATTCGTGTACTCGAGACTTTCAAACCCAGGCCGAACCCGCTACGCATTGCGCAAGCACTGTGGTTTCTCGCGATCAATCGCCGCTTTGACCTCGCGGCTATTCTGACCCGCGCCCTACGAGAGGTGTTAAGAGATTGGCGCGGAACATGCAGCAAGTACAACATCTATGAAGACGTGTTCTTCACTATTGTCGCGAAACTGCTCGGCGCCCGCATCCGTATCCCCCGCAGTTGGGAAGCGCGGCTTTTTTCTTGCGAAGTAAACTACAAGCTCTTGCAAACGGAGTCCCTGGGCTTAAGTTCGCCTCTCGGAATCCATGGCTATGACAAGTATGTCGATCCCGATTTTTTGACTTACGTGCAGGGATTTTTCGATCGCAAACGGAAGATTTACGACCTTGAGTCGCCGCTGGATAAACCCGTCGTCTCCGTTATTTTGATCGTCAAGGATCTCACCAAGCACGGCCGCATCGATTCTTTCGATCAGGCGCTGATGTCGGTTGTGCATCAAACATACGAAAAGGTTGAGGCAGTTATTGTCGATGGAGCATCGACAGACGATACTCTTAGTCTGTTGAGGCAAAGGTATGGCCATCTTGCGAATGTGAGCATCTACAGCAAGGCGGATCGGTCTGTGTGGGAAGCAATGTCGAATGGAGTAGCGTTCTCGACTGGTGATCTGATTGCGATTATGAATTCCGACGATTACTTCTGCACGCCGAATGCGTTGGCATTGATGGTCGATCGATTGGTCAAAACGTCATCCGATTGGGTATTCGGAAGCACGTTGCTTATAAGCAGTGACGGCAACATGCCCTTCCCAACGTATCTTCCTTCAGTTATGAACTGTTTTGGAATCGTGCACCAATCGACGCTTTTCAAGAAGAGCGTCATCGAAACGATTAAGCCGTTCGATAGCGGTCATATTACAGCTGAAAACTTTTTGTTCGTAGCTGCGCTAGCTGCAGGATTCAAAGCGGCGCAGGTGCAAGAATGCTTAGTTCATTACAGAACGGGCGGATTGAGCACGACACAATATTCCGGCGTCAACTATGATCGCACTGTTGCGGATTACGTGAGGTATCTTAAGAAAGTGACGTCCATCGGGTTCTATTTGACTGACGATGAAATCTCGCGTCTCTATGGATTTCGCGGTGCGCAAGGGCAAGGTTTTGTTACCTTTCTGCGCACGATTATGAAGATCCAGGACCCTCGCCTGCGCAATTTGTTCCTGCGCGCTTGTTGGAATCAAATACGTTCGACCGGCATCGGCTGGCTTATCAAAAGGAAAATCAGGCTTCTGGTGATGCGATAAGCTAGCAGAGAAAATGCAACGACATGCAGAGTTAGTGGAAGGCGATACCAGTCTTTCGGCGCGTAGCGGCGACGTAGTACAAGGTTTTCTACAAAAATTCGACAAGACCTGATGTTAAGCTCAGTTTCGCCATCCCGCTCCTTCGAGATATAAATAAGGTCCTGGCCACCGACTCTTATTGCGCGGCCGTTCATACAAAGACGTATCCAAAGATCAACATCAAGGACTTGCTTTAGACTTCTGTCAAAGCGCAAGCCGGACTTTCGAATCGCCGACCCGCGGACCATCGTTGCGGAAGGTTCGCCGAAATAGTTACCGAGATAGACCAGCGCCGTCGCATCGGGAACAGCCGAAAAAGCAGCACGCATCCGGCTGCTCGCCGTTGGTCCAGAACACGGACCACTCGTGCTGAAGTATCTGCGCTCGGCGTAGGTCAGGACAACACTCTCATCTATCGCAAATGGCATCATTAAAGTAGCCAACGCGTCTGAACCGAGATAGTCATCCGCAAAGATAAATTTGGTGAACGACGCAACCGATTGATCGAGCAGGATATTGAGCGCATCGGCCAACTCCAACCTTCGCGTGGTTTGAAGAATACGGGCCGAAAGGTTATTTTCGCGAACAAATGCGCACACAGCGTCCAGAGTTGAATCATCTGAACTATTGTCGAGAATCACGACGTTGAAGTTTTGAAAAGTCTGTTCCAGCAGCGACCGCAAGCATCGCTCGATGCGGCCCACTTCATTTCGAGCGGGGATAAGAATATCAATGACGGCGCTACTGGACGAGACGTCCAGCACCGTAGTTATAAGTTCCTGCGCAAGCATTTATCCCTAGCGACACTCACTGCCCCCTCCGGTTGCGCTACTGTGCACCGCATCCGACCATCTTGTCAATTCTTGTTGATGGAGCTCGCCCATTCTAAGCGAATTTGCGCCATTTCGCCACGTAAGCTGGCTGTCCGGCGTTCGATCGATCCCTTATTAATTGAGCCGTTGCGCGGACCGCCTTGAAGCGGTTGAGGATGCTGGTCGTAAAAATGATCATGCGAAATAGCACTAGCGCGCTGTTTCGCAGGCGTGACGATAACGACCGGACCTGTTTTGCCTAACTTGGCGATGAGGTTTCGGGCCGAGAAAAGTCGCGCTAGAGTATGAACACTTGATGCAAGCCGCCCCTCCGCGCTCCTGGCTAAATCAGGTGATAGTGCTATCTTTGTAGTCTCTCGTTCCAGATTGTTTAGCGCGATGCCATTGTTCAATCTCAGACCGAGCCGCGCTGACGTTAAGCCATTGACGGCGCGACCGCTCCCCGCAAACAGGGTAATGATAAAGTATCATCAATCCGCACCTCAACTTAAACGGGACCCCGACCTAATTGGACGATTGGTCAAAGCCTATTGGGCTGCTACAGAGGACTGGAAAGTCGCTGGGCTCGCCGCCCCAGGCGCGGATCTATGGGACCACATTCTTCAAAACGACATGAAGGCGTTTGCCGATGCTATCGAAAGTGGCGACACCGACCGCATTTTTGACTATCTGGCGAGCATTGGGAGAAGCTACTCTTGGTTCGGCGGTTTAACATTGGGCGTGGACGGTTACACGCCCGCCTACTGGACAGCCGAACGGGTGGCGCTGCTATATTGGGAGAAGTTGATCTGTTTAGCTGAAAGTTGCGGCGTGCTAAACATTGAGAATCCTGAGAGCGGCCCTTATCAAGAGAATATCCGACGAGACGCCGATCAGCTCGTTGCGCGGCTTGAAAGCCACTTCAAGATTTCGCTTACCCCTCCCGATGATATCCTCCCGACATTTGGATTTGTCGTACGCAGTCGCATTTTCCATTACAGGCATATCAACGCCATTTACGCTGCGGCCAAGATCGCGGATTTGGTACCCGAGAATGGGCGGGTTGCCGAGATCGGCGGCGGATTGGGTTTGGGCGCCTTGTACGCCCGCAGGTTCAAACCATTAGATTACACCATCTACGATCTTCCGGTCAGTTGTGTCGTGTCAGGTTTTTTTCTGATGAACGCCCTAGGCAAGGAGAAGGTTTGTCTGTTCGGCGAGCGGACCACAGCTGATACTATAAAGGTTTATCCGTATTGGGCTTTGGCTCAAACAGAGGACGAAAGTCTGGATTTGGCCGTCAATCAAGATAGCCTTCCTGAAATCGACGACGTATCGGTGGCTTTCCTGCTTGGACACGTTAATCGCACGGTCAAACGAAACTTTCTGAGCCTAAACCACGAGACCTTTGGCCATCGTCGGGTCTCCGAGTTTATCGACAAGCATATAGGGCTAAAGCGGACGTGGCGTTCCCGCAACTGGGTACGAGAGGGTTATGTTGATGAACTTTACGTTAAGGCTTAATCATTCCGGAAGACTCTCGAACTTATAAGACTCACGTTGCTTGGTCGAGCTGGCGAAGAGTCGCTAACTTGCAACGTGATTCCGAGCACTCGTTCCAATTTCATTCAATGGGCTGGCCGTTGTTGCTGCGATTTAACGAGCCCCGGAGATAGGTGATCCAGCATTTTCGCTTCGTCACTCCGAGCCTGTAACGAAAGACTCCGCGGAATGCCTATGTGACTGTTCACTTGTTAAATCGTGTACCCATCATAAACCCGGCGGCGTGATGCACTAAAGCAATGTCTGCTTTGCCCCTATAGCGACCGACTTCGCTCAATCTTTCTGGTCCAGTCGATCATCGATAGGGTGCTTGGAGAGCGCGCGACCGAGCGTTCCTCGGACGACTATTTTGCAACGCAAACTGACCGGCAGGAACGACATGATTCTCCTCCCTGACAGTTCGGCGTGGCGACATTGTCGAGGGAACGCCCCTACCGCGCCAATCGCGTCGATTTAGCCCTTGTCTCCGCGATGTCCGCTCGCATCAACTGCTGACGTGACTGAGGCGGTCAAGTCGACGACGAGTGGGATAGCAACCCGCTCGGCTGCGGTCCGTCGGCCTGGTCCCTTGATACCTTGCGGTTCATAAGGATGGTTACGAACAGGATCGTCCAGAGCGTGAGCATAGAGATCGGGATCGTGTAGTACTGCGTGAAGACAGGATGCGTGGCGAAGAACGCAATGTTCAAGACGAGATTGCCGGCGATCAGAGCCGCGAGCCGCTTAACGTCGGCTTGCCCCGCAAACTGCCACAGGAGCGCGGTCCAGACGCATATCACGACGACCAACGGAAACTGCACGTCATTCAGGTAGGCGCGAAGTACGGCGGGATCGAGCCGCGGCGGCGCCGTGTCAACGCCGCTATAGGCCGAGACAAGGGGATTTCCCGAATTGACTAGGTTCGCGGCCAGCACCGGCAGCACTCCGACAACAAACGCCAGGCCGAATGCAAACCCTTGCCAGAATGTCTTCTGGTCGCGGCGGATCAGGAATGACAATCCAAAAAACAGAAAGTAGCCGGCCGCCAGAAACACGTTGGCGATTCGGAAGCTGCCAGACAGGCCGAGCAGAAATCCGATCGCAGCGACTGGGACGAAGCGCGGCCTGTCCCCGACGACGAACAATCTTGCCGTCAGTAAGCCCGCGAGCGCGCAAAGCACCATGGTCGGCGCCATCGAGTAGCTCGCCTTCGTCGGATTGATCATGAAATAGATGGCGACCGCCCCGAAGGTTGCTGCCAAGGCCAGCGCATTCGGCCGCTGCGCCCGCCACAAACCGTACAGAGCAAAGCCTGCAATCAACACGTTCGCCGCCACGTAAAGCGGCACTACCTGAAACCCTTCCGGGAATACCGACAGCGCAAAGCCCGTCCCTGGCGGTGGTGTCATCACGCGCTTGGTGCCATCGGCGGCTTGGGTGTGGCACGGCGCCGTCGTCACGTCGGCCCAAGTCGGAAACTGAATGCTACGCAGCTTACCAGAGAGATAACCGTCGTCCTCGCGGGCGAGGCTGGTATCGAGCCCACGCCAGCCGAAGCGCTGAAACAGATGCGCCTGCCGGAGATAGCAGATATCGTCATAAACGCCGCGGCTTTCGTTCCAGTGCGAAATCGACCGGACATTGCTGGCCAGGATCAGCAGGAAAACGATCGAGAAGAAAATCTTAGCAGCTCTCATTGACCCCTCGCTCGGGCGAGCCGCCCCCGGGGATACCTACCGCCTGTACAGAAAAAGCATCAGCAAGTATAGCAGTTTGACAATCGGGGCGTCGGGGCGCGGTTGCCACAATCCTAACGGGTGAGCGCGGCTACCGCAGGGGCTCACGCATCCCGCGGTATCCGGCTATCGAGGCAGATGTGAGCACGACGACCCTGGATTCGGCGGATAAGCGCCAGGCCAGCGCAGCGGCGCCGCCGGCGGACCAGCCGCGCATTTTGCTGGTCATTCCCTGCTACAACGAGCAGGCCTCGATCGGTGACCTCTTGGCGGAGATCACAAGGACCAGCTGCGACTACCACACCCTGGTGGTCGATGACGGCTCGTCGGACGCGACTTGCGCCGTCGCGAGCGCGCACTCGCCGGTCGCTCGCCTCCCGCAAAACCTGGGCATCGGCGGCGCCGTGCAAACCGGCATCAAGTACGCCGCGCGCAACAATTACGATTTCTGCATCCAGATCGACGGTGACGGGCAGCACAATCCGTTGGAGGTCGCAGTCCTGCTCGATGCCTACCGCAGGCGGCCGACAAACATCGTGATCGGAAGTCGCTTCATCGATAATGCCGGCTTCCGCTCGACGCGGCTGAGGCGTTTCGGCAGCAAGCTTATCGCGCTTGCCCTGAACTCCCTTTTTGCAGGCGGCCACATCACCGACCCGACCAGCGGCATGCGCCTGCTCGATCGCCGGGCCATGGCCTTGTTTGCACAGCGCTATCCGATGGATTTCCCGGAGCCGATCTCGCTTGCATGGGCGATGCGCTCGGGGCTGACGGTCGGCGAAGCACCGGTCGGGATGCGAGCGCGGGAAGCCGGTGTCAGTTCGATCGACGGCTTCAAGGCCGTGAGCTACATGATCCGCGTGCTCGGCTACATCCTGCTCGCGCGTCTGGAGCGACAGTCGTGACATCATACGCCGCGTTCCGCCCCGGCATCACCGATTTCAATATCAGGAGACGGTAGTGACCAATGCCCTTCCAACCACCGAGACTGTTGCCGTCATTTCGGCGTTCGCTTTCATCTACATGCTGGTCATCCTGCGCAAGACGTTGCAGGGGAAATTCGACCTCTACGACCTTCTCATGCTGTCGATGGTCGCGATCTTACCGGCTGTTTTTTCCCTGTTTCCGAGGCTGGCCTATTTCCTCAGCCATGTGACCGGCGTCGTCTTTCCCTTCGTGGTGATGTTCGGCGCACTGTTCCTCGTGGTCTTCGTCTTCATGCACAACATCACGGCACGGCTGCACAAGCTGGAGCGGCAGAACTGGACCCTGATCCAAGAGCAGAGTTTGCTTGCGCTCGAGCTGAAAGCGAAGCAGAGCGACCGCTCCTATCCCTGAGCTTCGCTGACGTCCTCGGGTGAGCAGAGGGTGAAGCCGCGCAATGCGGTCCACCTTCGGGGCTTGTTTGACCAGGGGCAGGTAGCCAAGAAGGCCGTATCCGCCGCAGCACAGTGCGAGCAGAAAGCGCGGGTTGAGGATTTCGACGAAGGCCGGGAGCGCCACCAAGCCGCACGTCAAGACCCACGCGAACAACGTAACCCGCTCCGTCCAGAGCCGGTGAAATTCACTCTTCCAATCGTCGATGAGCTTCATGGGCCGGATCGTCGGGCCGTTCCCTTGGGAAAAGGTGCCGGGCGCTGTGTTCTAAATATTGCCCGATGATTGCTGTGTATTGCGCCATCAGCGGTTGCAATGATACGGATACCGCATGCTTGATCTTTTGCGTCGTACCACAGCGTTCTCAGTCGCAATCGGTGTCGCTCGCCAGACACTCCCCGCGCCAGTCCTGACCTGGTTGCGATCGCAGATGGTTCGCAATCTCCGGGGCACCCCCGGCGAGGTTTTCGGCGAGATCTACCGCCGCAACATTTGGGGCTACAAGGAAACGGCCTCTGGCGGCGGCTCGACGCTGCACCACACCGAGCGGGTGCGAGAGAGCTTGCCCGGGCTGCTCGCCGAGCTCGGAATTGAGAGGCTGCTGGATTTGCCGTGCGGGGATTTCCACTGGCTTTCGAAGATTGAGCTTCCCGTCTCGCGCTACATCGGAGGCGACATAGTTCCTGACCTAGTCGAGAAAACCGCCGCACAGCACGCGCGCCCCGGTCGCGAGTTCCACGAAATCGACCTTTGCAGTGACCCGCTGCCGAAAGCCGATCTGTTGCTCTGCCGCGATTGCTTCATCCACCTGTCCGAGGACATGATTTTTCGAGCGGTCGACAACATCCTCAGGTCGGACATAAAATACCTTTTGACCACGACCTACCCGGACGGTCGCAACCGCTCAATCAAGGTCGGTGACTTCTTTACCGTCGACCTGTGCGCGGCGCCGTACAACTTCCCGCCGCCGATCAGAACCCTTGAGGATTGGGCACCATCCTTTGATCGGCGGCAACTCGCGCTCTGGAAAATCGAGGACCTTCGAAAAGCCGCTAGATAACCCGCAACAGCACGTTGGTCGTCGGTGGAACGATCGCGTGCGCGTTACCGCTGGTGTTGTTGATAGTCGTCGTGATGTTCGCGGATCCTGAGGCAGTACTAGATCCAGTCTGGCTTCCGATCGCGGCAACGCGACCCCACCGTCCAAAGCCGGTGAAATTCACTCTTCCAATCGTCGATGAGCTTCAGGGGCCCGGATCGCCCGGCCGTTTCCTTCGGAAATGGTGCCGGGATATTATTGGCCCATTCAAAGGCGCACCGGGTAGTAGCCACTGGTAAGTTCAAGCGTAGATGAGCTGGACGGAGTCCGCCTAGGTTAAGTCCCTATCGGTCCCCGTTTATCCTTCGTAGTCCACTTTGCGCCGACGTCAACCGAGTGCTTGACGCATTAACACGATGGCTCTACGCGCGGTGTGCCCCCGATGGAGAAAATCAAATGGCAAAGAAGTCGAAGAGCAAGCGCAAGGAATATACGAAAGACGACGTGAGGTTGCTAAGGGCGCATTCCAAAGCCCGTACTCCAGTGGCAAAGCTCGCAAAGCTAATGAAGCGGTCCGAGGGTTCATTGCGGCAGAAAGCGCGCAACCTCGGAATTGGTCTGGGACATCAGCGCTAAGCCGCGCGTTCGAGAGGACCCACCGCGCTGCTCGACCGGCTGATCCATCACTGTGACATCGTCGAGACCGGCAACGATAGGTGGCGGTTCAAAAGCCGAGACGACGATCACACAAACCGCGCTCGGCTCGCCTCCGCTATCCCGGCCAGCTCCGACGAGCCGAGCGTTACCAGCAGAACGCACCGGTCAAAGGGGGATCCTTTTGGGCTCTGACGCAAGTTTGGCGCAGCGCCGACTATTCGGCACCGATTAGTCTGGCTTGAAGCAGATCAATTTTGCCGCGGCCGTACATTTGACGTCGAACGAGCTTGAGGCGCGTGATCTGACCTTCAGTCTGTCCGTTGGACCATGGTGAAGTGATTGCCGCCCGTACCGCCGCCCCATCCTTCGCGACGCCGCTGGCGAATGAGGCGACGAGACTGGCGCGGGCCCGCTCGATCCATGGGATGAGGCCCGCCTCGGTCTTGCGTCGGATCATCAGGTGGAATTCGGCGATGATCTCGCGTGCCTCGACCAGGGTTGGTACGCCAGCTTCGATCGCCGCTACCGTGACGGTCTCCGCTTTCGTGAGCAAGTCTCGTCCGACGGTCATCAGGCGTGCGATGGTTCTGGCCGACGGAATCCTCTGAAGATTTCGCGCGTCGGCCTTTTCAGCTCGTCGTCTACGGGTCGCCCACTCGCTGATGACGCGGAGCGAGCCTCGGAAGCCACGCGCCTTTAAACGGCGCCAAAGTTCGGCCCCATTGCGGCAGCCGGACGCCCACTGATCATCGAGCCATGGCAAATGCAGATCCGACGAACTTTGCCGGGTCCGAAAGACATCGGTGCGTTCGCCGCGGATTACTTGCCGTACCCGCTTCCTGCTATGGCCAGTCTGGCGCACGATCTGCTTGATGGGTATGCCGTTCTTCGAGAGCGCCAGGATGGCCGCATTGGTCTCCTCGCGTCGCAAATAGCCCTCATACTGGAGCCGCTCGGCAGCTGTGAGCAGCGCGGGATCGATCGTGGTTGCACCGATGACGGTGCGTATCTGCCGCATCGATTTGCGCACGGCGTCAAGGAAGGCCCGACTGGCGTTCTCCATCAAATGCCAGCGGTCGGCGACCTGCACGGCGTGCGGCAGGGCCTTTGCTGCCGCTTCGCCATATCCGCCGCCCCTATCACGGGCGACGACCGAGATCGTAGGATGAGGAGCCAGCCAGGCTTGCGCGGTCGCGGGCTCACGATCCGGCAGCAAGGTAACCACCCGGCGCCTTTCCAGGTTGCAGATGATGCTGGCGTATCGGTGATTGCGCCGCCAGGCCCAGTCATCGATGCCTATGACCTTAAGAGGGTCGTCTGGCGAGCGGCTGCGGCGTCGAACCACGCGCAGAAGCGTGTCCTTGCTAACAGGCAGCATCAGACGTTTTGCGAAGCCGGCTGCCGGTCGACCGCCAAGCGCCAACCCGAGGTGATGGACGATAGAGTCCAGCCTTGCCGTGCGGCGCGCCGATCGAGCCAAGATCCCGTCGGCAAAACGCTCGGTGAAGATCTGGCGTCCGCACAGGACGGCGTCACAGCGGAAGCGGCGGGCGATCACCAGAAGCTCTACGACCCGCCCGGACAGCGGCAGATCAGTCACGCGTCGCCGATACCGGCTATGGATACGCCGCGAAACCGTCCCGCAACATGGACATAAACCGAAACTTGCAGGTGCCCGGACCGCGATGATGGCCTTATCACCCTCGTAGCACGCACTCTCTACAACAAACCCACGCGGCACCAGACTGGAGCGGTGGAGTGCTTGCTGCATGGCGCTGATTCTCCTCCAATGAATGCGCCAAACATCCCTTGAACTGCATCAAAAGTGAGTCAGAGCCCCTTTTGGATGCCGATCGGGAGTCCCAGTCCAACGCCGATTGACACCCGACACCGGAAGAGTGAATTTTTCTTGCTCGCCTTCGGTCGCGTCCCCTTGCGAAGGCGAACTCCTGCGCCTCCTCCATTTTCGTCGATGAAGACCTCGCCCGCACTTTCGAGTGCGTCCCGTATCCCACTGATGGCCTGATCCGACACACTCTGGCGACGGTTTTTCAAAACAGCGGCAACGTCAATCTGAGCCAAAGCCGGACTCGAGCTTGAAAATCTAACCGCGTGGGTCCCTAAATCGAACCCCTGCACCGCCGCCGTTCGGGTCGATGAACTCAACGCCAGCTTCCTCAAGCGCCTTGCGTATGGCGCGGTCATTTGCGGCCGTTAGGGCGGTCGCCCCCTCCGCCACTTCTGCCCTTCGGACCGTATTTGCCCCGAGCGCAGAAGCCTGCGCCAGTTCTTCGGCGCTCCATCTCAGCAGCGCGCGAGCTGCGCGGATCTGCGCGGCATGAAGTGGCGGACGATCGCTCTTGACGCCTTTGACCATATGGGTTATATTACACCATCTGATATAATTTAATCTCTCCTTCTGAACGCGGAGATTCTTATGGATACGCGAGTCCGCAGCAAGTTGCACGCCGATCGCAACGCGTTCGTTTGCGGATCGGCTTCGTCGTCGAAGATGACAGGATAGGTCTGTCGGATGTGACCCCAAAGTCACGGCCTTCTGCCGATCCGACAAAGCCTCAGAACGCCAATCTTCAGCGGGAAGTTACCAGCGAGAACCGCTGCGATCCTCACCGCGCCTGCGACGAAGATCGAGTTCTTGCCTTTCCCAAAGAGGCCCCGCGAAAGAGAAGCAAAGCTCATCTCGCCTTCGTCCGCGGACAAGGCTGTCTCGTTTGTCAGAGATCGCCAGTTGATGCTCATCTCTTGAAGTTTGCCCAGCCAAGCACGTTGGGAAGGAAAGTCAGCGATGAATTCACCGTTCCACTCTGTCGATCTCACCACCTGGCTCTACACCGTCACGAGAACGAGCGCGCATGGTGGAGCAACCTGCAACTGGAACCCTTGCAAGTTGCAAAAGAGCTATGGACTACAAGCCCAGTCCATTCGGATGCCCGGGAAACGTCGCCCTCCACTGAAATAGTCACCAGTGTGGAGGCTCAAAGACCATGAGCCGTGTCTCACGAAAGGAGCAAAGCCGGCTCGTAAATCCACCGCCGCCCAACTCAATCCGATTCTTTCGTATTCGGGCTGGCCTCGCACGACAGGAAGTAGGACGTAAACTCGGAGTGTCAGGAGAAACCATTCGGAAATTGGAGCAATGCGACACATGGCTCGACGCCGATCGCGCCGTGGAGATTGGTCGCATCCTTCACGTGCCTTACGAACTCCTAGGCTTTAGCTACGTGTCCCATGGCTACGCTTGGGCGACCAGGGCCATCCCGGTCGTGGGCGAGATCACGGCAAACGACGAAGTCAAATTTGTTGAGACTGATCGCCATGTCGCCGGCGGCGCGCATCTCCCTCGAGGCTGCGTCGCGCTTCACATCAAGATCGGCAAAATGCGTGGCCTGTATTTGATCTACCAAAAAGACGCGCAACTTGCCATATCAAAGGACATTCTAGCCCGCCAAGGCGATCGCGAACGCTTCTTGGTGCATCTCGTCAATGGTACGACTTGGTGGAGACACATCGTGCCATCTCCGGCGACCGACTTATATCACCTTCATTCGCAATATCTCGACACGCTGAACGACGTACGAATTGCTTGGGTTTTAGAAATCCTGGGATTCGAACTCCCGAGATATCCTCTCCCTACGCCTGCTCAATTGGGGGAAGAAGGCGGATCCCCTTCGAAACCATGGACACCCATGAACGATGGTGCCGCCCAGTGAAAACTGCGAAACGAAAACCTTGTAGAAATTCAGCAGGAGGTGCTTGTCGTGACAAACGATGAGGACAAGCCGACCACCCCGAGGCTCGTGAGCGAAAATTCTGATCGCGACATCGAAATCCTTCATGCAAAACAGTATGCAATGAATCACTTGGCCGACCTTGCTGCAGCCGTGCTGAGGACGATAGCTGGAAGCGGATCGGCCGCACCTATCATGCCGATCGTTTTCAGGTTGATCGGTGCCCAGAGGAGGCTTGACTCTTTGAGCGGATCTTTTCTTGCGCCTGAGGACGAGAAGCAAGTGCTCAGTCTTCCTGAAGTAGAGCTGTCGCCGAGAGATTCGGAGTGGAGGTACCGTGAGTTCGAGTATGCGGTAGGCCTGGAGAAAATCGTGAATGGAGCGCTCCGACGAGCAGCGCATCAAGTGCTGAAGGAACGCGAGCATTTCGGCGGAAAGTACTCGACGTCAGCAATCGAAGTAGGAATCAAGCTCGTCGTGCGGTCGAGCGCAGGCCCAGAGAAGCCGAAACGGAAACGAGGCAAGCCAACCGTGCGGCTGTAGAAGGCATGCTAGCCAATTCACAATCCCTCCCCGCCAGCGCCCTGTCCCAGGCACGCGACGAGTTTCCGCACGGCCGGACGTTGACGAGTTCAGCCCTCTCCAGGCGCTCCACCCCCGCAAATCGTTCAGAACATGGGCAGACATCGAAAGAACGCCTCCGATCCCGACCGCTATCTCCTTTTGCCTCAAAGGCAACTATTATTATCGTCGCCGGGTACCGACAGAGCTTCGACATCTCGAGGTGCGAGGACACGAGATTAAGTTATCCCTTAAGACCAGCGACATCGCGCTGGCTCGTATCCTTCGAGATCTATTTGAGAGGGTTGATGACGAGCTGTGGGGATCGCTGCTTAGCGGGGACGATGCACGGTCCGCTCGTGATCAGTACCAAGTGGCCATTCAGAAGGCCAAAGCCGTAGGATTCCTCTACAATACGACCATGAAGCGGCGTGTAAAGCCGCTGAAATAAGTTGAGCTGGCTTACCCAACTCAGAAGCAATCGAAGGAAACCAACTGCGCGCCTGTGAAGCTCAATAGCCGGATGGTCGTTAGTTCAAGAAACCGCTCAACAGAACCATCGTACTCGCACGCCGCTCGCAATTTTTGGCCGGTTAATTTTGTTTGCGAAGACCAGTCGAAACGACAACGGACGATGCGGGAAGGAGCTCTCCAAAAAAAGGGGCTCATGAACTTGACGCCGACTTGCTCCCCCACGAAGAGGAAAAAGCAGGACCTCCGCCTCGGTAGAATGACAACCTTGATCCAGCAATTCCGATGTAGTTTGTCGCGAGTGGAGATTTGCGCTCGCATCCCGTTCCCCTCTACATGGCCTTTACACAGGCACATGTAAGATGAAACTCGACGCGGCAACGATCACCAACGTCATCACCGCAAAGGCGCGCTCCAGTGCGATTGGGGGACATAGCGGGTCTACATTGAGGCCTGCGATGACCATCCGATCAGGCGCGGATCACGAGGATTGTGAACTGCATAAAGTCCAGCACCGTACGAAGCTCTGATTGGTTGCACCATAATCGGCTTGTGACCGGTCAAATGTGAAATCCGCCACAGCCTCAAACTGCTTCATGGTGTATCTTCTTGTGGCTACTTCCGAGAAAACTGCTTTGGAGGTGACCGATGAAACGGTTGTTTGCCGTATTGACCGTGGTTGCGATCGCTATCTTGAACTCGAGCTCCGCCAGCGCGCAGGCGAGCCGAACTTGGGTTTCCGGTGTTGGAGATGACGTCAACCCTTGCAGCCGCACCGCGCCGTGCAAGACCTTCGCGGGCGCAATCTCGAAGACGGCGGCCGGCGGCGAAATCGACTGCCTGGATCCAGGTGGATTTGGGGCCGTGACGATCACCAAGTCAGTAACACTAGATTGCACTGGGACGCTAGGTTCCATTCTCGTATCGGGCACAAATGCCATCGTTGTGAGCGGCGCAGGTATTATCGTCAGAATTCGCGGCATAACTCTGCAAGGAATTACGACCGGCATCAACGGGATCAGCGCGCTCAACATGTCCGAGCTCTTTGTCGAAGATTGCGTCTTTTTCGGTTTCTCCGCTGGGGCAGGTATCAACTTTGCGCCCGAGACCGGAGTTGGCAGACTCTTCGTCAAAGATACCGTTATTGACTCAGGGAGTTCTGGCATCGTGATAGCACCGACCGGGGGTGCAGTCGCGGGTGCGAGTTTGAGCAACGTATCATTGCAAGGTAATGGCACCGGGATGTCCATAAATACGACATCGGGCTCGGCGACCGTGGAGTTGACCAACAGCCTCGTCGCAGCCAACACCACCAACGGCATCACTGTTTCTGGAACATCCTCCGGTATCTTGCTGATTAATGCCACGACCGTGATCAACAACTCGGGTTCGGGCGTGTCTGCCGGGAACGGCGCGTCTGTTTTTATTGGCGGCTCTTCCTTTGTCGGCAATTCAACGGGTGTTTCGGTCACCGGCAGTGGCGCGGTCCGCTCCTACAAAAATAATGCAATCAATGCAAACACAGCAGACGCTTCACCGCCTCTACCGCTCGTCGGAACAACACAGAATTAGCGGCGCACGAAGAGGGTCTGGATGCATATGACAACGCGGGTTCAGAGCCACCGACAAAATGGCCACAGCGAATACTTTGGTTGAAGGCAATCGCGTGATGAGCGTCATCTCGCTGTCTGGTTGCAATCGTTGACACCGGCATCTCCTTGAACGCTGATAGCGCAGCTTTTGGCTGGACCGCCGTGAGCCACGCGTCTGCGACTTGATTATCGACGCGTGATTGAGCGGCCGTTTTGGTGAGCTCGGATCGTTTCCGTTGAAATCGTCCGTGTTTGACGGAGGCTCCAACTCCTGAGAGGGCGGGGCGATGACAAGAACCGAGGCCCGGCCCTTGCGGTTCGGATGCCTCTGGATCACAAAAGCGCCCCCCTAGCGCTGGGCGGCGATGACTTCGATCGCGACCAAGATCGGCTGCGCGCCGCAGACACCGCATGACTGGGTCAAGAAGGCTGAGATCGACAACGGGCGTCGTACTGGCGTTCCGACGTACGCATTCGGTAAAACCCCCGGCTACCTCTTTTTTGCCGGAAGGCTGAGCGCGCTAGAGCGGCGTTAGCGACGCTCGGAGGTTACCAATTCCAGGGCAGCAGGTTGTCAATACGTTTGGCAGGGTCATCCGATAGTCGAGCCAGCACGTCGGCAAGCCAAGCCTGGGGGGCGATGTCGTTGAGCTTGGCGGTTTATGCCGCGCGCGGCATAGACAGGTCTCGATCAGGGTATAGACGGCGGTGGCACGATTGCCACCAGCATCTGAACCGGCGAAGGTCCAATTTCGTCTTCCGACAGTCACACCGCGTAACGCCCGTTCGGCGTTGTTCGAGAATCGGTGCGAATTTGCGCATCCTTGTCGAGCGATCGGCAGCACCGAGCTAGTCGGCCTGGGGCCTTGCCAAATGATGGCAAGGTGATTGCGGATGAGCGGTAGGCTTGGTTGATCGTTCCGACTGCCCCCGCCCATCACATGAAGTGTGATTGATCGACGTCAATGACAAGCAGCGCGTGTCGTTCGACCTAGCGAATGATCCATCGCAAAGGCGGCGCCATGACATCGCACCCATATTCGTACGATCATTTGCCAGTCATCGATTATGCGCACCACCCCGCCTATGGCACGGCTTTCCCAATGCCAAGCCTCGGTGATCGCGTCGCGGCACTGGCGAAATTCGTATCAGGTCTTACCATCATCACGGCACGCCTGATCGCAGACTACGAGCATCTGCCGCGCCCCAAGGACAAATCGCACAAGGTCGCCGAGCTGATCCGGCGCTCGCCGACCTATCTGCATCTGGTGGCGACACAGAAGCTGCGGCGACTGACGCGCCGGCCCGCGGAACCGAAGACGCTGACCGGTACCAACGTGCTGAACACGCTGAACCGTGACGGCATCGCTGGTTTGCGGTTGTCGGCGGAACAGCTTGCCCAGGTCCGAGACCTTCTCGCGCCGCACTACCGGACGCTTGAAGCAAGGCTCGCGAAGAAGACGCCAGACCAGCGCCATTTCGACGAGACGAGACTATGGCTCGATAAGGACATCTTTCCGGGAATCTACACCTATTTCAACCAGCTCGCGTCGGAGCTTGGCGTCATCGATGCGGCGAGCGCCTATTGCCAGCGTCCTGTGGCGGTCGCCCATGTGGTGCCGCAGATCAACGACCCCTCCGACAAGTTCTGGGCCAATCACTTCGGCGACATCGGCGTCGCGGACTCACCCTGCGACTATTGCCACATCGATGCGACCTACAATCTTCTCAAGTTCATCATCTATGTAAGCGAGGTCGGGCCAGACAACGGCCCGTTTACCTATGTCCGGGGAACGCACCGCGCCAGCCGCAAATTCTGGGACGGCCTCATTCGTCGCGCCAACGATTACGCTGGCCTGTCCTGGACCAAGCCGCAGAATCGCCGGCTGTTTAACGCGTTACCAAAATTCCTGCAGCGCAAAGCCGCGTTCGGCGTCGACCTCCCGGCCGGTAACGAGTATGCCGATGCCATTCTTGAAAATGAGTGGCGCATCACCAGCGATCAGGGCGACGCGGTCTTATTCGATCCGTTCGGAATTCACCGCGGCGGTATGGTACGTCAGGGGCGCAGGCTGGTCGTCACGATGATGCTGACGGAGCCGACGTAGGGCAAACGCCTCCGATATCCTTGACAAGCTGCCGGTGGAGCGCTGAACAAGGGCCGTAAACATTTGTTGCGGCACCCATGATGACGACACCGACCCGCCCGGCTGTTTTCTTCGACCGAGATGGCGTCCTGAATCACGACGCGGGCTACCTCTTTGAGGCAGCCAAGCTCGAGTGGATGGAAGGCGCGCACGAGGCGGTTAGATTGGTGAACGAGGCCGGTTATTTCGCCTTCGTCGTCACCAACCAGTCCGGCGTCGCCCGCGGATTCTACGAGGAGAGCGACGTGCAGGCCCTTCACCGCTGGATGGCGGGCGAGCTCGCGGCGGTGGGCGCACATATCGATGCGTTCGAATATTGCCCTGATCATCCCGAGGCCCCTATCGAGCGCTATCGTCGCGACAGTCACCGACGCAAGCCTCGGCCTGGCATGATTACCGACTTGATGCAGCGCTTTCCCGTCGCAGCCGACAGGAGCTTCCTGATCGGCGACCAGGAGCGCGACCTGGAAGCCGCGCGCGCCGCGGGCATCCGAGGGCTGCTGTTCCAGGAAGGTAATCTCGCAGCCTTTGTCCGCGAGGCTTTGCAGGACGTCTGAGGCAGCCACGGTCCCCACTTGCTCAGAGCGGCTGGAACTTTGTGGATTCGTCCGGCGCGGTCGTCTTCAGAGCTTTCCCCGCCCCTTTAGCCCTCATCATAACCCATTGATTAGACGATATAATTTTCCAGACGGCGCGATGCGGCAGGAAAACAAGACACCGTGGGAAAAGTAGGATACGCAACCGCTTCAATCCGAAGCTGCTTGCCTGGAAACGGCTGTGAATCCTCAAGACTCCAAACAGCGCATCGCTCTCATCACCGGCGTGACCGGGCAAGACGGCGCCTATCTCGCCGAGCATCTGTTGTCGCTCGGCTATACCGTGCACGGCATCAAGCGGCGCTCGTCCTCGTTCAACACTGCGCGCGTCGACCATCTCTACCAGGATCCGCATCTCGGCGACGTGCCGTTCCTGATGCATTACGGCGACATGACGGATTCCACCAATCTGATCCGCCTGGTGCAGCAGATCCGGCCGACCGAGATCTACAATCTCGCCGCCCAGAGCCACGTCGCCGTCAGCTTCGAGAGCCCGGAATACACGGCCAATGCCGATGCCATCGGCGTGCTGCGCCTGCTGGAGGCGATCCGCATCCTCGGCATGGAGAAAGAGACGCGGTTCTACCAGGCCTCGACCTCGGAGCTCTATGGCCTGGTGCAGGAGATCCCGCAGAAGGAGACGACGCCGTTCTATCCGCGCTCGCCTTACGGCGTCGCAAAGCTCTACGGCTACTGGATCACGGTGAACTACCGCGAGGCCTATGGCATGTTTGCCTCGAACGGCATCCTGTTCAACCATGAGAGCCCGGTCCGCGGCGAGACCTTCGTCACCCGCAAGATCACCCGCGGCGTGGCGCGCATCGAGGTCGGCCTGGAGCAGACGCTCTATCTCGGCAATCTCGAGGCCAAGCGTGACTGGGGGCATGCCAAGGACTATGTCGAGGGCATGCACATGATCCTGCAGGCCGACAAGCCCGACGATTTCGTGCTCGCCACCGGCGAGACGCGCTCGGTGCGCGAGATGGTCGAGCTGTCCTTCGCGCAGGTCGGCCGCCGCATCGAATGGCGCGGGCACGGCGTCGAGGAGACCGGCATCGATGCGAGGAGCGGCAAGGTCGTGGTGAAGATCGATCCGACCTATTTCCGCCCGACCGAGGTCGATCTGCTGATCGGCGATGCCAGCAAGGCGCGGCAGGTGCTGGGCTGGAAGCCGAAGCGGAGCTTTGCGCAGCTCGTCGAAGAGATGATGGCGAGCGATCTGACGGAGGCCAAACGGGATGTCGCGAATGGCAAGCGTACCGTTTGAGCTGAAGGGCAAGGTCGTCTACGTCGCCGGCCATCGCGGCATGGTCGGCAGCGCCATCGTGCGCCGGCTCGCGCGGGAAGATGTCAGGCTCGTCACGGTTGACCGGCGCGAGGTCGATCTCTGCAACCAGGCCCAGGTGTTCGACTGGTTCGGACGCGTGCGGCCGCAAGTGATCTTCATGGCCGCAGCAAAAGTCGGCGGCATCGTCGCCAACAACACGCTGCGCGCCGAGTTCATCTACGACAACATCGCGATCACGGCGAACGTGATCCAAGCCGCGCACATCAATGGCGCCGAGAAGCTGATGTTCCTCGGCTCGTCCTGCATCTATCCGAAGCTGGCGCCGCAGCCGTTGCGCGAGGACTCGATGCTCACGGGCCCGCTGGAGCCGACCAACGAGCCCTATGCGATTGCCAAGATCGCCGGCATCAAGATGGCGGAGGCCTATCGCAGCCAGTATGGCAGTAACTTCATCAGCGTGATGCCGACCAATCTCTACGGCCCCGGCGACAATTATCACCCCGAGCTGAGCCACGTCGTGGCCGCGCTGATCCGGCGCTTCCACGAAGCGAAACTGTCCGGCGCGAAGAACGTCGTGGTGTGGGGCACCGGCACGCCGCGACGCGAGTTCCTCTATGTCGACGATATGGCAGATGCCTGCGTGCACCTGATGAAGACCCATTCGGGCAGCGAGCTGATCAACATCGGCACCGGCGAGGACATCGCCATCGCCGAGTTCGCCCGCATGGTAGCAAAGATCGTCGGCTATCGCGGTGAGATCAGTTTCGACACCTCGCGGCCCGACGGAACGCCGCGCAAGCTGCTCGATGTCAGCAGGCTCGACAGGCTCGGCTGGCGCGCGACAACTTCGCTCGAGGATGGCTTGAAGCGCGCGTACGCGGCGTATCAGGCGGAAAGCCAGGTAAACGGCCATCAGCCGAACGCCTGACCGTCGAGGATCATTTTTGCATATGGCCACTTCCGCAAAACTGATCATCGCGGCCCAGTTCTATCCGCCCGACACGACCACGACGGCAGTCTATGTCGGCAGGATCGCGGAGAGCCTCGCAAGGGATCGGCAGGTCGTTGTGATCTCGGCGACACCAGGCTCGCGAACGATCGGCCGAACCGGCAAGTCCGAGGTCGTCGAAATCAAGAACTGGAATCCCCGCAAGTCGGCGATCGTCCAGCGCGCAGCAGCGATCTGTCTGCTTGCAGCCCAAATGTTTGTCTCGGTCCTGCGGCGGGCAAGGTCGGGCGACATCGTGTTCTGCGTCACGACGCCGTTCACTCTGCCCTACACTGTGCTCCTCGCCGCAAGATTGCGCGGCGCAAAGACCATGCTCTTGATATATGATCTCTACCCGGAAGCGCTCGAGGCGGCCGGCATGGTCCGCTCGAACTCGCTCGCCGTCCGCCTTATTCGCTTTGCCAACACGCTGTTGTTCCGGCGCCTTGATGCGATCGTCGTGATCGGGCGCGACGTGCCGCCGCTGATCGAAAAATATCGCGGTGTCAACGCAGAGCAGCTTCGCTACATTCCGAACTGGGCGCTGATCCCGGTCGGCTATCGAACGATCGATCCGGCGAGCCGATTCCGTGCGCCGGATTCGTCCAGGTTCATCGTCGGCCTGTCCGGCAATCTCGGCTTCACGCACGATCCCGTTACGGTGTTCGAAGCAGCCCGCCTGTTGCGAGACCGGAAAGACATTCATTTCATCCTGTCCGGATGGGGCGTGGGCTGGGCCACACTCAGTCGCCTCTACGCCAAGGATCGTCTCGAGAATGTCACCGTCCTGAAACCTGTTCCCGAAGACGAACTCGTGGAATTTCTGTCGGCGGCCGATCTCTGGGTTATTCCTTATCGCCGGCACGTCACCGGTGTCTCAATCCCCAGCCGCCTGTACAACATCCTGGCTATCGGGCGACCGGTTGTGATCACCTCGGAAGAAAATTCCGAAGGCGCGCTCGTGCTAGGCGAAGCGGCAATCGGATGGGTCGTTCCTCCCGAAACCCCAGCCGAGCTCGCGCGCGTCATTCACGAAGCCGCCGGCGATCGTCAGGCCACGAAGGACAAGGGCGTTCGTGCGGCCGGCATCGCCGAGAAATATCGGGAAGACACCGCCCTTGCGCGCTATCGCCAGGCCGTGAACGACGTCGACCAGGCCGTGCGCCGTTGAGCAACCTCAGGCCTGCGAACGAAATGGCGCCTTCGGAAGTCGCATCAGATCAACCGCTCGCCTGAGAACGCTTCAGACCCGTAGAGAAAATGGACAGCAACGACCAGAAAGTATAACTCTTCACAACTTGACAGTCTTTGCAGGGACGCAACCGGCATGAGACCCATCATCGTGGCGATCGCAGCCACCGCGGCGTACCTTCCAATCGCATGGTACCTTGACGCAACGTACAACCCATCGCTTGATGCTGACGTGCTACACAGGCCCTTCACCAAGATCGGCCTCAACGCTCATATAAGTCACCACAAGATTGCGGGAGCAAAAGGGGACGTCCCGAACGACCGGCGCCGTGCGACGCTAGCG
Organism: Bradyrhizobium sp. BR13661; assembly: GCF_029892425.1. GTDB lineage: Bacteria > Pseudomonadota > Alphaproteobacteria > Rhizobiales > Xanthobacteraceae > Bradyrhizobium. The sequence goes on along the minus strand of NZ_JARXWB010000019.1, from coordinate 129,317 downwards.
TTGACCGAGAAAGGTATGGCGCTCGGGCCAGCGCACACCTTGCGAGCCGAAGTCGCTGCAATGGGTGGCGGCCGCTATATTTTCCTTCAGGCAGGCGAGGGTCCGCCGTCGCTGGTATTCTCAGCGTCCGACAACTCCGACCCCAACACGAATGGGCGCGTCTATCGGGTCACCGATCCAGGCGCCCGCGACCCCTACGAAGCCCAACGCCGGCGCCCACCGTAAACGTCGGCTGCATGGCATAATTCGCGTCCCGCCAGCGCCGCGTCTCATTGCGAGGCGTCGGTCATGCACGAGCGTTCTACTGAGGAGTTACAGCGCCCGGCGAAGTTCCGTCGGTCCCTCGATTATAGCTGCAACAGCATTATTCTTAAATAACGGAATCGCACCGCCATTGGTTGAGCTCAAGCCGGTGACGTTACCCGTCGCTGCCGAATTATGAGAATGACTTGTGTAGCTGGACCGGCCGATAGAATTACAACACCCGCATTGTTGGTTGGGGCGTCCCTCCGGAGGCCCCCCGCCCAACTCGCAGAGACGATCCTCGGGGCAGCACGGGATCGCGGCGAGACGCAGCAGAACGGCACCGCGCCGCGAGCCCCGCCGAAAAAATACGGCGACCAAACCGCTCTCGCGCGCTACTGCGAGGTCGTCCACGATGTTTTTGGGGGGATCGCAGGTTGGGGCCGCCAATTACAATGAGAAGCTACGTCAGGCGCTTTACCTGACAAAACACGAGAAGCTGTCCTTCGGCCATCCGCTCGTATCCGGCTTAAGCTACTGGGATCGAACAGATCGGCTAGCACAGATCAGTTGCGCCGCCTGCGGCTCCTCAGGAAAATCCATTGAAGGACAATGCACTACGGATAGGAGTAACGCGAGCAGCCAATAATACGTTTTTACAGGTCCGCTCGAAATGTCCTCTGTGCCAAAGACTGATCACGGCCCCGGATCGTCCTTTGTCTGCACCCGAGAGGGAGCTTCATCTTATGGAAAGCAGCAATCGCATTATGTCGCCTTCTTAGACGGCGACAGATACAAGGGGTCGACACTCTCTGTCATCATAGAGGCGTGCGAACGGCGGACCTAAACACCCGATCAAAGGCTTGACGACCAATCTTCTAATCCTGAGCCGTATATAGCAGGCTGCCTACCGGGAAAATCAATCTAGTTAGATATCTGCGCTTGCTCAAACAAGCTCTCCTGCACTGCGCTGCAACTAGTCGATGCCGTTAATGAAGTTGTGGGAAGGTTTGGGTTTAAGTCTAAACAGGAGGACCTCACCCAGGGGTTAGTCATGTCGCAAATGCCGCTCGGCAGTTGCTAACATGCGGCTGGTAGTATGATACAATCACCAGATTGGTGGCGATCTCTTACCTGCTTCCAGAACTCCACATACTTCTCGGCCATGCGTGTCCAGGAAAGGGACTGAACCCGCTTTAACGCCCATTCCCGCAACTCGGCATGGCGCTGCCGGTCGGTCAGAAGCAGCGATATCCGCGCGGCTAGTTCCGCGGGCGAGTTCGGGTTCACCAGCGAAAGTTCGTGGGTAAAGAAATCCGTCGAATCAAGAGTCCTCCCCGTGATCGCAGGTGTTCCGCAGGCCATAGCCTCGGCCGGGCTCATGCCGAAGCCATATCGCGACGGAAACAAAAACAGATCCAACTCGGAATAGAACTGCCTCATATTCTCTTCAGGCACGAAGCCAACAAACTCGTACCTGTCCGGCGGAATGTTCTTGCGCGCCAGATCCTTCATCTCTTCCAGTTCATTTCCGCCGCTTGCGATGGCCAGAAACGCTTCGGGATTCTGCTTGGCAACTTCGGCAAAGGCGAGGATCGCGGTATCGAGCCCCTTCGCCCGCTTGGCTTCACCCAAAAACCCGATGCGGAATTTGCGCTTGGGGATCGCCGCGTCACACCAGAACTTGTCGTGGTCGATGCCGAGCGGGATCACACCGATACGATCCGGCCGTACCCCGAACATGTTGACGACCTGTTCGGCCGTCGATGGAAACGGCACGATCAGCCCATCGCTGTGCCGGCAGGCGAATTCGATGCAGCGGCGCTTGATGGAATATTTCAGGTAGTTGTCGTAGCCGCGCGCCAGAAAGGGGATGAGATCGTAGACCCCGGTTACCACGGGGCGCTTGCGCGCCAGGATCGTAAAGATGGCCGACACCGGATAGACGCTGAACCAGACGTCGTGGCGGACGCGGCGCAAATCCCACAGGAAATTCGCCGCCTGCCGAAGCACGGCGGCTTCAGTGAGAAGCATGCCGCGATCGTGGAAGACATAGGGCTGTCCGATGGCATCGAGGCCGGTGACCAACTCGGCAATCACCCGTTCCAAGCCCCGCCCCGTGTCGTGTCCCATCGACAACGGAAATGCGCTGATGCCGACCTGTTTCAGCGGAGCGGATACCGGCGACATGTCGTGGGTCATTGATTGCGCGTTAGCTGCAATCATGAGGCGTCGATTGACGCGCGTCCGGAACGCGCTTCGCTTAGCCTGCTCGGGGAGTCGGCCACCTTCATAATCGCGCCGTTCTTGACGATCTCGCGAACCGAATAATAGCGCTCGGCGGATATTGCATAGTAGATCTTGATCAGGATGTCGGTCAAGATTCCCAGCGACACGAACAACAGGCCCGCGATGAAGCTGAAGACGGTCAGCAGGGGCTCCAGCGTGCTCGACAACTTCCTGTCGGTCGCGAACAGCCAGACCGTGCGGCAGCCGAAAATCGCCGCGATGAGGAAGAACAGGACGCCGATGCCGCCGAGCAGATGGATCGGCCTGACTGAATAGCTGCGCCAGAACCAGAGCAGCACGATATCGGCGAGGCCCTTGATGGTCCGGGCCGCGTTATATTTCGAAACCCCGCTCCGCCGCGGCCGGTGATTGACGGGGAGTTCTCCGATAGAGAATCCCCGCATTTCGAGCAGCGCCGGGATGAACCGGTGCATTTCGCCGTACAGGTGGACGTTGTCGAAACACTCGCGCCGGTAGACCTTCAACGAGCAGCCGCTGTCGTGGATGGTGTCGTTGAGGAATACCTTGCGCAGCAGGTTGGCGCCGCGCGAGACGAACCGCTTGGCAAACGTATCCTGCCGGTGGACTCGCCAGCCCGAGACCACATCCAGATTGTTGGCCTCCAGATGCGCGATCAAATTGGGAATATCGGCGGGGTCGTTTTGCCCGTCGCCGTCCATGGTGACGACGTATTCGTACTGGGCCGCGTGGCAACCCGCATCGAACGCGGCGGTCTGTCCAAAATTGCGTCGAAAGCGAAATACCGTGACGTTCGCCATCGAACCCGCGACGCGCGCGCTGTTGTCGGTCGAACCGTCGTCCACCACGATGATCTCGCGCACCCAGCCGCGCTCATCGCAGACGGCGTTGATCTCGTCAACGAGGGCCGAGAGGTTGTTCTCCTCATTGAAGACCGCGATAACAATGCTCAGCCGCGGCTCAACGGATCCATCAACGCTGCTTGTCATCATTGCCCCTCAGAACAGTAATCGAGATCAAAAGCATCTGCTTCGACGAAAACAGGATACTTGACCGGATCCATGATCGCATTCTGCAAAAAACTGAAAGCCGAGGCATCGCGACGACGGAAGGCCGCTCGCGCCTCCCGGGTTGTCGATACCAGTCTCCTTGCGGAGATACCCCAAGGGACTTGGCTAGCCTAATCCGGCGAAAGACGGAAGTGCCGGGCCGGGGCATCGATAGCGATGCAGCCGTCCGTGGCCGGAACGCATCACTCTGTAATTTGTCGATCTGCGCCTCGGGCGACTTTGCCCTGTTGAGACGTTCTTCCTCCGCCCCAAAGCGCCTATAGCCACGGCTATTTCGATTTGCTACAGGGATAAACTAGCATCGTTACACTTGCCGTTTGATCGGTTTAGATTGAGCCTCAGTTAGTGCTGACATAAGCCGATGCTGCAACGTTTCCGGTGTCCCGCGGTGGGCGACCATGGATTTGGACTGATATTTAACCGATGACGGAAGCGCTCAATGATTGGCTTCGGCATTTTGGAAGCTTGACGCCGGTTTCCGCGGCGGCAATTTGCCTGCTTTCCTTGTTGACCGCCTTCGTTGTCTTTCCTCGCACCGTATTGATCCTTGCGGCCGGCGTGACGTTCGGGGTCGCGGCTGCGCCAATCATTCTGCTGAGCGGGACGATCGGCGGCATCCTGGCATTCTCTTGGTCGCGGTACATTGCTTCGAACTGGTTCCGCAGAAAGCTGGAAACGAGGCCGAGGCTCAAGGTAGTTATGCAGGCCGTAGACGCCGAAGGCTGGCGTATAATCGCTATGGCGCGCCTCGGAGCGCCAGTTCCCAGCGCATTACAAAACTACCTGTTCGGGCTGACAAAGATCGATATCGTCAGCTATTCAATAGCGACCTTCGTCTTCAGTGCGCCACAAGTATTCCTGTTTTCATTTCTCGGCGCGACCGGTAGGGCTTCGCTGCTTCACGACAGATCCTCCGGTATGCCGCTTGCGTTTCCGCTAGTGGCGGTTCTGCTTACCGTAACGATCATCGCCCTCGTTTCGCGCCGCGTAAGAATGTCGCTGTTGCGGCTCGAACAGTGACCGTTTCGGAGATTTGTCGGGGCCCTCCTCGACCGAGCGGCCGGAGGGACCTCGTCTTCGGGAAAAGCGGTTGTTACAGCCGGTACTTGGTCTGCTATTGTTCCATGAAATCTTCCACGGAGGAACGAGGGCCGCGGCGGAAAGCCATCTCGAAGACCGGGATTATTTGATGCGAAGGCTCTTGTTGTTCCTGAAATTGATGGCGGTCCCGATCATCATAGGGGTCGTTGTCTGGCTCAGCGGCATTCGTGAAATTTACGCCGTCATTCTCCGCTCGAGTTTCGGCGTCATCGTGGGAGCCTTCGCGCTGTCCATGCTTGCCGTCGGCCTTACTGCCGCGAAATGGCGCTTCGTTATCCCGACGATCAACGTCGCAGAACTTTTCAGAACGGCGCTGATCGGCCAGTTCTACAGCTTCTTCTTTCTGGGCCAGGCCAGCGGAGAGGCCGCGAAGATCTATCTGATCTCCCGCCAATCCGGCAGTGTCGGCGGCGCGACCGTTTCCGTTATCACCGATCGGCTAACCTCTTTCATCGGAATGTTGTCGGTCTCGGTGATCGGCTTTGCGTTATCCTCAAGTCAGTATCCGCTGCAGCTCCAGCAGGGCGCGCTGATTGGATTGACGTTGTTGGTCGCCGTGTTGATTGCGCTGCGCCACGATGCATTTTTTCTCCGTGCCGAGCGATTTGCGGCGTGGGTGGAGAGCAGGACATCGGCCTATTCATCCATCGCCGCGCGTGAACTGCGGACGGCGATCCAACAATGGCACATAGCGACCGCCAACCCCTGGCGCGTCCTGGCCGGAGTGCTGGTTGGCGCGCTGGTGCACGTCGTGAATGTTCTGACTTTCATGGTTTTGGCCGCCGGGGTCGGGGTTCGTGTCGATTTCTTCGACTGGTGCTGGATCGGAGGGCTGACGAGCGTTGCCGGATTCATTCCGGTCACGATCGGTCAGTTGGCGTCGGGCGGCGCGCTGGTGGCGCTCCTGCGTCTTCAGAACGCTTCAATGGTCGATGCCCTGGCGATCTCGGCCCTCATGATCGCGGTCAATGGTATGCTGGCGATCGTCGGAGCCTTATTGGAGTGGTATCGCTTGCGCATTCGGGTTGCGGCGCCGAGACAATCCGCGGCAGACGGAATATAGAATCCGACATGATCTCCCGCCTGCAACAAGCGCCCGATCGAACATCGGATTCGACCGGAAGGCTCATCGGCAAGGCAGGCGACCGTTTCGCCTTGCCGATCTTGATCGTTTGCCTGCTGTTTGCCGTCTGCCAACTCGCCTTCAATGCGCTCACGCTCGATACCTGGATGGACGAGGGCAAGTACCTGATGAAGGGATACTGGTACCTGACCGGCCAGGTCCCGCCCTATTCAGCGATCGATCCGACCTTCTACATGCCGCTGCCATTCTACAGCGTCGGCGCGATGGAGTGGCTGTTCGGCATCGGTTATCTTCCAGGCCGGGCGCTGGCGATCTTCTTCGCGATCACATGTCTGGTGCTGGTTTATCTGACCGGCGCACGCATCGGCCATTCGCGCCTGGCAGGCGTGGGAGCGGCGGTTCTCGTGGTGGGCTATCCCGTTACACTGACCTATTTTGCCACGGCGACGCCCTACGCCATGGTCAGCTGCCTGTCGCTGGCGCTCATACTGGTGCTGCTTGCCGTGCGCGCGCGACGGATTGCTTGGGGTGCATCGGGGATCATCCTGTGGGCTTTGCTGTTTACCCGGCCGGACATGCTGCCGATCGCCATGATCCCGGCCGGTTGGGCTCTTTTGATCGAACCCAGGCGAAAGATCGAATGCCTGGCGATTGCCTTCCTGACGTTTCTGGCCGCCTCGCTCGCGACGATGTGGATATTCGGGCACGGCCTGTTGGACGTCGTTCTCGACGTGCCCGGGCTGTCGCAGATTGCAACGTTGCTGGGTGCGCCGGTCGCGCCAATCTCCAGGATCCTGCCGCTGACTGTTTCTCCTCTTGATCCGGTGCTGCCGCTTCGGGAGGTCCCGATTTATTTTAATCAGTATTTCTTTCGGCCCTACTTTGCCGTATCGGCGATTGCGCTCATCGTGATCGCGCTGCGGATCTATTCCGCCTGGCGCGAACCGGGTGAGCGACGTGTCAAGCCGATTGATCTGATCCTAGCCTATTTCTGGATTACGGCCGTGTTGCATTACCTGCTGTCGTTGTCCTATTGCCTCGATTGCATCATTCCCTATACGAACTACTTCCTGCCGGTGGGGGCGCTTGGCGTAGCTGCTGTGCTCGGCGAGATTTCCCGGCTGACGCGTGGTTCAAGCCCGATGTCCGCGGCATTCATCTGCTTATGCGTCATCGCCGTGGTGATGCAGGCCTCTCCCTCGTTCCCGACCTTGTTGCGCCCCAAGACCGACAAGGTCCGAACGGCGGCGATGGAGCTGGCGGCGCAATTGCGGCCCAACCTGTCCGGGACAGGCCGCGTGCTGGTGCTGAGCGACCGCGTGGAGACTGCGCAAGCGGTCTGGCTGGCGGGCGGCGTCATCGAGGCTCGGTCGCTCTATCTTCCGACCAATTTTCGTGAACCGAAGCCCGGATTGACCCCCGAGGATCGCGCAAATGTCGACGCGATCACCTGGGAATCGGGATTCTGGAACGAGGACAATATGCGACGGGCGCTTGACCGGGATTATGGCACGCTGCTAGTCGAGCGACGCGCGAGTTACGGCGATGTGCTCGCCCGCACGGTCCGCGATGGCATTCCATTCGGCGACGTGGTGGCCAAGCGCTTCAGCCTTGCATCCGTCCTGAAGGTGGGAGATCGCACGTTCGAACTGTATCAGCGCCGCAACTGATTCGAGGCGACTCCGGCGCGCGGCCCATCCGCCCCCCAATCGCGGTCGGTTGTGCATTTTCGGGCCGTGTGACAAGGTTGAAGCAAGTTCCAAAATTCAGACATGGCCTTAGAGGGACGCGACTATATGTCCGCACGCCAAGACAATCTCGACCATTACGAAACGATCGCCGATCATTTCGACGAGACCTATAATCGCGAGAACTCGAACCATCTTTATAAAATCGATCAGATCTCGAAGGTGATGTTCGACCACCTGCCGGCGCTCGAATCCTATGACGTGATGGAACTTGGCGGCGGTACCGGCATTCACGCCTACCACTTCCTCGAAGCCAACACGCATCGCAATATTCACTACACTTTGTCGGACATCTCGCCCAAGATGCTGGAGAAGGCAAAGATCCGGCTTGCCAAATTCAATGTCGACTACGTGGTCTCGGCTGCAGAAAACATCGCCACCGACAAGACCTTTGATGCGATCTTCTGCAGCGGTGCGATGCATCATTTCGAAGACGCGCGGGCGTCCATTGAATCCATGCGCGACCATTTGAGACCCGGCGGCGCGATCGTGGTGTGCGAGCCGATCGTCTGGAACCCCGTCAACTTCATCAAGGCTGCGAAAGACCGGCTGGAATGGAGCCAGTTTACCGCCACACGCTCGAACGTTGCGCGCATGTTGCAGCAATCCGGCATGAACCTGAAGGTGAACCGCGTGCTCCATTGGCGCGCGGGGCCCGAATTCGTGAGAATGCTTTGGCCGTTTGAAAAACTCGAGGCCTATCCTTTGCTCGATATGGCGGCCGTCATGTATCTGCAGGTCGCCACAAAGCCGCAGGCCTCGCAATCGAGCTGACTGAGGAAATCAGATCGCGACAGCGACCATCGCTGCAGCCCACTTGCTCGCGCTTGCGGGCGCCTCGATGTCAGGGAACCCGGTCAGTGCCATCAGCTGAAATCCACTGACACGAAGCATCAGTTCAAGCTCCAGCGGAAAGAAGTACCGGACCTTATGCGTCTCTCGTGTTTCATCGAGGACGCGATAGCCCTGCAGGCGTGTGACCTTGACCGTAATCTCGCAACACTGGCGATCGGGCAAATGAAGACCTGAAGAGGACCTGACGACGCGTGCATCGCCGCTGTCGAACTCTCGGGTGTTTTCACCTGGTGGATCGGCGACCACCGCCGGCCCATACCAGAAGTCCGCAATCAGCAAGCCGTTCTGCCGCAGATTCTTTCGCGCCGCGCCGAGCGCGCCCAGCGCGTCGTCATTGCTGGTCATATAGCCGATGACGTTGAAATTCATCGCGGCCACATCAAACGGCGAACTGGCCGAAAAATCCCGGATATCCCCCGAAAGAAATTTCGGATTGGCGCCGAGCTCCATCTGCGTCGCGCGGTCGCGCGCACGCGCCACCATCGATTCGGATTGGTCGACACCCGTTACATCAAAGGCGTTGCCTGCAAATATCACGGCATGCCTGCCCGTTCCGCAGCCGAGGTCCAGCATTTTCCTGACTTCGCCGCGCCCGAACTTTGCGATCAGAGTCTCCACCGCCTTGCATTCGGCGGCGTAGTTCTTTTCGGCATAGACCGTGTCATAGGTCGCCGCGTAGGAGTCGTTGAAGACGCCTGTCACGAAAGAACCTCGCGAACCGCGGCGCTGACGCGATCAATCTGCGCCTCGGTCAAACTAAGTCCGGAAGGAACATACAGGCCGCGACGCGCGAGCCGCTCCGTCACCGGATGGCTGCCTCCCGCAAAAAGGCCTCGTTCGCGCAAGACCGGCTGCTCGTGCATGCCGAGGAATAGCGGCCGCGTGTCGATCCCCTTCGCGCGCAAGCGCTTCGCGAACTCGACGGCGTCAAAGCCAACGTCATCGGCGAGGATCAGGCAATACATCCAGTAGACGTTCTTCGCCCATTCCCGCTCGACCGGCAGCGCGATCTGCGAAAGATCGGACAGCCGTTCATGATAGGCCTTGGCCATCTTGCGCTTGCGGCGAATATGGTCGTCGACGCGGTCGACCTGAGCCACGCCGATCGCGGCCTGGAGATTGGTCAGGCGATAGTTGTGACCGATTTCGGTGTGATAGAACCGCCGCTCCGGGCGGAAGCAAAGGTTGCGCAGGGAGCGCAGCCGGTCGGCATAGTGGTCACTGCTGGTGACGACCATCCCGCCCTCGCCTGTTGTCACGATCTTGTTGGCGTAGAAGCTGTAGCAGGCCATGTCACCGAAGCTGCCGACGCGGCGGCCCTCGACTTCCGCACCGTGAGCCTCCGCGGCATCTTCGATGATGCGCAGATCATGCTTAGCGGCAAGCTTCATGACACGGCGCATGTCGACGGGGTGCCCGAACATATGCACCGGCATGATCGCGCGCGTCCGTGGCGTGATCGCGGCTTCGACCTGATCGAGATCCATGCACCACGTTTCCGGATCGCAATCGACCAACACCGGCACGCAATCAGCCTCCAGTATCGCGATGGCGCAGGAGATGATGGTGTAGGAGGGCATGATGACCTCGGAGCCGAGCTCGAGGCTTAGTGCCTTCATGGCGACCTGAAGGGCCGTCGTGCCATTGCTGACGGCCACACCATGCGCAGCGCCGCAAAACTGTGAAAATTTGCGCTCGAACTCCGGGATGAAGCGTCCTTCCGAAGAAACCCAGCCGGTTTCGATGCACTCGTTGACGAGGGGAGCGGTGTTGTCTCCGATCAGAGGCTCGGAGACCGGAATGAACGGGGCCGCTTCCATTACGACCTCGGTGCGATCAGTGGGACGTCGAGACGAAAAGTATCCTTCTCGTAGTCCTCGCCGCCGCGCGGGCCGCGCGTCAGCACCAGAAACGTTGTGTCTTCCAACGCTTCAAAAGCGTGCCGCTCGTGGGGAACGCTGAGGATGAGATCGTTAGGCCCCATGATCGCCTCGGTCGGCGCCTGGTCCGGCATTTGCGAAACCGCGCGAAGCTTGCCGGACAGCACATAGAGCCACTGCCACGTTTCCTTGTGATAGTGGTTGGCGCGAACCGCGTCCTTCCGGCTATGAATGATGGTCGCGTATTCGATGGGCTCCCGCTGCAATACGTCGATGATTTCCCCGCGCTTGTCCGCGAAGGAAATCGGAAGCTTTTTTACATCCATCTCATGACTCCCTGCTGCCGAAGACAAGTTGGGTTGCCCGGCAGGAATTAATTGGAACGATGTCAACCGACGATCCTGGGCGTAGGAATCGGAATGATGAACTTGCCGCCGCGATCCGAAAACTCCTTCAGATTGTTCATGATCTCTTCGGCAAAATTCCACGCCAGCAGAAGCGCATAATCGGGCTGGTGGTTAAGTAACATATCGTCCGGAACGACTTCAATGTTCACGCCCGGCGTGTAACGCCCGATCTTAAGCCTGGACTTCTCGGTGACGAAGTCGAGGAAATCGCTGCCCAGCCCGCAATAATTCAGCAGGGTCATTCCCTTTGCCGGCGCACTCACGGCGACGATCTTGCTACCGCTTTGCTTGAGGCCGGTCAGCATCGCCCGCAGCGCCAGGCGGTTGTTGGCGACGCCCTGCGCGAACTTCCGCAAGGTATCCAGCTCGTAGATTTTCTCGCGTTCTTCATTGGCCAGCATCTGTTCGACGATCGGAGCGACCGGGCTGGACGAGACGCTGATCCTGCGCACGAACAGGCGGATCGACCCGCCATGGATGTCGCGCAGTTGCACGTCGAATATCTCCATGCCGAACTGCTTGAAGAACCGCACCAGCGGCTTCACCGACAGATAGGACAGATGCTCGTGATAGATGGTGTCGTACTCGAGGCTGTGCAGTAGTTCGAGGAAATAGGGAGCCTCGATGATGAAGGTGCCGCGCTCGGCGAGCAGGATGGAGACGGCCTGCATCAAATCATGCAGATCGCCGACATGAGCGAAGACGTTGGTTCCGGTAATGACCGAGGCCTGCCCCTTGCTGGCAACGACCTTCTTGGCGCTTTCGCTGTTGAAGAACGCGGCGACGGTCTCGATGCCGTTCTTGTTGGCGATCTCCGCGATGTTGGCGGCCGGGTCGACGCCGAGCACCTTGGTGCCCTGCTCCTTGAACATCTGCAGGAGCACGCCGACATTGCTGCCGATATCGACGACGAGATCGTCCTTGGTCAGCCGGAGCAGGCGCGTCGTGGTGCGAGCAAACTCCCCCCAATGCCGGCGGCCGGCCGTAGTGGTCGAGGATTCGTAGGGATAGTCGTCGCAGTAGAGAATCTCGGGCGGCACCACATAGTTGAGCTGGATCAGCCCGCACTCTTCGCAGACCGCGACCCGCAGTGGGTAGGCATCCCGGTGCTCGCTGAGCTGATGCTTGTGCAGGAACTGATCAGCCGGCGGCATCTCTCCCAAGTCGAGAAAGAGCGCGAGACGCTCGCTCGCGCACATCCGGCAATTCTTTACAAACATAGGTCGGCCCATCACTGAGGGGTTGAAGGCAGTCGCCAGTCCGCGACTCCAGCCGGAGAATCGCTCTAAGAACACACTTCCTCTGTAAAATCGAGAGGCTTGGAGGGGCGGATCGCCTAGAAAATACTGCAGGATGTCAATGGCGGTTCAGTTGCCCTCCACAGCTCTTAATTGGCACTGACCAACGCTTCGTGCGGCCTCCGCAGACGGTTCCCCGCTAATCCCAGACCAACGAAATTCGACGGATTTTGCGGCGCGAAACGATGAAAACCATCGGAACATTTCGGGAACAATGAAACCTAAGGCGCGAACCAACATTCCGGGCCGCGCTGCTCGCGGATGAAGATGGCCTTGTGGCGAACGCGTCCCAATTTGGGGTTCGGGCACCACCGCCAAGTGCTTACGTTCTTGCTGACGGTCCCGAAATCGACTGACTGGGACCCTAATTGCTGTGATCGCCGCGTGAGATCATGCGACGACAAACTTGATAGAGCGGCGGCCAGTAATCGAACGCGCCCCTCGCCGGCTTCGTGCCGATGCACTCCTTGACGCATCTAGCCTATCGGCTAGGCGTCGCGCAGGATCCGGCGCCCGCGACCCTACGAAGCGTAACGCTGCGCACGGCTCGATGGCCCTAGCGTCCCCTCTCGATCTTGATGAAGTACGGAGAGAGTTCAGCACGAGCTGGCACGGGATCGTGTCCTTGCAAGTAGGTACCGCTTTAAGGTATCGACCTAGTTCGCACGACCGTATTGGAGTAGCGTAATGTCTAATTCCGCTCAAGCGCTCTACGAGCGTGCCCGGGCCGTTATGCCCGGTGGCACCCAGCTGCTATCGAAGCGTCCGGAGATGTTCCTGCCCGGTCAATGGCCGACCTATTTTAAATCGGCCAAGGGCGCCGAGGTCACAGATCTCGACGGCAAGACCTATCTGGACATGAGCTATTGCGGCATCGGCGCCACTATCCTGGGCTTCGCCGACCCCGACGTCGATGCCGCTGTAAAGTCCGCGATCGACCTGGGCTCGATGTCGACCTTGAATTGCGCCGAGGATATCGAGCTTGCCGAGCTCCTGGTCGAGCTGCATCCCTGGGCCGAAATGGTGCGGTTCGGGCGCGCGGGCGGCGAGGCCATGGCGATCGCGGTCCGCATCGCGCGCGCGGCGACCGGCCGCGACATGGTGGCGTTCTGCGGCTATCACGGCTGGCACGACTGGTATCTCAGCGCCAATCTTGGCGAGACCACCGCGCTCGACGGCCATCTGCTGCCGGGCCTCGACACTAAGGGTGTGCCGCGTGGTCTCGCCGGACTGATGCATCCTTTCCATTTCAACAAGCTCGACGAGATCGAGGCGATCGTCGCCGCCCATGGTGAGCGGCTCGCCGCGATCGTGATGGAGCCGGTACGCTCCAGTGAGCCCGAGCCCGCCTTCATCAAGGGCATCCGCGCGCTCGCCGACCGCTGCGGCGCCGCGCTGATCTTCGACGAGGTCACGTCAGGCTTCCGCATCAATTCCGGCGGCGCGCATCTCGCTTACGGCGTCGATCCGGACATCGCCGTGTTCGCCAAGGCCATCGCCAACGGCTTTCCGATGGCCGCAATCGTTGGCCGCGCCTCCGTGATGGATGCCGCGCAGGAAACCTTCGTCAGCTCGACGGCCTGGACCGAGCGCGTCGGCCCGGTCGCGGCGCTTGCCACCTTGCGCAAGCATCGCGAGCAGAACGTCGCGCGGCACCTGATGCGGATCGGCACGCGTATCCAGAAGGGCTGGACCGAGGCGTCACAGGCCACCGGCCTGCCGCTGCACGTCTCCGGCATTTCGCCGCTCGGCCACTTCGCTTTCGACCTGCCCGACGCGCAGGAGGTCCGCACGCTGTTCACGCAGATGATGCTGGACCGCGGCATCCTCGCCACCGGCTCGTTCTACGCGATGTGGTCGCACACCGACGCCCATGTCGATCGTTACCTGGAAACGGTGACCGAAGTATTCCGGGAGCTCCGCACCGCGGTGGATCAGAAAGCCGTCAAGCAGCTGCTGCGCGGCCCCGTCGCTCACTCCGGATTCAAGCGACTGACCTGATCGATCAGGTCACCATTCCAAAGATATCGCGCACCACGTTGCGCGAGGTCGGCGAGCGCGCTGCATTCGGATAGATGCCGTGCAGGACGCTGTCGGCGGCAAGCGTGCCGGCATCGATCACGATCGCGCCCGTCGAAACGAAGGAGTTGTCGCCCACTTCGGTCTTGCCGATGACGCGGCTGCCGCCATACATCACGATGCCGCGCCCGAACGAGGGGTAGTCATTGTCGAGGTTCGCGCCCACCGTGCAATTGTGGTAGCAGATGAAATAGTCCGAATAGCTGGCACGGCCGAGCACGGTGCCCACCGGATGCTGGACCGCGAACACGTCGGGCAGTTCGACCTCGTAGAACGCATCAAGCGCGTGCAGCGCCTTGTTCAGCGCGTAGGCCTTGTCCGCGATGGGATGACCGGGCCGCTCGCGAAAGGCTGAATTGGCGAGGTAGTAGAGGAAGATCGCATATTGGTCCGAGTGCCAGTGCGAGAATCGAGCCTCGCCGTTCGCAAAGAAGCCCTTGAGCCGCACCCGCGAAAAGCAATGCTCGATCCGGCCGAGCGCAAGTTCGACGAATTTCGAGAGATCGCCGAGGTCTGCGCCATCAGGAAACAGGTTCTCGAACTGCTTTCGCACATAGAGGGCGAGATCGGTACGGGCCAGCGAAAGCTGCACGGTGCTAATTCCTGCTCGAGAAGCTGGCGCGCACGTCCAGACCGCGCGAGAACAGATGGCTGCGCAGCTTGATCGGGCTATGGTCGGTAAAGAGGAACATCGAGGAGATCGCCACCGCCGACGCTCCCGCCTCGAGTGCATCGATCGCATGCTGGAGCGAACCGCAGCCGCCGGAGACGATCAGCGGCACACTCAAGACGCTTGCCGCCTTGTGGATCAGTTCGAGGTCGTAACCGCTCATGGTGCCGTCGCGGTCGATCGAGCCGAGCAGCACCTCGCCGCAATGCAGGTCCTCGCAGCGCTGCGCCCATTCGATCGGATCGAGCGCGACATGCTCGCGGCCTCCGTCGATGAATACGCTTGCATGGTTGGGGCCGATCCTCTTGTAGTCGATCGACACCGTCATGCACTGGTCGCCGAAGGTGCGCGCCGCCTCGCGCAGGAACTCCGGGCGCCGCACGGCCTCCGAATTCACCGAGACCTTGTCGGCGCCGGCGCGGAGCAGCATATTGACGTCGTCGAGTGTCTTGACCCCACCGCCGACCGTGAAGGGCATGAAGATCTCTTCCGACATCCGCTCGATAATGTCGACCACGCGGCCGCGCGAGGCCGCGCTCGGCACGATGTCGAGCACGATCAACTCGTCGACCCCATAGTCGTTGTAGACCTTCGCCGTCGTCACCGGATTGCCGGCGGCACGCTCGTTCTCGAAGAAGCGGACATATTTGACGAGCCTGCCGTCGCGCAGCAGAAATTTCGGGATCAGGCGCTTCTTCAGCATCGCGAGGACTTCAGGGATTCCAGCGCAGGAAATTGCTCATCAGCTCGATCCCGGTGTCCTGGCTCTTCTCGGGATGGAACTGCGTCGCGGCGATATTGTCCCGCGCGATGATTGCGGTCACCGGCTGGCCGTACTGGGCGAAGCCGACCACGTCGCCGGCATCCCTGCAACGCATGGCGAAGGAGTGCACGAAATAAAACGCCAGATTGCTCTCGCGGATATTGGCGAGGATCGGATGGTTGCGCTCCTTCGCCACCATGTTCCAGCCCATATGCGGGATCTTCAAGGCGGGATCGTTCGGCATCAGCCGCAGGACGTCGGCATCGAACCAGCCGAGCCCACGATGCGCCACACCGTCGTCGGTATGCTCCTTGGACGTGTTGGCGAGCAGCTGCATCCCGAGGCACACCGCAAGAAAGGGCTTGCCCTTCTCGCGGACCTGGCGCTCCAGCATCTCGTCGATGCCACGGGCGCGGATGTTGCTCATCGCGTCGCCGAACGCGCCGACACCGGGGAGGATGACGTGTGACGCATCCGCGATCGCGTCGGCGTCATGCGTCACGACCGGATCGAAGCCGCAATATTCGACGGCGTTCTTCACCGAGCGCACATTGTTGATGCCGTAATCGACGATCGCTACGCCTGACATCGCCTGCTCCCCGGGCGCGGTCTCCGCGCCACCCGTCAACCCTCGCCTATCCCTTGCCGCCGCCGATCTCGACGCCAGGATGGTTCGGCCACGGCACTTGCGTGTTGTTCCACTTGTCCATGTCCGGCATGCGCCGTCCCGGCTCGACCGTGTTCGGCGAGAACTGCCACGGGCTGACCTCGTGCTTGATCGCAATCCCCAGGAACTGCTCCTCGGTGAGTTGGAGATAGTCGAGGAACAGATCGAGGCTCGGCGGCCGCTTGCCGTCGAACTCGCGCACCAGCGCCTCGCCCTGCTCGCGGGTCATGCGTTTGTTGCGGATGTCGATATTGGCGAGATGGTTGGTCCGGCCCATGCCGCGCTTGATGTACTTCAGGTAGTCGCGCACGCCCTGGAAGAAGCACTCGATCTTCTCGTAGTCGTACTCCGGCGGAATGCCCTCGACTTCCTGGCCTTTCCAGCCGAGCTCGCGCTTGATGATTTCGACGTGCTTCTTGGTGTCCCACTTGATGTAGCTGCCGAGACAGATCGAGCGGCACTTGATCCGCATCAATTCCTTGCGCGGCGGATAGACGAACGGATACAGGTCGCGCTTAGCAACCCGGCCCCCCAGAAACTCGTACATGTCGTCGGCGGTGATGCCGAGATTCATCGCGCGGTTGAAGCGCTTCTCGTCGACCTCTTCCATTTCGTCGTAGGAATAGAACGACTGGTATTCGGCCAGACTCTCGCCCCAGAACAGCAACGGCGTCTCGTAGCGGATCGCGATCTGCATGGTGTGGGCGTAGATGCCGGTGTGGCAGTGCCAGCAGAAGTCGCCGCGGCGCTTCAGCGATTCCAGCATCAGCTCACGCACGACATGCCAGTTCGGCGTGAAGTTCAGCACGTCGACGCCAAGCTGCTTGAACACGCTGGTGTTGTTCTCTTCGATCAGCGGACGATAGAACCAGTGGTCGAAGCGCACCACCAACGGCTTGAGACCGAGCTTCTTGACGACGTACCAGAGCTGGAAAACGCTGTCCTTGCCTCCCGAATAGGGCACGATGCAGTCGTACAGGCCCTTGTCGCGGTATTGCGCAACCAGTTCCATCATCTGGGCGTGGCGCTCGTCCCAATTGATCTGGGTGTCACGGACCTCGATCTGGGCGCAGACGCTGCACGAACCGGCCTCGTCGAACGATGTCGCCTCTGCCGTTTCAGGCAATAAGCACTTGCTACAGCTCAACATTTCGGAGATTCCCGCAATTGCATGATTTGCTGTCGGCTTACCACGCTGTCCACCCCCCGTCGACCGCAATGCACTGGCCTGTGACATAGGCTGCCAGATCGCTGGCGAGGTAGGCTACAGCGCCCTTCATATCGTCCTCGCGTGCCATGCGGGCAAGCGGCGTCCGGGCCACATAGCGGCTTAAAAACGGTTCCGGCGTGGCCCTGAAGACCCCGCCGGGCGCGACCGCATTGACCCGCACTTTTGGCGCCATCGTGGTCGCCAGCCAGCGCGTCATCTGGATCAGCCCCCCCTTGCTCGCGGCATAGGCGGCCGGGTTCCCGAGCGCCGTTCCTTCGTAGAGCCGCCAGTCGGGTCCGGCGAGGCCGTAGATCGAGGAAATATTGATCACACTGCCATGGCCCGACCTCGCGAGGTCCGCGGCCGCGGCCTGGATCAGCACGAAGGGCGCGGTGAGGTTGACCTCGATCGCCCGGCGCCAGGTCGCATCCGACTGCTGTTCGAACGGGACCGCCCAGCCCTCGAGCCCGCTGGTGCCGACAAAGGCCGCGCAATTGACGATAATGTCGATGCCCCCGAAGGCCTCGCGCACCCGGCGCGGCAGATCCTTCACGGCGTCGCCCTGCTCGAAATCGCAATCGAACATCGCAGCCTTGACGGCGTGATCGGCGGCGAGCTTCGCCGCGGCCTCAGTGCCGGCGGACGCCGCGATATCGACCAGCGCGATGGTGGCACCGAGTTCTGCAAGACCTGCCGCGATCGCGCGACCGATGTGACCGGCGCCGCCGGTGACGACGGCGACACGGCCGTCGAGCGACATCATCTCGCGGAGCGAGCGTTCGGTGCTCATCCAAATATCCTCTGGAATTCGTCGGACGCACGCTGCAGATCGTCGAGGCGGCCGACATCGATCCAGTACTCGCGCAGCGGAAACACCACCGAAGGCTTGTCTTTCGCGATGGTCCGCTCGATCAGCGTCGGCATGTCGACGGCCTCGTTGGCATCGAGATGATCGAGCACACCGGGATCGAGCAGATAGACGCCGGCATTGACGAAGAATTTCTGCGTCGGCTTCTCGCGGATGCCGAGCAGCCGGTGGTCGTCGAAATCGATCACGCCGAACGGCACGGTCACCGAATGCTCGCGCACACAGACCGTGGAGAAAGCCTGGTGCTCCCGATGGTATTTCAGCATCTGCTCGAAATTCACCGTCGTCAGCAGATCGCCGTTCATGACGAAGAATGGCTGCGTCGGCCGCTCCGGCAGCAGCGACAAGGCTCCCGCAGTGCCCAGCCGCTCGCTTTCCTGGAGATAGTCGATCTCCACGCCCCAGGCCGAGCCATCGCCGAAATAGTCGCGGATCATATCGGCCTTGTAGTTGACCGAGATGAAGAACTTGCCGAAGCCGGCCTTCACGAAACCGCCGAGCACGGTCTCCAGGATCGGCTTGTCGCCGACGCGGATCAGCGGTTTGGGAATGTCGTCCGTGAGCGGTTTCAGCCGCGAACCGAGGCCGCCCGCCATCAGCACGACCCAATGGTCGGATTGCTGAGCGAGCGCAAGGTCGTCGATCAGCTTGACCTCGACCACCCGCCCCTCCGTATCGACGAGCGGAAGCTGATGGATCGAATGCTTTCGCATCAGATTGAGCGCGGCCGGATTTGAGACGCCGACCGGCGCCGTGATCGGCGTACGGTTCATCACCAGGCTGACGGAAGCGTCGAGGCCGGTGCCGCCGAGCAGCGCGCGCCGCACGTCGCCGTCCGTGACGGTACCGACGATCCTGCCGTCGCGCTCGACGATGGCGAGTTGCAGATTGCCCTGATCGATCCGCCGCAGCGTCTCGATCAGAGGGGTATCTTCATTGACGACGAACGCGCCCTTCATGACCAACCAATCCTATTCGTTGCCGGCGAACCCGCCGGCCGCGACATCCCTTGTAACCACCGCGCCCGCGGCGACGACGGCTCCGGCGCCCACTTTGACCCCGACCAATACAACGGCGCCGGCGCCGACATGGACGCCCTCGCCGATCGACACGCCGCCGCACAGCACCGCCCCCGGCGCGATATGCGCGTGATCGCCGACGATGCAATCGTGCTCGACCACCGCGCGCGTATTCACCAGGGCGTTCCGTCCGATCCGCGCCGCCGGCTGGATCACAGCGCCCGCCATCACCTGCGCGCCGTCGCCGAGTTGCGCGTCGGAGGCGATCACGGCGGAGGCATGCGCGATCACGGGAAACTTGAAGCCCTGCCCGGCGAACCGATCGAACAGCGCGCGCCGGCCGGACAATCCCGAATCGCTGCGCGAGGCGCGATTGCCGAGACCATTGGCTAACTCGACGGTGTCGGCGGGCATTTTCAGGACGTCGTCGTCCGATTCCGTGATCGGAACGCCGCCAATGACCTCGCCGATGCGCGCCGCGTCGGCCACGGCTATGGGACGCATGCCGCGGCTCAGCAACGCCTCGATGACGACACGGGCGTGACCGCCGGCGCAAAGCACGATCAGGCTCATGGCTCCAGCGCCTCATTGGCCGCGTAATCGCGCTGGGCTGTCTTGCCGAGATAGCTCCAATATTCGATCGGCGGAATGCCGCTGCCCGGGCGCTTGACGCCGAGATTGCCTTCCGTGAAGCGTTCTCCGGCGCGCACCGGTTGGAGCACGACGAGGCTGCGGCGGGCCACCGCGCGGTTTGGAATCTCCTCCGGCGCCGGCACCTTGCGACCGTCGCCCAGCGCGGCTTCGACGTCGCGGATCGCGGCGATCATCGCCGCCATCTCGTCCGGCTCGATCGAGGCGCGGTGATCGGGCCCCGGCAGATTGCGATCGAGCGTCAGATGTTTTTCGATCACGGTCGCACCGAGCGCCACCGCAGCCGACGCGATGTGGATACCGCGGCTGTGGTCGGAGAAGCCGACAGGCAGGCCAAACGCATCACGCAGCGTCGCCATCGCGCGCAGATTGATCGATTGCGGATCAGCCGGGTATTCGGTCGTACAATGCAGCAGCGTGACCTTTGCGCGCAACTCTGTCCAGGTCGCACGATCCAGCAGGAGATTTGCGAAATCCGCAGGAGTCGGCCGCGCTGATGCATCGCAGAGATACCCGAAGGCAACGACGCCGAGCGCCTGCTCCACTTCGGCGAGTGTCCCCATGCCGGTGGACAGGATGATCGGCAGGCGGAAGCGCGCCAGGTGCAGCAGCAACGGCGCATTGGTCAGGTCCCCTGAACCGACCTTCAACGTTGCAACCCCGACGCGGCGGACCAGATGCGCGGCGCTGTCCGCGTCGAACGGCGTCGACATATACGTAATGTTGGACGCTGCGCAGGCCGCCGCGATCTGGACCTCGTCGTCAGCGCTGAGCTCGAGCGCGCGCAGCATGTCGAGCTGCGACTGCGCCTTGCCCGTGGTCGCCTGCTGATAGCTCGCCTTCGCGGCCTCCGCGGTCGCGAGCTTGTCGGCGCGAAACGACTGAAACTTGACGATGTCGGCCCCTGCCCGCGCCGCGGCCTCCACGAGGGCAATCGCGCGCGCGCGGTCGCCGTTGTGGTTGACGCCAGCTTCAGCAATGATCAGGGTTCGGCGGTGCATGGGTTTCGTCGCGCGGCGCAGCGAAATCGCCCGCCAATCAAGCGGTTGTCTTAGTCGAGCACGCTGGTAAAAGCAACGCAGGCGGGCGGCTCGCGGCGTGCCCCAAGGCCCCGCAGGTGTCCCGCTGGACGACGAATCACGCCGATTCGCGGACGACCCCGAAGCCGGATCATCGAGAGCCAATGACGCAAACGCCTGAGATATTGTTCCTGCTGGTCGGCCGCGGTGGATCGAAGGGCCTGCCCGGCAAGAATCTGCGCGAGATCGGCGGCCTCAGCCTGACCGGCTACAAGGCGATCGCCGCAAAACAATCCCGCTACTGCTCGCGCCTGATCGTCTCCAGCGACAGCCCCGAGATCCGGAACGAAGCGAAGCGTTATGGCGCCGAGGTGCTGTTCGAGCGGCCGGCCGAGCTTGCGACCGATACCGCCTCCTCCAACGACGTGGTGCTGCACGCGATGGACTGGATCGAGACGCACGAGAAGCGGCGCTTCGACGCCATCATGCTGCTGGAACCCTCCTCGCCCTTCGCGACGCCAAGGCATTTCGACGAGGCCGTCGAACTTTTCGCCGCGCGCAAGGCGAGCCTCGTCGTCGGCATGCGCGAGACCGAGGTCTCCTCGATCTTCGTCGGGACGCTCGGCGAGGACGGCTCGATCGGAGGCATCGTCGAGAAAATGCTGACCACGACGGCGCAGCGACGGCAGGATCAGGCCATCGAAGTCACCATGAACGGCGCGCTCTACCTTGTCGGCTGGGACGCGATGCGCAAGCATCGCAAGATCTACGCCGATCCGTCCGCGAGTTACGGCATCATGATGGATCGCATGCATTCCATCGAGATCGAGAGTGCGGCCGACCTCGCTTATGCCTCCTACGTCATCGAGCACGGGATGCTCGATGCTTCGCCGTGGCGGCAGCGAACATGAGCGTACGCCGCCGCATCGCCGTCGTCACGGGCTCGCGCGCCGACTACGGCTTGCTGCGGGGCATCCTGACGCGGCTGAAGGCGGCCGACGACGTCGCGCTGAGCGTCATCGCCTGCGGGATGCATCTGGTGCCGCGCTTTGGCGAAACCTGGCGGGCGATCGAGGCTGACGGCTTTCAGATCGCTGCGAAGGTCGATCTCGCGCTCGCCGACGACCGCGCCGAGACTGTGGCGCGCGGCACCGGCATCGGCGTTACCGGATTTGCCGAGGTGCTGCCGAAGCTCGCCCCCGACATCCTTGTCGTGCTGGGTGATCGTTACGAGGTGCTGGCCGCCGCGGTTGCGGCAACTTTGCTCAATATCCCGATCGCCCATATTCATGGCGGTGAGATCACTGCGGGTGCATTCGACGATGCGATCCGGCACGCCATCACGAAGATGGCCTGCCTGCACTTCGTCGCTGCCGAGCCCTATCGCCGGCGCGTGATCCAGATGGGTGAGCAGCCCGATCTCGTCTTCAACGTCGGCGCGCCCGGACTCGATTTTGCGGCCGTTGCACCGAGGCTCAGCCGTGCCGATCTGTTCGCAAGCCTCGGCATCAGCGGACCGGAGCGCTTCCTGCTGGTGACGCTGCACCCGACCACAGCGCAGCCCGAGGCCGATGCAGCCAATCTTGCCGCGACCCTCGGCGCGCTCGCCGAGGTCGAAGACCGCAGCATCATCTTCACCGGCGTCAACGCCGATCCCGGCTATCGCGCCATCGATGACGCGATCTCGGCGTTTGTCGCGGCGCGACCCGGACGCGCTCACCTTTTCGCCTCGCTCGGCAGTGAACGCTACTGGGCTGCGCTGCGGCTCGCCGATGCCGTGGTTGGCAATTCCTCCAGCGGTATCCTGGAGGCGCCGGCCGTCGGTGTGCCCTCAATCAATATCGGCGACCGCCAGAAGGGCCGGCTGCGCGCCGCCTCGATCATCGACTGCCCGGCCGATTCGGCTGCCGTTCTCGCAAGCCTCCAGCGCATCTTCGACGGCCGGTTCCAGCCCGACCCGGGCGTTGATCCGCCCTACGGCCGCGGCGGGGCCTCGGAGGCCATTGCCGGAACCCTTCGCGAGATCGACCTTCGGAGCGCTTTCCCCAAGCATTTCCATGATTTAGTGCCCTCTAAGGAACCTTCCGGAACGGCCGTGTAACTCCCGTCCATTGTTGCCTGTGCTGCACCCCAGGCTGTATAGATCGGGGCGCGCTGGAGACCATTGGCGCTCGTTCCGGGAGAACGCGACATGACGACGATCGAATCACTTTCCGACGGGACGCCGGTGACGCGCGCCGTCGAGATTGGTGAACTTCCGATTCCGCCCTATCGCGGCAACACGCTTCCGGCGATCGATTATGATGCGCACCCGGCCTATGGCGGCATGTTCCCGAAGCCGACCTTGCGTGAGCGGCTCTATGCCCTGAACGTTTTTGCGCGCACGTTCGCCTTCGTCACCATTCGTCGCATCGTCGATTACGACAACATGCCGCTGCTCACCAAGGAGGCCGGTTTCAGCGGCCTCAATGCGCGGACGGCACTGCGCTACATCTCGATGTTCGGGAGAATCCGTGCGAGCCGCGCGATCGGCTGGCTGACCGGCGCTCGTCGTCCTGCGAAGCCGGCGAACCCGGCGCTGCTCAACAAGATCAAGTCCGACGGCATCGTCTGCCTGAACCTCACGCCCGACGAGATCGAGCAGATCCGCAGCGTGACCAATCCGGGCTTCGCCAAGCTCGACGAGCGCCGCGCCAACATTCCACCGGAGAAGCGCAAATTCGACGACAACGTCTATTGGTGCACGCGCTCGGCCGATCCGCAGGCGTTCACGACCGTCGAATCCATCTTCAAGCGTTACGGCATCATGGAAGCGGCGAGCGCCTATCTCGGCCGTCCGGCGGGCGTGAAGCACGTCAACGCGCAGATCAACGACCAGGACCTCGCATTCTGGAAGCGGGTATTTCCGGATACGCAGCTTGCCGACCCCTGGGGCAGCTACCTGCACATCGATGCCACCTATGGCATGCTGAAATGCGCGATCTATGTCCATGACATCGATCCGGACGGCGGCCCGTTTTGCTACATCCGCGGCAGCCAGAATGCGAAGATCGGCTGGTTCGAGGGCATGATCCGCCGCACCAATGATTTCTCGGGCTTCTCTGGCCGCCGGCCCGATGCGCGCAAGAAGTTCATGGCGTTGCCGGCGTTCCTGCGCAAGAAGGCCGATTTTGGCGGCGACCTGCCCGACAACTCGCCGGAGGTGGCGCGCCTGCGCGAGGGCCATTTCGCGGCAACCTCAAACTACGGCAATTGCGTGCTGTTCGACGGCAACGGCATGCACCGCGGCGGCATGGTCAACAAGGGCGAGCGCCGCTGCCTGTTCATCCTGCTCGCGGAGATCTGACCCGAAGCGCGCGACGCCGGGCTACACGCCGCGCAGCTTGCTTGGACGCTTGAGATATTCGGCGAGTTGGTCTGGGGTGAAATAGGCCGTCTGACTGCGCAGCGGACTGTCCTTGCGCACGAAAGCCAGATCGATCTGGGCCAGCGCGCCGTCGAGCGAGCGCATGTGCCCCTCCAGCACGTCATAAACCGCAAAGCCTGCGTCGTCGCAGAAGCGAACGATGTCCGCGAATTGCGGGATGCCGTGCCGCATCGGCATCATCGTGGTCTCGAGGATCATGAGATCGATCTCGCCGATGCGCGTGCCGAGGCCCTTCAACACCTCGATCTCGGCACCCTGCGTATCGATCTTCAGGAATACCGGATGCTCCAGGACCTCGGGCAACAGCGAGTCCAGCCGTCTCATCGGCGTCTTGCGCGCTTCGCCGTCGAGGGCCTTGCCCTCAACTTGCGCGAAAATGCTCGAGCCCGAAATATCGTCGTGGACGTTGAAGGTGATCTCGCCATTCTCGGCGCCGGCGGCAACCAGAAAATATTCGGCATTGAGCCGCTGCTTGAGCTGCTCGAGAATCGGACGGCATTCGGCCACCGGCTCGACCAGAAAATATTTGGCGCGCGGAAACGCCTCGTAGATCGGCGAGGTGCCGAAAGCAATGCCGACGTCGATCACCGTCCTCATATCGAAGCCAAGCGACTTCAGATGCTTGAAGAACAGGCCGAAATTCCTGACCGGCGCGTTGGTACGCATCAGGCGCAGGCCAATAGGTTCCAGGACGTTGTTGATGGCCTGAAACGCGGCAGAGACGAATGCCTTCATGAAGCGAGCGCCGGTTGGGTTAGAGCCGAGGTGAAGGATCGCGATTGCAAAATGCCTTGAAGCACAATGGATTACCACAGTTTGCAATCGACTGGTCGGTTTGGTAGATCACCCCGGCAAGCCGGTCAAGACAGCGACATCAGCATGAAAGTTCTCGTGACCGGAAGCTCCGGCTTCATCGGCCAGGCGCTGGTGCGGCGACTGCGCGCCGAAGGTTGCGACGTCGTGGGGCTCGACAAGGTTCCAGCCAAGACCACCGACATCGTCTGTGACATCCTCGATGCCGATGGCCTGGCAAGAGCGGTGACCGGCGCCGCGCCTGATGCGGTGGTCCACCTCGCCGCACGCATCGATCTCGACGAGAAGACCGATCTGTCCGGCTACACCGCCAACATCGAGGGTGTGGAAAATCTGGTCGAGGCTATCAGGCGGACGCCGTCCGTCCGGCGGGTGATCTGGACGTCCTCGCAGCTCGTCTGCCGCGTCGGCTACGTGCCGACCAGCGACACCGACTACAAGGCCGACACCCTGTACGGAAAGAGCAAGGTGCGCACCGAAGAGATCGTCCGCAGCAGCGATGGCGCGGGCCGCGAATGGTGCCTGGCGCGCCCGACCACCGTCTGGGGTCCGGGCATGAGCACACATTATCAGCGCTTCCTGCACATGATCGAGCGCGGTCGCTATTTTCATGTCGGACATGGCCCGCTCTGGAAATCCTACAGTTATATCGAGAACATCGCGTTCCAGTATTGGCGTCTGCTCAGCGTACCAGCGGATCATATCCATCGCCGGACGTTCTATCTCGCCGACTACACGCCGATCGACCTGATCGCATGGAGCGACGCATTTCAGCGAGCCTTCGGTGCGCGTCCGATTCCACACCTGCCGCGCAGCATCGCCCGCACGCTGGGGCTTTGCGGCGATGCGATCAACGCGATCGGATTGAAGCGGTTTCCCTTCAATTCATTCCGCCTCAACAACGTGCTCACACAGTATCAGTTCGATCTCGGGCCGACCGCAACGGTCTGCGGTCCGCTTCCCTGCACCATGGAAGAAGGCGTCGCCGCGACCGTCGCCTGGCTGCGGAACGTCTCCGCGTCTTGAAATCAGACCGTCGGCCTGTCGGCCTCGAGCTTGCCGACGTCTTCCGGTGCCCGCGCCCGGAGCTTGGCCAGATCAAGCATCAGGCCGATCGCCAGCATCGACATCAGCACCAGCGCTGAATTGGCCATGCCGAGAGGGCCCTGAACGGGACTGAGAAGAATGCTGGCGAGCACGAACACCAGCAGCAGCGGAGGCGTCATCAGACCGGAAAGCCTGCTTCCAGCCGCGCTCCAGCCCGCCACCGCTCCCCAGATCGCCACGTAAATCATTGCACCGACGAGACCGAAATCGATGAAGGCCGCTGCCCAGGCGCTCGGGAAGAAGCCGTAGATCAGCACGGTTCGCTGTTCGGCCTCCATGGCGGCAACGTGATCGCTGGCCGGGAAGAAAATCCGCAGCAGCGGCGACAGCACGCCGACTTCGTACACCCCCCAATGGGGCGTGAATTTATCGCGGGCCTTCCAGACGATATCGACCGTCCGCACGCCATGGGTCAGGTAGAAATAGGTGCTGAGGCCGATCATGGCTTCACGCGCCGACAGATGCCTGGATTCGAGCGCCGAGGTCACGTAGCCGCGCGGCTTAACATTCCAGGCTTCCAGCATCATCGCCAGAACGGCTTCCGTCGAGCTTGGGCTGGAGGCCGGCGGCGGAAGCGCCTGCGCCTCGGCAACACGTTTGTTCAGCTGATCCGCCGAGATGAGTGCGCCGGGCTTGGGCCGCGGCGTGTCCGCCGGTGCGGCTGGTCCCTGCTCCGCCGCAACTGTGTCACGCCGATCCTTCTCCTGCTGCAATTCCGTGATCAGAGGCGACATTCGGATGCAAAAGCTTTGTCTGGTGGTCCAGATCGCGCTGGAATAGACCGCAAACAATGCCACGATGATGCCGGTCTTGAGCAGAAGATAATGGCCGCGCGGCAGGAGCGTTCGTCCCTGCGCAAGCCGCACCAGCATCGCCATCGCCACGAGAACGAGAATGAACAGGATCGGCATCCGTCCTGAGTAGAGCAGCGCGTAACCGACCGGACACACGATGGAGAGCTGCGCCAACGCTGCGGCCCATCCCCTGATTTCCTCGCCCTTCAGCAGAAACAGGACCACGGAAACGAAGCCGAAGGAGAATATCGCGTAGCCACCGTAGAGCAGCGGCGTGCGCTTGATCGCGACCGTGTCGACCAGTCCCGGCGCACAGCGAAGCAACTCGGCATAGCTGCCGTTGCTCACGCCGCTAAGGAGCGTCCGATCGAGCGCCACCAGCGCGATGCCGACGATGCCGAACAGCGAAACGGCGGAGGTGACGTAGTTGAGCGTCCGAGCGGAGAGCGGTGACGAGGCCTTCCTGCGCGCAAACCAACGATCGAAGGCGAGCTTGCCCCCATGATAAGACAACAGAAAGATCGCCAGCCCAAACGCAACCAGCGTCACCACGGCCGCGGACGGTTGCCCCGGATAGTCGATCGGCCCGACGGCGACGGCGAGGAGCGCCCCGAGCCAGATCACGGTTATCAGAATGGCGGGCGAAGCGAGGAAGCCAAGCAAAGGAATGCGCCGCTGCTGCAAATCAACGATCAAAGGGCACCCCTTTTGCTGGAAAATGAGACTGCCCTGAAAAGCTTACGCACGAGCGGATCCTCACGGATAAAGCATGTCCGGATCGGTGGGAAGACCGATGGCTACGGTCGCACCCGGTTCCCTGAAGCTCTCGCGCATCCTGTGGATGGCGAATCCCAGCAGGGAGATGAACAGCGCGGCGCTGGCAACTCCTCCGGCAAGTGCGGCACCGTAGATGCCGAGCACGGGAATCAGCGCCACGTTCAACGTCGTCGAGACCACCGCCGACCCGAGATTGCAGATCAGGAGATATCTGTCCGAACGCGCTGCATAGAGCGCATAAGAGGGGACATCCGCCAGCATGCGAAGGAATATCCCTGGCAGCATGGCGTAGAACACGCCGACGTTGGCCGCGTAGGTGGAGAGTCCGAGCAATGCCAGCATCGGCCCCATGGCAGAAGCAGACAGGATCATGGTCGCGGAAACCAGCGCCAGCATCGACCAGAAGAACGAGCGCAGCGACGCGCGATAGGCGTCCGGGCCTGCCGCGTAGCCTGCAATGACTTTCGGTAGAAACTGGTGCGACACCGAGCCGCCCAGCGACAACAGCCCGATCAGAATCGTGGAATAGAACGTGTAGATGCCGAGCGCATCACGTCCAACGAACGCATCGATGACGAAGCGGTCGACATAAGAGATGACCAGCGCTCCCGCCGCCGTCAGCATGAAGGGGCGTGCGACCCGAAGGCCCGCGCGGATATTCCGGACATCCGGCCGGTAGCCGCTGAGTTCGCGCCATGGCAGCTCGGAGAGCGAGAACGCGGAAAAGGCGATCGACAACACGCCGCCCAGAGCCCACCAGACCAGCACGGTCTCCAGCATGCGCGTCGACGGCACCGCGAACATCAGCGCGGCGATCATATACACCCAGATTCCACCGCGCAGGAACACGCCGATATAGGCGCGAACCGGCCGCCAGGTGATGATCAGGATTCGCGTCGCCTCCAGCGAAACGTGCTCGGTGACGAGAATCAGGATGAACCACGGCGCTAGACGCGCCGGAAAGGAGCCCGTGGCAATCGCACCCGCCACCACGATCCCGATCGCGAGGAGCGCCACGGCGCCAAGCCCCATCTGGTCCGCAATGATGCGCGCGCGTTGCTCGGGGCTCGCCGGCACCAGTTCGCGCAGGGTGTAGGAATAGAACTCCAGACCCACCATAAACAACGCGAAGGCCAGCGCCGCGGTCAGCAAGCCATATTGCCCCATCTCCGCCGGCGACAACATGCGCGCCAGAAGCAGCGACAGCAGAAAGCGGCTCGCCAGCGTCAACGCGCGCAGCACCAGCGCTGCGACCGTGCCGGCAACCGCCGGACGCGTCACGAGATCGAGCAGACGAGGCCGCATCGCGCTGTTTCCATCTCCGCCGGACGACGACATCGGTTGCAAGTGCATTCCCCGCGGGATCGTCAAGCGACGGCTCTGCAGGATTTTATGAAGCGTGGCAAATGCGCATTCAACGAACGCGCCAGCGGCTCGACTGAAGCCCGCAGGGCCTCGTTATCAGGGTCGAACTTGCGCCAGCCGAAATAGTCGCCCTCGACGCTGATCGACGCCAGGTGCCGCATGATTGCGCGGCGCGTCGTCGCGAGATCGTCAGGGGAATGCCATCGCGCCAGCCGCTCGGCGAGACCGTCGATCTCGTTTGTGTCACGGATGTGCACGAAGTGCTGCCCGGTCGCGTAATAAGGCTCTGTCGCGACGGAAATCAGCCCGGCGAGTGCCGCCTGGAAGCCGATCGTGCCGGTGAACGTGACCGACACCGCGCACTTCCCGATCAGCAGATTCGCGGGCACGTCGTAAGGCACCAGCACCACGCCCGGCAGCTTCGCCAAGCGCTCGAACAGCTCGCGCTGACGAAAACCGAATTGCAACGGATGGTCCTTGACGAAGATGCGGTAGCCGGCCCGACCGAGCACCTCGCAATAGCGCACCAACACATCGTCATGCGCGAGCATGGCTTGCGATTCGAGCCAGTAGTCCATCGAAGCTTCGGGGAACAGCTGAAGCCCGAGGAACACCCGTCGCTCGCGATCCACTTCGGCGAGCCGCTTGTCCCAGCCGTGATCGAGCAACCCGAGCACGGTGACGTCGCGCATGCGCACCTTGTGCTTCAGCCGCTTCAGCGCGTCGAGATAGTGACAATTGTAGCGGTCGCGCTTGAGAAAGCGCCAGACGTTGAAGTAGGCGCCGCGCAGCGTGTAGTAGCCGTAAATTTTCCAGAACCTGGCGAGCGAAAAGCGCTTGGCGTCGCGCACATAGGCCGGCGCGAAATCTTCCCTGCAGAGCTGACCGACCGCCGCGTCGATGTCCTCCGTGGAGGGCTCGCGCAGCCAGATCGGCTTTCCACGCCGCATCAGCATCACCTGATCCGGGATGATCGAGGTCGTCATCTCCAGGAAGTCGATACCGCGCCGCCGCGCGATGCGCTCCATCACGTCCATGACGTAGCGGTCGATGGTGAAGGTCATGACCAGCTCGGGGGCAAGTTTGTCAAAAGCCTTCTCGATCGCCTGCGCCATGCCGCCGATCATCCTGAGCGCGACATCGCGATCGATGCTCCTGAGCACCCGGCAGCGCAGGATGATGTCGGCGCATCCGTCCTGGCCGAACCGGTCGAGCGCTGCGGCCGCGGCATCGCCGCGGTCTGCGAAACGGTAGAAATCGTCGACCAGCGAATAGTCGCCGTCGTCGCGCAGATCGCTGAGCACGACCGCGTCGGCAAACTCCATGCGCGAGGCCAGGTACTTCCACCAGGCCGTCGTGCTGTGAATCGTGAAGAAAACGATCCGGGACATCAGCGCTCGTTCGCGCTTTCGGCCAGGAACGGACTGCTCGGCAGGTTGATGCAGCGGGTATTCATGTCCTCGGCGACGGGAAGCGCCGCGCGTGGACAGTCGCGGTACATCGGCAACAGATGCATCGGCGTCCACAGCGGGCGCGCACGAATGCCGTGGCCGTGCAGGGCCTGAAGCAAGCGGTCGCGCTCGGAGGCATAGTCGCGGTCAAGCACCAGCGTATTGAGCCAGTAATTGCTCTCGGCCCCCTTCGGCTCGCGATAGATGCGCGCCCAGGGGAAATCGCTGAAGGCATCGAGATAACGTTTTGCGAGCACACGCTTGGCCGCGACCATTCCGGCAAGCCGCTCCATCTGCGCGCAACCGAGCGCGGCATTGATGTTGGGCAGGCGGTAGTTGTACGCGATTTCGTCGTGCTCGAACGCCCAGGCGTGGGCCTTCTTTGCCGTCGACGTGAAATGCCGGGCATGGCGGGCATGCGCCTCGTCGTCGGTCACGATCATGCCGCCGCCGCCTGTTGTGACGATCTTGTTGCCATTGAAGCTCAACACCGCGGAATGGCCGAACGTGCCACAGCCCTTGCCGTTCAGGCGCGAGCCCAGCGACTCGGTCGCATCCTCGACGATGACGAGGCCGTAGCGGGCGGCGACCGCGCCGAGCGCAGCCATGTCGACGGGATGTCCGAAAATGTGCACGGGAACGACGGCGCGAAGCCGGCGACCCGTGTGCCTGTTCACCCAGGCGCCGTTCCGCTGCACGGCGATTGCATCGAGATGGGCCTCGAGCGCACGCGGGTCGAGCCCCAGCGTGTCCCAGGTCGAGTCGACGAAGTGAGGCACTGCACCGGCATGGCTGATGGCGTTGGCGGTGGCGACGAAGGTGATCGAGGGCAGCAACACCTCGTCGTCAGGCTCGACGCCCTCCAGCACCAAAGCCGCATGCAGCGCCGCGGTGCCGTTGACGATCGCAACCGCGTGGCGCGAGCCGGTCGCCTCCGCCACCATGTCCTCGAAACGGGTGACGTATTTGCCGGCCGACGACACCCAGTTGGTATCGATGCAGTCGAGCACCAGCTCGCGCTCGCGATCCCCGAACCGCGGCTCGTGCAGTTCGACCGGACGCTGGGCCGAGCCGAGCGCGGCATCGACGGCGTCGAGCACCGGCTTGACGTCAAGCATGGCGGGACGGTTCGGGCTCGCTTGCGCGGAGGACATGCTCATGGTGCTCACAACGTATAGGTATTGACGCGATAGCGGGCGAGATTGTCCTGCTTGGTGAACCAGGCGATGGTCTGTTCAAGACCCTTGCGAAGGCCGTCGACGCCGCCGAAACGCGGCGACCAGCCCAGCAGATTCTGCGCCTTGGCGTTGGAGGCCCATAGCCGCTCGACCTCGCTGCGCCCGGGGCGCACGCGAACGTCGTCATGCTCGATCTCGATCTCGACGCCCATCAGCTCGGCGATCAGGTTCGCGGTGTCGCCAATCGAGATCTCGAAGCCGCTGCCGATATTGATGACCTCGCCAATGCCGGCCCTGGAATCGAGTGCCGCCAGGAAGCCACCGACGGTGTCGGCGACGAAGTTGAAGTCGCGGGTCGGATGGATGCTGCCGAGCTTGATCTTGCGCGCGCCTGCCGCGATCTGGGTGATGATGGTCGGGATCACCGCGCGGGCCGATTGCCGCGGGCCATACGTGTTGAAGGGCCGCACCACGGTCACGGGTGTGCCGAATGAACGCTCGAATGACAATGCAAGCTGGTCGGCGCCGATCTTGGTCGCGGAGTAAGGCGATTGGCCCTGCAGCGGATGCTCCTCGGTGATCGGAACGAATTGAGCGGTACCGTAGACCTCGCTGGTCGACGTATGGATCACCTTTTCGACGCCGAGATCGCGCGCTGCCTGCAGAACGTTGAGGGTTCCGCGGATGTTGGCTTCCACGTAGGTGTCGGGCGAGTGATACGAATAGGGAATCGCAATCAGCGCGGCGAGATGCAGCACCGCATCGCATCCTTTCATCGCCGTGCGCACGCCGTTGGGGTCGCAAACATTGCCGGCGAAGACGTCGAACTCCTTGCGGATCTCGGGCGACGAGGAATCGAGCCAGCCGTAGGAACCCGCGCTGTTGTAGTGCACGAACGTGCGCACCGCGACATTGCGTCGGACCAGCTCTTCCGCGAGGTGCGATCCTATGAACCCACCCGCACCCGTCAAAAGTACCTTTCGCAAAGTTCCTGTTCCCCTCTGGCCGGGGCCACCCGACCGGCCTTCCGGCCTGACACGGCCGCTTCTAAACATTCCCGCCGCTGGAGGCTAGTTTTGAATGCACTGCGGGCCCGCAATGGGCTCGGGAACCCTTGCCCGAAATACAACGCGCCTGGCGCACAAGCCCTTGAGAAAAATCAATAAATCCCGCGCGCAACAGCACGCCGCCGTGGCTATACGAATTCGCGCACGAGCCGGATCACGCTCTCCTGCTGCGCCGGCGTGATTTCGGCACAAATCGGCAGCGACAGGATGCTGGCCTGGTCCCGGCGCCGTGTGACCGAATCGCGCATCGGCCTGAAGCAGCGGCAGCGCGGTCGGATAGTATCGACCGGATTGCCCGACCGCTTCATCCTTCTTTCCGGTGGCGTTATCGCCCAGGCCTTCCTGAATATTCCATTCACGACGACGCTGCTTTCTCAAGGTGCGGCTTTTACTTTTCTACTTTGGTATTTGATGCCACGAGACATATTCAAACTCGATCCCAAAGATCCAGCTTCTTGAACGACGTGCGCCGGCGCTTCAAAATTAGGAGAACCACTATCGACGTTGCGCCTGATACGGATCGCGCGCCTTCGGATCAGAGACTCGGTATGTTCGACCGTTCGTATTGGGGTCGCTATTGTCGCTGGTCGAGAAGAGGAGCAAGTTCGAGCCGTGACGCCAAAACGAATAGTGTCCTCGGCCACCAATCTGCACATCAACGTTTGCGCTATGCGCCGGCCCGAGTAGCTTCTCGTCCTCGTACAGAGCCAAGGTCGATTGCTCCCGATGATCCTCGTCGTCCGCAATTGCGCCAGGAAGCACGGGATGACTAATGAAGGCGTTCGAGTTTGCGTACCGAACAAAGGGTCCGGACAGAATCGTTCCTTCCGGATGCGAGAGCATGTTTAGAACGAGAGCAGCAGGAACATAAATTGCCAGCAGGGCAAAAACGGCGAGCAAGACGCGCATCAGTCATCCTTTCGCGCGATCGCCTGCGCCGCAGCATAAGCGGCAATCATCTTGCTCGACGCCTGACGCGACAGCACCCCGATACGGCGACCAAAGAAGACGTCCCACTGGGCATCAGTCACCACCGGCATTCCCATTTCGGATGCGATGCGCCTAGTCTCCGGTTCAATACGGGGATCAATCTGCTCGGCCATTCCTATGCCATTGCCCAGTTTGACCGGGCAGCCTCCTTTTTTGGACGAATTTCATATTAGACGCCCAACATGCAGGTTCAATGGGGAAGCTCCATATGCCCTCGCCGGGGCCCGACGCTCGATAACTGACAACCAAGCTCTCCACGACGTTGTACCTCCGGCTTGAATAAGATATTTGTACCGCTCAATGGGGCTTCCCGTCGATACTGAAGAATATCAGACCGAAGGCGTGATCCGCTGGCGTCGTAGCGATCGCGGCGTGGCGCTGCTCATCCTGTGCCATCTGGCCCTAGGCAGCATCTCGCTGATCTGCGTCGCGCGGATCTACCCCCGTCTACCACATTATCTTCGACAACGAGAGGCTACCCGCGGCGATTGCCACGGTCGCAGCGTTCGCCGTCTTGTTCGTTCGCGCCCAGTTCAGCTTCGGCTATTTTGCCGGCTACTACCTTTTTGTCATGATCGCCGGCTATCTCTGGCTGAACAACTTCACCGAGCTCGAGTACAACCATCGCCTGAGCGGCCTCTCGGCGGCGGCCTCCGCCGTGGCATTCCTGTTGCCGGCACTCTACCAACCAACCATGCCGCGATTGCTGACATTATCCCCACAGACTTTCGAGCGTCTGTTGGGCTGCATCATTCTGATCGGGACCGCCGCCACCGTCGGGGCATATTACAACTTCAGGCTGGTCTCGCTTGGAGAGATCTACAGGTATCGCGACGCCGAACCTAATTGGAGTAGCTCTCAGCGCCGAGCATGTGATTTCCTGACCGATCAAGACGTCGGATACTACTACATCAATTAGGACGCCAGTAAAATGCCGGCTCTTGCACAAGACGCACGGCGAAACGTCCGTTCAAAATAGATTGAAGGCACAGATAAATTGCGTTAGCCAGAGCGCTTGGGCACCGACTGAACGGAAAAATGTCTCTCCAAAAGCTCGACACAAAGCAGATCGCCATCCTTGCGTACGCTTGCAGCGCGGCGTGCTGCTTGTCCCTCGTTTGCGTCGCGCTCCTATATCCCGAATTTCACATCAGTTATTACTCTGGGTCGTTGTGGCTTGCCACGTCGGTTACAATCGCCTTTGCCTGCACGTCCTACCTGTTCGGCCTTGCCCGGTTTAGTTTGGGATATGCCATCGGCTTCTATCTCTACATCATGATCTTGGGTTACCTGTGGCTAAACTCGTTCTCGGACCTCCCCTATAATCATACGCCGACAGGCCTCTCCGCAGCGGTTTCCGCTCTGTCATTTCTGCTGCCCGCCTTGCTCATCAATGAACCCGTCCATCGAGCGATCCGGCTATCCGCGCGCACTGCCAACCAATGTCTAACATTGATCGTTGTCGCATCAATTGCGGTCATCATGGTTGGCGCTTGGTACAATTTCAGGTTGGTCAGCGTCGGGCGAATTTACGAGTTTCGCGGCGACTTGGAATTCCCGAAGCCGCTGAGCTACCTCCTCACCATTACATCGAGCACATTGCTTCCGTTCGCATTCGCCTGCTTCGCGCTACGCAAGAATCTGTGGCGAGCAAGCCTGGTTATATTCCTCATACTGCTCATCTATCCGATCACACTTTCAAAAGCATCGCTATTTGCTCCGATCTGGCTCATCGGCCTGACCGTCGTTTCGAGGTTTGTCGACGCCAGGGCCACTATTGTGTTGTCCATTTTCGTTCCGATCCTGTTCGGGCTACTGATTTTCTTGCCCGTCCGCCAAGGCATACTGCCCTACAGCGCGAATGCCCTCTTTGCATTAGTGAACTTCAGGATGGTTGCGATTCCCTCGCTGGCGATGGACTACTACAATCTTTTTTTCTCGACCCACGAACCCACCCACTTCTGTCAGGTGCAGTTCCTTAAAGCGTTCGTGCCCTGTCCATATACCGAACCGCTGAGCGTGGTGATCTACAACTTTTTCGGTATTGGCGGTTACTTCAATGCCTCGCTGTTTGCGACAGAAGGCGTAGCTTCCGTAGGCACGTTTTTCGCACCATTCTCAGCGTTAGCTTGCGGTCTCGTCATAGCAGTCGGCAATCGCCTTTCGGCGGGATTGCCTGATCGGGTCATCCTGATCTCGAGCGGCGTCCTTACCCAAGCGTTCCTGAACGTCCCACTTACGACCGTCATGCTTTCGCACGGCGGAGGTCTTCTATTCCTGCTGCTGTATTTGACACCGCGTGAAATGTTTCAGACCGGCGACCTTCACCAAATGCAGGCTCGGGCAAACCTTCCCAGATCACACGGGTGACCACCTGATGCCTCCACCGGAGAAAGCCTAAGCCGCTCTATTGGCTCTTGCGTCGCCGTTGCGCGCGATATGGATCCAGTGCGCCCGGATCGGCCACACTGTATGTACGCCCGTTTGTGTTTGGATCGCTGTTGTCGCTGGTCGAGAAGAGCAACACCGTCTCGTAAGATCGCCAGTACGAATAGTGACCTCGCCCGATCGCCGTCACATCCCCGTGCACGCTGTGCGCTGGCCCCAGCGGCTTTCCATTCTCGCATAGCTGCAAGGTCGACTGTTCGACGTGGTCCTTGTCGTCCGGCGTCGAACCGGGAACCACAGGATAGACTCTGAAAGCGTATGTGTTCTCATACCGAATGAACGGCCCGCGCAAGATATTCGCGTCTGCTCCCGGCCGTTCGTTCAGAAAAAATGCCAGCGGCAGATAGATAACCAAAATAGCGACCGATAAGGCAAAAACACGCATCAGAGTAGTTTCCGCGCAACCAGTCGAGCCACCGAATATGCATACAATATCTTGCTGGACGTATCAGGCGACAGAGCACCGGGGCGACGACCGAAATAGATGTCACATTCGATTTCAGTGACCTTCGGATTTCCCATCTCGTTAGCGATGCGCCGAGCTTCCTGCTCGAGGAGGGGATCAATTTCGTTTGACAACTCGGGCCTTTCCCGGCACGCAGCCTGTTGTACACCCCTAAAGCAGAGACCGCGCACCCCGCACGCAGATCTTGTATTACTGATATACAAGCGCAGACTGCCGAAGACAACCGCTGCTGCGGATCGCCGACGTCGCCGTTGATCAGACCCCGGCTCTTGGCATAGACTCAATCAATGCGAAAGAGCCGAAACCAAGCCAGATGCGTGTCCTCATCCTCAACGCCGACTATCCGCGCTTCCTGACCTGGCTGTACCGCCGCACGCCCGATCTTGCCGGCGCGACCTACGCGACGCAGATGGCGGCGCGCAATGCCAGCCTGTTTGGCGTTGCCGATTTCTACTCACGCAACTTCACCGCTGCGGGCCACGTCGCCGCCGACATTCACGTCAACAATTCCTGGATGCGGGCGGCATGGGCGCGCGAACACGGGCTCCCCTGCGAACAGCCACCGGAGCCCGGCAAGCAGGCTCAAGGGCGAACGATGCCCGGCTCGCTTCAGCGCATGATCGCGCCATTCAAGCCGATCCT
Source organism: Bradyrhizobium sp. BR13661 (assembly GCF_029892425.1). Classification (GTDB taxonomy): domain Bacteria; phylum Pseudomonadota; class Alphaproteobacteria; order Rhizobiales; family Xanthobacteraceae; genus Bradyrhizobium. The sequence goes on along the minus strand of NZ_JARXWB010000019.1, from coordinate 91,892 downwards.
GAGGCCGCTGGCACGCAAGGTAGGCTTGAGCCCGCGACTGGATGCGCAGGCGGAGAAGATCCTGCTGGCACAGATCGAGGAATTCAAGCCGGACCTCGTCCTGAACCAGGACGTCTTTTACATCGACGCGCGCCTGGCGCGGCAGATCAAGGGCATCGGGCGGCCGAAACTTATCGGGCAGGTCGGCATCCTCCCCTCGCGCGGCGCGGATTGGTCGGCCTACGACCTGATGATCTCGCAGCTTCTGCGGATCGTTGAGTCCTTCCGCGGCGTCGGCGTCAGGTCCGAGGTGGTTCATCTGGCCTTCGAACCTGAAATCCTCGACCGTCTTCCGCCCGCGCCCGAACGCAACGTCGACATCTCCTTCGTCGGCGCGGTGTCGGCGGATCACCAGCAGCGGGTCGCACAGCTCGAAGCGGTGGCGCGGAAATACGACCTGAAGCTCTATGGCAGTGGCCTGCACACCCTGCCCGCCTCCTCGCCGCTGCATCGCTGCTACCAGGGCGAGGTCTGGGGCGTGGAGATGTACCAGGCGCTCCGGGCCTCGCGCCTGACGCTCAATTCGCACATCGACCAGGCTGGCCGTGAGGCCGGCAACGCGCGGCTGTTCGAGGCGACCGGCGTCGGCACGTTCCTGCTGACGGATTTCAAGGACAATCTCCACACGCTGTTCGATGTAGGCAGCGAGGTCGCGGCTTGGCACACGGTCGATGACTGTCTCACGCTGATCGATCGCTACCTTGAGAACGAAGACGAGCGCTCCGCAATTGCTGCCGCAGGACAGGCGCGGACACTTGCGACCCACACATTCAGGAAGCGAATCGAGGACATTCTTCGCTTTGTGAGCTGAAAGCCGCGAGCCCCTTCGTCCTTGACGGTATGGATCAAAATAGCCAAAGTGACTGCGCATAAGAGACGCCATGTCACTTTAACGGCGCCTTTTTTGTTTGAGGGTCCGGAGAGAACACTCGGGCACTTCAGATTCGGTGAGCAACTGCAGAAGCAATCGTTCGCCGCAGCGTCAGTCTGGCAACTAGGCTAGCGTTGATCGAAGACGACGCCATGCTCGCCGTGAGGTTGCTTGCCTACCAATCACGCCAAAAGTACTACGGGTGTCCATTCAAAGTCGGCACGACGTCAAAACTCCAGCAGGTTTCGATTGACCAGCCACGACGCCTTGCTGCCGAAGTTGCAAACACGAGTGGGCGCTGAAAGATGAAACGGTATCACATTGGTGTATTCCTAGAGCTGCCGCTCGACGTGGGCGGCGGCTTCCAGCAGTCGCTCACCGACATCATCTGGATGCGCGACTGGGCCGGCACCACCGACCTGGAGGTGACCGTATTCACGACGTTGCGCGACAACGTGGCGATCCTTGCCGACCTCGGCATCACCGCCGTGTATCTGAAACTCAACTGGCTCGATCGCCTGTTCTTGTTCCTCAAATATCTCGGACCGTTCGATCTCCTGCAATACACCATGCGCGCCTGCGCGCCATTCGAGAGAAAGCTGAGGAACGCCGGGGTCGACATCGTCTACTTCACCACCACCTCCAACTGGAATCTGGTGCTTTACAAGCTGCCGTTCATCATCACGATCTTCGATGGTTGCCACCGTGATAGCCCGGAATTCGATGAGGTACGCGAATTCGCCCAGTTCGAGCGACGGGAAATCGTTTGGCGCAGCGCTTGCTCTAAAGCCGCCCTTGTCATCACGAACGCCGACGAGCTCATCGATAAATTATGTTTCCGTTATGCGATGACGCGGGGCCGCGCCGTTTGCATTCCTCTTTCGCCATCCCCTTACGTAACCCGAGCGAACGCGGACGAGGCAACACGGGAACAGGATTCTGCGATTTTAAGCGGATACGGCTTGGAGCCCGGCTATCTGTTTTACCCTGCACAATTTTGGTCGCATAAGAACCATGCGACCATCCTGCTCGCGATGCGCCTGCTGAGAGATCAAGGGCAAAGCCATACGCTGGTGCTGTGCGGCTCCGATCCTGGTGCACGATCCACTTTCGAGGCACTCGTCACCCATCACAAGCTTGAAGATTCCGTCCGTATCCTTGGCTTCGTCCCCTCCGCCGAGCTTGCCGCCCTCTATCGAGCTGCAAATGCCTTGGTGATGGCTACCTATTTCGGCCCCACCAACCTCCCCCCCTTAGAAGCCTGGGCGGTCGGAACGCCTGTCATCTATCCGGAAGCCTTGAAGGGGCAGGCCGGCGATGCCGCCGTCCTGTTCGACTACGACGATCCCGCATCGCTCGCCGCAGCCATCGTCAAGGTCGGCTCGGCGGAAGAGCGCAGCCGACTCGCCGCAGCCGGCAAGGAGCGGCTCGCTTATTTCGCCGAGCGGATCGACGAGGGTCATCGCCAGCTCGCCCGGCACCTGAGCCGGCTGCGATACCGCCGTTATCCCCAGATCTACTGACTTTTACGGGAGCAGGAATGACCAATGGCCGGATGCGCTAGTTCGGCACCGCCGCCAGCACCCGCGCACGCACCCGTTCCATCAGAAGCGGACTGGCCGCGACAGAAACGACGACAAGCCAGATCGCACACTCCGCAATGAAACGCAGCAGCCCCGCCCCCGGCACAATATCCCGGATCGCTACGCCGAGGCCCCATCCACCGAGCACGATCGTGGCCATGGTCGCGATTAGGACCAGCACGTGGCGGACCGGATGACTCAGCGTCTGGCGCACGATCACGAGCGTCAGGATTCCGAACTGGGTCAGCAGATCGCTCGCGACGATCGCGATTGCGGCACCGAGCGGACCGAGCCAGGGAATCAGCACCGCCGACAAAACCAGGAAAACGCCCAGCTGCACTCCCTTTGTCCGCACCAAGAGATAACCCCGGTTGCTGTGATTGGCCAAGCCAAGAGCCATCAGGGAAGGCGCGACGACCGCTGAACCTATCAGCAGCGTGAAGGTGAGCGCCGCATCGTTCGGAATGCTGTCATGCGTCCACAATGCGAAGAAGTCCGACCAGAACGGCAGCAGCCCGCCAACGATCAGGCTGGCCATCGCGGTGATGAACAGAGATCCATAGGCGTAGAGGCCGCGCAACCGCACCACGTCGCCGATCGCAAAATCGTGGCCGAGTTCAGCGCCGATCGGCAATGTCATTTGGATGCAGACGCCCCGCAGAAAGCCCGAGATAACGCGGATCAAGCCCCATTGCGCGACCGCCACGCGATCGGCAACCATCGCGCTGACCAGCAGCATCGGCGCATTGGCGAGCGCGATCTCCGTTAGATTGGCCACGGCGAATGGCAGCGCAAGACGCAATTGCCCGGCTTTCCATCGCCAGGACCGCGAGGCGACCGCGCGTCCCCGCTTCAGGAATGGCAGCTGGCGCGGCGCGTCATAGACGGTCAGGAACAACGCGAACAGGATCTGCATCGCGACGAAGGTAATCGCGACCGCAAGGAGGCTGCCGAGCCATGCAACCGCGATGAGCTGTCCGATCTGTCCAACCAGCAGCGCGACGTTCTGCGACCACACGGCGCGACTGTACTTGCCGCGCGCGCGATAGAGCCCAGAGACGAGATTGGCCGGCAGAGCGAGCAGCGTGCCAACAGTGATGACGATCAGCGCGACATTGAAGCTCTCGGTCTTGTGAAACCCGAGGACTGCAGCCGGCGGAAACAGCTCGGTGCCCGCAACCAGCAAGACGCCGAGTCCCACGACGATCCCCAGATAGAGCCGCATCATGCGTGCGTAGAAAGTTGCCGTGCGTCCGTCGCAATCGACGCAAGCCTTGAACGCGAGAAAGCGGTTGATGGCGCGAAGCTGCAGGCCGGCATCGGCGACGACGACGAGGCTTCCGGCTGCATACAGTGCGAGCCATGCCGCAAGGAGATCACTGGTCCAGAAATGCAAAAACGCCGGAATCAAAACGAGCTGCTGGGTCAGGCCAAGCAGCATCTGGACCCCGTTCGCAGACCAGCCATGAATGAGACGGCGAAGGCGGCCGGGGACGTTCATGCGGCTCTCAAGCTGCATATCAACGATAGATCAAAGACATAGCTTAACCACCAGTTGGTCATTACAGATGGATAGGGGTAACAACCACGCCTGCAGACCACCAACCCAACATAGGCCCCCAAAGAGGTCAGACTATAATGAAGTGTCCTGTCGGGTCGACAAAATGAAATCCGGAATCGGGGTGGTCTAAACCGCCGCTAGTCGTGTCCGGCGCCTGGTGCGATGCGGCAACAACAGTAATCTGCGTAACATTGTGATTGTGGTTGACCTGATTGCTCTCCGGAACTGCATTATTGTAGTCCGCGATTCCGCCGATGTAATAAGTTCCGGGCGCCAGATTGGCGGGAAGCGCCAGCGAGACAGTCTGGTGATCGTAATAGCCCGTCGCCCCGTTCGCCGACAGCCCTGGCGAGGCCACCGTCGTTAGCAGCGTATCTCCAGTATCGATCGTCGCGTCGGTCGACAGATAGAGGCCCGAGACCGACGCGGCAGCGGCGGCCTCGCCAAAATTCACCACCCAGAAGTCAACGTTAGTGCTTCCGCCCGCCGCAATCGTCGTGCTGCTGACGCTGTCGAACGAGGCGGTCAAATCAGGCAGAGCCGGCCCTGTCACTGTGATCTGCGTAACATTGTGATTGTGGTTGACCTGGTTGCTCTCCGGAACTGCATTGTTGTAGTCCGCGATTCCGCCGATGTAGTAAGTGCCGGGTGCCAGATTGGCGGGAAGCGCCAGCGAGACAGTCTGGTGATCGTAATAGCCCGTCGCCCCGTTCGCCGACAGCCCTGGCGAGGCCACCGTCGTCAGCAGCGTATCTCCAGTCGTGATCGTCGCGTCGGTCGACAGATAGAGGCCCGAGATCGACGCGGCGGCGGCGGCCTTGCCAAAATTCACCACCCAGAAGTCAACGTTGGTGCTTCCGCCCGCCGCAATCGTGGTGCTGCTCACGCTGTCGAACGACGCGGTCAAATCAGGCAGAGCCGGCCCTGTCACTGTGATCTGCGTAACACTGTGATTGTGGTTGACCTGGTTGCTCTCCGGAACTGCATTATTGTAGTCCGCGATTCCGCCGATGTAGTAAGTGCCCGGTGCCAGATTGGCGGGAAGCGCCAGCGAGACAGTCTGGTGATCGTAATAGCCCGTCGCCCCGTTGGCCGACAGCCCTGGCGAGGCCACCGTCGTTAGCAGCGTATCTCCAGTATCGATCGTCGCGTCGGTCGACAGATAGAGGCCCGAGACCGACGCGGCAGCGGCAGCCTTGCCAAAATTCACCACCCAGAAGTCAACGTTCGTGCTCCCGCCCGCCGCAATCGTCGTGCTGCTGACACTGTCGAACGACGCAGTCAAATCAGGTAGAGCCGGCCCTGTCACTGTGATCTGCGTAACATTGTGATTGTGGTTGACCTGGTTGCTCTCCGGAACTGCATTATTGTAGTCCGCGATTCCGCCGATGTAGTAAGTGCCGGGTGCCAGATTGGCGGGAAGCGCCAGCGAGACAGTCTGGTGATCGTAATAGCCCGTCGCCCCGTTCGCCGACAGCCCTGGCGAGGCCACCGTCGTCAGCAGCGTATCTCCAGTCGTGATCGTCGCGTCGGTCGACAGATAGAGGCCCGAGATCGACGCGGCAGCGGCGGCCTTGCCAAAATTCACCACCCAGAAGTCAACGTTAGTGCTCCCGCCCGCCGCAATCGTCGTGCTGCTGACGCTGTCGAACGAGGCGGTCAAATCAGGCAGAACGGGCTGCGTATGAAATCCCAAAGCATCGAGTTGCCTCAGGTCGATTGCCGTTAGGCTCTGAATAGTGCTGCCGGTATAGTATTCATTGAAGGGATCATTGGGCCCCTGCACACCGCTGTTTAGGAAGTCGCTCGGATCGGAAGACTGGCCGTAATCCGCCAGCTTGGTGTTACCCCCGTCCAGCGAGAAATAGGCGGCCGGCGCGGTCTGCGCACCGGAAAACAGCTGCACGCCTGGACTCGTGAAACGATAGAAATCGAAGACATCCGGCGCTGCCCCATACGGCACGCGGCCGATCGCATGGGTCAGTTCGTGAAGCGCGACACCGACCAATAGATTTGGATTGATGTCAGTTGAGAATTTCGCGCTGGCGTCGTCGGTCGTGGTGTCGTTGGCACCAATGATACCCCAAAGCTTCAGCTGCGCATTCCAGACAGCGACGTTCGACTGCCCCTGGATCGCTGTCCCGCTCGGAAGGCTGTTGAACGTCGTGTCGCCTGAGCTGGCGTTGTTCACCAACTCAGAGTGAACCCACGAATAATTCTCGTAGAGACCGTTGTCGGGCCCGGCCGCGGCACCGCCCCCAGTGCCACTGTAATCGATATTGATATTAACGGTGATTTTGTCGGTAATGTTGGCTGCCAGGATCGCGACCGCCTGCTGCAAGCCGCTTTTGAAGCTCGCGGGTGCAGCTTGCGCTGCGGCGTCCAGAACGAGATTGATGATGATGCCGCCCGCGGTTACCGACAAGACCGAGCCGGTCGTTGTCCCTCCCGATGACGAGCCTGCCGAACCCGCTGGGATGTAACTTCCCTGAATGCTATCGCCGACGACCGAATAAAAAGGATCGTCGGAGACCAAGTCTGTGTCCGGGGTAGATTTTGATCTCAAGGTCTATCTCTCGACGCCAGAATCGTAAGATTAAGTACAGTTCGGCTCTGAGGAAAAGCGGAGCGCGCGGCGAATCTGCACATCTGCGCCACCTACCTCCGTATTGGCACAAATGTTCGACGCTATGATGTTAATTTTCCGTTTCGTGGGGCCAAGCGGTCGGTACGAACACAGATCGGCGTCCGAGTTCCTCTCTCCCACGACCCGATAGTCCACTCAGAGCCCGTCCGATTCGCCGTTCTTCGGCGTCGAGCGCGGCACGAAGGGCGCGAACGACGTCGTGCTGGCCGTGGTCGGCATCGTTAGTTTGCCGCCGCCGTCGGCAGGGGCTCAGGGGCAGGCAATCCCGCCGGTGCACTGGTCCCGCCCGGTCGCTGCAGCGCCAGCACCTCGCTGCGATTGCCCTGCTTGAACGTCACTTCGCGGGGCTGCACCGAGGTCAGCGACCAGCCGCCGAGGGTTTCGCCTGGTCGCATGCGAAGGACCTTCTGGTCGGAGCGGTTGACGAGGATCGCGATGGCATCCCCCTCGCCAATGACTGCCCCAACCAGAACCAGCGGCGGCGGCTCGACCGGTTTTGGCGGCGGCGGGGCGCGAAGCTCGACGACCGGGACGGCGGCGACCGCGCGCGGCGGCGGTCGGCGCGTGGGCGAGAAGATCGGACGTTCCAGGGTCGCGGTCAGCGCCGTCAGGGGCACCGACCACAGCGGATTGCCGTGGGGCGCCGGCCTGCCTGCGACCGGCGCGGGCCGGGCAACCGGCTTCACCGTGCCGGTATCGGCGCTCGCGGCCGGACTGCCAGCCGGATCGTCGGGCAGGATATCGACGCGCGACGAGGTCGCCGCCATGGTCTGGGCGACGCCAAACGCCGCGCAAAGCACGGCCATTCGGCTCGGTTTCAGCCAGACGGACATCCAGGTTCCTTCGCGGCCGGCCGCGCCAGCGCGCAGCAGGCGCGCCCGAAAACTAAACCCGATGGGCCTTGCCTTCAACCCGCTCCCGGCCTGATCTGCTCGCAAGATTCCCGCTCCGATGTTGCAACGCGTAAAGATGTTGCCCGACGGCAACGATCGCTGAAATTGCAAAGCAAACGGGCATGAACTCCGCGCAGATTGACCGCTGTTCACTGACACCCGTTGCATTGGCATGAGATCATGACGGAAGGGCATGCCCCGCCCGCTCGATGATTTGCTTTGGCGATGTGTGAAGGGCCGATGGCTGGACCGATGGTCGCGCGTGGAAGGATGGACGACCGGCTGCGCTCTGTCGCCAGGCACTCGCTCGCGACCCTGCTCGCCACCACGGCCCTCGGCGTCGTCGGCGCACACGCCGCCGACGGCACCTGGACCGGGGCCTCGTCCGGCGAATGGACGGTCGGCACGAACTGGAACCCGTCGGGCGTGGTGCCGGACGGCATCGCGACGTTCTCGACCACAGGCCCGACCAACGTCACCGCCAGCGGCCTCGTCAATATCGGCCAGGTGATCTTCACCGGCACGCCCAACGCGCCGGCCTATACCATCACCACCGGCGACATCTTCCTGGTCAACGGCGCCGGCATCTTCAACAATTCGACCAACACACAGACGTTCAACGTCGGCGCGCCCATGGTGTTCATCAATTCGAGCAGCGCGAGCGGCGGCAGCCATGTCGTGACGTACAGCGTCGTCGGCGGCTCGATGAGCTTCAACAACAGCGCGACCGCCGGCACGGCGAACATCACCAGCAGCGGCGATATCGAGTTCAACAACAACAGCACGGCCGGCACCGCGACGATCGTCAACACCGCGGTGGTCAATTTCAACGACGCCAGCTCGGCGGGTGGCTCGAACATCACGAACAACGCGACCGGCTTCGTGACCTTCAACACCTCGTCCACCGCCGGCACCGCGACGATCTCCAACAGCGGCACGCTGAACTTCGCCAACTCCGCCACCGCCGGCAGTTCCACCATCACCACCAACAGTGGCGGCACCACGAACTTCACCGGAACGAGCAGCGGCGGCAGCGCGCGCTTCATCACCGCCGCCGGCGGCACGGTCGACTTTTCCGGCCTAACCAATGGCGGCACGACGGCCGGGTCGATTGCCGGTGGCGGCAATTACGTGCTTGGCGGGAACACGCTGACCACCGGCAGCCTCAACACCTCGACCCAGGTCGACGGCGTGATCTCCGGCGTCGGCGGCGGCCTGACCAAGGTCGGCATCGGCACGCTGACGCTGACGGGTGGCAACACCTATTCGGGCGCGACGACGATCTCGACGGAAACGCTGGCGCTGTCGGGCCTCGGCAGCATCTCGTCCTCCAGCGTCGTGACGGTGAACGCGACGTTCGACATCTCTGGGGTAGCTCCGTTATCTTTCGCCGCCATTACGACACTCGCCGGCAATTCGAGTGGCGTCGTCAACCTGGGCAGCAAGAGCCTGCTCATGACCAACGGCTCGACCGAGTTCGCCGGCGTGATCCAGGGCACCGGCGGGATCGACGTGTTCAGCGGAACGCAGACGCTCTCGGGCGTGAACACCTACTCCAACGCAACGGCGATCGATGCCGGCGCAACGCTGGCGCTCAAGGGCGGCGGATCGATTGCGAGCTCGGCCAGCGTCACGTTCACGCCCGGTGCAGGCGGCACGTTCGACATTTCGCAAACGACCTCCGGCGCGTCAGTGAGGGCTCTGGTCTCCGCTACCGGCGGCAGCTTCGTTTCGCTGGGATCCAAGACACTCACGATCACAAGCGGCAGCTTGTACGGCGGCGTGATCCAGGATGGCGGTATTGCCGGTGGCGTGGGCGGCAACCTCGTCATCGCCAACGGCGCCACGCAACAGCTCTACGGCGTCAACACCTATACCGGAACCACGACCATCGCGACCGGCGGTGAGCTGGATCTCGCCAATGGCGGCAGCGATGGTAGCATCGCGACCTCGCGCAATGTCGTCGCCAACGGCGTCTTCGACATCTCGGCGCTGGCCGCCGGCACGTCGATCAAGTCGCTGGCCGGCAGCGCCCCCGCGGCATTCGTCCATCTCGGCGCCAACACGCTCACCATCACCAACGGCAACGGCACTTTCGCTGGAACCATCGACGGCGGCGGTGGCCTCACCATGGCCGGCGGCACCGAAACCCTGAGCGGCGCCAGCAACTACGGCGGCGCGACCACCGTGAACGGCGGCACGCTCGTGGTGAACGGCTCGATCACCAGCGCCTCCACCGTCAATGCCGGCGGCACGCTCGCAGGTTCCGGCGCTGTCGGCAGCGTCACTGTGAACGGCGGCACGCTCGCGCCGGGCAACCCGGGCGCGGTCGGCACGCTCGCGATCAACGGCCCCCTGAGCTTCACCGCGGCCTCGACCTATATGGTGCAGGTCTCCTCGAACGCTGCGAGCCTCGCCAGCGTCACCGGCGCAGCCACGCTCGGCGGCGCGACGGTGAGCGCGCTGTTCGGCTCCGGCACCGTGAAGAAGCAGTACAAGATCCTGTCCACGACCGGCGGCCTCGGCGGCACGACCTTCAATCCGGCGGTCGTTTCCAACATGTCGTCGATCAAGGCGACGCTGAGCTACGACGCCAACAACGTCTTCCTCAACATCGGCATCAACTTCACGCCCGGCAGCGGCGGTGGCCTCAATATCAACCAGCAGAATGTCGCCAACACCCTGACCAATTTCTTCAACACCACCGGCGGCATTCCCGCGGCCTTCGCCGCGCTGACGCCTTCAGGGCTGACCGCCGCTTCGGGCGAGCTCGGCACCGGCATCATCCAGTCCGCGATCAACGCCGACGGCCAGTTCCTGAACCTGATGCTGGATCCGACCATCGCGGGCCGCTCGAGCGGGTTCACAAAGGCGGGCAGCATCGCGCAATTCGCCGATGATGACGACGCCTATGCCTCGATGCGCCCAGCCACCGCGCGCGAGCGCGAGGCCTTTGCGATGGCGACCAAGGCGCCGCAGCTGTCGCAGCCGATCAATCGCTGGAGCGTCTGGACGGCCGGCTATGGCGGCTCGGCGCAGGTCGGCGGCAACGCCGTCGTCGGCTCACAGGATCTGACGGCGCGGGTCTGGGGCGGCGCTGCCGGCGCCGACTACAGACTTTCAATGGATACGCTGGTCGGCTTTTCGCTCGGCGGCGGCGGGCTGAACTACGCGCTTGCCAATGCGATGGGAACAGGCTCCGCAGACATGTTCCAGGCCGGCGTCTATGGCCGGCACAATTTCGGCCCGGCCTACGTCGCCGCGGCGCTTGCCTATGGCTGGCACGATGTCACCACCAACCGCACGGTGGCGCCCGGCGGCTTCGACCAGCTGCAGGGCCGCTTCAAGGCCGACACCTTCTCAGCCCGCTTCGAGGGCGGCTATCGCTTCACGACGCCATTGATCGGCATCACGCCCTATGCGGCCGCTCAGCTGACGAACTTCAACCTGCCGAACTATTCCGAAGTCAGCCTCATCAGCGGTGGCCTGTTCGCGCTGAACTATGCCGCGCAGTCGCTGACCGACACCCGCTCCGAGCTCGGCCTGCGTACCGACAAATCCTACGCAATGCAGAACGGCGTGCTGACCTTACGCGGCCGCGCCGCCTGGGCGCATGACTACAACCCGAGCCGCGCCGTCACCGCGCTGTTCCAGACCCTGCCCGGCACCAGCTTCGTCGTGAACGGCGCCAGGGTCGACGCGGATTCCGCGCTTGTCAGCGCCAGCGCCGAGGTGAAATGGCTGAACGGCTTCTCGATCGCCGGCACCTTCGACGGCGAGTTTTCCGGTAACCTCACCAGCTATTCCGGCAAGGGCGTGTTCAAATACAGCTGGTGAGGTGCCGCGCATGGCTGCTGCGCCGGTCGACGCTTGCCGCATGATCTTTCGGCACTATGGTAGGGCCCGCAATCTGTTCCCGGAGCCATCAAAGATGCCCTTTCCGCATGCCTCGGAAGCCCTGTCGCGCTTTACCGTGCTCGATCTGACCCGCGTCCGGTCCGGGCCGACCTGCGTGCGGCAGCTCGCGGACTGGGGCGCCACGGTGATCAAGATCGACGCGCTGACCGAGGATGCCGGCGGCGAGCAGCCGGGTGGGCCGCGCCGCGGCTCCGACTTCCAGAATTTGCACCGCAACAAGCGGGCCATGACTCTGAACCTGAAGGACGAGCGCGGGCTGGCCGTGTTCAAGCGCCTCGCCGCCAAGGCCGACGTCGTGGTCGAGAATTTCCGCCCCGACGTGAAGAAGAAGCTCGGCATCGACTATGAGAGCCTCGCCGCGATCAACCCGCGCATCGTCTATGGCAGCATCTCCGGCTTCGGTCAGGACGGCCCCTATCACAAGCGGCCCGGGTTCGATCAGATCGCGCAGGGCATGGGCGGGTTGATGTCGATCACGGGCGCGCCGGGCGAAGGCCCGATGCGGGTCGGCATTCCCGTCGCCGACCTCACCGCGGGCCTGTTCTGCGCCATGGGCATCCTCACCGCGCTGCTCGAGCGCGAGGTGTCGGGCAAGGGCCAGTGGGTGCAGACGTCGCTGCTGCAGGCCCAGATCTTCATGCTCGACTTCCAGGCCGCTCGCTGGCTGATGGAGAAAGAGGTGGCAAAACAGGCCGGCAACAACCATCCGACCAGCATCCCGACCGGCGTGTTCAAGACCTCCGACGGCTACATCAACATCGCCACGACAGGCGGACGGATCTGGGAGCGCTGCGCGCAGGCCATCGGGGCGCCCGAGCTCTACAGCCATCCCGATTATGCGACCGCGCCCGCCCGCTCAAAGAACCGCGACGCGCTCAACGCCGAGATCGAGAAGCGCACGTTGACGAAGTCGACCGAGACCTGGGTGCGCGAGCTCAACGAGGCCGGCGTGCCCTGCGGGCCGATCTACGCCATCGACCAGATGTTCGAGGACGCCCAGGTCAGGCATCTCGGCATCGCGCAGGACGTGCCCAATGACGAGGGCCGCCACATCCGCTTGGTCGGCCAGCCCGTGACGCTGTCGCGCACGCCAAGCAAGATGGTCGCGCGCCCGCCGGATTTCGGCGAGCAGACCGACGAGGTGCTGAAGGAGTTCGGCTTCGCCGCCGACGAGATCGCAAAGCTCAGAGACGCCAAGGTGGTGTGAGCATCTCGCGCGCAGGCGCTGATGAAAAAAGCCCGGCGCGAGCCGGGCTTTGCTTCTCGTAGGACACCTCTGTCGATTTCAGTACTTCGCGACCACGGGGCCACCGAACTGGTAGTTGATGCCGGCGCGCAGGATGTTGTCGGTGAAGCGTGACGAATAGGACACGCCACCGGCGGTCCGAACCGGAACCAGAATGGTTGTCGCAATCGGGCCGGCGCTGACCGAGCCAAGATCCATATAGAGGTATTCGAGTTTCGCGGTCCAGTTCGGCGCGATCTTTCCCTCGACGCCAACACCAGCCGTCCAGCCCACCCGCGTCGACGACGTCCCCGGGAACGCCACGGTAACCGGAACGCCGCCAATGTTCGTGCCGGTGATGCTTCCACCGGTCTTCAACTGGCCGTAGGCGAGACCGCCGGTTCCGTAAAGCAGGACGCTCGGGGTTACCAGGACACCCGCGCGACCGCGCGCGGTGCCGAACCATGACAGCTTCTGGGTGACGGTCGAGGTGATGTTCGTTCCGTCGTTGGCGCAGGCGACGCAGACAAAGTTGATCGAGCCCTTCTCGCCACTGCCCTGAATGTCGGTTTCAAGACCGAACAACCAGTTCTGCACTTGCCAATTGTAGCCGATCTGGCCGCCGCCGATCACGCCATTGACATTGTTGCTGCCGGTGCCGGTCGCCAGAGCCGCACCTGTTGCAAAGTTCGAAATGGTTTCGGTGTTACGCGCGCGCCCCCAGCTGTAGCCGAGATTGCCGCCGATATAGAACCCGGTCCAGCTATCCACCACAGCAGCAACGGCCGGTGCTTTGACGTAGGGCTTCGCCGCCAAGTCGGCTGCCAGTGCGCCCGATGCGAACAGCGACATCGCCGCTGCCATTCCAATGACAACCCGCTTCATGAAATCCCCTCCGCGAATGTTATAGGGAAAGTATACCCCGAGACGTGCCCAAGAGCTGTGCCGCTCCTGCAACATCTGGAAACAATCGAGCTGAAGTGGTGTCCGGACCAAAACACCACCGATTCGTCAGGCTATTGATATCAAACGATATTATCCCGCAGGCCTAGCGCGATGTTCCCCAGTCCGCCTTATCAACCCGACGCGGGAGAGCAGCCCGTCGATCGCCGGCCAGAACAGCAGCACGATCGCCAGCGTCGTGATCGAGCCGACCAGGCCGTTCGACCAGAACACCTTGAGGTCACCGCCTGAGCCGATCATCGAGAGGCGGAAGGCGTCCTCGGCGCGATTGCCGAGCACGAGCGCGAGCGTGAACGGCGCGAGCGGAATGCCGATCTTCTTGAAGACGTAACCGACGACACCGAAGCCGAGCATCAGCCAGATGTCGAACATCGCGTTCTGGATCGCATAGGCGCCGATCGCGCAGGATACCACGATCATCGGTGCGACCGCGGCGAACGGCACGCGCAGGATCGAGGCGAAGATCGGCACCGTCGTCAGCACCAGCACGAGGCCGACGACATTGCCGAGATACATCGAGGCGATCAGGCCCCAGACGAAATCCTTGTGCTCGACGAACAGCAGCGGGCCCGGATTGAGACCCCACACCATCAACCCGCCAAGCAGGATCGCGGCGGTGCCGGAGCCGGGAATGCCGAGCGCCAGCATCGGCAGCAGTGCCGACGTGCCGGAGGCGTGCGCCGCCGTTTCCGGCGCGAACACGCCCTCGATGCGGCCCTTGCCGAAGGTCTCGGGATCCCCAGCAAAACGCTTTGCCAGATTGTAGCCCATGAAGGACGCCGCAATCGCACCGCCCGGCGTGATGCCGAGCCAACAGCCGATGAAGGACGAGCGCAACAGCGTCACCCAGTATTTCGGCAGGTCCTTCCACACGCCCAGCACCACGCGCAGCGAGATGCTCGCCGCGTGACCGCGCAGCGCCAGCCGCTCCTCCATCGTCAGCAGGATCTCGCTGATGCCGAACAGGCCGATCACGGCGACGAGGAAATTGATGCCGCGCAGGAGCTCGGACGAGCCGAAAGTCATGCGCAGCTGGCCCGACACAGTGTCCATGCCGATGCCGGCGAGCAGGAGCCCCAGCGACATCGAGATGACGGTCTTGTGCTTGGCCTCGCGCCCGAGGCCGACGAAGGAACAGAACGTCAGGAGATACACCGCGAAGAACTCGGGCGGGCCGAACTTCAGCGCAAAGGACGAGATCATCGGCGCGAGAAATGTAATCAGCAGCACCGCAACGAGCGAGCCGATGAAGGACGACGTGAACGCAGCCGTCAGCGCCTCCGCCGCCCTGCCCTGCTGCGCCATCGGATAGCCATCGAAGGTGGTCGCGACCGACCAGGCCTCACCGGGGATGTTGAACAGGATCGAGGTGATCGCACCGCCAAACAGCGCGCCCCAGTAAATACACGACAGCATCACGATCGCCGACGTCGGATCCATCGTGAAGGTGAGCGGCAGCAGGATCGCCACGCCGTTGGGGCCGCCGAGGCCAGGAAGGACGCCGACAAAGATGCCGAGCACAAGCCCGACCATCATCAGCACGAGCGTCTTCCACGTCAGCAGGACGGCGAAGCCGTGAAGCAGGAGACCGAAGGCTTCCATCGCGGGCCGCCTAGTAGCCGAGGGCCGCTTCGAGCGGTCCCTTCGGCATGATGACGTCGAAGGCGATATCGAAGGTGACGAACATGATCGCCGTGAACAGGAAGGCGGTGAGCAACGATTTCCACAGCGCGATCTTGCCGATCAGGCGCATGAAGCCCGCGATCAGCAGGAAGCTTGCGACGTAGAGGCCGAGAAACTGCGTCACCAGGCAAAACAGCAGCGTCGGCACGAACACCGCCATCACGCGGCGCGCTTGCGCGCGCGTAACGAAAGTTTCGGTTACCGTGCGGCGCGCGAGAAGCGCTGCGATCAAGCCGTAGAGGCTGGCGCCGCCGAGCACGATGGACAGATAGAACGGGAAATAGCCGGGCTCGGGCCCGGTCGAATCCCAGGACGCACCGGTGCGCCAATTGTCAAAGCCCAGGATTGCCGCGAGCGCGAGCAACAGCAAGCAGGCGATGATTTCGACCGTGCCAGAACTGGTGACAGCGGGAGAGTTGTCTTCAGGCGCGGTGGGATCGTCGACGACGATTTCAAGATCGGTTTGGGACATGCTCTGTGAGGGACGGAGGGAGAAAAGCGGCTACTTTGCGACGAATCCGGCTTCCGTCATCAGCGCCTTGTTCTGGGCGTCGTCCTCTTCGAGGAACTGCACCATGTCCTTGCCGGTGAGGAAGATCGGCTTCAACGCCTGCTTTTCCATGTAGTCCTTGTATTCGGAGGTCTGCGTCACCTTGTGGAACAGCTCGACGTAGAACGCCTGCTGCTCGGGCGTGACCTTGCCGGGCAGGAACATCGCGCGCAGCATCAGGTACTGGACGTCGACGCCCTCCTCCTTGCAGGTCGGGATGTCGGCCCAGGACTGGGTGTCCGTCACCTTGCTGGTGTAGGAGATGCGCTCCTTGTCGAACACGCAGAGCGGACGCACCTGGCCGGCACGCCAGACTTCGAGATTTTCGGATGGATTGTTGACGTTGGATTCGGTGTGGTTGCCGACCAGCTGGGTCGCGGCCTCGCCGCCGGACTTGTAGGGCAGATAGGAGAATTTTGCGCCGGTCTTCTGCTCGAGGAAGACCGTCAGCACGTGATCCTCGCGCTTGGAGCCGGTGCCGCCCATCTTGAACGGCGCGGATGCCGCCTTCGCCGCGTCGACGAATTCCTTCACCGACTTGGGGCCGGCGCTGTTGTCCCACAGCACGAACTGGTCGAGCGCGATCACCGAGACCGGGGTCAGTTCGCGCCAGTTGAACGGGATCTTGGCCGACAGCGGCAGCATGTAGATCAGCGAGTAGGCGATCAGCACCTTGTTCGGATCGCCCTCGCTCGACTTCATGTACATCAGCGCTTCCGCGCCCGACGCACCGCCCTTGAGCGACACCACCACGGGCTGCTTCATCAGATTGTTCTTCTGGATCGCGGCCTGCATCATCCGCGCCATCTGGTCGGAGGCGCCGCCCGCGCCCGCCGCCACCACGATCTCGACCGGCTTGGCGGGCTCCCAGCCGGCAAAGGCCGGCGCGCTCAACAACAAGGCCGTCGCAGCTCCGACGGCTTTCACCGGAATTCGCACGAATTTCGTCCCCTGGTTCTTATTGGCTTTTTGATGCCGGGAAATCCAACGATGCATTGTGCGGACTAAAGAGCGCGAGTTCAAGCAGGCGGACATGCCGCCGCCTATGACTTTCGGCTGACCAAGCAGCGGCTACTTTCCCTTCCAGTTCGGCGTGCGCTTGTTGAGGAAGGCGTCCATGCCCTCGCGGAAATCTTCGCTCATATAGGCCTTGAGGATCAGATCCTCGCCCTGTTCGCGCGACAGCGTGGGGCGGATGCGACGCACCGCCTCCTTGGTCGTCTCCAGCGTCAGCGGCGCATGGCTCGCAACGAGCTTTGCGGTCTCGTCGGCGCGGCGCTGCAGCGTCTCGACATCAGGAACGATTTCGGTGAGCAGGCCGAGCGACAGCGCTTCCTGTGCCTCGACGAGGCGCGCCCTGAAGATCAGATCCTTGGTGCGGGCAGGCCCGACCAGGGAGACGACGCGGCTGATGTTCGACATCGACAGGCAATTGCCGAGCGTGCGTGCGATCGGGAAACCCATGCGCGTCGTCTCGGTGCCGATACGAAGATCGCAGCAGGCCGCGATGCCGGCGCCGCCGCCGGTGCAGGCACCCGCGATCGCCGCGATCACCGGCACCCGGCACTGCTCGAGCGTGCCGAGCACCCGGTCGATCCGCGCCTCGTAATCGAGCGCATCCTGCGCGGTCTTGAACGCGCGGAATTGCGAGATGTCGGTGCCGGACGCAAACGCCTTGTCGCCGGCGCCGGTGAGGATCAGCGCCTTGATCGAACGATCGGCGTTGATCTCCTGGCAGATCTCCGCCATGCGGTCATACATGGCGAAGGTCATGGCGTTGCGCGCCTGCGGGCGGTTGAAGGTGATCCGCGCGATGCCGTCCGTGACGGAGTAGAGCAGGTCTTCGTTAGCAGTCGTCGGTGCGTTCATCGCGCTTTCACCTTCCAAGTTCGTTCAAGCCACCTGCGTCATCGGCACCGCCTCGCGTCCCTTCAGGACATCCATGGCTGCCAACACGCCGCCGCTCCGGTGCGGTATCTTTGCAAGATCCAGGCCCATCTCGACGCCGGCGAGCGTGCCCATCAGCATCAGATCGTTGAAGTGGCCGATATGGCCGATGCGGAACACCTTGCCCTTGACCTTGTTCAGGCCTGTGCCGAGCGACATGTCGAAATTGTCGAGCACCACCTTGCGGAAGGCGTCGGCGTCATGTCCGTCCGGCAAGCGCACGCCAGTCAGCGCCGGCGAATGCGCGGCGGGGTCGACGCACTGCGTCTCCAGGCCCCAGACCTTGGCCGCGGCGCGCGTCGCCGCGCTGTGACGCTTGTGGCGGGACCAGACGTTCTCGAGGCCTTCCTCTTCCAGCATCTTGACGGCCTCACGCAGGCCCATCAGCAGATTGGTGGCGGGCGTGTAGGGGAAGGTGCCGAGCTTGTTGAAGGAGATGACCTCCTGCCAGTCCCAATAGGAGCGCATGCCCTCGTTGGCCTTGGCGACGCTGAGCGCCTTTTCCGACACCGCGTTGAAGCCGAGGCCCGGCGGCAGCATCAGGCCCTTCTGGGAGCCGGCGACCGAGACGTCGATGCCCCAGGCATCGTGCTCGTATTCCATCGAGCCGAGGCCGGAGATGGTGTCGACCATCAGCAGCGCCGGGTGCTTGACGCGATCGAGCAGCTTGCGCACCTCGAGCGGAGGCGTGACGCAGCCGGTCGAGGTCTCGTTATGGACGACGCAGACCGCCTTGATCGCGTGCTGCTTGTCGGCGGCGAGGCGCTTCTCGATCTCGGCAAGGTCGGCACCATGGCGCCAGTCGCTCGGGATGAAGTCGACGTCGAGCTTGAACTTGTCGGCGATGCCGCGCCACAGCACGGCGAACTGCCCGGTCTCGCACATCAACACCTTGTCGCCGGGCTTGAGCACGTTGACCATCGCCGCTTCCCAGGCGCCTGTCCCGGACGAGGGGAAGATGATCACGGGCTGCTTGGTGCGGAACACCCGCTGCATCGAGGCCAAGGCGGCAAAACCGAGCTCGGCGAACTCCGCACCGCGATGGTCCAGCGTCGGCATGTCCATCGCCCGCAGCACCCGGTCGGGCACGTTGGTCGGTCCTGGAATCTGGAGAAAATGCCTTCCAGTGTGCACGGTCATCGGCGTCCTTCCCGGTCTAGCCTTGTTTTGATGGCCGCCGAATAGCACCATTTGACCGGCTTGTCCTCTCTCCAAAGGGCGACTCCCATGCATAAGCGGCGGACCTCCGCCGGCCCTACTCCGCGGCCACCACCTTGCCGGACGGCACCCGCCCCTCGGCCTCGGTAAACGGGCGTTCCGGATGCATCAGGAAGGCAGAGACGCCGCCGAGCAGCAGCAGCCCCATCGACATCAGGAACGGCAGGTACCAGTTGCCGGTCGCATCGATCACGAAGCCCGCGACCAGCGGCGAGACAATCGCGGCGAAGGCCGAACCCGTATTCATCAGTCCTGACGCGGTCCCCGAATATTTCGGGGCAATGTCCATCGGGATCGACCACATCGGGCCGATCACGAGCTCGGCGCAGAAGAAGCCGGCCGACAGACACAGCGCGACAACAGTGATGTCGTGGACGAACAGGATCGGGAATAGCGAGAGCAGCGCCCCCGTAAACCCTGTTACGGTGACGCTGAGCCGTGCCAGGCGGACATTGCCGGTGCGATCGAGGATCCTGTCCGAGATCACGCCGCCGACGCTGTCGCCGATCACGCCGGCGAAGAAGACGCCGGAGGCGAACAGCGCCGAGTTCTTGATGTCGAGATTGTAGTTGTTCTTGAAGAACAGCGGCAGCCAGTTGAGATAGAGCCACAGGCACCAGCCGTAGCAGAAATAGGTCAACGTCACCGGCCACATCCGCCCGAGCAGCGGACCCCAGGGCACGCGCGGCCGCTCGCCGGTCGGGCGCGGCGGCAGCGCGGCAAGCTCGGCTTGCGTGATGGAAGCGTGGTCCTTCGGCTCGTTGCGGAAGTACCAGACCCAGATCACGCCCCAGACGAGGCTCACGAAGCCGAGCACGACGAACGCGCCGCGCCAGGTCAGCCACAGGATCAGGAGCGCCACCACCGGCGGCGTCACGGCATTGCCGAGCCGGGCGAAAGAATGGGTCAGGCCTTGCGCGAATCCGCGGCGGTTGGCCGGTGTCCAGTACTGCATCGCGCGCGTCGCGGTCGGGAACGTCGCGCCCTCGCCGAAGCCGAGCGCGAAGCGCGCCACGAACAGGGCGGCAAGACCGTTGACGAAGCCGGTCGAGATGGTGGCGACCGCCCAGATCATGCCGCACCAGAACAGCGTCTTGCGCGGGCCGAAATGATCGCCGACCCAGCCGCCGATCACCTGGAACAAAAGATAAGGATAGGCGAAGGCGGAGAAGACGAGGCCGAGCTGGGTGTTCGACAGACCCAGCTCCTTCTGGATCTCGCTCGCCGCCGTGCCGATGTTCACCCGGTCGACATAGGTGATGAAATACATCGCGCACAGCATCGCCAGCACGACATGCGTGGCCTTGAACCTGACACCCATCTCCACCCTCCTGATCGCTTCTTATGATTGCCGCTCGCGTGTCCCGCGCGACTTATGTACCGACCACTTTCAGGTGCGGCGATGCGTTGCCCTGCGGCCGCTGCTCCAAGAGCTTCATGGCGACATCGACGCCGCCGGAGCGGTGCGGCACGCCGGCGACCGACAGGCCCATCTCGACGCCGGTGAGCGCGCCGAGCAGTGTCAGCGCATTGCATTCGCCGAGATGGCCGATGCGGAAGACTTTTCCCGCGACCTTCGACAGCCCGGAGCCGAGCGACATGTTGTAATTGTCGAGCACGACCTTGCGGAACTGATCGGCGTCATGGCCCGGCGGCATCAGCACCGCGGTCAGCACCGGCGAGAACTCTGAAGGCTCCTGGCACAGCACTTCGAGCCCCCAATGATTGACCGCGGCACGCGTTGCGGCCGCGAGCCGCTGGTGCCGGGCAAACACGTTGTCGAGCCCCTCTTCGAGCAGCATCGCGATCGCCTCACGCAGGCCGTAGAGCAGATTGGTCGCCGGCGTGTAGGGAAAGAAGCCGTTGGCGTTCGGCTTGAGCATCTCCGCCCAGTCGAAATAGGAGCGCGGCATCTTGTTGGTCTTCGATGCGGCGAGCGCCTTCTCCGAGATCGCGTTGAAGCCGAGGCCGGGCGGCAGCATGAATCCCTTTTGCGAGCAGCTGACACTGACATCGACCTTCCACTCGTCGTGGCGGTAGTCGACCGAGCCGAGCGAGGAGATGGTGTCGACCATCAGCAGCGCCGGATGGCCGCTGCGGTCGATCGCGGCGCGGATCTCGGCAATGCGGCTGGTCGCGCCGGTCGAGGTCTCGTTGTGCACGACCATCACGGCCTTGATGGCGCGGGCCTTGTCCTCGGAGAGCCTGGCCTCGATCACATCAGGGTCGGCGCCACGGCGCCAGTCGCCGGGCACGAAATCAACCTCGATGCCGAAGCGGGCCGCCATCTGCCGCCACAGCGTGGCGAAATGACCGGTCTCGACCATCAGCACCTTATCGCCGGGCGACAACGTATTGACGATCGCGGCCTCCCAGGCGCCCGTCCCCGACGAGGGGAAGATGATGACCGGCCCCTTGGTCTGGAAAATTCTCTGGCTGCCTTCGAGCACGGTGCGGCCGAGTTCGCCGAACTCGGCACTCCGGTGGTCGATGACAGGCATGTCCATGGCGCGCAGGACGCGCTCGGGGACCGGGCTCGGGCCCGGAATCTGAAGGAAATGGCGTCCCTGATGCATGAAAACCTCCCTGGCAGCGGACTCTGGCCGGCTACGGACGCTATTTTGCATTCATTTTTTGTCCTTTCAATCAAAATTTGGTATTCGATTGTGAGCGTCGACGCGATGAGCTGAGCAAATTACTGTGCTGCAAATGAAATCCACGATTCCCGACACCGGGGTTCCGATCACCCCGTCCGCCACGAATGGCGGCGACCGCCAGGAAAATCGGCAGGACAACCGTCACGAGGCCTCGCTTCATGGCGAGATCCTGCTGCGGCTGCGCGACTACGTCGTCGAAGGCAACATTCCCGACGGCGCGCGAGTACCCGAGCGCCAGCTCTGCGAGATGTTCGGCATCTCCCGCACCCCCCTACGCGAAGCCTTGAAGGTGCTCGCCGCCGAGGGCTTGATCGAGCTGCTGCCCAACCGCGGCGCGCGCGTTCGCCAGCTCAGCCAGCGCGACCTGGAGGAACTGTTCGACGTGATGGCGGGACTGGAGAGCCTCGCCGGCCGCCTCGCCTGCGAGGCCATCACGGATGAGGAAATCACCGCGATCGAACAGCTGCATTACGAAATGTACGGCCACTATCTGCATCGCGACATGCACGGCTATTTCCAGGCCAACCAGCGCATTCACGAGAGCATCGTCGCGGCCGCGCGCAACGAGACGCTGAAGACCGCCTACGCGAATTTCGCCGGGAGAATTCGACGCGTCCGCTACTCGGCCAATTTTGCCCGCAAGCGGCAGCGCTGGGCGGAAGCGATGCGCGAGCACGAGGCGATCCTGGACGCCCTGCGCCGCCGCGCCGCCAGCGAGCTCAGCGACATCCTGTTCCAGCACCTGCGCAACAAGCGGGTGGCGGCGATCGAGCACCTCGCCGAGCCTCACGAGGACACGCCGGCGGCCCCCTGAAGGCGGCCGGCTTGCTCATTTTGAATTCATAATATAATCGGTCAAGAAATAGAATGAATATTCCAACGAGGTCCGGGGGCCGCGCTGGATCAATCCGGGACCAGGGATGACAAACGCCTCCTCGCTCGAACGGCGCCTGCGCGCGGACATCACCGGCGACGTCCTGTTCGACGGCTTCAGCCGCGGCCGCTACGCCACCGACGCCTCGTTCTACCAGATCGCGCCGTCAGGCGTGGTCGTCCCAAGGACGATGGGCGAGGCGCTACGGGCCCTGGCGATCGCCCGCGATGAGGGCGTGAAGGTCACCCCGCGCGGCGGCGGCACCTCGCAATGCGGCCAGACCGTCAATGACGGGCTTGTGGTCGATCTCTCGAAGCACCTCAACAAGATCCTGTCGCTCGATGTCGAGGGCCGCGCATGCGTCGTCGAGCCCGGCATCGTGCTCGACGACCTCAACCGCCAGCTCAAAAAGCATGGCCTGTGGTTTCCGGTTGACGTTTCCACCGCATCGCGCGCCACCATCGGCGGCATGGCCGGCAACAATTCCTGCGGCGGCCGCTCGCTTCGCTACGGCACCATGCGCGACAATACGCTGTCGATGGAGGCCTCTCTCGCCGACGGCACGCTGAGCCGTTTTGGCGAGGTCTCGCGCGATCTCTCCGATCTCGACGCCGGCAACAACATGCGCGCGCTGTTCCGCGACATGCTCGATCTCGGCGCGCGCGAAGCCGACGAGATCGCTGCGCGCTTCCCCAAGGTGCAGCGCCGCGTCGGGGGCTACAATCTCGATGCGCTCACCCCGCGCAATGCCCGCAACAACATGGCGCATCTGCTGGTCGGCTCCGAAGGCACCCTCGCCTTCACCACCAAGGTCGAGCTGAAGCTGTGGCCCATCATCCGCAACAAGGTACTCGGCGTCTGCCATTTCGGCAGCTTTTACGAGGCGATGGATGCGGCCCAGCATCTGGTCAAGCTCAAGCCGATCGCGGTCGAGCTGGTCGACCGCACCATGATCGCACTCGGCCGCGATATCGCAATGTTCAAGCCGATCATCAATGCTGCCATCAAGGGCGATCCGGATGCCGTGCTGGTGGTCGAGTTCGCGGAAGAAGACCATGCGGACAATCTGTTGTGCCTCAAGCAGCTCTCCGGGCTGATGGGCGATCTCGGCTTCGGCTGGAATAACGACACCCGTAAGTGGGGCGGCGTGGTCGAGATCACCGAGCCTGCGCTGCAGAGCGGCATCGCCGATTTCCGCGCCGCAGGCCTCAACGTCATGATGTCGATGAAGCAGGAGGGCAAGCCGGTCTCCTTCGTCGAGGACTGCGCCGTGCCGCTGCCGCATCTCGCCGACTACACGGCGCGCCTGAACGAGGTGTTTGCGAAACACGGCACCAGCGGCACGATGTATGCGCACGCCTCCGAAGGCTGCCTGCATGTGCGGCCGGTGCTGAACCTCAAGCTGGAAAAGGACGTCAAGGCGATGCGTGCCATCGCCGAGGAGGCCTTCGCGCTGGTGCGCGAATACAAGGGCTCGCATTCCGGCGAGCATGGCGACGGCCTCGTGCGCTCCGAATTCCACGAGACCATGTTCGGCGAACGCCTCGTCGCCGACTTCCGCGAGGTGAAGAGGCGCTTCGATCCCGACGGCGTGCTCAATCCCGGCAAGATCGTCGACGCGCCCAAAATGGACGATCGCTCGCTGTTCCGCTTCAAGCCCGGCTATCGCGTCGGTGAGCTGAAGACAAAACTCGACTGGTCCGCTTATCCCGGCGCCGGCGGCGGCTTTCAGGGCGCCGTCGAGATGTGCAACAACAATGGCGCCTGCCGCAAGCTCGAGGGCGGCGTAATGTGCCCATCCTATCGCGCCACGCACGACGAGAAGGACGTCACGCGCGGGCGCGCCAACACGCTGCGGCTCGCGATCTCGGGCCAGCTCGGCCCGGATGCGCTCGCCTCGGACGAGATGATGGAGACGCTGAAGCTCTGCGTCTCCTGCAAGGCCTGCCGCCACGAATGCCCAACCGGCGTCGACATGGCCAAGATGAAGATCGAGGTGCTCGCGGCACGCGCAAGCTCCCATGGCTTGACGTTGCGCGATCGCCTGGTCGGCTACCTCCCACGCTATGCTGGTCTTGCCGCGCGCTTCGCTCCAATCGCGAATTTGCGCAACCATAGTCCGCTGCTGCGAAAGCTGTTCGAGCGCTTTGCCGGCATCAGCGCCCGCCGCGCCCTGCCCGCCTTCCGCAGCGACGTCTTCGTGGCGCCGGCGGAAACGGTCGGACCGGAGTCCGGCCGCGAAGTCGTGCTGTTCGCCGACACCTTCAACCGCATCTACGAGCGGGAGAACCTCGACGCCGCGCTGCGCGTGCTCGCGGCCGGCGGTTATCGCGTGCACATGCCAAAGCCCGCGAGCGGCAGCCGCCCGCTCTGCTGCGGCCGCACCTTCCTGTCGGCCGGTCTCGTCGATGAAGCCCGGTCCGAGCTCGACCGCCTCGTCGCCGCCTTCGCGCCCTTCGCCGCCCGCGGTGTACCGATCGTCGGCCTCGAGCCGAGCTGCCTCTTGACGCTGCGCGACGAGCTCGCCTCGCTGCGCAAGGACAACGACGCCAGGGCCGTCGGCGCCCATGCCCTCACCTTCGAGGAGTTTCTGGTGCGCGAGGCCGAAGCCGGCCGGCTGCAACTCCCGCTCGGCACCGTTGCCGACAAGGCTGTCGTGCACGGCCATTGCCATCAAAAATCCTTCGGCGCCTTCAAGCCGGTCGAGCAGGTGCTGCGCCTCGTCCCGGGCCTCAAGGTTGAGACCATCGAGTCCAGTTGCTGCGGCATGGCCGGCGCGTTCGGCTATGGTGCGGACACCTATGACGCCTCGATCGAGATGGCCGAGCTTTCGCTGCTGCCCGCCGTACGGAAGGCCGATCCGTCTACGCTGGTCGTCGCCGACGGCACGTCCTGCCGCCATCAAATCCACGACGGCACCCAGCGCCAGGCGCTTCACGTCGCGCGCGTGCTGGCGATGAGCCTCGACCGCGCCGAAGCCAATTCAACGTCAACTGCTGCAAAGGAAACAAGCCATGGCTGACCTCACGCTCGACACCGCCCGCAAGATCCTCGACGCCGCCTTCGCAAAGTCCACCGAGCTGAAGCTGAAGCCGTTGGTCGTCACCATCCTCGACGCACGCGGCGTGCTCAAGATCGCCGCCGCGCAGGACGGCACCAGCCTGATGCGCGCCGAGATCGCGCACGGCAAGGCCTATGGCGCGCTCGCCATGGGCATGGGCTCGCGCGCGCTGTATCAGCGGGCCCAGGAGCAGGCCTATTTCATCGACGCCGTGAACACCATCGCCAAGGGCGCCCTCGTGCCGGTCCCCGGCGGCGTGCTGATCATGGACGGCACGACGCTCCTTGGCGCAGTGGGCGTGTCCGGCGATACCTCGGACAACGACGAGGCCTGTGCGGTCGCCGGCATCCAGGCGGCGGGCCTGAAGGCCAACGCGGGGTAATCAGTCACGCCGGGGCGCGCCACCTGGCGCGCGCCGGCGAATGACGTCAGGCGAGAAAACCCAATTCTGCCTTGATACAGCTGTTTTGCCCGACGGAGCAAGCAGTTTTCGGTAAGACCGAAAATTCCCCAGGCGTTTCAACCCCATCTCTACTGTGCATGGGGTTGTTTTTTTGCTTCGTCACCTCCCCGTCCAGACCGGCTTGCGCTTCTCGCCGAACGCCTTCAGTCCCTCCTTGGCGTCCTCGGTCATCGCCAGCAGTGCGATCTGGCTTTCGGTGTAGGCAATGCTCTCGTCGAACGACATCGAGGCGATGGCGCGCATGGCGTATTTGCCACGACGAATGGCGGTCGGCGACTTGTCGACGATACGGCCGATCAACCAATCGACCTTGGCATCGAGCTCGGCTGTGGGCACGACGTAATTGAGCAGGCCGGCGTCTTTCGCAGCCGTCGCGTCAAAGGGCTCGCCGGTCAGCGCCCATTCATTGACAAGACGTCGCGGCGCGATCTCCTGCAGCAGGCTCAGCACCTGCATCGGAAACACGCCGACCTTCACCTCGGGCAGGCCGAAGATGACGTGATCGGCGGCAACAGCCATGTCGGTCATGCAGAGAAGGCCCATGCCGCCGGCCATGCAGACGCCGCCGACGCGCGCGATCGCGGGCTTGGTCGCATTCTGCGACAGGCGCAGCAAATCGGCATAGTCGACGTTCGGCCTGGAATGATCCATCGCGAAGGCGGCGCCGGAATTCTGCAAGTCCGCGCCGGCGCAAAACGCCTTGTCGCCCGCGCCAGTCAGCACGATGACGCGCACATCCTTGTCCTCATGCGCGTCGCGGTAGCCCTTGGTGATGCCGGCGATCACATCGCCGTTCAGCGCGTTGCGCTTCTCGGGCCGGTTAATGGTGATCCAGAACGCCTGCCCGCGCTTCTCGGTGATGACGCCTGTGGTGTCGCTCATGACGCTCCATCCTTGCTCCCGGTCTGCAGCCATTTGCGGCAGCTCGGGCGCGAGGTGCAAGGGCAATCTGCCAGGAGACACCGCTTTAGCGCCTCGACACAAATTGGCGCGCGATTGAGGCGCGAGTGCTGCTCAGGCCGCGGTCGCTTTCCGGATCCAGACCTTGTTGTCGTGGAACGCCGCGCCGCCAATCGGGGCGATCGTATCGGCGCCAGTGAGAGTGTTAATGCCGCGGCCACCGATATGATTCTTGTTCGGATGCACGGACTCCGCGATCAGCACGCCGCGCCGCACGCCCTCGAACAGCACGGCAATCAGCGTGGTCTCGCCCCTGGTGTTGCCGAGCGTCACGGCATCGCCATCGGCGATGTCGAGCGCGGCAGCGTCGAGCGGATGGATCATCACGCTCGCTTGGCCCTCGCGCGCCTGCGAGGACGGCGTCTCGTTGAAGGTGGTGTTGAGGAAGCTGCGCGACGGGCTGGTCGCGAGCCGGAACGGATGAGCCTGGTCGGCGTGCTCGATCACCGCCCAATGGTCCGGCAAATCAGGCATCTTGTCGAAATCGCCCATGGTCTGGCCAAACGGCGGATGCGCCCAATCGGCCCTGAAATGGAACTTCTTGTCGGCATGAGCGAAGCCATCGAGGTAGTGCGACGTGCGGAAGCCCGGCTGCAGATCGCGCCAGATGTCGGCCTCGAGGCCGGCGATGTCGCCGTGGTCGCTGAGCCTCAAGGTCGTGTCGATCAACTCGCGCGGCGTCATCTCGAAGCCCGGGTGCTTCGCGCCAAGCCGCGGCGCCAGCGCTTGCAACAGCTGGTGGTTGGAGCGGCACTCGCCGGGCGGATCGATCAGCTTGGGACCGACCGAGATGTGCTGATGGCCGCCACCATAATAGAGGTCGTCATGCTCCATGAACATGGTGGCCGGCAGCACGATGTCGGCCATCTCAGCCGTCTCGGTCATGAACTGCTCGTGCACCGCGACGAACAAATCCTCGCGCGCAAAGCCTTGGCGCACGAGCGCCTGCTCCGGCGCCACCGTCATCGGGTTGGTGTTCTGGATCAGCATCGCCTTGACCGGGCCCTTGCCGAGCAGCGCCTCGGCATCGCCGGTGAGGATGCGGCCGATCTGCGACTGGTCGAGCGCGCGGACCGTCTTGTCGAGCGCATCGTGCCCTTCGATGACGGATTCATTGAAGTGCCACAGCGCGTAATTGTTGAAGAAGGCGCCGCCGCCTTCGTACTGCCAGGCGCCGGTCACCGCGGGAATGCAGAGTGCCGCATGCATCTGCGTCGCACCGTTGCGCGAGCGGGTGAAGCCGTAGCCAAGGCGGAAAAACGTCCGCTGGGTCTCGCCGACGGCCTTGGCAAAGGCCTCGATCTCGGCCACCGGCACGCCGCAGATCGCGGACGCCCATTCCGGCGTGCGCGACTTCAGATGCGCCTCGAGCTCACCAGGGCAATCGGTGTACTTGTCCATATAGGCGCGATCGGCATAGCCGTCGCGGAACAGCACGTGCATCACACCACAGGCAAACGCGCCGTCGGTGCCGGGCCGCAGCAGAATCTTGATGTCCGCCTGCTTCATGGTCTCGTTGTCGTAGATGTCGACGGCTGCGATCTTCGCGCCGCGCTCCTTCCGCGCACGCGCGGCATGCGTCATCACGTTGACCTGGGTGTTGACGGGATTAGTGCCCCAGATCACGACGAGATCGGACAGCGCCATCTCGCGCGGATCGACGCCGGCAATCTTGCCGGTGCCGATCGCAAAGCCGATGCGCCCGACATTGGCGCAGATAGTTTGATAGAAGCGCGAATACTTCTTCACATGCGTGAGACGGTTGAGACCGTCTCGCATCACCAGCCCCATCGTGCCGGCATAGTAGTAAGGCCAGATCGACTCCGGACCGAACTCGCGTTCAGCCTGATTGAAGCGATGCCCGATCTCGTCCAGCGCCTCGTCCCAGGAGATCCGCGCGAACTGACCGGATCCCTTCGCGCCTGTGCGGCGCATCGGATACATCAAGCGCTCGGGATGATGGATACGCTCGGCATAGCGAGCGACCTTGGCGCAGACCACGCCAGCCGTGTAGGTCTGTTTTTTCGAACCGCGAACGCGGCCTATGCTGCGGCCTTCGACCACCTCGACATCGAGCGCACAAGCCGATGGGCAATCGTGCGGACAGGTGGAGTGGCGGATCTCGATCTTGGCGCGCTGGTTCATGGCCGATTTCGTAACACCAAAATACCTGTGAGCCGAGGGCATTTATCCGGCAACGCCCATGCAAAATGCTCAAGCCATGCGCGCGGCGTGTTCCTCCCGCTACCCCGAAAACGATCCGATATTCCTGCCAGAATCGACTTTGTGAGGCGTCGACAGTCTGCGTCCACCGCCGCTAGAGTGCCGGCCAACAAAAACGAGTTCAGGGAGGTGGGTGCGATGGCCCGACATCTGATGCTGGCGCTGGCCGCCGGCCTGCTCACCGCATTCTCGGCTAGCCCATCCCCGGCGCAGGATTATCCGGC
Source organism: Bradyrhizobium sp. BR13661 (assembly GCF_029892425.1). GTDB lineage: Bacteria > Pseudomonadota > Alphaproteobacteria > Rhizobiales > Xanthobacteraceae > Bradyrhizobium. The sequence continues at coordinate 62,332 of NZ_JARXWB010000019.1, read as the reverse complement.
GCACGCGGTCCGCATTGTCGTGCCGTTCGGCGCGGGCGGACCTGCCGACGTCGCGGCCCGGCTGATCGGGCAGGCGCTGCAGGAGCGCTTCGGCCAACCCTTCGTGGTCGAGAACCGCACCGGCGCGGGCGGCGTCATCGGCACCGTCGAGGCGGCGAAGTCGCCGGCCGACGGCTACACCTTGCTGATGATGTCCAACACGCAGACGGCCAATGAATCGCTGCTGACGCCGGAGCAGCGCAAATATGATTTGATGCGCGACCTCGCGCCGATCGCGCCGGTGAATTATTCCGATCTCGTCATCGTGGTGAACCCGCAAGTCCCGGCGAAGACGCTGCAGGAATTCATCGCGCTGGCCAAGGCGCAGCCCGGCAAGTTGAACTACGCGTCCTCCGGCCAGGGCACGCCGTACCACATGGCCGGCGAGCTGTTCAAAGCCATGGCCGGCATCGACGTCGTCCATGTCCCCTACCGCAACAGCGGCGAAGCCCGCAGCGGCGTCATCGGCGGACAGGTGCAGATGATGATCGACGCCGTGCCGGCGATGGCGCCGAACATCGGCGAGAACCAGGTTCGCGCGCTCGCAACCACCGGCCAGCAGCGCTCTGCGGTGCTGCCGAATATCCCGACTGCCGGCGAGGCTGGCGTTCCCGGCTATGAGGCGACGATCTGGCTCGGCCTGATGACCCCGGTGGGCACACCAAAGCCCGTCGTCGACAAGCTCAATGCAGCCGTGACCGCGATGGTGAAGCGACCCGACATCGTCAAGCTCTGGACCGAGCAGGGTGCCCTACCCATGTCGATGTCGCCGGAGGAGTTTGGAAAATTCCTGCGCGGCGACATCGCGAAATGGGCCGACGTGGTCAAGAAGTTTAGCAAGTCCTAAGGCCTGATAGTCATGCCCGTCATTCAATTCCAGCTCAACGGCGCGACGGTGGCGGTGGACGCCGGTCCTGACGAGACGCTGCTCGATGTGCTGCGCAGCCGGCTCGGCATCGTCAGTCCGCATTTTGGTTGCGGGGCCGGTGAATGCGGGGCCTGTCATGTGATGGTCGACAACCACGCGATGGCGTCCTGCGATATGCCGATGTGGTCCGTGGCCGACAAGGCCGTCGTGACACTGGAGGGCCTCGGGACGGCCGAGCAGCCGCATCCACTGCAACGCACGTTCATCACCGAACAGGCGATGCAGTGCGGCTATTGCGTCTCGGGAATCCTGATCAGTGCTGCGGCGCTGCTGAAGCGCAATCCATCGCCGACAGAGGCGGAAGTCAGAGCTGCGCTCGATCGCAATCTGTGCCGCTGCGGATCGCACAATCGCATGGTCCGCGCTGTGCTGCGAGCGGCATCGGAGATGGCGACATCATGAGTACGGCGCCCCCTGCCCCGAAGCTGCCGGTCAGCCTGGCCGCCAATCCAAGACTGTCGTCCTGGGTGAAGTTCACTGTTGAAGGCCGCGTGGCGATCTCACCCGGCAAGGTTGAAATCGGCCAGGGCATCGTGACGGCGCTGGCGCAGATCGCGGCGGACGAGCTCGACATCGAGATCGGCCGCATCGAGATGATCCGCGCCTCGACCGCGACAAGCCCGAACGAGGGCGTCACCTCCGGCAGCCTGTCGATCCAGCAATCCGGCCGCGCGCTGCGCCACGCCTGTGCCGAAGTGCGCCAGCGTTTCCTCGCTGCAGCATCGGAACGTCTTGGCGTAGACGCCTCGCTGCTTGGTGTCGAGGATGGCACGATCTCGGGTCCCGGCAATGTCAGGACCAGCTATTGGGAGCTGTCGCGTGACGTCTCGCTCGACCAGGATGCCGTCGCGGGCGCGATTGCCAAATCCGCCGTCACACGCAGCGTGGCTGGACAGTCGATCCAGCGCGTCGATATTCCAGACAAAGTGTTCGCGCGGCCACGCTTCATTCATGATCATGCGTTACAGGGGCTAGCGCACGGGCGCGTGCTCCGGCCGGACGTCTCGGGCGCCAGGCTGATCGCCCTCGACGAAAGCGCCGCGCGCACGGTCTCGGGATTCGTGGCAATCGTCCGCGACGGCAGCTTCGCGGGCGTCGTCGCCGGCACCGAAGCCGCGGCGGAAGCAGCGCTGAAAGCCATGCGCAAAGGCGCGAAATGGTCGGCCGGCGAACCGCTGCCTGATGAGAACGATCTCGCCGGCTTCCTGAAGAGCCAGCCGGTCGAAACGACAATCATTGACACCAGGGCAGCAGCCGCGACAAAGGCTACACGCACGCTCCGCCGGCAATACACCCGCCCTTACATCGCGCATGCCTCGATCGCCCCGTCCTGCGCGATGGCGCAATGGGACGGCGACCGTGTCCATGTCTGGACCCACAGCCAGGGCGTCTACCTGCTGCGCGCCGATCTCGCGATCGTCCTCAAGCTGCCGGTTGAAAACATCGTCGTCGAGCACATGGAGGGCGCGGGCTGCTACGGGCATAACGCTGCTGACGACGTCGCGCTCGATGCCGTGCTACTCGCCAAAGCTGCCGGCGGCCGCCCGGTGCGGGTGCAATGGACGCGTCACGACGAGATGTCCCACGCGCCGTTCGGTGCAGCGATGGCGATCGAGATCGAGGCCGAGCTGGATGCCGACAACGAGATCGTCGGCTGGCATCACGCGATCTGGAGCAACGGCCACGCCGCGCGGCCGGGGCGCGCGGCACAACCCGCACTGCTGGCGGCCAGCGAGATCGCCAATCCCTATCCGCGCATGATCTCGACGAATCCGCCGGCCGCCAATGGCGGCGGCGGAGACCGCAACTCCGTCCCGCTCTACGACTTCCCGGCCTGGACGATCACGAGCCATCGCTTGCTGACCATGCCGGTACGCACCTCGGCGCTGCGGACACTCGGCGCACAGGGCAACGTATTCGCGATCGAATCCCTGCTCGACGAGATCGCTGCCCTGCGCGGCGAGGATCCGATCGCGTTCCGCTTGCGCCACCTCCGCGACGAGCGGGCGAAGGATGTCATCCGCACCGCCGCGCAACGCGCAAGATGGAAACCCGTGAAGCAGGCCGGCATCGGCTACGGGGTCGGCTTCGCCCGCTACAAGAACACCGGCGCCTATTGCGCTGCCATCGCCGAGGTTGAAGGTGCCGACGACATCCGCGTGAGGCGCCTGACGCTCGCGGTCGACGTCGGCGAGGCCATCAACCCTGACGGCGTGATCAACCAGATCGAGGGCGGCGCGATCCAGGCGACGAGCTGGGTGCTGAAGGAGAGCGTTCGCTTCGACCAGAGGCGCATCACATCGACCTCATGGTCGAACTATCCGATCCTGACGTTCAGCGAGGTTCCGGCGGTGGATGTCGAGATCATCCAGCGGCCGGAGGTCGAGCCGGTCGGCGCCGGTGAGGCCGCGCATGGTCCGGTGACGGCGGCGATCGCGAATGCCGTCTTCGACTGTCTCAGCGTACGCGTGCGCGACCTTCCGATGACGCGAGACAAGATCATTGCAGCCATGGAGCCTGCATCGTGACGACAGTGAACATTTTGAGCGGCGGCGCGGCGCAAGGCCTGGTGCGCGGCCTCAGCGAGGCCTTCAAGGCGCAGACCGGCTTCGGCATAGATGGCGAATTCGGCGCGGTCGGCTTGATGGCGGACAAGCTGCGTGCAAGCACGCCGGCCGATCTCGTGATCCTGACGCGGGCCCTCGTTGCCAGGCTCGCCGCAGAGAAGCTCGTGGCCCCCTCCTCGATCGCCGACATAGGCCGCGTAGAGACCGCTCTCGCCGTCCGCAGCCACGATCCCAGGGTGAACGTGAAGACGGAAGCCGATCTGCGCGAGGTCCTGCGCTCCGCGGATGCGATCTACGTCCCTGATACCAAGGCCTCGACCGCGGGCCAGCACGTCGCAAAAGTGCTGGATCACCTTGGCATCGCCTACGAGGTCACATCACGCCTGAAGATCTTTCCGAACGGTGCAACGGCGATGCACGAACTGGCGGCGTCCACCGCGACAAGGCCGATCGGATGCACGCAGGCGACCGAAATCATCGCCACCGACGGCATCGTGCTATCAGGCTCGCTGCCGCCAGGATCCGAGCTGGTGACCATGTACACGGCCGGCGTCACGACGCAGGCGGCGCATCCGAAGGAGGCGGCGGCACTGATTGCGCTCCTGACCGGCGCAGATCACAGGGACCTGCGCCAGCGCGTGGGCTTTGCCAGCTGATGCGAAGCTCACTTGTGCAGCTGGGTAAGACCGGTCGGCGGACGCAAACTATCGCAAGCGCGGTTCGCCGGCCAATACCGGCGAGCGCACGACAGCTATCCCTTGTATCCCATCAGCAGGCGGGGCAGCCACAACGAGAACGCCGGGACATAGGTCACGAACATCAGAGCTGCGATCAGTGCGGCGTAGAACGGCAGGATGGTGCGCATCACCGCGCCGACCGAGATGCCGCCGATGGCGCAGCCGACGAACTGAGTGGTTCCGACCGGCGGGGTGTTCAGCCCCAGGGCGCAGTTGATCAGCATCAGCATGCCGAACTGCACGGGATCCATGCCGGCCTTCATCGCGATCGGCAGGAAGATCGGAGTGCAGATCAGGATGGTCGCCGCCATGTCCATGAACGTGCCGAGCACGAACAGGATGATGTTGATTAGCAGGAAGATCATCCAGGGCTGCGTGGACACCTTGCTCATCAGGTCGCCGGCGAAGTCGGCAACTTCGTAGAGGCCCATCAGATACTGGAACATGGTGGAGACGCCGATCAGCAGCAATACCACGCCGGTCGTCTTCACCGCCTTGGCGGCGGCGTGCAGGAAGTTGTTCCAGGTCATGGTCCGATAGATGAAGAACGTCAGCACTATCGTGTAGGTGACGGCCACGGCCGCGGATTCAGTGGCCGTGAAAACGCCGGACAGGATGCCCGTCAGGATGATGCCGACGATCAAAAGGCCGGGCAGAGCGGCCGCGAACGAGCGGGCGACCTCGGCCCAGCCGGGGAATTTGCCAGCGGGATAGCCGCGCTTCACGGCGACCGCGTAGGCGGCGACCAGCATGCAAATCATCAGGACAAGCGCCGGCAGCAGGCCCGCGGCGATCAGCGCGCCGATCGAGACCTTGCCGCCGGCGGCGAGCGCATAGATGATCATGTTGTGGCTGGTCGGCATCAGCGCGCCAACGAGCGAGGCGTGCGTGGTGACGTTGACGGCGTAGTCGGTGTCAAACCCCTCTTTTTTCATCATCGGGATCATCACCGCGCCCATCGCCGACACGTCGGCCACGGGCGAGCCGGAGACGCCACCGAACAGCGTACAGGCGACCACGTTCGACATGCCGAGGCCGCCGCGGATGTGGCCGACGAGATTCTTGGCAAGCTGCACGATCTTGTCGGCGACGCCGCCATGCAGCATCAGCTCACCGCTGAAGACGAAGAACGGAATAGCCAGGAACGAGAAGATGTTCATCCCCGACATCATCTGCTGGAAGATGACCGCGACCGGCAGGCCTTCGTAGAGGATGGTGCAGATCGCCGAGAGGCCAATCGCGAAGGCGACAGGCACGCCCAGGACCAGGAAGCCGAAGAACGTGGCGCCGAGAATTATCAGTTCCATGAGGGAACGACCTCTTCGCCACGCAGGAGAGCAATGATGTGCTCGATTGAAAAGGAGACGATCAGAACGCCAGACGCAACCAGCGGCACGTAGCGAACAACCTCAGGGAAGCCGAGATTGGGGATATGCACGGTCCCGACCGACGCACCGAGGATCCAGCCGTTGTAGACCATGGCAACACCGAACAGAGCCACCAGGACATGGATCACGAGCTCGACCTTCTCTCGCAGGTGATCCGGGAGCATCACCAGCAGACTGTCCATGCCGATATGTCCGGCATCGCGAACGCCGACGGCAGCACCGATCAGCGTGACATAGAGGATCAGGACCAGGGCGAGGTTTTCGGTCCAAGTCGGGCTGGAGTTGAGCACGTAGCGGCCGAACACCTGGTAGAACACGATGGTGACGATGACGAGCAGTCCGGTCACGGACAGGTACATGCCCGCCCGGGCGATGGGCGCATTGATCCGCGACAGCAGACCGGTGGACGGACGTCCTGGCTGCTGCTCGTTGTCTGCGACGTGTGGGTCTGTCATCCCGCCCCTCCTGGTGAGGATCCGGCGCCGCGCAGAGGCGATGCCGGACCCGGTCCCTCGTGCTCTTACTTGGTATCCTGGATGCGCTTGACGAGGCTCGAGAGCTTCTCATCACCGGCGAACTTCTGGTACACCGGCTTCATCGCGTCGACGAACTCCTGCTTGTTGGCGACCGTGACGACCTGAACGCCGGCGGCTTCGACGGTCTTGCGGGACGCCTGCTCGCGTTCGTCCCAGAGCTTGCGCATGACCGGCACCGATTCCTTTGCGGCCTTGCGGATCATCGCCTGATCTTCCTTGGTCAGCGTGTCCCAGACCTTCTTGGACATCACGAGGACTTCCGGCGCCAACGAGTGCTCGGTGACGTTGTAGAACTTGGCGGCCTCGAAATGACGCGAGGACTCGTAGGAGGGCCAGTTGTTCTCGGCAGCATCGACCAGGCCGGTCTTGAGCGCGGTGTAGACCTCGCCATACGGCATCGGCGTCGGATTGGCGCCGAGGCTCTGGATCATGCCGACCCAGAGGTCGGACTGCTGGACGCGGATCTTCAGGCCCTTGACGTCCGCGAGCGACTTGATCGGCGCCTTGACGGTGTAGATCGAACGGGCGCCGCTGTCGTAGTAAGCGAGGCCGATCAAACCCGCCGGCTCCATGGCCGCAAGGATCTCATCGCCGATCGGCCCGTCGAGAACGGTGCGCATATGCTGCGTATCGCGGAAGACGAACGGCAGGCACAAGGCGACGGTTTCCGGTACGAAATTGTTCAACGGCGAGGCGTTGATCCGCATCATGTCGAGCGCGCCGATCTTGAGCTGCTCGATAGTGTCCTTCTCCGAGCCCAGAGCGCCGTTCGGAAACACCTTGACGCCGAGCTTACCGCCGCTCGCAGTCGCGAGCTGCTTGCCCATGAACTTGACCGCTTCAACGGTCGGATAGTCGACCGGATGGACGTCGGCCGAGCGGAAATCGCGTGCAGTCGCGAACGGCGCCGAGACAGCCAGCGTAGCGGCTGCGATGATACCGATGATCGTCTTCATCTGGGGCTTCCTCCTGAGTTGATTATGTCGTCGTTGGGCTGGTGCTACAGACCACCTTGCGTCGCGCCACTTCGGGTGTGAAGTCAAGCGTTGCAACTGCACCACCTTCGTAGGATAGCGCTGCGGGACCGAGTGGATTCGGCTGGTTAACGATCGCTGCCCGGGACCGTGCGGTGCTCGTCGCGCCCGCTCCTGCGGGAGACCCGTGCGGCAGGTGCCGGCTCCCCGGCAATCGGGCCGCGCCATCGGCCAACGCCGGATGCGCGGTAACGATGCTCATCGTATCCATGGACGTTCCTCTGGCTTGTGCTCGACCGCTATTGGTTGCGGCTTGGAGTTCGGGCGAGACGATGGCCTCATTCATTTTGAACGCGGCATACCGGCACGATATCTCCAACGTCGTCCCTAGGGCGGGCGACATTCTGAGTCCAAGCCAAATGCGGCATCGATCGATGCTGGACTTGCATTGATCCCCAGCCCCCCGGGAAGGGCAATCGGCAAAATATTCTGCTTTTACGAAATATCCACGGCGGCCAGCGCGCGGTCGCGATCATCACGGCTTGGCGCGGCCAGGCTCACTCGCCGTCGAGGCCACTCTCGGCAAGCTCGCGCAGCGCATCGATGTCGAGCACGACGATGGCACCGTGCTCGAGCCGCACCCAGTTACGGCCGGCCCAGGCGCGCAATTGCTTGTTGATACTCTCGCGCGTCATGCCCACCATCTCGCTGATCTCCTGCTGGGTAATCGCGAGCGTGCCGCTGCCGGAGTCGAACTTGCGCTCCTCGGTAAGGCCGAGCAGCGCGCTCGCCAGCCGGCCCGGCAGATTCTGCAAGATCACCTGCTCGACCTGCTGGCTGGTCCAGCGCAACCGCGCACAAAGCAGCTCGATGAACTTCATCGCCAGGGCCGGCTGACTCTTCACGAATGGAAGGAAGTCGCGGCGGTCGATGATGTAGAGTTCGCAATTGGTGTTCGCGGTGGCATCCGCCGATCGCGGCGCACCATCAAGCACGGCGATCTCGCCGAAGATCTCTCCGGGACCGATCAGGTTGAGAATGGCGTTCCGACCATCAGGTGACGAGGAGGATATTTTGACTGTTCCCGTGATCACTGCGAACAGATTGTTGCCGGGATCGCCCTTGGCGGCGATCGTCGCCCCGCGCTTGACCGTGGTGTGCTTGGCGTAGCGGCACAGTTGATCGAGCGCGTCCGGATCCAGATCCGCGAAGATCGGGTGCTTGCGCAGAACCGAGAGTTTGTTGCCCGACGACTGTCGGGGGTCGCCGGTCTTGTCCTGAGGCACGCCGGGACTCCTGAGACTGCGAGGCACTGGAGTTCCTGCGTAGTCAGTGTTGCCTGGCTTTTCAACCGGAAAGCGCGGACACGGTTTGATGCAAATGCGGTTAAAATGCCCCGGTCGCACCGCGAATCGCACCCGAAGGGTGCGCCGATGCAATTCAAACCATGCAGAGTTGCAGCAATAGGCCGGCTGATCGCACGTCAGAATGCGATGGTTATCGCAGGAATCTCAGCGCTTCGCGTCCGAATCGGGCCTGCCCACACTGGTTTGTCGGTCCGCCCAAGCCAGCGCTGCCGCGAATACGACAAAAACGATCACGACGGCCATGGTCACCAGCAGCGCGTCAGTCGGCATCATGCCCTCCCCAGCTTTGTTCCGGGCATTTATTGGCGAGGCGCACCTGTCGTCATTGATCCCGATCAAAAATCAGCGGCGACTCCGGCAAGGCCGGAACTCAGGCCGCGGCCAAAGCCTCGACCAGTGCTGGATCGCGCAAGCTGATGCCGCCATGGACGATCTCGATTGCCCCGTGCCGTTCCAGCTTGGTAAAGGTGCGGCTGACCGTTTCGATGGTCAGGCCGAGATAGTCCGCAATGTCCTGCCGGCTCATTGGAAGCGGAACCATATCCGACACCCCATTGAGCGACTGCAGCCGCAGGCGCCAGCCGAGCAGAAAGCTTGCCAACTTCTCGTCCGCCGCCCGGCGACCCAGCAGAACCATGTGGTCGCGTGCCTGGCTCAGTTCGCGAACGGCGAGTTCGTTGATCCGCCGTAGCAGGTGCGGCCGCTCCTCCATGAAGCGCCCGAACGGCACCTTGGCGAACTGACACACAGTCACCGCGCCAATCGCATCGGCCGAAAAATTGTGGCGGCCGGACGTATTCATCCCCAGGAAATCGCCGGGCAAGGCAAAGCCGACGATCTGCCGGCGGCCGTCTGGCAGCAGCTTATAAAGCCGCATCACGCCTTCGAGGAGGTTGTAGAACGAGGTCGTGATGTCCTCCTCGGAAAACACCGTCTCTCCCGAACCGAAATGAACGCGTCGCCCGAGATGCTCGAACTCACGGAGCTCGGCCGGGTCCAGCGACGCACAAACCGCGAAGCCGCGGACCGCACAGTCGCTACAAAAATGGCAGTTCGGTTCAATCATCGCCACGGAAGCCTTCATCCACCGCTCCAAGCGTCGCCGAATCTCCGCACCAGAGGGAGTCCACCGCGCCACGTGCATTTTACTGCAACCCGCCAAAGCCGATTGACCCAGATCAAATTTGGCGCCTGTATCCCGCCCTATTCTTCGTCGAGGGTTCGACGGGGCCAATTTCCATGCTTCAAACCGCGCTGCGCCACGGCCTGATTGGGCTGCTCTTGACTACTCCTGCGCTCGCCGCACCGAATGCTGCGCAACGCGGCAAGGCCTATGCACGCGCCAACTGCGCGCGCTGCCATGCGATTGACCGTCGGTCCGAAAGCCCGCTCAAGATCGCGCCGCCGTTCAGGACCCTGCACCAGCGCTACCCGATAGACTCTCTTCAGGAAGCACTCGCCGAGGGCATCTATACCGGCCACGCCGACATGCCCGCTTTCGAGCTCGAGCCGGACGAGATCCACGACCTTCTGTCCTATCTCAAAACGCTCGAGTAGCCTCGGGAACATCACACCGCGTTCACCGTCCAGCCGATCAGCTCCCTGGCGATGCGCGCAAAGGCCGCGTCGAACGCTTCAACCGCAGCGGCGGCATTGATCTTGTCCAGCTTCTCGCTGGCCTCCATAAGACGTGATCCAACCACCTTGCCATTCTTGTCGACGATCCGCGCCGACAGTCCGATCTCGACGCGCGGCTCGCCCTCAGTTGCAATGCGGAAATGCCTGATGTCGATCAGGAGTTGATAGTCCGCCGCCCCCAGGTCGGTCGTCCGTAGCGGGGCGTGTCCGATGTCGTAGTTCTCAAAACTGTCGATCAGCCGCGCCTGCACCAGCTTTGGAATACTGTCGGCCCACAGGAAGTCGGCAAAGCCCGTGACGTCGCCAACCGGGGTGAACAGCATACGCTGCGTCTGGAGCATCGCGACTGCGGTCGGCTCGGGGATGGCAAGCGACGCGGAGAGCGTCTTGCCGACGGGCCCGAGATTCTTCGGCGAGTGGAGGTCGTAGGTGATTTTTGGCGCGGGCGCACCACCGCCGGTCATCTTCTCAAGGCCCGCCAGAATGCCGTCGATCTTGCCGGTGTTGCGCGCAAGGCCGTCAGAGAATGTCTTGAGATTGGCGATGGTGTCCTTGAGCGGACCCGAATTGTCCTCGAGCACGGTGTCGACCCGCCGCAATGCCTCGCGTGCCGCCTGCGTCATGCTTTGGCCCGCGCCGGCCTCGGCGATCAAGGTCAGCGGTTCGCCGGACTTGGCAACGATCATGCCGCCCTCCAGCGTCACCACCGGTACGCCTGTCAGTCCCTGAAACTCGAGTCCGACCTTGGTATCGGTACGCACCGGTGTTGCCGAGGCAACGGAGATCGTCGCGTTGACGAAACGCGGATTGTCAGACGCGAGACCAAGCTGCGTCACCTCACCGACGCGGATGCCATTGAACAGCACGCCGGCACCGACCAGTAGGCCCGGCACCGGCCCTTGGAATTGCACATGGTAATTCGTGCGCGGCCCGATGCCGCCCGTGTTGTTCAGCCAATAGACGAAGCCGAACACCGCGAGGATCGCAGCGAGCACGAAGGTGCCGACCAGCACGTAGGGAGCTCGGGTTTCCATGTTTCATCTCATCTGTGGTTGCAGCATCTGCGAGCGCTTGCCGTGGAAATAGGCCCGCACCCAGGGATGCTCGGATTGCAGCAGCTCACGCATCGGGCCAATCGCCACGATCTTGCCGTCGGCGAGCGCGGCGACGCGGTCGCAGACCGTGTTGAGGCTAGCGAGATCGTGGGTGACCATGAACACGGTGAGCCCCAGCGTCTTTTGCAGCGTCCTGATCAGCGCGTCGAAATCGCCGGCGGCAATCGGATCAAGGCCGGATGTCGGCTCGTCCAGGAACAGGATCGGCGGATCGAGCGCGAGCGCGCGTGCAAGCGCGACGCGCTTGGTCATGCCGCCGGAGAGCTCTGACGGATATTTGTCGCCGTCCTCCGCCCGCAGCCCGACCATTTCGAGCTTGGCGATCGCGATTTCGTCCATCAGCTCCGGCGACAGCACGAGATTTTCGCGAAACGGAAATTGCACGTTCTGCCGGACCGTGAGCGACGAGAACAGCGCGCCCTGCTGGAACAGGATGCCCCATGTCGCGGCCGTGCTGCGATCATGCGCTCCACCGATCGGCTGCCCCATGATTTCGATAGCGCCACTGCGACGCGGGATGAGGCCGATGATGGTGCGCATCAACACCGATTTGCCGCCACCGGACGCGCCCACCAGCCCAAGAATCTCACCACGGCGGACATCGAGCGACAGATGGTCGAGCACGGTTTGGTGGCCGAAGCCGACCACGAGATCACGAACGCGGATCGCGAACTCTTCTCGCTGTTCGGGCATGGTCACATTCCGATCGAAGCGAAAAAGATCGCGAACAGGCCGTCGAGCACGATCACCAGGAAGATCGATTTCACCACCGACGTCGTCGTCTGCCGACCGAGCGACTCCGCGCTCCCCTTCACGCGCAATCCCTCGCTGCAGGCAACGATCCCGATCACCAGCGCCATGAACGGCGCCTTGAGGATGCCGACCTCGAAATGGGTGACGGAGATCGCCTCATGCAGCCGGGCTATGTAGATCGCCGGCCCCATGTCGCCGTAAAACTGCGCGACGAGGCCGCCGCCGTAGAGAGCGGCCATCGATCCGATGAAAGCGAGGATGGGCAGCGCGATGACGAGCGCGGCCACGCGCGGCAAGATCAGGACGTCGACGGGATCGAGCCCCATGGTCGAGAGCGCGTCGATCTCCTCGCGCATCTTCATTGAGCCAAGCTCAGCGGTGTAAGCGCTTCCCGAGCGGCCAGCGACCATGATGGCGACGATCAGGACGCCGAGCTCGCGCAGGACGAGGATGCCGACCATATCGACCGTGTATGATTCTGCGCCGAACCTGCGGAAATGGAAGAACCCCTGCTGGGCGATGATAGCGCCGATCAGGAACGTGATCAGCACGATGATCGGAATCGCCTGAAAACCGATTCGGTTGAGCTGGTAGACCAGTGATGTCAACCGTAGCGCGCGGGGCCTGCGCACGACACCGACCACCGCCATGAACAAGGCGCCGAGCATTTGCAGGAAGATCGCGATGTCTTCGCGGGCGCTGACCGTAGCCTTGCCGAGATCGGTCAACCTGAGCAGGACCGGATTAGGTGCAGCTGCCGGCGCCGGCGCGTGACGATTGACCTGCCGCACCTCCTCCAACAGGCCGCTGAAATGATCGGCTACACCGACCACCTCAGCTAGCCTTCCGGATGACGCAGCCTTGCGCGACAGTTTCTCCAGAATCCAGGCACCGAGCGTGTCGAGCGCGCTGATACCCGACATGTCCAGCGTTACACGTCGCGATCGATCGACATCTGCGCCCACCGATCGGCACAGGGTTTCGAGCACTGACACATTGGCTGCAATCCACGGCCCTTCGGGTCGCAACTTGATCCCATCTCCGGACGGGGTTGCCAGCAGCAGGGGTTCCGAATTCACGCGCATATCCTCATGGGACGACCAGCCCCAACGGTTCTTCTAGGCCGGGATCGGGTGGCCCGATTGACCTGCCTCAAACATGAGTTCGCGTCCGTTCCTCTTGACGCAAATCAATGGCCCTCAGGACCGCCCGCATAGGCTCGCGCCATCCAATGGAGACCGCCAATGTTCGACACCGCCAGAATGAGCGACGAGCTGAAAGCACTAAAGGTCGACGTCACGCGTCTGCTGAGCAGCGCTGGCGCGGAGATGTTCGAGACATCGAAGGACCGCACCGAGGCTCTCGCCGATCAGATCAAGGCCGCGCTGGCCGAACTGGGCGAGACCGTGAGCGAAGAACAGGAGCAGCTCCATGATCTCGTCACGGAGCGCCCGGTGGCCTCGCTCGCGTCCGCCTTTGCGCTCGGCGTGGTCGTCGGCTTCATGCTGAGGAGGCACTAGGTGAATACAGAGAATGTGGTCAAACATCTGCGCGCCCTTTGGCGCACGGACAGAATCATCGCGGATATCCGGCTGCGCCATTTGCTGGTCGGACTTGGCCTGCGCGCCTTCGCGGCACTGATCGCTGCATTCGGGCTCCTTATGCTGGAGCTCTCCGCCTATTTCGCTCTGGTCCAGATCTGGAGCGCGATCGCCGCGGCCGCCGCGCTCGGAGCGATCAATTTCACCATCGCGGTTGTTCTGTTCATCGTCGCGGGACGCGCGCCCTCGGGGCGCGACATCGAACTGGCCAATGAAATCCACGATACGTCAATCGAAGCTCTTCAGGTCGAAGCCCGAGCGTTTCAGGCCCAGTTGACCGGCGCAGTCCATCATCCGCTCAACACGATCGTGCCTGTCCTGGTGCCGCTGATCGCGATCATCGTCAAGAATATGCGAAAGACGGCCAGAGATCCCTCCGCAGACACGACGTCCGAAGCACGGCCATAACCAGCGCGCCTCAGAGCCTCAGCCGGACGTCGCAGATATCGGGTTCGGTCGGATCCGGCTTCACCTCGAAGCCGAGCTGCCTGCACATCTCGAGCATCACGACGTTCTCCTTGAGCACGTCGCCTGAGATGGTCTTGAGTCCTTCCGACCTCGCGTATTCGATGATCAGTTGCATCAGGGCCCAGCCGAGCCCCCTGCCCTTGAGGTCGGACCGCAGCAGGATCGCGTATTCACCGCTCTCATAGACCGAATCCGAGTGGATCCGCACCACTCCAACCATTTCATTGCTGTCATCGAACGCAATGAACGCCATGGCGCGCGCATAGTCGAGCTGGGTCAGACGCGCGACGAACTCATGAGTGAACTCCTTCATCAGGGCGAAGAAGCGCAGACGGAGATCCTCTGGCGTGACGTGACGCAGGAATTCGTGGATAGTCGGCTCGTCCTCGGGACGGAGGGGGCGCACCGAGATGTGCCAACCGTCCTTGAGCGTGAGGCGGCGCTCCCACTGCGACGGATAAGCACGAACAGCGAAGTTGGCGGGGCCTGAGCCCGCGAATTTCCGCTGTGGCGACCCTACCGCGACGCGCGCATCGACTGCCGTTACGCCAGTTTCGTCCGCGAGCAGCGGGTTGATATCGAGCTCACGGATCTCGGGAATGTCCGTCGCCATCTGCGCCAGCTTGACCAACACCATGGCGACGGCGTCCTGCTTGACGGCCGGTACGTCCCGGTACGCAGCTAATAATCGCGACACCCGCGTACGTCCGATCAAGTCTCGGGCGAGCTGCAAGTCCAGCGGCGGCAATGCCAGCGCCTTGTCGTTGATGATCTCGACAGCCGTCCCGCCGCGACCGAACACGACGACGGTGCCGAAGGTTGGATCATCGGCGAGGCCCAGGATCAACTCGCGCGCCTTGGGTTTCACGACCATCGCCTGGACGATGACTCCATCGATGCGGGCTTCGGGCCTTAGTTTCCTGGCCCGCGCGAGGATATCAGCCGCCGCCGCACGCACCGCAGGCGGCGTGGTCAGATTGAGCACGACACCGCCGACATCGGATTTATGCACGATATCGCGCGACATGATCTTGAGCACGACGGTGGCGCCTTGCGCAAATATTTCATTCGCGCACGCGACCGCCTGCTCGGCATCTGCAGCTGCATAGGTCGGCACCATGGCGATGTCATAGCACCCGAGCAGATGTTTGATCTCGACCGGATCAAGCCATTTGCGTCCGTCGGCGATGGCCCTCGTCATGATCTGCTTCGCCGCGGCGACGTCAGGCACGAAGGTGTCGGGCATCGCCGGAGGAACCTGGCTCAGCTCATCGACCGCCTCGCGATGCCGGACCAAATGCATGAAGCCACGCACCGCGTCGTCTTCGGTCGGATAGTTCGGAATGCCGGCGCCGGACAGCGTCGCAATGATCTCCTGATCGGCTCCGACCCAGGCGGCGAGCACGGGCTTGGCCCAACTGCGGTGCTTCTCGCGATATTTGACGACGAGCTCCGTCACGGTTGTCGCGATCGCTGCAGCCGATGCGATCGCGGTCTGTACGTTCAGCACGAGGATTGCATCATTGCTGGGATCGTCGAGCAACACCTCCAGCGCTGCGGCATAACGCGACGCATCGGCGTCTCCGACGATATCGACGGGATTGGCGCCGGACCAGGTCGACGGCAGCACAGCATCGAGCTTCGCACGTGTCTCCGGTGTCATGGGTGCCGGGAGTCCGCCGAGGTCGACCAGCCGGTCGACGGCCAGAACGCCTATGCCGCCGCCATTGGTCAAAATGGCGAGGCGCTTTCCCGCCGGCGATCCGATCCGGCCGAGCGTTTCGGCACAATCGAACAGCTCGCGCAGATCCGACACCCGAAGGACGCCAGCGCGGCGGAAGGCTGCATCATAGACAGCGTCGGCGCCAGCGAGCGCTCCGGTATGCGTCGCGGCCGCCTTCGCACCCTGTGCCATGCGGCCGGACTTCACCACCACGACGGGCTTGACGCGCGCAGCCGCGCGCGCCGCCGACATGAATTTCCGTGCGTCCTTGATCGCCTCGATATAGAGCAGGATCGCGCGGGTGTTGTGGTCCATCGCGAAATGGTCGAGCAGATCCGCAATGTCGACATCGATCTGGTCGCCAATCGTGACGATGCCCGAAAAGCCGACGCCGCGCTGCGCGGCCCAATCCACCATGCCGGCCGCGATCGCGCCCGATTGCGAAATCAAAGCAAGGTTTCCTGCCGCAGGCGTGTGTGCGGCGAAGCTCGCATTGAGGTTTGCGCCGGGCATCATGATGCCAAGGCAATTGGGACCAATCAGCCGCATTCCATGATTGCGGGCGGCAGCGATGGCGGCCTCCTGCAAGGATCCCGGGCCATGGCCAAGTCCGGCCGAGATAATCAAGGCACCGGCCGAGCCGCGACGGCCGGCCTGGTCGATGATATCAGGGATCTCACGCGCTGGCGCGGTGACGACAACGAGCTCGGGCACGAAGGACAATTGCGCAAGGCTACTCGCTGCAGCCATGCCGCCGATCTCGGCATGGCGCGGGTTCACCAGGCCAAACTGCCCCTTGAATCCAGCCTTACGAATGTTCTCCAGGACCGCGCGCCCGACAGAGACCGGGCGAGAGCTTGCGCCGACTAGCGCGACAGATCTTGGCGATAGCACGTTTTTCAGGCGGTAAGTCGACATGACTATATTCGTCCGTTCGGGCAACAGGTCCGACAGAAGCCAACCCGGATGCGGGTTTGAAACGCGTCCCTAGTGAGACATCATCACCCAGCACGGTGGCTGGCCGATGACAGTCTTGGTCACACCGCCCCAGACGGTCTCGTTCAGGCGCGAATGATGGTAGGCGCCCATGACGATGGCATCGACAGCATGGGACTGCGCGAAGCTTCCCAACACCTTGCCGATTGAACTGCCACCGGCGTCCACGGTTTCGAAGGACGCATAGATCCCGTGCTCCCTGAGATGATGGACGAGGCTGGTACCGGACTGCGTAATCGCTTCGTCCTTGTCGTCCGTCACCGTGACGACGCGCACCACGGCGGCAGCTTGCAAGATTGGCAATGCGTCACCGACCGCCCGCGCAGCGCGCGCCGAATGGTCCCACGCAATCACGATATTCTCGAACTCCGGCCGCAACGCTTCAACATGCTGTTCCGGACAGAGCAGCAGGGGCCGGCCAGATTGGAACAGGAACGTTTCAACGATGTTCTCGGTCTTGCTGTCGTGCGGTTTCACGGGGATCAGGGTGAGATCGCTAAAGCGTCCATGTTCGGCCAGGGTCAATGCGATCTCGTCCGCCGGTACCCTGCCTGAACGGCTCTGCGCGCGAATGCCGACACGAGAAGCCGCATTGGTGAATGCGTTCAGGAGCTGCTGCATGTCGCCCGCTTCGCGAAGGCCGAGGTCGGTGGGCTCCGGATCATCGGGAAACACCGGCTTCGGGCGCACGAAAACGTCGTCCTCGAGCGCAAGCCCGGTGATCCTGGCGCCGAGATCGGCGGCAACGGCCACGCACTTCCCGATCGCAGCCAGGGTGGGATCACGCGGCTCGCCGAATAGCGGCAGAAAGACATCCTTGATGGGCATCGGATTCTCCTTACGGGCCAGAATAGGCCGCCCTTGCTCCAGCCGCTTGATCCTCCTCAAGCCGGGAAAACTCCGCTTCTCCAGCCCACGACAGGCCTTGACGGAAGTCAAGGACCGGTCGTGATCCCGGCTTAGGAATTATCCTGGTTTGAAACCGTTTGGCGCCTTCATCTGTAATATGCTGGCAGGAATGATAGACAGTTCTGCGACCCAGGAACGGATCTTTGCGGCATTGAGCACTCATGCCGGCGTGAAGCGAATCGATACGCACGCAGCCTCGGTTTTCCTTGACGGAACGCGCGCGCTGAAGATCAAGCGGGCGGTCAAGTATCCGTTTCTTGACTATTCGACACTCGAGAAGCGGAAGGCCGCCTGCGAAGAGGAAATCCGGATCAACCGGCCGCATGCACCCCAAATCTATCATCGTATCGTGGCCATCACGGAGGAGCCGGATGGATCAATAGCAATCGAAGGCCGTGGTCGTCCGATCGAATATGCCGTCGACATGTCACGTTTCGACGAGAGTCGGACGCTGGACCATCTGGCAAAGGCCGCATCGTTCGATGCGGATCTTGCGTCGGCCATTGCCGACGCCATCGCGGCTTCGCATGCCGCCGCGATACCCGCCGATGGCACGGTATGGGTGTCCTCCATCCCTGCCCTGATCGACGGCAACGGCAATGGCTTGCACACCGGCAATCATTTTCCAACTGCAGAGATCGAGCAGCTCGCGCAGTCCTCGCGCGCCGCATTCCTTCGCGCCCGCCCCTTGCTCGAAGAGCGCGCCCGAAGAGGTTTCGTACGCCGCTGCCACGGCGACCTGCATCTTGCAAATATTGTTCTGATCGAGCGGCAGCCCGTGCTGTTCGACGCCATCGAGTTCGACGCACAGATGGCGACTGTCGACGTGCTCTATGACCTCGCCTTCACCCTGATGGATCTGTTACGCCACGATCAAACGCTGGCAGCCAACGCTGTCTTGAACGGATATCTTGCCGCGACGCCTATCGACAATCTCGACGCGCTTGGGGCCTTGCCGCTGTTCATGTCGATCCGCGCGGCGATCCGAGCCCAGGTGGCGTTGGCGCGGCTGAATCCCACTCATTCCAACGAGGCCGGCATTCTCGGCGAGGCGCGTAGTTATTTTGACCTGGCCCGAACGCTGATCGCGCCTCCCGCTCCGCGTCTGATCGCCGTGGGCGGATTGTCCGGCACCGGCAAGACGGTTCTGGCGCGCGCGCTCGCGCCAAGCGTCGCACCACAACCGGGCGCCGTGGTGCTACGCAGCGACGTCATTCGCAAGCAGATGTTGGGGGTCGTCGATATGGAGCGCCTTCCGCCGTCCGCCTATACGCCGGAGCTTGCGGAGCGCGTTTACGCGACGTTGGCCGAGCGCGCCCACCGCGTGCTGGCCCAAGGCCATTCGGCAATCGTCGACGGCGTGTTCGCTCGCGATGTCGAGCGCGACGCCTTCGCCAGTCTCGCCCGGGACAGCAACGTGCGCTTCACCGGCTTATTCCTGGTCGCAGATCTGGCGACCCGGCAGGCCCGAATCGGCGGTCGCCGCGGCGATGCATCCGATGCCACGCAAGAGGTTGCCGCGTTGCAAGAGCACTATAATATCGGCCATATCGGTTGGACCATGATCGATGCATCCGGAACACAAGCGCAGACGCTCCAGGGCTGCCGGGACGCGGTCACTGAGGGCAAATAAGGCAATCTGATTGGCTCGGGTTAGGATGGCGCGACCCACCACGAATTCGACGTCGACCGCCCGTCCCAAACCGGCGGCGAGCCGCAATACGCTGCCCGGCCGTCTCAGCCCCGGCATGGCCTGCGACACAGCCTTCCGGATCATCGCACGCCGTCACCTCGCGGCGGTCCTGGCCCAGCATGACGGCACCTGCCGTGGCGATCCGGATGCGCTGCACGAGATTCGAATCGCCCTGACCCATTTGCGGACCACGATTCGCTTCTTCTCGCCCATGGTCGACGATGTGTTGCGTCCCAAAGTCTGGGCCGAGTTGAAGTGGCTGAATAACCAGCTCGGCATGGTGCGTGACCTCGACGTCGCCATTGAACGCATCGTGGCAGAGACCAGCGGCGAGCTCTCGGTGATCGCCGAACTCCAGCACTGGGACGAGAAGCGCGCCGAGAGCCATCGCCTGCTGGCTCGCGCGCTGCAGTCGGCACGATATCGCCGGCTGGTCGAACAGACCTCGAGCTGGATCGAGAGCGGCCCCTGGTCGACGCGCCGCAGCAAAGTGGCCATCAGGCTGCGCCGCTGCCCGCTCGCCGACCACGCGACGGCCCAGCTGACCGGATGGGAAAGGACTCTGCTCAGGAAAGCCAAAAAGCTGCGCAAGCTTGGCGTCGAAAAGCGGCACAAGCTGCGGATTCTCAACAAGCGACTGACCTATTCGATCGAGTCGCTGGAAGACCTATTCTCCGACAAGTCGCTGACCAAGCTGAAGGCGATCCTCAAGCAATTGCGCAGGGCCCAGAAGTCCCTTGGACAGTTGAACGACGATGCGCGAGGGCAAGCCCTGGCAGCGTCCTTGTACAAAACCGTTCCCGAGGCTGACATTCGCTTTCTCGACCGCAAGCGGGAGAAAAAGCTGCTGCGAACCGCGTGGACTGCCTATCGCAAGCTCGACAAAGCCAAGCCATTCTGCTCCTCTGATTTGACACCGGACGCGGAGCCGGAGGACTAGGTGCGGACGTAATCGCCGGGTGCATCTGGCAGGGTATCGACGTCTCCAGATCCGATCTGCGGCGGATGACCGACCTCTCCGGATTTCGCGGCGAGCCAGCGGGTCCATTCTGGCCACCACGAACCCTCTGAGCGCGGCGCCAGCTTCAGCCATTCATCCGGGCCGACATGGGGCGCATCCTCGGGCTTGGTCATCACCTGATAGCTGTGTCCGGGCTCGTCGGGCGGCGCGACGACGCCGGCATTGTGACCGCCGCTGGTCAACAGGAAGGTCAGGTCGGCATCGACCTGGTAGTGAAGCTTGTGCACGGATCGCCACGGCGCCACGTGGTCGGCGAGCGTGCCGACCACGAACATGGGTGTATGAATGTCGGACAGCGAAATGCTCCTGCCCTCGACAATGTAACGTCCCTCGGCGAGATCGTTGTCGAGGAACAGCTTGCGCAAATACTCCGAATGCATCCGATAGGGCAATCGCGTCGCATCTGCGTTCCAGGCCATCAGATCGCTCGACGGTGCAGCCTCGCCCATCAGATAATCGTGCGAGAGCCGCGACCAGATCAGATCGTTCGAGCGCAGCAGCGCGAACGCACCAGCCATCTTTGCCGTATCGAGATAGCCTCGCTGCCACATCATGTCTTCGAGGAAGGCAACCTGGCTTTCATTGATGAAGAGCGTCAGTTCGCCGGCCTCGGTGAAGTCGGTCTGCGCGGCGAGCAGAGTGATGGTACCGAGACGGCCGTCGCCGTCGCGCGCCATCGTGGCAGCAGCGATCGACAGCAATGTGCCGCCCAGACAATAGCCGAGCGCATGGACCTTCTGGCTCGGCACAATTCGGGTGATGGCATCCAGCGCGGCCATGACGCCGAGCTTGCGGTAGTCGTCGAAGGCGACGTCCCGATCCCTGGCGTCCGGATTGCGCCACGAGATCGCGAATACGGTGAAGCCCTGGTCGGTGAGATATTTGACCAGCGAATTATCAGGCGACAGATCAAGGATATAGTATTTCATGATCCAGGCCGGCACGATCAGGATCGGCTCGGGCCGCACTTTCGCAGTCGTCGGATAATACTGGATCAGCTCTATCAGGTCGTTGCGGTAGACGACCTTGCCGGGCGACACCGCAACCGTCTGGCCGACGACAAATTGATTATTGCCGGCGGACTCTGCGACCGAGAGCATCCGCATCAAGTCGCCACACCAATTCTGCCAGCCGAAGAAGAAGTTCTCGCCACCGCTCTGAAAGGTTTTCTCCAGCACTTCCGGGTTGGTCAGCGCGAAATTCGAGGGCGCCAGCATGTCCAGCATCTGGCGTACCGAAAATTCGACAATGGCCTCGTTCGCCCGCGAGACGCCACGCACCCCTGTCGTCGCATCGTGCCACCAGTGCTCGCCGAGCAGAAACGCCTGCGCAAGAACATTGAACGGTGCGGCCTCCCATTGCGGTTCCCTGAAACGACGGTCTCGTCCCACCGGCCGGATCACGGACCAGGGCTTTTGGCCCGGAGACATCGCGTGCGCAGCAGCCTCCAGAAAGCGGCCAGTATCGCGAAGGATATCGCTTGCGATCTCCGTTCGACGCTGTGGCGCGGCGGCAAGGTGGATGCTCCAATCGAGCCAGGCCAGCAACAAGGCCGCCGGCGAGATTCCACTTGTGAACCGCGCCAACATCGCGTGGAACGAGCGGTCGAAGGGGTAAGATTCCGACACCGGCTTGGCGGACGGCTTCTCGGCGATCGGTTCGTCACGAGTCGCCGCGGGAACGACGTCCGCGACGGGTTCGACGCGGAGCGCCGGCAACACCGGCTCTTCGGTCCGAGGAAGGATTTGAACGACGCTCATCGAAGGATTCCCACTCGCATCTGGTCTGTCGGCGGCAAGATAGGGCCAGCCGCTTCAAAGACGTTGAGCTGCATCAATTCCCGAGGCCGATCACGATCGCTTCACCAAGAAGAGCCAACCTCATCCGCTTGACCTACGTCAAACCGCACAGCGAAGCTTGATTTAGAGATTCCCCAACGAAATTCGACAAGCCAGCGGAGTAGTCCATGCGCGCCCACCAGATCATGACCCGGTCGGTCATCTCGGTTACCCCCGACACCAGCATCGTCGAAGCCGCAAATATCATGCTGAAGCGTCACGTCAGCGGCCTCACCGTGGTCGACGACAGCGGCAAGTTGGTCGGCGTGGTCTCGGAGGGTGACTTCATCCGCCGCAGCGAAATCGGCACCGGACGCAGGCGCGGCCGCTGGCTGCGATTCATTCTCGGTGCGGGCAAATCGGCCGGCGAGTTCGTCCACGAGCACGGCCGCAAGGTTTCGGAGGTGATGACCTCCTCGCCCATTACCATCACCGAAGATACGGCACTCGCCGAGATCGTTGACTTGATGGAGCGGAACAACGTGAAGCGCCTGCCGGTCGTTCGCGGCGATCAGGTCGTCGGCATCGTGTCGCGGGCGAACCTGCTACAGGCGGTGGCTGGTCTCGCGCGCGAAGTGCCGGATCCTACCGCAGACGACGATCACATCCGCGGTCGCATCATCGACGCCATGGAGAAGAATGATTGGTGCCCGTTCGGGCTGAACGTCATCGTTCGCGATGGCATCGTTCACCTCAGTGGGGTCATCACCGAGGAGCGGGCGCGGCAGGCGGCGATCGTTGCCGCCGAGAACGTCGAAGGCGTCAAGAAAGTGCACGATCATCTGTGCTGGGTCGACACCTTGTCGGGCGTGTATCTGAACTCGCCTGAGGACGAAAATCTCTCCAAGGCGAGCTGAGGACGATTCAGCGTGGAATGATCGCGGTGGCCTCGATCTCGACGCGCGCCGCTTTCTCGACGAGACGCACCACCTGAACCAGCGCCATCGCTGGATAATGCGCGCCAAAGACAGCACGGTAGATCTTGCCGAGTTCCTTCAGGTTCGTCAGGTATTCTTCCATATCGACGACATACCAAGTTAGGCGCACCAGATGCTCGGGCCGCGCACCGGCCTCTCCAAGAATTTCGGCGATGTTGCTCAGGGTTTGGCGAACCTGTGCGACAAAGCCGTCCGCAAGGCGCTCCTCGGCATCCCAGCCGATCACGCCACCAGTCACAACAATGCGTCCCTCGGCGGCAATGCCGTTGGCATAGCCCTTCGGCATCGGCCAGCCGGAGGGCTGGAGCACCTGCGCCTTCGCGCGGGTCTCGTTATCGTCGGTCGGCAGCACCGCAAGCTGGGGGCCTTTCGGCGTCGTCACGGACAATTCTTGATCCTCATCTCATTCTGCAGCGACGCCCGAGGACGTCGCCGCCGCCTGCGCCAATTGCCGCAAGGCGAAACGTTTCAATTTTCCGGTCTCGGTCTTCGGCAGCTGCGTCACGAACTCGATCGCGCGCGGATATTTGTACGGCGCGATCTCGCGTTTGACGTGCTCCTGCAGCTCGGCTGCGAGCTTGGCATCCGGCGTCACACCGGGCGCGGCAATGACGAAGGCCTTCACGATCATCCCGCGTGCCTCGTCCGGCGCGCCGACGACGCCGCACTCGGCGACCGACGGATGCGTGAGCAGCGCTGCTTCAACATCGGTACCCGCGATATTGTACCCGGATGACACGATCATGTCGTCGGATCGCGACTGGTACCAGAAGTAGCCGTCGCTATCCATCAGGTAGGTGTCGCCGGTGATGTTCCAGCCGTTCTGGACGTATTTCCGCTGCCGCTCGTCGGCGAGATAGCGACAGCCGGTCGGCCCACGCACCGCGAGCTTCCCCATCGTGCCAGCCGGCACATCGTTGCCGTCGTCGTCAACGATCTTGGCTTCATAACCCGGTACGGGCTTGCCGGTCGCGCCGGGGCGGATTTCGTCCTCGGTCGCACTGATGAAGATGTGCAGCAGCTCGGTCGAACCAATACCGTCCATCAGCTTGATGCCCGTGGCCTTGAGCCAGGCGTCAAATGTCGGCTTGGGTAGCGTCTCGCCGGCGGAGACGCACTTACGCAGCGAGGAGATGTCGCGGCCCGGAAGCTTGCCGATCATCGCGCGATACGCGGTCGGTGCCGTAAAGCAGACCGTGGCCTTGTATTGTTCAATTGCCGTCAGGATGTCATCGGGCGTCGTCTTCTCCAGCACGACGAAAGAGGCACCGATGTGCATGGGGAATAGCACGCCGCCAAAGCCAAAAGTGAAGGCAAGCGGCGCCGAGCCGACGAAACGATCCTTCTGCTCGGCCCGCAAGATGTTGCGCGCATAACCGTCACACACAGCCAGCATGTCCCGGTGGAAATGCATGGTGCCCTTGGGATCGCCTGTCGTGCCCGACGTGAAGGCGATCAGGCAGATGTCGTCCGAAGCCGTATCGACCGCCTCGAACTCAGGGCTCGCATCAGCAATCAGCGCCTCAAGCGAGTCGGGCGCGCCGCTGCCCCAATAGACCACATGCTTGAGACCTGGCGCAGCCAGTTTCACCTTTTCCATCTCGTCGGAGAGTTTTCCGTCGCACAGCGCGAGCGTGATCTCCGCTTTTTGGATCGGGTAGGACAACTCCTTGGCGCGCAACAGCGGCATCGTCGCCACGCAAATGCCGCCGGCCTTGATCACAGCGAGATAGGCCGCAACCATCATCGGGCTGTTGGCGGAACGCAGCAGCACGCGTCCGCCGGTGACGAGACCAAGCTTGCCGACCAGCACATTGGCGATGCGATTCACGAGCGCCTGCAGGCCGCGATAGGTGTAGCTGACTGTGGGACTGATGACGCAAGGCGCATCACCGTGCCCCTGCTCGACCCAGCGATCCAGGAAATAGCTGACGCAGTTCAACCTCGGAGGATAGAGCAACTCCGGCCGCGTGAAGATGAACTCCGGCCAGAGATCAGGCGGCGGCAAATGTTGCCGCGCAAACGTGTCAACATGGGCGGTCACGGCGTTGCCGTCACACGAGCCCGTCACTTGAACCTTGGCGGCGTTGGCCATCGCACGCTCCTTTGCGCATGGAAAGCACCCGGCAGCACTCACTGGAAAACATTTTAGGCTTAAAACAATTTGGCGCAATAGCGGATTTTGGGCATCCCATGCATTTTCCTGCGGCAGAAGGGATTCGGGGGCTGGCCGCCCCGCGGACTTAGGGCCGGCGGCGCGCGGCCGATTTCTGCGCCGACGCCTTGGTCTTGGCGAGAAGCCGCATCAGTTCGCGCACATCTTTCGGCGTCAAATCGGCGAAGAGGTCTGCGATCCAGGTCTCGTGTTCCGAGGCCATCCGACGAAATTCGGCGCGACCGAGCTTTGTGAGGCGGATCACCTGGACGCGGCGGTCGGTTTCCGAGGTGCGACGGTCGAGATGACCGGATTCCACGAGGCGCTCGACGAGGCCGGTGACATTGCCGTTGGACACCATCATGCGCTTGGAAACATCCGACAGCGTCATGCCATCGGGCGCCTTGTCGAGCTGTGCCATCAGATCGAAACGGGGCAGCGTGACGTCGAAGCGCTCCCGCAACCGGCCGCGGACCTCACCCTCGATCAGGGTCGTGCAGGTGAGCAGGCGCAACCACAGCCGCAGCTCGTCGGCGTGGTCCTCCGGAGTTTCCGTGGCCTTGGTCTCGGAATCGAGCATCTCGATGCAATCACTCGCGTCCGGCACCTGCGCCGGTTCGGATTCCCCAACATTTTGAGCTTCAAATAAATCGGCGCTGGCCGCAAGCCCAAAGCTGCAACAATCGACCACATGCGGATTTCTTTAGGCTTCAAATAATTGGCGCGCCGCTTGCATGCGGTGCTGGCCGCGAGATGGTGAGGCCTCGAGCTTGCTTGCCGCGGCAGCCATCATCGGCATAAGCTTGGATCGAAGTACGCGGCTTGCAACGCAAGCCCTGATGTCTCGGGGGATCGATCATGAAGACGCAAATGACTTTGGCTGCGGCCGCCTTGCTGCTTGGCACCGCGATGAGCCCTGCCCTCGCCCAGGAGAAGATCAAGCTAGGGGTGATCGTGACCCTGTCGGGCCCCGCCGCCGCGCTTGGCCAACAGGTCCGCGACGGCTTTGCGCTCGCGGTGAGGGATCTCGGCAACAAGATGGGCGGGCGCGACGTCGAGGTCGTCGTAGTCGACGACGAATTGAAGCCTGATGCAGCGGTGACCAAGGTCAAGGGCCTGCTTGAGCGCGACAAGGTCGACTTCGTGGTCGGCCCGATCTTCTCCAACATCCTCCAAGCGATCCACCGGCCGGTCACGGAATCAAAGACCTTCCTGATCAGTCCGAATGCCGGTCCGTCGACCTTTGCCGGCAAGGACTGCAATCCGTTCTTCTATGTGACGTCCTATCAGAACGATCAGGTGCACGAGATCCTCGGCAAGGTCGCGCAGGATCGCGGCTACAAGCGGATGTATCTGATGGTGCCGAACTATCAGGCCGGCAAGGATTCGGTCGCCGGCTTCAAGCTCGACTACAAGGGCGAGATTGTTGAAGAATCCTACATGCCGCTCAACACGCTGGACTTCCAGCCGGAGCTGTCCAAGATCTCTTCGCAGAAGCCCGATGCTCTCTTCACGTTCATGCCGGGCGGCCTCGGCGTCAACCTCGTCAAGCAGTACAAGCAGGCCGGCCTCACCGACGGCATTCCGGTGCTTTCGGCTTTCACGGTGGATGAATCGACCCTGCCGGCGCAACAGGACGCGGCCGTCGGCATGTTCGGCGGTGCCAACTGGGCGCCCAATCTCGACAATCCCCAGAACAAGAAATTCGTCGCCGCCTATGAGGCCGCCTATAACAGCGTGCCCGGCACCTATGCCATGCAGGCGTATGACGCTGCGATGCTGATCGACAGCACAATCAAGGGTGTGAAGGGCGACCTTTCCAACAAGGATGCCGTCGGGGCTGCCTTGAAGAAGGCAGATTTTACCTCGCTGCGCGGTTCGTTCAAATTCAACACCAACGGCTATCCGATCCAGGATTTTTATCTGACCAAGGTCGCCAAGCGTCCGGACGGCAAGTTCCAGACCGAGATCGTTCAAAAGGTTTTCGAGAATTACGGCGACCGCTATGCCAAGGACTGCAAGGCGGCGAACTAAGGCCGCGCGTCGCGTTAGGGAGGACTGCAATGAAGAGCGAAATCACCGGCATCACACGGGCCAATGAGGGGATCCAGGGCATCTCCTGGAACATCCTCGGCCAGACCTATGTGCCGAAGAGCAATAGCGAAAACAGCTTCTCCTGGCACGCCACGCTGCCGCCGGGCACGTTCGTGCCGCCGCATATTCATCCGGATCAGGACGAGTATCTCTACATGCTGGAGGGCAAGCTCGACTTCGTGCTCGGCAATTCGGACGCGCAGGCAACGCCCGGCGATCTGATCCGGCTTGGCATGGGCGTGCCGCACGGCATCTTCAACAAGTCGGATCAGACCGCAAAAGTGCTGTTCTGGGTGTCGCCGACCAAAAAACTGTTCGACCTGTTCTGGGGCCTTCACAACATGAAGGAACAGAAACCGGAGGACGTCGTGGCGATGGCCGCCGAGTTCAACATTCACTTCCTGCCGCCGCCCCCAGGCGCCGGCTAGCGGCTCGCGTCAGGCCCGAACCGCCGCGAGTCCCGGGACCGCGGCGAAGCCGGCCTTGGTGGCATAGCCACGCACGATCGCCTCGCGCTGGGAATAGCTCAGCACGTTGTCGACATTGTCGAAGCCGTCGGGCGCGAGTTGCTCGACGGCATCAATGACGCCCTCGGGGCCGCCACGGCGGTTGGAGCGGACGATGTCCGCGGTCATCGGCAGGCGCTTCTTCTCGTATTCCATCAGCGCCTGACGCGGATGCTCGGCCCGCACCAGCGCGTCGGCAAGGCAGCGCGCGTCCAGGATCGCCTGCGATGCGCCGTTGGAACCGACCGGATACATCGGATGCGCGGCATCGCCGAGCAGGGTGACGCGTCCCGACGACCAATAGGGCAAGGGATCGCGATCGCAGGTCGGATATTCGTAGAATTCGGGCGTTGCGGAGATCAGGCTCTTCACATCGATGTATGGCACCGAGAAACGTGCGACATGCGGCATTAGCTCCTCGCGCCGGCCCGGCCGTGACCAGTCCTCTTTCCGCGGCGGCGGAGCATTGCCTTCGCCGACCTTCACCAGCACTGCCCAATTGGTGAGGCGGCTCGCCGGGCTCGAACCCTCAGCGATCGGATAGACTACGACCTTGGCGTTGAGACCACCGGCAACAATCATCGATTTGCCGGTGAGGAACAGCGGCCAATCGCGCGCACCGCGCCACAGCATCAGACCGTTCCAGCACGGCGGCCCTTCATTCGGGAACAGCGTGTCGCGAACCCGCGAATGGATGCCGTCGGCGCCGATCAGGATGTCGCCGCGCGCGGTGTGGATGTGCGAGCCGGCACGATCGAAGAAATAGGCCGTGACACCGCCCTCGTCCTGGGTAAACGCGCCGAGCCTACAACCGGTGTGAATCGCTTCCGTCCCAAGCCGCTCCTCGACGGCGCGATGGATCACGCCCTGGAGGCGGCCGCGGTGGATCGAGAATTGTGGCACATCATAGCCAGCGTCCACGCCACGGGCCTCGCGCCAGACCTCCTGGCCATGCCGGTTGAGGTAGTAGAGCTGGTCGGTGCGGATCGCGACGTCGTCGAGCTTTTGCAGCAGGCCGAGGCTGGCGAGCTCACGCATGGCATGCGGCAGCGTGTTGATGCCGACGCCGAGTTCGCGGATCGTATCGGACTGCTCGAAGATCTCGCAGCCAATGCCGCGGGCCCGCAGCATCAAAGCCGTGGTGAGACCACCGATACCGCCGCCGACGATAATCGCCTTCATCGCCCTCAACTCCACTCAATACACAGGCAATGGGTTAACGTCGCACGGTCGGTCACTCGGCCGCAAGCGGCTTTGTAGCCTCCGCCTTGAGCTCGGCCCGGGTCTTGGGCTTAGCCTTAATTCTCAGCTCCTCGAGATCCTGCCGATCGCGCACGCTATTGCGGAAAATCTGGTCTTTGCCGGGCAAATATTGCGGCGGGCAGAACGCGTCATTCGCCCCATACCAGGCCGCCGCCTTCATGGTGAAGAAGGGATCGACCAGATGCGGGCGCCCCAGCGCGACGAGATCGGCCCGGCCAGCGGCCAGAATGGTGTTGGCCTGGTCCGCCGTCGTGATGTTACCGACGCACATGGTGGCCACCCGGGCCTCGTTGCGGACCTGGTCCGAGAACGGCGTCTGGAACATGCGACCATAGACCGGCTGACCGTCGCGCACAGTCTGCCCCGTCGAGACATCGACCAGATCGACGCCAGCCTCGGCGAACGCGCGTGCGATCGCTACCGCATCGTCACCGGTGATGCCGCCATCGGCCCAGTCGGTGGCGGAAATACGCACCGACATCGGCTTGTGCTTCGGCCATGCCGCCCGCAGTGCCTCAAAAACCTCGAGCGGAAACCGCATCCGGTTCTCAAGCGAGCCGCCATACTCGTCCGTGCGGGTGTTCGTCAGTGGTGAAATGAAGCTCGCAAGGAGGTAACCGTGTGCGCAATGCAGCTCGAGCATGTCGAAGCCACAGCGCTCGCCGCGCTCTGCTGCCGCGACGAAGGAATCCCTCACCGCGTTCATCCCGGCGCGGTCGAGCTCGCGCGGTATCCGGCTATCCGGGAAATAAGGCAGCGGCGATGCCGAGACCACGTCCCAGCCGCCTTCGTCGAGCGGGCGGTCGATGCCATCCCACATCAGCTTGGTCGCGCCCTTGCGGCCGGCATGCCCGAGTTGCAGGCAGATTTTTGCAGCCGAGTTGCCGTGCACGAAATCGACGATGCGACGCCAGGACGCTTCTTGCTCGTCATTCCACAGACCGGCGCAGCCGGGCGTGATGCGCGCGTCGCGACTGACACAGGTCATCTCCGTGAAGATCAAGCCGGCGCCGCCGATCGCGCGCGAACCGTAATGGACGAGGTGGAAGTCACCAGGGACGCCCTCTTTCGCCGAGTACATGCACATCGGCGACATGACGGCGCGGTTGGCGACCTCCATCTCACGCAGACGAAACGGCTGGAACAGCGGCACCATCGGCTTGTCGGTGCTGACGTCGAAGCCGTTGCTGCGCACTTGGTTGGCGAATGACCTCTCGACCTCGGCGACGAAATCGGGCGCGCGAAGTTTTAGATTATCGTAGGTGATTGCTTTCGAGCGCGTCATCACGCCAAAGGCGAACTGCACCGGATCAAAATCCCAGAAGCGATCGACATGCTCGAACCAGACCAGAGAGACGTCGGCTGCGTGCTGCGTCTTCTCGACCTCCTCGCGTCGGCCGTGCTCATAAAGATCCAGCGCGGTCCTGATGTCGGGCGCCTTCGCCATGGCTTCGGCCAGCGCAATCGCATCTTCCATCGCAAGCTTGGTGCCCGAGCCAATCGAAAAATGCGCGCTCGCCTTGGCGTCGCCGAGCAGGACCATATTGTCCTTGACCCAGCGCTTGCTGCGAATCATCGGGAAGTTGCGCCACATCGAACGGTTGGTCAGCAGCTTGTGCCCGCCGAGGAATCCGCCAAATATCTCAGCCATCCGCGCGGCGGACTGGGTCTCATCCAGCCCCGTCAGCCCCGCACGCTCGAACGTCTCCGGATCGGTCTCGAAAATCCAGGTCGAGTGCCCGGCCTCGTACTGATAGGCGTGGGCGATGAACGGCCCCCACTCGGTCTCCTGGAAGACGAAGGTGAAGGCGTCGAGGGGCTTGGTTGAGCCCATCCAGGCAAACTTGTTGGTGCGGAGGTCAACTTCGGGCTGGAAGTGATCGACGTGCTTCTCTCTGAAGCGGCTATTGACGCCATCTGCGAGCAAAATGAGATCTGCATCGGCGAAACGAGATTCGTCGTCGATATCGACTTCGAAATGCAGGCTGACGTCAAGCTCGCGCGCCCGCTCCTGCAGGATCAGCAGCAGTTTTTGCCGCGAGCAACCGCAAAAGCCGTTGCCGCCGACCCGGTGCACCGTGCCGCGAAAATGCACGGCGATGTCGTCCCAATAGGCGAATTCCTGGGTGATGCGGCGATAGCTCGGCAGGTCGTGCTTTTCAAAGTTGTCGAGCGTAGCGTCCGAGAACACCACGCCGAATCCAAACGTATCATCGGCGCGGTTGCGCTCATACACGCTGATGTCGGCGCGCGGTTGCTGCTTCTTGAGCAGGATTGCTGCGTAGAGACCCGCGGGTCCACCACCGATGATCGCGACTTTCATGGGAGCCTCGCCAATTCACCCGGCCATGAAAACTATTTTAAGCCTAAAATAATTTCTGGCAAGTCCTCGTTTGCGCAGTGGCAGCCGAGAGCCGCCGCTCAGTCGCCCCTGAAGACCGGCTTGACCTTATTGGCGAAGGCGTGGAAGGCGCGCTCAAAATCCGCCGTGGTCATACACAGTGCCTGGGCAACGGCCTCCGCTTCGATCGCCTCTTCCACCGACATCGCCCATTCCATGGCCAGCATCCGCTTGGTCATGGTGTTGCCGAAAGTCGGCCCCTCTGCGACCTGCTTGGCCAGCAATTGCGCCTGGGGCAGCACCTGCTCCGGCGTAACGATCCGGCTGAAGAAGCCCCAGCGCTCGCCCTCCTCCGCTGTCATGAACCGGCCAGTGTAAAGCAACTCGGATGCGCGGGACTGGCCGATGATCCGCGGCAGGATCGCGCAGGCGCCCATGTCACAGCCGCCAAGACCGACCTTGTTGAACAGGAACGCCACCTTGGCGCCGCTTGCCGCGAGCCGCATGTCAGATGCCATGGCAATGATCGCGCCGGCGCCGGCACAAATGCCCTCGACCGCCGCCACGATCGGCTGCGGACAGGCCCGCATCGCCTTGACGAGATCGCCGGTCATCCGCGTGAACGCCGTCAGACCCTTGGTGTCCATCTTCACGAGCGGCCCGATGATCTCGAACACGTCGCCGCCGGACGAAAAATTACCGCCGGCGCCGGTGACGACGATAGCTTTGACCGCATCGTCAAACGCGCAGGCGCGGAAGAAATCAGTCAGCTCGCGGTAGCTCTCGAACGTCAGCGGATTCTTCCGTTCCGGACGGTTGAGCGTCACGGTAGCAACACCGTCGACCACGGCCAGGAGGAAATGTTGCGGCGAATAGTCCGCGAGCGGCAAGGTGACGGGATTGGCTGGTCTACTCATGCGATCTCCTTAGCTTCCTTATTCCGCGCTTTCGCCATCCACGTCAGATTTCGCCACCGGCAACCGCGATCGCCTGCCCCGTGATCGCACCAGCATCCTTGCTGCATAGCCACAGCACAGCATTCGCCACTTCCTGCGGCGTGATGAGGCGCCCTTGCGGATTGTGCTTCGCGAGCTCGGCGATCGCCTGCTCACGGGTTCGCCCGGTCTTCTTCATGATGTTGTCGATACTACCCGCCACCAGATCGGTGTCGGTGAAGCCGGGGCATATCGCATTCACGGTCACATTGCTGGCGGCCATCTCCAGTGCGAGCGAACGCACGAGACCGACCACAGCGTGCTTTGCGGCCGCGTACGCGCTCACGTAGGCATAGCCCTTGAGTCCGGCTGTCGATGCAACTGCAACAATGCGGCCATAGGGCCGATCCTTCATCCCCGGCAGCACTGCGCGAACGGCGTGCACCACGCCCATGAAATTGACGTCCATCATACGCGCAAAGAGAGCACTGTCCGACTTCGCAAAAGGCGCGGATTCGGCGCTGCCGGCGTTGGCGATCAGGATGTCGATCGGCTTTCGTGCATGCGCCGCTGCAATGGCGGTCTTGAGAGCGGCTTCGTCCGAAACGTCGGCGACAGCCGCAAAATGCGCGGCACCTGAGTTGACCGCTTCGTCGAGAACAGCGGCGTTCCGGCCGAGCACCGTCACTGTGGCACCGCCACTGACGAGAGCCGCCGCGATCGCGCGGCCGATGCCGCGCCCCCCACCGGTCACCAGCGCGTGCGGCGAATGCGACAGTGCGGACATGCGCTGGCTCCTTTAGATCTGCTGATCGTTCTTCCGATATATTTTAACCTTCAAGCTTTTGCAACGAAAGCGCCGATCGAGGTCGAGAACGCCGTCGCGAAGGGGACCGGCCCGAAAATTGCTTTAAGTATAAAATTATCTCTTCCCATCCCCCACAGGCCTGTTAGCATCGCCGGGCCAAGCTAAAGGATGTCGCGTGTCGCAACCTGCTTCAATGATAACAGGGGACGGTCGCTTCGCCTATGAAACCGCGGGCGACCCGGACGCAATACCCCTGATCTTCCTGCATGGCATCGGTGGCGCGGCAAGAGCCTGGCGGCAGCAGCTCGCTACATTCGGCAATCGTTTTCGCGCCATTGCATGGGATATGCCGGGCTATGGAGGATCAGCGCCCTTACCCAACGTCAGTATCGCTGCCCTGGCTGATGCACTCCTGCAGTTCACCGATCAACTCGGTGCGGCGAACCCCATTCTGGTCGGCCACTCCATTGGCGGTATGATCGTCCAGAAGTGGCTGGTGCAATCGCCGAAACTGGCGCGCGCGGTCGTGCTTGCGCAGACCAGCCCGGCATTCGGCAAGGCTGATGGCGATTGGCAGAAGTCGTTTATCTCTGCGCGGCTGGGCCCGCTCGATCGCGGCGAGACGATGAAGTCGCTGGCACCTTCCCTCGTGAAGGAGCTCGTCGGCGACGATCCGGATCCGAAGGGCATGGAGCTCGCGCGTGAGTGCATGGCAAGCGTGCCTGAAGCGAGCTATCGCGCCATGATGCTGGCATTGATCGGCTTCGATCAGCGCAAAACGCTCAAGGATATCGCGGTGCCGACGCTGCTGTTGTCCGGTTCCAGGGATAACAATGCGCCGGCGCCGATGATGGCAAAGACCGCGACCTACATTCCCGCGGCCGAATATGTCGAACTCCCCGGTGTCGGTCATCTCGCCAACCTTGAACGTCCCGGTGCCTTCGACAAGGCGCTCGCCAACTTCGTCGATCCCTTCGTTGCAAAACACGGGTGACTACGCAATGACCATGCAAGTCAGCGAGACGATCACTGCGACCGGCAATGTCGCGCTGGATGCGCCAATCTTCGATCCCGTGGCGTTTCGCCTGACCGATGAGCAGGCCGGCATCATCGCGCAGGCGCGGGAAATCGGACAGAGCGTGTTCGCGGGCCGCGCAGCCAAGTACGATCGCGAGGCAATATTTCCGACCGAGAACTATCGCGACCTACATCGTGTCGGATTGCTGGGCATCGCTGTACCCAAGAAGCATGGCGGCTTGGGCGCGAACTACCAGACCTATGCTCTGGCGGCTGCCGAGATCGGCCGCTATTGCGGCGCGACCGCTCTGACCTGGAACATGCATGTCTGCTCGACGCTGTG
This sequence comes from Bradyrhizobium sp. BR13661, assembly GCF_029892425.1. Classification (GTDB taxonomy): domain Bacteria; phylum Pseudomonadota; class Alphaproteobacteria; order Rhizobiales; family Xanthobacteraceae; genus Bradyrhizobium. Next base: position 27,641 of record NZ_JARXWB010000019.1, on the reverse strand, counting down.
GTCGGGGCCCTTGGCTGACGATCTCAACATGGACGCGGCGACCCGCGCGGAGCACGAAAAGCGACGCGCGGTCCACTACAAGCGTATCGTCGAGGACGGCGCGATCTACTCGCAACCTTTCTCCGAGGGGGGTGCAGCAGCTGCGGGCGGCGTTGCCTTCGGCACGGAAGCAAAGCCTGTCGAAGGCGGCTGGATCGTCAACGGCAAGAAGATCTTTGCATCGCTCTCCGGTCACGCCGACTATTACGGCGTGCTCTGCACCGAGATCAAGGAAGGCGAGAAGGCCTCGCGCCGCAACACACTTTACCTCGCCATTCCCGCTAAGTCGCAAGGTGTCTCGGTCGTCGGCGACTGGGATCCGCTCGGCATGCGCGGCACGATCTCGCGGACGCTGCTGTTCAAGGACGTGTTCGTCCCGGATGATTCGGCCCTGATGCCTCGCGGCGTCTACTTCCAGGCCGCAATGCGCTGGCCGCACATGTTCCTGACCTTGTCACCCACCTATATGGGCCTCGCGCAAGCTGCCTACGATTTCACGGTGCGTTATCTGCGTGGCGAGGTTCCGGGCATGCCGCCGGTCAAGCGGCGGATGTATCCGACCAAGCAGATCGCGGTCGCGCAGATGCAGATCAAGCTGGAGCAAATCAAGGGGATTTGGTTTCAGGCCGTCACCGAAGCATGCGCCAATCCGAGCAAGGAGCAGGTGCTGCGCGCCTATGCCGCACAATATTCGGTGATGGAAGGTGCCAATGAGCTCGCGGCGCTCGCGATCCGCACCTGCGGCGGTCAGGCCATGCTGCGATCGCTGCCGCTGGAGCGCATCTATCGCGACAGTCGCTGCGGGTCGCTGATGTTGCCCTGGACGGCCGAGTTGTGCCTCGACCGGATCGGCCGCGAAGCGCTGTACGAGGCCGGCGAAATGGACGACTGACAGTGGACCTCTGCAGTCTGATCGATCGCAACGCGGCGTTCGCGCCAGACAAGACAGCCATCGCCTTTGAAGGCAACCGGCTGAGCTACGCCGCATTCGCCGCGCGTATCAAGCGAACTGCCACGGCTTTGAAACAGGGATTCAATGTCGGCCGCGGCGATCGCGTCGCTATCCTGAGCCTGAATCGTCCGGACTATCTGGTCCTGCTTTATGCCTGTGCGCGCCTTGGCGCGATGCTGGTGCCGCTGAACTGGCGTCTGGCAGTCGCCGAGCAGCTCTTCATCCTCACCGATGCCGGCGCCAAGGTGCTGGTGCTCGATCAGGCTTTTGATGAAGTTCTTGCTGAGCTCACGCCGGGGACGTCTGTTGTCGGCCTCGACTTCACACCGCCCTGCGGCACGACATTCGAAAGCTTGTTGGCATACGGCGACGGCAGCAGCCAGAATCCCCATACCGATCTCTCCTGCCCGCTGCTCATCGTCTACACGTCTGGGACAACCGGACGCCCGAAAGGCGCGGTACTGCGCCAGGAAGCTCTTTTCTGGAACGGCGTCATGAGTCAGCACATGCACAACATGACGTCAGACGATCACGTGCTCACGGTACTGCCGTTCTTCCATGTCGGCGGGCTCAACATTCAGACGACTGCGGCGCTTCAGCTTGGTGCCACCGTCACGATCCACGCCCGCTTCACCCCGGATGCGACGCTTGCGGCCATCGAACGGGAGCGCCCGACCCTGACGGTCATGGTGCCCGCGATCATCCAGGCCGTCAGTGAGCACCCCGCCTGGGCCACGACCGATCTCTCGTCGCTAAAGGCCGTCGCGACCGGCTCGACGATCGTGCCGCCGCATCTGATAGATCGCTTTGTCGCCCGTGGCGTGCCCGTGCTCCAGGTCTACGGCTCGACGGAAACCTGCCCCATCGCGGTCTATACCCGCCTTGGCGGCGACCTGTCGCGGATGGGATCGACCGGGCTCGCCGGCCTGTGCTGCGAAGCAAAAGTGATCGATCAAGCTGGCAACGAGGTACCGGCGGGCACACCGGGCGAGATCGCGGTGCGCGGGCCCAATGTGTTCTTCGAATATTGGGGCAACGCAGATGCGACGCGCGAGGCGCTGCATGACGGCTGGTATCGCACCGGCGATATCGGCCTGTGCGACTCCGATGGCTATTTCTGGGTCCGCGATCGCAAGAAGAACATGATCATCTCCGGCGGCGAAAACGTTTACCCCGCGGAAGTCGAGCGCGTCCTGCTCGAGCATCCCGACGTCAGCGAATGCGCTGTCATCGGCCGGCCGGATCCGCGCTGGGACGAGGTGCCGATTGCCTATGTCATCCGGCGATCGAGCTGTCGGATCGAAGCGGACGAGCTGAAGGCGCACGTTCAGGCCCAGCTCGCCCGCTACAAGGTTCCACGCGACATCATCTTCGTCGCGGACATGCCGCGCACGGCGCTGGGCAAGGTCCAGCACTTCCTGCTGAAGCAACGTGATGCGCAGTCGCGCGCGCAAGGAGAAGCATCTTGAAGATTGCGGTACTTGGGGGAGGAAACGGCTCTTTCGCGGCCGCAGGCGATTTTGCGCTGTCGGGGCATGAGGTCCGACTCTGGCGTCGCGACGCAGAGCAAGTCGAAGCACACCGCACCGCCGGCTCCCGCATTCTCGTTAAGGATCACAATGGTCGCCACGATGTGAAGTTGGCGCTGGTGACCGCTGACGTCGCCGAAGCGGTCAAGGGAGTCGAGTTGATCCTCTGCCCTGCCCCCGCTTTCGCACAGCAGGACATCGCTCGCCAGCTTGCACCGCACCTGCGCGACGGCCAAGTCGTGTTTCTCCCGCCCGCGACATTTGGCTCAATGATCTTCGCGCAGGCGGCGCGGAATGCTGGCAATCGCGCCAAGGCGAGCTTTGCCGAAACGGGGACGCTGCCGTGGCTTACCCGCAAGCACGGGCCCTTCGAAGTTGCGATTACGATCCGCGCCAAACGGCTGCCGGTCGGCGTATTCCCCCTCGATCAGGCACCACATGCGCTTGAGGTGATTGGACGCGCATTCCCTGATGTGATCGAGCCCTGCGGGGATGCACTGTCCGGCGCGCTGATGAATGCGGGCTGCATCATCCATCCGCCCTTGATTGTCATGAACGCGGGCCCGATCGAGCATTTCGAGCGGTGGGATATTCATAAGGAGGGTACGCAGGCCGCGATCCGACGCGTGACTGACGCGCTTGATACCGAACGGATCGCCGTACGCGAGGCGCTAGGATATGGCGCACCGCATTTTCCACTCGCCCATCATTACGCCAAGGAAGGTGAGATGTGGATGTATGGCCGCGGCTCGCATGACCGACTGACCGATTCCGGAGACTGGCGTGAGAGGATCGTGCTAACCGAGCACCGCTACATGCGCGAGGATTTGCGATTGGGGCTATCGCTGCTGGTATCCGTGGCCGGTGTGGCGGGGGTCGCCACACCACTTGCCAAGGCCTTTCTGGCCATAGGCGGCGCCATCTGCGGCGAGGACTTTGCCCAAGGCGGCCGAACGTTGGAAACGCTCGGCCTTGGTAAGCTTCACAAGACCGAGTTGCAGACGCTGCTTCGTGAGGGATTCTAATCAATGACCAGCCGCGCCAATATCGCCTGTCTCGGCGCGGGTCGCATGGGCCGAGGCATCGCCGTCGCGTTCGCTTATGCGGGGCACATGGTCACGATGATCGACATCAAGACCCGCTCGGAGGGCGATTTTACCAAGCTCGAAGCCGACGCGCTCGGCGAAGTCAGGAAGACCTTTGCCAGCCTGTCTAAGCTGGGGCTTCTGACCGAAGCAGATGTCGATCCGCTCGTCGCGCGAATCTCGGTGGTGCCAGCGAGCAAGAGTGCCGCGGCGCTGGCCGAAGCCGGAATGGTGTTCGAGGGCGTTCCTGAGGTCGTCGAGCTCAAGCGCGAGGTGCTGGGGGTGGCTTCAAAACAGGTCAACCCAGACACGATCATCGCATCGACGACGTCGACCATCCTCGTCGACGATCTCGCCGGCGCAATCGTCAACCCGCGTCGCTTCCTCAACGTGCACTGGCTCAATCCAGCCTATCTGATTCCACTCGTGGAAGTCTCGCCCGGCAAAGCCACCGATCCTGTCATCATCGACGAGGTCAAGGCGCTGCTCGAAGCCATCGGCAAGGTACCGGTGATTTGTGCTGCCACGCCAGGCTTCATCGTTCCACGCATCCAGGCGCTCGCAATGAACGAGGCCGCGCGCATGGTCGAGGAAGGCGTCGCCAGCGCCGAGGAGATCGACAAGGCGATCCGCTACGGGTTCGGCTTTCGCTATGCTGTACTCGGATTGCTTGAATTCATCGATTGGGGCGGCGGAGACATTCTATACTACGCCAGCCAGTATCTGGAGGGCGCGCTCGGCAGCGACCGCTATCGGGCACCAGACGTCATCTCACGCAATATGCACGAAGGCCGGATCGGCCTGCGCACCGGCGCTGGCTTCCTCGACTATTCAGGGATGGATGTCGACGCCTATCGCGTAAAGCGATTGCAGGCCATGGTCGACCTGCTCCGGCACTTCAACCTGGCTCGTCCGCCGGTCGTTGACCGCGCTTAACCGAAGACGTCCTGGAGCACGCCGTCCCGAACGACCGCGACTCCGTCAAGCTCGATGGTCGTGCCCATCATCGGCAGGTCGAAATGGCCGGCCGTGTAGCGGCCGGCAAATTCGTTGGCACCTGTTGAAAACAGGAAATTGCCGGAGACGGCCCGGATCTCAGTACCGTTGGTGTCGCGCTGGTCATACATCGAGAGCGCTTCGTAGCGGGCGGCCGGATTCATGCCGAATCCGACATGCGAGACTGCATAGGCTTCGCGGTCGCCCCAGGCGGCGAGATAGGCGCGCATCATCGCGGCATCCGTGCCGTCGCCCTCCAGCTCGACGACGTAATCGTCCTTCAACGTCATCTTCACCGGTGACGTCAGGTAGCGCTTGAACGTGAGATTGATGTCGCCAGGCGCCATCACCAGCGAGCCGTTGATCGTTCCGCTCTTGGGGAAGCTGACGACGATGCCGCCCGGCCAATGCGCCAGCGTGCCGGGCTTGTCGGTCCAGCCCCAGACGCCGACCGTTGAAGCGCCGACCATGTCCACATCCAGTGCCGTACCGGCGTTCGAGGTGACCCGCATCCGCTTGGTCCCACGCAACATCTTTGCTGCCGCGCGAACACGCTTCTCGAGTGCCGGATCCGGCACCATCCGCTCCAGTGCCTCGGGGTGCTCGTTGGAGATGACCAGAATGCGAGCACCGGCCTTCAGGATCTCCGGCGTCTCTACCGCATGCATCAAGCCCTCGATGGTGCAGTCCACCACGAATCCCGCTTGTTGAAGCGCGGTGATGACCGGACCGAGCTTCTGGATGGCTTCGCTGGCCCCTGTCGAGCGAACCGGCACGACGTTGCGGTTACGTGGCGTCGGCATGACGACGTGGAACGGCCTTGCGCCCATGCGCAGCAGCGCCAATTCCGCCAAATGAACATTCAACGCGCGCGACTGCGTCTCCGAGAGAATCGCCGCGGTATCGCCGGCCTTGACGGCGCAACGCTCAAAGATCTCGCAAAACGCGTCAATCCATTTTGCCTCGATGCGATCCGCCAGCATGGTCGACTCCCGGTCTTATGGTTTCTTCTTCAGTCACGCTTCGGGAAAGCCCCGTAAGAGGTAAGATCGCAAGGCGCCCAGCAGGGCATTCAGGATCAACCCCAGCAGCGAGATCGTGATCAGCGGCACGAACATGTCAACGGCCTGGAAGGTGCGGGCCGCGGTCACGAGCGCGTGCCCCAATCCATCCGTCGACGTGATCATCTCAGCCAGAAACACCACGATGCAGGAAATGACAAGGCCGATCCGGCACCCGGTCAGGATCGACGGCATCGCCGCCGGCAAGACGACCTTGAACAGGATTTCATATCGCGGCGTCCCCGCCGCCATGGCCGACCAGATCAGCTTCTGCTCGACGGTCGATGCGCCGTAATAGGTGGACAGCAAAATCGGGAAAAGTGCGTCCGCCGCCACCAGCGTGATCTTCGATCCGTGGCCGAAACCGAGCAGAAGTAACAGCGCCGGATACAGCGCGACTTTCGGCAATGGCGCCAGCACCCGCACGATCGGCCGAACCACGGCATTGACCACGGGGCTGGCAGCAGCCGCGATCCCGATAGCGACACCAAGCACGACCGCAATCGCAAAGCCGGCAAACAACCGGACGAGAGTCGCCGCGATCTCCTGCTCAAATGTCCACGTCACGAGTTGCTGGATCAGGCGGCTGAAAACCACTCCCGGCGGCGGTAGTAACGCCGCGGGCGCAAGGCCCGACGATACGAGGCCCTGCCAGACCGCGATCACCAGCACAATCGGCGCGAGCCCTAGGACGACGTTCGTTGGGGAAAGACGCGATGTCATGAGAAACTCATCGGCATGTCGAACTGAGGCTCGGACCAGCGCACGAGCCGGGCGCGGACGCGCTCGAAGATCGCATCAAGAATAATTCCCATGGCGCCCACGATGATGATCATCGCGAAGACGGTGTCGTATTGCCCCATGTCGAGCGCGTTGAACAAAATGTTCCCCGCCCCAGACTGTCGAGCGATCATCTCGCTGGTGATCATCGTGATGAGCGCGAGCACCAGGCCGGTCCGACACCCGGTCAGGATCTCCGGGAGCGCGGCCGGCAGAACGATCCGGACCAGGCGCTGCAACGGCGACAGCCCCATGGCCGCACTCGACCACAGCATCTTCTCTTCGACCGCCTTGGCACCTTCAAAACTGTGATAGATCACCGGCAGGCTGACCCCGAGGAAGATCACCAGAATTTTTGTCGCTTCGCCGACGCCGAGCCAAAGCATGATGATTGGCATGAGCGCGGCCTTCGGCACTGGATAGATGATCATCAGAAGCGGATTGAAGAACGCTTCGACCGCCCGGCTCCGCCCCATCAACAAACCCAAAGGGATCGAGAAAAGCACGGCTATGCCAAACCCGATCGCCATGCGACGAAGCGAGGCCATGATGTTGATCAGGGATTCCTTGTCGCCCAGGATGTCCGGGATCGCGCGAATTGCCTCAAGCGCTGTCGGAAAGCTGTCGTTCTTCAGCACCAGTGCCGCAACCTGCCACACCGCCATCAATCCGATGCAAGCCAGAACCGGTGCCGCACGCTTTGCCAAGGCAGCAGGCGACATCATGAGGAAGAGCCGGCTGCGTCGCTCTCATCGAACATACGTTCGATATCGACGACGTGTTTCTGGTAGCGCGGGTCGAGCAACAGCTCATTGCGGCGGCGTGGTCGCGGCAGATCGATGTCAATGACCTCCCGAATACGGCCCGGCGACTTCGACATCATCACGACCTTATCCGAAAGGAAGACGGCTTCATCGACCGAGTGGGTGACGAACAGCACAGTCTTTCGGTCACGTTCCCAGATATTGAGGAGATCGTTCTGGAGCCGCGTGCGGGTGTGAGCATCGAGCGCACCGAACGGCTCGTCCATCAACAGAACTTCAGGATGGTAGGCGAGCGTCCGGGCCAGAGCGACGCGCTGCTTCATGCCTCCCGACAGCTCCTTCGGGTAAAAATTCTCATAGCCCTTGAGGCCGACCATCTCGATCAGAGCGCGACTCTGCGCTTCGGCTTCGGTGGCTCGCACGCCCTGCTGGCGCGGACCATACATCACATTGCCCAGCACGGTCTTCCACGGGAACAGTGCGAACTCCTGGAACACCGGCCCACGATCCGGCCCCGGGCCCGTGATAGCCTTTCCCTTCATCCTTGCAGCGCCGCTGGTGGGACTGACAAAGCCACCGACGATGTAGAGCAGCGTCGACTTGCCGCAGCCGGACGGGCCGAGGATGGAGACGAACGCCCCATCCTCGATCGTCACGGAGATATCCGACAACGCCAAATGGTCCTTGCGCGCCGAGGTCTGGAAGACCTGCGAGACGCGGTCGATCTCGATGATTGCAGAAGCCGGCTTTTGTGACGTCACCGGTCTCACCCATTCGCTCGATCTCGAAGGCACTACCTTCATCCCGTCTCTCGCTTCACTCATGCGCGGACGACGTCACGCAACAGTACTGCTGAATGTCCTCCAACAGCGGCACGAGCTTAGCAAGAAACTTGCCAAACAGGGCGCCCCTTGTGCGCGCTCAGTCGAACCACGGCCACTCCGCCGGTCCCTCATGCGTGATCGCTCCGCCCGGCGCCTGACCGACCAGACGCGCATATTTTGCGAGTGCGCCCGCGCGATGGCGCGGCGGACGTTGCTTCCAGTTACGTTGCCGCGTCGCAAGTTCCTGTTCGTCGACCAGCAGATCCATCCGGCGGCCAGCGGCATCAATCCTGATTTTGTCGCCATCGTGCACGAGCGCCAGCGGACCGCCGACAAACGCCTCGGGCGAGACATAGCCGATGCACATGCCGCGCGTGGCACCGGAGAACCGTCCGTCTGTGATCAGGGCGACCTTCTCGCCCATGCCCTGGCCGTAGATCAACGCAGTGACGCCAAGCATCTCGCGCATGCCGGGACCTCCGACCGGCCCTTCATTGCGGATCACCAAAACCTCGCCAGCCTTGTAGCTGCGGTTACGAACGGCCGCGACGCAAGCCTCTTCATCCTCGAAAACGCGCGCAACGCCCTCGAAAAACTGACTCTTCAAGCCTGCAACCTTGATGACGGCGCCATCGGGGCAGAGGTTTCCCTTCAGCACCGCAACGCCGCCATCGGGCATGATCGGTGCGCGAGCGGCGTAAACGACCTCGCCATCGGGCGCATTGGCCGCACCATATTCTTCCGCAAGCGTGCGGCCCGTGATGGTTAGGCAACTGCCATCGATATGCCCGCTCTCAATCAGCTCGCGGATCACAACGGCGGCACCACCGATATCGTAGACATCCTTGGCCGTGTACTTGCCGCCCGGCCGCAGATTTCCGATCAGCGGCGTCCTGGCAAAGACCTCACCGACGTCATCGATCGTGAACGCAATACCGGCCTCGTTCGCGATCGCCGGCAAATGCAATGCGGCATTGGTCGAGCCTCCCGTTGCAGCGACGATCGCGGCTCCGTTCTCCAGCGATTTTCGTGTCACGATCTCGCGCGGCAGCGGCCCACCACGCTCCAGCATCTCCATAATCAGCCGTCCCGCGCGCCGCGAGATCTGGGCGCGCTCGGCATAGACCCCAGGCACCATCGACACGTTGGGAATGGTCAGGCCCATCGCCTCCGACACCATCCCCATGGTGTTCGCGGTAAACTGACCGGCGCAGGCACCGATGGTCGGTAAGCAGGCGCGCTCGATCCGCTCAAGCGTCGGGGCATCGATCTCGCCGGTCATGAAGCTGCCAACAGCCTCGTAGGAGTCAAGGACGGTCAACGTCCTCCCGTCCACGCGCCCCGGCAGCGAGCTGCCCCCGTAAATGAAGATGGAAGGTACGTTGCAACGAACCATGCCCATCATCACGCCCGGAAGCGTCTTGTCGCATCCGCCGTATCCAATTAGCGCATCGTAAGCGAGGCCGTGCACGACAGCCTCGATGGAATCAGCGATCAGTTCGCGCGAAAACAGCGAGAACTTCATCCCCTCGTGGTTCATGCTGATTCCGTCGGACACCGAGATCGTCGAGAATTCCCTCGGCGTGCCGCCGGCTCCCTCGATCCCGGTCTTCGCCGCGGCCACCTGGAAGTCGTGGGTCATATTGCAGGGCGTCTGCTCGCCCTTCATGCTGACAATGCCCACCATCGGCCTGGCGATAGCCGCGTCGTCCAGCCCCATCGCACGCATGAATGCGCGATGCGGAGCCCGGTCGAGCCCATCAGTCGTTATCCGTGATCGCAACTTCTTCATGCTTGCATCATCTTCATGCAATGTCCCGCACGTGGCGGGACATTGCGACCTCGTTGATCTCACAGACGATCGACTGCCTATTGCAGCGGCGCGACGATCGTCGGGTGCTTGAACTGCGCGACATCCAGCTTTGGCAGCATTCCCGTCTCCGCATAGATGTCCAGCATCTTCTGGATCGCAGGGAAATTCGGCGCCGCGCCGGGATCGCGACCGAAATCGTTGTCCTTAAGCAGGTAGGTCTCGAGCACCGGAATCGGCGCCTTCAGGACTTCATTGACGACCTTCAACGTCTCCTCGCGGTTCGCCAGCACCTTCTTCATGCCCGATGTGATGTCGCGGACATAGGCCTTGACCAACTCCGGGTTCTTGTCGACGAAATCGGCGCGGCAGGCCTCAAGGATGTGCACGATGTTCGGCATGGCCTGCGACAACGAGAACAGCTTGCGAGTGCCGCCCTTCGCCTCCGCGCGTGCGGCAAACGGCTGGTTCATGTTCACCGCGTCGACCCGGCCCTGGCGTAGCGCATCTTCGGAAACGGCAAAGCCGACCTCGACCAGCTTGATGTCCTTTGCCGGATCGACACCATTCTGCTTCAGCAGCAGGTTGAACGGGCCTTGCGTGCCGCCGCCGATCACGGAAATGCCGACCGTCTTGCCTTTGAGATCCGCAATCGCCTTGATCGGCGAGTCATCCATCACCGCCCAGTAGACCGAGAAGCCGCCGGGCTTCTCGAACACATGCTGGGCCACAATGTAGGCCTTGAGATTGCCGCCGACCACGCCGTTGGCCAGCGAGAGCGGCGCCTGCGTCGCACAATCGAGTGCGCCGGCGGCCAGTGCCTGCGTCATAGGCGCAGTGCCCTGAAACTGGGTCCATTCGATGTTGTAGATCTTGCCGATATCGGGAAATTCGGCCGGCCTGCGCATCATCCAGTATTTGGATTCCTCCGCCGGGATGGTCCAGCCCACTCGGATCGTCTGCTGCGCCCGTAAGGGGCCAGCGCACGCGATCATGGCCGCCATGGCCCCCATTGCCAGCATCCACCTCGAACCTTCCCGCATCGTGCCCACTCCGTTGCTACGGCGCCGACCGACGCCACTCCACCCGACCGTCCCAAATGTTTCATGGTTCAAACAATCAGGCAAGCCATGCATGCCGGCCCACTTTAGTCGCGGACCGCGTCATGTATGGTGCTGCAGAGCTCGCGCGCCGTCGCGCTACGGGAGAAGGAAACAACCTATGGCTGATGCGACCAAGGCAAACCCACAAGGCGTCGAGAGACTCGGCTATCTGGGCCTTGGACTGATGGGAACGCCGATGACCCGGCGCCTGCTCATGGCCGGCTATCAAGTCAGTGTCTGGAATCGCTCGGAGGGCAAAGTCGCTCCGCTCGTCGAAGCCGGCGCCAAGCGCGCGGAAACGCCACGCGACTTGCTGGCGAACTGCGACATCGTCTTTATGTGCGTGACGGATGCTGCCGCCGTCGAAGAAGTCATCTTCGGACCCGAGGGTCTCGCGGCAGCCCCCGGCACGGGCAAGCTCGTGGTCGATTTCTCGTCGATCCATCCGGACGCCGCACGCGAGCTTGCAGCGCGATTGAGAGGCGCGAACGGTGCCGGCTGGATTGACGCACCGGTGTCCGGTGGCACCAAGGGTGCCGAGGAAGGCACGCTTGCCATCATGGCGGGCGGAGAAGCGGGGGATATCGAAAGGACGCGGCCCTACGTCCTCGCGATGGCACGCAGGTTCACCCACATGGGTCCGACCGGGGCTGGCCAAACCACAAAGCTGTGCAACCAGGTGATCGTCGGATGCGCAATGGCCGTGCTTGCGGAAGCAACGCGCCTTGCCTCGAATGCGGGGATTGACGCGAGCCGGCTCCCCGAAGCGCTCGCCGGTGGCTTTGCGGATTCGATCCCGCTTCAGCTCTTCGTCCCGCGCATGGTCCAGGGCATCCACTCGCCGCCGCTCGGCCATATTGCGACGATGCTGAAGGATCTCGATACGATCGCCGATGTAGCACAGGCGACGTCAACGCCAGTGCCGATGGCGACCCTCGCCGGGCAGATCTTCAGGCTTGCCAAGGCTGCGCGCGGTGCTGACGCGGACGCCTTGGAGATCTACAAGCTCTCCGCCGCACAGCATTGAATCGCCTCACGACTTCTTGCGCTCGTCGTCAGCCAGAAACTGGCCATACGTCCCTCGCGCAAACAGCAACGGCTCTTTTGCGTTGTAGGCATAGGCCTCGACCGCACCGAGAAAGATCACGTGATCACCGCCATAATAGCGGTTGACGGATCGGCACTGAAAATTCGCCACGCTTTCGGCAAGTACCGGCGCGTTGCCAAGGCCCGGTGTCCAGTCGACACCGGTAAACTTGTCCTCGGACGATTTCGCAAATTTATTCGCGAGAGCCTGCTGCGAGGTACCCAGCACGTGGACGGTGAAATGACTGGCGCTCTGAAACACGGTCAGGCTCGATGAATAGACGCCGAGGCTCCAGAGAACCAGGGGGGGATTCAAGGAGACCGACGCGAACGAGTTGCAGGTGATGCCGTACGGCTTGCCATCGGCGGCCGTGGCCGTGATGATCGTGACGCCCGTTCCATAGGTGCCGAGCGCATTGCGGAAGTCACGGGGATCGATCGACGAGCTGTCGCTCGCGAGCTCGTTGGCGGGATCCGGGGCGGCCGGCTGCTTTGGCTGATCATTCATCGGCCGGCCTCACAAGGTGAGATTCTCGGACGGCAGTCCGAGTGCCACGCGTCCATAGTTCGTTCCGGCCGCATCAAAATTAAACGCGAGGTGGGAATTGATCGCATGCGCATCGCGGAACTGCCGCTGTAGCACGCCCGTCGTGAACAATCCGCGCGCCCCGCTCGCCGCAAACAGCATCGAAACGGCGTCAGTGCACAAATTGACCGAGAAGGCACCATCGCGCCGATATCTGGTCTTGGTCGTCATGTCGGGCGAGTAGTTGCGTCGCGCATCCTGCATCGCCTCGGTACAGGCCGCGCGCATGACGAGGCGCGCAGCATCGATCTTGGCGGAGGCTTCCGCGATTTTGATCTGCGTGCTCTGGAAGTCGCTCAGCTTGGCGCGGTTGTAGGTCGAGATACGGTGACGCGCGACTTCCGTATAATCATCCAGGCAGGCCTGCGCATTCCCCAGCGCGACGCCGGAGAGAACGTAAGGAAACAACGAGAACACCGGCAGCGCATAGAGAGGATTGGGATTCACCTTGCTGCCTGGCGTTGCGCCCCCTGCAAGGTCACCCACGGCGACCGTCAAGTGCTCGGGGACAAAGGCGTCCCTGACTTCGACGTCCGATGACCCTGTGCCGCGTAGTCCCGCGACGTTCCAGGTATCGAGGATCTTGTAGTCGGCCCTGGGCAGCAGAAAGATGCGATACTCGATGCCGTCGGCTTCATCGTCCGATGAGACGACGCTTGCGAGCATGTTCCAGGCGCAGGAGCCGACGCCCGACGAGAATGGCCAACTGCCGCGTAACCGGTAACCGCCCTCAACCCTGCTGGCGCGGCCGGCGGGAAAGATAAACGATGACGCGATCAGCACATCCGGGTCCGTGCCCCAGACCAGATCCTGTGCGCGCTGCGCGAACATGCCGAGCATCCAGTGATGGCTTGCCAGATTAGCAAGATTCCAGGCCACCGATGCGTCGGCCCGGCTGATCAACTCGGCACAATCGATCAGGGCCACATAGTCGAGCTCGGCGCCGCCAACGCGCTTCGGCTGAAGCATGCGGAACAGGCCGGCATCGTGCAGATCACGCTCCGTCTCCGGCGGCAGGTGCCGGAGCTCCTCAGTGCGCGCCGCGCGCTCCCGTAGTTGCGGCACAAGCGACCGGGCCTTGGCAATCATCGTCGCATAGGCTCGTTCGCCGGAGCCTGCCGACTGCCCCATACTCGGCTCTTGACCAGGCGCCATTCCTGTCCCTCGCTCTCACATATTTATGCGGCGGGAACCCTGCCAAATCAAGCTGCCGCCGCCCTCAGTCCGAGGTCGCGGCCTTGCGCAGCCCGAACGCCCCTTTATCGGCCAAGGCCGCAATCCGGCTTTCATCGTAACCGAGCGTCTCGCGCAGGACGCCTTCCGTATGCTCGCCCAGCAATGGTGCCGCCACCGGGTCGATGGCCGCCGTTAGGCTCATGCTGATCGGCGGCTCGATGTTCGGTACCCACTCCGCCGTGCGATGCGGGATCCGGCTCAGGCGCGCCCGATCCCGCGCTTCGGGTGCATTGAACCCCTCCTCGACCGTCCGGAGATAGCCGACCGGGATGTTGGCCAACTTCATCTTCGCCATCCAATTCTCGAGCGTGTCGCTCGCGAACACCTCCGCAATGGCCGCACGCAGGAGTTCCTTGTTCTCGGACCGCGCCTTTCGCGTCGCGAACTGGGGCGCGTTGATGAGATCCGGACGATTCAGCACCTGGACGACCAGCCGTCGATACAGTCGGTCATTCGCGCAAGCCATGTAAAGCGGGCCATCGGATGCCTCGTAAACACCTACGGTGGGCGACCCGCTCGGCGAGTTGCCAAATCGCCCGGGATTCTGGCCGCTGATCAAATAGGCCATGCCATAGAAGCCGGTCATTCCCATGGCGACGTCGAACAGGGCGACCTCGACATGCTGGCCACGGCCGAGCCGATCCCGCGCCAATAGCGCGAGAAGGATCGCATTGCAGGCCGACATCCCCGTCGCCATGTCGACGATCGGCGGGCCAGTACGAACCGCGGGGCCGTCGGCAAACCCGTTGAGTGACATGAAGCCACTCTCGGCTTGCGTGATCGGGTCGAAGCCAGGACGCGAGGCGAACGGTCCGGTACGTCCGTAGGCGGAGATCGAGCAATAGACCAGCCGCGGGTTGAGCGGAGCGACGGCCTCATAGTCCAGACCAAATTTCTTCATCACGCCGCTGGAAAAATTCTCGACGACCACATCCGCCTTGCGGATCAGATCCAGCGCAATTTCGCGCGCCTCCGGAACTGCAAGATCGAGCGCGATGCCGATCTTGTTGCGGTTCAAGCTCAGATAGGCCGCACTTTCGCCGCCGATTTCGGCATGCTCGTACCCGCGCGTGTCGTCGCCACCATCGGGATTTTCGATCTTGATGACGCGCGCACCGAAATCAGCCAGCGTCTGTGTACAGGCCGGACCCGCGACCACGCGGGTGAAATCGACGACCAATAACCCATCGAGTGCGGTTGGCCCTCCTGCCGCCCGCGACGAACGCTCCGGCAATTGAGGCTTGGTGGACATCCCTGGGGCTCCCCTTGCATCGGCTTGTGCTCGCCGAATTTCCAGCAGGCGAACTTAAAGCCCGGCTCGGCCTGCTTCGCAAGTGCTTCAGCGGCAACGCTTCAATACGTAAAATGAGCCCGGCAGGGGTGAAGCCTCAAATGGACGTTCCGCTTCACGGGAAACCCTGTTCAGCGAAGCGACCTTCGCCAGTAGAGCGTGTGCGACCAGGCCCAGGGGACCTCGGGCTTGAAGAGCTGATAGCCAGCCTTGATAAAGTTATTCGCTGAGGCAAGATTATCCGTCGTATCGGAGACGATGCCGGTCCATCCGACACGACGTCCCTGCGCTTCGGCAGCCCGCATCAATCTGAGCTGAAGCCCGTGGCCCCAATGGCGCTGCAAGACGCCGACCCTGGAGAAGTAGCCGCAATTCCGCGAATGGGTGGACGGCACGACGCCCGCGAATGCAACGGCATCGTCGCCGCGGTAAGCGAGCCACCACGTTCCCTTCTCGAACGGCGGCATGGCCGCAGCATCGCAGAAGGTCAGCCGATGCAGATCGGCCAAGGTATCGGCGATCTCATCATCTGACGCGTCGACCATACGAATTCTGTACATGGCATGCCCCTAGGAACGATGCGATGACCTCGATCGACCTCTCGGCGATGTCACCGCCGGGAAAGACTCACTTGCCCAGCACGACCTTCACGCCAAGCCAGACAGCACCCATCAGGCCGGTGGCGATCACCGTAATCACAGCCTTGAAGGTGTAGCTCTGCGCCTGCTCCACGCTCTTTCGCCAGCGCCGCAGGTGCTGAAAGTCCGCCCTCATTTCGTGTCCCACCCACTGAACCACCCACATGGTGAAAGCATCCGCCGCAGCGCCGGCGCCGCCGATGTCGATGAAGACGCGCAAGCGTAGCAAGGGATCGGCGGCCACCTTCCCGATCCGCCCCGCAGCTCGCGCCTCCGACAGCAGCGAAGCAAAATAGGCGCCCTCGAAGGCGCGCGCATAGTCGCCTTCCCAGATGTGGTCGTAGCGCTCCGGATAGAGCTTCTGGTCGAGCAGCCGCTCCTCCTCGAGCACATCGGGAAACCAGGGATTGTCGCGCCAGTTGGCTTTCACCACCAGCGCGCCATCAGGCTGGCGCGTGCGCAGAAAATCGTCGATCGCATCGCTCTTGCGGCGCGGATTCCAGCTCGCCCACAGCTCGGAGTCCTTGGCGCGAATGGTCGGCCGCAGCAGCGCGAGGCTGCGCGCGCTCAGTGACTGCGCTTCGTCGATCCAGGCGATGCGGAATCCCTCCAGTGATTTGATCGAGTCGGCCGTGTGATCCTGAAGTCCGCGAAAGATGATCAGCCCGTCGCCGGGCGTCTCGATCTTGTCACTGAAGATTTTAAAACCGTGCCCGAGCTTGAGGCTCGCGATCTTGCCTTCGATCAGCCGCTTCGACGATTGCGCCAGCGTCCGCTGCGCCTCGCGGATGCAGACCGCGAGCGTGCCGCGCTCGGCCTGGCAGCTCTCGACCAGCAGCTCGCCGAAGAAATGCGATTTGCCCGAGCCGCGTCCGCCGTAAACGCCCTTGTAGCGGGCGGGTTTCAGCAGCGGCTCGAAGATTTTTGCGGTTGGAATTTTCAAGGTCGACATGGCAAGCGCCTCTTCTCCAGCGAGGACGCTAGGATCCCCCGCCGCTGGACTTTCCGGGATGCACGACGATGCGTTCGATCCGGTGGATCAATTCCAGCGCCTCGTCTTCACCGTTCTCGGCCTGTTGCGCCGCCCTGCCCCAGCCGCGATCGAGGATCGCATTGGCGGCCGAGACGCGCGCGGCCGGCGTCGCCTCGCTGCTGCGCATGACGCCGACGAGAACATTGATGGCGGTCCTGGTATGGCCGCGCGCGACCGACCGTATCTCGGTCAACGTGCGCGCCTTCGACGTCCTCTTCGGAACGGGCGGGTCGAAGTCCGACATATCGATCTTGATAAAACCATCACTCATGCAAAAATCTCCCACACCACAATTGCGACCAGGCCCGCGAGCGCGAGCGATATCAGATAGACCGTCATCGTTTCTCCAAAGAAATAACAGTGCGGCAGATCGCGGCATGACACGCGATCGTTTCGGCGCGAACCTTATCCCCTCCGGGGACCGCGGCGGCGCAAGCAAAGGCTCGCGCCGCGGGCCGGCACGTTCGCGCGTGCACGGCCAATAAAGCTGGTTCGGACGGCGGCGCGCTGATCGGCGCTCCATGAACGCGTTTCAACGAGGGCGAGGCCGCGATGCGCGGGACGCCGTCCGATTCCTGAAATCGAAACGAAAAAGCCCGCAGCGGATGTTTCCGCGCGGGCCCGACATACTCGTTTCGATGATGCCATTATGCCGGTGTTTTGCCCGACGTGTCAAACGAACACCGGCTGCTGAAGTCAGGGACGCGGAGATACTCGCGTGAGTATCCGAACGTCCTTGGAAGCGCCGTGCGTCGGCTGATCAACTCGACCGACCTTCTCCACGCTCTTCGCCCCCGGCTCATATGCAAACGCGTCTTGCATCCACTTGGGCCAACCGGTTGACTGAGACGTTTGGCTTGCCGGCGCAATGCTCGTAGGCCCCACAGGGATCCCTCGCGTTCTCTCGCTCATCGCTGTTCCTCTCGGGATAATGACGTCTCAATTCGATTGACGAGTGGCGACGGATTATCCGGATGCACGATCACGCGTTCGATCCGCGTCAGCAATTGCAGTGGGCCTTGGTCGTTAGCCAACGGTTGGGCCGGCTTTCCCCAACCCCGATCGAGCAGTTCCTTTGCAGCGGCCACACGCGCAAACGGGTTTGCGGTCTCTCTTATCATGATAGAAGATAGCACATGGATTGCCGTCTCGGTCCTGCTCCGCGCCAACGCCTGGATGTCCGCCAACGTTGGAGCCATGTAGTCTTCATTGGTGATTGGCTGAGCGACGTGCTGATATACAGGCGCCCGTCTCCTAATCCTGGTCATTCTAGAATCTTCCTCAGATAGACAATTGCATCTCCGGAAAAGGAAAGCCCGCGGCGGATTGCTCCGCGCGGGCTGAACTGAACTCTTTCGATGATGCCATTTTGCCAGTGTTTTGCCCGACGTGTCAAACGCCATGTCGGCCCGGGTCAACGCGCCGATTCTTTGCGTAGATTTAGTACAGCGATCAGTCGCGCAAGCCACGAGATCAACTCCCATGCGCGCATGGCTCCAAACACCTCAGAAGCGAGATCACGCCGATCGCGACCAAGGTCAAGAGCATTGATCTCCGACGCAAGCTCTCTAAGTCTTCCAATGAGTTGGACATAGATCTCACTCACCTCGAAGTTCGTCCTACGAAGTGGATCGGGGTCCAATTGATTAATGAAATAAGGAAAGGGCGGCGCGACCAAGTCAATCTCACTCGAACTTAACGGGCCAGTCAATTCGCGGTCGATATATCTCAGGCTCTCCTCGTATCTGTCTGCCGCTTCTCGCAGCGCGTTTACGCATTTCCTCTTAGTTTCCCCATCTTCTCCAGAGCCAGCACGATGATCCGACTCCCAGGCCTCTATCTCGGAGAAGAGCCGCCAGAGTTCTGCACCTCCGGACATGGCACTCGTACCCGCTTTCCGGAGTTCCGTTTGCACTTTGGGCCACTTAACGCCCGCGTTTGCAAAGAAGGTCATTGAACGCCTCTCAGTCCATCAACGAACTGTCCAAATTCCTTGCTATGCAAATCCCTCAATTCTTCAAATCGCTCCTTAAAAGGCGCCTGACGCATCGATTCCTTGACGTCATTCTCCAACAACTTTTTTGCGTTCGGAGGCAGGTCGAGGATATTCCTCAACTCGAAACAGCTTGCGTAATACGCGATAACAATGCCCATGAAGAACTTCGTTCTGTCAGTCTGGGCATCGTCGCCCTTCATGAACTCTCCCATAAACCTGAGTTGCAGGTCACGACCCTGCGTAAGCAGATTGTTATAAAGCTGTACCTGCGCGTTCCGCGTTGCGAGCCCAAGATTGTCGCCCGCCACGCCGAGGCTCTTGGTGGCTAGCTCAAGATTGTTACCCGCCACAGCCAGGCTGTTTGTCGCCAATCCGATACTCGTCCTCGAGGCTTCGAGCGATTTCCAAGAGAAATAGAAGCCTGCGATAACGGCACAAAGCTGGACTAAGCTAATGATGTTAGTCGTAGATATAGGCTCAAGGTGAAACATTGCCGCCTCCAAATATTGGCTAGGCGCCGAGACCAATGTACTTCACATAATTATCTACCTTTAATTGTTTTTCTCACGCTCGACAAGTAGTCGTCAGCTCGTAGGATCGGTTGAGCGAAGCGAAACCCATCAAATTTCACCATAACAAAATGCCCGTCACCGATCACTCCGCGCGGGCTGAACCAAACTTTTCGATGATGCCACTCTGCCAGTGTTTTGCCCGACGGGTCAACTTCTTTCTGAGGAAAAACCGAATCTGTTCCGGTGGTGTGACGCTTCACGGAACGTCACTCTTGCTCCGGCTAGGCCCGATGCTGTGCGGCTTGTTGAGGAAGAATTCCCGGTTACCAAATGCCGCTTCCGCGTATTGATCGATCGAGACCTGGATGGCCTCGATGTGCGCTCGGCACCAACCTTCTCGCGTTGAAAGGCGCCGGGCTTGGTCGAGTGCTCTCAGAAACTCCGGCGGGCTCTCCATGTCGGAAAAATACCTTGGCCGCTCAGCTACCATTTCCGTCCTCCCAGCACGCGCTTCTTAGCCCCTCGCGGTTCTGCCTTCTTCATCTCGTCTCGCTTCGAAACGAGTTCGTCCACCTTCGCCTGCATGCGGGAAAGCAGAGCTTCAGCCGAGGCTGTGCCTAACCCCGCCCGCTGGAGTTGGAGGATTTCTTTGCGCTGACGGCTTATCTGCGTGCGCATGTGCTCGATCTCCGAGCGGATGTATTCGAGTGTCGGCATTGACCAAACCTGCGATTTGGTCGAAAAGAACAAAAAGAGAACATAGAGTCAAGTCCGGCTTGGCCCTCTATCCATTCCGCCGCATAAGCGTTGGTCCCGGATGAGACAGGGTCGTCAGCAGAAGGTCAGGCGTACTGATGTGCAATCTCTACTCGATCACGACCAACCAGGCTGCGATCGCGGATCTCTTCCGCGTTATCAGGCGCTATGAGGGCAATCTGCCGCCGATGCCCGGCGTGTTTCCGGACTACCCCGCCCCCGTCATTCGCAATGGCGACGACGGCGAGCGCGAGATCGCGATGATGCGCTGGGGCATGCCGCCGCCGCCGGAGAAGGGCGGCACGCCAGTGACCAACATCCGCATGCCTTCCTTCAAGCACTGGCGGCAATGGCTCGGGCCGGAGCATCGGTGTCTCGTGCCGGCCAACAGCTTTGCCGAGTACGCGCCGGAGCCGAACCCGGAGACGAAGAAGAAAGACATCGTATGGTTTGCGCTTGCGGAGTCGCGACCGCTGTTTGCATTCGCCGGCATCTGGACCACCTTCAACGGTGATCGCGGCACGAAGTCAAAGCCGGTGCCGGGGCCGCATCAGGTTTATGGATTTCTCACAACCAGGCCGAATGCGGTGGTCGAGCCGATTCATCCGAAGGCGATGCCGGTGATCCTGACTACGGATGAGGAGCGGGACGTGTGGCTGCGGGCGCCGTGGGACGAAGCGAAGGCGCTGCAACGACCGTTGCCAGACGACACGCTCGCGATCGTGGCCCGCGGGAGCGACAAGGAAGACGTCGGGATTATTTGAGTAGTTTGCAGCTCGCGTTGTTTCAGAATTCCGGAACGTGCGATTAAATATTATCCTCGGCAAACTCGACATCATCGATCGGCCGAATGGGCCCGAAGGCATCGGCGAGTTCGAGACGAGCCGCTTGGCGAATTGACTTGATTTGCCCTTGACTAAGCACGACAGCGCCGTGCGAGGTGGTCCGCTCTCCGAAACAAATTGTTGCGTGAGAATCATAGTCACCTGGCAGGACGTGGTCCAACACGCAAAATGAACGTACCGACACCTCGGAAGCATTCAGCTTGATGGGGGATTGCAGTGAGCGAACTTTTTGGACCAGAGCCGAAGAAACGCCTTTGATCTCCCCTTTCGGGTTGGCCCCTGCCTTCACAACATCCTGGTCGAACACCGCCCGCGTTGTAAACGACGCACGAGAGACAGACTGTCCGTCGCGCTTCATGGATTTGCTGTCGAAAGAATCAAGCGCCAGCTTCCCTCCGTCGACGGGCGTCTGCTCAAAGACCGCAAAATAGATAATCTCTTCATCTTGCAC
This sequence comes from Bradyrhizobium sp. BR13661, assembly GCF_029892425.1. Classification (GTDB taxonomy): domain Bacteria; phylum Pseudomonadota; class Alphaproteobacteria; order Rhizobiales; family Xanthobacteraceae; genus Bradyrhizobium. Next base: position 6,268 of record NZ_JARXWB010000019.1, on the reverse strand, counting down.
GGGCCCAAAGCCGTTGCCAGGGCCGCGATGGTGCTGCGTCTTTTGCTCCTCGTCGCACTCCGACATGGAAGCTATCCGACGATATCCTCAACGATGGAGACGAATGCCGCTGGCACCCATGCATCCAGCGCAATGCCTTCGAGGCTTTTTGAGTAGCTTGTCTCGGCGTTCTTAAGCGCGACTGACACGGTACCATCGCCGGTAAAAATCAGCGCTGCTCCCATAGTCTCGCTTCGCCATTGCAGCGTGAGAACGCCATCATCAGACATCATGACGCGCGGCCTGCCAGGAAGCCTATTCCGACGAAGGAATATAATAGCCTCGTCGACAGCGCGCGTCGCCGCGGCGAGATCTTCGGCGTCGACCTTGCCACTCTCAAGCGTCTCGCGGATTTGCTCGATAGTTGCCGTCAGATCGGGGGAATTAAAGATCAAGACTGGAAGATCTTCGAGATTGCCCGACGGTGGGAGCGGACTCTGCATGCAACCATTTCCGGTGCCCATGTAGGCAAATGAGGACGAGTTGCCTCCCCACGATGTGGAGAAAACTCCATAGGTCGGCGTCAGAAAATTACTCCCTCCTCCAATAATAGCCGTCATCCCGGATTGCTGCGCGGGGCGGAGGTTGAATATCGCGGAGGTTTCAAAATCCGATCGATAGATCGCCGTCATCCCGGATACGTGCCGACGGCGCACCGTGGTAGCTACATTCAGGTCTATGAATGTTGCAGAGGTATCAAAATCCGACCGATATACTGGCTGGAAAGACGTCACCTCGACATCAACGCAGCGAACGGTGACACCGTTACCGTTCATCGAATTGAAGAGCCCATCCGTAGCTGCCTCGATCGCACGCACCGGCGTGGTGCGAGCATCGATATCATCCCGTGCCAGAACTGCGCTTCTCATCGAACTTCGCCTGAAATCAAATTTTCCGAATTCAATCGGAACAGCTCTTCAAATATAGGAATCAGCTGTTCTTTTTCAAAAGGACCAGTGTGCTCGGCCGGCGTATTGTGATCGGTCTCCAGGCTAGTCACGTGGACCATGTCATTGGATGCCGGAACAACACTCACCTGCCGGACAAGGTGCTGAAGCATCACCTGTCCAAATATCAGCGAACTAAGCGTCGTCAGCCGGTTCAACGTCAGATCGGCCACGACCTGGCTGTCGAGCGGCCAGTTGATCCGGAAGATCATCTCGCGAGCCCTATTGGGATCGATACTGATTGACTTTGCAAGGCCGACAATCTGCTCATAGCTTTCCTGCCGAGAATTGGCCACGAGAAAGAATTGACCACCGAAGGCAATTCGATTGACGGGGAATTCAAGTCCGGAGAGCAGTTGTCTGGCCAACCGCTCGAATTCAGGCAAAAGCACGTTGGCGGGCCCGACCGTCGGCGCGATACCCGGCTGAGCCACCTCTGGATCGACAAACAACAGTAGATCGAGCCGGTTGCCGACAATGCCCACCTGGACCAAGCCGCCAAAATCGTGCCCGGAATACTGCTTGCCCCCGCCAACCGACGTACGGTTTTCGGCCTCATGCTCGCCGGTGGCGAGCATCCAGAATTTTTCTGACGGCGCGATCACCTCTGTCGAAAATACAGTCAGACGCACCAGATGGATCAGCCAGTCGGGCATCCGAACAAGAACCTCTGATTGAGCAGGCGAGCAAGTGGCGACAGGTAGGCGTGGAACCCTAGCAGGACAAGTGAAGAGCCTGCAACATTCCGGTAAACGTTCCGAAAAGAGCAATTATGAAACGGCCTGACACTTTGTATCGAATTCGCGGCCGCCGCGAGAGACAGAAGTGTCAGCCACCGTTGATGCGATTGGGGCCCCGTGGTCTGTCACGCCGGAGGTCGCGGGTTCGAGCCCCATCTCTCGCGCCATTTAATGACATAATATCAATCACTTAAATTTGGCCGATACGGACCTTTCGACACAGGAGTGTAAGGACGCAGGAGTGTCGGGAGGATCGGCGCGCCCTGACACTTTTTATCCGGTTTCGGTCGCCCTTTCCGGGAATCCCGGGGCGTTCTCGCTTGTTCGAAAGCAAAAATCCCGCGATGGACGTTTCCCGCGCGGGCTGAACCAGAAATTCCGATGATGCCATTATGCCCCTGTTTTGCCCGACGCATCAAGCTCATTTTCAGGATAAACCGAAACGGCCCCGGCGCTGACGGGGGGGGCTTTGGCGCCGGAGCCGCCATTCCAGGCCGGTCAATCGGCGGGAGACCGGCCACGCCATCAAGCCGGGGCCCCAGGCGTGGTTCCTAACGGCGGAACGGGCCGGCTTGCCAGCAAGCAAGATGAGTAAGCGGCTGAAAAGGCGCAAATAGCATATCGCAAAGACGTGTGCGGGATGGCGCGCCGACCCCTCAAATGTTGGAGACTCTCCGCAGTACGAGTCGTACAGTTAATCAACACCGCAAGGCCCGTGGCACATATCGGTGATGAGAACGCCCGTCGCGCTCCCGCCCACCTCGAACAAGGGAGCAGCGCCATGTTGAAGCGCCGTCGTTTCAAGCAGACCAAATCACTTCACGAGAGGCTCGCCGACCAAGCGGCGCGATTGCGCGAAGAAGCGCGCGCGCTCGCGCCGGGACAGCGCCGCGAGATTCTGCTGCGCCGCGCGCGGCAGGACGAGACGGCGATCCAGATCGAGGCCTGGCTGTATTCGCCGGGCCTGAGGGCGCCAACATGAGCGGGCAGTATCGCGCCTATCTGGTCGGTGAGAACGGTGTCTTCCGCGGCGCCGAGGCGTTCGAGGCCCCGTCCGACACGTCCGCCCTCGCCGTTGCGCAGCGGTTTACGCGCCGCGGTGACGTTGAGGTGTGGCAGCTTGGCCGCAAGATCGGCAAGCTGAAGGGCCCCTGGCCGCCGGAGGCGTGAACTCCTGCGGCTCAAGCGCGATGAGATCAGGTTGAATCGTCATCGCGCTTTCGCTCTTTGTTTGAGCATGATCTTTTCGGAAAACCGCTTCACACTTTGCGCTCACGCGGCCCTTCGGGTCCGGATCATGCTAGTGCCTGAGGCTTTCGACCTCGAACGTGAACCTGACCTGCATGACGGGCCCAGATGCATCGCGAACCTCGATCGCCATGTCCTGACGCCCCGTCGCAGGCGGAAAGCCGTCCACCGCATCCCGCGCCATGTCGGCGAGTGACCTTGCAGCCTCGCCTGCACCTCGCGCAGGCTCGAGAGTTCCTGCCCTTCTTCATCGACGGCGAGCAGATCGCCTTCCAGCAGATCGAAATAATAGCGCGGCATGGCCAGCCTCCTCTGTCTGGGGAATGCAGAGCGCCGCCCTGCGTTCCTCAAAGCAGAGATGAGACCACAGCCGCCGCAACCGGACACGTCAGGTCGATGACGGAGCGTCGTTTTCGGAAGCGACCCTGGCTCCGGCGCCGGACGTGCGGTCCCGCATCGCCAGCTCGACCTGGTCCGCAAGAACGGTCAGATGGCTCGCGAGCCGTTCGAACAGCTCGCGCTTGGCGCTATCCGTTGCGAGATCGCGGATCAGCGCGCATTCGGCGGCATCCTTGCGCAGCTTCTCGATCTGCGTCTGGTAATCCATCATGACATCGTCTCCTCGACATCATTGCCAAATGTCCTTGCGGCAGGCGTCGCACCGGTAGATCAGGACAGACCGCTCGCGCCGCACGTCGAGCATCGAGTTGATGTAGCGCGACGGCGTCTTGCAGGCAGGGCAGGATGGTCCCGGCGGCGCGCGGCCAGGCACGTGATGCTCGGCTTCCCTCGTCTCGGTCATGATCAGAAACCTCCCTGGCCAGCGGGTTCCTAAGTGTCAAAGTGCACACTTGTTCCTAAAGGACGGCGCGAAATGCCCCCCGGTCAATCCGGCAGCAAACCTGACATATGCCAAGTCCGTGCGCCTGGAACCCTGCGGGCCGCTCGTCTACGCCGCGCGCGACATCTCCGCTGTCCGCTCGATCTGCGCTTCCAGCACGGCGATCGAGGTCCGCAGATTATCGCGGCGCGCGCGCAAGGCCTGGGCCAGCATGGAATAGGTGGGACTGCGAGGGTCGGCATTGCCGGAACTGCACTCCTCCTCGGCGATATCGCCGTCGAGCATCTGGATCCGCCAGGAGAGGTCGGAGATCAGCGCGTGGAGCTGCAGGGACGCGGTGGTGTCGAAACGGGACATGGACTGCATGTGATCGCCTCAATCTGAAACGGCCCGACGGGCCGGGCCGGGATTAAGACCTCGTGCAGCAAGAGCGATGCCAGCTTCCGGGACGAACCAGAGCCAGAGCCTCTACTCTTCCTTCAGCTTCCGCTCGATATAGGCGTCCACCGTCTCGGCGAAGGAGCGCTGCACGCCGACCGAGGTGACATGCAGATCGAGCGCGTCCTGCTGCAGCACGCGCAGGCCGCGATGGCGCGCGCTGACCGGCGCCATCGCGAGATAATCGTCGATGGCGCCCATCGCGAGCGGAATTCCCTTTGGATCTCCGCGCGCGATCAGCAAACGCAGAAAGCTCAGGCTATCGGCCAGTCCCGACATGGGTTCGTCTTCAGCGCTGTCGCGATTTCGGCTTGGGCTTCCTGACGGGCTGGGTGTGCGTGCCGAACAACATCAGCAGCAACGCGACTTCTTCCTTCGAACCGACCTGAATGACCTGCATCATGGTTGTCTCCTTTTCGCTTCGTTGGTCGAGGCGAAGCGTGACGGCGTTCACACAGATCTGGTTTCAGGATTGTTTCAAAGCTGTTTCGTCGCCAGTGCAGGCCGCGGCGACGGATGTTCAGTTCGGCTGCCAGCCGATGATGGCACCGACGAGGCACAGCAGCGAGCCGAACACCGTGCCGACCATCTGCATCCAGTAGCGGATCGGCATGGTGTCCCGGTAAAACTCCTGCCGCGACCATCGCGACCAGTCGAGCCAGTCGTCACTGACGAAGAGGATCTTCCGCTCGACATAGCCATACCAGGCCTTGCGGGCCAGGTAGATGCTGAAGCCGATCGTGGCAAACCGGTAAAGCAGATCAAGAGCGGGATTTACATGCGACATCTGGCGAAGGGCAACGGCGACCAAGACAATATCTCTGCATGTCTTGGTGTCGCTGGAAGCGGCACAGGTTCAACCCAATCGGCCGAACCTGCCTCAGGGCAAAAGGAAGTCTTTGGAACGCTGCCTCGTGCTAATGATTGATCAAATGAGCGAACACTTCGGAGGAAGACGGCGATGCGTTCGATCTTGGCCTTGAGCGTTTTGATAACCCTGAGCGGGGTTGCGAACGCGGCAAGTGAACATCATGGGCACCACCGCCACGGAGCGGCTCGTCCCCATTATCACGTGTACCCGTCGGGCCGGACTTCGGGTTTTGCCCATGCGCCGCGGCAATATGATCGGTCGGCCAACCCCTGTAACAGGCCAGAACCATATTTCGGTGCTTGTCAGGGTTACGCACCCGGCGAAAAGGAGCAATTTCTCGATAGCGTGCTCAGCCCCTATTAGGTGAGAGCCCGTAAACTACGGACATATGAAAGCCCGCCGCGGATGCACCGGGCGGGCGAACCAAACTCGTTTCGATGATGGCATCATGCCGGTGTTTTGCCCGACGTATCAAACGAATGAATGGGTCGACTTTGAAGTCCGGTGTTGGACCGAAAGCAGATGTTACACGATCGCGCCCGGCTTGCCCGCTGAGGGGCCAACAGGCGACGGAGCACGGTCGGTCATCTATGTAGGACGCCGTAACTCAGGGCCGTACGACGCTCCCATCCCATCGCCGAAATTCAACCGTCTCGTCCGGAGCGCCGTACTTCTGCCAGCTCACCACTTCTTCGGCCGGATCATCGGTTATCCAAGCATCGCTCAGAACACCAGAAAACCGCCTGAGCGCAATAACGCTGACATTACCGATGAGGTCAGCGAGATAGCGTTCGACTGCGGTGACCTCGTCGAGACCAGACAGATCAGCAAGGATGCTCCCATGCGTGTGGGCGGGACATCCGTCGAAGCCCAGCGTCCAATCGCCGTCCGGGCAGGTCACAAGAAATTTCAGCTGACCATCGGGGCTGACGTATTCGCCGACTAGCATCGCATATGTTTCCACCCGTGGAACTCAGAGATAGTCGCCCTGCGCGGGAGCTATCACGAACACCATTAGATGTTCGTCCGGGTGCCTACAATGTCGGCTGTGGGTCTTGGTTGTGTGCAAACGCACAGGTCGGGAGCGGCCGTTGCCGCCAATCATTGCAGTCGGCCGATGTCGTCGGGTCCGATCGTCAATGAC
>NZ_JARXWB010000018.1 GCF_029892425.1 Bradyrhizobium sp. BR13661 | reverse complement strand
GGGCTCTGGTGTATGTTTTTTTGGGGGTTTTTTGTGTGTTTTCGTTTATGTTGGCCATGTTCTACCCCGCCGGGGGGGGGGGGGGGGGCCGGGGGGGGGGGGGGGGGGGGGGGGGGCCACGGTCCCTCCGCGACGAACAGTGCCCGTGTTGAGAGATCACCCCACCCCGCTCGCGCTGCGCGCGATCGACCCTCCCCTCCAGGGGAGGGTAAGACAAACTGCGCCTCAACCGTCCGCCGGCTGCGGGCCGTCATAGCCCTCGATGATGATGAGGTCGGCGATCGAGTGCGGCTGGCGCACCTTGATGTTGGCCTGGTATTCCGGCGAATTGTAGCAGCCGATTGCGGTCTGGTAGTCGGGGAATTCGATCACGACGGTGCGGGTGCGGCTGGCGCCTTCGACGGTGGTGAACTTGCCGGCGCGGACGACGAAGCGGCCGCCCCATTTCCTGAAGATCGGACCATTGGCGACCGCATAGGGCTTGTAGCCCTCGTCATTGCTCACATCGACGCGCCCGATCCAGTAGCCTTTTGCCATTGTTCTTCTCCCTGTGTTGTTGGTGGTCTCTATTTGAGCATGATCTGATCGGAAAACCGCTTCACACTTTTCCGGATCATGCTCCAAGCGCCTGTGCGATCTCGGCCTGGATGGCTTCAGCGACCGCCTTGGGGTCAGCGGCTTCCACCACCGGCCGCCCGACGACGAGATAATCCGCGCCCGCGACAATCGCACGACCGGGCGTCATGATGCGCTTCTGGTCACCGGTTGCCGAGCCCGCCGGGCGAATACCGGGCGTGACGAGATGCATCTGATGACCGACGATCTTGCGCAGGCTTCCGACCTCCTCGGGGGAGGACACGAGACCGTCGACGCCAAGCACCTGCGCCTGCTGCGCGCGCGCCTCTACCAGCTCGGAGACACTGAGCCGGAAGCCTGCCGCGTGCAGATCGTCGTCGTTGTAGGACGTCAGCACGGTGACGGCGAGGAGCTTCAGCTTCGAGGAGCCGCGGCCCTCGACGGCGCCCTTCATGGTCTGCGGATAAGCGTGCACGGTGAGAAAAGTTGCGCCCAGTCTGGTGATGCTCTCGACGCCTTGCGCCACGGTGTTGCCGATGTCGTGCAGCTTGAGATCGAGAAAGACCTTCTTGCCACTGTCGGCGAGCTTCGCGACCAGTGGCAGTCCGCCAGCATAAGCGAGGCGATATCCGATCTTGTAGAAGGTGACGCTGTCGCCGAGCCGCGCGATCATTGCCTCCGCGGCATCAACGCTCGCCAAATCGAGCGCAACGATCAGGCGGTCTTTCGGGGCGATTTCGGCTGGCGTCATGTCACCTCACATCATGCGTTGGGAAATATCGATCAACTGCCGCACCATCTCCTTCATGGAGTCGATGTCGCCCTGGCTCTTGAGCCTGTCCATGTCGTCATAGGCCTCGTCGGCAAAGGCGAGCGTGACCTGGTTGGCGATGACATTGGCGTGGCAGGACGTCAGAATCAGGCGCAACGCCTGCAGCGCGCGCGCTGCTCCAAGCCGGCTCTGCGACGCGCCAGCGAGCGCGAAGGCGCGGTTGCGGAACACCTCGCCGCGCGCCTCGTGCGGATCCTGCACACGGCTGACCCAGTCGATCGCATTCTTCAACAGCGGCGGCACCGAGGCGTTGTATTCCGGCGAGACGATCAGCACGCCATGATGCGCGCTGATCATGCGCTTGAGATTGACGGCGTGCTTGGGCACGCCTGACTTGGCCTGGAGATCGCCGTCGTAGATCGGCAGCGGAAAATCGGCGAGCGAGATGCGGGTGATGTCGACGCCGGCCTGGGCGAATTCATAGCTAGCCACCGCCGCCAGCTTCGCATTGTGCGAGCCGGTGCGCAGCGAGCCGGGAATGACCAGGATCTTCGGGGCTGACATCCTCTTCCATACGTTCGGCGAAACGAGCCCGCCGCGCATGAGAGGAAGCCGGCGGAATTAGTCCTTGCGATACACCCAGACGCGGGCCGGCGGAAGGTTCATCCAGATCCGCTCCGAAGCCTCTGTGGATACGCCGGGCAGCGATTTCGGGATCGGCGGCACCACCGCATAGGTGAACTGGACGAAGGGCGCGCCGGGCGCGAGCGCCAGGAAGGCGTCGCGAATGAGCCGCAGCCGCGTCAGCATCGGTTTTGTGACGAGCGGCAGGCCGGACACGACGGCAGACGCAGGGGCGCTCAGCACGTTCCAGAGCGTGTCGCGCAGGCGATAGGCATCGCCCTGCACCACGGTCGCCTGCGGATAGCGGTCGCGCAAAAGCGCGCAAAAGCCGGGATTGTACTCGACGAGGACGAGTCGCTTCTGGTCGACGCCGCGCTCGACCAGCGCCGACGTGATGGCACCCGTGCCGGGCCCGAGCTCGACGACAGGCGCGTCCGAATCGACATCGACGTAATGGGCCATGGTCCGGGCGAGCAGCTTGCCCGACGGCATCACCGCGCCCATGTGCAGCGGCTTTTCGATCCACGATCTGAGGAAGCGCACCTCGTCATCGAGACGGGGCTTCTTCAACGCACGCGCGGACGACGACGGCAAGGGCATGTCTGGACCGGACGGGACGACCGCGGGACCGCGGCGTGTCAGAAAATGGTCATAAACACGTATAGGCCGAAGTCGATACGGTCAAGCCGCGTCAGTTCGCCCGATTACCGAAGAAATCCTTGACCTTGGCGAAGAAGCCCTCGGATTCCGGCTGGGTGTTACCGGAGGAGAGCTTTTCGAACTCGGCCAGCAATTCCTGCTGTTTCTTGGTGAGATTCTGCGGGGTCTCGACCACGACCTGGACGTACATGTCGCCCATCTGCCGCGACCGCAGCACCGGCATACCCTTTGATGCGATGCGGAATCGGCGAGCCGACTGGGTTCCGGCGGGCACCTTCACCTTGGCCTTGCCCTTGTCGATGGTCGGCACCTCGAATTCACCGCCAAGCGCGGCTGTCACCATCGAGATCGGCACGCGGCAATGCAGATCGGCGCCATCGCGCTGGAAGAACTGGTGCTGGGCCAGCGACAGGAAGATGTAGAGGTCGCCGGGCGGACCGCCGCGGACGCCGGCCTCGCCTTCGCCGGCAAGCCTGATCCTGGTGCCGTCCTCGACGCCCTGCGGGATGTTGACCGACAGCGTCCGCTCGCGCGTGACGCGGCCCTGGCCCGAGCAGGACGGACAGGCATCCTCGATCATCTGGCCGCGGCCCTGACAGCCGGGGCAGGTGCGCTCGAGCGTGAAGAAGCCTTGCGACTGCCGCACACGGCCGGCGCCCGCGCAGGTCGAGCAGGTCTTCGGCTTGGTGCCGGCCTTGGCGCCGATGCCCGAGCAGGCCTCACAAGTGACCGAGACCGGAATCTCGATCTGCGCGGTCTTGCCGCCAAAGGCTTCCTCGAGGGTGATTTCCATGTTGTAGCGCAGGTCGGCGCCGCGCTCGCGGCCGCCGCGGCCGCGCTGCCCGGCCATGCCGAACAAGTCTTCGAAAATGTCGGAGAAGGAGGAGGCGAAGCCTGCGCCGAAACCGGCGCCGCCGCCGCCGGGACCGCCTTGCTCGAACGCAGCATGGCCGAACCGGTCATAGGCCGCGCGCTTGTCCTTGTCTTTCAGGACCTCGTAGGCCTCGTTGATTTCCTTGAACTTGACCTCGCTGCTGTCGTCCCCCGGATTGCGGTCCGGGTGAAACTTCATCGCCAGCTTGCGGAAGGACGATTTCAGTGCGCTCTCGTCGGCCGTGCGTTCGACTTCGAGGGTTTCGTAGTAGCAGCGCTTGGTGGACGTGGACATGTCTGACTCAGGTCTATCCGATCGCGATTCAAGTCGGAGCGAAACAACGTCGCCACGCGACGATATAGGCAGCCTTCTGCAAATCAGCAGCGGGCTGCATGGCAGCGTTGAAAATAACGGCTGGGAATTGATGGATCGTAACGGGACCGACTTCAAAAGAGTCTTCGCCCGCCTGTCCCGACACGAAAGCCTCCCCCCTGAGGGGGGAGGCCGTTTCAGCGTGAGGGGTCCAAGCCGTCCGCATCATACCCTCAGGGGGCTTTAAGCGGACTTCTTGTTGTTCTTTTCGTCGTCGACCTCGGTGAATTCCGCGTCGACGACGTCGTCCTTGGCAGCGTCCTTGGCCGCATCGGCCTCGGCCTGCTGCTTGTACATGGCCTCGCCGAGCTTCATCGAAGCCTGGGCCAGCGTGTTGGTCTTGGCCTTGATCGCCTCGGCATCGCTACCCTTCAGCGCTTCCTTGAGGTCGCTGACGGCGTCCTCGATGGCGCGGCGCTCGGTCTCGGCGACCTTCGAACCGTGCTCGGCCAGAGCCTTCTCGGTGGAGTGCACCAGCGCGTCGGCATGGTTCTTGGCATCGACCGCCTCGCGGCGCTGCTTGTCGGCCGCGGCATTGGCCTCGGCGTCCTTGACCATCTTGTCGATGTCGGCCTCCGACAGACCGCCCGAGGCCTGGATTCGGATCTGCTGTTCCTTCGCAGTCGCCTTGTCCTTGGCCGAGACGTTGACGATGCCGTTGGCGTCGATGTCGAAGGTCACCTCGATCTGCGGCATGCCGCGCGGAGCCGGCGGAATGCCCATCAGGTCGAACTGGCCAAGCATCTTGTTGTCGGCCGCCATTTCACGCTCGCCCTGGAAGACGCGGATGGTGACCGCATTCTGGTTGTCCTCGGCAGTCGAGAACACCTGGCTCTTCTTGGTCGGGATCGTGGTGTTGCGGTCGATGATGCGGGTGAACACGCCGCCCAGCGTCTCGATACCCAGCGACAGCGGGGTCACGTCGAGCAGCAGCACGTCCTTGACGTCGCCCTGGAGCACGCCGGCCTGGATCGCGGCACCGATCGCCACGACTTCGTCCGGGTTGACGCCCTTGTGCGGCTCCTTGCCGAACAGCTGCTTCACGACTTCCTGGACCTTCGGCATGCGCGACATGCCGCCGACCAGAACGACTTCACCGATCTCGCCGGCGGTGACGCCGGCATCCTTCAGCGCCTTGCGGCAGGGCTCGACGGTCTTCTGAACGAGGTCGTCGACCAGCGCTTCGAACTTGGCGCGGGTGAGCTTCATCGTCAGATGCTTCGGGCCGGTCTGGTCCGCAGTGATGAAGGGCAGGTTGATCTCGGTCTGCGTCGTCGACGACAGCTCGATCTTGGCCTTTTCAGCGGCTTCCTTCAGGCGCTGCAACGCGAGCTTGTCGTTGCGCAGGTTGATGCCCTGCTCCTTCTGGAACTCGTCGGCGAGATAGCCAACCAGACGCATGTCGAAATCTTCGCCGCCGAGGAAGGTGTCGCCGTTGGTCGACTTCACCTCGAACACGCCGTCGCCGATTTCGAGAATGGAAATATCGAACGTGCCGCCGCCGAGGTCGTAGACGGCGATGGTGCCGGCCTTGGTCTTGTCCAGGCCATAGGCGAGCGCAGCCGCGGTCGGCTCGTTGATGATGCGCAGCACTTCAAGGCCGGCGATCTTGCCGGCGTCCTTCGTGGCCTGGCGCTGGGCGTCGTTGAAGTAGGCCGGAACGGTGATGACCGCCTGGTCGACCTTCTGGCCGAGATGGGCTTCCGCGGTCTCCTTCATCTTCTGCAGGATGAACGCCGAGACCTGCGAGGGCGAGTAGGTCTGGCCGTCGGCCTCGACCCAGGCGTCGCCGTTGGAAGCCTTCACGATCTTGTACGGAACGAGCTTCTTGTCCTTCTCGACCATCGGGTCGTCGTAGCGGCGGCCGATGAGGCGCTTCACTGCGAAGAACGTACGCTCCGGATTGGTGACGGCCTGGCGCTTGGCAGGCTGGCCGACGAGGCGCTCACCGTCGTCAGTTACGGCGACGATCGAAGGCGTCGTGCGCATGCCTTCGGAATTTTCGATAACTTTGGCGTTTTTGCCATCCATCACGGCGACGCACGAATTCGTGGTGCCGAGGTCGATCCCAATGACCTTTCCCATGGTCCCGATATCCTTCTTTTTGCGGCAGGTTGGCTGGGCCCAGAAGGCACCCGAACCGAAACCCCCTAAGATCAAACATTCGCGATATTGCGATGGTTGAGGCTCATATAGGAGGGGGGGAGGGGCCCGCAAGGACCGAACGCAAGTTTGGACCGTGAAAACATTGGGTTTTGGAAGATCGTATCCGGGCTTCGCCGTACTTGCGGGTGAGGAATTATTAACAGGTTCAGACTTCAGCCCGTCCCCGCCGCCGCGGCCCGCCCGGCCCTGTTACCCGAGCGCCAAACCCGCTAAAAGGCGGCCGGCCGGACAGCTTCGTCATGGGGCTGCTTCGCGCGACAAAGCGGCCCAATGACCAACCATCGAACGGCCTCAATGTGAACCAATCAGAGTCCCCATGAAGCTGACCCGCCCCCTCGCTGCGCTCGCCCTCCTCATTGCCACGGCTTTTCCGGCGCTCGCCGCCGATGCGGTCTTTCCGCCCGGCTTGCGCCTCGGCATGGTGCCTCTGGTCGGCCTCGGCAAGGCCAAGACCTTCCCGGGCTTCGAGAGCGAGGACGGCAGCGTCAAGGTGCTGGTCACCGAGCTGCCGCCGGCGGCCTATAACGAGGTCGTCAGTGCCTTCAACGCCAACCCGGCCGGCAATAACGGCGTCAAGCCGGACAAGATCGAGACGCCTGCGGGGCTTGCCTATTTTACCACCGAAAGCGGCAAGGCCGGCGACACGCTGGTGAAGCGCTATTCGATGATCGTGCCAGGCACCGGCTTCTCCGGCTATGTCGCGGTACAGGTCCCCGAGAACGCCTCGAAGATCTACACCGATGAGGCGGTGCGGCAGATGTTTGCGACCGCCACCATCCGCAAGGAGGTGTCGGCTGACGAGCAGATCGCCCTGTTGCCGTTCAAGGTCACCGATCTCGCCGGCTTCAAGGACATCCGCACGCTGGTGCCGGGCTCGAGCATCATCATCGCCGACGGCAATGAGAGCTCGGGCTATGAATCGAAGCCGTTCATGATCCTCGGCCTGATCGGCGCCACTCCGCAATCCGCTGACGACCGCGCCCGCTTCGCCCAGGAGGCCGCGCTGCAGATCCCCGGCGTGCGCGAGACCAAGCTCACCATGTCGGAGCCGATCCGCATCAACGGGCAGCCGGGTTTTGAGACGAGGATCGACGGCGTCAGCGGCAAGGACAAGACCCCGGTCACGGTGGTGCAGTGGATCCGCTTCGGCGGCGGTACCTCGCTGCGCATCATCGCCAGCTCCCCGCGCGACCAGTGGTCGGATGCCTTCACCCGCTTCCGCGCCGTGCGCGACGGCATTCAGCCGAAGGGGTAGAAGCGCGGGAGCTGACAGCCCAACCGCTAGCCAAAACCGGCTGCATTTTCGGGCTTTCGTTCGTACACGAACGGAATTAGGCTTGCCCCACTGGATCAACCTTGAGGGGAGGCGGACGATGCTTAATCGACGACAGATCTTGGCGGCGCTGGGAACCACGGCGCTCGCGAGCCTTGCTCCATCGATGCTGTTTGCGGCAGCCCCGATCAAGCCGGACGATTCCTCCGCGCTGCTCGTGATCGACGTGCAGAACTGCTTCCTGCCGGGCGGCAGCCTCGCGGTGAAGGAAGGCGAGCAGGTCGTGCCCGTGATCAACAGAATCGCGAAAGCGTTTTCGAACGTGGTGATGACGCAGGACTGGCACACGCCCGGCCACGTCTCGTTCGCGTCGGTGCATTCCGGCAAGAAGCCGTTCGAGACCATCGACCTGCCCTACGGCAAGCAGGTGCTGTGGCCCGACCATTGCGTGCAGGGCACCGATGGCGCCTCGCTCTCGAAGGACCTCTCGATCCCGCAGGCCGAGCTCATCATCCGCAAGGGTTTTCACAAGGACGTCGACAGCTATTCGGCGTTCCTCGAAGCCGACGGCAAGACCACGACAGGCCTCGCCGCCTATTTGAACTCGCGCAAGATCAAGCGTGTCTTCGTTGCCGGTCTCGCGACGGATTTCTGTGTCGCCTGGACCGCGCTCGATGCGCGCAAGGCCGGTTTTGAAGTCTATGTCGTGGAAGACGCCTGCCGCGGCATCGACAATCAGGGCTCGCTCGCAAAAGCCTGGGCCGACATGGCCAAGGCCGGCGTGAAGCGGATCCAGTCTGCGGATATCGCGAGCGCGTAAAAAATTTGCGCAGTCATTCCGGGGCGGCTCGCAGAGCCGAACCCGGAATGACGCTGATACTCAGTTCGCTTCGTTGCTGTTCGCCGCCGGCGCAGCCTTTGCGCCGCCCTTGGCGACGCCGACCAGCGCCGGGCGCAGCACGCGCTCGCCGATGGTGTAGCCGGCCTGCATGACCTGCACGACAGTGCCCGCGGGCACCGAGGCGTCAGGCACTTCGTACATCGCCTGGTGGAAGTTCGGATCGAACTTCTGGCCTTGCGGATCGAGCTTCTTCACGCCGTGCTTTTCCAGCGCGCTGAGCAGTGAACGTTCGGTGAGCTCGACGCCCTCGATCAGCGCGGTCAGGCCGGGATCGGCCGCGGCACGGGCATCGGCCGGAACGGCATCGAGCGCACGCTGGAGATTGTCGGCGATGTCGAGCACGTCGCGGGCAAAGCCGGTGATGCCGTAGAGCTTGGAGTCAGCGACCTCCTTGGCGGTGCGCTTGCGCAGGTTTTCCATCTCGGCCAGCGTCCGCAGCATGCGGTCGCGCGCCTCGGCGGCTTCCTTCTGCAACAGCTCGACCGAACCCGGCTCGGGATCGTCGGGCATGATGTAGGGCTTCGATACCACGGGCTCGCCGGTCGGCGCGGCCGTGTCTTCGGGTTGCCGGGTCGGATCGGTCATCGACTGCTTCTCGAACTCATCTTAAGGGGAGGTTTTCTGGCCCGGATATCGTGCTTCGGGCGCTGAAAATCAAGCGCCCGTGATCGGCTCAAATGCCGGTCAGCCCCCCAGCAGGCGACTGACAATGCGGGCGGCGTAGTCCACGGTCGGGATCACGCGGGCATAATTCAGCCGCGTCGGTCCGATCACGCCCAAAACGCCGACGATACGGCCGGCGGCATCCCGATAGGGCGAGATGATGGTCGAGGAGCCCGACAGGGAGAACAGCTTGTTCTCGCTGCCGATGAAAATACGCACGCCCTCGGCGGTTTCCGCGCGCCCCAACAGGTCGATCACGCCACGCTTGGTCTCGAGATCGTCGAACAACAGGCGAACACGCTCGAGATCCTCCAGCGCGTGCAGATCTTCCAGCAGATTGGCGTGGCCGCGGACGATGAGCTGGCGGTCCTCGTTCTCGCCGCCTGACCAGCTGGCGATTCCGGCCGCGATCACCTTCTGCGTCAATTGATCGAGCTCGGCGCGGGCCTCGGCAAGCGCGGTCTCCAGCTCGAGCCGGGCTTCGGCGAGCGTCCGGCCACGAATCCGCGAATTCAGGAAATTGCCGGCTTCGGTGATGGCCGAGGAGGGAACTCCCGGCGGCAGCGTCAGCACGCGGTTTTCGACCTGGCCGTCCTCACCGACCAGGATCACCAGCGCCTTTTCAGGTTCCAGCCGGACGAATTCGATGTGCTTCAGCCGCGTATTGGATTTCGGCGTCAGAACGACCGCCGCGGTTCGGGTAAGACCCGACAGCCGCGTCAGCGCCTGATCGAGCGCCGCCTCGACCGATTGGGCCTGACCGACGGAGATCAGCTGGCTCTGGATCGACTGCCGCTCGGCCTCGTCGAGATCGCCGACCTGCATCAGGGCGTCGACGAAGAAGCGCAGGCCGAGTTCCGTCGGCAGGCGGCCGGCCGAGGTATGCGGCGCATAGATCAGGCCGAGATGTTCGAGATCCGCCATCACATTGCGAACCGAGGCCGGTGACAGCGGCATCGCGATCAGGCGCGAGATATTGCGCGAGCCGACCGGCTCGCCGGTCGCGAGGTAGCTTTCGACAATTTGACGAAAGATGTCGCGGGAACGCTCGTTGAGCTGGGCGAGGCCCGCGCGCGCCGCGATCAGATGGATCGGATCGTGATGGGCCACAGACGGTAACTCCTCTCAGATACTCGTAATTTGTCCATCCGCGAGGGTTCTGACAAGCGTGGCGTTTGCGGGGTGGATATCAGGGGGTGAAAAAGCCTTGCTGCCCACCCTCACCCCACCTACAAGCACCGCGAATAGCCTTTATCCCTGAGTTTTGGAGGATTCCCCATGCGGCCAAGCCGCCGTGCGCCCGACGAATTGCGCCCCGTGACGCTGGAGCGCGGCGTGGTCAAATATGCGGAAGGCTCCTGCCTGGTGAAATTCGGCGACACCCATGTGCTTGTGACCGCCACGCTGGAAGACCGCCTGCCGCCCTGGCTGAAGGGCCAGGGCCGCGGCTGGGTCACCGCCGAATACGGCATGCTGCCGCGTGCGACCTCCGAACGCACCCGCCGCGAGGCCGCCGCCGGCAAGCAGAGCGGCCGCACCGTCGAGATCCAGCGCCTGATCGGCCGCTCGCTTCGCACCATCGTCGATCTCGAGGCGCTCGGCGAACGCCAGATCACGGTCGATTGCGACGTGCTTCAGGCCGACGGCGGCACCCGCACGGCGTCCATCACCGGCGCCTGGGTCGCGCTCGCCGACTGCATCGCCTGGATGAAGGCGCGCAACATGGTCAAGGCCAACGTGATGCGCGACAACGTCGCCGCGATCTCCTGCGGCATCTACAACGGCACGCCGGTACTCGATCTCGACTATGCCGAGGATTCGGAGGCCGAGACCGACGCCAATTTCGTCATGACCGGCGATGGCCGCATCATCGAGGTGCAGGGCACCGCGGAACGCGAGCCGTTCACGCAGGACGAATTCCTGAAGCTGATCGCCCTGGCGCAGAAGGGCATCGCGCGTCTGGTGGACTTGCAGAAACTGGCTGTCGCGTAGTCAATAGACCCATGCACCGCCGAATCACCGGAAAGCTCGTCATCGCGACCCACAATCCCGGCAAGCTCGCCGAGATGAAGGAGCTGCTCGCGCCTCACGGCATCGAAGTGGTGTCGGCCGGTGAGCTCGGCCTGGGCGAGCCTGATGAAACCGGCAACGATTTCCGCAGCAACGCCGCCATCAAGGCGATCGCGGCGGCGCAAGCGACCGGGCTTCCGTCCTTCGCCGATGATTCCGGCATCGTGGTCGACGCACTCGACGGCGCGCCCGGCATCTACAGCGCGCGCTGGGCTGGTCCAGCTAAGGATTTCACTGCTGCGATGGCGCAGATCGAGCGTCTGTTGCAGGAGCGCGGTGCCACCACGCCGGACAGGCGCAAGGCCCATTTCGTCTCCGCGCTCTGCGTTGCCTGGCCCGACGAACATCTCGAAGAGGTCGAGGCGCGCGTTGACGGCACGCTGGTGTGGCCACCGCGCGGTACCGCCGGTTTTGGTTATGATCCGATGTTCCTGCCCGACGGATACGACCGCACCTTCGGCGAGATGGACAGCATCGAGAAGCACGGCCTGCCGCCGCTTGGCCTCGGCCTGTCGCACCGCGCCCGCGCCTTCGTGAAACTGGCGGAGATCTGCCTTGAGCCGCGCTAATAAGGATGCGTTAGGCGTCTACGTGCACTGGCCGTTCTGCCTGTCGAAGTGCCCGTATTGCGACTTCAACAGCCATGTCCGCCATGCCGCGATCGACGAGGCACGCTTTGCATCAGCCTTCGCGCGCGAGATCGCGACGACCGCCGAGCGTGCGCCCGGACGCGAGGTCACCTCGATCTTCCTCGGCGGCGGCACGCCCTCGCTGATGCAACCGTCGACCGTCGGCGCCGTGCTCGATTCCATCGGCAAGCATTGGCGTGTCGCCAGCGACGTCGAAGTCACGCTGGAGGCGAACCCAACCAGCGTTGAAGCCACCCGCTTTGCCGGCTATCGCGCCGCCGGCGTCAACCGCGTATCGCTCGGCGTACAGGCGCTCGACGATGCCTCGCTGAAAGCGCTCGGCCGCATGCACAGCGCGCGCGAGGCGCTCGATGCTATCAGCGTCGCACGCCGCTCGTTCGACCGCTATTCGTTCGATTTGATCTACGCCCGTCCCGACCAGACGCCTGACATGTGGGCTGACGAGCTGCGTCTTGCCATCGACGAAGCGGCCGAGCATCTGTCGCTCTATCAGCTCACGATCGAGGAAGGCACGCCGTTCTTCGGCCTGCACCAGGCCGGCAAATTGAAGACGCCGGACGAAGCCGTCGCGCGCGCGCTCTACGACATCACGCAGGAGACCTGCGACAGACTGGGGCTACCCGCCTACGAGATTTCCAACCACGCACGCCGCGGTGCCGAGTGCCGGCACAATCTGGTCTACTGGCGCGGCGAGGAATATGCCGGCATCGGCCCCGGCGCGCATGGCCGCCTCGATATCGACGGCGTGCGCCATGCCACCGCCACCGAGAAGCGTCCCGAAGCCTGGCTGATGCGCGTCGAAACGAATGGCGACGGTGTCGTCACCGACGATCTCCTCAACAGCGAAGAACGCGCCGACGAATTCCTGCTGATGGGATTGCGTCTGGCGGAAGGCATCGATCCTGAGCGCTACAAGGCGTTGGCCGGTCGCCCGCTCGATCCCCGCCGCATTGCGCTTTTGCGTGAAGAGGGCGCGATCACGGTCGATGCAACGGGCCGGCTGCGCGTGACCAGCAGCGGATTTCCGGTGCTGGATGCGGTGGTCGCGGATCTCGCGGCGTAAAACTACGCCCCAAAACTCTTCGGCGAACCGGCGACTGCAACGCCACCACCCGTCGTCACCTTCATCACCGCAAGGCCGCGCTCATTGGTGCCGTCGGCGCGGAAGCGGAACAGGCCGTCGATGCCGGCGAAACCTGAGGGGTTGGTGAGCACGTCGGACGAGAAGCGCGTGGTGCCTTGCGTGCGCGCAAGTGCGGCGACGAGAGCTACCGCATCATAAGCGAGCGTCGCGGTGCGGATCGGCTCAGCGCCGTATTTGGTACGGTAGCGGCCGGAAAACGCGCGGAAGCCTGCGGGATCGGGCGCGGCATAGAGGCCGCCTTGCAAGTTCGGGCTCGCATACACGCGCGGGCTGTCCCACAGGCCGGTGCCGAGCAGCTGGATGTTGCGCAAATTGGCGCCCGCCGCGGTCATCGCGTCCGCGACCGCGACGACGTTATCGGCATCGTCGGCAATGAACAGCGCATCCGCACTGCCGAGCTGTTGCGCCACGGTGCGCGCCGGCGTCGCGCGATCGGCGCCGTATCTCTCGAATGCGACGACGCGTCCGCCACGCCGCGGCACTGCGGCTTTCACAGCGGCCTCGACCACATTGCCGTAGGCGTTGTCAGGCACGAGCACCGCGACCGAGCGTTTTCCAATGCTCGCGGAATATTCGATGATGCGGTTGACGTCGGACTCCGGCAGGAAGCTCAGCAGATAAACGCCGCGGCCGGCGATGCTGGAATCGGTCGAGAACGCGATCACCGAGATGCCGCGCGTACGCGCGACTTGCGCCACTGCGGGGACAGACTGAGCGAACAGCGGCCCCAGAATGATCTCGGCGCCTTCCTCGACTGCCTGCTGCGCGCCGGCTTGCGCGCCCTGCGGGCTGCCATTGTCGTCCTTGATCAGGAGCTGGATGTTCGGGTTCTGGAACTCGGCCAGCGCCATCTCGGCGGCATTGCGCATGGATTGCGCGGCAAGCCCGGCATTGCCGGCGGCCGAGAGCGGCAGAATCACCGCGACCTTGACCCCGCCGGTGCCGGCGGTGGTCGCCTGCTGCGGCGGGCCGGCCGGCTGGGCCGGCGGCGGCGAGGAACTGGAGAACGGATTGGAGAACTGGCTGAGGCTCTGCTGCACACCGGCGCAGGCCGAGAGCAGGGGCGTGCCGAGCAGCAGGCCAAGCGCACTCCGCCGGGTCGCCCCTGACATCAGGGCACCCTGGACGGGAGACTTCAGATCACGCGGGCCGACCATCTCAGCTTCTCTTCTGACCGGCCGCTAGCCAGCCAGTCACAACACTCTTCCCGCGACACGAGCCGCAGATTCAGGCATATTGTCGGCAAATAGTTAACCAAAACAAAAGGATAATGACCGCTTAACGGGGCCTCACCTCGAATCTGGCCAGCTGTCCGCCGTCCGTCACTCAGCATCAAGGCGGCGTTTCCGCCGTGAATATGACGCTGGTGCTTCACTCCCTCCGAAATGTGATGCCTGAGGGATCACATTCCAATCCTTCCACGGGTTACGTCAGGCAGGATCTTTTTCGAGGGACAGGTTCCCAGCCCCCGACATCATGCCTAAGTTCTTTTCATTATGCGCGCAAAGCCGGCCCCGATAAATACGACTGAAGCCACGGACGCCGCCCCGCGCGGTTTCTCGATCGACGCCGTCAGGCTCACGGCGCCGAAGGCGGCGGCCGGGCTCTATCTGGTCGCGACGCCGATCGGCAATCTCGGCGACATCACGCTGCGTGCGCTGCAGACGCTCGCAGGCGTCGACGTCATCGCCTGCGAGGACACGAGGATCACCCGGCGCCTGACCGAGCGTTACGATATCGCGGCGCAGCTCAAGCAATATCATGAGCACAACGCCGAAGCCGCGCGGCCGAGGATCCTGGAAGCGCTGGCGGCCGGCGGCTCGATCGCGCTGGTATCGGATGCCGGCACGCCGCTGATCTCGGATCCCGGCTACAAGCTGGTGCGAGAGGTCTGCGCCGCCGGTCATGCGGTCTATGCGCTGCCCGGCCCGTCCTCGGTGCTGGCGGCGCTGTCGGTCGCGGCCCTGCCGACGGACCGCTTCTTCTTCGAGGGTTTTCTGCCGGCGAAATCCGCCGCGCGACGATCGCGCCTCGCTGAACTTGCCCGTATCGACGCGACGCTGGTGATGTTCGAATCCGGCAATCGCGTGCAGGACACGCTTGCAGAACTCGCCGAGATCATGGGCAGCCGCGAAGCCGCGATCTGCCGCGAACTGACCAAACTACACGAGGAGATTTCGCGCGCAACGCTGAGCGATCTCGCGCGCGAGGCCGATACGCTGGAAACCCGCGGCGAATTCGTGCTGGTGATCGCCCCGCCCGCGGCGGACGCCGACGTGCTGACAGCGGACGCGCTGGACGATCTCCTGCGCGTGCAGCTCGCAACGCACAGCGTCAAGGATGCCGTCGCACATGCGGTCGCGCTCTCGGGGCGGCCGCGCCGCGAGGTCTATGCCCGCGCGCTCGAACTCGCCAAACATTCGCGGGGCAGCGATGGCGAAGACTAAGGACGCGGAACCAAAGACCGCCTCACCCGAGCGCGTCGCCGCGTTCCGCACCGGCATCTCGGCCGAGAGCCGCGCCGCGGCCTATCTGATGGCGAAGGGCTACCGCATCCTGGCAAAGCGCTACCGCACACCGCATGGCGAGATCGACCTCGTGGCGCGCCGCCGCAACCTGATCGCCTTCGTCGAGGTCAAGGCACGCGCCAGCCTCGATGAGGCCGCCTATGCGGTGACGCCGCGCCAGCAGCAGCGCATCATCGATGCCGCGCAGGGCTGGCTCGCAGCGCATCCCGAGCATGCGGAATTCGAATTGCGATTCGACGCCATGCTGATTGCGCCGCGCTCGCTTCCACGGCATGTGTTGGCGGCATTCGACGCCTCGACCTGAAAGGCAGACCATGAAACTGAACGTCGCCGTCCAGATGGACCCCATCGCCCGTATCAACATCAAGGGCGATTCCACTTTTGCGCTGCTTCTGGAGGCGCAGAAGCGCGGCCATGGCCTGTCCTATTACACCCCCGACAAGCTCTCGATGGTCGGCGAGGAGATCGTCGCGCCGGTGCAGCTGCTGACGGTGCGCGACGAGCCCGGCGATCATTTTACCCTCGGCGAGCCCAGGCGCGAGGCGTTGAACGGCTTTGACGTGGTGCTGCTGCGCCAGGATCCGCCGTTCGATCTCGCCTACATCACCTCGACGCATCTGCTCGAGCGCATCCATCCGAAGACACTGGTTGTCAACGATCCGGCCTCGGTTCGCAACGCGCCCGAAAAACTGTTCGTGATGAATTTCCCGCAGCTGATGCCGCCGACGCTGATCTCGCGCGACCTCGGCGAGATCAACGCGTTCCGCGACAAATACGGTGCCGTGGTGATGAAGCCGCTGCACGGCCATGGCGGCGCCGCCGTGTTCCGGGTGATGCCGCAGGACATGAATTTCGGCTCGCTGTACGACATGTTCTCGGTGACGTTCAAGGAAGCCTGGGTGATCCAGCAGTTCATCCCCGAGGTGAAGCTCGGGGACAAGCGCATCATCCTGGTCAATGGCGAGTTCGCGGGCGCCGTGAACCGCGTGCCCGCCGCGGACGACCTCCGCTCCAACATGGTGCGCGGCGGCGCGGCCAAGGAAACCGAGCTGACGCCGCGCGAACGCGAGATCTGCGCCACCGTTGGCCCCGCGCTGCGCGAACGTGGCCTGCTGTTCGTCGGCATCGACGTCATCAACGGCAACCTCACCGAGATCAACGTGACCTCGCCCACGGGCATTCGCGCCATCGCACGCCTCGGCGGGCCGGATGTGGCGGCCAAGATCTGGGACACGATCGAGCAGAAGCGGGCGAAGTAGGGGGCGTTCGTTATCCGTCCCACTTCGCTAACCACCTGTTCACCATGACGCACCTCGCCTCATGCGAACGCATGAGCGGCCTCGCGTAAATCTACGGGGCCAACGGCCGAGCGACTAACGCGGCGTTCACCATCTGCCCAGAACGCGCGCCGTCACAGGCCATCACACTCGGCCTCGCAACACCCCTTATACTTTTACTCCCTACTCATCGATGCGGGGGAACCCGCCACGTGCGGTTCGAGTGCCCCGCGTAAGAGTAGAAGCGTATGAACACCGCACGCATTGTCGTTCTCGTCATCGCGTTGGGCGCCGGCGGCGTCGCCGCGTATCTGGCCAGCGGCTACGACAACAAGCCCGCGCCCATTGCCCCGGTGGCCGAAAAGCTGCCGACGGTCGAGGTGCTCGTCGCCAAATCCGACATTCAGCTCGGCCAGGCCGTGAAGGCCGACGATCTGCTATGGCAGACCTGGCCGCAAGCGACCGCAAGCAGCGCCTTCATCCGTCGCGACAGCAGGCCCAACGCACAAAACGAGATCGGCGGTTCGATCGCCCGCGTGCCGCTGATGCAGGGCGAGCCGATCCGCGAGCAGAAGCTGGTGAAGGCCGACGGCTCCGGCTTCATGGCCGCGATCCTGCCGTCGGGGATGCGTGCCGTGTCCACCGAGATCTCGGCCGAGACCGGCGCCGGCGGCTTCATCCTGCCGAACGACCGCGTCGACATCGTGCTGACGCGACGCCTGAAGAATCCCGATACCAACGGCCCGACCGGCGGCAACGACCTGATCCTGTCCGAGGTCGTCCTCACCAATATCCGCGTGCTCGCAATCGACCAGGCGCCGAAGGAAAAGGACGGTCAGACCACCGTGATCGGCAAGACCGTCACGCTCGAGCTGAAGCCCGAGCAGGTTGCCACGCTCTCGGCCTCGCGCCAGGGCGGCACGCTCACACTTGCACTGCGCAGCATCGCCGACGCCAGCGCCGCCGACGGTTCGCCCGACGAGGCGCTCAAGCAGCGTCAGAGCGCCGGCGTGAACGTGATCCGCTACGGCGTGCAGACACGACAACTGACGTCACAGAAGTGATGGAGACATCATGAACTACGGGGATGATCGGATGGGCCTGCGCATTCGGGGGAAGCGCGCCGGCTCGTTCTGGGCAGGGGCCATGTTGATCCTGGGGCTGGTCGCAGCTCCCGATGTCGTCCGCGCCGCGGATGCGCCGGTCGGAGACCAGGCGCCGATGCAGGCGCCGGACCTCGGCGTGTCGCCGGTCGCGACCATCGCGTCGGCCCGGACACGTTCGCTGTCGCTCGGCATCGGCAAGTCGGTCGTCGTCGACCTGCCGCGTGAGGTCAAGGACGTGCTGGTGGCCGATCCCAAGATCGCCAATGCGGTGATCCGCTCGGCGCAGCGCGCCTACATCATCGGCGGGCAGGTCGGCCAGACCAACGTGGTGTTCTTCAGCGCCGACGGCCAGCAGGTCGCCGCCTACGACATCGCGGTGAAGCGCGATCTCAACGGCATGCGCACGGCGCTGCGGCAGTTGCTGCCGGGCGTGCAGATCGAGGGCGTCGGCGACAGCGTGATGCTGACCGGTTCGGTGTCGAGCCCGGTCGAGGCGCAGCAGGCCGGCGACATCGCCGCCAAGCTCGTCGGCGGCGGCGACAAGGTCGTCAACAACATCGTCGTGCGCGGCCGCGACCAGGTCATGTTGAAAGTCGTCGTCGGCGAAGTCCGCCGCGACATCATCAAGCAATTGGGCGTCGATCTCAGCGCCAGCCTGAATGCCGGCACTGCGGTGGTGAATTTCAACAATTCCAACCCGCTCACGGCCAGTAGCGGACCGCTGGTCGGCAGTAATGGGCTTGGCATCACCGGCCTCGCCAAGGGCGTCGCCACCGTCAACGCCACCATGCGCGCGATGGAAAGCGCGGGCGTGATGCGGACATTGGCCGAACCGAGCCTGACCGCGATCTCGGGTGAATCGGCGACCTTCATCGCAGGCGGCGAATTTCCAATTCCCGGCGGCTACGCCTGCGACCCGGTAACCCATGTTTGTACGACCCAGATCACCTACAAGAAGTTCGGCATCTCGCTGAACTTCACCCCGGTCGTGCTCAGCGAAGGCCGCATCAGCCTGCGCGTGATGACCGAGGTCTCGGAGCTGTCGAACCAGAACTCCATCACGGTGTCGCAGGCGCTCTCCTCGGGCACGACCAATTCCGTCACGATCCCCTCGGTGCAGACCCGCCGCGCCGAGACCACGCTGGAAATCCCCTCGGGTGGCTCGATGGCGATGGCCGGCCTGATCCAGCAGCAGACCAAGCAGGCCGTCAACGGCCTCCCCGGCGTCGACCAGATCCCGATCCTCGGCGCGCTGTTCCGTAGCCAGGACTTCGTCAACAACGAGACCGAGCTGATGGTGATCGTGACGCCCTATGTGGTGCGCGCGGTTGCCCAGAAGGAATTGTCGCGGCCCGACGACGGCTTCGCGCCGTCCTCGGATGCACAGTCGGCGCTGCTCGGCCGCATGAACCGCCTCTACGGCATCGCGCGCCGCGTCGATCCGATCGACGGCGCCAGCGGCGATTTCGGCTTCATCATCGACTGACACCAACGGTTTGGGGACCGGGCGAGAAACGGGACAAGAGGGGACCAGGCGATGACGAAGACATCAGATCGACGTCGCAATTTGCGCATCGCGCTCGCGCTGACGGGACTCTCCGTCATGCTCGGAGCCTGCAACACCACCGCCGACGTCGTCACCACCCAGACGGTGCCGATCGACTACCGCATGCGTCATCCGATCGCAGTGCAGGAAGGCAAGCGCTCGGTCGTGATCTTCGTCGGCAAGTCGCGCGGCGGTCTCTCGGCTCCGCAGCAGGCCGACGTGATGGGCATTGCCGGGGACTGGGTCCGCGAAGGCACCGGCTCGGTCGTGGTCGACGTGCCGATCGGCGCCGCGAATTCGCGCGCGGCGGCTGCGACCTATCAGGAGATCCGCGCCGTGCTCGGCAGCGGCGGCGTGCCGTCGCGCGCCATCGTCCGGCATTCCTACCGCCCCGACGATCCCGGCCTGCTGCCGACCATCCGGCTGAGCTATTCCAGGATGACGGCGGTCGCCGGCCCCTGCGGGCTGTGGCCGGAGGACATAGGGCCGTCCATCGTCGATCCCGGCTACAACGAGAACCAGCCCTACTTCAATTTCGGCTGCGCCACCCAGCGCAACCTCGCGGCGATGATCGACAACCCCGCCGACCTCGAGCAGCCGCGCGCGGAAACGCCGGCCTACACCGCGCGGCGTGACATCGCCTTCGACCGCTACCGCAAGGGTAACGCGACCGCGACCACCTATCCCGAGGCCGAAAAGGCCAAACTGAGCGATACAGGCAAATGACGGGCATCCTGGACGACGAAGCGGACGATCCGCAGCATCCTGACGAACACATTGCGCCGGTTCCGCGCATCTCGGTGCAGGCTTTTTGCGAGACCGAAAAGACGCTCGCCGCGGTGACCGCGGCGGGGCAAGACCGCCGTCTCGCCAAGGCCCATCTCACCGCTAAGAGCGGCGGCCTCGCCGCGGCGATCGAAGTCTATGACACGATGCCGACGCCGAACGTCATCGTGATCGAGTCCGACGGCACGCGCGACATTCTCGAGGGCCTCGACGATCTCGCCGGCGTCTGCGACCCCGGCACCCGCGTCGTCGTGATCGGCAATCCCGGCGACACCGCGCCGTACCGCGAACTGGTGCGTCGCGGCGTCAACGACTACGTGATCGGACCAGTCGAGACCATCGACGTGGTGCGCTCGATCTGCAGCCTGTTCTCGGCCTCCGAAGCCATCATCACCGGCCGCATCATCGCGGTGGTCGGCGCCAAGGGTGGCGTCGGCGCATCCACGGTGGCGCACAACGTGGCCTGGACCATTGCGCGCGACCTCGCGCTCGATTCCGTCGTGATCGATCTCGACCTCGCCTTCGGCACCGCAGGCCTCGACTACAACCAGGACCCGGCGCAGGGCATTGCGAACGCGGTGCTGTCGCCCGACAGGCCCGACACGGCGCTGATGGAGCGCCTGCTGTCCAAATGCACCGAGCATCTCAGCCTGCTTGCTGCGCCCGCCACACTCGACCGCGTCTATGATTTCGGCGCCGAGGCGTTCGATGCGATTTTCGACACGCTGCGCATGACCACACCCTGCATCGTGCTCGACGTGCCGCATCAATGGTCGGCCTGGACCAAGCGCGCGCTGGTCAACGCCGACGACATCGTCATCGTGGCCGAGCCCGATCTCGCCAATCTGCGCAACACCAAGAACATGCTGTCGGTGCTGAAGACGGCGCGGCCGAACGATCGGCCGCCGCTCTATTGCATCAACCAGGTCGGCATGCACAAGCGCGCCGAGATCGACGTCAAGTCGTTCGCCAAGACGATGGAGAGCCAGCCGCTCGCGGTGATCCCGTTCGATTCGAAGCTATTCTCGACCGCGGCCAATAACGGCCAGATGATCGCGGAGGTCTCCAGGAGCCACCGCACCACCGAGCTGTTCCAGAACATGGCCAACCGCCTCGCCGGGCGCGGCGAGGTCAGGAAGCCGAAGCGTTCGCTGCTCGGACCGCTGCTGAAGAAGCTGAAGGGCAAAGCCGGACGCGGATCGGCGCCGCATCGCAAGGCGTCGTAAAGGCAGGAACCTTAAAGGCAGGAACCTTAAAGGCAGGAATCCTAAAGGAAGGAATCCTAAAGGAAGGAATCGCGACGACCGGAAAGAGGCGGATTATTTGTCCGCCCTTTGCTGTTTCTTGGCCAGCACCTGGCGTAGCGCCGCGACCTTCGCTGCGGCCTGGTCCGGCGGCAAATCTGCCTTCACCAGGATTTCAGCCTCGGTCTCGCGGCCCTGCAATCCCAGCACGAGCGCGAGATTGGCGCGGACCCGCGGATTGTTCTGGTTGCGCTGATAAGCGCGGCCGAGCACCTGTTCGGCCTTCGGCAGATTGTTTTGCAGCATATAGGACAGGCCGAGATTGGACAGCACGGTCGGCTCCTCGGGCACGATCTTCAGCGCTGCGGCGTAATATTGCTGCGCCTCCTCGTTGCGGCCGAGCTGATCGAGCGCCGCGCCCTGTGCCGAGAGGATGCGCCAATCGGGATCCTCGGGCGCATGCGCGCGGCCCAGCACGTCGAAAGCCTGCTGGAAATTGCCATTGTCGGCGAGCGCGCGGCCGTAGCCGGCGAGCAGCGCCTTGTTGCCGGGATGGGCGAGCACAGCCTGCTCGAAGACGGCGACCGCCTGGGCGCGCTGGCCGCTCTCGCGCAGCGCCTTGCCGTAGTCGAGGACGATATTGGGATCGTTCGGCTTGGCGCGATAGCGCTCGCGCAGGGCGTCCATTTCGGGCCTGGCGCCGGCCGCTTCAGACTTGGCTTCAGACTTGGCTTCGGACTTGGCGCCGAGCGCACCGGTGACGTCCTCCAGGCCGGTGGTCTGGCAACCGCCGAGTGCGAGCACCGCGAGCGCAGGCAGCAGGAATCTCGCCGGGGACGAGGCAGGGGACGAACGCTTGGACATACTCTGATCACCGCCGGCGGACTGATCAGAGATGCTTTGCCGATTAACGCTAAAGTCCCGTTAAGAAACCGGCCGGTTTGGCTTAGTCCGTGAATTCCGCACCGAATTCGCAGCCGATGCGCCAGCGCAGGCGGCACTGGCGGGAATAATCCGGCGCGAAGATGATGGTGAATTGCGGCGGCACTTCCAGAAATTCCGCCACGACCTTCACGCCCCCGGCCGAGATATCCGTAATCGTGCAATCCCTCGGCAGCGAGCCCGCGCCAAAATGAATCTTGGCAAGTCGGCTGCACACCCGTCGTTCGCTTCTGCGGCGATTTGCAAGCATTTGAATTCTTCACCCGTTAGATCACGGCCCATCCCGCAGCCTCAGGAGTAGCGGACATTCGTTGGGATGTGCTGAGGAGAGCGGCGCGCATTCGAAACGTAGTCGAAGCTTAATGTCGTCGTCCCGTTGACGGGTCGTTAGGGGATCGCGGCGCCTCGCCTCCGTTCCCGTATTGTTCTTGTCAGGCCGATCTCGATCTGCTACCCCTAATTGTGCGAGGGGGCAGCATGGTCCAGCGGGTTTCGACAGTCGCCTTTGAAGGGATCGAGGCCCGCGCGGTCGACGTGCAGGTGCAGGTCGCACCGGGCCTGCCGGCCTTCGCGATCGTTGGCCTGCCAG
The DNA here is from genome assembly GCF_029892425.1 of Bradyrhizobium sp. BR13661. Lineage (GTDB taxonomy): Bacteria > Pseudomonadota > Alphaproteobacteria > Rhizobiales > Xanthobacteraceae > Bradyrhizobium. The sequence goes on along the minus strand of NZ_JARXWB010000018.1, from coordinate 131,518 downwards.
ACAAGGCCGTGTCGGAGGCGCGTGAGCGGGTCCGTTCGGCGCTGATCGCCTCGGGGCTGGCGTTGCCGGCGCGGCGGATCACTGTCAATCTCGCGCCCGCCGATGTCCCGAAGGAAGGCAGCCATTACGATTTGCCGATCGCGCTCGGGCTGATGGCCGCGATCGGCGCGATTCCGCCGGATGCGCTGACCGGTTTCACCGTGCTCGGCGAGCTCGGCCTCGATGGATCGATCGCGCCTGTCGCCGGCGTTCTTCCCGCCGCGTTCGGCGCCAATCTGCGCGAGGAGGGCTTGATCTGTCCGGCGGCCTGCGGCTCGGAGGCCGCGTGGGCGAGCCCTGACATCCAGATCGTCGCCGCACATTCGCTGATTCAGATCGCCAACCATTTTAAGGGCACGCAGGTGCTGTCTCGGCCGGTGCCGAAGGTGCATGAAGCGGCCGCCTCGCCGCTCGATCTGCGCGACATCAAGGGCCAGGAGAGCGCCAAGCGCGCGCTGGAGATCGCGGCGGCCGGAGGCCATCACCTGCTGATGATCGGTGCGCCCGGCGCCGGCAAGTCGATGCTGGCGGCGCGCCTGCCCTCGATCCTGCCGCCGCTGTCGCCGAGCGAATTGCTTGAGGTCTCGATGATCGCCTCCGTCGCCGGCGAGATCGAGGGCGGCGCGCTGACATCGCGGCGGCCGTTTCGCTCACCACATCATTCCGCCAGCATGGCCGCGCTCACCGGCGGCGGCGCGCGCGCAAAACCCGGCGAGATCTCGCTTTCGCACCAGGGCGTGCTATTCCTCGACGAGCTGCCCGAGTTCGATCCGCGCGTGCTGGATTCGCTGCGCCAGCCGCTGGAGAACGGCGAGGTCTCGGTCTCGCGCGCCAATCACCGCGTGACCTATCCGGCGCGCTTCATGCTGGTCGCGGCGATGAACCCCTGCCGCTGCGGCAATGCATTCGAGCCGGGCTATGCCTGCAAGCGCGGCCGCATCGAGCGCTGCACCGGCGACTACCAGGCGCGCATCTCAGGTCCGTTGATGGACCGCATCGATCTGCGCATCGAGGTTCCCGCAGTCACTGCGGCCGATTTGATCCTGCCGCCGCCGACCGAAGGCTCAGCCGAGGTCGCCGCACGCGTGGCGGCCGCGCGCGACATCCAGCTCGCGCGCTATGCGGCTGCGGGCCTGCCGCGGGTTCGAACCAACGCCGAAGCACCGTCCGCGGTGCTCGAGGACATCGCCAAGCCCGACGCGCAGGGGCAAAAGCTGCTGCGCGATGCCGCCGAGACCATGCGGCTGTCGGCGCGCGGCTATCACAGGGTGCTGCGGGTGGCGCGCACGCTCGCCGACCTCGACAACGCCGACAAGATCGGCCGGCTGCATCTCGCCGAAGCGCTGTCCTACCGGGCACTCGCGGAGGATGTGCGCCAGCTCGCCTGATCATTCCGCGCGTCAACCCTGCGGTAACGAGTTTCCTTTACGCTCTGCAAACCATAAGGCCCACAAGTTCCCGAGTGGCCTAGGCGAGTAGCGTGTCATGTTGCGGTTCAAGATCCTGGCCTCGGTTGTTCCCCTGTTGGCGGCTGCGGTATTCGCGCGCAACGAGATCGGATCGGTCTCCCATCCCTGCATCGCCCTCGGCGACACTTCGGTCGAGCTGACATCCCTGTTCTGGAAGGCCGGCGTTCACGTCGCCTTCACCGACGATCTGTCGCGAGCCACGGTGCGGGTCCAGATCACCGACGATGCGGATGCCGCGGACTTCGCGCTCGTGGACGACGGTCCCGACCCGGAGACCGAGTCCTGCCAGGCCAATCCGGCGTCACGCCTCATCACCATCGCCGCGGAGCCCGTCGACGGCGGCCCGGTGATCTATCTTTCGACTGATGGCCCGTCCGATTACCGCATCTATGTGCGCTCGAAGACGTTCTCGCAGCGCGAGGCCGCGGCGCTGATCGTCGGCGCTCATGGCGAACGCCCGCTGCCGCTCCAGGCCGCCTCGCTTTAACTTTTAAGCATGATCTCTCCGGAAAACCGCTGCACACTTTGCGCTAACGCGGCCCTCCGGGTCCGGATCATGCTCTGAAGCATTAACACCTCGTCAACCCTGTTTCGAGGCCGCACCAAAGCCTCAAGCTGTTCGCAAGGTCGGCGAGACATCGTCGCGCGCGGCGGTGGCTGTTTCGGGTGAGAGTCGGGGTCGGTGGCGATGGATCGGACGTTCCGGATCAAGGTGCGCACGCGCCGTTTCAGGCGACAGCATCCGCGCATCGCCTTCGCGATCCGCTCCTTCATGATCTTCTCGGCGACCTTCGGCGGCGCCTATGGCTTCGTCACCGGCAGTCGCTCGGAGAACTCCGGCTACGATCCCAACACCTTTGCGATCGGCGCGAGCTTCCTGTTCGCGCTGGCCTGCCTCGGCCTTGCCACGCTCAGCATGCGGCTGCGTTTCGTCGCCAAGCGGATGCGCAAGCTCGCCGCCCACAACGAGGCGCTGATCGACCGCAATTGGGAGCTGAAGGAAGCCGAAGAGCGCGCCCGCAGCCTCTTTGAGTCGCAAGGCGATTTGATCGTGCTGCGCGACCATCAGGGCCGCATCACCTTCGCCAATGACGCCTATTGCGCGCTCGCCGGACAGCAACGCAGTGCGCTGCTCGGCACGCGGTTTGATTTCGACGTGCTGGAGCAGGGCGACAGCGCGCGCGAAAGCAACGGCACGCGCATCCACGACCAGAGGATTGCCACGCCGCTCGGCGCGCGCTGGATCGCCTGGCGCGAGGGTTTTGTCCGGCACGATGCCGGCCAACCCGCCGAATTGCAAAGCGTCGGACGCGACGTCACCGACCGCACCGAGAGCGAGCGTGCGCTGTCGGACGCGCGTGACCAGGCCGACGCCGCCAACCGCGCCAAATCGCGTTTCCTCGCGATGGCCTCGCACGAGATCCGCACGCCGCTCAACGGCATCATCGGCATGGGCGGGCTCCTGCTCGACACCAATCTGACGCCGGAGCAGACCACTTACGCGCGCGCCGTGAAAACCTCGGGCGAAGCGCTGATGGCGCTGATCGAAGAGCTGCTCGACTATTCCAAGATCGAAGCCGGCAAGCTCGACCTCGACCAGCGGACCTTTGCGCTCTCGACCCTGATCGAGGAGATTACCGAGCTGCTGGCGCCCCGTGCGCAGGCGAAAAACCTCGAGATCGCGGCCTATGTCGACGAGCGGCTGCCGCTCGAGGTCATCGGCGATGCGGCACGGCTGCGCCAGGTGCTGCTCAACCTCGCCGGCAATGCCATCAAGTTCACCGCATCAGGCGGCGTCGCGCTGATCGTCGAGCCCGGCATCTGGCCGAACGAAATCAGCTTCCTGGTCCGCGACACCGGCATCGGCATCGCGCCCGAGGCACAGTCGCGCATCTTCCGCGAATTCGAGCAGGCCGACGACCGCGTCGCCCGCACCTATGGCGGCACCGGGCTCGGCCTTGCCATCAGCGAACGCATCGTCAAGCGCATGGGCGGCCGCATCACGCTGGAAAGCGAACCCGGCAAGGGCTCGACCTTCGAGGTCGCAATCCCACTCGCGCCATCGCAGGGCGACGCCGGATGCACGGCGTTCCCGAGCCCTGATCTCGCCGGCAAGTCCATCCTGCTGGTGGCCGACGGCATCGAGGCGTCGCTGATCGCGCGGCGGCTGGAGCGCTGGGGCGGCCAGACCTGCCTGGTCTCGGATGCAACGGTCGCCGAAGCGCTGCTGCCGGAACGTTCATGGCATGCAGTGCTGGTCGACCGCGCACTCGGTCCGACCATTGTCGATCATCTGGGCGAGGCCGCCCGCGCTCATGCGACGCAGCGCTTCGTGCTGCTGACACCGAGCTCGCGTCACGAAAAGCTCTCGCCTGATTTCACCGGCTTCCTCACGAAACCACTGCGCGCCGCCTCTCTCGCAGCCCGCCTCGCGCTGACGCCGGAAGTCGCCTCGCCTGACCTGGCGCCCGAGCCCATCGAGCCGGCGCCGGTCAAAGCGCCCGCAAGCGGCCTCTCGATCCTCGTTGCCGAAGACAACGAGATCAACGCGCTGCTGATGCGGTCTTTGCTCACAAAACTCGGCCACCGCGTCGTCATCGCGGTTCATGGCGAGGCCGCGCTTGAATCCTGGCTCGCGGCCAGCTCCGCCGGTACGCCCTATGATCTGGTTCTGATGGACATCCAGATGCCACAGCTCGACGGCATCGAAGCGACCAAGCGTATCCGCGCGCATGAAGCTGCCACCGGCAGCCACCACACGCCGGTCCTCGCGCTCACCGCGAACACGCTGGTGGAAGACCGCTATGCCTGCTTCGAGGCGGGCATGAACGGGTTTCTGATCAAGCCGCTCGATCGCGAAAAGCTGGACGAAGCGCTGGCGGGGCTAGCGGCGGCGCGGCAGCTGGCGGTGTAGCTCTCTCCCCGTCATTGCGAGGAGCTCTTGCGACGAAGCAATCCAGACTGCTTCCACGGAGAGATTCTGGATTGCTTCGCTGTGCTCGCAATGACGAGATGGATACAGCCTTGCCCTACAGCCTTCGCAGCGCCACGCTCTCCACGGCGTGATCGGCACCCTTCTTCAGGATCAGCGTCGCGCGCGGGCGCGTCGGCAGGATGTTGTCCTCAAGATTGGCGAGGTTGGTCCGCTCCCAGATCGCGGTGGCAGTCGCGGTTGCCTCCTCGTCCGACAGCAGCGCATAGCGGTTGAAGTAGGATTTTGGATTGGTGAACGCCGTGTCGCGCAGCGCCAGGAAGCGCTTGATGTACCAGCGCCGCAGCGCCTCTTCATCGGCGTCGATATAAACCGAGAAGTCGAAGAAGTCGGAGACCACGGGCACCGCCTTGCCGTCACGCGGCAGCTTGCCGGTCTGCAGCACGTTGACGCCCTCGACGATCAGGATATCGGGCTGGTCGACTTCCGCCCATTCGTTCGGCACGATGTCGTAAGTCAAATGCGAATAGACCGGCGAGCGCACATGGCGGCGGCCCGACTTGATATCGGAGAGGAAGCTGAGCAGTAGCGGCAGATCGTAGCTCTCCGGAAAGCCCTTCTTCTGCAGGATGCCTTGCTGCTCGAGCAGGGCCTTCGGGTAAAGAAAGCCGTCGGTGGTGATCAGCTCGACCTTCGGACGCGGCGACCAGCGCGCCAGCAGCGCCTGGAGCACGCGGGCCGTGGTCGACTTCCCCACCGCGACGGAACCGGCAACGCCGATGATGTAGGGCACCTTGCGGTCGCGGATGTTGAGGAACTGCCGTTCCGCGTAATACAGGCGCTGCATCGCGTCGACATAGATGGAGAGCAGGCGCGACAGCGGCAGATAGATGTCCTCGACTTCCTTGAGATCGAGGCGGTCGTGCAGCGAACGCAGCCGGTCGAACTCACCCGGCTCCAGCGTCATCGGCGTATCGTCGCGCAGACGCGCCCATTCTTCGCGCGTATAGACGCGGTATGGATTGTATTGCTGCTCGGGTGCGCGGATATCCATGACGCGACCTTTCCGTAAAGAGCTCGGCTAGCTGCTCTTGCGCGACGCTTTCTCTTCCAACCCTGACATGTTCGTACGCTTGTCGAGGGCGGCTTCCACCTCTTCCAATCTTACGCCGCGTGCCTTGAGCAGCACAAGGAAGTGATAGAGCAGGTCGGCACCCTCGGCGATCAGATGCGCGCGATCGTTTTCGACTGCTGCGATTACGGTTTCGACTGCTTCCTCACCGAACTTCTTGGCGCAATGTTCGGCACCTTTGTCCAGGAGCTTGCGGGTATAGGAGGCCTCACCACCGGAGGCCGCGCGGGCGTCGATGGTCTGGGCGAGGTCGTGGATCGTGAAACGCGGCATCGGAAATACTCAGAAACACATCCGGCCAAAGGCCAATCCCTGCCGGCCTGTGTAGCATTTTTAAGAACGGGAGTCGTCAGGCATCCAGGCGCATGGGCAAGCCCCGCCGGGACATGTGCTCCTTGGCTTCCCGGATGGTGAATTCCCCGAAATGAAAGATCGAGGCGGCCAGTACCGCGGTCGCATGCCCATCGCGGATACCGTCGACGAGGTGGTCGAGATTGCCGACGCCGCCCGAGGCGATCACGGGAACGGGAACGCTGTCGGCGATCGCCCGGGTCAGCGGGATGTCGAACCCTTGCCTGGTGCCGTCGCGGTCCATCGAGGTGAGCAGAATTTCACCAGCGCCGAGCGAGACCACTTCCTGAGCATATTCGATGGCGTCGATCCCGGTCGAGTTGCGGCCGCCATGGGTGAAGATTTCCCAGCGCTCGCCGCCGCCCGCACGCTTGACCCGCTTGGCATCGATCGCGACGACGACGCACTGCTCGCCGAATTTTTCGGCGGCTTCCTTGACGAACTCGCGCCGCGACACCGCGGCACTGTTGATCGAGACCTTGTCCGCGCCGGCGCGCAGCAGGGTCTTGATGTCGTCCACCTTGCGGACGCCGCCGCCGACGGTGACAGGCATGAAACAGGCTTCCGCCGTGCGCCGGACCACGTCCAGCATGATGCCGCGATTCTCATGGGTCGCGGTGATGTCGAGGAAGGTCAGCTCATCGGCCCCGGCGGCGTCATAGGCGATCGCGGCTTCGACGGGGTCGCCGGCGTCGCGGAGATCAACGAAGTTGACGCCCTTGACGACTCGGCCGTCCTTGACGTCGAGGCAGGGGATCACGCGCACCTTGAACATGTGTCAGCTCCTGCGCGCGTCGCGGATCAAGGTGAGGGCAGCGGAAGGATCGAGCCGGCCGTCATAGAGCGCGCGACCTGCGATGGCGCCGGCGAGCTTTTTCGCGCGCGGCGTCAGCATGGCTTTGACGTCCTCGATCGAGGCGAGGCCACCGGAGGCGATCACCGGAATCGAGATCGCATCCGCAAGCGCGATGGTCGCATCCAGGTTCAGGCCCTTGAGCAAGCCGTCGCGCGCGATGTCGGTGAAGATGATCGCGGCCACGCCGGCATCCTCGAACCGCTGCGCGATCTCCAGCACCGTCACCTGCGAGGTCTCGGCCCAGCCTTCGACGGCGACCTTGCCGTCGCGGGCGTCGAGGCCAACAGCGACGCGGCCCGGGAATTTCTTCGCCGCCGCCTTCACCAATTCGGGATCGCGCACCGCGGCGGTGCCGATGATGACGCGGGTGATGCCTTTTTCGAGCCAGGCCTCGACAGTCGCGAGATCGCGGATGCCGCCGCCGAGCTGCACCGGAATCTTGATCGTCTTCAGCATCGCCTCGACGGCTTGCGCGTTCACCGGCTTGCCGGCGAAGGCGCCGTCGAGGTCGACGACGTGGAGATATTCAAAACCCTGTGCGACAAAGCTCTGCGCCTGCGCGGCGGGATCGAGATTGAACACGGTCGCCCGCGCCATGTCGCCTTGCTCGAGGCGCACGCACTGGCCGTTCTTGAGATCGATGGCAGGAAAGAGAATCACGGTTTCCATCGCAAAAAGTTCGAGATCAAAGCGAGGCCAAAGCGCTGGCTCTTCTCGGGGTGAAACTGCGTGCCGATGGCGGTGTCCCTACCGACGATCGCGGTGACGGGACCGCCGTAATCGGCGCGCGCGAGCACGTCAGCTTCATTGGCAGCATTGAGGTGGTAGGAGTGCACGAAATAGGCGTGCTGGCCCTTCTCACCGAGTGGCAGCTTGTTCAGCACCGGATGCTCTTGCAGGAGCTCGAGCGTATTCCAGCCCATGTGCGGGATCTTCAGGCTCTCGTCACGCGGCGTGATCTTCTCGACGTCGCCGCCGATCCAGTTCAGGCCTTCGGTGATGACATGTTCCTTGCCGCGACTGGCCATCAGCTGCATGCCGACACAGATGCCGAAGAACGGCCGCGCCTTGACGCGGACGGCTTCGGTGATCGCTTCGACCATGCCGTTGACGGCATCGAGCCCGCGCCGGCAATCGGCGAAAGCGCCGACGCCCGGCAGCACCAGACGATCGGCCTCATAGGCCCGATCGGGATCGCTGGTGACGAACACCTTCTGGCCGTTCTCGAGGCTGCGCGCGGCGCGCTCGAAGGCCTTGGCGGCGGAATGCAGATTCCCGGAACCGTAATCGATGATGGCGACGCTCATCTTGACCCTCCCGGTTCTGGAAACAATCCAATGATGCCGCCGGCCGGAATTGGCGGCGGGTTCGAAAATGGCTGACCCGACAAATTGCGGGTCGGCGGCGGGCCACCGCGATCGACCGCCCATTGATCGTTGACAATGCCGCGCTGCTTTTCGCTCCAGCGCTCGAAGAAACGGCGCTCGGCCGTGTCGTGGTCGTCGGCGACGACGATGTCGAGCTGCCGCCACTTGCCGCGCGACAGCGTCCAGCGGCGCAGGCTCGAGGCCTCAAAACCCATCAAGAGCGCAACGACAATATTGGCGAGGAAGATCGAGCGGCGGCCGACACCGACGCTATGCAGCCCGGCATCGAACGCCGCGAGAAAAACGATCCAGCCGATCAGCGCCAGCCAGAGCCTGTTCCAGAGCAGCCAGAGCGGGCCGAAGATCATCGCCCAGACATGGAAGCCGTCGCGCACGAACACGAACTTGTCGGTCGCGCGCAGATCGGCCCCACCTGGGGAGGGAGCATGAACTGTGTAGACAGGCATTTTCGATGCCCCGTTCTCGAGAATTGAAGTGATACCGCTGGCAGCGCTTAGCCACCGAGACGGAGAGATCAGCCGCCAAGCGAACCCTTGGTGGACGGGATTTCGCCCGCCGCCTTGGGATCGATCGCAACCGCGGTGCGCAGCGCCCGCGCCAGGCCCTTGAAGCAGGACTCGGCGATATGGTGGCTGTTATCGCCATATAGGGTCTCGACGTGGAGAGTCACGCCGGCATTCATGGCGAAGGCCTGGAACCACTCGCGCACCAGCTCGGTGTCGAATTCACCGATCTTGTCGCGGGGAAAGTCGGCCTTGAACACCAGGAACGGGCGGCCCGAGATGTCGATGACCACGCGCGACAGCGTCTCGTCCATGGGCATGTGCACGCCGGCATAGCGGGTGATGCCCGCCATGTTGCCGAGCGCCTGCCTGACCGCCTGGCCGAGCGCGATGCCGGTGTCTTCGGTGGTATGGTGATAATCAATGTGCAGATCGCCCACCGCCTTGACCGTGAGGTCGATGCGGGAATGGCGTGCGAGGAGATCGAGCATATGGTCGAAAAAGCCGATGCCGGTGGCGATATTGGCCACACCGGTGCCATCGAGGTTCACGGAGACCTCGATGTCGGTTTCCTTGGTCTTGCGCTTGATCGTCGCGGTGCGCATTGAAAGCTGGCTTTCGCTTCTATTTGAGCATGATCCTTCCCGGAAAACCGGTACCCACTTTTCCGGGATCATGCTCGGGGCCGAAAACGCCAGTCTCTTAACAGCCAAATGACACCTTCGCTACTGCGGGAACGGCTGGCCGGGCCTCTACTTCTGCCTATGGTGAGCGAAATTCGGCCCGGAACGGCCCGTTGTGCGCCCGACCGCGACCGCCTAAATCAGCCGGGACAATGAGGTTCATGATGCAGGATTCCCAGAACAGCTCGCCGGTCTGGCACGGCACCACGATTTTGACGGTCCGCAAGGGCGGCAGGGTGGTGATCGGCGGCGACGGCCAGGTCTCGATCGGCCAGACCGTGATCAAGTCCAACGCCAAAAAGGTCCGGAAACTCGGCAAGGGCGACGTGATCGGCGGCTTTGCCGGCGCCACCGCGGACGCTTTCACGCTGTTTGAGCGGCTGGAGAGCAAGCTCGAGCAATATCCGGGGCAACTGACCCGGGCGGCGGTCGAGCTCGCCAAGGACTGGCGCACCGACCGCTACCTCCGCCGGCTGGAGGCCATGATGATCGTGGCCGACAAGGACGTCTCCCTGGTGCTGACAGGCACCGGCGACGTGCTCGAGCCCGAAGCCGGCGTGATGGCGATCGGCTCCGGCGGCAATTACGCGCTGGCCGCGGCCCGCGCCCTTGTTGATACCGACAAGGACGCCGAGACCATCGTCCGCCGCTCCCTCGACATCGCCGCCGACATCTGCGTCTACACCAACCGCAACGTCACCATCGAAGCGCTGACGGCCGGCTGAGGATGATCTCAGCCCGCAGCGCCAACCCGATCCAACCCGCATTGCCGCCGCTCGCCTGGGTCGGCATCGCGCTATTGCTGCTGGCGTTGCAGGCATCGATCCTGTTTGCGATGGGGCGGGTGCCGATCTGCACCTGCGGTTACGTCAAGCTCTGGCATGGCGTGGTGAACAGCTCGGAGAATTCGCAGCACATCGCCGACTGGTACAGTTTCTCGCACGTGCTGCACGGCTTCCTGTTCTACGGATTGACGTGGCTGTTGTTCGCGCGGCGATTGACTTTTCTCGAGCTTTCTTGGCCTGCGCGGCTGGTCATTGCGATGCTGATCGAGGGCGCCTGGGAGATCGTCGAGAACTCGCCATTCATCATCGAGCGCTACCGCGCCGGCACGATCTCGCTGGATTATTACGGCGACAGCATCGTCAACTCGGTCTCGGACACGCTATTCATGATGCTGGGGTTCGTTGCCGCGCGCGTGCTACCTGTTACCGCAACCGTCGCGCTCGGGCTCGCCTTCGAGATCATGCTGGCGCTGCATATTCGCGACAATCTGACGCTCAACATCCTGATGCTGATCCATCCAATCGAGGCCGTGAAGCAATGGCAATCCGGCCCGCCGATCATCTGACGGCCAAAAAAGCGGCTTGTCCCCGCCGGCTTCCAATCCTAGCTAAGGTCCCATGACAGACTTTTCTCCCCGCGAAATCGTATCCGAACTCGACCGTTTCATCGTCGGCCAGTCCGACGCCAAGCGCGCCGTCTCGATCGCGCTGCGCAACCGCTGGCGCCGGCAGCAGCTCGAAGGCTCCTTGCGCGAGGAGGTGCTGCCGAAGAACATCCTGATGATCGGCCCCACCGGCGTCGGCAAAACGGAAATCGCGCGGCGATTGGCCAAACTCGCCAACGCGCCGTTCCTGAAGGTGGAAGCGACAAAGTTCACCGAGGTCGGCTATGTCGGCCGCGACGTCGAGCAGATCGTGCGCGATCTCGTCGAGGTCGCGATTGCCCAGGTGCGCGAGAGGAAGCGCAAGGACGTTCAGGCGCGGGCCCAGCTCGCCGCTGAAGAGCGCGTGCTCGATGCACTGGTCGGCGCCAATGCCAGCGCGGCGACGCGGGAATCCTTCCGCAAGAAGCTGCGCGCGGGCGAGCTCAACGACAAGGAAATCGAGATCGAGACCCAGTCGTCAGGCGGCGGCATGCCGATGTTCGAGATCCCGGGCATGCCGGGCGCGCAGATGGGCGCGATCTCGATCGGCGACATCTTCGGCAAGATGGGCGGCCGCAGCAAGACGCGGCGGCTGACGGTCGAGAACTCGCACGAGATCCTCGTCAACGAGGAATCCGACAAGCTGCTGGACACTGATCAGCTGACGCTGGAGGCGATCAGTGCGGTCGAGAACAATGGCATCGTGTTCCTCGACGAGATCGACAAGATCTGCGCCCGCGACGGCCGCGTCGGCGGCGATGTCTCGCGCGAAGGCGTGCAGCGCGATCTGCTGCCGCTGATCGAGGGCACCACGGTCTCGACCAAGCATGGCGCCGTGAAGACCGACCACATCCTGTTCATTGCTTCAGGCGCCTTCCATGTCGCGAAACCGTCGGACCTGCTGCCGGAATTGCAGGGCCGCCTGCCGATCCGCGTCGAATTGCAGGCGCTGACCCGCGACGACATGCGCCGCATCCTGACCGAGCCCGAGGCCTCGCTGATCAAGCAATATGTCGCCTTGATGCAGACCGAGGGCGTCACGCTCGACATCACCGACAGCGCCGTCGACGCACTCGCCGACGTCGCGGTCGCCGTCAATTCCACCGTCGAGAACATCGGCGCGCGCCGGCTCCAGACCGTGATGGAGCGGGTGCTGGACGAAATCTCCTTCACCGCCCCTGACCGCAGCGGCGAGACTGTCCGGGTCGATGCCGATTTCGTGCAGAAGCACGTCGGCGACCTCGCCAAGAATGCGGATCTGAGCCGGTTCATTTTGTAATTTTGGGCGATCGCGCGATGGATGCGGCGCTAAAACCTCGCTCGCCGGATCCGTACATACAGCGCGCCCTCGCCACCGTGGCCGATGCTTGCCTCTTCGAACCCGACCACGAAGGCGCGGAATTCCGGCAGGCTCAGCCATTCCGGCACCTGCCGACGCAGCACGCCGCTTTCGCCGCCGCTGCGACCCTTGCCGGTGATGACCAGCACGAAGGTCAGGCCCTCGTGGTGGGCCCGGTGCAGGAAACCGGTCAGGGCGCGATGCGCGCGCATCTGGGTCATGCCATGCAGATCGAGCCGCGCGTCGATCTCGCTGCGGCCGCGCGACAATTTTGTCCGTTCGCGCTTGCCGAGCGGGGCGAGCGGCGGCATTGCCGGCTTTGACGGACGTGGGACTGATGCCTGAGCCAATGGCCGCGGCGACAGCGTCGGTTTCGCAACCGCGGCCGAAGCAGGCTCCGGTTGCGGCGCGGCGTGAACCTTCGTCCTCCGATGCTTTCGCAGCGGCTTGACCTGTCTCGCCACGAGCTCCCACAGCTCGCGGTCTTCCTCGCTTAAGCCGCGCCGGCGCGGCGAAGGGCGCGGATCCAGCACGGGCGGACGGGACGATCTCTTCATTGCTGGTGGGAACGGGTTTTCATGTGCCGGCGCGGTTCACGGACAGGTTCTATCACAGGACGCGGCGCCGGAAGCGGCACCGGACTAGCGACAGCAACAGTCTCGTCCTTGCCCGATGTTGCGGCTGATACAACCGGCTTCGCTGCCGGTGCTTGCGGAAACAGTCTTGCGATCTTCTCCGATGGCCGCGGGTCCGGTACCGGCAGCCGGGCGGCGCGGACGTCCGGATCGAGGCTCTTCGGCACCAGCATCAGGAAATGCATGGGGTGGCGCAGCCGGCCGGCGACGCGGCCGGCATCCGCCCCCGCGCCAAAATAGAGATCCGCGCGGGCAGGCCCGATGATGGCGGAGCCGGTGTCCTGCGCGATCATCAAACGATGGAACGGTGTCTTGGCGCGGTCGGACTCGATCGGCAGCTCGCCCTCGATGAAGAACGGCGTGCCGAAGACGTGCAGCGATTTGTCGACCGCGATCGAACGGCCGGCGGTGAGCGGAACGCCTTGCGCGCCGACCGCCTCGTCCTTGTCGGAGAGGTTCACCTGGTGGAAGAAGATGTAGGAGCGGTTCTGCCGCCGCAACTCCTTGGCGCCATCGGGGTTTTGGGCCATCCACTCCCTGATCTTCTGCATCGACATCTCTTCTTTTGGAATGATGCCGCGCTCTACCAGGACGCGCCCCACTGCCGTGTAGGGATAGCCGTTGTAGGAATCGTAGTTGAGCCTGATCGTGCCGCCGTCGTCGAACTTGATCCGCGCCGAGCCCTGGATCTGGGCGAACAGCAAATCGGTCGGGTCCTTCAGCCAGGCGATTTCCAGGCCGCGGCCCGCGATCTTGCCGTCCTCGATCTCGCCGCGGTCGTAATAGGGCACGAGCTTGCGGCGCCCGATTTTGCGAAACACCGGCCCCTTGTTGGGCAGACTGACCGAAGCCTGATTGAAGCCGCGCACGAACAGGTTCGAGGGCCGGCGATAGACCGGCACGTTGTAGACATCGGTCTGCGCGCGCGAGCCGTCCAGTACCGGCTCGTAATAGCCGGTGACAAAGCCATCGGGCTCACCGAGGCGCGAGATGCGCAGCGGCGAAAAGTTGGTCTCGAAGAATGTCCTTGCGCTGGCGTCATCACTCGGCTCGAACGACTTGGCAGCGCGGCAGGGTTCGTTCAGCGAGCCGTTCAGCGCTTTCGGCTCGGAGGCGCCGGTCTGCGCATTGATCGAACGGCAACTGGCGCGAAACGTCTTATAGGCCGCGAGATGATCGTCCTCGCTCCAGCCCTTCACGTCGGCCCAGGCCAACGGCAGATATTGCGCGCCGGGAATTTCGAACGGGAGAGGGAGCTGCGGATAGGGCAGAGCACGCGGCGGGATCGCGGCGACTTCAGGGGCGTGACGATGATGGCTGCGGTAGTGGCGCCGGGCGGCTTCCGCGCCAAGCGAAAACGAGGCCAGCACGACGAGACCTGCGCAAAGCGCCGTCGCGCTGGTCTTCAGGAAACTCTTAATTCGCGCTTCCGGTGCCAACCAGCTTCCAGTTCGGATCGCGAGAGGTGGTGTCGCGGGCGAAAGTCCAGATGTCGGTGATGTCGGCGACCTTGTCGGCGTTGCCGTCGACGATGTTGCCGGCCTTGTCACGGGTGACCGAGATCATCTGTGAAACGAAGCGGACAGTGAGCTGGGCCGTCTTGTCGCGCAGCTCGGCGCCGACCAGCTCGGCCTTGTCGATCGAGACGAAGCGCGTCTCGGTCTTCTGCTCGTTCTTCTCGCGATCCTTGATCGCGGCGTCAAAACTCTCATAGACCTCGGACGAGAGCAGGTCGCGCAGCGAGCGGCGATCGCCATTGGCAAAGGCCAGCACGATCATTTCATAGGCGCCACGGGCGCCCGAGATGAAGTGGCGCGGATCGAAGGTCGAATCCTTCTCGAAGATGGCGTCGAGACCCTGGGCCAGCGCAGTGCCCGGCTCGGTCAGGCCCTTCCAGCGATCGGAAGGCGGGGCGGGCTCTGCTAACGGCGCCGCCGGCGGCTGGTCGATCACCTTGCCCGGCATGGTCACGACGTTATTGTCCGGAGCTCCCCCCAACGCATTGCGAGCGGTGCGATCGAACGGTGGCCGTTCGTTGCCGGTCCGCTGCCCCAATACGCTGCGCAGCCGCAGGAAAATAAAGACCGCCAGCGCAAGGAAGATGATGGTGTAGATGTCCACGTCGTATCGCTTTCTGGTCTTTGCTCAGGTCTTCCTGGGGGCCGTGACCGGGAAAATCAATCCGGCCAGTAGACCGTTCCATACCGGAACGGCAAGATGACATCACCAATTTTGGTCCGCGCGTCACGTCCGCCGGATGTAGGCACGAAATTGGGCCCGGCCAATGGCGCCTTTTGGCACAGCGTGAAGTGTAGCGCGTTTTATGCTTAAGGGGAAACCCGATCGTGGGCGGAAATCGCGCATCTTCAAGCGTTTAACAAGCGATTTCGTGTCCGGGGCGGGAGAAACGTCCCAGTTCTGGGGGCGGCCCGGATCGACCCTCCGGAGCCGTTCGTCCTTGTGGAATGAGGCGGCCCTATGTTAGCCAACCGCCGCGAAATTCAGCCCCAATCGGGTAAGGAGACACTTCGATGACCAACGGTAACGGCACCCCTCCCGAGGCGGCCCAGGCTCCCCAGCTCAATGTGCTGGCGCAATATACCAAGGATCTGTCGTTCGAAAATCCGAACGCGCCGAGCTCGCTCCAGCAGCAAAGCCAGCCGCCCCAGATCAACATCCAGATCAATGTCGGCGCCAACAACCTCAGTGAAACCGAGTTCGAGGTCACGCTGTCGGTCGAGGGCAAGGCCGAGACCGCCGGCAAGGTGATGTTCTCATTCGAGCTGGCCTATGCCGGCGTGTTCCGCATCGCCAATGTGCCGAAGGAGAACCTGCATCCGCTGGTCATGATCGAGTGCCCGCGGCTGCTGTTTCCGTTCGCCCGCGAGATCATCGCGACCGCCGTGCGCGATGGCGGGTTCCCGCCGCTGATGCTGGACCCGGTCGATTTCGTCGGTCTCTATCGCCAGAACATGGAGCGGCAGATGGCCGCCCAGGGTCAGGCCGGTCAGGCTTAAGCCTGGCCAGCCGGAGGAACGGCTGGAGCGGGCAAATACTCGTTCCAGATCGCCTTCTCGCCCATCGTTGCGATAAAGGCCCGATGGGCCTCGCGCTCGGCATCTGACACCCGCGGCGCAAGCGGCACCGACCGCTGCCGCCGCGGTGCATCGCCGGCGCTGCTGACACGAATCTCCCGGGCATCCGACGCCAGCAAGAGCTGCGACTGCCGTGCCCCGACTAGATCGACATAAACCTCAGCCAGAAGCTCTGAATCGAGCAACGCGCCGTGCTTGGTACGGTGTGAATTGTCGATCGAATAGCGCGAGCAGAGATCGTCGAGCCGGTTCGATACGCCCGGATGCTTCCGCCGCGCCAGCAGCAGCGTATCGACCAGCCGCTCCCGCGGAATCGGCGCGCGCTTGATCCGGTCGAGCTCGGCATTGATGAAGCTGATGTCGAACGAGGCGTTGTGGATCACCAGCGGCGCATCGCCGATGAATTCCAGGAACTCGTCGACCACCTCGTGGAACAGCGGCTTGGTCGACAGGAATTCAGCCGACAGCCCGTGGACGGCGAAAGCTTCCGCCGGCATGTCGCGCTCGGGATTGATATAGACGTGATAGGTCTGTCCCGTCGGCATGCGGTTGAGGATCTCGACGCAGCCGATTTCGACGAGGCGATCGCCGCGCAGGGGATCGAGGCCGGTGGTTTCGGTATCGAGGACGATTTCGCGCATGATTTTAAGATGCCGTGCAAGACGCCGTAAAAGTCGGCGAATCAGGTCCGCCGCTGCGGCATCTTAGCGACCTCGGTCAGGATGTGCGTGATTTGCGCGCGCACCGGCTGCAGCCCGTGTGACGTATCCACCACGAAATCAGCCCGCTTGCGCTTTTCGGCATCGGACATCTGCTTGGCAATGATGGCGTCGAGTTTGGCCTCGTCCATGGTTCCCCGCGCCAGCACACGCTCGCGCTGAACTTCCGGCGAGGTCGAGACCACGACCACGGCATCGACGCGCTTCTCGCCACCGGTCTCGAACAGCAGAGGAATGTCGAGAACCACGACCGGCGCCTCGGCGGCTTCCGCGTCGGCAAAGAATTTCTGCCGGGAAGCACCGAGCATGGGGTGAACAATCTGCTCGAGCTGCTTGATGGCGGCGGGATCGTGCACCACGCGCGCCGACAGCTTTGCCCGGTCGACCTTGCCGTTCACGGTGGTCCCGGGGAAGGCAGCCTCGATCGCCGGCACGGCCTCGCCCTCATAGAGCTGATGGACGGCGGCATCGGCGTCGTAGACGGGCACGCCGGCCTCCGCGAACAATTTCGCGGTGGTGGATTTGCCCATCCCGATCGAGCCGGTCAGTCCGAGGATCCGCATCAGCATCTGGCCATATCTAGTGTCTAAACCGCAATTAGATGCTCGCTCCGCAGGAACGCAAGCAGCGGCAGCAGCGGCAGACCAAGAATGGTGAAATGATCGCCCTCGATGCGCTCGAACAGATGGATTCCGAGACCCTCCAACTGATAGGCGCCAACGCTCGTGGTGACGGCATTGCCGGCAGCGTCGAGATAGGCCGACAACTCCGCCTCGGTCATTGGCCGCATGGTCATGCGGGCGACCGATACATCCTCGAAGACAATCTTGCCGTCGCGCGCGACAGCCACGGCAGAATTCAGCTCGTGGCTTTTGCCTGCGAGATCGCGCAATTGCGCCAATGCCTGCGGGCGTCCGGCGGGCTTGTTGAAGAGACGGTCGCCGAGCGCCAGTGTCTGGTCGGCACCGATCACGTAACTTCCCGGACGATTTGCTGAGACCGCCATGGCCTTCTCACGCGCCAAGAGCAGGCCGATCTCACGCGGGTTTGAAAGTTTCGATGCAGCCTGAATGCCCCGCTCGTCGACATCAGCGGTCACCGCCTCGAATTCGAGCCCGGCATTTTCGAGCAGCATTTTTCGCGCGCTGCTCTGCGACGCCAGGATCAACGGAGAGGTGCCGCGCCACAGACCCATCTTTGCGAACTATTCCCAAGATTATTCAGAAGGCCGGTTGCGCTGGCGATCGCTGTAGAGCTTCATGATCGCGGCTGCAGTTTCCTCGATCGAGCGCCGCGTCACGTCGAGCAGCGGCCAGTCGTGCTTGGCGCTGAGCTTGCGCGCGAACGCAACCTCCTCGGTGACCGATTGCCTGTCAGTATAGGTGTCGCTGCCGGATCCGGATTCGGCGCCCATGGAGAGCAGGCGGTTCTGTCGGATCTGGATCAGGCGTTCGGGCGTCGCATGCAGGCTCACCACCAGCGGGCGCGTCAGTGTCTCCAATTGCGCCGGCACCGGAATGCCCGGCACGAGCGGCACGTTTGCGGTGCGAATGCCGCGGTTGGCAAGATAGATCGATGTCGGCGTCTTCGACGTGCGGGACACGCCGACCAGCACGACATCAGCTTCCTCGAGCCCTTCGACATGCTGGCCGTCATCGTGGATCATGGTGTAGTTCAAGGCATCGATGCGCTTGAAATATTCCGCATTGAGCACGTGCTGCGCGCCGACGCGACCCGTCGTCGCGGCACCGAGATAGGCTTCGAACAATTGCATCACCGGGCCGATGATCGACAGGCTCGGAACGTTGATCGCCTTGCACTTGTCCTCGAGCCTGGAGACCAGGTCCTTCTCCAGCAGCGTGAACAGCACGATTCCAGGCGCCTCCTCGATCTCGTCGAGCACGCGGTCGAGCTGCTTCTGGCTGCGCACCAGCGGATAGACATGCTCGACCGGGGTGACGTTCGCATATTGCGCGGCGACGGCGCGCGCGACCGTAATCAGGGTCTCGCCGGTGGAGTCGGAGACGAGGTGCAGATGGAAATAATTGTTCGAGGTCGGCACAAAAACTCTTTGTATGGAGGCGGTGTGGTTTGTGGATTTCTGTGGACCTTAACCCCTCGGAAAGCGTTGCGCGACACCGGGGGCGGGATAAGTGCCAATTTTCTTCACACCACTGCCCGTCGGAACAAGTCCGGTCGCCTGTCGAGAGAGAAGCGGGATTGCGCCGATAACTCCCTTGATAGGCTGCGGATCAAAATGCGCAAGCCTTTGAGCTCGGACCATTTATCTGGCCAGACAGGAACTGGCAGGGACATGTTGATGGATGTGAACAAGCGCGCGCGAACGTGCGGACGGCATTGTGTGAGTCCAATCCACGGTCACTCAGACTCAAACCTTAAGAATCTAAGATTCTAGATTTGAGGAAGGCGCTACCGAAGGATATGTGTGGAGGCGAGACCTTAACGAGTTCTTACTATCCCCAGACCGCCGAGCAGGCGGACGGAAAGCCAGGCGCCAAGAATGTTTGAAGACGTCTATCTCTGGGTCAAGGCGCTGCACGTCATTGCGGTCATCGCCTGGATGGCCGGCATGCTCTATCTGCCCAGGCTGTTCGTCTATCACTCGGAAGCCGAGATCGGCTCAAAACAGTCCGAAACCTTCAAGGTCATGGAGCGCCGGCTGTTCAAGGCGATCATCAATCCCGCCATGATCGTCACCTGGCTCGCCGGGCTTTATCTCGCCTGGGCCGGTCACTGGTTCAGCTTCGGCTGGCTGCACGTAAAACTGGCAATGGTCCTCGCCATGTCCGCGGTCCACGGCTTTTTTTCCCGCTGGCTCAAGGACTTCGCGGCCGACAAGCGCCTGCACAGCCAGAAATTCTTCCGGATTATCAATGAGGTGCCGACCGTCCTGATGATCATCATCGTCATCATGGTGATCGTGAAGCCGTTCTAGGCAAGATTTGAGGCAGGAAACGTGAACGATCGCTCAGCGCTTCGGCTTGCGGAGTGGAAAGCGATTTTCTATATTGTCGACATCCCACCCAACGCAGGCGGATGTGGTTGTGTCTGAGCTTTTTAAAGGCCGGACACCGCATCAGGTTTGAAGCCCCACGGGCACGTAACCTTGCCAGACCTGCGGACCTTACCTTCTCGCGTCCGCATTTCAGAGCCTCCTCGCACCCCCCTCCCAAGGCTACCCCACAGGACCACCCCAATGCGGGAAATTAAACTCGAAGACCTCAAGTCCAAAACGCCGGCCGAGCTGGTCTCGTTTGCGGAGGAAAACGGGGTCGAGAACGCCAGCACCATGCGCAAACAGGAGCTGCTGTTCGCCATCCTCAAGCAGCTTGCGCTGGCTGAGACAGACATCGTCGGCCAGGGTGTGGTCGAGGTTCTCTCCGACGGCTTCGGCTTTCTCCGCTCTCCCGATGCGAATTATCTGCCCGGCCCTGATGACATCTACGTTTCGCCCTCGCAGATCCGCCGCTTCGGCCTGCGCACCGGCGACACCATCGAAGGCCATATTCGCAGCCCGAAAGAGGGCGAGCGCTATTTCGCGCTGCTGAAAGTCAACACGCTCAATTTCGAGGATCCGGAAAAGGCCAAGCACAAGGTCAATTTCGACAACCTCACGCCGCTGTTTCCGAACCAGCGTTTCCGCATGGAAATCGACGATCCGACGCGGAAAGACCTGTCGGCACGCGTGATCGACATCGTCGCCCCGATCGGCAAGGGCCAGCGCGCGCTGATCGTGGCGCCGCCGCGCACGGGTAAAACCGTGCTGATGCAGAACATCGCGCACTCGATCGCGCACAACCATCCCGAATGTTATCTGATCGTACTTCTGATCGACGAACGTCCGGAAGAAGTCACCGACATGCAGCGCTCGGTGAAGGGCGAGGTCGTGTCGTCGACCTTCGACGAACCGGCGGTGCGCCACGTTCAGGTCGCCGAGATGGTGATCGAAAAGGCCAAGCGCCTCGTCGAGCATGGTCGCGACGTCGTCATCCTGCTCGATTCGATCACGCGCCTCGGCCGCGCCTACAACACGGTGGTGCCGTCCTCAGGCAAGGTGCTGACCGGCGGTGTCGACGCCAACGCGCTACAGCGCCCGAAGCGCTTCTTCGGTGCCGCCCGCAACATCGAGGAGGGCGGCTCGCTGACCATCATCGCGACCGCACTGGTCGATACCGGCAGCCGCATGGACGAAGTCATTTTCGAAGAGTTCAAGGGCACCGGTAACTCGGAACTGATCCTGGACCGGAAGGTCTCGGACAAGCGCACCTTCCCGGCGATCGACATCTCGCGCTCCGGCACCCGCAAGGAGGAGCTCATCACCGATCCGCAGGTGCTGAAGAAGATGTACGTGCTCCGCCGCATCCTCAACCCGATGGGTACGATGGACGGAATCGACTTCCTGCTCGACAAGCTGCGCTCGACCAAGAGCAATTCGGAGTTCTTCGACTCCATGAATACCTGAGTGCAGTGCAGCAAGACATCAGGGCGCCTTCGGGCGCCCTTTTTCGTTGTGCAGCTTTGCTGCAGGGAAAGTGCAGCATGGCGACGAGTGGCAGGCTTCCGAATCATGGTGTCAATTAAGTTGTTGATATATTTATCAAATAGTTGACTTATGATCGACCGAAATCGCTCTGGATGGCGACTTTTGCGGCAAAATCCGAGTGCACTGCTGCAGTGCAATATTTATCTTATTGCGGGTTTGACCGCAGCAAAATCGTTGCTCCGGCTGACCGAGAACGGGCCCGTTTGCCTTTTCCCCGCCAGCCGGACAAATAGGCCATGCACCCGCGAGACCAGACCATCTTTGCGCTGTCGTCCGGCCGTCCGCCGAGCGCGATCGCCCTGGTGCGCGTTTCCGGTCCGCAAGCAGGGATCGTGCTGACATCCCTCGCGGGCAAGCTGCCTGCGCCGCGGCAGGCCAGCCGTCGGCTGCTTCGTGACAGTGCGGGCCAGCCGATCGACGACGCGGTCGTGCTCTGGTTTCCAGGGCCGGGGAGCGCGACCGGCGAGGACATCGCCGAATTTCACGTCCATGGCGGCCGCGCGGTGCTATCCGCGCTCTTTACCGCAATTTCTTCAATTCCGAATACGCGCGCGGCGGAACCCGGCGAGTTCACCCGGCGCGCCTTCGAGAACGGCAAGCTCGACCTGACCGAGGCCGAGGGCCTCGACGATCTCATTCATGCCGACACCGATCGTCAGCGCCGCCAGGCGCTGCGCCAGTTGCAAGGCCTGCTCGGCAATCGCGCACGCGACTGGCGCGAGCGCATCATCGAGGCCTCGGCCCTGATCGAGGCCGGCATCGATTTTTCCGATGAGGGCGATGTGCCGGCGGAGCTGCGGGCGCCAGCGGTGAAAGCGATCAAGGCGCTGCACGACGAAATTGCAGAAGTACTTGCGGCTCAGGGACATTCTGAACGGCTGCGCGATGGCCTGATGGTTGCGATCGCCGGCCCGCCGAATGTCGGCAAGTCGACGCTGATGAATCAGCTCGCCCGCCGCGAGGTCGCGATCGTCTCGCCGCACGCCGGCACCACGCGTGACATCATCGAGGTGCAGCTCGATCTCGACGGCTATCCCGTTACCGTGATCGACACGGCTGGCATCAGAGAGACCGATGATCCCGTCGAGCAGGAAGGTGTGCGCCGCGCGAGGGCGCGGGCCGAGGATGCCGACCTCGTGTTGTGGCTGGTGGAGGGGGAGCGCGCTGTCGGTCCGGACGTAATGCGGTCGCTCCTCCAATCGGGCGCGGGAGATCAGTCCCACAGCTCGGTCTGGGTCGTACGCAACAAGATTGATCTAGGCGGAGCTGGTCCGCAGGGTGAGCTCGGAATCTCGGCGAGCCGCGGCGATGGCATTCCCGAACTGGTCGAGGCTCTCGTGAAATTTGCGGCCGAGTTTTTTGGAACCACCGAAGGTGCGTTGGTCACGAGGGCTCGGCAACGAGATTTGTTGGCGCGGGCCTCGGACAGCTTGCGTCGGAGTTTGGAACTTGTAGAAGAGGGGGAAGAGCTGGCCGCCGAAGAACTGCGTGCCGCCGCTTATGCTCTTGGTCGGCTGCTTGGCCGAGTCGACGTCGAGGACGTCCTTGGGGCCATCTTCCAGAAGTTCTGTATTGGAAAGTAGCCCTAGTTCTACAATGTAGGACTAGCGCTTGTTCCATTGCTTGTGTTTCACGTGAAACACAGACGAGGGTTCCTGACTGTTTCACGTGAAACAACGCAGGCTCATAAGCAGCGGTGAGCCTCTGGCTCCATCCGCGTCATTGCGAGGAACACTTGCGACGAAGCAATCCGGACTGCCTTCGTCGAGGGAATTCTGGATTGCTTCGCTGCGCTCGCAATGACGGAGCACGGCGGCGGGAGGCTCGCTTCAATGGACGGGTCGTGCCCATAGCCCGGTCATCCTGTTTCACGTGAAACACCAATCAGGCCAACACCCTCCCTACTGTGCATGGGGTTGTTTTCGCGAACCACGCAGCAGCCCACCCCGTTTCACGTGAAACATCCACCTCACCCAGTTTCCACTTCCGGCTTTCCTGCCTCTGAGCTAGAAGTCCGCCCATGCGTACAGAGCAAGCGAGTTTCGACGTCATCGTCATCGGCGGCGGCCATGCCGGCTGCGAGGCCGCGGCTGCGGCCGCCCGGATGAGCGCGACGACGGCGCTGGTGACGCACCGCTTCTCGACCGTCGGCGCGATGTCCTGCAATCCCGCCATCGGCGGTCTCGGGAAGGGCCATCTGGTCCGTGAGGTCGATGCGCTCGACGGCCTGATGGGCCGGGTTGGCGACGCCGGCGGGATCCAGTTTCGCGTTCTCAATCGCCGGAAAGGTCCGGCTGTCCGTGGTCCGCGGGCGCAGGCTGACCGGAAGCTCTATGCCGCCGCCATGCAGATCGCGATCCGGGAGACCGGGGGACTTTCCGTCATCGAAGGCGAGGCCGACGAACTCATCGTGGTCGATGGCCGGGTGACGGGACTGCGCCTGGCTGATGGCCGAGAGCTCCGGGCAGGGGCCGTTGTCGTCACCACCGGCACCTTCCTCCGTGGTCTGATCCATCTCGGCGAGAAGAATTGGCCTGCCGGTCGGGTCGGAGAGGCCCCCGCGATGGGTCTTTCGGCCTCGTTTGAGCGCGCTGGCTTCAAGCTCGGACGCCTCAAGACCGGCACGCCGCCGCGTCTGGATGGGTCGACGATCGACTGGTCCGCGGTCGAGATGCAGCCCGGTGACGAGCCGCCGGAGCCGTTTTCGGTGATGACCGGGCGGATCACGACTCCGCAGATCCAGTGCGGGATCACTCGGACCACGGCCGCCACCCATGAGGTGATCCGAGCCAATGTCCATCGCTCCCCGATGTACTCCGGCCAGATCAAGAGCTCGGGTCCGCGCTATTGCCCCTCGATCGAGGACAAGATCGTCCGCTTCGGCGATCGCGATGGCCATCAGATCTTCCTCGAGCCGGAAGGCCTCGACGATACGACCGTCTATCCCAATGGCATCTCCACATCACTTCCAGAGGAGGTCCAGCTCGCGATCCTGGCCAGCATCCCTGGCCTGGAGCGGGTGAAGATGGTCCGTCCCGGCTACGCCATCGAGTACGACCACATCGATCCCCGCGAGCTCGATCCGACCCTGCAGACCAAGCGCCTGCGCGGTCTCTTCCTGGCCGGGCAGATCAACGGCACCACAGGATATGAGGAAGCTGCCGGCCAGGGCATCGTGGCCGGCCTGAATGCGGCGCTCGCTGCCGGCGGCGCCGCGCTGACCGTGTTCGACCGGGCTGATGGATACCTCGGGGTCATGATCGACGACCTTGTCACCCGCGGGATCACCGAGCCCTATCGGATGTTCACCTCGCGGGCCGAATACCGGCTGACTTTGCGGGCGGACAATGCCGATCAGCGTCTGACCGAGAAGGGGATCGCGCTGGGCTGTGTCGGGAGCGCCCGGACGCAGTATCACCGGAGCAAGATGGACGCCCTGAATGCCGCCCGGGCGCTCTCGAAGTCTCTGACGATCACCCCGAACGAGGCGATCAAGCACGGGTTGTCCCTCAACCACGACGGCCAGCGTCGGTCGGCCTTCGAGTTGATGGCCTATCCTGATATCGGTTGGAGCCAGGTCCGGGCGATCTGGCCGGAGCTCTCGGCGATCGATCCTGTCATCGCCACCCATCTTGAGATCGACGCCAAATACGACGTCTATCTGGAGCGCCAGAGCGCCGACGTCGAAGCTTTCCGGCGCGATGAGGGGATGGTGCTCTCCGACGTCGATTACAGCCTCGTCCCGGGTCTCTCCAATGAGGTTCGTGCCAAGCTGCAAAAGGCGCGGCCCTTCACGGTCGGGCAGGCCGGCCGGATCGACGGCATGACGCCGGCAGCGCTCGGCATCCTCGCGGCCTATCTCCGCCGAGAAGCACGCAAGTCGTCCAAAGCAATCGCATAGGCGTTTCACGTGAAACAGCGCGGACCGGGCGGCGACAGACCACTAACGCGACGACCCGAAGCAGGTGAGGGTGGCGCGCGCCGATCTGACCCCGCGCCCAGCAAACCGAAGATCGCCAAGGCCGGCGCTAACGATCAGGCACTCGACTCCGTCATCGCCGCGGACAAGCGTGCGGCCTTGAAGCTCGCGCCGGTTTCACATGAAACGGAGGCGCGGCTCGATCGCTATATCGCGTTGCTCCGGGAATGGCAGGCCAAGACCAATCTGGTCGCGCCCTCGACCTTGCCAAACCTCTGGACCCGGCACATCGCCGACTCACTTCAGCTCGTCGATCTCGCACCGTCGGCCAAACGATGGGCCGACCTCGGCAGCGGTGGCGGCTTTCCAGGTGTAGTCCTTGCCTGCGCGATGGCCGGAACACCGGGCGCCAGCGTCCATCTTGTCGAGCGAATCGCCAAGAAGGCCGCGTTTTTGCGCGAGGCGATCCGCGTCACCACATCTCCGGGAGTCGTACATCTCGCTGAGATCGGGGATAATGTGGATAGAATCACCGGCCCCGTCGATTGCGTCACCGCGCGAGCACTGGCTCCGCTACACCAGCTCATCGGCTTTGCGGAGCCGCTGATGCGCCAAGGCGCAAAAGCGTTGTTTCTCAAAGGTCAAGATGTAGAGGCTGAATTGACCGAAGCCGCTAAATATTGGAATATTCAGCCGCAGCTCCACCAAAGCCGGACGGGCGATGGTTGGATCGTCGAGCTGGCTTCAGTTGAACGGCGCGGGTGAGCGTTCAGGGGTTGAGTTGGGGAATTTCGATGACCGTGACTGACGAGCCGAAGCAAGACCAGACCGCCCAAGAGCAGTCTGAAGTCCCGCATGGCCACCCGCGCATCCTGGCGCTGGCGAATCAAAAGGGTGGTGTGGGAAAAACAACCACAGCGATCAACCTTGGCACGGCACTCGCTGCAATCGGCGAGCGCGTCCTGATCGTCGATCTCGATCCGCAGGGCAACGCCTCGACCGGTCTCGGCATCGATCGCCGCAACCGCTCCTGCTCGACCTATGACGTGCTGATCGGCGAGGCGCCGCTGCGCGAGGCCGTTGTCTCGACCGCAGTGCCGCGGCTCCACATCGCGCCTTCGACCATGGACCTCTCCGGTCTCGAGCTCGAACTGGGCACCACGCCCGGCCGCGCCTTCAAGCTGCGTGACGCGATCTCCTCGCTCAACAACAACGTTTCGCCGGACGCCGACTACACCTACGTGCTGATCGACTGCCCGCCTTCGCTGAACCTGCTCACGGTGAATGCGATGGCCGCATCCGACGCGATCCTGGTGCCGCTGCAGTGCGAGTTCTTCGCGCTCGAAGGTCTGTCGCAATTGCTGCAGACGGTGGAGCAGGTGCGCTCGACGCTCAATCCGAACCTGTCGATCCACGGCATCGTGCTGACCATGTTCGACTCGCGCAACAACCTCTCGAACCAGGTCGTCGCCGACGTCCGCCAGTTCATGGGCGAGAAGGTCTACAAGACCATGATCCCGCGCAACGTGCGCATCTCGGAAGCGCCGTCCTACGGCAAGCCGGTGCTGGTCTACGATCTCAAATGCGTCGGCAGCGAAGCTTACCTGCGGCTTGCCACCGAAGTGATCCAGCGCGAGCGCGAGCTGCGCGTCACGCATTGAAGGTGCCGTAGTCCGTAGGGTGGGTTAGCGCAGCGTAACCCACCAAGTCTCTCGGCTCGAACAAGCCTGTGGCGGATTACGCTACGCTAATCCGCCCTACGATCGACAATTCGAAATTCAGTTCTGGAGTGCTGCAGCGTGAATCCAAGGGAGTTGGCAATGGCCGACGAAGCGCGTTCGCGATTGGGCCGGGGTCTTGCGAGTCTGATCGGCGATGTCGGTGGCGAGGCTCAGCACGTCGATCGTCCGCGCGCGCAGCGCAAGGTGCCGATCGAATTCATCAAGGCAAATCCGCGCAACCCGCGCCGGACCTTTTCGGACACCGAGCTCAAGGAGCTCTCGGAATCGATCAAGCAGCACGGCGTGATCCAGCCGATCGTGGTGCGTCCAGTGAAGGGCGCGCAGGATCGCTTCGAGATCATCGCGGGCGAACGGCGCTGGCGCGCCTCGCAGATGGCGGGCCTGCATGAAGTGCCGATCGTGCCGGTCGACATCAGCGACAGCGATGCGCTGGAATTCGCGATCGTCGAGAACGTGCAGCGCGAAGACCTCAACCCGATGGAAGAGGCGCAGGGCTATCACGCGCTCGCCAACGAGTTCAAACGCAGCCAGGACGACATCGCCAAGGTCGTCGGCAAGAGCCGCAGCCACGTTGCCAACATGATGCGGCTGACCAAGCTGCCAGCGGAGGTCCAGGCCTTCATCGCGGAAGGCC
The DNA here is from genome assembly GCF_029892425.1 of Bradyrhizobium sp. BR13661. Taxonomy (GTDB): domain Bacteria; phylum Pseudomonadota; class Alphaproteobacteria; order Rhizobiales; family Xanthobacteraceae; genus Bradyrhizobium. The sequence goes on along the minus strand of NZ_JARXWB010000018.1, from coordinate 104,089 downwards.
AGCTGACCGCCGGTCACGCCCGCGCGCTGATCGGCGTGCCCGATCCGCTGGCAGCGGCCAGGCGTATCGTCGCGGAGGGCCTCAATGTCCGTCAGACTGAGGCGCTCGCGCATGAAGAGGGCGTACCTGAGCGCAAGCCGCAAAAGGCGCGTGCCACTGGAGGCAAGGAGAAGGATCCTGACACGATCGATCTCGAGAAGCGCGTCAGTGACGCCCTTGGCCTCAAGGTGACCGTCAATCACCGCGATCCCGGCGGCTCGGTCCAGATCAACTACCGCAACCTCGATCAGCTCGACGAGGTGATGAAGCGGCTGGCGAAGGGCGCGCTGTAGACCGCGCACTCTCCACGTCATTGCGAGCGAAGCGAAGCAATCAAGAATCTTTCCGCGGAGGGACCCTGGATTGCTTCGTCGCAAGAGCTCCTCGCAATGACGGGGAGAGAGTGGCGTGCTATCCCCGCCGCCTCGCATTCGCGGCGATCGCCATCAGCGTGCGCTGGGCGATGGTGGCGGCCAGGGTCGATTGCTTGCGGGTGTCGAGCGCAGCGGCCGCAAGCTGCTCGATGATGCCGGCGAGGCGCGCCACGCTGAAATTGCGCAACGCCGTTTCGACCATAGGCTTCCGTGAAAAATGCAGGCGCGGGAATCCGCCGTCGAGCACCGCGGAGGCCGGCGTGCCGTCGGCAATCGCGAGCGCGGATTTGTGCAGCCACGCGGCCTGGCGCTGCGCGGCCGAGATGATCACGCCCGGATAGGTGCCGGCGATCATCGCTTTTGCGAACTCGGTCTCGACGATATCGGGCCGGCCGGCGAAGGCGCCGTCGACGATCGGATCGAGCTTCAGCTCGGAGGCATCAGCCACCACGGCCATGACGTCGTCCAGCGTGATCTCGCCCTTGCCGTAGCCATAGAGCGTGAGCTTGCGCAGTTCGTTGCGCGAGGCCTGGCGGTCTCCGCCGAGGAATGACATCAGCGCGGCGCGGGCATCCTGCGTGATGCGCAGATTCGCGATGCGGAGCTCGTCGTCCATCAGCTTGGCGAGGTCGCGCTCCGTGTCGGGATAGCAGCCGATCGCCACGGCGGTCTTGGCCTTCTCGCAGGCTTTGCGCAGCGGCGATTCCGGACGCAGCTCGCCGGCCTCGATCACGATGCGGCAATCTTTCACGCCCATCTCGGCCAGCGTGTCGACGCCGGCGGCGAAGCTGCGCGATCCTGCGCGGATGCGGATGGCGCGGCGTCCGCCGAACAGCGGCACGGTCATGGCTTCGTCGACCAGGCGCGACGGCTCGGCGGAAAGTTCGTCGCCGTCGAGCTTCACCAGCGAGAAGGGATCGTTGGGATCGTCGACGGCGGATGCAATCAGCGCGTCGGCGCGCTCGCGCACGAGGCCGGCATCGGGACCATAGAGCAGGATGATCGGGCGGCCCGCGTCAGGACGGGCGAGGAAGGCGTCGATCTCTTTTCCGCGCAGCGCGACCATGTTGCTCAAGGTTCGTCATTCCGGGGCGCGCCAAGCGCGAACCCGGAATCTCGATCTACAATCTCTGGATTCCGGGCTCGCCCTGCGGGCGCCCGGAATGACGGGAACTAGCTCCCCGCGGTGAAGAACGCGGCGAGCCTTGTGTTGATGTTCTCGGCGATCTCGTTGGCGGCACGATCCTCGGCGTCACGCAGTGCGCGGTTGCGGGCGAAGCGCTGATAGGAGCCGGGCAGATCATAGGACACCCGCGAGAACGTGGTGCCGGTCATCACCGATTTCCCGGTCACAACCTCGATCAGATTGTACTGGCAGTCGATGCCGTAGTTCTCGGTGTTCGGCAGGCCGGTCGCGGCATTGACGATCAGGGACGTCTTGCTGGTGTTGAAACGGATCACCAGGCGGTGCGTCGGCGGCATGCCTGTGGCCGAGCCGTAGAGCTTGAAGGCCAGCGCGTTGCGGACTTCGACTCCGACCCGGGCTTCGCGCGAGGCGTTCGCCTTGTCGACCGGCGGGAGGTCGACACCCATCAGCTTTTCGCGCAGGCCGGGGGTGCCGTCGGTATGCTCGGCATACATCGGCTGGAAGCAGCCGGCCGTCAGCGCCGCCAATGCAGCGACAGCCAGCAAGCGGGCTGCGATACGGATCCTAGCCGACAACATTCACGATCCTCTTGGGGACGATGATCACCTTGCGGACGGGCTTGCCGTCCAGGGCTAGTTTTACAGCATCGAGGGCCAAAGCGGCAGCCTCGATTTCCGGATTCTGGGCCGCTGTTGCAACCGTGACCTCGCCCCGCTTCTTGCCGTTGACCTGAACCACCAGGGTCACGCTGTCTTCAACCAGCAAATCGCGTTCGATTTGCGGCCAATTGGCCTCCGAAACCAGCCCGGGCTGCCCCATGACCTGCCAGCACTCCTCGGCCAGATGCGGCATCATCGGGGAGAACAGCTGGACCAGGATCTGGCTGGCCTCCCGGATCGCCCAAGCCAAATCTGGAGCGAGGTCAGCCGCTGGCTGGCCGGGGCGCTGCAGCACCTCTGAGAAGGTATTGGTGAATTCGCGGATATGGGCGAGGCAGACGTTGAAGTGCAGCCGCTCGACGCCTGATGTGACCTTGTCGAGCGCGCCATGAGCGGCTTTGCGCAAGAGGAGTGCGTCGTCCCCGAACGCGGCCGGGCGGGCCGCCGGGGCAGCCTTGCCGAGTTCCACCGCGTCGTTCACCAGCCGCCACAGCCGCTGCACGAAGCGCGAGGCGCCCTGGACGCGCTCGTCGCTCCAGATCACGTCGCGGTCGGGAGGGGAATCCGACAGCATGAACCAGCGGGCGACGTCGGCGCCGTAGGTTGCGATGATGTCGTCGGGGTCGACCGTGTTCTTCTTCGACTTCGACATCTTCTCGATCGCGCCGATCGTGACGTCTTCGCCTGTCGCCAGCAGCGTCGCGCGGCGTCCGTTGCCGCCAACGTCGATCTTCACCTCGGCCGGTTGCACCCAGCTGCCGTCGGCCTTCTGGTAGGTCTCGTGCACCACCATGCCCTGCGTGAACATGCCTGCGAACGGCTCGTCCAGCGCGATGTGCCCGGTCGCCTTCATCGCGCGGGTGAAGAAGCGGCTGTAGAGCAGATGCAGGATCGCGTGCTCGACGCCGCCGATATACTGGTCGACCGGCAGCATCCGGTTGGCGACCGCAGGCGTCGTCGGCGCGGTCTCGTTCCAGGGATCGGTGAAGCGCGCAAAATACCAGGACGAATCCACGAAGGTGTCCATGGTGTCGGTTTCGCGGCTAGCGCTGCCGCCGCATTTCGGGCAGGTCACGTGCTTCCAGGTCGGGTGATGGTCGAGCGCGTTGCCCGGCTTGTCGAAGCTCACATCCTCCGGCAGCACCACCGGCAACTGGTCGTCCGGCACCGGCACCACGTCGCACTTCGGACAGTGGATGACGGGAATCGGGCAGCCCCAATAGCGCTGGCGCGAGATGCCCCAGTCACGCAGACGGAAATTGACCTGGCGCTCGCCGACCGGCGCGTTGCCGCGCAGCTCGTTTTCCAGGCGCCTTGCGACTTCGTCCTTGGCCTGCTCGATGGTCATGCCGTCGAGGAAACGCGAATTGATCATGCGGCCGTCACCGTCATAGGCGGTGTCGGTGATGACGAACGATTTCGGATCCTGGCCCTCGGGGCACACCACCGGCGTATTGCCGAGGCCGTATTTGTTGACAAAGTCGAGGTCGCGCTGGTCGTGCGCGGGGCAGCCGAAGATCGCGCCCGTGCCGTATTCCATCAGCACGAAGTTGGCGACATAGACCGGCAGCTTCCAGCTCGGGTCAAACGGATGCACGGCGTGGATGCCGGTGTCGAAACCCTGCTTCTCCGCGGTGTCGATGATCGACTGCGCGGTGCCGATCTTCTTGATGTCGGAGATGAACTCCGCAAGGTCAGGATTCTTGGCAGCCGCTGCCTGCGCCAGCGGATGGTCGGCCGAGATCGCCATGAACTTCGCGCCGAACAGCGTGTCGGGGCGCGTCGTGAAAATCTTCAGCTCGTTCTCGCCGGCGGGCGTGGTCGCGGCATCGAGCGCGAAACGGATCAACAGGCCCTCGGAGCGGCCGATCCAGTTGCGCTGCATCAGTCGCACCTTGTCGGGCCAGCGGTCGAGGCCCTCAAGCGCGGACAGCAATTCCTGCGAGTACTTCGTGATCTTGAAGACCCACTGGCTCATTTCCCGTTGTTCGACAACAGCGCCCGAACGCCAGCCGCGGCCGTCGATCACCTGCTCGTTGGCGAGCACGGTCATGTCGACCGGATCCCAGTTGAGCTTGCGTTTCTCGCGCTCGGCCAGACCGGCGGCGAGCATGTCGAGGAACATCTTCTGCTGGTGCTTGTAATAGCTGGGATCGCAGGTCGCGAATTCGCGCGACCAGTCCAGCGACAGCCCGATCGAGCGGAGCTGTTTCTTCATCGCGGCGATGTTGTCGTAGGTCCAGGCCTTCGGTGCGACCTTGCGCTCGATTGCGGCGTTCTCGGCCGGCAGGCCGAAGGCGTCCCAGCCCATCGGATGCAGCACGTTGAAGCCCTTGGCGCGCATGAAGCGGGCCAGCACGTCGCCGAGCGTGTAATTGCGGACATGGCCGATATGGATGCGCCCGGACGGGTAGGGGAACATCTCGAGCACATAGTATTTTGGCCGCGAATCATCGTTCTTCGAGACGAAGATCGCCTGTTCGTCCCATTGGCGTTGCCAGCGCGGTTCAGCGTCGCGGGCGTTATAGCGTTCGGAGGTCATGGAATCGTTGCGTTTTCGTGGTTTCGGCAGCCTGAAGAGGCCGGACTAGGCCATAGAAGTCCTCGGGGGGTCAATGGGTTGCCGCTGCCGGCGGCGTCCCGCAATACTGCTCCGCATAAGTACGGACAAGGCTATTGGGACCAGATTAAGGGCTCGGTGCGAAGTTGCCTCCCAACAGCACCCCTGCAGGCGATGGCATCCAGTTTCGACGATCCGGATTACGACTATGCCGCGTCCATCGCCGGACGGGCGGTGCGGAGCATGGCCGAACAGCGGATTCCGCCGACGCCGACCAACTTCGCCATCTGGTTCCAGTACTACGCTGGCGGCCAGGACGATTTGCGTAACGCCATCGATCTCCTGATCGACCACAACCGCCCCTTCGACACCAGGACCAATCAGGACCTGTTCGAGACCTATATCGTGCCCCAGGTGAGCGCCCACGTCGTGGATACGTCCGAACGGCTGCATGCCCTCATGGGCGCGGCAAAGGAGTTTCTGACCACCGCGATCGCCGACAATCATTCCCAGATGCAGGCGATCAGCCAGGTCGCGGACCAGGGCAAGGCCGGCGTCGATCCGAAGGCGCTGGTCGCCCAGCTCATGAACGAGCTGGCGCGGGCCGCCACCCGCGCGACGCGGCTCGAAGCGGGATTCGAGGAAAAGACCCGCGAGCTCGATGTTATCAGAGATTCGCTCAGCAAGTCCGAGGAGCGCGCCCGGACCGATACGCTGACGGGCCTTGCGAACCGGCGGGCGCTGGATGAATTCCTGCGCAAGGCGCAGACGACCGCAGAGTGGGGCGAGCCGCTCAGCGTGCTCTTGCTCGACATCGACCACTTCAAGACGTTCAACGATAATTTCGGCCACGGCGTCGGCGACCAGGTGCTGCGGCTGATGGCGAAGGTGCTGCGCGAAAAGGTTCGCCAGCAGGATCTGCCGGCCCGCTATGGCGGTGAGGAGCTGATCGCGGTGCTGCCCGACGCCGATCTTGCCGCTTGCGTCGAGATCGCCGAGCGCATCAGGCAGGCGATCGCGGACGCAAGAATCACGCGCCGTTCGACCGGCGAGGTGTTGCCGCACATCACGATTTCGATTGGCGTTGCGCAGTACCGGACGGGCGAAACCGTCGCCGATCTGATCGAGCGCTGCGATCGCGCGCTCTATCTCGCCAAGGGCGGCGGCCGCAATCGCGTGGTGACGGAAGACGAGCTCGATCGCGCCGAGGCTGCGGGCTAAAGACCAGCCGCGCGAGAGCCTAGAGCATGATCCGGAAAAGTGCGCAGCGGTTTTCCGAAGAGATCATGCTCAAACAATAACCTAAGTTGCGATGACCATTCATCCAAATCTCATCGCACTTCAGCCCGCCATCGCGATTCCGGCAGTGCTGCCCTCGATCCGCAAAATCCCGTGCTCGACAACATTGTTGCGACCGCGATGTTTCGCGGCGTAGAGCGCCGCATCGGCGGCTTCGATCAGATCGCCCGGACGCAAGGTCTCGTTCGGCCTCGTCGCCGCAACGCCGATCGACACCGTGACCACCATGTGGGCAGATGTGATGTGCGGCAGGCAAAGCTTCAGCACGGCCGAACGCACCTGTTCGCCGATCTCGACGGCGCGCATCACGTCGGTGTTCGGCAGCAAGAGGCAGAATTCCTCGCCACCATAGCGCGCCGCAAAGCCCATCGTGTCGGCGGCGATGCCGGACAGCGATTCGCCGAGGCGGGTCAGGCAGGAATCGCCTTCGAGATGGCCGTAGGTGTCGTTGAACAGCTTGAAATGGTCGACGTCGATCATCAGCAGCGCGAGCTCGCTGCCATATTGCTGCGCGCGCATCCATTCGAAGTCGAGCCGGCTCTGGAAGCCGCGCCGGTTGGCAAGTCCCGACAGCATGTCGATCGAGGCCATCACCGTCAGCCGATCGTTGGTCGCGATCAGCTCGCGCTCGCGCTGGCTGAGCTGCGCAGCCATCCCGTTGAAGGCGCGCGCCAGCGGCACGAATTCGGACGGCAGCCGGGTGCGCGCGGCGCGGGCCGACAGATCGCCCTCGCCGAGGCGCTTGGCCATGTCGGCAAGCATTTCGATCGGCTTGATCACGAGCTTCTCGGCCGCGATCAGCGCGCCGAGCAGCACGAACATGACGACGAAGGCGAGCTGCAGATAGGCGGTGCGGATGTCGCGGCTGACCGCCGCGGACACCTTGTCTTCATCGATGCTGGCGATCAGGCGGGCATTGGTGCCGGCGATGCGCGTGTAGCTGACCGCGCGACGCGAGCCGTCGGCGGCGAGGAACGACAGCGAGCCTTCGTCCTGGTCCGAGCGCAAGGCCTTGTCGGCGATGGCCGACATCAAGGGCATGTTGTCGAGCGGACGGCCGACGACGCTGTGCTGATCGGCGGGCGCGGCCAGCACCGTGCCGGCGCTGTCGACCAGCACCGCCGTGATGCCCTCGCGGCCGCCCAGATTGTTCATCACCTTCGACATCCAGTCGAGGTTGACGGTCGCCAGCACGACGGCATCGGCGGCGCCGCTGAACGCGGAAACCGGATAGACCGCCATCACGGTCGGCGACTGCACCGGACGCGACAGGATGAAGTCGCTCAGCACGAAGCGGCCGGTCTCCTGCGCCTGCTGGAAATAGGGACGGTCAGACAGGTCGAGGCCGACATACATGTTGTTGGTCGCGCACTGGATGCGGCCGTCCTGGCCGGCGATCAGCAGCGTGCGGATCCAGGGAAGGCTCGTCGGCAGGCTCGCGCGCAGCACGTCGCAGCTCTTGCTGACGCCGCCGGCGGAGGCGCGGATGAAGGCTTCCGATTTCAGGATCGTCTCGACCGACGAGATCACCTCGCGCTGCGCATCGGCGCTGTGCTTTGCGACGGTGGTGAATTCGGTCGTGGCTTGCGCGATCTGCTTGGCGCGGGTGTCCTCGAGCGAACGGATGCGATCGAGCATGAGCGGCGCGACAAGAATGACAGCGAGCAATGCAAGCCGGGCCCTGATGCCGAGGACCTGCTTGAGTTTTGCTCGTTTGCGGTTGAAACTAACGTTTGCCATCTTCGCGACCCACCCCGCCGGACAAGGTAAAGCGAAGGGTTCAAAAACTCTTTCTTGAACTGGGTAAAATTGGAACTACCTCCGTTACGCTCACAGCGCGATCGATCTCATGACAGAAGATAATGCCGTGCCGGTAACCGGCCATTCACCAAACGCGCTCGCCGCGGTCGAGGCCGAGATTGCACGTGCCTGCAAGGATGCGCGGCGCGCACGCGCCTCCGTGACGCTGATCGCCGTGTCCAAGACGTTCGCCGCCGATGCAATTATCCCTGTCATCGGTGCCGGACAGCGCGTGTTCGGCGAGAATCGCGTGCAGGAAGCCAAGGGCAAGTGGCCGGCGTTAACGGCTGATTATCCAGACATTGTGCTGCATCTGATCGGACCGCTGCAATCCAACAAGGCGAAAGAGGCGGTGGCGCTGTTCGATGCGATCCATTCGGTCGACCGTCCGAGCATTTGCCAGGCGTTAGCCAAAGAAATCGAATCCCAGAACAAGCACCCGCAACTCTTCGTCCAGATCAACACCGGCGAGGAGCCACAGAAGGCCGGCGTCGCGCCCGGCGAGGCCGATGCCTTCCTCGCGAGTTGCCGCGACACCTATGGCCTGACGATCTCAGGCCTCATGTGCATTCCGCCGGTGGACGAGCCGCCGGCCGCACATTTCGCGCTGACCGCCAAGATCGCCGCGCGCAACGGCTTGCAGAACCTGTCGATGGGCATGAGCGCGGACTATGCGACCGCCATCATGCTGGGCGCTACCCATGTCCGCGTGGGCAGCGCGATCTTCGGGCACAGGTAGGAGTCGGCGTATTTATTTTGGTCGTCCTGGCGAAAGCCAGGACGACGATGGTGATTACACAAACCTCACCGACACCTTCCCCAGCACGCCGAAATCCGCGGCGAAATGATCGCCGGTCTGGATCGGCAGCGGCGGATGGCAGGTGCCTGTCGTCACCACCGCCCCTGCCCGCAACGTGATACCGAGCCCGCGCAGCTCATTGGCGAGCCAGGTCAATGCTATCAGGGGATCGCCGAGCACGTTCTTGCCATGACCGACATAGCGCTCGCCGCGCAGCGTGATCACGGGTCGTACCTCGACGAGATCCATTGCGCGCCAGTTCGCAGATGTCGCCGGGCCCAGTACGAACAGATGCGCACACGCGTTGTCGGCGATGAGCTGCGCCTCGCCGGCGCTGGCGAAATCGGCGAAACGCGAATCCGGAATTTCGATGGCGGGATGCAACGTATCGACGGCGGCGAGCACCTCGTCGACCGCGTACGGCGTTGGCCGCGGCGGCAAATCGCGCCCCATGCGGAAACAGAATTCCGGCTCGCCGACGCGCATCGCGTTGCCCTTCATCGACGCAGTGCCACCGTCGGCGATGACGGTGTCGCTCATGATGCGGCCGGCCAGCGGGCCCGCGACGTTGATGTGCTTCTGCCCGGCCTCGCTCGTCGCCGCGATCTTCCAGCCGAACAGTTTTCCGAGCGTTTGATTTTCAAGGACGGCTTGGACCGCATATCCGTCCGCCCGGCTCTGCGGCCGCAGCCGCGTCTCCAGAGCGTCGAACTTGGTGCCGTCACGCCAGTGTCGAACCAGGACTTGCGAAGCCGCGGCGATCTGATCCTTGTCGAGCATTGCCCTCACCCGATGATGATTTTTGTCTTGGGTCCTATCAGCCGCAGCAATTGCAGCATCGCAGATTTGGTCATGGAGACGCAGCCCGCCGTAGGACCGAAATTGTCGCGCGCCAGGTGCAAGAACACCGCGCTGCCGCGGCCGGCGATTCGGGGCCTGGTGTTGTGGTCGATTTCGATGATGAAGTCATAGAGCTGGTCGGCGCGCTTGAGCCGGTCGCCGCCCTCGCCCTGCCCGCGCCGGATCCACTGGTTGTAGTGGCGATCCCCGGGGTCCTCGCACCAGGCGTCCGCGCCGGTGATGATTCGCGCCGGCAAAAAGGTTCTGGGGCGGCTGTGCCGGTCGCCCCGCCACCATAATTGCCTCGGCCGAAAGCTGCCCCTGGGCGTGCCGCCATCGCCCTCGCGCTTGTTGGCCAGAATGCCGCCGCGCCCCAGCGCGACCGGAATCGTCAGGCCGGCTGCGGTCAGCCAGCCCCGGCGCGGATTCCCGGCGGCAGCCTTAACGCGGATCGCCGAAACCGGTCCCGATCCCCGATTTCTGGTGTAACTTGCTGACGCGGCTTTGTTTTTCATGCGAAATCGCGATGTCGAATTCATTACAGGACATTCATCGAAACGCCCTGCTATTCTGGGTTAGAGTGCTTCCGGCTTGTGAATCGGTAACAGCCCACTACTTCAACACGAACAACAATAAAAATAGCGACCCCTAAACTTCCCATCACGGCTGGGTGCGGCATGCATGCGCGCCTCGCCGGACTCCAAAAGGATGACCCCCTATGGCCAATGCCCGCAAGATCCTGATCGTGGATGACGATACCGATCTGCGCGACACGTTGGTGGAGCAATTATCGCTACACGAAGAATTTGAAGCCTCCGCCGTCGATACCGGCGCCAAGGGCGCCAGCGCCGCAAAGGCCAACGCCCCCGATCTCGTGCTGATGGATGTCGGCCTTCCCGACACCGACGGCCGCGAGGTGGTTCGCTCCTTGCGCAAGGGCGGCTTCAAGGCGCCGATCATCATGCTGACGGGGCATGACACCGATTCCGACACGATTTTGGGCCTGGAATCCGGTGCCAACGACTATGTGGCAAAACCCTTCCGCTTCGCCGTGCTGCTGGCCCGCATCCGCGCGCAGCTACGGCAGCACGAGGCCAGCGAGGACGCGGTGTTCTCGGTCGGCCCCTACTCCTTCCGTCCCGGCTCCAAGATGCTGACCGCGGCCAATGCCCGCAAGGTCCGCCTCACCGAGAAGGAAACGGCGATCCTGCGCTTCCTCTACCGCGCCGGCCAGATGCCGGTCTCGCGCGAAACCCTGCTCCAGGAAGTCTGGGGCTACAATTCCGGCGTCACCACCCACACGCTGGAAACCCACATCTACCGTCTTCGCCAGAAGATCGAGAAGGATGCCGCCAACCCGGAAATCCTGGTGACGGAAGCCGGTGGCTACAAGCTGGTGCCGTGATACGTTCCAGGAGCGCGCGATTCGTCGTAAATTCGCGCGTTCCTCGAGCTTCGGACCGGAATGTCAATCGACGACGACGTAGCGCTGCTTGAGCGTGTCCCGACACTGCGCCTGTTGGGAGACGCCTCGTTGCGCATGCTGGCGATCGGCTCCGAGCAACGCGACTTCGTCCGCGGCGACATCCTGTTCAATCTCGGTGACGATGCCGATGCCGGCTTCGTGGTCCAGCGCGGCGCTTTTCGCGTCGATGACGGCGCCGGCGCTGAGATGATCGCGGGGCCCGGCACGCTGATCGGCGAGCTCGCGCTGGTCGTGCCGATGAAACGGCCCTCCGGTGCAATCGCGCTGGAGCATTCTTCCGTCATCCGCGTCGCCCGCAGCCTGTTTCAGCGCGTGCTCGAAAGCGACCCCGCCGCGGCGGTCCGCCTCCGCGATGAATTCGCTATCCGCTCCAGCCAGATCGCCAGCGATATCCTGATGGCGGGTTCGAAGCTGAGCACGTAGCTCCCCACCCGTCATTCCGGGGCGTCGCGAAGCGACGAACCCGGAATCCATCGAGCGTCAGCGATGGTGGATGAATGGATTCTCAGGTGCGCAATTGCGCACCATAGCTCGCGCTGCGCGCGCCCCGGAATGACGAGTGGAGGGCTAAACCTCCAGCGTCACCGTGACCGGCACATGGTCCGACGGCCGCTCCCAGCTCCGTGCATCGCGCAAAATCTTGAAATCCTGGACCGCGTCCTTCAGCGCGCGCGAGACCCAGATGTGGTCGAGCCGTCGGCCGCGGTCACCGACGGTCCAGTCGGCGGAGCGGTAGCTCCACCAGGTGTAGACTTTTTCCGACACCGCAATGCGGTCGCGCGCGACGTCGACCCATTCGCCGGCCTCGAGCGCAGCCTTCAGCTTCTCGGTTTCTACCGGCGTGTGCGAGACGACTTTCAGAAGCTGCTTGTGCGACCACACGTCGTTCTCGTGCGGCGCGACGTTGAGGTCGCCGACCAGGATGTGCCTGTCATCACCGCGTGGATGCAGCGGCTCGCAGGCTTTCATCTCGTCGAGGAAGCGCAGCTTGTGGTCGAACTTTTCGTTCAGCGCGGGATCGGGAATGTCGCCGCCGGCGGGCACGTAGAAATTATGCAGCACCAGCGGTTTTGCGATGTTGGCCTTGCCGCCGAACGACACCGAGATATGGCGTGAGTCCACCTTGTCGCAGAAGGTGCGGATGTCGGTGGACTCGAACGGAATCCTCGAGACGATGGCGACGCCGTGATAGCCCTTCTGCCCGTTCAGCGCGACGTGCTCGTAGCCGAGCCGCTTGAAGCGCTTCAGCGGAAACGCGTCGTCGATGCACTTGGTCTCCTGCAGGCACAGTACGTCCGGCCGCGCGCTCTTGAGAAATTTCGCGACCAGGTCGATGCGCAGCCGCACCGAGTTGATGTTCCAGGTTGTCAGGGAAAGACGCATGGGAGTTGCGTCTTAGCAAGCTCTCGTAGGGTGGGCAAAGGCGCAATGCGCCGTGCCCACCGTCTTTTCTGGCTTGAAATGGTGGGCACGCTTCGCTTTGCCCACCCTACGGCAGAAGGGCGCTACCCCGGCGACGGCACGCTGTAATTGGTGAAGTCGATCTTGAACATGTTGGGATCGAGCTTCTTGCTCGCATCGAGATTATAGACAGCGAATGTGGTGTCGTATCCCTGCGGATCGGTCACGGTCCATTGCTTCAATTGGCCGTCCTTGGCGCCGATCATCAGCAACAGGCGGCTGGTGCCGACCAGCGCCTGCTTCTCCTCGATGGTGACGCTGATGAAGAGATCGTCCGCAGTGACGCTGACGACGTTGGTGTCCTTCATCAGGTCGATGCGGTCGGATAGCAGGAAGCGCAGCGGCGTCTGCGACAGCGGATAGACGTCCTGTGTCGCGAGCTTGCGGTCGCGCACGACGACCGACGATCCGTCGGCGATGATGTCGATCGGGCTCGGCGGATCATATTCGACGCGCATCTTGCCGGGCTTCTGGATGTAGAAATCGCCCTGCGTCTTGCTGCCGTCGGGGCCGACCTGGACGAAATTTCCAACCAGGGTCGACAGCGAGGACAGGTAGGCGCTGACCTTGGCCGCCTGCGCCTTCTGCTTGTCGTCGAAGGTCTGGAAGATGCTGCTCGGCACGTTGCGGCGCGGATCTGGAATGACCGGATTCGGCGGCGCCTGCGTTGCGCCCGTGACCGCCGGTCCGCCCGACGGCGGAGCAGCGTCGCGCGCCTTCGGTGCCGGCTTCGGCACGGGCACGGTCTGCGCAACGGACGATGCGGTCACCATCGCGGCGGTGACGAGCAGCACGCCGGCCACGCGCGCACCATGCGCGGCAATGGAGGCAGCGAATCGATTGTCCGGATGTTGGGTCAACGCGTCGTCCTGTGTGGCTGGGCGTCGTTTTAGCGTGATTTTGGGCAAAAGCAGATAACGTTTTTGCGTGAAATGGGACTTTGAGGCGGGGTGCCTCACATATGACTGTCTTCTTCCTCGACCAGAATCTCGCGCTTGCCGGCGTGATTTGCGGGTCCGACAATGCCTTCCAGTTCCATGCGCTCCATCAGCGACGCGGCGCGGTTATAGCCGATTTGCAGCCGGCGCTGGATGTAGCTGGTCGAGGCCTTGCGATCGCGTTTGACGATCGCAACGGCCTGCTGGAACAGGTCGCCGCCGCCGTCCGCGCCCATGCCGCTGGCGTCGAACACGGCACCGCCGTCCTCGTCCTCGGTCGGTTCTTCCGCCGTGACCGCTTCGAGATATTCCGGCTGGCCCTGCGTCTTGAGGTGGCGCACCACCTTCTCGACTTCCTCGTCCGAGGCAAACGGTCCGTGCACGCGGCTGATGCGGCCGCCGCCGGCCATGTAGAGCATGTCGCCCTGGCCGAGCAGCTGTTCGGCGCCCATCTCGCCCAGAATCGTGCGGCTGTCGATCTTCGAGGTGACCTGGAAGGCGATGCGGGTCGGGAAGTTCGCCTTGATGGTGCCGGTGATGACGTCCACCGACGGACGCTGCGTTGCCAGGATCACATGCAGGCCTGCGGCGCGCGCCATCTGCGCGAGGCGCTGCACCGCGCCTTCGATGTCCTTGCCGGCGACCATCATCAGGTCGGCCATTTCGTCGACGATGATGACGATATAGGGCAGCGGATCGAGCGAGAGCTTCTCTTCCTCGTAGATCGCCTTGCCGGTTTCCTTGTCGAAGCCGGTGTGCACCGTGCGCGTAGGCTCTTCGCCCTTGGCCTTCAGCTCGAGCAGGCGCGTGTTGTAGCCGTCGATGTTGCGCACACCGAGCTTGGCCATGTTCTTGTAGCGCTCTTCCATCTCGCGCACCGCCCATTTCAACGCGACCACCGCCTTCTTCGGATCGGTCACGACGGGCGTGAGCAGATGGGGAATGCCGTCATAGACGGAGAGTTCGAGCATCTTCGGATCGACCATGATCAGCCGGCACTGATCCGGGCGCAGGCGGTACACCAGGCTGAGGATCATGGTGTTGATCGCGACCGACTTGCCGGAGCCGGTGGTACCGGCGATCAGCATGTGCGGCGTGCGCGCGAGATCGATAATGACGGGGTCGCCGCCGATGGTCTTGCCGAGGCAGAGCGGCAGTTTTGCCACTGTGTCGGTGGCTTCCTTCGCAACGAGCAGTTCACGCAGATAGACTTTTTCGCGATGCGCGTTCGGCAGCTCGATGCCGATGGCATTGCGGCCGGGAACGACCGCGACGCGCGCCGACAGCGCGCTCATCGAGCGGGCGATGTCGTCGGCGAGGCCGATCACGCGCGACGACTTGATGCCGGGTGCGGGCTCGAGTTCGTACAGCGTGACGACGGGACCGGGATTGGCCTTCACGATCTCGCCGCGCACGCCGAAATCCTGCAGCACGCCTTCGAGCGCGCGCGAATTGGCATCGAGCTCGGCCTTGCTGAGCGGCTGACGATCGCCGGCCTTCGGCGCGGCCAGCATGGAGACGGAGGGAAGATCGAACTTGTCGCCCTTCTTGGACGCCACCTTCGGCGCGGCCTTCTTGCGCGATGCGCGCGCGGGCGCCTCTTCCTCTTCTTCCTCCTCCTCGTCTGCTTCCTGTTCGTGCTCGTCGTCCTCGTCTTCGGACTGCGGTGAGATCGAGGGGGCAGCGCGGCGGGCACCGAGCGTGGGCTCCTGCCGGCTGAACGAAACGGCCTTGGCCTTCGGCCCGCTGGAGACCAGCGAGCGATAGGCCGTGCCGACCAGCCAGATCAGCCGCGCCTTGGTGCTCATCAGCGCGTGGAACAGCCAGCCCAGCGACACCGAACCACGATCGCTCTCCTCGTCGTCATCAAGCGGCTTGTCGTCGTCCTCGATCTCGGAGAGTTCTTCGTCATGCTCGCGCGCGCCGAGGCCGCAGGCGATCAGGAAGGTTGGGGCCAGGGCCGCGAACAGGATGGCGGCGAGCACCATGCGATAGATCGCGCCCGGTGGCCCGAAAATCACCGCGGGCGCGCGCACCAGCGCATCGCCAACCACGCCGCCGAGCCCGGTCGGCAGCGGCCAGGCGCCGCCATGCGGCCAGCAGCTGACGAAGCCCGCCGCGATCACCGTGCAGAGAATCCAGGAGCCGAGCCGCAGCGCCTCGCGATCGAACGGGCGATGGGTCATCATCCGCCAGCCCCACACCGCGACGGTGAGGATCAGCATGATCGCACCGAGCCCGAGGATCTGCATGGCGAGGTCGGCGCCGATGGCGCCGGCATAGCCGAGAATATTGTGGATCGGCCGTGAGGTCGCGTGACTGAGGCTCGGGTCCTGCACCGACCAGGTCATCAGCGCGGCGGACGCGACGCCCGAGAGCGTGACGAGGCCAAAGCCGGTCAGCTCGCGCAAGCGTCGGCTCAGCGCTTCGCGGATCGAGGGCGGCAGATGGCCGACCAGGGGAATCACACGTTCGATTGCCGACATGCTCATGGGCCCCACCTAACCCAGAGTTTCGACCAACCGGTGCAGCGCTTGCGCCGTGGTCTCACTGTCCTGCACCAGCGCCAGGCGGATATAGCCGGCACCGGGATTGAAGCCGTCGGGCTGAAGCCGCGCCAGATAGGAGCCCGGCACCACACGCACGCCGGCTTCCTTGAAAAGCCTGAGAGTCACGGAGACGTCGTCACCGATCTCGGATGTATTGAGCCAGACGCAGAAACCGGCGTCGGGCCGGCGATAGCCGTAACGATTGCCGATGATCTGGTCGGCGAGATCGAACTTGATCCGGTAGAGCCTGCGGTTCTCCTCGACATGCGCCTCGTCGCCATAGGCAACGGTCGCGACATGCTGGAGCGGCACCGGCACTTGCGGCGCCGCGATGTTGCGCAGCTCCAGGAACTTGCCGATGAACGTCTTGTCGCCGGCAGCGAAGCCGACGCGCAAGCCCGGCAGGTTCGAGCGCTTCGACAGCGACTGGAACGCGGCCACGCGGGTGAAATCGGCACCGGCGCATTCGAGTGCGCTGCCCGGCGCCTCGCGGGTGTAGATCTCCGAATAGCACTCGTCGCTGAGGATCATGAAATTGTAGCGATCGGCGAGGCTTTTCAGGCGCGTGAAATAATCGCGCGAAGCGACCGAGCCCTGCGGGTTGGCGGGCGAGGCCAGATAGAACGCCACGGTGCGCGCCAGCGTGGCCTCGTCGATGGCGTCGAGATCGGGCAGGAAGCCGTTGTCGACGGTGGTCGGCAGATAGACCGGTTCGCAGGCCGCAGCACCTGCGCCCGCGCCATAGACCGGGTAAAACGGGTTCGGCATCAGGATGGCGGGCTTGCCGGGCTTCGGCCCGACATAGCGCGCGGCTGCGATCGCCGCGAGGAACAGCCCTTCGCGGCTGCCATTGAGCACGAGAAGTTCGGTCTTGGGGTCGAGCGCGCGCGGCAGCTTGAACCGCGACGACAGCCAAGCGCTCGCAGCGTTGCGGAACGGCTCCATGCCCTGGTTCATCGGGTAGCGGCCGAAATCGGCGATGTGTTTGGCCAGCACCGGACCGACGAAGTCAGGCACCGGATGCTGCGGCTCGCCGACCGCGAGCGAAATCAAGGGCTTGCCGGGCTGATGCGGCGCCAGCAGCTCGTTCAGCCGGACAAAGGGCGAGCGTTCGTTGTTGGAGTTTGCACTGGCCTGCGGCGCACGGGTTGAAGCGGTCATGACCATTCTGGGCGCCAGTACTCTTCGAACGGCCGGTCGCGCGCTGCGCGCCGGCAGGAAAGCGGTTCAGTTCACCATAGATAGGGCGAGGTTAAGACGCGATTAACCATCGGCGGGCCGGCCCGTCCAGAGCCGGAAAAATAGGGCCGGATAACAATGGGATGGCGGGGTGAAGTCGAATTTGGTTCGGCCGACAGCAGCGCTCTCTCCGTTCCCTCCCCCACAAGGGGGAGGGAATGCACCTCCGTCGGGGCGCTAGTCGAGCCTCATCCCCTAATACGCCGGCAGCTTCTCGAACGTCGTCATGCCTGCGGGGATCGCGTGGAACTCCTGCTTGTCGCAGGTGTAGATCGCCATCTGCGGCTTGAATTGTTCCGGTTCGTCCAGCGTGCCGACCTTGACCACGACGGCGGGCAGGCCGGGTATTTTCGTGACGAGATGCGTGCCGCATTCAGCGCAGAACTCGCGCGTCACCGCGCGTTCGAGATCCTTGCGCGCGAACTGCCTGGGTTGTCCGGTGATGTAGGTGAAGCCGTCCGACGGCATGGCGATGAAGGTGTTGGGCGCGCCGCCCGAGATGTACTGGCACTCGCGGCAGTGACATTGGCCCTGCATCATCGGATCGCCTTCGGCCACGTAGCGCACCTCACCGCAATAGCATCCGCCTTCCAAACGCATGACGACCTCCCATGTTGTTGTTCGTTGTGGTCGATATTTCTGCGCCGGCCATCTGGAATGGCAATCTCTTTCTTCCAGGCTAGTCAAAAAGAATCCCGCCAAAAAGAAAGGGGCTCCAACTTGCGCTGGAGCCCCTCAACGGTCAGGGCATTGCCGGGTATGTGCCCAAACCGTAGTTGTGGACGCGATCCCGAGGAGAGATCGCGCCCGGGAGGAGAGGTTACATGTTGTAGGCGCGCTCGGTGTGCTCGGTGATGTCGAGGCCTTCACGTTCGGTCTCGACATTGGCGCGAAGGCCAACGATCACATCGACGATCTTGTAGAGGATCGCCGAACCGATGCCCGACCACACCAGCGTGGTGCATACGGCTTCGACCTGCGAGATCATCTGCGCAGCGAAGTCGTAATCGGCAACCTTGGGCGGGATCGCGGTGTAGTCGATGATGCCGGCGCCACCGAGAGCCGGGTTCACCAGGATGCCGGTGCCGAGGGCGCCGACGATGCCGCCGATGCAGTGCACGCCGAACACGTCGAGCGAGTCATCGTAGCCGAGCGCGTTCTTCACGACGGTGCAGAAGAACAGGCAGACCACGCCGACCACGAGACCGAGGACGATCGCACCCATCACGCCGGAGAAGCCGGCGGCAGGCGTGACGGCCACGAGGCCCGCGACAGCGCCGGAGATGACGCCGAGCACCGACGGATGACCCTTCACGATCCACTCCGCGAACATCCACGACAGCGCGGCGGCTGCGGTGGCGACGAAGGAGTTGGTCATGGCGAGGGCTGCGCCGCCGTTGGCTTCGAGGTTGGAGCCGGCGTTGAAGCCGAACCAGCCGACCCAGAGCAGCGAGGCGCCGATCATCGACATGGTCAGCGAGTGCGGAGCCATCAGCTCCTTGCCGTAACCGACGCGCTTGCCGATCAGGAGAGCGCCGACGAGGCCTGCGATGCCCGCGTTGATGTGCACCACGGTGCCGCCAGCGAAGTCGATCGCGCCCTTCTTGAAGATCCAGCCGGCATCGGCGTTGATCTCGTCGAGCTTGGCCTGAGCCGCGGTCTTCGCCGCCGCATCACCCGCAGCAGCCAGAGCCTTGGCAGCGTCCTGGATCGCGTCCGGGCCGGGCCAGTACCAGACCATGTGCGCGATCGGGAAGTAGATCAGCGTGACCCAGAGCGGGATGAAGAGGGCGATGGCCGCGAACTTCATGCGCTCGGCGAAGGCGCCGACGATGAGGGCGGGTGTGATCGCCGCGAAGGTCATCTGGAAGCACACATAGACGAGCTCCGAGATGTTGGCGTCGACCGAGAAGGTTGCGGCCTTCGAGTCGGTGGTGACGCCCATCATGAAGGCCTTGGAGAAGCCGCCGATGAAGTCGGAACCGCCGGTGAAGGCGAGGCTGTAGCCGTACACGGCCCAGATCACGGTGACGACGCAGACGGTGTAGAACACCTGCATCAGGACCGAGAGCATGTTCTTGGAACGAACGAGGCCGCCGTAGAACAGCGCAAGACCCGGGATCGTCATCAACAGCACGAGGACTGTCGATGTCAGCATCCAGGCGTTATCCCCCTTGTTGACCGTTGGCTCGGCGTAGGCTGCGGTCGCAGCGAACAGGCCGACTGCGAGAGCCGCCAGTCCCGCGCCATAGGGACGCTTAAACGTCATTTCATTTACTCCTGATTGGATTTTGGTTGAGCGCGAAATCAAAGGGCCGCGGCGTCGGCCTCGCCGGTGCGGATGCGAACCGCATGGTCGAGGCTGATGACGAAGATCTTGCCGTCGCCGATCTGTCCGGTTTTCGCAGCCGACGTGATGGCGTCGATGGTCTTGTCGACCTGCTCGGAGGCGACAGCGACTTCGATCTTGATCTTGGGCAGGAAGCTCACGGCATATTCGGCGCCGCGATAGATTTCCGTATGGCCCTTCTGACGGCCATATCCCTTGACTTCCGTCACCGTGAGACCGTGAACGCCAATGGCGGTCAGGGCGTCACGGACTTCTTCCAGCTTGAATGGCTTGATAATCGCCATAACAATTTTCATGGGTCCTATCCCCGCTTGGGCCCGGTCCGGACGTGGCCGGGCGTTTCTCGACTGGTTCGCCACGAGGGAGAAGTTTCACTACGCGGGCACAGCCACGCCCCCTAGAATCAAATGCCGTGCCAGATCGGGCGGCTTGCCTAACGGACTATGAAAGCGGGTGTTTTCGCGTTCAGCTTGTATCGCGCTGCAGTGCGCTATTACGTCGCGCTCAAAACGTGACCATAGCTGATTAAAATGCAGGCAGGACAGGCTGCCGACACAATGTTGCTCATGTGTCGGGCAGTCAAAAGGTATTTTGCTACAGGAAATGCTCGCTCAACGCCGCCGCTACGCTGCAAAATACCGGGTGCGCCCGCGGCGTGCTTACAGGATGGTCGCAACCGGGGGAGACGATCAGGCGGCGTCGCGCTCCACGAACACCCGGTCGATCAGGCCCCATTCGACCCCTTGCTGCGCGGTCATGAAGTGGTCGCGGTCGAGCGTCCGTTCGACCTCCTCCTCGGTGCGCCCGCAATGCTTGGCATAGAGCCTGATAATGCGCCGCTTGGTTTCCTGCATCTCGTTGGCATGGATCAGGATGTCGGAGGCCTGGCCCTGGAAGCCGCCGAGCGGCTGGTGGACGTGAAGGCTGGCATTCGGCAGGGCCGCGCGGTGACCGGGTTCGCCGGCCATCAGCAGGAACGAGCCCATCGAGCGCGCGGTGCCCATGCACAGCGTGTGCACCGGCGCCTTGATGAATTGCATGGTGTCGTACATCGCAAGGCCCGAGGTGACCACGCCGCCATAGGAGTTGATGTAGAGATTGATCGGCCGGTTCGGGTTCTCCGCCTCCAGAAACAAGAGCTGCGCGCAGACGAGGCCCGACATCGCGTCGTTGACTTCGCCGTTGAGGAAGATGATGCGCTCGCGCAGGAGGCGTGAGTAGATGTCGAAGGATCGCTCGCCGCGGGCGGATTGTTCGACGACCACAGGGACGAGCTGAAGCATGTCGCGCATCGGCGACCTCCATGTCTTTAAGGTGATGAAGTCTGTTTGCTGCTAAGCCGCCAGCATCAGGCAGCAGTTGGTATTAGCCGGCTGCGGCAGCTTCGTTCTGACATCGCAGGCTTGCTGGATGATGCGAAAGCGCGTGCCGCCCGACACGTTCGGCTCGATCTTGAAGATGACCTGGCTTTCGCGAAATGGCGGTTCGGAATCGCGCATCCGGTAGCGGACTTCTTCGCCGGGAATCGATGTTTCAGGCTCGGCACTCGCGAGGTCGAAATCCGGCAGCCAGCGCTCGCGCAATTCCGGAATGGTCACAGCGCGCCAGACCTTTGCCGGCGGCGCGTCGAATTCATATTCGAGCACGAGAGCTTCGTCGGGACGATCGGGCTTCACTGCGTCGCTCATTGATCCATATCCTTCAGGAGGTCAGCGAGTGCGTCCATGCGCTTCGGCCAATAGGCGCGGTAGCGCGCAAGCCAGGCCCCGATGGCGACGATTCCATCGGGATCGACTTCGTAATTCACAAAGCGGCCCTGCCGCTGCTCGCGCACGAGCCCTGCCGCGCGCAGCACCGCAAGATGCTGCGACATTGCGGGTTGGCTGATCTCCAAACCGTCGCGCAAGGCGCTCGCGTTCAGGCTGCCGCCGGCGAGCTTCTCAAAGACCTTGCGGCGGGTCGGGTCGGCCAGCGCCTTGAAGATGTCGGCTTCGATCATGGCAACACATAAGCATTTACTTATGTGTTGCGCAAGCCCTTCCTGACAAGCCTCCAATTACTGAAGCGCCTCGCCATGCTGCGAGATGTCGAGCCCCTCGAGCTCGTGCTCACGCGAGACGCGCAACGGCACGAACAGGCCGACCAGCTTGAGCAGGATGTAGCTGATGCCCGCCGACCAGACGAAGGTGACAGCGACGCCGTAGAGCTGGATCAGCAGCTGCTGCGGATGACCCTCGAGCAGGCCCGCGGTGCCGCCGATGGCGCTGGTCGCGAACACGCCGGCGAGCAGCGTGCCGGTCAATCCGCCGATGCCGTGGACGCCGAACACGTCGAGCGAATCGTCATAGTTGAAGCGGTGCTTCAGCCAGGTGCAGGCCCAGTAGCAGATGGCGCCGGCGGCAATGCCGATGACGATGCCGTGCCATGGCGCGACGAAGCCGGAAGCCGGCGTGATGGTGCCGAGGCCCGCGACCGCGCCCGAGATCATGCCGAGCACGGACGGCTTGCGCCGCGTCGACCATTCGATCGCGCCCCAGGTCAGCGCACCAGAGCAGGCCGCCAGATGCGTCGCGATGATCGCCAGCACCGCGCGCGAATTGGCTGCACCCGCCGAGCCGCCGTTGAAGCCGAACCAGCCGACCCACAACAGGCCGGTGCCCATCACCGCGAGCGACAGATCGAACGGCGAGAGATTTTCGGTGCCGTAGCCATGACGGCGCCCCATCACCTTCGCCGCGACGAGGCCGCCGGTGCCGGCCGACAGATGCACGACGAGGCCGCCGGCAAAATCCAGCACGCCCATGCTGTTGAGGAAGCCGCCGCCCCACACCCAATGCGCCAGCGGGATGTAGACGAAGATGAACCAGGCGACCGAGAACAGGAGATAGGCGGAGAACCGCATCCGGTCCGCGACCGAGCCGGCGACCAGCGCCACCGTGATGATCGCGAACGTCATCTGGTAGAGCATGAACAGTGCCTCCGGGATCGTCTTCGCCGCCGGATTGACGCTGTCCATGGTCATGCCGGCGAGGAACCAGCGGTCGAGCGAACCGATCCACGGGCCATCACCGACGAAGCAGAGCGAATAGCCGAACGCGACCCAGAGGATGGAGATGATCGTCACCGCGGCAAGGCTCTGCGCCATGGTTGCGAGCACGTTCTTCTTTCGCACCATGCCGGAATAGAACAGCGCCAGGCCTGGGATCGTCATCATCAGCACCAGCGCGGTGGCGACGATCATCCAGGCGGTGTCGGCGGTGTTGATCTCGCTAGCCGCGGCGCGCGCCGGTGCCGCCATGACCAAAGCACATCCGATCGGCGCAGCCATAGCGGCTACGCGGCGCAACAGTCCCGCCATGTTATTTCCCCCGGCAGTGTGATGGCGTCGCACGTTACGGCGTCATTGCCGGTGCGATCGACGAAGTCGAAATTAGAGAGCGTCGCTGTCGGTTTCGCCGGTGCGGATCCGCACCGCGTTATCGATCGGCGTGACGAAGATCTTGCCGTCGCCGATCTGCCCGGTGCGGGCGGTCGCGGTGATCACGCCCACCGCTTTTTCGGCGACGTCGGAGGCCACCGCGATCTCGATCCGCAGCTTGGGCAGGAAGTTCACGACATATTCCGCGCCGCGATAGATCTCAGTGTGACCTTTCTGGCGGCCGTAGCCCTTCACCTCGGTCACGGTCATGCCGTGGACGCCGATCGCCGTCAGGGCCTGGCGGACCTCATCGAGCTTGAAGGGTTTGATGATCGCGACGACGAGTTTCATGATTCAGCCTGCTCCCCGGGGATGCGCCCGCCGTGTGTCCCCGGCGCTGCGTCAATCTGGCATCTTTCCGGGCAAATGGCACAAAAAACTTGCAGATTGAAGCGGAAAAACATTTGGCCACGGGCGGTCATGTGAATGGCCGCCTCTGTACAGGGCAACCGTTCATCCTTCACAATGCATTTTTGGCATGGATGCGGTGAACCCGCGCCGGCCGGGCGGTACATAAGTATTTTGGGGGAGGCGTCATGGCGAGTTGGTTCTATGCATCCGAGGGCAAGCAGCAGGGGCCCTATCCGGACGGGCAATTCCGCGACCTGATCGCGCAGGGCGTGGTGCGCGCGGATACGCTGGTGTGGTCCGAGGGCATGGCCGGCTGGCAAAAGGCCGCCGAAATTCCAGGTCTGATCTCGGGCGGGCCGCCGATCATTCCCGCCGGGGGCCCGCCGATGATGGGCGGCGGTAGCTATACCGGTGCCGGTAGCGCCGCCGGCGGATCGCTGTCGATCGATTTCGGAATCTGGGACTTCACCTGGCGTACGCTGGTGACGACGATAGTCTCGTGCCTGGTCATTCCGGTGCCGTGGATGGTTGTTTGGTACACGAAGTGGCTGGTGTCCTGCGTTCGTGTGCCCGGACGACCAAACCTCAGCTTCGAGGGCAACGCGATGACCATCGTGCCCTGGTTTTTTGGCACCATCGTGCTCTTCGCCATAGCGGCGTACACGGGCAGTCAGTTGATCAACCTGGTGGCGACTCTGGCTTACATCGCCATCTACTGGCTCTTCGTGAAATGGTTTGTCGCAAACCTTGCGTCAAACGGTCAACCGCTCGGGCTGAGCTTCTCCGGCACCCCATGGGCCTATGCCGGTTGGATGCTCCTGTTCTTCGTTTCCATCATCACCATCATCGGCTGGGCATGGGTCTATGTGGCCTGGATCCGATGGTTCTGCCGCAACATCCAGGGCACGCGGCGTGAGGTCACCTTCGTTGGCACCGGTCTGGAGTTTCTGTGGCGCGCGATCGTGATCGCGATCGCCAGCTCCTTTATCATCCCGATTCCGTGGATGTATCGCTGGAAGATGCGTTGGTTGGCGTCACAGACGGTGCTCTCGCCGCGCGGCTCGCTCTGAACGATCAGCTCCTCCGCTCGCGCACGGAACCTTCCTGTGCGACGGAGGCGACAAGCGTGCCATCAGGCTTGAAGATCGAGCCGCGGGTCAGGCCGCGGCCGCCTTGCGCGCTCGGCGAATCCTGCGCGTAGAGCAGCCATTCGTCGGCGCGGAATGGGCGGTGAAACCACATCGCGTGGTCGAGGCTCGCCGGCATCATGCGCTTGTCGAACAGTGTGCGGCCATAACGCGCCATGATGGCGTCGAGCAGCGAGAAGTCCGAGGCGTAGGCCAGCGCGCACATGTGCAGCGCCGGATCGTCCGGCAACGTCGCCGCCGTCTTGATCCAGACGTGGATGCGGCCGTCCTCGATTTTCTCGCCGAAGTAACGGCTGAGCTCGACCGGGCGCAGCTCGATCGGCCGATCGGATTCGTAGTAGCGGCGGATGAACTCAGGCATCTCGCGGAACATCGGCTGCTTCGCCACTTCCTCCGCCGTGAGTTTTTCCGGTGGCGGCACGTCAGGCATCTTGTCCTGATGATCGAACGCGCTCTCTTCCTCGGCGTGGAACGACACCATGATCGAGAAGATCGCGTTACCGTGCTGAATGGCCGTGACGCGGCGGGTCGAATAGCTCTTGCCGTCGCGCAGGCGCTCGACCTGATAGATGATCGGGATCTGCGGATCGCCCGGCAGGATGAAATAGCAATGCAGCGAATGCGGCAGCCGTCCCTCGACGGTGCGGCACGCCGCCACCATCGCCTGGCCGATCACCTGCCCGCCGAACACCCGCTGCCAGCTCGTCTTCGGGCTGTTGCCGCGGAACAAATTCACCTCGAGCTGCTCGAGGTCGAGGATCGAAATCAGGTCGATCAGGCTCTTGGACATGCTGGTGCTTTCGATGGATCTCGTCATTCCGGGGCATCGCGATAGCGATGAACCCGGAATCTCGAGCTGATAACCTCTGGATTCCGGGCTCGCGACTTTGTCGCGCCCCGGAATGACACGCTGAGCTCATTCCGCCCTTGTTTCACCGCACTGTTTCGCCCACCTCAAGTCTGCTAGCAAGACCAAGAATTGGCCGGGAATTTTGGCAGGATAATCTGGGTATGTCGGTACAGGGTCACATTGTCATTGGCGGCGGCGCGTTCGCGGGCCTTGCGCTCGCGCTGGCGCTGCGCCAGGGGCTCGGCCCCGAGATTCCCGTCATCGTCGCCGATCCCGCGCTTAGCTCACGGCCGAGCCGCGATCCCCGCGCGACCGCGATCGTCGCCGCCTGCCGCCGCCTGTTCGAGGCGCTCGGCGTCTGGGACGACGTCAAGGCCGAGGCGCAGCCGATCCTCGACATGGTCGTCACTGACTCCAAGCTCGAGGACGCCACGCGTCCGACGTTCCTGAATTTCGCCGGCGACGTCGCGCCGGGCGAGCCCTTCGCGCACATGATCGAGAACCGCCGCCTGATCGATGCGCTGGTCGTCCGCGCCGAAGCTGAAGGCATCGATCTGCGCGCCACCACCGTGTCGTCTTACGACGCGCGCGCCGAGGGCATCGACGTGACGCTCGGCGATGGCAGCGTCATCGCGGCGAGCCTGCTGGTCGCCGCTGACGGTGCGAAGTCGAAGCTGCGCGAGCGCGCCGGCATTGCCACCCACGGCTGGGAATATGATCAATCCGGCATCGTTGTCACCGTGGGCCACGAGCGCGATCACGAAGGCCGCGCCGAGGAGCACTTTTTGCCCGCGGGTCCGTTTGCGATTTTGCCGCTCACTGGCAAGCGATCCTCGCTGGTGTGGACCGAGCGCCGCAGCGAGGCTGCGCGCATCATCGCGCTCAGCGACGAAGAGTTTCACAGCGAGCTCGAGCAGCGTTTTGGCCTGCATCTCGGCGAGGTGAAGGCACTCGACAAGCCGCGCGCGTTTCCGTTGTCCTATTTCGTCGCGCGCTCCTTCGTCGCCGAGCGCCTTGCGCTGGTCGGCGATTCCGCTCACGTCATTCATCCGATCGCGGGGCAAGGCCTCAACATGGGGCTGAAGGATGTCGCTGCGCTAGCCGAGGTCGTGGTCGATGCCGCCAGGCTCGGCATGGATCTCGGCGGCGCCGACGTGCTCGAGCGCTACCAGCGCTGGCGCCGCTTCGACACCATGGCGATGGGCGTTGCCACCAACTCGCTGAACTTCCTGTTCTCGAACGAGTCGGCCTTGCTTCGCACAGTGCGCGACATCGGCCTCGGCATCGTCGATCGTACCCCGCCGCTGAAGAACCTCTTCATCCGCCAGGCGGCGGGTCTGACGGGCGAGATTCCGCGGTTGTTGAAGGGCGAGGCGTTGTAATCGCAGCAGAGGCCCAGTGACTAGGACCATACGTCGGCTATTAGCCGCTTCGTTTTTGGTGTTTCTGCAGGTCACGAAAGTCGCGGCCCAAATGATGGCGCCAGAACCGTTCGAGATGCCCGTTCCAGAAAAATGGCGCGCGCCCCTCGCGCGATTCTTAAGTGACTTGGACGTCACCGACGCTGCATCGACGGTCGAAGCGAGCAAGGCGACACCACACCTGGATCCCACTAGCGTTCTCGAAAGGATGATTTTTCGAGTGATGCACAAGAAGACGTGCTCTCCTGATCAGGATGTGTGCCTGACGATCATAGCGCACATCGAGAAGGACGAACTTGTCTCCGATGCAATGTTTTATGCTGGCGGTAAAATAAACCGTGGAGACGTCATACTCCAGACCATGGGTATGCGATCAGTGCCAACTTTCTTTTATAGCCGGCATCAGACAGTCGGCGTCATAATTACCGTGAAGGGGCTTCTGGTTAGCAGTTGGCCGGCCGAACCGAAATGAACGCCAATCTGCAATCCGGATCCGGCCTTCACTCTCGCTCCATCCGGGCTGCGAAAATCTCAATCGATCTTTCTTGCCTCTTCCGGCAGCATGATCGGGATGCCGTCACGGATCGGATAAGCAAGCTTGGCGCTGCGCGAGATCAGCTCTTGCTTGGCAGCGTCGAATTCCAGCTGGCCCTTGGTCAGCGGACAGACCAGGATCTCCAGTAATTTCGGATCGACGCTGTTTTCGGAACGTTCAGTCGGCGTGTTCATAGGGGTCTCCGGCATTCGCTTGCCTCTAACATAGAAATCTGCGGTCGCCCATCACCTCAACCCGAGACCATCTGCTGGATCTCGTCGAGCAGGCCCTGCAGCCGCGCGGCCGGTATAGGCGCCGCCGACAGCGCAAAACCGAGAAACGTCCAGTACAGGATCTGCGCGCGCGCCTGCGCCGTTGCGGCGTCGAGCCCCCGCTTCTCCAGCAATGCCTCGATATAATCGAGCCTGCGGCGGTCGATGGCGCGGACGGCGGCCTGGGCCGTCGGATCGAACGCCGCCCAGTTGCGCACTGCGCGTTCCAGGTCGAGCCGGGCACCGAAGGTCCGGCGCAACAGTGCCTTCAGCGGCTCGTCGCCGTCGGCCTCGACACCGGCGATGATCTCCTCCGCCGCGATCTCGCGCCAGCGTTTCAGCACGGCGGCGTGGAACGTGCCGAGGTCAGCAAAATGCCAGTAAAAGCTGCCGCGCGAGACGCCCATCGTCCTGGCCAGCGGATCGGCCTTCAGCGCGGTGAATCCGCTTCTGGTGAGCGCCTTGATGCCCTGGCTGATCCAGTCGTCGGCGGAGAGTTGTTCGGTCATGTCCGGTCCCGAAATCCGACCATACACTAGTGTATTGACAGGCGGCGCGCCAGCTTCTATCACACCATACATCGCTGTATGGAAAAGATTCAGGGAGCCTTGTTGATGCGTGATCTCCTGCTCCAATGCGCTGGCGTCCTCGCCATCGTCGTGGCACTCATTCACGGCATTCTCGGCGAGACCAAGGTCTTTCCCCGTGCTACGATCGAGCCACCGCGGCTCCGCACCCTGATCCGCCTGGTCTGGCAGGCCTCGACCGTCGCCTGGATCGGCTGCGGCGTGCTTCTGATCGCGACGCCCTGGATGGATTCGGCGCTGGCGCGCCGCTGGATCGTCATCACCATGATCTGCGTGTTCGGTTTCTCCGCCTGCGCCAACGCCTGGGCGACGCGCGGTCGGCATTTTGGCTGGATGGCGCTCAGCGTGGTGGTCGTGATGGCGGTGGTCGGTTACTGAGCGTGGCCGGACAAGATGTGCCGTCGAACCGGTGAGGCTTAAGGCCGCAGCGCGCGGCAAAATACGCATTGCACGCGGAGCGCGCTGATCTTTTGGCGCCGGCTGGAATATCTCTAAGAGGCGGCGGATCCGAGCCGCAATTGACTTCGCCCTCCCCTTCGCTTCCTTCGGTCGCGCTTCGCGCAGGATCTTGCGCACAGAGGAGGAGATATCAGTGAGAGTCATCCGTGTTCTTGCCATCGCACTGACCGTCGGGATCGGCATGGAATCGACGGCGATGGCCGACGGCTTCAAGGATTGCACCAAGCTCGACAAGGCGTCTTGGAAGCCGGCCACCGAGGCCGAAGCCAAGGCGAAAGCGTTGGGTTACGAAGTGCGCCGTTCCAAGATCGAAGGCTCGTGCTACGAGGTCTACGGCGTCAAGGAAGGCAAGCTCTACGAGCTGTTCTACAGCCCCGAAGATCTCAGCCTGAAGCACACGATCGCCAAGTAAGGCCAAGGTCCGAAGGTGGTCGCGACTTGATTGAAGAAGCGGTGCCAGACATGCGCGGGGTGTCCGACAGACGCCCCGCCGATCGCACGGTAGCGGTCTGGGACCTGCCGTTGCGTCTTTGGCACTGGACCCTCGCGACATGCGTCCTGGTCGCGTGGTTCACGCCCACTGTGCAAGACCGCATTCACCGCATCGTCGGCTATTCGGTCATCGGGCTTCTCGTCTTCCGCTTGATCTGGGGCGGTCTGGGAAGCCGCTATTCGCGCTTTCGCATGACCGGCGTCAGGCTTCGCGCAGCGCCGGGCTATCTCTGGAATCTACGACGCGGCATGACCGGCCGCTATATCGGGCTCAATCCCGCCGGCACGTTGATGCTGGTGGCGCTCATGTTGGCGCTCGCCGTCTCGGCGATCACGGGCGCCCTGTCGGTGACAGTCACGTTCTTCGGCGTCTGGTGGATCGAGGACACGCACGCCGTCGCATCGGATGCGGTCATGATCCTGATCGTGCTGCACGTGGCGGGCGTGGTGCTGATGAGCGTGCTTCAGCGCGAGAACCTGATCCGCGCCATGATCACCGGCCGCAAACGTATCCGCGCGCCCTTCCGGGATTGAGCGCCGCGGGCTGCTTCGTCTCCTTCGCCTGCGAGCGAGCTTTGATTTATTCTAATTCTAATATCGAGCGATTCTAATTTCGATTCGGATCGTTTCTGACTGTTTCTGCTTCCCAAGAGCTGCCCTGCCTGATTTTCCTGCGGCCGGATGTCGCAACATTTGGGGGCACGCGTGTCACGGCAGATTTCCACTGGTCGGTTTGCATTTCTGTTCGAAAGCCGTCGATGCCCCAGCCGGTCGGCTTTATTGGCGGCCACAGCGATCTCGATCCTGACTTCCGGTGGTGCTTTTGCAGCCGACGGTGACGCGAACGCGGCGTTGCTGAAGAAGCTGGAGAAGATGGAGCAGCGCATCCAGCAGCTCGAATCCGAGCTCAAGCAGAAGCAGGACCGACCTGCGGCAGATGCTGACGCTAAGCGGGCGGGCAAAACGGCATCGCTGACGAGCGCGAATGCGGCCGCGTCCTCCACTGATACCAAGTCCTCCACTGATACGAAGAGCGCGGCAGCCAAGCCCGAGGATCGAAAGCCGGAAGCCCAACCGTCCGACAAATCGACCAAGCCGAAGTCGAAAGACTTCATGGCATTGCCGCCGCTACCCTCGGCGTCGGACAAGCCGATCCTCGGTGTTGCGGATTCTCCCGTCCCCGGTCTCAGCCTCGGGGCCTATGGCGAGATCAAGTTCGGCGCCATGCAAAATCCTGCCGCCGCCGGTCAGTGGCAGAAGGGATTTGACGCGGCCAGGTTCGTTCTGCTGCCCACCTATGCGATCACTCCGAACATCATCTTCAATGCGGAAATCGAGTTTGAGCACGCGGGTGCGGGTTTCGACAACGACGACAAGCTGCACGGCACGGCCGAAATCGAGCAGGTCTGGATCGATTTCAAGATCATGGATCAGTTCAACTGGCGGTCGCCGGGCGTCGATCTCGTCCCGATCGGCTACATCAACCAGCATCACGAGCCGACGCAATTCTTCAGCGTCGGCCGGCCCGAGCTTTACAACGGCCTGATCCCGTCGACCTGGAAGGTCCCGTCGAGCAGCGTCTACGGAACCATCACCGAGGACGTCAAATACCAGGTAATGGTCAGCACCAGCAACGAGGATTTCGGCGACTCCTTCGACAACCGCACCGGCGCCAAGACCGTCCCTCTTCCAGGCACGCCGTATGCCGCAGGTATCGATGGCGTCAATGCGCTCGGGTTTTCGAGACCCCCGCTCGGCGACTTCCAGCAGCTCAACAATGCGGTCGCGGTGTCCGGCCGGCTCGACTTCACGCCGACCTTCTTGCCGGGCTTTGCAGCAAGCGTCAGCGCCTATTTCTCGCCGAACACGACGCCGCGCGGTGCGCATGATGATCTCGGCAACTTCCTCGGCAAGTCGAGCCTCACGTTGTTCGACGCCGAGTTCCGTTACCGGGTGCCGGACACGGGTCTCGAGCTTCGCGGTGAATATGTCCGCGCCGACTTCGGACATCCGGAGAATCTGCGCGCCAACAACGACTCCGATCCCACCAACAATGTCGGCAAGTCGATGTACGGCTATTCCGGCGAGATTGCCTACCATGTTCCGCTCGGCACGATTCTCAACAGCGAGTGGGAGGCTGTGCCGTTCTACCGCTACACCTATCAGAACCTTCAGACGGCTGGCTTCGCCGGCACCGATGCAGATCTGCCAACCGGTCAGGGTCAGCGGCAGTACCACACGGCCGGCTTCGCGGTGTATCCATCCCCGAAACTCGTGCTCAAGGCGACCTATCAGCGCGTGATTGACAAGAGCGCCACCGGCGCACTCTCGGATTCGTTCCTCGGCGGCGTCGGGTTCTTCTTCTGATACCGACAGGGTTGCTTTGGACGATTTTGCAAGATTGATGACAGGACCAGGAGCTAGGTGACCATGACTTGGGTTCGATACACCCTGCCGGCGGCGGCCATCGCGGCCGCCACCTCTCCGGCCTACGCCGTTCGGTATCTGTCGATCGAGGAGGCCCAGAAAGAGGCATTCCCGTCGGCGACGCAATTTTCCGAGGTTCAGGCGGGCCGGGTGTGGAAAGCGGAAGCCGGCGGCAAGGTCGTCGGCTTCTTCGTGTTTGACCGGGTCGTCGGCAAACACCTCTTCATCGATTACGCGGTCGCCCTGACGCCGGCAGGGGCCGTGCAAAAGGTCGAGATCCTGGAGTATCGGGAATCCTATGGCGGCGAAATCAGGGGCGCGAGCTGGCTGGCGCAGTTCGTTGGCAAGACCAGCGGGAGTGCGTTGAAGATCAACGGCGACATCAAGAATATCTCGGGCGCGACCTTGTCGTCGACCCATGTCACCGAAGGCGTGAAAAGAATATTGGCAGCCTATGGCAATCGCCTCCGATAGCATTCGTCGCGCCAGGCCGCTTCTCGGCACCTTCGTCGAGATCGAGGTTTCCGGCGCTTCCGGAGACCACGCGGAAAGCGCCATCGACGCAGCATTCGATGCTGTCGCCGAGGTTCATCGGCTGATGAGCTTTCATGAGCGGGATAGCGATGTCAGCCGGCTCAACCGGGAAGCCGGCGTTGGTCCCGTGAGGGTTCATGCCTGGACGTTCCAGGTTCTCGAAATGTCAGTCGCGTTGCATCGACAGTCTGGCGGCCGTTTCGATGTCACGATTGCCCCCGCATTGCAGGCCATGGGGTTGCTGCCCCGACTGAAGCCGTCGGCGGCGCCGACGGCGGCGGTTGCCGATGCGATCACGTTGCTTCCCGACCTGAAGGTCTGCTTTCAATCGGCTGATGTGACGATCGACCTTGGCGGAATTGCCAAGGGATTTGCTGTCGACCGGGCGGTGGACACACTGCGCCACTTCGGCATGGCGAGTGGAATGGTGAATGCGGGTGGCGATCTCAGGGCATTCGGGGTGGAGGCGCGCACGGTTCACGTCCGTGATCCACGCGATCCCGGCCGACCGATCTGCCGCATCGATGTCGCAAGCGAAGCGCTGGCCTCGACAGCGCGCCGCATTGACCCGATCGATGGCCCCGTATCGGCTGGCTCCGCGGTGATTGATCCGACGACGCAGAGGCCGGCAGGCGCGATCAATGGTGTCACGGTTCGCGCGCCATCCTGCATGGTTGCAGATGCCCTGACGAAGGTCGTCATGCTCTCCGGGAGCGATGCCGGTCAACTGCTCACGCATTACGAGGCGAGCGCCCTGATGATCTCGGCCGACCACGACATTCACATCACCTCCGACTGGCATCACGCGGTGCATCTTGCGGCTTAAATCATCGTTTCGCTATTCGCTCTACGCGGCGTTTGCCGTCCTGTCTCTCACGGGCGCCGGCTGGCTGGTGGCGGACTGGCAGAAGGACGTCGCCGGCGACGAGATCTGGCAGATGACGGCCGCCAACATGCTGATGATCCATGGCGGCGTCGCGATGCTGTCGCTGCTGTTGGTGGGAGCCCTCATTCCCCTGCACCTGCTGCGATCATGGCGCAGGGGCAGGAATCGCGTCTCGGGATCCATCATGGCGGCGTTCAACGCCGTGTTGATCGTCACGGCTTTCGGGCTCTATTACCTCGGATCGGAAATGGTCAGGCCTTGGATGAGCTGGATCCATCTTGGCGCCGGCTTTGCCCTGGCCGCGATGTTTCCGTTTCACATCTGGCTGGGACGGCGGGATCGCGCTCGCGAAGAACTGAGGCCAAGATCTGAGATCAAGAGCTGAGATCAAGAGCTGAGACCAAGAGCTGAAGCTGAGAGCAGGACCGACGCCCCTCACTGCAACGGCGGGTCGCCGCTGGTGCGTTTCTTGGCGAGGTCCATCTCGGTGACCGCGATCAGGATCTCGGCCCGGGTCTTCAGGTCTGGTGCTTCCAGCATCGCCTGCTTCTCGGCCGGGCCATAGGGCGACATCATCGCCAGCGCGTTGACCAGCGCCTCGTTGGGCGCGCTCTCGACGCCCTCCCAGTCGACCTTGAGATTGTTGGCCTTCAGGAAATCTGCCAGCGCCACCAGCAGTGCCGCGCGATTGACCTGATCCTCGCCCAGGCGCGCCTTGAAATCGTCGGTGAAGGTGAAGAAATCGACCTTGCACTGCCGGTAGGCGGTGAGCACGTCGAGCTCCTCGAGCACCCTGAAGCGCGCGACGCCTGTCAGTTCGAGGAGGTAGCGCCCGTCGCCGGATTCGGCGAGCTGGGTGATGCGGCCGACACAACCGACGCGGAACAGCGCCGGCCTGTCGGAATTTTTCGGCGAATGCGCCACGTCAGGCTGGATCATGCCGATCAAGCGATGGCCATCGCGGAAGCTGTCGTCGACCATCGCGAGATAGCGCGGCTCGAAAATGTTGAGCGGCATCTGGCCGCGCGGCAACAGCAGCGCGCCCGGCAGCGGAAACACCGGAATGATCTCCGGAAGGTCGGCGGGGCCGCGATATTCGATGTTAATCGGCATCTGATGCCCACTGTCGGCAATGAAGTATCGTTCGAAACGTCACCCCTGGCGCGTCGGATCACCGGCGCACGCCGCTCACGAGAACAGGATGGTCGACAGCCGCTTGCGTCCCTCGACGGTTGCCTCGTCGGCGCCGCCCCAGGCCTCGAAGAACTGCACCAGCTGCTTGCGGGCGCCGTCGTCGTTCCATTTGCGGTCGCGCTTGACGATCGCGAGCAGCTGCTCGGTCGCGGCCGCCCGGTTGCCTTGCGCGTTCAGCGCGGTGGCGAGGTCGAACCGCGCCTGATGATCGAGCGGGTTTGCGGCGACTTTCTGCTCCAGCTCCGCGACGGGCCCGAGCTGTTCGGCCTGTTCGGCGAGGTCGATTGCGGTCTGCACGGCCTTCACGGCCGGGTCGTTGCGCTTGGATTCCGGCACCATGGCCAGCGTCTGCTTGGCCTGCTCCATCGCGCCTGACGTGGCGTAGCATTTGGCGAGGCCGGCCAGCGCTGCGATATTGGTTGAATCGTACTGCAGCACTTCGGCATAGATCTGCGCGGCCGCAGCAGCGTCGCCCTCGGCGAGGACGGCCTCGGCCTCCTGCAGGATCTCGGCGATGTTGGGCTCGCCCGGCGCGGTGACGCCCTTGGTCACCTTTTCGATGAAGGCGTTGACTTGGCTCTCCGGCACCGCGCCCATGAAGCCGTCGGCCGGCTGGCCGTTGACGAAGGCGATCACGGCGGGGATCGACTGGATGCCCATCTGGCCGGGGATCGCCGGATGCTGGTCGATGTTCATCTTGACCAGCTTGACCTTGCCCTTGGCCGCCTTGACCGCCTTTTCCAGCACGGGGGTCAGCTGCTTGCATGGGCCGCACCACTCCGCCCAGAAGTCGATCAGCACCGGCTGGCGCTTCGATTCCTCGATGACGTCCTTCACGAAGGTCTGGGTGGTGGTGTCCTTGATCAGATCGGCCGCAGCCGGGTTCGCTCCGTTACCCTGGTCGATGATCGTCACGGGATCCCCTCGTCTGATGTCTGGAATGGCGGGTCTTTAGCACGTCGCCATCACATATGCTTCGGTCCAGGCGCTAAAATTGGGCCGGGACGGCCGAATTTCAATCCGTCCGAGCCGATTCGCTGGTTTCGGGCCATTTTCGATCGATTTGGCCGCTTCGGGGCTCATATTGGGGCTCCGAAAGCGAGATGATGCTGCCGGTAGCTGTTGCATTCGCCTCCCGCTTTTGGCATACGACAGCCGTTGCCGGCGCGTCACGCGACCGACACAGGATGCGGGTGTAGCTCAGTGGTAGAGCACGACCTTGCCAAGGTCGGGGTCGAGGGTTCGAGCCCCTTCGCCCGCTCCAATTTTTCCCAGCGCATCCAGCCAAACCGGGTCAGGCCGTGGTTTTCCGCGCGCCGCTGGTGGCTGGCGTGGGCCTGACATGACAATTCTCGTCACCGGTAGCGCCGGCCATCTCGGGGAGGCCATTCTCCGCACGTTCCGGCGTCGCGGGTCGCCCGCGCGCGGGATCGACCTCAAGCCGTCGCCCTTCACCGACGCGGTCGGCTCAATAGTCGATCCCGGCTTCGTCCGGGCGCAGATGGATGGCGTCACCGCAATCATCCACACGGCGACGCTGCACAAGCCGCACGTGGGGACCCACAGCAAGCAGGCCTTCGTCGACACCAACGTCACCGGGACGCTCAACCTGCTCGAGGCGGCCGTCGCGGCCGGCGTGACGAGCTTCGTCTTCACCAGCACCACCAGCGCGTTCGGCTCGCAGCTCAGGCCTGAGGCCGGGCAGGCGGCGGTGTGGGTCACCGAGGAGCTACCATCGGTACCGAAGAACATCTACGGCACCACAAAGCTGATGGCGGAGAATCTGTGTGAGCTGTTCTTTCGCGAGCGCGGCTTGCCGGTCGTGATCTTGCGGACCTCGCGGTTCTTTCCGGAGGACGACGACGATGCCGCGATGCGGTCGGCTTACGCGCTGGACAACGCCCAGGCCAACGAGCTGCTCTATCGGCGGCTGGATATAGCTGATGCGGTGAGTGCCCATCTGCTCGCCGTCGAGCGCGCGCCCGGGCTCGGTTTCGGCCGCTACATCGTCTCGGCGACCAGCCCGTTCGGGCAGCACCACCTCGCCGCGCTCGCTCGTGATGCGGCCAGCGTCGTGCGCGAGCTCTATCCGGATTGCGCGCAGCTTTATGCCGCGCGCGGCTGGCGGCTGTTCCCCGAGATCGACCGCGTCTATGTCAACGCGCGCGCCCGGCACGAGCTCGGATGGCATCCGGAATTCGATTTCGCCCATGTGCTGCGCAACCTGCGCGCTGGCTCCGATTTTCGCAGCGCCCTGGCGCGCGAGGTCGGATCGAAAGGCTACCACGACACGTCGTTTGACGACGGTCCGTATCCCGTCGCCAATTAGTCGCCGCTTTTGTCAAATCGCATGATGAATCAGATGCGTGGCTGGTGTCGCCGCGCATCGTCCGGCCTCTGCCGTTCTACTGTGCATGGGGTTGTTTTCGCGGCTTTGTGTTGGCTGCATCCCATGCTGCTTGCAAAACAGGCGATCGCCAGTGCGATTTCGCGGTGCAGCGAGAACGTCGTCGCCGCTGCATGCGACGATGTGAGACGATCAGTCTCAATTTTTGCGCAACGCAACCGCAGCGGACGCGATGCGCTTTTCACCGCCCGCAGATGTGCTAACCTTTTTGCGTCTGCCTCTCGACAGACCAAAGACTTCGCCTACTCACACAGCAAAACAAAGAACGTGCAGCCCTGACGGCTGCCTTAGGGGAGTGACGCGATGACATCGATGATCCATCGATCCGTGTTGGCGCTTGCGGCCGTGGCCCTTCTTGCCGGGACCAGCGTTGCCAGCGCACAACAGGACAAAGCACGAGCGCTGAAGAAGTACGAATCCGGCACCAAGGAATTCTGGACCCATCCGCCGGATGACTGGTTCCTCGGCGACGAGACCGAGGCGCAGAAGGGCCTCGCGCCGCCCTCGGGTCCGCCGACCGGTGCCTCCGAATCCGAGCTCGCCAATATCATCAAGAAAGTGAAGTTGCCGGCGGGCTTCAAGATGGAGGTCTACGCCTCCGGCGTGCTGGCCGCGCGGCAGATGGCCTGGGGTGACAAGGGCACGTTGTTCGTCGGCTCGTTCGGCCTCGGCAACGTCTACGCCATCAAGGACAATGGCGGGAAGAAAGAGGTCAAGACCATCCTCAAGGGGCTAAACATGCCCACCGGTCTGGCCGTCAAGGATGGTTCGCTCTACGTCATCGCGGTCGACAAGCTGATCCGCTACGACGATATCGAAAACAAGCTCGACAATCCCGGCGAGGGCAAGGTCGTCTATGACGACATGCCGTCCTATGCCGCGCATGGCTGGAAGTACCTCGCCGTCGACAAGGAAGGCTGGTTCTACATTCCGTTCGGACCGCCCTTCAACGTCGGCATTCCGCCGACCAGCGTCTCGCAGATCCGGCGCGTCGATCCGAAGACCGGCAATGCCGAGGTCTACGCGCTCGGCGTTCGCAACTCGGTCGGCGGCGACGTCGATCCGCGCACCGGCAAGTACTGGTTCACCGAGAACGCGCGCGACTGGGTCAGCGACGACCTGCCCTCGGACAAGCTGAACATGATCTCCAAGCTCGGCGAGCATTTCGGCTATCCCTACTGCCACCAGGGCGACCTTCCCGATCCGAAGTTCGCGATGGGCCACAAATGCTCCGAGTTCACGCCGCCTGTGCTGAACCTCGGCGCCCACGTCGCTCCGCTCGGCATGAAGTTCTATACCGGCGACCAGTTCCCCGCCGAGTACAAGAACAACATCCTGATCGCCGAGCATGGCTCCTGGAACCGTCACAAGTACCAGGGCGGGCGCATCATGCGCGTGATCGTCGGGCCCGACGGCAAGAACGCCAAGCAGGAGGTGTTCGCCTCCGGCTGGATCGAGGGTGACCAGGGCTATCTCGGCCGCCCCGATGACATCGTTCTCGCCAAGGACGGCTCGATCCTCGTCGCCGACGATTGGGCCGGCGCGATCTATCGCATCAGCTACAGCAAGAAGTAGCGCGACATGACCAGGAGGCTGCGGTGCTCGCAAGGCGCCGCAGCCTCTTTTCATTTTCACTCCGCTGTCGTTCCGGATTGCGCGCCAGCGCAAGTCCGGAACCCATAACCCCGACTCGTGGTTATGATTTCGGGCTCGTGCTCCGCACGCCCCGGAATGACGAAGTCGATAGATTGGAATTCCCACCATGCGCCGGCAGTTCATCTCGCACGCAATCAGCGCAGCCGTGCTCCTCGCACTCGCTCCGGCGCAAGCCGCCGACAACGCCGCCGTTCAGGAGAAGGCGGCCGTGTGCTCCGGCTGCCACGGCGAGAACGGCATCTCGCAGACCGAGAACATTCCCTCGCTGGCCGGGCAGCCCGACCAATTCCTGCAATGGCAACTCGTGTTCTTCCGCGCGGGCTCGCGCAAGAACGAGCAGATGCAGCCGATAGCGGAGCAAATCGCCAACGAGGATATCCGCAGTCTCGGCGCCTATTTCGCCGCGATGACGCCGCCGAAGGGACCTGAAGACAAGGATCCGGATCTGTCGAAGAAAGGCGCGCAAGCGGCTGTCGGCCGTCGCTGCGCTTCATGCCACACGGATAGTTTCGCCGGCACCAAGGCTGTCGCCCGCCTAGCAGGCCAACGCGAGGAATATCTCGTGAAGGCGCTGCACGATTACAAGGCGGGCCTGCGCGTCGGTGGCGGCGTCGCCGCGATGGCTGATGTTGCGTACTCGCTGAGCGAGGAAGAGATCACCGCGCTCGCGCATTATCTGGCGTATTTCAAATAGTGCGGGGCTACCCCG
Organism: Bradyrhizobium sp. BR13661; assembly: GCF_029892425.1. GTDB lineage: Bacteria > Pseudomonadota > Alphaproteobacteria > Rhizobiales > Xanthobacteraceae > Bradyrhizobium. The sequence continues at coordinate 65,143 of NZ_JARXWB010000018.1, read as the reverse complement.
CCCGCTGCTTCTCATACGCCTTCAGATGCGTGTACGCGATGCGCAGCTTCGGCACGGGGACCTTGGCCGCATCGGCGCGTGCAATGAGATCGCCGATCACGTGATCGGCCTCGACCGGGAGGCCTGCCTTGATGTCACGGAACATCGAGGCCGTCATCGGCGAGCCCTCGGTGGTGAGGTTGCCCTTGACGCGCTCGAAGAACGGGCCGCCCGGCGTGTAGCCGGATGCGGTGGCGATCGCGCTGGTCTCGTCCAGCATGCCGAGCAGGAAATCCCGGCCGCCGGGAGCAGCGAGGATGTTGCCGACGGAGGTGCGCATCAGGCTGGTGGAGGCTGCGAGCGAAGAGAGGAACACCCACTTCTCCCACATGTCCTGCATGATGTTCTGGCTGGCGTTGGCACCATTGATGCCGCTCTTGAAGGCCTCGTCGATCGCCCTGACGCGATCCGACAGCTTGCCGTCGCGCTCGCCGTAATTGATCGACTGCATCGGCTGCAGCTGCACCACTTCGCGCTTCTCGTTCAAGGTTGCGGCGATGGCGCAGAGACCGCCGAGCACGCGCTCGCTACCGAACTTGGCATCGAGCGTGTCGAGATGCTTCATGCCGTTGAGCATCGGGATGATCGCGGTATCAGGGCCGACGGCGGCGGCGAACGACTTGATGGCATCGTCGAGGTCAAACGCCTTGCAGCTCAGCAGCACGACGTCGAACTTGTCCTTGATCGCGTCGGCCTGCACTGTCGGCGGGTTCTTCAAGGTCACGTCGCCATTCGGGCTCTTGATGACGAGGCCGTCGCTCGCGAGTTCGCTGGCGCGTTTGGGGCGGACCAGAAAGGTTACGTCGCGGCCGGCCTGCAACAGCCTGCCACCAAAATAGCCGCCGATGGCGCCGGCGCCGACCACGAGGATGCGCATGGGAAAGTCCTTATTTTTGCTCTTCCACCGTCCTGGAGAATGCCAGAACGACCTCGAGGAGACCACCCGCTTTCTGGAGGATGCTGGATCACTTCTCCAGCACCATCTCCTCGACCTCGCGCAGCTGCTCCTTGCCGAAGAACATCTCGTTGCCGACGAAGAAGGTCGGCGAGCCGAACGCGCCGCGTGCGACCGCTTCCTCGGTGTTCTTGATCAGCTTGCCCTTTACCTCCGGTTCCTGGGCACGGGCGAACAGCTTCTGCGCGTCGAGGCCTGATGACGCCAGCGCCTTGGCCGCAACTTCAGGATCGTCCATCTTCTTCGGGTCGCGCCACATGTGGTAGAAGGCCGCGTCGACATATTTCTCGAACACGCCCTCGAGCTGAGCGGCGATCGCAGTGCGCATCAGGTTCAGCGTGTTGATGGGGAAGTCGGGATTGAAGACGTAGGGCTGGACCTTGAAGCGCTTGAGGAAGCGCTCGGTTTCCACCTGCTGGAATTCGCGCTTGTTCTTGACGCCGGCGAGCGTCTCCGCCGGCGACCTGTTGTTGGTCGACTTGAAGATGCCGCCGAGCAGGATCGGCACATATTCGAATTTGACGCCGATGCGCTGCTCGATCGCCGGGATCGCCAGATGGCTGAGATAGGCGTTCGGACTGCCGAAATCGAACAGGAATTGCGGGGCTGTGCGGGTCAAATTCGTTCTCCCTGACCAGGCTTTTTGAGATGAATTTTTTGCATTGTGGCGCAGGGCGCGCCACAGGTCCACCGTTTAATGACGGTCATAATATCTTGACGATCAGACCAGGCGCCGGATCGCCTGCTTGCGCCACACCAGAAGGTAATAGCCCGCCTGCAAGAGGAACATGGCGCAGAACACGATCGGATATGCGGCCCAGACGCCCGCAAGTCCGATCATGCGGCTGAGGATCACCGCCGACGGCAACTCGATCGCGACAATGGCTGATATCGACAGCAGCATCGGCGTCAGCGCCACTCCCGCGGCACGCATTGCGCCTGAGAATGTGGTCGCAAGGCCGAACGGCACCGAGCTCCACAGGGCGATGAAGAGCAGTCCCTTCGCCAGATCGAGCACGGCGCCGTCGGTGATGAAGATGCCGAGCACGGCGCGCGGAGCGAGATAGATCAGCGCCACCAGCCCACCAGTCAGCACGAGGTTGAACGCGAGACCCGTGCGGACGATGCCGTCGAGCCGGGCCCGGTCGCCGCTGCCAATCGCCTGCGCGCCGAGGATCGAGACCGCGATCGAAATCGACATCGCCGTGAACTGCGTGTAGCCCATCACCTGATTGACCGCGCCATAGGCCGCAGTCGCGTTCGAGCCATAGCCGTTGACGAGGCCGAGCAGCACCAGCTCGGCGACCGCCATCACGACCATACCAACCGCACTTGGCAGGCCGATGCCGAGGATTTGTCCGAGCACTGCGCGATTGAGCCGCAGATGACGAAGCAATGCAGCGTCCGGTGCGAGCGCGTGCTTCTTTCGCAGCAAGTAGACTGCGAGAACGATCAGCGTCACCGCGTTGGAGATCGCGGCCGCCCAGGCTGGACTGGTGATGCCGACGTCGCTGCGGATCAGTATCGGGGTCAGGATCAATCCGATCGTCGTCGACAGCGCCAATGCCAGCAGCGGCGTCACAGCGTCGCCGATGCCGCGGATCATTGCCGTCATCAGCAGGAAGACGAAGCCGAGCGGCATCGTCAGCAGCATGATGCGCGCGTAGCGGCTAGCCTGGTCGAGAATGTCCGCGGGCGTGGCCAGCGCCATCATCAATTGGCGGCTGAACAGGCCACCGGCCAATCCCACTGATATCGAGAGCAATAGGCCGACCGCGAGTGTCGTGCCGGCGACGATCTTGATCCTGTCGTGCTTGCCTGCGCCAAAGGCCTGGCCGATCAGCACGGTGGCGCCGGTGCTCAGGCCCATGACGAAGGCGAACAAGAAGAAGAACACCGGGAAGAAGGTCGAGACCGCCGCGAGTGCGTCGACGCCGATCATGTGGCCGAGATAGACGTTGCTGATGGTGCCGAACAACGATTGCAGCGCGTTGCTCAGCATCAACGGAGCGAGGAAGCGCAGAAATGTTTTCCAGAGCGGCGTGGGAGCGGACATGGATGTGCCTTTCATCAGGACGTGCGAAGCCGTTGCCGCGCGATGCACGCGCGGCATGGCCGTTGATGGGGTTATTGGAGATCGCGCCTAGGCGCGGTCGCTATAGGCGAGCTTGACGATGTGGTCGCGGATGTCGGCCGGCCAGTCGGCAATCAGTCCGGTGAAGCGGCGCCGGTCATCTGCGAACAGAGCACGCGACGCTTCCTCGAACTGTGCGCGATTGCCGGCCATGGTCGTCATGAAGTGATAGGCCGCATCGCGCGCCTGCCGCTCGCGGTCCTTGTCGCCGCTCGCGCGCCTGGCCTCCTCGACGAGCTTGCGCAGCGCGACCGAGGCACCACCTGGCTGGGCATTGAGCCACTCCCAGTGCCGCGGCAGCAGCGTCACCTCGCGCGCGACCACGCCGAGCTTTGGCCGGCCGCGGCCGCGCGACTCTGTCGATGGTGCAGCCTCCTCGACCGGTGGCGGCATCAGCTTCGCCAGGCGCGCCAGCACCTCGCGGTCGCCGCCGCGCAGATCGAAGTCGATCGATCGGCCCGTGGCGTCCTCGAAGATGATGATGGGCTCGTCCGGCCGTGCCGCCACCCGCTTGACGACAAGTGCGACCTCTCCGGCCGGCCCGGACACCAGCCGGCGCGGCCCCTGGAACGCGGTGAAAACCCTCTGCATTGGAATCATTGCCATATTGACGACGTTGGGCGCTTTAATACCCGGGTAAATAACCGAGGTCAATATACCCGGATGAAATTTCCGTCCAGACGGCTCGACATTCCGTTCCCGGGCTGGCACCTACGCGACCGACCAAGCCTAAGCCCCGGGGATCTCGCGATGCTGACCGTCCACCACCTCAACAATTCTCGTTCGCAGCGTGTGCTGTGGCTGCTCGAGGAATTGGGCGTGCCCTACGAGATCGTGCGCTATCAGCGTCAGCCCGACATGCGTGCTCCGAAAGAGCTGCGCGCGATCCATCCGCTCGGCAAGTCGCCGGTCATCACCGACAACGGCAACACCATCGCCGAGTCGGGCGCGATCATCGAATATCTCGTCGCCACCTACGGCAATGGTCGGCTGATCCCGCCGCCGAACCCACCGGAGCGGCTGCGCTTCACCTATTGGCTGCATTATGCGGAAGGGTCCGCGATGTCACCGCTGCTGCTGAAGCTGCTGTTCACGCTGATGCCGAAGCGCGCGCCGGCGCTGCTTCGCCCGCTGGTGCGAAAAGTCTCGAACCAGGCGCTGACCACGCTGGTCAATCCGCAGCTCAAGCAGCACATGGATTATTGGGAAGGCGAGCTCGGCAAAAGCGAATGGTTCGCCGGCAACGAGTTCACCGCGGCCGATATCCAGATGAGCTTTCCGCTTGAAGCCGCCCAAGCACGCGGCGGGCTCGAGCAGGGCCACCCCAAGGCGATGGCGTTCCTGGAACGCATCCACGCGCGCCCGGCTTATGCGCGCGCGCTCGAAAAGGGCGGGCCGTATCAAGTGGGGCGGTAAGCTTCCTCACCGCCCCACGACGAGCTCAATCTGCGTGCAGCACGCGCCCGCGCGTTTCTGGCAGCGCGAAGGCCGCAATGAAGAACAGCGCGTAAGCCACCACGGCGAAGATCGCGATCGCATTGGCAAGCGATGTCGATGCCGACAGCGCGCCGACGAGGAACGGAAACAGCGCGCCGATGCCACGGCCGAAATTATAGCAAAAGCCCTGGCCCGAGCCGCGCAGCCGCGTCGGATAGAGCTCGGTCAGGAACGCGCCGACGCCAGAGAAATAGCCCGAGGCGAAGAAGCCGAGCGGGAATCCGAGCACCCACAGGATCTCGTTGGTCAGCGGCAGCTGCGTGTAGAGCAGCACCACGGCCATCGCGCCGATCGAGAAGATCAGGAACAGATTGCGCCGTCCGATCCGGTCGGCGAGCCAGGCGCCCGTGAGATAGCCGATGAACGAGCCGATGATCAGCGTCGAGAGATAGCCGGTCGAGCCGACGATCGACAGGTGACGCTCCTTGGTCAGGAACTGCGGCACCCAGAAGGTGATGGCGTAGTAGCCGCCCTGACAGCCTGTCGCCATCAGCGATGCAAGCACCGTGGTCTTCACGATCGGAAAGGTGAAGATCTCCCACAGCTTTGGATGACTGCCCGTCTCAGCGTGCTTGGCGCGTGCGGCGGCCGCGATCTCTGGCTCAGTGACAGAGCGGCGGATGTAGAACACCAGCAGCGCCGGCAGCGCGCCGATCACGAACATCCAGCGCCACGCCGTTTCAGCCGGCATCAATGAGAACAGGATCGCCTGCGACAGTACCGCAAGGCCCCAGCCGACGGCCCAGCCCGATTGCACCGAGCCAACCGCGCGTCCGCGATATTGCGGCCGGATCGCCTCGCCCATCAGCACGGCCCCTGCGGCCCATTCGCCGCCGAACCCGAGGCCGAGCACGGCGCGCGCGATCAACAGCTGTTCGAAATTCTGCACGACGGCGCAGACCAGCGAGAAGAACGAGAACCAGATGATGGTGATCTGGAGCGTCCTGACCCGGCCGATATGGTCGGAGAGATAGCCGCCGAGCCAGCCGCCGATCGCGGAGGCCAGCAGTGTCACCGTGCCGGCAAGACCGGCCGACGCGGCATCGACCTTCCACAGCGCGATGATGGTGCCGATCACCAGCGGGTAGATCATGAAGTCCATGCCATCGAGCGCCCAGCCTGCCGCGCAGGCCCAGAAGGTGCGCCGCTCCGGCGCATTCATGTCGCGATAGAAGGCAAGAAGGCTGGTGTCCTCGATCTCGGCGCGTTCGATGCGCCCGGTCGGATCGGCTGTGGTCATGTGCGTTTCCCCGGCAAATTGCTTTTGGCCGGGTGGTGGTAGCACGCGCGGCGCGCCGCGCAAGCCAGCGCGTGCGGCCGTGCCATGCAAGGGCAGGCTTACTGTCCGGCTGCCTCCGCGCCGCGTGTGCGCGGGTCGGGTGCGCCGAGAGGGCCGTTCGGTGTCACGGCAATCGAATTGGCCGACGTCTGTCCCATCGGTTCGACGATGAGATGGTCCATCGCCTTGAGCTCAAACAGCACGTCGTCGGGAAAACCGCGCTCGACGCGCACCTCATCCGGAAGCCACTGATGATGCAGCCGCGGCGCGGCGACGGCGGCCGCCACATCCATCTTGTAGTCGAGCACGTTCACGATCACCTGGAGCACGGTCGAGATGATGCGGCTGCCGCCGGGCGAGCCAGTCACCAGCACTGGCCTGCCGTCCTTCAGCACGATGGTCGGTGACATCGAAGACAGCGGCCGCTTCCCAGGCCCGGGCAGGTTGGGTTCGTAGCCGACAAGGCCATAGGCATTGGAGGCACCGACGGCGGCGGTGAAATCATCGAGCTCGTTGTTGAGCAGCACGCCGGTGCCGTCGGCGACGAGGCCGACGCCGTAGCTGAAGTTCAACGTATAGGTATTGCTGACGGCATTGCCGCTGCTGTCGACGACGGAATAGTGCGTGGTGTTGCTGCCTTCGCGCGGCGCGGGCAGCGCGGAAACGATCTCTTTCGACGGTGTTGCGCGATCGGTTGAGATGCTGGCGCGCAATTTGGCTGCATAACCCTTCGAGGTGAGCGTCTCGATCGGCGCATTGACGAAGGCGGGATCGCCGAGATAGCGCGCACGGTCGGCGTAAGAGCGCTTCATGGCTTCGATCAGCAGATGCAGCGATGCCGGCGAGCCCTGCTTCAGATCGGTGAGCTGAAAGCCTTCGAGGATGTTGAGCGATTCGACCAGCACCACGCCGCCGGAAGATGGCAGCGGCATCGAGACGATGTCGTAGCCGCGATAGGTGCCGCGCACCGGAGTGCGAACCACCGGCTGATAGGCCTTCAGATCGGCGGGAGTCATGATGCCGCCGGCGTCGGACACGGCCTTGGCGATCTTCTCTGCCACCGGGCCTTCATAGAAGCCGCGCGGGCCTTGCGCTGCGACGTTCGTCAGCGTGTCAGCGAGATCGCTCTGCACCAGCCTATCGCCTTCGCCCAGGGGCTTGCCATCAGGCTTTGCGAAGATACTGGCTGACGATGGAAAGTGGGCCAGTCGCGGGTACCAGCCCGGCAGCGTATCGGCGATGTCGTCAGTGACGATAAATCCGTCCCGCGCGAGTGCGATCGCGGGTTCGAGCAACTGTGCCAGCGTGAATTTGCCCGAGCCGTACTTCTCGTGCGCCAGCGCCAGCCCCGCGACCGTGCCGGGCACGCCGATGCCAAGCCCGGAATCGCGCGACTTGGCGGGATCGGGCTTACCGTCGGGCCCGAGGAAAATCTGCGCCGTGGTCGCCGCCGGCGCGCTCTCGCGATAGTCGATCGCAATATCCTCATTGCGCTCTGCGGAATGGATCACCATGAAGCCGCCGCCGCCGATATTGCCGGCGCGCGGATAGGTCACCGCCATCGCAAAGCCGGTTGCGACGGCCGCGTCGACGGCGTTGCCGCCACGGCGCAAGATATCCGCGCCGACCTGCGCGGATATCTTCTCCTGCGCCACCACCATGCCATGCTCGGCAGGGATGGCATGCACGGTGTCGAGCGCGGGCGGGACATAAGTTCGCCGCGCATCCTGCGCGATTGCCGATGTAAGCCCAATCGCCAGAGTGGCGATGAGCACGACAAATGTCCGACGTGTCGAAAAAGACGCCATCATCAAATTTCCGCCAAGCGTTCGGGTCAATTCAAACGCGTCGCTGTAATGCTATACGGTTTGCGCTAAGAGAGACAAAACTGTTTGTGATGAGGACTGCGTGATGACGACGATCGCCCCCGAGGCGCGCATGGCCAGCGCCCCGCGGACCTATCCGCCGCGCGCAGCTGTCATCAGCTGGATTTTCTTCGATTGGGCTGCGCAGCCCTATTTCACACTGATCACGACCTTCGTGTTCGCGCCCTATTTTGCCACCAGCGTTGCGCCGGATCCCGCCACTGGCCAATCGCTCTGGGGATTTGCGATGGCAGCAGCTGGCATGGCGATTGCGCTTCTGTCACCCGTGCTTGGCGCTATCGCGGATGCTTCGGGTCGCCGCAAGCCGTGGATCGCCGCGTTCGGTGCGGTCCTGGTGCTGGCCTCCTGCGCATTGTGGATCGGCAAGCCCGGCGACCATGGCATCATTCCGCCGCTGCTGCTTGCGGTTGCGCTTGCCAGCGTCGGCGCGGAATTCGCCACCGTCTTCAACAATGCGATGATGCCGACGCTGGTGCCGCCGGAGCGCATCGGTCGGCTCTCGGGCACCGGCTGGGCCACGGGTTACATCGGCGGCATCGTCAGCTTGATCATCGTGCTCGGCTTCTTCGCCGCCAATCCCGAGACCGGCCGCACGCTGCTCGGCTTCGCACCGCTGTTCGGGCTCGATCCCGTCACCCACGAAGGTGATCGTGCTGCCGGCCCGTTGACCGGGCTGTGGTTCATCATCTTCGTGACGCCGATGTTCTTGTTCACGCCGGATTACCCGGCGAAGCGGCCGGTGCGTGAGGCGTTGCACGAAGGCCTGGCTGATCTCAAGCAATCGCTGAGGGATCTGCCGCAGCAGAAATCGCTCGCCGCGTTTCTGATTGCCAACATGATCTACACTGACGGCCTGGTGTCGCTGTTCGCGTTCGGTGGCATCTATGCGGCCGGCACATTCGGCTGGCATACGATCCAGATCGGCACGTTCGGCATCATCCTCGCCATCGCTGGCACCTTTGGTGCATGGCTTGGCGGCAAGCTCGACGACTCCCTCGGTCCGAAGCGCGTCATTGCCGGCAGCATGCTGATCCTGCTGCTGTCGGTCGCCGCAATCCTGCTCGTCGACAAGGACAGCGTGCTGTTCGTCAAGGTTGCGCCGCCGGTACCCGGCGGGCCGCTGTTCGCGGCCGCCGCCGAGCGTGCTTACATCGTGCTGGGCTGTTTGATCGGCGCCGCCGGTGGTCCCCTTCAGGCGGCGTCGCGCACGCTCCTGATCCGCCTCGCGCCGAAGGATCGGATCGCGCAGTATTTCGGTTTGTTCGCGCTGACGGGGAAAGTGACGTCCTTCATCGGACCGCTGCTGATCGGTGTGATCACCGCAGCCACCGCGAGCCAGAAGGCCGGCATGGCCGTGCTGGTGGCGTTTTTCGTGACGGGTTTCGCGCTGTTGATGCGGGTCCGGGACTAGCCTGCAATTCACCGTATTCCGGGGCTCACGCCAAGTGGCGCGCCCCGGAATGCCGGCAAGATCAGTGCCGGAAGTGCCGCGTGCCGGTGAAGACCATGGCGATGCCGTGCTCGTCGGCTGCCTTGATCACCTCGTCATCGCGCATCGAGCCGCCAGGCTGCACCACAGCGGTGGCGCCGGCTTCGATGCAGGCCAGCATGCCGTCAGCGAAGGGGAAGAACGCATCCGAGGCCACGACCGAGCCTTTGGTCAGCGGCTCGGCGAGCTTCAGCTCGTTCGCTGCGTCCAGCGCCTTGCGGGCCGCGATCCGCGCGGAATCGACGCGGCTCATCTGCCCGGCACCGATGCCGACGGTGGCGAGATCCTTGGCGTAGATGATGGTGTTCGACTTGACGTGTTTTGCCACTCGGAAAGCGAACTTGAGGTCGCGCATTTCCGCGTCCGTCGGCGCACGCTTGGTGACGACCTTGAAGGTCATATCGTCGACCACGGCATTGTCGCGGCTTTGCACCAGAAGGCCGCCCGCGACGGTCTTGGCGGTGAGGCCCGGCGCGCGCGGATCGGGCAGGCTGCCGGCGAGCAGCAGGCGGAGGTTCTTCTTCCCACCGATGATGGCGATCGCCTCTTCGCTGGCATCGGGCGCGATAATCACTTCAGTGAAGATCTTGGTGATCTCGCGCGCGGTATCGGCGTCGAGCGCGCGGTTCATCGCGATGATGCCGCCGAAGGCCGAGGTGGAATCGCAGGCCAGCGCCTTGCGATAGGCGTCGACAAGGTTCGCGCCTTCGGCGACGCCGCAGGGATTGGCGTGCTTGACGATGACGCAAGCCGCGGTGCGCTTGGCGTCGAATTCGCTGATGCATTCATAGGCGGCGTCGGTGTCGTTGATGTTGTTGTAGGAGAGCTCCTTGCCCTGGAGCTGCCGCGCGGTCGAGACGCCAGGACGCTTGTCGGGCGTGGCATAGAACGCCGCGGTCTGGTGCGGGTTCTCGCCGTAGCGCAGCGACTGGATCAGCTTGCCGCCAAAGGCGCGGAAATCGGGCGCGTCGATCTCGAGCTGGCGGTTGAACCAGTTCGAGATCGCGGCGTCATAGGCCGCGGTGCGCGCATAGGCCTTTGCGGCAAGGCGGCGGCGCAGCTTCAGCGTGGTTGCGCCGTTATTGGCGGCGAGCTCGTCGAGCACGGCCTTGTAGTCGTCGGCCTCGACCACGACGGCGACGTCGTCATGGTTCTTCGCGGCGGCCCGGATCATCGCGGGGCCACCGATGTCGATGTTCTCGATGCAATCCTCGAAGCCCGCGCCTTTGTCGACGGTCGCCTCGAACGGGTAGAGATTGACGACGAGCAGGTCGATCGGCGCGATGCCGTGGGCCTTCATCGCCTCGGCATGCTCCTTGTTGTCGCGGATCGCGAGCAGGCCGCCATGCACCTTCGGATGCAGCGTCTTGACGCGGCCGTCCATCATCTCGGGGAAGCCGGTGAGGTCGGAAACGTCCTTCACCTTCAGACCGGCTGCGGCGATCGCTTTCGCGGTGCCGCCGGTCGAGACCAGCTCGACATCATGCGCGGCAAGTGCCTTGGCGAACTCGATCAGGCCTGATTTATCGGAGACGGAAAGAAGGGCGCGGGTGACGCGGCGGGGATGGTCAGTCATGAGCAAGATCCTCTGTTCAGGGAGTGTCTATGCCCAGGCGCGCGGCAGATATGTGTCGCGCTTCCCGATGGTGCTCCATCCAAGGTCGCCAGTCGCGCGAACGAGCGCTCGATAGCAGTTTTCGAGGCCCTTCACAACGACCAGATGGGACCGAATCGTGCCTGTTTACAGCGGGAGTTCCGGCTCGCGGCGAGCGTTACGGCGGGCATTGGTGACTGCTGGCGATGCCGTCGAACGCACAAAACTCCAGCGGATCGAGGGCGCCCGGCGCGCATCCTGGCGGATCACGATCTGGGCGGTGCGGCGGGGGCCGTCATTGCCGGCCAGGAACACGCTGTCTTCGAGATCGACCCTGTCGTCGAGCGCCTCGAAGGTCCAGACGTCCCGGTTCGGCAGCACCAGCATCACCCCGCGCGCATCCGACAGCCGGCTTGCCTTCACCGCGGGATGCAGATGGAAGCGCAGAGCAAAATCGGCATCAGATCCTTTGAGGCGCGCGCCTTGCGGCGGCGACAGCGTGTCCTCGCCGTCGATCCGGGCACCGTCATTGGCAACCATCAGCACGCGGCGGTGGATCACGCCGAACTTGGCGAGATAGCCATCATGCGAGGTCGTCAGCAGCGTGCCGCCTTCGACGACCTCGCGGTAGCTCTCGACTTCATGCGGGCCGCTCATGATCGGCGCGCCGCGCAGCAGCCGCTTCATCGCCGACATCTCGACGAACTGACAGGACGACGTGTCGTGATAGGTCAGCGTCGAATGCGCCGCGGTGCCGCGCGCGAACGGACGCCAATTGTCACGACCCGTGGTCGGCATGCCGCAATTGGTGACGATGCGGCTGATTCCGGAGGACAATTCGAACGACAGGGAGCCGGCATGGGCGTCGTGGCTGACGCTGGGCGGCGGCGGCGGGCCGGTGTCGATGATCACAGTGGTCGGGCCGGCATCGAGGCGCTGGAAGCCGGTGTGCGGCATGTTCGCCATCGGCGCGCCATGGGCGTCATCATAGGCGAGCAGCGTCGCGAGCAGATCCGACGGCGTCGCGCTCATGCCGTTGAACAACGCGAAATTGCCATCGCCATGCCGGAAGAAGCGTAGCATCGGCATCATGCGGTCGATCGCATTGAGCAGCGCCGGCGGCGGCGCGATATTGCGCGCGGCAAAGGTCTGCCGCAGTGGCAACAGGTCGATCAGGAGTTCGATCAACGCGCCCGGATTGCGCGAGATGTGGCCGCCATCAGGGAGAATCTGCCGCTGCAATTCATCAGAGAGCTTTTTCGACGCGCTGCGGATGTGACGCGCCTGGTTGGCGAGGCACAGCGTCGTGTAGCATAGCGCGATCTGCACCTGGAGTTTTGGCACCCCGTCCGGGATGTTGACCATGGTGTAGCGCAGGAAGCGGATCTCGCGTGCGAGTGCGCGCAAGTAACGGCGGTAGAATTTGTTGTCGGTGTCGCTGAGCACCAGCGGCGCCTGCGACAGCAGCGAGATCACGCGCCGCGCCAGCACGTCGGCGCGGCGGGCAACGGGCCGGCGCTTGTTGGCAGGGTTGCTGATCCAGTCCTCGACCAGCGCGCGTGCATTCGCCCGGGTCAGCGCGGTGTCGGCGGCGCGCAAATGCCGCAGCCAGCCGAAGCCGAGCAACGCGACTTCCCAGTCTTCCGAGGGCGGATCGAGATCGAAGATCGAGCGGCCGTGGCAGTTGACGATCTTGCCGGCGAAGACGAAGCGCCCGGCATAGATCTCGGCGGCGCGCGTTGCATCCGCGGTACGCAGATCATGCGGCGCGATGATCAGCCGGTCGGTTCGGCCAGGCCAGACCCGCGACAGCGCAACGGAACCGCCGCTCGCGCGCGCGAGCATGTTCCGCGCGAAGCGGTTCATCACCAGCGTCGAGATACGTCTGCGTTGAGCGACCGACACGCCTTGCCTTGAAGGGGGAGAGGATTCCGACGAATCCTTATTAATCCCAAAATCGGGCGGCTGACACCACCTTGAAAGGTCCCGAATCAGTCCAGTGGTAGCAAAATCCGGTGCAAAATCAGGATTTAACGAGCCGGGCCGCGTAAAACCCGTCGAGCCCGCCGAGCTTCGGGTCGGCGTGCGGCAGATGGCTCGGCAGGGTCCGGAGATCGCCCTCCGCGGTGATGATCTCGCTGAGCCCGGAGACCTCGCTGGCCTCGATCGGCACGCGGCGAAGCGCAGGTTCTGCGGCCAGCAATGCGGCGACGGCCTGCTCGCCTTCTTCGGGTTCCAGCGAACAGGTGCAGTAGACCAGCGTCCCGCCCGATTTGAGCAGCGAGACGGATTTCTTCAGCAGCCGCTGCTGGAGAACGGTCATCGCAGCGATGTCCGACTCCTGCCGCAGCCACGCGACGTCAGGATGCCGACGGATCGTACCGGTCGACGTGCAGGGCGCATCGATCAGGACTCCGTCGAAGCCGTCCACAGGCCCCGTCCACTCGACGGCGTCGGCGACGACAGTCTCGGCCTGGAGCGACAGCCGGTTCAGATTTTCGCGCAGGCGCGCCACCCGGGCGGGCGAACGGTCGAGTGCCGTGACACGCGCGCCAGCCTGCGCCAGCTGTGCGGTCTTGCCGCCGGGCGCGGCGCAGAGGTCGGCGACGGATTTACCGGCGATGTCGCCGAACAGCCGGACCGGCAGCGCGGCAGCGGCGTCCTGCACCCACCATTGTCCTTCGGTGAAGCCGGGCAGCATCGTCACGGCACCATGGAGTACCGTGCGCACCGATCCGGTCGGTAGCACTTCGCCATGCAGCCGGCTTGCCCATTGCGCGGCGTCGGACTTCACCGTGAGATCGAGCGATGGTTCATGGCCGAGCGCGAGTGCCATCTCCCGCGCGGTCGTCTCGCCGTAATGCGCGCTCCAGCGCGCCAGCAGCCATGGCGGCAGGTCCAGCGACTGCGCGGCGACCTCCTCGACCAGCGCCTGGCCCTCGCGCGCGCAGCGACGCAGCACGGCGTTGACGAGGCCGGCATAGCGCGCGGCGCGCCGGTCGGATTGTACCAGGCGCACCGAGAGATCGACCGCGGCGTGATCGGGCACATCCATCCAGAGGATCTGGGCAGCCCCGATGAGAAGCGCGCTTTGCGCGCGCGGCGCGTCGGAGGGAATGCCCTTGTCGAGCAGGCGCGACAGCACATGGCCGAGCGTGCCGAGCCGGCGCAGGATGGTCGCGACCAGGCGCCGCATCAGCGCGCGGTCGCGGTCGGCGAGTGTCTTCAGGCCGGGATGGGCGCCGGATCCGTCGAGCTGGTCGTCGAGCGTGCGGTGCTTGTGCAGGACGCCGTCGACGATGTCGGCAGCGATCCGCCGCGCCGCGAGACCGGGCACTTCGGATGGTGGGGCGAAACGTTGAGATGGCATGCGGCAGTAAGGTTCTGAGCGAGCGGCAGTTCCGCCGAGGGGGCGCATGCCTTAAGAACTGCAGCTGTGGCATGCGAATATGCCAAATGTAAGAATGGCCTCTGGCGATTTCAGCCCTTGGCGGCCATTTCAGCAATGCGTTATTGGACGTCGCGCGGGTCGCGATCCTGCGCTAGGACACCCGACGATGAACGACCAATCTTCTGCCTCCAATCGCAAGCCCTTGCCACCGGCCGCCCAGCGCGCGCTGGCCGAGGCCGAGGCGCGTCGGCAAGCTGCCGCTGCGCATGCTGAGGATGGCGCGAAGGCCGCGCCGAAGGAATTGCAGGGCCCGAAGGGGCCCGAGCCGACACGCTACGGCGATTGGGAGCGCAAGGGTATCGCTTCTGATTTCTGACGCTGACTTGCCGGCTCGGCCGACTCAGCCCTAGCGTGCGCGAATGTCGCGTTTCGACCCCGGTAGCTCCTATCGCCCGTCTTACGGCGGCTCGCCATTTGGCCGTCGCTTCTCGGGACTGTTGCCGTGGATGTTCGTGGTCGGCATCGTGACGGCGATCGTGCTCACCTTTCGGCATGGCAGCAGCTGGCCGATTGCGCATCCGGCCGAAGAGCGCTCGCGCGATGCCGAGATCATCCTTCAGCATTCAGGCAATCCCGAGGATCGTCTTCAAGTCGACGTCGTTCGCACCATCGATGGCGACACGTTTCTCGCCCGCGTGCATCAGCGCGATGGACAGGATCTCGTCGCGCGGGTTCGGTTGCGTGGCATCGATGCGCCCGAGAAGAAGGCGTCCTGCCGGGACGAGCTGAACAAGGCGGAAGCGGCCACCGAAGCGCTGCGCAATTTGCTCGGTCAGGGCGGCGTCACCATCTACAATCTCGGCACGGAAAAATACGGTCGCGTTCTCGCCGACGTCGCGACCAGACGAACCTCCAACGTTTCGGCCGCGATGCTCGCGGGCGGGTACGCGCGCAGCTACAATGGCGGTCATCGCGAGGGCTGGTGCAGGCGAGGTTGGCGCTTCTGGTAACAAAAAAGCCGCGTCGTCAGACGCGGCTTTTTCAAATCCTGTCTTGATCGCGATGATCAGCGCGTCACGACAACCTTCGTGCCGACCGAGACGCGGCTGTAGAGATCGGTGATGTCGTCGTTGAGCATGCGGATGCAGCCATAGGAGACGAAGCCGCCGACCGAGCCCGGCACGTTGGTGCCGTGGATGGCGTATTCGCCGCCGGACAGCGTCATCGCCGCAACGCCCATCGGGTTGCGCGGCGAGCCGCCGGGGATCACGTCGGGAAGCTGCGGCTTGTCGCGCTTCACCTCGGCGGGCGGCGACCAGGCCGGGTTGCGATATTTGCCGTCGATGCGGGTGGTGCCGGCCCACTGCTTGCCGGACTTGCCGACGCCGACCGGGTAACGCACGGCGTGGCCGTCATCGAGGATCAGGTAGAGCCGGCGTTCGTTGGTTTTGACCACGATGGTGCCCGGCGAATAGTCGGCCAGGTGGGCTCCCACCATTTCCGGCCGCGCCTCGGCCGCCGTCGACATCAAGGCCCCTGCGGCGATGGTGGCGGCCAGCGCCAGTGCAATCTTCATCGACATCGATTTTCCCCTTAACCCCGAACGGATCGTCCAAATTCACACAAAACCGGCAATCGCCGCCTCGCCAGGTCCTTGTCAGGGGACATTCTTAACCGCGCTTGTTAACCGAACAGTTTCCACGCGCGGACGCCAGAGGCGAGCCAGCAGGGGCAAGAAAGGAAATGTTCGAAATAAAGTAAATGACCTGAAAACAACACTCGGCGGGAAAGATGCGGCCGCGCCGGGGGCGCCCTGACAAGTGCGTGAGGTACCAGCCATCGTCATTCCGGGGCACGCGGAGCGTGAACCCGGAATCCATCTCGCCGCGTGTTCGTGGTTCGATGGATTCCGGGTTCGATGCTGACGCATCGCCCCGGAATGACAAGAGGAGATCCTTACGCGCTTTTCTTGTTCTGCCGGTTCTTCACGAGATCATCGACCACGGCGGGATCGGCCAGCGTCGAGGTATCGCCCAGGCTCCCCGGCTCGTCCTCGGCGATCTTGCGCAGGATGCGGCGCATGATCTTGCCGGAGCGGGTCTTGGGCAGGCCGGGCGAGAACTGGATCTGGTCGGGCGCGGCGATCGGGCCGATCTCCTTGCGCACCCAGGTCACGAGCTCCTTGCGCAGTTCGTCGCTCGGCTCGACGCCGGCCATCAGGGTGACATAGGCGTAGATGCCCTGCCCCTTGATGTCGTGCGGGTAACCGACCACGGCCGCTTCCGAGACCTTCTCGTGCGCGACCAGCGCGCTTTCGACTTCCGCCGTGCCCATGCGATGGCCGGACACGTTGATGACGTCGTCGACGCGGCCGGTGATCCAGTAATAGCCGTCGGCGTCGCGCCGGCAGCCGTCGCCGGTGAAGTACTTGCCCTTGTAGGTCGAGAAATAGGTCTGCTCGAAGCGGGCGTGGTCGCCATAGACGGTGCGCATCTGGCCCGGCCATGAGCGCGTCAGGCAGAGATTGCCTGTGGTCTCACCCTCCAGCACCTTGCCGTCGGCGTCGACGATCTCAGGCGCTACGCCGAAGAACGGCTGCGTCGCCGAGCCCGGCTTGAGCTTGGTCGCGCCCGGCAGCGGCGTGATCAGAATGCCGCCGGTCTCGGTCTGCCACCAGGTGTCGACGATCGGGCAGCGGTCGTCGCCGACGACGCGGTGATACCACTCCCAGGCTTCCGGATTGATGGGCTCGCCGACCGAGCCGAGCAGGCGGAGCGAGGCGCGCGAAGTCTTCTTCACGGGCTCGTCGCCCGACTGCATCAACGCGCGGATCGCGGTCGGCGCGGTGTAGAAGATGTTGACCTTGTGCTTGTCGATGACGCTCCAGAAGCGCGAATTGTCCGGGTAATTCGGCACGCCTTCGAACATCAGCGTGGTGGCGCCGTTGGCGAGCGGCCCGTAGAGAATGTAGCTGTGGCCGGTGACCCAGCCGACGTCGGCCGTGCACCAGTAGATATCGCCCTCGTGATAGTCGAAGACGTATTGATGCGTCATCGAGGCGAACACGAGATAGCCGCCCGAGGTGTGCAGCACGCCCTTGGGCTGGCCGGTCGAGCCCGACGTGTAGAGGATGAACAGCGGGTCCTCGGCGTGCATGTGCTCGACCGGGCATTCCGTCGTCACCATCGCCGCCGCCTCGTGATACCAGAGGTCGCGCGTCGGGTTCATGTCGACCTTGCCGCCGGTGCGCTTGACCACGACGACCCAGTCGACGCCGTCAGCCTTGGCGAGCGCTGCGTCGACATTGGCCTTCAGCGGCACCTTCTTGCCACCGCGCAGGCCTTCATCCGCGGTGATGATGATCTTGGACTGGCAGTCGTTGATGCGCTGCGCGAGCGAATCGGGCGAGAAGCCTGCGAACACCACCGAGTGGATCGCGCCGATCCGCGCGCAGGCCAGCATCGCGTAGGCCGCTTCCGGAATCATCGGCAGATAGATGGTGACGCGATCGCCCTTCTTGACGTTGCGGGTGCGCAGGATGTTGGCCATCCGGCAGACCTCGTCGTGCAGCTCCTTGTAGGTGATGTGCTTCGACTGCGAGGGATCGTCGCCTTCCCAGATGATCGCGGTCTGGTTGCCGCGCTTGTGCAGATGCCGGTCGATGCAATTATGGGCGACGTTGAGGATGCCGTCCTCGAACCATTTGATCGAGATGTTGCCGGGGGCGAAGGAGACGTTCTCGATTTTGGTCGGCGCGTGCATCCAGTCGATGCGCTTGGCCTGTTCGGCCCAGAACCCGTTCGGGTCCGCGATCGAGCGGGCATACATGTCCTTGTACTTGGCCTGGTCGACCCAGGCCCGCTTGGCCCATTCCGCGGGGACGTCGTAAATCTTCTCGGACATGCTTCCCTCCACATACGGCAAGCCGAGCACAGCAGACTGGCAAGCCGACTTCATCGTTGAACGATTATGCGTCGGGCTAACCGCCCCCGACAAGGAGGACAAGCTGGACCTTCGGAGAGCGGCCGGCCATGCGGAGAATCAAGGCCGCAACGGGATGCTGTCGCAAATCTGAAAAAGAAGGGGCAGCGGCTTTCGGCTCTTTACCCAAATCTCCAGAACAGGCCCGCGCAGGGCGCCCATGCGTCGCAGGAGGTATTTAGAAACCACCCCTCACTGATTCGGGACTCGCAATGCCGTTCGGAACACCCTAAGTGGCTAACCCGGGTCCCAAGAGACCCTTCCAAGTGCGCCTTGGAACAAACATCAGAACAGCGGCATTGAACGGTAGCAGACAGGGTCAAGGCGTAAGGCTATGATGGATCAGCAGAATCTCGGGACGATGCGGCCTGCCTCGGCCGATCCTGCCGCCATTGCGCTGGCCAAGGCCCTCGGACAATGGCCGAAACCATCAGGTTCCAGCCGTCCCAGCCCGAAAAAGGTGTTCGATTCCGCCTCCCCGGCGGCGGTCGAGGCGCTGGCCAAGGAGCTCGGCCTGCGGCTCGGCGACCAGAACGAGCTGACCATTCGCCGTATCAGGCGCGGCAAAGGCTATTCCTTCGTCCGTCCGAACGGCGCCCATATCCGCGACGCCCGCACCATTCGCCGGCTGCACGCCATGGCGGTGCCGCCGGCCTATCGCGAGGTGCGCTATTCGGCCGATCCGAGCACGCATCTTCAGGCGGTCGGCCGCGATGCCGCGGGCCGGCTGCAATATCGCTATCACGCCGACTGGGAGAAGGTCCGCGAACACCGCAAGGCGCATCGCCTGGAGAAGCTCGTCGGTGCGTTGCCGAAGATCAGGCGCAAGGTCTCGGCGTTCCTGTCGGGCGACGAGCCGACGCGCGAATTCGCGCTCTCGGCCGTGATCGAGCTGATCGCGCGCACCGCGATCCGTCCCGGCAATGAATCCTACGCCCGTCTCAACGGCACGCGTGGCGCCACCACGCTCCTGAAGTCCAACGTCACGCTCGAAGACGACAGCTTCGTGCTGACCTTCAAGGCCAAGGGTGGCAAGGCGGTGCGGAAAGAATGCGACGCCGCCAAGCTGGTGCGCGCCATCGGCATCCTCAACGGCGTTCCCGGCAAGCGCATGTTCCAGTATCGCGATGCCTACGGCATCGTGCGCGCGGTCAGCACCACGCAAGTGAATGCATTCCTGCGCGAGATCGCCGGCATCAAGATTTCGCTGAAGGATTTTCGCACGCTGATGGCCTCGGCCGTCGTCGTCGAATCGCTGTCGCGGATCACGCCGGCGACCAGCCAGCGCGGCCGCAAGAAGCAGGTGCTGGAAGCGATCCGCGCCGCCGCCGACAAGCTCTCCAACACGCCGGCGATCTGCCGCAAGAGCTACGTCCACGATACCATCGTCACAGCGTTCGAGGACGGCATTTTGGAGCGCTTCGCAGCGACCATGAAGGGCCAGCGCTCGCAGGCGCGGCGCGAGCAGCTTCTGCAGCAGGTGGTTGCGACCGCGGCGGTGTGACCCGCCGAACCGCTACATCTTGTCTGAGACACCCTTGTCCGGACCGGGATCGCGGCCCGCGGCGGCGCTCGTGAGCCGTTCCAGATAATGCGCCCAGCCTTTCGCATGCGCGGCCATCTGTTCCTCGGTTGGCAGCCCGCTATGGGTCATGCGCAGCAACGTGCCGCCGTCGCGTTCGATCAGGTCGATCTCGATCAGGCTCGACCCCGGCGGCACTTCCTGACCGCCCTCCCAGCCGAATGTATAGGCGAGACGATGCACCGGCACGACCTCGCGGAAGGCACCGCGGGCCACGCTGGCACGTGGGCCGATACCCTTCAACAGATAGAGCCCACCGGGATGCGGTTCGGTGGTCGCATCCGAACCCATCCAGCTCAGGATTTTCTCAGGGTCGGTCAAATAGGCAAAGACGGTGGCGCGCGGCGCGGCGATCTGGGTCTCGCGTCGCAATACGAACGGCTCGGTCATTTGCGATCATCCCTAGGGTGATCCTGGCACATGGCGGCGCCAAAGCGGCTCGTCAAGGATTGCCCGTGACAAAGACGGCCCTCCTTCGCCATCATCGGATCATGCAACTCTCCCCGACCCTCGCCTGGCTTGTCGATGCCGCCTCAGACAGCGCCGGCGCCGATCGCCTGCTTGCGGAACTCGGTGCGCATCTGCTCGCCGACGGCGTGCCGCTTGCGGCAGGCGCCCTGACGCTGGAGGTGCCGCACCCGCTGATCGCGAAGCGGACATGGTTGTGGCGGGCGGACAATGGCCGGGTGATCGAGGCGCTCGGCTTCGCGCCGGGTGGGCTCGCGCCCGATTTGCCCGACGATGCCGGCCGCCGCTGGCTGCGCGGCGTCGCGGGCGGCGAAGTGCATGAAGACGTTGTCGGCCGTGATGGGCCGTTGCTCGGCTGGATCGGGCCGCGTCCATTCACATCAGACGAGATCGGGCAGTTGCGCCAGGCCGCGCGCTTTGCCGCGACGCCGCTTGCCGTGCTCGCTGCACGCGCCACCTTGCGGGCGACGCTGGAAGCCTATCTCGGCAAGCGCAGCGCCGAGCGGGTGCTGGCGGCGCCTCTGCGGCGCGATTTAGGTGAGACCATCCAGGCTGCGCTGCTCTACGCGGATCTGCGCGGCTTCACGACGTTGTCAGAGACCATTCCGCCGGCCGATGTCATCGCCGCACTCGATGCCTGGTTCGATCGCATCGCCGGCGCCGTTCATGCCTTCGGCGGCGAGGTGCTGAAATTCATCGGTGACGGCGTGCTCGCGATCTTTCCGGTGGGCGAGGCGTCACCGCGGCGTGCCTGTGAGGCTGCTCTGCGTGCCGCGGGCGCGGCCGAAGCCGGGATGGCGTATCTCAACGCGGAGCGCGGCGCGCAAGGCTTGCCGCCACTTGCGTTCGGCGCTGCGCTTCATCTCGGCGAGATGCTCTGGGGCAATATCGGTGCCGCCAATCGGCTGGATTTCACGGCAATCGGTTCCGCCGTCAATCTCGTCAGCCGGCTCGAAGGCCTGTGCAAGCCGCTCGGCAGGACCGTGCTGGTCTCAGGCGCGCTCGCCGCCGAGACCGATATGCCTCTCATTGCGCTCGGACTGCACGAGCTGCGTGGCATTGCCTCGCCGTGCGAGGTGCTTGCGCTGCCGGAGACGCAGAGACGGACGGCGTAGCCCTACAATCCGCCCATCTTGCAGACGAGCTTCCACTCTTCGGCCGTCACTGGTTGCACCGACAGGCGCGAATATTTCACCAGCGCCATGTCGGCGAGCTTCTTGTCCGCCTTGATTGCGGCCATCGTGACCGGTGTCTTCAACGGCTTGTCGGCCTTGATGTCGACGCAGACGAATTTTTCGGTCTTGTCGGTCGGGTCGGGGTAGGCCTCCCTGATGATCTCCGCGATGCCGACGATCTCCTTGCCCTCATTGGAATGATAGAAGAACGCCTTGTCGCCCTTCTTCATGTTCACGAGGTTCTGGCGCGCCGTAAAATTGCGCACGCCGGTCCAGGCCTCGCCTTTGGCGCCTTTCGCGACTTGCTGGTCCCATGACCACACCGATGGTTCGGATTTCACCAGCCAGTACGCCATGCTCATTCCTCTGCCTTGAAGGGACGGGTCAACAAACCCGAAATCGCAGCGTCGATCGTGCTCCTGCCGCTCAGGATCGAAGCGACGGCTTCTGATACAGGCATCTCGAGGTTTTGCGAAGCGGCGAGCTCGATCAGCACCGGCGCGGTGAACTCGCCCTCGGCCAGCTTGCCGGCCGGCGGCTGCTCGCCGCGTCCGAGCGCCAGCCCGAGTGCGAAATTGCGCGACTGCGGGCTTGAACAGGTCAGGATCAGATCGCCGAGACCGGACAAGCCCGTGAGCGTCTCACTGCGCGCACCGAGCGCGCGGCCCAAACGAGTGAGTTCGGCAAAGCCGCGGGTCGTGAGTGCGGCCTGAGCGGAGGCGCCGAGCTTGCGCCCGACCGAGATTCCGACTGCAATCGCCAGCACGTTCTTCGCAGCGCCGCCGATCTCGACGCCGCGGACATCGTTGGTGTGATAGGGCCGGAACGTCGCAGAGCCCAGTGCCCGCACGAGCGCGCTCGCCAGGGCCTCGTCCTTTGCCGCCAGTGTCACGGCTGTGGGCAAGCCGCGCGCGACGTCGTCGGCAAAGCTCGGGCCCGAGAGGATCGCGGGGATCGCATGGGGCGCGGCTTCCGCGATCACGTCGGTCATGAATTTGTGGGTACCGTGCTCGATGCCCTTGGCGCAGGCGATGATCGGCACGTCCCCCGTGACATGCGAGGCCAGCATGTTGACGGCGCCACGCAGATGCTGCGCCGGTGTCGCGATCAGCAGCATTTCCGCGCGCGACGCTGCCGCAAGATCGCTTGTCACGACGATCTCAGGCGCGAGTCGTACGCCCGCGAGCCGCGGATTGTCACGGGTCGAGGCGATCCGGGCGGCATGATCGGCATTGCGGGCCCACAGTGTCACATTCCGTCCGGCGCGCGCGGCCACCGTCGCAAGCGCCGTGCCCCAGGCGCCGGCACCGATCACCGCGACGGAGTCTAGTCGGGTCATCGCTAATATCCCGCGCGCGTCTTGTCGTAGCCATCAGGCGCGGTTGCGCCGGCGTCGAGCAGCCAGCGCGCGCGGGGCTGGGCCTCCATCGTGTCGGTCAGGCCGAGCGCGAGGCGTTCGGCACCAGCCCAGGCGATCATCGCGCCATTGTCGGTGCAGAGCGCGGGCGGCGGCATGATCAGCAGTGTCCCGGCTTGCCGCGCGACGTCATCCAGCGCGCCGCGGATCGCCTGATTGGCTGCGACGCCGCCGGCCGCGACGAGCGCGTTGGGCGCACCGAACCGTTCGCGGAAAAGCCTGAGGCCAACGCTCAAGCGATCGGCTGTCGAGTCCAGTACAGCCGCCTGGAAACTCGCGCAGAGATCGCTGATGTCCTGCGTTGTGATCTCGGTGAGCCGGCTCGCTTCGGTGCGGACAGCCGTCTTCAATCCCGATAGCGAGAAATTGGCGTCGGGGCGTCCCTGCATCGGCCGCGGGAAGGCGAAGCGCGTGGCATCGCCGTCCGCCGCCGCGCGTTCGACCTGCGGGCCGCCGGGATAGGGCAGCCCCAGCATTTTCGCGACCTTGTCGAAGGCTTCGCCGATGGCGTCGTCGACGGTGGTGCCGAGCCGTACATATTGGCCGACACCGGTGACCGCGACGATCTGGGTATGGCCGCCGGAGGCGAGGAACAGGCAATAGGGAAATTCGATGCCGTCGGTGAGGCGCGGCGTCAGCGCATGTGCTTCGAGATGGTTGACCGCGACCAGCGGCGTGTCATGGACCATCGCGATCGCCTTCGCGGTGGTGAGCCCGACGATGACGCCGCCGATCAGCCCGGGACCCGCGGCGGCTGCGACACCGTTGAGCTGGGCGAAGCCGATACCGGCCTCGCGCATGGCCCGCTCGATGATGCCGTCGAGCAGGTCGACATGTGCGCGGGCCGCGATCTCCGGCACGACCCCGCCGAAGCGGGCGTGCTCCTCGACCTGGGACCGCACGATGTTGGAGAGGATCTTGCCGCTGCCATCGGGCGCGCGCTCGATCACGGCCGCTGCGGTCTCGTCGCAGGTGGTCTCGATGCCCAGTACCAGCATTGGCGAATTGTTATCCAATCTGTGCCCTTGCGCTCATCCGTAAAGCAGAGTTCTGGTTACGCGGTAGCATTCCAGGGTTGGCTTATGCAATCGCCACCGGCCGTCGTCCCTCGCGAATGCATCACCGCCTCGTGGTCCGGGAACACAAGCGATGTCCATTCTTGTCACACGGCCGCATCCGGACAACGAGGCGACGGCGGAAAATCTGCGCGCGCGGGGTCATGCGGTGCTGCTCGCGCCGGTGCTCAAGTTCGAGCCGGTTGCTTTCCATGACGAGAGCGAGGCGGACTACGGCGCGCTCATCGTTACTTCGGCCAATGCGATCCGCGCCGTTGCGCCGCAATTGCGCCATCCCGGCCTGTTCGAGCTGCCACTGTTCGCGGTCGGCGAGCACACGGCTTCCGTGGCGCGCGAGGTCGGCTTCGCGGACGTCATCGTTGCAGGTGGCGATGCCGCATCCCTGCGCGACAAGGTGATGCAGAGCGCACGTGACAAGGTGCTGAAGAAAAAAAGTACGCTGCTTTATCTTGCGGGTGCGGATCTGTCCCGGGATCTCGGTGGCGAGCTCGGCGCCGAAGGGTTCAGCGTGGTCACGCAGACGACCTATCGCATGGCCCCGGTCAAGATTCTCCCGCGCGATGTCTGCGAAGGCTTTGCCGCCCATGGCATCGAGGCGGTGCTGCATTACTCCCGCCGCAGCGCGCGCGCCTTCCTGGATGCGGCCCGGGACGAAGGCGTCGAGATCTCGGCGCTGGCTATCCCGCAATGCTGCCTGTCCGAGACGGTCGCCAGCGTGCTGCGCGATGCCGGCGCGTCGCAGGTCCTGGTGGCCGCGACCCCGGACGAAAATGCCCTGTTCGACGCCTTGGAGCGTGCTTTGCGGACCCGTTTGGCGTAAGAGGACGGGCCGAATCCGACGCAATCGGGCTCGTCTCTGGTATGCAAGTGTGAGGAACCGTCACGATGGCCGACTTCAAGCCTGAAGACGCAGGCAAGCCTGAAGACGCTGAAATGCCCCCCGAGTCCGGCCGCGCCAAGCGCACCCCGCCCACCATCGACCTCGAGGCGACCGAAGTCTCCATCCAGCCGAAGGATGTCGCCGGTGAGCCAGGCGCGCAGCCGTCGGCGGAGCGGGCGAACACCGAGCAGGCGAATTTCGCCCAATCAGGTGCCGAAGACGCCAAGGTCGAGACGGCCAAGGCGGAGCCGGAGCGCGAGCCACAGGCCGCCGCAGCCTCGAACGCCATTTCTCCCTGGGTGATCGCGCCATTCTCAGGCGCCGTCGCAGCCGCGCTCGTGATTGCAGTCGGCTGGGCGCTGGGTTGGCCCGCGGTGCAGGCGCCGCCCGCCACGCCGCAAGTGACCAGCGCGACGGTCGATGCGCTGAGCGGTCGTGTGGCTGCAGTCGAAGCCAAGGCGGGCAAGCCCACGGCCGATCCGGCAATGACAGCACGGCTGGACGCGCTGGAAAAATCGGTCGGCACCTTGCGCAGCGACATCGCCAGTTTGCGCGCACAGTCCGACAAGACCGCGAGCGCATTGAACGACGCGAAATCCGCGCCGCGCGACGCTTCGGCGTCACCTGGTCTCGCCGCCCTCGACGAGCGCATCGCCCAGCTCGAGCGCGCCAGCACGACCGCCCGCGCCGAGCTCGCGCAGCAGGGAGAGAAGATCGCCGACGCGAGGGCGATGGACGACAAGCCGTTGCGCTATGTCGTTGCCGCGACCCTGCTCGACGTCGCCGTTCGTCATAACGATCCCTATGGGGCGCAGCTCACTGCTGCGCGGGCGTTCGCCGCCAAGCCGGAGATGCTCAAGCCGCTCGAGGGTTTTGCCTCCACGGGCGTTCCGACGCCGGTTATGCTGACCCGCGAGCTCCTCAACATCGTGCCGAAGCTGTCGCCGCCGCCGGAAGCACCGAGCAGTAATGCCGGCATCGTCGAGCGTCTTCAGGCGGGTGCATCGAAGCTCGTTCGCATCGAGCGTACCGACGGGGTCGGCAACGACCGCGGCGCTATCGTCGCGCGGGTCACCGCCGCGGCGCTGCGCAACGACTTCGCCGAGGCGCGCCGCGAGCTGAAGACGCTGTCGGATGCCGATCGTGCGCCCGCGCAGGCCTGGCTGGACAAGGCCGATGCACGCGATGCCGCGCTCGACGCCTCCCGCAAATTCGCCGACGACGCTCTGGCTGGTCTCACCAAGCCTGCTCAATAAGATTCGCGCAACAATCCGCGCGTATAGGGATAGTCATGCTTCGCATTGTCCTCTTCCTTGTTCTGATTGCGCTTGCAGGTGCAGGCGCGGCCTGGGTTGCCGACCAGCCCGGCAATGTCGTGCTGACCTGGGGCGGTCTCCGGGCCTCACCGAGCATTCCGGTGTTCGTGCTCTGCCTCGGCATATTCGCCGTCGCGGTGGTTTTGCTCTGGAGCATTCTGACGATGATCTGGCGCATGCCGGGCCGGATACGCCGCCGCCGTCATGAGAAGCGCCGCGCGCGCGGGCGCCACGCCATCACCCATGGCCTGCTCGCGATCGGTCATGGCGATACCGGGCTTGCCCGCCGGCATGCCGAAGCGGCGCGGCGTCACGCGCCGGATGATCCGCTCGCGCTGCTGCTGCATGCGCAATCGGCCCAGCTCGACGGCAATCGCGACGAGGCGCAGCGCGCTTTCCGCGCCATGGCCGAGCGCGAGGATACGCGGCTGCTCGGCCTGCGCGGCCTGTTCATCGAGGCGCAGCGCGCCGACGATGCCGTCGGTGCCGTCATGATCGCGGAGGAAGCGATCAAGCTGTCGCCGTCCTCGACCTGGGCCTCGCATGCGGTGCTCGGCTTCCGCTGTGCGCGCGGCGACTGGAGCGGCGCGCTCGCGATCCTCGATTCGAATCTGTCCGCCGGCCTGATCGACAAGCCCGCCTATCGCCGCCAGCGCGGCGTGCTGCTCGCGGCGCGCGCGCTGGAGCTGGAGACCATGGACCGCGACGTCGCGCGCGAAAGCGTGATGGAAGCCGTCAAGCTCGCACCGACGCTGGTGCCGGCCGCCGTGCTCGCCGCGAAATTCGAGAGCGAGGCGCATCAGGTGCGTCGCGCCATGAAGCTGGTCGAAGCCGCGTGGCTCGCCAATCCACATCCCGATCTTGCCGATGCCTACGCGCATGTGAAGCTCGGCGATTCCGCGCGGCAGCGCCTGCAGCGGGTCGAGACGCTCGCGGCGAAAACGCCCGCGGACAAGGCCGGCCATGTCGAGGGCCAGCTCGCAATCGCGCGCGCCGCGATCGATGCCTCCGAATTCGCCCGCGCGCGCGAGGTGCTGTCGCCTTATGTCAACGATCCGACCCAGCGCGTGGCGCTGCTGATGGCCGAGCTCGAGCGCACCGAGCATGGCGATGGCGGCCGCGCCCGCGCATGGACCTTGCGGGCGGTGCGTGCCCGTCATGATCCCGCCTGGACCGCGGATGGCTATGTCAGCGATCACTGGCATCCGGTCTCACCGGTCACCGGCCGGCTCGATGCCTTCCAGTGGCAGACGCCGGTGGCGAGCCTGCCTTCGGACAAGGGCACGACGATCGAGTCCTCGGCCTTCGAGGAGGCCATGCTCGCCGCACCACCTCAAAAACGGGTGACGGTGGAAAGCCAAGCGCCGGTGGAACCGGTCGGGATCGCGCCAACACCGACACCGGCACCCGCTCCGGCCGCGCAGGACAACGCACCTCCGGTGGCCAGGGAAGAGCCGGTTGCAGCGCCCGCGGAGCCAGTCATGCCGGCTCCTGAAGTTGCCGAATCATCGCCGGTGGCGGCAACTCCAGTGTTCCGGACGCGCGCCGACCTCGGCAAAGCGGCGCAGACACCTATCCAGGCCGTCATCCCGATCGTCCGCGCGCCCGACGATCCCGGCATCGATGACGATGGTCCGAGCGATGAATTTACGGAACAAATCGGCACGCCCAGGGACCATGCAAAGGCCCAGGCCGGCGGCTGGCGCGGATTCTGGTCCCGCTGGGGCGCGTGAGGCGCATTTCGCCCCCCGCTTGTCTTGCCAATTCGGGCCATGCCCGATATCAGAAGCGCGCGTATCGGGGCCGGCCTCGTCCGGGCCCCGGCAGGGTTCGCCGCAATAGCTCAGTCGGTAGAGCACGTCATTCGTAATGACGGGGTCGGGGGTTCGAATCCCTCTTGCGGCACCACCTCCTATTCGCAGCCATTCTCCACCGTTCGTTTTCAAGGCTCAAGGCACTGAAATCAGTGCTCTTTTGAAACGTGTCGCTCGCTCGCGTTCATCCTGGTTCGTTGACAGTCGCGAAAACAGTGGTTCTTTTGGTGGTGCTCGATGCAACGGGCGATTCCAAAAGGACCACACTTCGGGAGCGAGGACATGGTTGGCGGCAAGCTTACGGACAAAGCCATCAAGAACGCGAAACCGGGCGAGCGGCTGGAGATATTGTCCGACGGTGGCGGGCTGCAATTGTGGGTCACCCCCAAGGGGGGCAAGCTCTGGAACTACGCCTATCGGTTTGGAGGCAAGCGCAAGCGGCTAGCGATCGGGTCCTACGGGAAGGATCCGGCGGGAGTGCCGCTCGAGGCAGCGAGGCGACGCAGGGATGAGGCCGCGGGGCTGCTCCGAGATGGCGTCGACCCGGCCACTCGAAAGCGTCAAATGAAGGCAGCTCAAGCAGAAGCGCACGCCAATACGTTTGCGCTGATCGCGGATGAGTTGATCGCCAAGAAAAAGCGAGAGGGCGTAGCAGACGCGACGGCTGGGAAGTTGGAATGGCTGCTCGGGCTCGCCAAAGTAAACCTGGGGCCGCTCCCGGTCTCTGAGATTTCAGCCGGCGAGGTCCTCCGCGTCCTTCGTCCCTTAGAAGCAGCTGACAAGCTCGAGACGGCCAAGCGTCTGCGCGCCGTGATCGGCTCGGTGTTCCGCTATGCTATTGCCACGGCTCGCGCAGAAATCGACCCAACCCTAGCGCTGCGCGGTGCGATCGCGTCACCGAAGCCCCAACACCGTGCCGCCGTCACCGATCCGGCGGAGTTCGGAGCGCTCTTGAGAGCGATCGATGGTTTCATGGGGCAGCCAACAACGAAAGCTGCGCTGCAACTCATGGCGTTGCTTGCTTGTCGCCCTGGCGAACTGCGGCAGGCGAGCTGGAGTGAGTTTGATCTTGATGGGCAGGCCTGGGAAATCCCCGCCGAGCGTATGAAGATGCGCCGCCCTCACCGCATTCCTCTGCCGGTGCAAGCGGTCAACGTCCTCAAAGCGTTGCACCCGATCACGGGGCACGGCGCTGCGGGACTGGTGTTCCCGGGCCTCCGCAGTGTGAAGCGGCCGATCAGTGAGAACACCATGAACGGCGCGCTTCGGCGCATCGGCTTCTCGCAAGAGGAAGCTACTGCGCATGGCTTCCGCTCGACATTCTCCACGTTGGCCAACGCGAGCGGAAAGTGGAGTGTCGACGCCATTGAGGCGGCACTTGCGCACATCGAGCCGAATGCAGTGCGTCGAGCCTACCAGCGCAGTGATTTTTGGGATGAGCGCGTGAAGCTCATGACGTGGTGGGCGGACTATCTCGACGTGCTGCGCGAGGGAGGGCGGGTGGCAAAGCTCAAAGAGATTGCCGCCTGAACGTCGCTGTTCGCCGAGCAACCGCCGGCGTTCACTTACATCCATAATGAACGCGCAAAATCGGGTGGTGCTGACGAGGGAGTCGGTCGCCTCCGGCCGAAATAGACCGGCGAGCTCTCCGAGCCCGCTCATGCATGCGGCAGGGGGGCGCGCGCGGTGCCGTTGGCGCACGGAGAGATTCGGAGTGCAGCGACTTTTCGGAGTCTCTGTGGATAAAGCATTTCCGTAGGCGCCGCGGCTGTTTACAGGTGTTCTCACGAAGAATATTAATGACGAATCTTCAAGTGTCCGGTAATACGTTTGAAATCACGCCCGCCCTACGCGGGCGTTTTCTATTTGGCCAGCAACCCTTAAGCTGAGACGAACCAGCCCGGCGGCAACAACCGCGCGGGCTTTTTTTCTGAACCGACCTGAACTCGGACGTCAACGCCGCCCTACCGGGCGTTTCGTCCAACTGAACCGACCTGAGCCCGCCGGCAATCCCGCCGCGCGGGTTTTTTTATTGGAGGCCCTGATGGGCAAAAGCCTGAAGCGCTCCGAGGAACTCGCAGCGCAATCAAAAGAACGAGCCCGAACAACGCGGCTTCAAGCTAGTACGAGCCATATTGTAATGTCGCATCGGCCTTATGGTCCGCGCCTGCATATGGATGAAAACGCAGCGAGCGCCGTGACAGGCAGCGGCGCGATGACCGTCTCTGAGTTTTGCGACTGGGCCCGCATCGGTCGAACGAAGCTGTACGCCGAGATCAAGGCGGGCCGGATCGTGCCGCGCAAAATCGGAGCCAAGACGCTCATCCTCCGCAGCGACGCAGAAGCGTGGCTGCAAGCGCTGCCGCCTGCCGCCTAACCAACCTAATCAAAAACCCGGCGGCACGATCCGTGTCTTTGACGGAACGATCGCGCACACCGGGCTTCAGTGGAGTTTTCAGAGTGAGCATCGATACCAAAGGCGCCTTACGGGCGCAACGCGTTCGCAATCCTCTCCCATTTGATTCTAGTATCGTCGTCCGTCCGCGTCCGAGCACGATAGGCGGTCGCTTCATTGCGCGTCGCTGGCGTCGGAAGCGAGGTGCGGTAATGGGCTATCACGATCGCTATCCCCACCGCCCTGGATTCAAGACCCACGGGACGAGCAGAACTGCCGCTGATCGCATCGCGCCCCATGCGCAGACGTTGCGCGGCGGGGTGCACGCCTTCATCCGGGCGAACTACCCGGCCGCCTACACGGCGGACGCGATTGCTGAGCACCTAGGAGCTTCCATCTTGAGCATTCGACCGCGCGTCACCGAGTTGCGCCACGCCGGTCTCATCGAGCCGGCAGAGCAGCGGGGCCGAAACAAGTCCGGCATGTCAGCGATGCGCTGGCGCGCGAAGGTGAACGTTGGGGAGGCCTCGCAGTGAGCGAGCGGGGCTACTTCGTAGTTGATCGCGGCATCTGGGACCATGATGTATTAGCCGATGCCAAGCCGTTCTCCCGGCGCGAAGCGTGGCTTTGGCTGGTTTCGGAGGCGGCATGGAAACCGCACAAGCGCCGCATCATCGGCAGGTCGATTGAGCTCGCTCGCGGGCAGTATGCCGGATCGCTCCGCTTCATCGCTAGCAAATGGCGGTGGGACAATTCGCGGGTCCGTAGATTTCTGGATGTGCTGATTTCGGCAGAGATGATCGACGCAAATACCGACGCAGGCGTGACGGTGATAACCATCTGCAAATACGACGAGTATCAGCGCATCAGTCTGCCGAGCGACGCAACGCGCGAAAGCGATGACGACGCACGAACGACGCAGGAGCGACGCAAAGTAGAAGACAGGGAAGACAAGGAATCTCTCTCCTCACTTCGTTCGGAGAGGGCGCCAGCGAGGCGGCCGACACGCAGCCGAGCTCGGGCTCAGCTTCCGGATTGTTGGCAGCCTGACGAGCAGGATCTCGAATACGCCACGGATCGCACCTTTGAGGAGCCAAAAATCCGCCAGATGGCGAACGCGTTCAGCAATCACCACCGCGCCAAGGGATCGCTCATGGCCGATTGGCATGCGGCATGGCGAACCTGGGTCGAAAACGAAATCAAATTCCATGGAGGAACGAATGGGTACCGAACTCGCGATCTACGAACCGCTCAAGCTTCCGGATCCACGCCGACCAGCTCTGATGCCATCCTTGCCGGCATGGGTCGACTCGCGGATCGCATCACTGCAAGAAAACTGGCAGAACGGCAAGAAGGCACTAACTTTGCCGGCGGCGATGGTGGTGAGCGGCACTAACCGAGAACAGCTCCTTCTAAGCCATGCCTACGAACTCAAAAAATTCCTGCAATACACGCCGATCGCCAGCGCCGATGCCGAGGCCGAAACGCTAGCGATCGTCACGAAGATGCTGTTCGCACTGCCTGGCCAGCGCGCGAGTGAAACCGCCAACGAGGCTCGCGGAGAGGCCTATCTTGCGGCGCTCGAGGACATCCCGTCATGGGCTGTCCAGGAAGCGGTTCGCAAATGGTACCGTGGCGAACACGGACCGAAATACGACTATCGCTGGTCTCCGTGCCCCGCTGAGCTGCGCGAGGTCGCCTATCTCGAGCAATATCCAATGAAGAGCCGGATCACGATGCTGGAGCGTGTCGCGAAGGCAGTGGCACTTGTCGAGTACAGGCGATGACAGCGGGCGGGACAATTCAATTAGCCGGAGACACCTCCGCTTCCGTCATTTCCTTTGAGGCCCCGCGGAAGAAGGACAGGACGGCAGCTGCCCGGGCCAAAGCCTATCGGGAGCGCAAAAAGCGGAATACGAAGCCGGTGGAAGGCGAGCCTCCATCCTCGGGAGGCCTGCCGTCTTCCGGGCCCCTCCCAGCGGACAGCGACGCGGCAGAAGCGCCCGATACGCAGTTGCTGCCCGTCACGGCGGCGTCACGGGCCGTCACGCTGCCTTCCTCCCAAGTAAAGAGCACGCCGTCACCGCGCAATTATGCCTCGATCCTCCTCGTGTCGGCCGGAGTTGCTCTGGGCGCGGTCGGCATCGCGATCAATGGTTGGTTTGCCCGATCGTTGGGTGCAAGCGATGTCGCCGGATGGCTCTTCCTAGCCGTTGGCGTTGCCGCTGATGTTGTTGCTCTCGTAATGCCCTCCTGTGCCGCTGCCCAATGGCAGGGTCAACGGAAGGCGACCGCAGTGGCAGGCTGGGCCATCTGGTTGGTCACGTTCGCCTATGCTTTGACCGCCGCTATCGGCTTCGTGGCAGTCAACATCACCGACACGGCTCTAGCGCGGGCGGCGCGTGTCACCCCTGCTGTGACGGCAGCGCAAGCCGCTCTTTCGGATGCGACGATGGCCCGTGACAGGGAGTGCAAGGGCGGCATTGGCAAGTTCTGCCGTGAAAGAGAGCTAGCCGTCGCGGAGCGCCGCCTGATCCTTGATCACGAAGTGGAACTGGTCCGACAGAGTGCGGACCCTCAAACTGAAGCGGCCGTCAGGCTCGTCGGATGGGCAACCCGCGGCATCTTGCGACCGTCCGCCGATGACTTCGCTCTGCTGAGGCTCGGCTTACTAGTGCTCTTGCCTCACCTAGGCGGCGTGATCTTGATGGTTTGCCGTGTGCGGCGCGGTTCTCAAATTTGCCCACCCGATTCCAATTGATTCCACTTGGACTTGATCTTGCCGCAAAGCGCAGGGAGTTCAGTCCGCGGAATCGTCGAGGTTGCATTTAGAGCATCCGTACAAGGGACGGGTCCAGTTACGTTTCAGACTCACCAAGGTCGCTGCATGGCAGCGTGCCCCAACCGATAGCTTGCCAGCGGCTGCATGCCAGACGGCCACACGCGGTGCGACGGACGACCGCCTGATGAAGCTGGACAGATAGCCGAGGATCGCACCGGACCGGCTGGCCGCCCGGCCAAAATTACGCTCGGCTAGCTACGACCAACTGGCGCGCACGATCTCACCTAACTGCCTCGATATTTCCCACAACACCTCTGGCCCGGCCCCTGCTCTCGGTGATGGTGTCTCACCGTTTCACAGCCGACTCAAGAAACGCAATTTGCAAGATGAATCGCACGAGACGCCCGCCCAATTTTCAGAAAGTAAGGGGCTTTCGATAGCGGCCTTAAACACCCGACTCAGCCAGTGGGTTATCGCTGCCGACGGTTCAAGCGCAATGCGCCCGGAACTTCCCCGACGCGGCCGGTCTTGGAGCCGCGCGAAGCCGTTCGTTTCAAGACCTTCTTTGTTTTAGTTTTCGGTGTCTTGGGCCCTGTGACTCGCCTCGCGCGGGTTTGGGCAGCAGCTCTCGGCCGTTTCGGGGGGTGCGTTGGCTCACCCCTCCAGGCGTTTAACCCGACACAGGCGACGACTATGTGGCCGACGGCATTCTGCTTGATCGATGCGGCGCTGCTGGACAGCCATGCGATTAGTTCGGCAAACGTGATCCTGTTGCTTTTATTGGGCCGCTGCCACTGGCGGCTATAATGATGGGTAACGACCAGAATCCCATGACGCCGATAATCGGGCTTGAGGTAATCTTCTGCAAGCTGCACGCGTAAGGCGTTTTCAAGCTCGGCGCCGGTCCAGCCTTTGCCGCCGTGCTTAACCTCGACCGCGACCTGAAAAGGGATTGCCGTCGAGGAGACTGTAATGTCGGGCTTGTCGCCAAGGGCTACCTCGCTCTCGCGAGTGATTTGAAAGCGGCCCTTTGCGCGCAAATGCAATTGCTCGGCTAGCCACAACTGGACTTCGTCCTCATCCTTTGCGCGCTCAAGAAGGGCACGCGACGAGAAATCGTCGGTGCTCAGACCTTTTTGAATGTCCGCCAGAACGCCCAGTACGACACGGAACAAGTCACCCCCCGTCTTAGCCGGGGCGAGGAAGCTGCTTTCGAAACCGCGGACTTCCTCGGCGGTCCATGCTGGAAGCTCGGCGTCGCGTGTGGCCTTGCCGCGCGCGAGCTCACGGAAGCGATGTGCACGCACCGCGAACGCAGGATTTTCGGCGAGCCTTTGCATAGCATAGTAGGCATCGGGCCCGGAGCGCGCGAGAAGTATGCCGAGAATGGCATCGCGCGCGCTTTGCGCTTGATCGCGCGTGTCGGGAGTGTGAGTGCCTTCACGCTTGACATCGTCCTTCGGGCGAATGCTGGCGTAAGCAACGTGAAGCAGGCGTTCGAGCGCTTCGGTCGATGCTACTGCGAGCGATCCTGCAACAAGCCCATCGTACCGGTCGAAAAGGGTGCTAAAAGTCTGCTCCGCCCTCGCCTTGCGATCCGCGGCAGGAGCTGCATTGAGCCAAGTTTCCAGGATGGAAACAGCTTGATCGGGATCGACTATCAAGAGAAGGCCAAGATAGGAAAGCGTCCAGTCATTCTTACCCGCCTTCGCATATCCGTCGAACCGCTTGCGCGCGACGGAGAACAGCTTAGTTTTTTGCGTCACATCTAGTTCAAGGCGCTGGACTAGGCGCTGGGCGGTATTGATCGTCTGCGCGGCACTGGCTTCCGCTGCGACCATGGCATCGAAAATCAGCCGCTGGACCGGCTTCTGAATTGAGGTCGCAGCTCCGCCATAGCGATGCAAGAAGGTAGTCGAAAGATTGCCGGGTGCTGACCATTCGAACTCGATCTGCTCCCTTATCGCGGGCAGAACCGCTTTTGGACTCGCAATCGTCAGCAGGTCGATCCAGTCCGGATAGGTCTGCTCGGCGCGGCAACCGTGGCGGGCCGCCAGTCCCATTTCTTTTTCGCTGAGATTTGCGGGCCAATCGGCATTGTTTGCTGCCTCCACGCCCACGGCCGCAAATGCGAGGAGCGTAGGCCACTTGATGGTTATATGGCCGCCCGGCTTTTTAATGGGGCGTACCGCTTTGACCAGCCGCCAGAGGATTTTCATGCCGTCGCGAAAAGCTTCCGCCACCTCCCGGCTAAAGCCCTCCTCAAGGAGACGCCACTGAAGAGCGACATTGCCTTCGTCCGATCCAGTGCGGTGCTGAAGCCACCGTTGAAGGGTTTGCAGCCTGAAGATTCCTTTCGTCCAGGATGAAAGGAGGTTTGGGTCTCGCAGGAGCTGGGGATTAACGAGTATTTCCTGACGGAATGCGATCCAGCTTTCCTTGTCCTTGACCCGCTGATACCGACCCTGAAGCTCGTAGAAGGCTATTTGAAGTGCATGGGTTCGGTCGAGCGTTGGCACGGGTGCCGGTGACAGCGCGGCCCCGAGCTCAGCAAGCAATGCGGCCTCGGGCCCGATTGCCATGCGTAGCTGAGACGCTTGTGCGGCGAGCTTTCCCGATTTACCGAGAATCTCGATCAAGCAACTGAGAGCGACTTGCCGGTCCTCAAGGTTCGGCCTTGTTCTGAGATCGTCGAACAACCATCGCAGATCGCTCTCGGCCAGTCCCCAGAGCCGCGAATTTGCGCCGACAAGCACTTGCCAATGGCGTGTCACCGCGCCGTACCTGCTGCTGTTGGCCCTTTGCTCGGCGACATCGGCCCACATGAGGTCGCGGTTCAGAGCGGCATTCGCGCGAATCCGTTCGGCGAGGCGCTGCTTGGGTTCGTTGTTCGACCCATCGCGGCCGGATCGTTCGACAACCATCAGCATACGGATGACATAGTCGGGATGCGCCGCAACTTTGAGCCGCTGAACCTCAAGATCGGCGAGCCCCAGCATATGCCGAGTGAGATCGACGTACCGAGCGCTTGTGCGACAGAAGTCATCGACAAAGGGTTTCGACAAGCACAGGTCGGCCAGCCCGCTAAGGAACGCGGCGCGGGCGGCGTTGTCCGGCACTTTGGCATAGATTTCTCTAAGGTGATAACCGAACCCATCGGTTGAATACGGTCCGGCCGATTTAGCGTTCTCAATGATCTTGAGGAGATCATGAGTGCTGAGATACTTTGGATAAAAGCTTGCACTGAAGGAAGAGGCGAGGCGCGCGCTGGCAGTTGCAGGGTTCCTAAGAAAGCGCTTGGCGATTTTGGCGATTGTGGCTTCATCGCCGCAAGCTTCGAGCGCGTCCATCGCGACGATACGATAATGGTCGTTCGCCTTCTCATCGAGCGCAACAGAGCGCGCGAGACTGACCGCGCCTTTGATTGCGCCTTCGCGAATGAGACGAAGCAAGTCGAAATGAAAGTCGTCCCGCTTGTTGATGGACGCTGCTTTCAAAATCGCAGGCGCAAGCTGTTCGGTGGCAAACATCCATAGGTCGCGATTTTCAAGGCGATCATCGGCCGTTTCACCGGTGGCTTGTTTGGAGGCGTAAGCCAACAAGATTTGCTCGCGGGCTTCGGGTGGCAGAGAGCCAGGGTCGCCGTAGCCAAGAAGAATGAGGGGCTCGCGTTTGGTGAGTTCTTGCCGGATTTCCGTGTGCCAAAGTGCCAGCCAAGCGGCGATAACCCTGAGGGAGGGGACGACCGTCTCAACTCCATAGCGTTCCGCGAAGAGAAGATGGAACATCTCGGCGTGAGGGCAACCTGCCCGAAGTAGCCTGTCCAGCCATTTGGCTGTGAGATATTCCTGGCTGGATCGGTGATGGAAGCGTATGCGGCCATAGGTTGCTGGTGCGAATAGCCCGCGGCGAAGAAGCGCGTTTCTTTTTGCCGGAGTCCATTCGGGTAATATGTGGGCCGGGTCGAGCGCGCCAGTTGCGAGTGACGGATCGGTTTCATTGCCCGGCGCGCGGAGCGTGAAGGACTTGCCGAGCGTGAGCGCAGCTGCGAGGCGTTCGGCTCCCCAAAGTGCGTCGTCCTGCGAAAGGGCTTCGTTGTCGGGCCGATGCGGGTTCGGCTCCGCAAGCTTACGCAGCACACTGTGTTCAATCATTTTGGCGAAGGCACCAAACTTGCCGTTGGCGTTCCAATAGTCCGCCAAATCGAGAAGATCGCCAGGTCTTTCAGTGAGGGCGGATAGGCCCTGCTTGACGATGGCCGCGGTGAAGGCCTCGATATCCTTGACCGCGGCAGCCTTGGCAAGTTCGCTGAACTGTTCCGCCGAGAGCGGAACAAGCTGAACAACCGTTAGGCCTTCGAGGTTTTCTTCATCCTGATTGGGTGTGCGTCTTTGCGGCCTTTCTTCTTTATCGAAAATCGGGCCCAAGAGGCCACTCAGGTTGCCCGCGGGTGCCGCCGGATCTGTCTCCGGGCTCTTCCATGCAGGTAAGTAGCGGAGAAACAATGCGCGGTCGTCGGCGCCTCGCCAGTCTGTGATGCGGCAGGATACATAGATGTGAGCGCGTTCGCTCGCGTCACCGATATCCTTCGCAAATCGTCGTAAAGCCGTCTCGAAGTTCTTGCGGTTGAGACGCGCTTCATCAACAGAATCGAGGAAGAACCAGGCCTCACCTGGGGCCGCCAACCAAGCGCGAAAGCGCTCCGTGCTCTCCCGGTCCAGCGCTTGTTCTGTACCTTGCTCGAGGTCCTCGATCCTTAGAAAGAAGGCGGGCTTGCCATCGGCTTGCAGAGTAGCACATTGGTGGCGAAACTCTTCCGTCTTGCCGCTATAGGCTTCCGCTAGCAAGATCACCCGTCGGCGACGACGTAAGTCGGCCCACGATAGCCACCCGCTTACTTGTGGTCCCCACAGGCGGCCAATATCGAGATCTGCCTCCTGATCTTCCCGAAGGGGAACGAAATATCTATTGAGATCGATAAAATCCATAGCGTTTGGAGAACCTATCAAACGTCTTTGTCGCCAACTGCTATGCCACTCGGCTCGGTGGCGGCGTGTCGAGCTCTACTCGCCGCTAGAAGTTCAACATAGGCAACGCTGGGTCACTATTTGGGGAGCCACGGCCGGCCGCGAGGTAGGCTATCATTTCCGAGAGGCGGACTACACCACGCGCCTCGTCGCCGATGATCAGCGCGCGAGTGCCATGGTCCACTGGCGTTTATCGCTTGGCGGTCCATCCCGGTATCTCCCCTGGGTCGAATTGCTGCGCGACTGCCCGGCAAAGCTCGTCAGTCGCGTGGATCGATGATGCGGGCGAAAACAGATCAGCAATGCCCGCTTTCTCCGGGTATCGGAAAACGAAGTCCTTGTGCAACGGCGAGAGCGCGCGCACGAAGGTCTCAACGCCTTCGATCGGCGCAAGCCCAGTGGCCGATGCTTTGTCGTAGAGGTCCGCCAGATCGTGCGACCGCTCCCATTTGCCCGGCGGCTCCCCCTTCTTTTCGAGATGCGCCTTCAGTGCGTTCTCGACGGAGAAGCCGATCAGCAAAAATAAGGGAATACGGTTACTCTTGTCGTCGGCGAGACGGCGCGCGCCTTCCAGTATGCTGACCGCCCACGCGAATTTCTCAAGGTGCATCAAACAGTCTCGCGTCATTACCGAATTGCTTCGCCATGCACTCCACGTGCTCGCGGGTGTCAATCGCCGTTTTCAGGAAGGCATCCGCGCCGGCAAGCCATCGCGCCAACTCTTGCGGCGTTCGGCGCTGCGCCAGCACGTTGGGATGGATAAACCCTAACTCCACGAAATCGAGCTGGGATGACGCGGGCTCTAGCAGCCGCTTCAGATCGCCGAGCCGGCTGGTCAACTCGGCGACACGCGCCCGCTCGTCGCGCACCTTGGCGCGTAGGCTTTCGATGTGCTTGTCATTGGCTTCGGTCATGGCGACATCCCGTGGTGCATTAGCGATCGAGATACGGTGCGAGCGCGGCCGACGCCTGGGCGATCTCTGCGTGAGAATCGCCGGCTCGCAGAATTAGGTTTGCGATGTACATCCGCGCGGCTACGAGGAATTGCTGGCGTAACGGATGCTGCTTTGTGTGCTCATTGCCCATCTGAAGCTTGCGAACCTTGTCGGCGATCTTCTCCGCGTCGAAGGTGACGGGGTTCATGTCGTGTGCGGCTTCGTTCCGGATGCTGCGCAAGAGATCGATGTCGGCGCGAGCGATGGGCCCGATGATCTTCAGGAAATAAGCGACGGTAGTCTTCTGCGACCACGTTTGAAGCGGCCCGCTCTCTTTGAACAGATCATTCCAGGCCTTGTCGGAATCCGGCTCGCGCAACCGAGATTTGATAGCTTCGGCGAGCGCATAGTCGATCAGCGAGCCGACAACCAAGATGACGGCCCTATCGTTGACGCCGTCCAACTCGGCAAAGACGGCTTCCCAATCTTTCGGAATGTGTCGCGCCATGGTAGCGCGGATCATGTCGCAAAACCTCGCAGTGTCAACTATCGACAGGCCCGCGACATCCGTCTAGGCTTGAACGATCGAGGGCGGGACCATGCGGAAAGTTCTGATCGCGGGCGCGGCGCTGGTGTTGCAGACGCTTCCGAGTGCTGGTGCTGAGGTTACAGCATTGACGCTGAGCTGCGACGGCACGGCGAAAAACATCCTCACGACTGCCGAGGATGATAAACCGGAGAAGATTACCAAGTTAGGCATACTGGTGAATCTAGCGGGGCAGACCGTCCTGGGTTTTGGGCATCCCGCGCGGATCACGAAGGTTGATGCCGTGAGCGTTGAATTCTCCGCACATGGCACTGAGATCAGCAATTGGTCGATAAACGGCACCGTCGATCGCATTACCGGCAGCATCACTGCAACGGAGTTGTCTAGCAGCGCCAAAGGTGCGCTAATCTTTGGCGAGAGCTGGGATTTGACGTGCAAGCCGACTAAGCGTGTCTTCTAGCGAGAGGGAAAATCCGATGTGGGCGCGCCGAATGCATCGTTGCGCTGTCATCAGCGGAATGGTCCTGTTCGGCGGGTCACAGGCCTTCGCCGACAAAATCATCTACACCTGCGGACCTTCCTCTGGCTATAGCTACTATCTGCCGGGGGGCCTTGCGCAAGACAGCGGTGATCTCGGCTGGAAAAAGGATGGCATCAATGCTGGGCTGCGGCTGATTTTCACGGACAGCCACGCATTGGATTTGGTGTCGATGGGTGACCCGCCGAACGATTTCCGCTATTCGGCTCATGGTTGTCAGATTAACTCATTGCAGAGCGACAACACGGGATTGCAGCTCATGGCGCGATGCGCGTCCGAATCTGAGCTGTTTATGTTCAGCTTCAAACCGGACAAAACTGGTGAGTTAGTGCGAGCTGGCATCGCGTCTTCCCAGCTATCAAAGCGGGCAGGCGTGCTCCACAGCGAATGCCGGATTGGACCCTAGCTTACTAGCGGCACGTCATGGCGAAGACAGTAAAGGTTACCAGGCGCAAGCACGACAATGCTCCATTCCAGCGAGCGGCCCACTGCATCTTCTGCGGGGCGCCAAAGATGAATGGGGAGCACATATTTTCGCGTTGGTCCCACAGATTCCTGCCACCGCGATCGATGAGGAAGTACGACGTTGAGCGAGTGGATGTGAAGGTTGTGCAGTCGGACCGATACCTGATCAAACGTATCGGCGACATCCGGGACTGGAAGGTCTATTGCGTTTGCGAATCCAACTGCAACAACGGCTGGATGCGCGATAAGGTCGAGAATTTGGCGCGACCGATCATGATCCCGCTGATTGATAGAGATCGCCTTTTGCGCGGAGAGACAACGCGCCTTCTGCCGCATCAACAGAAGATCATTGCAACATGGGCCGTTCTGAAGGCCATGGTTGCGGAATTCGATACGCATAGTTGGGTGACGACCCATCATTCACAACGAAAGTATCTGATGAACAGGCTAGCTCCTCCGGCACGCGGCTGGGCCGTTTGGATTGGTCCATATCTGCGAGTGAGCTGGCCGACGCATTGGGGATCGTCGCCTTTCTTGTATCTCTCGCCGAAGCAAGAAGCTCGACGCGGCGGCAGTCTCGTTGCCACCTTCTATAATAGTCACGCCTCTACGCAGGTGATCGGATCGCTTTTCATCCACGTCATGCGCTCGCCAGCGAATGATTACATCGAAAACTGGAAATTCTCGACGCCAGATGGTGGCTCCGTTTTTCGTATCTGGCCGCCGAGCGATGTAAGCGTGAGCTGGCCGGGAACGATTATGAGCGACCGCGACGCGGACTATGTCGCGACGGGCCTCTATAGGGATTTGATGGACCGGGTCTCACCACTGATCAAGGAAGGAATCGAGAACGCCCCGGCGAGATCGGGCGGCGCCCCGTTTTGGCGGTGGCGCGCCTAGCAGCGCGTGGGCCAATGTGTCCCCAACCGTTGCGGGCAGATCGCCTCGGATCGTGCAGACGCCACGGCGCCGCGATCCCACCACATGAACTGCCCCTGACCCTGCTCTGGTGTTCTTGTTTCACTGTTTCACTGCCGACTCAGTAAACGCAATTTGCAAGATGGAACGCAGGAGACGACCGCCCATGACTTTAGGCAGTTGCTGCGGCTAAGCAGTTTCATATGAAACGAGCCCGTAGGAATGCGGACCTCATTTAGCGGTCTATTCCTCCAGGAGCTTCGAGGCCGAGATGCGCAACCCCTTCGCAATGCGCGCGATGTTATCGATCGAGACATTTCGCTCCGAGCGTTCAACGCCGCTCAGGTATGTGCGATTAATCCCACATTCATGGGCCAAGGCCTCCTGACTGAGCCCGCGCGCGGCCCGAAGCCGGCGCATGTTTCGCGCCAGAACATCCCGCAATGGTCCCTTGTGAGTCCTTTTCACAGGGCCATTTCGGCGCGCTGTCGCTTTTAAGGCGACCGCTTTTAAGTTACATTCGAACGGCAGGGAGCCCGAAATCCAAGCCGAGGCGGCTGGTGACGGACTTCCGTCAGCACGAACAGGGAGCCGAGCGTGACCAATAGCTGCAGGTGGCCGATCGTTGGCCTCATTGCTTTGGCGGCGCTGATAACCCCGGCGAAGGCCGCAGAGGATCTCTCCTCATTCGGCACCCCTGTTGAAACCACCACGCCGGCCCGTCCAGTAGCCCAATCGAAGGCGCGCGCGAACAAGCTTTGGTCGGCCGAGGTCTGCGCCGAGATACAGCGGATCGAGAACGTTGTGATTTCGGGCCCATTGCACCCTAGCGATCGAGGGATGGCCCGGGGAGGGCTGCTGATGCTGGAACAACTTCACTGCGGAATCGACGTAAGCGAGAAGCTGGCTGCCGACGAAGCCGTTCTCGAGAACGAGCAGCGAAAGGCTCAGCGAACCTACGAGAAGAACATGGACGCGGCTCAACGCGCTGCAGAGCGTGCGGCGGCTCCCCGGGAGCCAATCATCATCCAGGTCCCCCAACCCGCTCCGGCGTCCTCGCTTCCCGATCCACCTGCCACCGTGAACTGCTCCACCACCCGGTTGGGAGGCGGTATGTCGAGCACGACTTGTCGATAGAGACGGCCTGGTCGGCGGTGACGCCCGATCCAACTGGCCTGTGAACTGGTCGGCCAACACTCCCGTACCCCTTCCGCCCTGGTCGCGAACTGGTTGTGGCCTTGTAGGTCTTGGAGGTCTCCTCTGGACAAAGTGAAGAAGACAAGGGCTCGGTTGGCCGAGCGGTTGGCGGCCTTGCTCCGGCAGGATCCGGACTGGGAGATTGTCGCGGACGAGATCGAAATGATGCTCGACCGTAGCGAGTGGACCGTCCAGCCGACACCGAGGGACAATCCTTTGGTTTACGCACGCAGCTTGATACTGGAAAACCTCGTGGGCCTTCAGTTGGCCGAGCAGGCGGAGAAATACGGGGCCGATCCCGACGCGGTCGACAGCGCCTACGATCTGATTGTGAACCTGATGCCGAGCGATCATCATCTCGATTGAGAGGCCGAACGCTCGGCAGTAGCTACGCCACTCTGTGGTCGTTTCCGTGGTCCGTTTCAAAAATCGCGCAGAAAATACCGAACGATATCAGCTTGCTGCGAGCATAGTGCGATGCCCTCTTGCGCACCAGCCTTCGCAGGCTGCGTCTGCTTCGGCTCGGCAAGCCGCTCCGCAGCGAAGGCCGCGCCCGCGCTTCCGTGATTCTTCTCACATAAGCTGGCGCGGCTCTCCCCTAGTGTCCCGGCCACGCAAACAAGGGGAGATTTCACATGCGCAAGATCGTTCTGGTTGCCGCCATGGTGCTGGTTTCCGCAT
This sequence comes from Bradyrhizobium sp. BR13661, assembly GCF_029892425.1. Taxonomy (GTDB): domain Bacteria; phylum Pseudomonadota; class Alphaproteobacteria; order Rhizobiales; family Xanthobacteraceae; genus Bradyrhizobium. The sequence goes on along the minus strand of NZ_JARXWB010000018.1, from coordinate 21,685 downwards.
CTGCCCATGCGGGCGACCGCAGCCTGTCGGTGTCGCCAGTGACCGAGCAGAGCTCCGCTCCGCAAACCACCACGCCCGCCGCCCCCGCGACTCACACCACGGAAGTCGCGCCTGCCACCCAGGATCCGAAATATTTCGACCGTCCGCCGGTGGTGTCGCTGGCCGCGCCTGTCGTGGCGACCGCTCCTGCGGCGCCCACAACGGCGACACCAGCATCGACGACAAAGCCCGCCAAGATCGCCAAGCCTGCAAGGACGGCAAAGGCCAGCACACCGAGGCTCAAGCCGTACTGGACCGAACGCCGCATCGTCGCCGAGCTGCATCGCCACGGCATTTATTGGTAAGCCGTCGATGGTCTCAAAGCAAAATGGCCGGGCATGAGCCCGGCCATCATACTTAGCGTCGCGATGACTTGCTTAGCGCTGCGAGACCGTCTGCACCACGCTCGAGACCGGGCGCGCATTGGTCGCGCTGCTGGACGCCGGCACCTTCAACTCCTTGAGCACGGCTTCGTCATAGTCAGGCAGCGATTCGAACGTCGTCTTCGCCTTGATCTGCACGACCTTGTAGCCGCCGGCCTTGAGGCGCGCGAGCAGCGTCGGCAGCGCCTCGCCGGTGCGCTTCTGGAAGTCGTGCATCAGGATGATGCCCTTGCCGAGCTTGTCGAGCTTGGTCATCACGTTGCTGACGATCTTGTCCGGCGTGCTCTCCTTGCGGAAGTCGAAGGAGTCGAGGTCGGTCGAGAAGATTCCGAGGTTGCGGCTGCCGAGATAGGTCACGAGTGCCGGGCTCTGCGACAGCTGCGGGAAGCGGAAGAACGGCGACGGATTGGTCCCGAGCGCCCATTTCACCGCGCTAAAACCTTTCTCGATCTCGTCCCTGGCCTGCTGCTCCGTCATCTTCTTGCCGGCGAGGTTGACGTGCGACCAGGTGTGCGCGCCGACCGTATGGCCCTGAGCGAGCACCTGGCGCAGGATTTCCGGATGATAGGTCGCATGCTTGCCGACGGAGAAGAACAAGCCCTTGGTGCACTCATCCGCGAGTGCCTTCAGCACCGCCGGGGTGTTGACCGGCCACGGGCCGTCGTCGAAGGTCAGCACAACCTCCTTGTCGGCGAGGAAATCAAACTGCTTGTACTGCTCGAAGCCGAAGCCGGGACCGCCTGTCGTGTCGATCTCGACCACGCGCGAGACGCCGAGCGCATTCGGATTGCTGCAATTCGTCGTCTGCTGAACCGGAGCCACTGCCGGTGCGGGCGCTGGAGCAGCGGTGGCAGAAGCGGGCTTGCCCGCGATCGCCGCAGTGGTGTCGACGTCATCCTTGGCGCCAAGCTTGGCCTGCGCCGGAAGCGGATCGGCAGCACGGGCTGCCGTTGTCTTGGGGGCGCCCTGGTCGGCGCGCGAGGAATAGAAGTACCAACCTCCGGCGATCACGATCGCCGCAACCACACTGGCCAGCATCAGGCCCAACGCATTACGCATCGCTACTCTTTCCAAACACGCAACCAAACTGGCGGAATGACCCGCGTCACGAGCCATTAATGCGAAGGAACAGTTAACGTGACACCAACGCGACGGCGGTTGCGGAGGAATTTCAGGCGGGTGCGCCAAAGTGACCGATGTCACGGAGGGTGGGTCGCTTGTGATGGTCATCACAGTTGACGCAGTCCTGCTGAGGCATGGTCATTCCCATCGACAACGGGCCCGCCGCCGGCGGTGCCAATGGGAGCTCCAAATGACCAAGTCCTTCTCTGCCAAGATCCGCGACGCCAGCCTGACCCTGGGCTTCGCCGCCATCGTCTCGATCATCTCGACCAGCTCGAGCTTCGCCTTCTCGGAGGCTGTGAAGCAGGCATGCTATAGCGACGCCTTCCGCCTCTGCGCGTCAGAGATTCCCAACGTCGAGAAGACCACGGCGTGCATGATGCAGCGTAAATCCCAGCTGAGCATGGGCTGCCGCACTGCGGTGGAAAAAGAACTTGGCGGCGGCGCCGCAAACAAGGTCGTTGACGCCCGGAACAACTGATAAAAGCGCACGCCGTAAACTCAGCGTTGTGTCACTCAAGCTCCCGCACGATGCACCCCGGCGCCAAGCCGGGGCCACGTTGCGGCAGTCTACCCGCCAATAAAGCCGTTGCGGCATTCGCAGCACCCCACTAGCTTCGCGCCCACATTTTCCGGGTACGAGGCCTTACGTGATGACCAGATTTCTCTTCATTGTTTCCTTGGTTCTGTGCGCTTCCGCCGCCTCGGCGCAGCAGCAGCCCGGCCAGGACGCCTGCGCGCGCGACGTCACGCGCTTCTGCCGTCCGGTGATGAACAATGGCGATAGCGCCGTGCTCGCCTGCCTGAAAGAGCACCGCGCCAGACTGAGCAAGGCCTGCGACAGGGTGCTGACCGAGCACGGGCAGTAATCGGGCCGCGCAAAAAAGCCTATGTACTGCTGCCCGCCGCGGTCGCGACCACGGGCAGCACTTCGCTTCCGGCCCGGTCCGGCGTCTCTTCCTTCCAGCGCACCGAACCGAACGGCCGCTCGAGCATGCGGCGGATCCGCACCGGCTCGACGCCGATGTGGAGGTCGCTCGCGCGCTGGTACAACGCGCGTTCGGATTGGGTCGCACGGTTGCGCTGACGCAGATAGTCGAGCCAGGTCGGACAATGATAGCGCTCGGTCCACAATTCCGGATCGGCGATGTCACGCGCGATCGACCAGCCATAGGCGCCGTTACGCTGCCGCGACAGCTGGATGTCCTGCATGATGTTGTGAAAGGTACGCGCGTTCTCCTGGGCGACGCGATACTCGATTTCGACCACCAGCGGCCCGCTGCGCGCGGTGAGCGACAGCTTGACCTCGGGATCGGCCAGCACGTCCGCGTCTTCGTTGCGGGCGCCGACGCGAGGCATCGCCAGCCAGATGCCGAGCACCGGCGAGATCAGCATCAGGCCCGCCGCTGTCAGCAGTGCGACCTCGACGCCGGCATAGTCGGTGAGATGCCCCCAGCCCCAGGCGCCGATCGCAATGCCGCCTGAGATCGAGGCCTGGAATGCTGCGAGCGAGCGTCCGGCGACCCATCGCGGCGCCGAGAGCTGTACGCCGATATTGAACAGCGCCACCGCGGCCATCCAGACCGCGCCGGCAAGCACCAGCGCGGCCGCGGTCAGCACCGGCTCGGTGCTCAGCGCAATCGCGGCCATCGCAAACGCCATCGAGATCGTGCAGGCGCGGATCGCGGCTTCGCCGCTCATGCGCTTGCGCAGCTCATGGATATTGAGCGCGCCGACCACCGCGCCCGTACCGAACGCACCCAGGATGATGCCGTAGGTCTGTGCGCCGCCATGCAGCAGGTCGCGCGCCACCAGCGGCATCAGCGCCATCACGGCGCCGCCGATCAGGCCCATCACCAGCGTCCGCAGCAGCACGATCTTGATCGGCGGCGAATTGGTGATGTAGCGGAAGCCCGAGACCATCGCACGGTTGAGCTTCTCCCGCGGCAGCCGCGAGGGCTCGACCGCGCGACGCCACAGCAGCAGCACCACCAGCAACGGCAGATAGAGGATCGCGTTGCAGGCGAACGCCGCCACTGCGCCGGCTGCGGCGACGATGACGCCGCCGACCGCGGGGCCGAAGCTGCGCGCGATATTGTAGCTGATGCCGTTCAGCGCCACCGCTGACGGCAGCGCGTCCGGCGGCACCTGCTCGCTGACCGAGGATTGCCAGGCGGGTCCAAACAGCGCATTGCCGCTGCCGACCACGAAGCAGAAGGCCAGCAGCGATTCCGGTGTGATGAGTTTGAGCCCGGCCAGGATCGTGAGGGCGGACGCGCCGGTCAGCGCGATCATGAGCGCGACCAGCGTCACGATGCGGCGGTCGTACATGTCGGCGATGGCGCCCGCCGGCATCGAGATCAGCATGATCGGCAGCATCAGGGCGGTCTGCACCAGTGCCACCTTGTCGGCGGAGGCCGCCATCTGCGTCATCGCCCAGGCCGCGCCCACGCCCTGGATCAGCAGGCCGAGATTGGAGAGCAGGCTGGCGAGCCAGATGCGCCGGAACACGGTATACCGAAGGGGGGCGGTGATGCCATCGGCGGAACGTCTCTGACGGTTTGTCTGCTCGGTCATATACCCTTCCAAGTCGTCTGGCAGAAATGGCTTGAATAATTCGGGCAGGCTCAGTGATGCCCGCGAAAGTCGTTCGCTGTCCAGTGGTTAGGCCGCTATAAGCGGTGCAAAGACATGGTTTTATCGGGGAGGATCAGATGAAGTTGTCGCGACGCACAATCCTGCAAGGTGCAGGTAGCCTGCCTTTCTCGGTTGCGAGCTTGCGGATGGGGGCGCTGGCGCAAACGTCGTCCGCGGCCGGCAGTTCCGAGGTGCCGCCGATCCTGTTCGTCCACGGCAATGGCGATTACGACGCGCTCTGGATGACGACGTTGTGGCGGATGGAATCCAACGGCATCGCGCGTGACCGCATGATGGCGATCAATTTCACCAATCCCAATGCACGCAGCGACGATACTGTCGAGCAGGCCAACCGGTCCTCGACCGAGGAACAGCGCCGCGAGCTCGCCGCGGCCATCACCGAGCTGAAGCGCCGCACCGGTGCGGCACGCGTGGCACTGGTCGGCAATTCGCGCGGCGGCAATTCCATCCGCAACGTCATCAAGAACGGCGGTGCCGGTGACGTCAGCCACGCGGTGCTGTGCGGTACTCCCAATCACGGCGTGTTTGCGCTCGACGATCTGCTCGGCAGCGAGTTCAACGGACGCGGGGCCTTCCTGCGCGGCTTGAACGAGGGCGACAGCGAGGTGACGCCGGGCACAGCCTTCCTCACCTTGCGCAGCGACGGCATGGACAAATTTGCACAGCCTGACGGCCGCTTCATGGGCAAGCCGGGCGTGCCGACCAACGTCACCGCCGAGGGGCCGGAGCTGAAGGGCGCGACCAATCTCGTGCTCGGCACAATCGACCATCGCGAGACGGCGTATCACCCGCGCGCCTTCCGCGAGATCTACAAATTCATTGCCGGGCGCGAGCCCGCGCGCATCGCGATCACACCAGAGCGGACGGTTCGCCTTAGCGGATTGGTCACGGGCTCGGCGGATGGCGTGCCGACCAATCGCCCCGTGGCCGGCGCGACGGTGGAGGTCCACCATGTCGACCGTGAGAGCGGTGAACGCCGGGGCGACGTGGTGTATCGTTCGAAGACGGGTGCGGACGGTCGCTGGGGCGCGGCCGAGGTCGATCCCGCCTCGCCGCTCGAAATCGTCCTGACCTCGCCGGATGCGCCGACGACGCACTTCTACCGCTCGTCCTTCCCGCGCTCATCCGCCGTCGTGCATCTGCGCGCGGCGCGCCCTTTCACTCCCGAGGAAAAGGACGCCGGTGCAGTCGTGATCATGACGCGCCCGCGCGGCTATTTCGGGCTGCCGCGGGACACGGTCCTGTTCGACGGCCGGGAGCCCGCCGACGTCCATCCGGGAGTGCCCACGGATGCGGCAGCAACGCTGCGCCTTCCGGCCAGCGAGATCGGGCGTAGTATCGTGGCCCAGTTCAACGAAGAACGAATTGTGGCGCGCGCCTGGCCGGCTTACGAGAACAGGATTGCGGTCGCCGAGCTGACTTACTAGCTAATGCAGTGCGTCGGATCTGCGGGAGAGAGCCATGAACATCGCCAGCGTGTGTCGGCCCATCATCCCCCCGACCCCGCCGCGCGCGCCGGAGAACATGTCGTTCTTCGGTCGGGTCACGGCGATCAGGCAGAATATGATCGCGACCTGGGGCCAGCGCGCCTATGAGGAAGAGATCCTCCAGGGGCGCTTCTTCCTGCACAAGAGCTTCATCCTGAACCAGCCGGCCGCGATCCGGCATGTCCTGCTCAGCAATTACGAGAACTACACGCGGACGCCGGCCGGCATCCGCATGCTGCGTCCCGTGCTCGGCGAAGGCCTCCTGCTCGCCGAGGGGCACGACTGGACGTTCCAACGCCGGACGCTGTCGCCGGCCTTTACGCCGCGCGCCACCGCCAATCTCGTGCCGCATATGACGGCGGTGCTCGACGAGACCATCGCGAAGCTGGATGCGCGTACGAACGAGCCGGTCGATCTGCGCGAGGTCATGCAGCGCATGACGCTGGAGATCGCCGGGCGCACGATGTTCTCGTTCGGCATGGACCAGCACGGCGCGACCCTGCGCAACTTCGTCATGGAATATGGCGAGCGGCTGGCGCGGGCCCACTTCCTCGACATGGTGCTGCCGGTCTCCTGGCCGACGCCTTTGGATCGGGCCCGGGCTCGCTTCCGCAAGCGTTGGGTCGAGTTCGTCGCGATGCTCATCGCCGAGCGGCGTGCGGCGGGCAAGAAGGACGGCGCACCGCCGCGCGATCTGTTCGATCTCATGGACGAGGCGCGCGACCCCGAGACTGGCAAGGGCTTTTCCGACGCGCAGCTCGTCGACGAGGTCGCGACCATGATCCTGGCGGGTCACGAGACCACCGCAACCGCACTGTTCTGGGCGCTCTATCTGCTTGCGCTCGATCCCGGCACGCAGGAGGAGGTTGCCTCCGAGACGCACGGCGAGCATCTCGACAGCATGGCCGACATCGACCGGCAGAAATTCACCCGCGCCGTGATCGACGAGACCATGCGGCTGTATCCGCCGGCCTTCCTGATCGCCCGGGCCGCGCGCGACAAGGACAATGTGGGCGGCGCCGAGGTCAGCAAGGGCGATGTCATCATGATCGCGCCATGGCTGCTGCATCGGCACGAGAAGCTGTGGGATCAGCCGAACGCGTTCATTCCCAAACGCTTCATGTCGAAAGAGCAGCCCGACCGCTTCGCCTATTTACCGTTCGGCGCTGGGCCGCGCGTCTGCATCGGTGCGCCGTTTGCGCAAGCCGAATCCGTGCTGGCGCTGGCGCGACTGATCGGCGCGTTCCGGGTCGAGCTCGCGGATGCAACGCCGGTCATTCCGTATGGCGTCGTCACGACCCAGCCGGACCACTCACCCATGTTCCGCATCACGCGCCGTTGACGGGCACTCGTCGAGCCGTCGGCGTGCTCCACTCAAGATAGGGTTACGCCATGAGCGATATCCAGGCCCAGCTTTCCGTTTTGAAGCAGACTGCCGACGCGAAGGTGGTCGACGCGATCGCCTCTCTCATTGAGAACGGCGAGGATCACGAGCTCAATCGCGTCAATGTCCTCGACTTCGCCAAGCTGCATGACGTCGACGAAGAGCACGCGATCTCTGCTTTCCTGCATTCGGCGCGGCTGGGGCTGTTCGATCTCGGCTGGAACGTGCTGTGTCCCGGCTGCGGCGGTGTGCTTGGGGCCCATACGACGCTGAAGGCGCTCAAGCCGGACGATTATCACTGCGCGCTCTGTGCCTGCGGCTACAAGGCGTCCGTCGACGATCAGGTCGAGGTCTCCTTCACCGTGAATTCGCGTGTCCGGCGCATCGCCGCCCACGATCCCGATACGCTTCCGGTGTGGGAATATTTCAAGCAGGTGTTCTGGAGCTCGGGTGTCGACTTCAACAAGGAATCCTTCGCGACGCTGGCCAACGAGGTGACGCTCGACACGATGGAGCTGCCGGCCGGCGAGAAGGCGACCATGTCGCTGCAGCTGCCGAACGACTTCATCATCATTTTTGAGCCGGTGACGCACGCCGCCCAGTTCATCGACGTCCAGGGCGAGCCGACCAAGGATCGTCAGCAGCTCGCCATCATGTACAACAAGGTTCAGGCGCCCACGGGAACCACGACGATGCGGCCGGGGCCGCTGCGGCTGTCGCTGGAGAACCAGGCCGGCGTGCGGGTGCTGCCGTCGGTGTTCATCGCGGCCGAGGCGCTCCATCATCTGATCGGCCAGCGCAAGCCGTTCCTCACTGCCAAGCGCATGCTGTCGAACCAGACCTTTCGCGACGTCTTCAAGGCGGACAATCTCAGCCTCGATCAAAGGCTGCAGATCACCTCGCTCACCTTCCTGTTCACGGACCTGAAGGGCTCGACCGCGCTCTATGAGCGTGTCGGCGATCTCGCGGCCTTCGATCTCGTGCGTGCGCACTTCCATGCGCTGCTCGAGATCATCTCCTCGGAGAAGGGCGCGGTGGTGAAGACCATCGGCGATGCCGTGATGGCGACCTTCATCCGTCCCGAGCATGCGATCGTCGCGGGCCTGCGGATGCGGGCGGCGATGGACGAGCTCAACAAGCAGCGCGGCACCGATGATCTCATCGTCAAGATCGGCATCCATGAAGGGCCGTGCCTCGCGGTGATGCTGAACGAGCGGCAGGATTATTTCGGCCAGACGGTCAATATCGCCGCCCGCGTGCAGAGCCTGTCGACCGCGCAGGAGATCCACATCACAAGTCCAGTGCTGGATGCGCCGGCGGTTGCCGAGCTCCTTCAGCGGCGTGAGATCAAGCCGATCCAGAAGCAGGCGGCCCTGCGCGGCATCGCCGACAAGATGGTGGTGTACGAGATACCGTAGGGACGGCGCCAGCCGACCCTCCGGATTGCCGAAACGTAATGCAGCGCGCGGAACTGACGCACGTTGCGCCGGTTGAGTTTCCCGCTCATATAAGGCTGGTAACGGCCGCGCTTCCCCGCGGCTTCATCGATTTCGGTAGGACCTTATGCTCGACGGCCTGCGCCAATTCATCGCCGACATTGTTGCTCCCCATGCCCAGGACCGCGCCTTCGGCGACAGCGACTACCGGCTGGCGGCAACCGCACTGCTGATCCACGTGGTTTCGCTCGACGGCCAGCCGACGCAGGCCGAGCAGAGCAAGCTGCACAATCTGATCGAAAGCCATTTCAAGCTCGATCGGGGCACGGCCGACCGGCTGATTGCCGATGCGACCCAGGTCGAAGGCGAGGCGGTCGACCTCTATCACTTCACCAGCGTCATCATGCGCTCGCTCGACGAAGACGGCCGCAAGCGCATCGTCCAGATGATGTGGGAGCTGGTCTATGCCGACGGTCAGGTCACCGAGTTCGAGGACAACGTGGTCTGGCGTGCCTCCGACCTGCTCGGGATTTCCCAGCGTGACCGGATCGACTTGAAGCATGCTGTCGCGGACCGCAGCAGTGATCAGGTCAGAGATGGCGCGGTTGGCGGCTGAGATGCGCTTCGCGCGCATTGTTCTGGGTTGTGCGGCTCACATGACGAAACTTTAATGTAACGTCGCTTCGCCCGGATTCCGGATTCCCCTGTAATTCCGGGGGTTTCCTGCTTCCCTGTTGCCCGCTCAGGCAGCCATGCTGCCCGCGCCGCTTGCTTGTCGCGCACGGCCTATGCTCCAGTTCCGCCGTTTCGGGGCGAAAAAACTTCAATTCAAGAGACTTGGATAAAGAGACTTGGATCGTGACTGAGCGGGTAACGTTGATCACCGGCGCTTCGGCGGGCATCGGCACGGAGCTGGCGCGCGTGTTTGCCGCGAACGGACATCGCCTCGCGCTGACGGCGCGACGTGCGGACCGGCTCGAGGCGCTCGCGAACGAGCTCACCGGCCCCTGCGGCAAGAAGCCGATCGTGATCGCCTGCGATCTTCAGCAAGCGGATGCCGGCGAAAGGATCGCCGCCGCGCTCGCGGCCGAAGAGGTCGAGCTCGACTATCTCGTCAACAATGCCGGCTTCGGTGTGTTCGGCGATGCGGTCGAGCGCGACCGCGACGAACAGGTCGGCATGGTCGACGTCAATGTTCGCGCGCTGACGGATCTGTCGCTGCGCTTTGCCGATCAGCTCATCAGGAACAAGGGCGGCCTTCTCAATGTCGGCTCGGTCGCGGGCTTTCTGCCGGGGCCCGGCATGGCCGTGTACTACGCGTCGAAGGCCTATGTGATTTCGCTGACCGAGGCGTTGCGGGCGGAGCTCGCGCCGCGCGGCGTTCGTGTCACGGTGCTGTGCCCGGGGCCGGTGCAGACCGAATTCCAGGGGCGCGCCGGCGTTGGCGACGGGCACGATACGGCGATTCTCAACGTCCCTGCCGCCGACGTTGCGCGGCAGGCTTATCGTGGCCTGATGGCGAACAAACGGGCAGTGCTGCCGGGCATCGGCATCAAGATTGTGCCGTTCGCGCTGCGCTTCTTCCCGCGCGGCTTCATCCTGTCCGCCACGAGCCGGTTCCAGCGGCAGCGGCACTGAAGCAACCCCAAACGACCCTAGTGGCCCGGAGCTTGCTTCAGGATCGGGGCGTGTGTGTGCAAACTCACACGATGTTAACTTTCGTTTAGCTATGCTGGCGGCTTGAACTGATAGCACTCGCAAAGGCCATGTCGTTCCGGACGAACAGGTTTGGTGGCGCAGAATTGGTGCCCTTCCCCCGAAGGACGCCGAGCGCGATCGCCTCCGAATCCCGGCTTCCGGTTCTGATCGTCCTGCACCAGGAATCCTCGACACCCGGCCGCGTCGGCAACGCGCTGCGCGCGCTCGGCCATCGCCTCGATATCCGCAGGCCGCGCTTCGGCGATCCCTTGCCCGAGACGCTCGACCAGCATGCCGGCGCCGTCGTGTTCGGCGGTCCGATGAGCGCGAACGATTCGGATGATTACATCCGCCGCGAGATCGACTGGATCGAAATTCCGCTCCGCGAGCAGCGTCCGTTCCTCGGCATCTGCCTCGGTGCGCAGATGCTGGCAAGACAGCTCGGCGCACGCGTCGCGCCACATCGGGATGCGCTGACCCAGATCGGCTATTACCCGATCCGCCCGACGGCGGCAGGCCACGCGCTCTGCCCGGACTGGCCGGCGCAAGTCTATCACTGGCATCGCGAAGGCTTTGAGCTGCCTGATGGCGCCGAATTGCTAGCGGAGGGCGATGATTTCCCGAACCAGGCGTTCCGATCAGGCAATGCCTTCGGCGTGCAGTTTCATCCTGACGTGACCTACGCGATGATGCATTGCTGGACCACACGCGGCTATGACGGCCTCAGCGCGCCCGGCGCGCGCGAGCGGCATCATCATTTCTCGGATCGTGCCGTGCATGATGTCGCGGAACGCGCCTGGCTGGATCATTTCGTCGACGGCTGGCTGGCGCGCCGGCCGGTGCTGGCGCAAGCCGCCGAGTAGATCGCGGCTTCGCGCAGATACTTGGCGCAAGTCCTTGGCGCATCCCCAACTATGCTAGTCTCGCTGCCAACGAGCGCGCGAACGCGTGCCGGCAAAGGGAGAGCGTCATGGCCTATGAACATATTCTCTATGAGGTGAGCGAGAGGATCGCAACCATCACGCTCAATCGTCCCGACCGCATGAACGCGTGGACGCCTGTCATGGAGCGCGACGTGCGCCACGCGATGGAGGCCTCAAGCGCCGACGACAATGTCCGTGTCATCGTGCTCACAGGCGCGGGCCGCGCGTTCTGCGCCGGCGCCGACATGGATGCGCTGAAAGGGCTCGATCCCAACGACGTCCGGCGCGCCTCGAACTTGCCGCCCTTCGACATGAACCGCCGGCCGGACTGGCAGACGCGTTACGGCTTCTATCCGTCGATCGGCAAGCCTGTGATCGCGATGCTCAACGGCGCCACCGCCGGCATCGGTCTCGTCCACGCGCTCTATTGCGACCTGCGCTTTGCCGCCGACAATACGGTGTTCACGACAGCCTTCGCGCGGCGCGGCCTGATTGCCGAGCACGGCATCAGCTGGATGCTGCCGCGCATCATCGGCCATGCCAATGCGATGGATCTCCTGCTCTCGGCGCGCCGCGTGGGAAGCGATGAGGCGTTGCGGATCGGGCTGGTGAACCGCCTCAGCCCACCGGACAAGCTGCGCGAAGAGACCTACGCCTATGCCCGGGATCTCGCCGACTTCGTCTCGCCCAGCGCGATGGCCGTGATCAAGCGGCAGCTCTACGAGGTGCCGTTCCAGACGCTGGCCGAAGCCACGATCGAGGCCAACAGGGAGATGATGGTGGCGCTGAACGGGAGTGATTTCCGCGAGGGCGTGGCGAGCTTCATGGAGAAGCGGCCGCCAAGGTTTACGGGGAAGTAGGGGGAAGATGTGGACGGAGCCCGCCGTCGCCCTTCGGGCTTTGGCGCGGCAGCCTTCGCTGCGAAGCGGCTTGCCGAGCCGAAGCAGGCCCAGCCTGCGAAGGCTGGTGGAGCCAGGCGGGATCGAACCGCCGACCTCGTCATTGCGAACGACGCGCTCTCCCAGCTGAGCTATGGCCCCTTTGCTGGCCGCTCTGGTAAAACGCGGCCGACAACCGGGCGCCATTTAAGTCCCCGCCAAGGTCAAGTCAAGGACGGGTGTAACGGGGTTTTAGCCATCACGGCACCGACTTCCCTTGTTTGGACCGGGGGGAACCGATATCTAGCGAAAGCGACACGCATCTCCATCGGAGACGAGCCCACTTCATGAAGCCCATCGTCTATGTGCTGATTCAAATCATCAGCCTTTACAGGTATATACTGATCATTGCGGCAATCTTCTCCTGGTTGATTGCGTTCAATGTCGTCAACACGCGCAATCAGTTCATCTCTGCTGTAGCCGAATTTCTCTACCGGATAACCGAACCTCTGCTCGGGCCGATTCGTCGTCGGCTGCCGAATTTCGGGGGGTTGGATATCTCGCCCATTATCCTCTTCTTCCTGCTGTTGCTGATCGAGATCTATCTGTCGGACTACGTGTACCCCTACGTGCCGTAGAGGCCGATGGAACCCTGGCGTATCTCCACCACGGGTGTCAGCATCGCACTGCGGGTGACGCCGCGCGGAGGACGTGACGGCATCGACGGGATCGAGCAGCTTTCCGACGGCCGCAGCGTGCTGAAGGTGCGCGTGCGGGCCATCGCCGATGGCGGTGAGGCCAATCGCGCGGTTCTGGCGCTGCTGGCGAAATCGCTCGGCGTCCCCAAGGCCGGCGTCAGCCTCCTGTCGGGAGCGACGTCGCGGCTGAAGCAGGTCGCCATTGCGGGCGATCCGGCGCGGCTTGATGACAGGTTGCGCGAGATCGCATCGGTCAAATCGAAAGACTAGGGAACTGACATGACGGCCAGGATCATCGACGGAAAAGTCATCGCCGCAGACCTTCGCGCCCGCGTCGCCGACGAGGTCGCCCGCGTCAAGCGCGAGCACAATCTGGTGCCGGGTCTCGCCGTGGTCCTGGTCGGCAACGATCCCGCCAGCGAAGTCTATGTCCGCTCCAAGCATACGCAGACCCAGGCCGCCGGCATGGCCTCGTTCGAGCACAAGCTTCCCGCAGACGTCTCGCAAGCAGATCTGCTGGCGATCGTCGCCAAGCTCAACCGCGATCCCGCCGTGCACGGCATTCTCGTGCAACTGCCGCTGCCCAAGAGCCTCAACACCGAGGCCGTCATCAACGCGATCGATCCCGCCAAGGACGTCGACGGCCTGCATCCGAACAATGCCGGCCGGCTCGCCGGCGGCTTCGAGGCGCTGTCGCCCTGCACGCCGCTCGGCTGCATCATCCTGACCAAGAGCGTGCACCCTTCGCTCGAAGGCATGAACGCAGTCGTCATCGGCCGCTCCAATCTGGTCGGCCGCCCGCTGGTGCAATTGCTGCTCAACGAGAATGCCACGGTGACGATCGCCCATTCGCGTTCGCGCGACCTGCCCGGCATCGTCAAGCAGGCCGATCTCGTCTATGCCGCGGTCGGCAGGCCCGAGATGGTGCGCGGCGATTGGCTGAAGCCGGGCGCGACCGTGATCGACATCGGCATCAACCGCATCCCGAAGGATGACGGCAAGACCCGTCTCGTCGGCGATGTCGCCTATCAGGAAGCGCTTGGCGTTGCCGGTGCCGTGACGCCGGTGCCCGGCGGCGTCGGCCAGATGACCGTCGCCTGCCTGCTCGTGAACACGCTGCGCGCTGCTTGCGCGATCGCGGGTTTGCCGAAGCCCGCGGTGTAGCCTTCTCTTCACCCCGCCGTATTCTCGATCAGCCGCCGGTAGAACCGGATCATGTCGGCATAGCCTTCGATGCTGAGGCGCTCGTTGGTGCCGTGGAATCGCTTGAGGTCGTCGGAATTGGCGCGCACCGGCGAGAAGCGGAAAATGTTGTCGGTGAGGGCGGCATAGTGACGTGAGTCCGTCGCCGCGATCATCAGGCCGGGCGCCACGATCACATCGGGGAACACTTCGCGGATCGAGCGCGTCAGCGCCGCATAGGACGGGCTCGCGGTGCCCGTCACCGGTGGCGGATCGGTATTGCCCGGGAACGTCGCGATCGAGATCTTCTCGTTGGCGATGGTCGAGCGGACATGGTCGGTGACGCTGGCCTCGGTATCGCCCGGCAGCAGGCGGAAATTGACGGTCGCCTCTGCGTTCCCCGGCAGGACATTGTCCTTGTCCCCGGCGTTGAAGATCGTGAGCGCCGTCGTGGTGCGGACCATGGCCTCGGTCGGACCGCTCTTCTCGAACTCCCGCATCAGCAGCGGCTTGAACAGCCACAGGTTCGACAGCACCACGCGGTTGAAGCCGCCCATCTCCGGCGCCAGCGTGTCGAACATCTCGGCGACAGCGCCGCGGATATGGGCCGGCAGCCGGTGGTCCTCCAGCCGCGCCAGCGCGGCGCTCATCATTCCGATCGCGGTCTCGCGCGGCGGCATCGAGGAGTGTCCCGGCGCCGTGTGCGCGGTCAGCACCAGCGTCGAATAGCCCTTTTCTGCGACTCCGATCAGCGCCGCCGGCTTGTCGAGACCCTTCATGATGCCTTCGGCGATCAGCAGGCCTTCGTCGAGCACGAAGTCGAGCTTGACGCCGCGCGCGGCGAGCGCGGCGGCGATCGCTTTGGCGCCGCGGGTGCCGGAAACTTCCTCGTCATGACCGAAGCCGAAATAGATCGTCCGCTTCGGACGAAAGCCATCCTTCGCCATCTGCTCGGCGGCTTCGAGCATTGAGTAGAGATTGCCCTTGTCGTCCCAGGAGCCGCGTCCCCAGATGTAGCCGTCCGCGACCGCGCCATCGAACGGCTTCTGCTGCCAGTCCTTCTCGGTGCCCGGTGCGATCGGGACCACGTCCTGGTGCGCGAGCAACCCGATCGGTTGCGCTTTCGGATCAGTGCCCTCCCACGTGTAGAGCAGGCTGTGGCCGCCGATCACCTCGCGCTTGGCCGCGGCATGGAAGGCCGGGAAGCTTGCGGCAATATGGGCAGAGAGGCCGCGCAGGGCGTCGGCATCCTGCTCCGGATTGAGGAAGTTCGAGATGGTCTGGAAGCGGATCGCCTCCGACAGGCGCTGCGCCGCGCCCTTGGTATCGACACTGGCGCGCGGGATTGCCGTGACCTGCATTTGGCGCGAACCGCGCGTGGCGACGTTGTAAGCCAGCACGCCGGCGAGGATGACGACGCCCGCGACGATCAGCAGGATCAGATTACGGAGGATCTTGAGAAGCCGACGCATGACAAGCTCGCGGGGTTCTGGAAGCGCGATTAAGCCGCGCCACGGCGTCCGACAAGATCAAGCCCGAAAGACCGCGAAGTCGGGATTACGCCTTGTTTTTCTTCTCGCGCTCAATGCCTTCGAGGATCAGCTTCTGCGCTTCCTCGGGGCCACCCCAACGGGTGATCTTCACCCACTTGCCCTTCTCGAGATCCTTGTAGTGCTCGAAGAAGTGCTGGATCTGCTGCAGCGTGATTTCAGGCAGGTCGGAGTACGATTTAACCTTGTCGTAGCGCTGCGTCAGCTTCGACGACGGCACCGCCAGGATCTTCTCGTCGCCGCCGGCTTCGTCTTCCATGAACAGCACGCCGACCGGGCGCACGCTCATGACGGCACCGGGGATGATGGCGCGGGTGTTGATGATCAGCACGTCGCAGGGGTCGCCGTCATCGGACAGGGTGTGCGGGATGAAGCCGTAATTACCGGGGTAACGCATCGGCGTGTACAGGAAGCGATCGACCACGAGCGTGCCCGCCTCCTTGTCCATCTCGTATTTGATCGGCTCGCCGCCCACGGGGACTTCAATGATGACGTTGACGTCGTGGGGGACGTTTTTCCCGATCGAGACCGCATCGATACGCATGAAATAGGCTCCGTTATTGCCGACGTTAACTTTCGCCCGGCAGCGATTTTGGCGCTGTCATACGCGGGCTTGGGCCGCCGATCCATCGTGTTTTTGTGAAATAATGAATCCAGCGATCACCGGCGCAAAGGGCTGACGGTATCGACGGGAGGGGAGCGCCGCCGTGAGGCTTTCAGCGGTTTGATTGGTCCGAACCCTAGTTGGTCCAGGCGAAAGCGACCTTGTCGAGCGCCTTCGGCCCGAACCGCTCCGAGGAACGTGCCACCATGCGGCCGCCCAGAGCCCGGTAGAACTCTGTCGCCGGATCGTTGTCCGAGAGCGCCCACACCACCATGCTCTTCAGGTTGCTCTGCATGAGGTCGCGGCGGGCGGCGGCGAACAGCCGGCGGCCGAAGCCGAGGCCCTGAAACTCGGGACGCAGGTAAAGCTCGTAGATCTCGCCGTCAAAATGCAGGCTGCGCGCGCGGTTGCGGCCGTAATTGGCGTAGCCCGCGATCTTGTCGCCGAACACGAGCACGCTGACGCGGCTGCCCTTGCGGATCGCGCTGTCCCACCATTGTGGGCCGCGGCGGTTGATCAGCTTCTCCAGCTCGGCGCCGGGAATGATGCCCTGATAGGCGGAGCGCCAGGCTTCATCATGCGTGGACGCCACCGCAGTTGCATCTGCAGCTTTGGCCGGCCGGACCTCGATCAGGGTTGTGCTCATGGAAGCGATCAAACCAAGTCGCCGCGCCGGCGGCAAGACCTATCGTTAATTATCGGTTAACCTGTGGACTTTCTGCATCAGTATTTTAACCATGTTGTACCGAAAAAAGACAAGACGCCATTTCGAACGGCAGCAGCGTGCCGTGCGCCGGTGCAAAACTCCGGCAACGCAACGAATGAACCGCGATGACAGCGCAGAAAATCCGCCCAGAGTGATTCGTTCCGACTAGTTTGGCCAAACTCTCCGTGCGCGCCCTCGGCAATTCATGCGGCTTCTCAACACCCTTGCCCCTCTGCTTCTGCTGTCTGTGCTGACGGCACGACCTCTGTGCGCTCAGGTCACGCTTCAGGTCACGCTTGGCGCATCAGGCGCGGAAGGCGAGCCGTTCCGCAGGCAGGAATGGCGCGTGCCGTCGCCGGATACCGATATTGCCGCGCGCGCGCTGTTGTTTCGCCCCTCGGGCGCCGGTCCGTTCCGGCTTGCCGTGATCGCACATGCCTCGACGCAGAACGTGCTGCGTCGCGCGCAAATGCCGCAGCCGGAATATCGCGCGCTTGCAAGTCTTCTCGTGGCGCGCGGCTTTGCCGTGCTGGTGCCGGAGCGTCTCGGCCATGGCGCGACCGGTGGCCGCTATGTCGAGGATCAAGGCGGCTGCGACGAAGCGGACTACGCGCGCGCGGGCCGCGCGACCGCAGAGGAAATTTCCCTCGCGCTGGACTATTTGCGAAAGCAGGATTTCATTCGCGGGGATGGCGCAGTCGTGATCGGTCATTCTGCCGGAGGCTGGGGCGCGCTGGCGCTCGCGAATGCCGATCCGAAAGAGATCTCCGCCATCATTGCATTCGCGCCAGGGCGCGGCGGCCACGCCAATGACGAACCGAACAAGATCTGCGCGCCGCATACGCTGCTTGCGGCTGCGGCGGAATTCGGCAAGGCAGCGCGCATTCCCGTCACATCGCTGGTTGCAGCGAATGACAGCTATTTTGCTCCGGCATTTTCGAAAACAATGGCGGATGCGTTTCGCAGCGGCGGCGGCAAGGACGATTTTCGTGCACTGCCTGCCGTTGGCAGCGAGGGGCATTGGCTGATCGAGACGGAATCCGGCGTCAAAGCAGCAAGCAGCGAGCTCGACCGCGCGCTGAAGCCTGTGGCGGCGAAGAAGCCATGATGCTGTATTTCCTGGTCAAATATCTGCACGTGCTCGGCGCCATCGTCATTCTCGGCACTGGAACTGGCATCGCTTTCTTCATGCTGATGGCACATCGCACCGATAATGCGGAGTTCATCGCGCGGACGGCGTCGGTGGTGGTGATCGCGGACGCGATCTTCACGCTGTCGGCGGTGATCCTGCAGCCGGTCACGGGCGGCCTGCTGATGATGCTCTCGGCCACCTCGATCACGGAACGCTGGATCCTCGTCTCGCTCGCGCTCTACGCCATCGCCGGCCTGTTCTGGATTCCCGTCGTCTTCATGCAGATCGAGATGCGCGATCTCGCGCGCAAGGCCGCCGGGCAGCAAGCGGCGCTGCCGGAGCGTTACTTCGTGCTGTTCCGCCGCTGGTTCGCATTCGGCTTCCCTGGCTTCGGCACCACCATGCTGATCCTCTGGCTGATGATCGCCAAGCCGTTTTGAGAGAGCAGATGAACCAGCGAACCATTTTGGTGCTCGGCGCCTCCGGCCTGATCGGCCGCTTCGTCACCGATGATTTGCGCACGCGCGGCTTTCGCGTGGTCGGTCTCGCACGCAGCCTGTCGGCGGCGCAGAAGATGAGCGCGCTCGATCTCGAGCTGCCGATCCTGTCACTCGATGCGATTGCGCTGACGCGCCTGCTGAGCGAGCATGCGGTCGACATCGTCGTGAACTGCCTCGGCGTGCTCCAGGACGGCCCCGGCAGCGACACCAACGCCGTCCATCGCGATTTCGTGGCGCGTCTGCTTCAGGCCATCGCCGGCAGCGGCCGTGCGATCCGGCTGGTGCACATCTCGATCCCCGGAACTGCCGAGGCCGATCGGACCGCGTTCGCCACAACCAAGCGCGAGGCCGAGCGTTTGATCGCGGCCTCAGGGATTCACCACGCCATCCTCCGGCCCGGCTTCGTGGTCGCGCCGTCAGCCTATGGCGGCAGCGCCATGCTGCGGGCGCTGGCTGCCTTCCCGCTGGATCTTCCGGCCAAGGAGATGGCAACGACGTTCCAGCCCGTCGCGGTCGAGGATATCTCCGCGACCATCGCCTGGCTCGCCGCGCGCGAGATCGACGATGCGTCTGTGAAGGCGGTGAGCTGGGACCTGATGCAATCCGAACCGATCACGATGGCCGGCGTCATCGAGCAGTTTCGCCTCGCGTTCGGCACCGCCGGTTGGCCGCGCATCGCGATGCCATCCTTCATGCTCGATCTCGGCGCTAGGGGCGGCGATCTCGCCAATACCCTGGGCTGGATGCCGCCGATGCGCTCCACCGCGATCGCCGAGTTGCGTCGCGGTGTTATCGGCGATCCCTCCGCATGGATCGCTGCCTCGGGCATCGTGCCCAAGACGCTGACGGATGCGATCGGGCGCCATCCCGCCGCCATCCAGGACAAATGGTTCGCGCGGCTGTTCCTGATCAAGGCATTGATCTTCGCAAGCCTGGTCGTGTTCTGGCTCGTCTCCGGCTTCATCGCGCTGTTCGTGTCCTACCGCGCCGCCGCCGGGATCCTGACCACGCACGATTTCCCGCCAGCGCTGGTCGATCCCATCACGACAGGCACCAGCCTGATGGATATGAGCATCGGCGTATTGATCGCCTTCCGCCGCACAGCTGCGATCGGGTTGGTCGCAGGCATCTTTGCTTCGCTCGGCTACATGTTTGGCGCGGCGATCCTGACGCCCGATCTCTGGATCGAACCGCTTGGGGCGCTGGTGAAGACAGGACCGGCGATCGTGCTGATGCTGGTCGCACTTCTGATGCTGGATAATCGCTGATGGCAAGATGGCCCGACGATGACGTGATCCTGTACGACGGCGTCTGCATCTTCTGCTCACGCTGGGTGCGTTTCGTTGCGCAGCGCGACACGGCGAAGCGATTTCGCTTCACGCCGATCCAGTCGGATTATGGCGCGAGGCTGGCGCGCACGTTCGGCATCGATCCCGATGATCCCGATACCAACGCCGTTGTCCATGGCGGCGAAGTGTTCATGAAGTCGGATGCGGCGCTGACCGTGCTGTCGCTGCTTCCGGGCTGGGGCTGGGTGCGCGTACTATTCGCGGTGCCGAAACCGCTGCGAGACCCCGTCTACAGCCTCATCGCGCACAACCGCTACCGCATCTTCGGCAAGTACGATGCGTGCTTCGTGCCTGATGCGGACCTGCGGGCGCGGGTGATCGAGTAACTCGATAGCGGCGCTACAGAATCGGTGTCGTCCCGGCGAAGGCCGGGATCCATAAGCACAGGCCGGAATTTGGCGAAGGCTAACAGTTAAAGGGCCAATCCACGGTACTGCGACCGTGGTTCACCGCGAAATCACGCGGTATGGGTCCCGGCCCCCCGTGCGCAATTGCGCACTAGGCCGGGACGACGTTGGAGCTAGACTAACGCTCTCCAATCGCCGCCAGCACTTCCTTCGCCGCCCGCTCCCCACTATCCCTTGCCCCATGCGCGGTCGTGAAGAAATTCGGCGAGGTCGCTTCGCCCGCGAAGAACAGGCGCTCCTCCACCCTCTCGGCCAGCACCGCGCGATCACCCGCATGCCCCGGCAGCGCGTGCGAGTAGGAGCCTCGCGCAAACGGGTCGTGCCCCCAGCGTGACTCGTACAGCGGCTTCAGCTTGAGGCGGATGTCGTTACCGAGGAGGCCTGCGATCTCGTCGATGCTGTGCGCCGCGATGGTGCCGTCGCCGGCGGCTTCCAGCTGGCGGGCAAAGCTGCCGCCGAAAAAGCCTTCGATGCATGGCTGGCCGAACGGGCGGATGTGATAGGTGCCCATCTCGGTGCGCATGGTGGCGCCGCGCAGGTTTCCTTCACTCGGGAAGGCTTCGGCATCGCTAAGCGCCAGCGTCACCTTGTCATCGACGCCGAGCGGCAGGCCGGCTGCGGCATCGACCTTGCGGGGAAGCGGCGGCGAGAAGCGGATCGCCTCATCCGCGATCAAATTGGTCGGCACGGTGACGATCACCTTGTCCGCGGTCTGCGTGCCCTGTGATGTCTCGATGCGCACGCGCTTGGCGGAATGATCGATCAGCGTGACGTGGCAGTTCAGCGCCACGGGACACGGCGCGCCATAGGCCGCGATCAGCGCGCCATAGCCGCGGCGGACGCGCCAGTTGAGCTCGCTGTCCTCATAGGCGTCCCAGTCGAGTGTCGACATGTCCTCGAGTTCGCAGCCGTTGATATAGGTCGAGATCGCGTCGATCATCGGGTTCCAGCGATTGCCGGGCTCGAGACTCAGGCTCGCGGGCTCGTCCTTGCCCTTTTGCGCCGCCTGCCATAGGCGCTGATAGAACGCGTCCATCGCGCGCATGAAATCGTCGCGCTCGCTTTGCGGAAACGCATTGCCATAGGCGCGCTCGCGCCAGGGCGGCAGGTCCTTGTTGAGCTCGAAATCGAGCGCGCGGGCAATTGGAACGAACGAGTTCTTGTCGGCCGAGTGCAGCCAGCCGCAGCCGACGTCAAAGGTCACGTCAGGCGAAGCCTGCACGGTCCAGGCGCGGCCACCAAGCCTGTTACGCGCCTCCAGCACGATCACCGAGAGGGCAGTGCCTTGCAGCGCATGCGCCGCACCAAGGCCGGCCGCACCGGCACCGATGATTGCGACGTCAACGGAGGAGGGGAAGGACATGGATCGGCTCTAGCACGTTCGTGCAGCGTGCTGAAGCGGGCCCGGTATGCCGTTCTCGTGTCCCGGACGCGGTACAGCGTGTAACGCCGCTCCGCAGAGCCGGCAACTGTTATGTCGATGGGGCGATCATATAAGGTTTTCGGTCGCGCATCATTGCGTTGAGCACGGTTAGAAGCTTCCTGGCGA
>NZ_JARXWB010000017.1 GCF_029892425.1 Bradyrhizobium sp. BR13661 | reverse complement strand
TGGAGGGGAGGGTCGAGCGCGCCCACCCCCAGCGGGGTGGGGTGATATATCAACAACGGCACAGTTCGTCGCGGTGGGACCCTGGGCCCCCCCCCCCCCCCCCCCCCCCGGGGGGGGGGGGGGGGCGCCCCCCCCCCCCCCCCCCCCCCCCCCCGGCGGCTTTGAGGGATTGACCATGCGCTTCATCGATTACCTCGACAAAGGCGCTTCGCTCGGCCCAGAAGCGCCGTGCCTGACCATGGATGGACGCGACCTCAGCTACCGCGACGTGCAGCGGCTGAGCTACCGCGTCGCGCGCGGACTCGCAGGATCGGGCGTCGCAGCGGGCGAGAAGGTTGCGATCCTCTCCGGCAATGATCCGGTCGCGTTTGCCTGCGTGTTCGGCATTTCGCGCGCCGGTGCGGTCTGGTGCCCGATCAATCCGCGCAACGAAGCGGCCGAGAACAAATTCATTCTCGACCAGTTCGACTGCGCGGCGCTGCTGTTTCATTCGAGCTTCGCTGCCATGGTGGAGGCGGTCCGGTCCGACCTGCCGAAACTGCGCGTGCTGGTCTGCCTCGATGCCGAATTGCCGTTCGCGCCGTCCTTCCAGACCTGGCTGCGAAACGTTTCGGATGACGACTACCAGCGCGCGCCGGTGGACGATCTCGCGATGATCCCGGGCACCGGCGGAACCACCGGCAAGCCCAAGGGCGTCATGCTGTCCGGCCGCAACATCGAGGCCATGACGGCCCTGACGCTGATGGGCTATCCCTTCAGGGGCCGCCCGGTCTATCTCGCATTGGCGCCGCTGACTCACGCCGCCGGCGTGCTGTGCTTTCCGATCATGACGCTCGGCGGCCGCATCGTGATCATGCATCGCCCCGACATCGCCGAATTCCTCGATCTGATCGCTCGCTACCGCGTCACGCACACCTTTCTGCCGCCGACCGTGATCTACATGCTGCTCGATCATCCCAGGCTCGACTCCGCCAACGTCGAATCGCTGCAATGCTTCTGGTACGGCGCGGCGCCGATCTCGGCCACGCGGCTCGCGGAGGCGCTGCGACGGATCGGACCAATGGCGCAGCTGTTCGGCCAGACTGAAGCGCCGATGATGATTTCGATGATGGCGCCCGACGAGCATTACAATGCCGACGGCACCATCGCGATGGAGCGCCTCGCCTCGGCCGGGCGGATCAGTCCGCTGGTGCAGGCCGGCATCATGGATGGCGACGGCAATTTGCTGCCATCAGGCACGCGCGGCGAGATCGTGGTCCGCGGCTCGCTGGTGATGGAGGGCTATTACAAGAACCCCGAGGCCACGGCGGAAGCCTCCGCGCATGGCTGGCACCACACCGGCGACATCGGCTACATCGATGACGACGGCTACCTCTATATCGTCGATCGCGCCAAGGACATGATCATATCAGGCGGGTTCAACGTCTACTCGATCGAGGTCGAGAACGCGCTGCGGGCGCATGAGGCGGTGCAGGATTGCGCCGTGATCGGCCTTCCGGACGAGAAATGGGGCGAGCGGATCGTCGCCGTGGTGCAGCCCCGCGCCGGCCAAAGCGTCGATGCGGCCGCCTTGGCCACCTTCGTCAAGCAGCGGATCGGCAGCGTCAAGACACCGAAGCAGATCGAAGTCTGGGACGATCTGCCGCGCTCCAAAGTGGGCAAGGTGCTGAAGCCGGACATCCGTGCACGGCTGGCGAATTGCTCGGACGAGTAGCAAGCGTCTGGCGCCGGAAAAATGCGCCGCAGCGCGCTTTGCTACACCCGCGACGGGGCGAGGCGGAATTCGACGACATCCTGCGCCTTCGAGAGATCGCGCGCCATGAGCGCTGTCTCAAACGGGCCATTTGCGCGAAGCACCAAATCGAAATGGAATTGGCGGCTCGCCTCGCGGTATTCGTAGGACCAATCCATGATCTCGAATCCGTAGGCGCCCATGCATTCCATCAGCTCGGCCGAGGTCGGGACCATACCTTGCGGATATACGATCGACAGATGCAGCATCGTCTGATGCGGCAGCCATTTCTCGATCTTGCCCAAGAGGGTCATGGCCATCAACGAAAGTGCCGTGGCGGAAAGTGCTGCGCCATAGAAGCCAATGCCGATAATGATGCCGATGGCCGAAGTCATCCAGATCGAAGCGGCCGTGGACACCCCGCGGATGGTGAATCCGTCCTTGACGATGACGCCTGCGCCGAGGAAGCCGATGCCGGTCATCAGACCCTGGATCACACGGGTAGGATCGGCGGCAGACGGGGTCGTGGCCATGCCGCCATACCAGTGGCTGGGAAAGCCGTTGATCGCCGTAAGCAGGGTGGAGGCAACGCAGACCAACGCGTAAGTGCGCATGCCGGCGGCCCGACCATGATAGGAACGCTCATAACCGAGCAGGAGTCCGACGGCAGCCGCGCCGACAAGATGTAGCAGCAGAATACCATTGGTCACCAATTCGGCATTCGACCAGTAGGCCGCCAACAGCTCCATGCCTCGAAGCGCTCCGCCGCGTGCTCATTGTTCCGATCAACGCATTATGCGCAGCGGGACGCTAAATTCTGCTTACGGTCGTCAGACGCGCGCACTCAGCAACCGATACCTGACCATCAAAGGTATGCTGGTGGCGACTGAGCCCCGACCGCACCATCGGCACCACGGCTTGCGAGCTTCAGCCAATCGAAAGTCGTTTCTTATTATGCGAATCGACCTGCCTCCTCACAGTCGCACGCCGGGTTAACCAAGGTTCCTAACGGCAGTTCCATCTTTGCGGTTTACCTAGTTCTGCCAATGGGACATCGGGAAATGCCAACAGCGGCCTTGTCAGGGAGGTTCGAGTCTCGCGAGAGCGAGGCGATCGATCCCGTTCGGCGCGACTTTGGCTTCCGACGCGATCCAGTTCGCTGGCTCGTGCTTTCCAGCGTCGTCCTGATCCTCGCCATTATCGCCGGGACCGCGATGATGGTCAGCAATTTCCGCGAGCGCGCGCTGGATAACAGCAAACACGAGCTCGAGAACACGGTGCTGCTATTGGCCCAACACTTCGATCAGCAGCTCCAGGATCTGGCAGTCATCGAGGACGACCTCATTGCCGATATGCAAGCCAGAGGGATCGATACCGGCGAGCACTACGTGCGCCGGATGTCCAGCCCAGACATTCACCTCATGCTCAAGACCCGGATCGGCGCGCTGTCCTATGTCGGCAATATCAACCTGTTCGATTCGGATGGAGCGCTGATCAATTCCTCCGGCGCGTGGCCCGTTCCCGCCGTCGGTATTGCCGATAGAAGTTTCTTCAAGACCTTCAAATCGGACCCACATTCACCGCCCGCACTGATCGAATTGGTCCAGAGCCGCATCTCTGGCGCTTGGACAGCTGTCCTCGCCCGCAGGTTGACAAGCAGCAGTGGCGAATTCATGGGGGTCATTGGGAGGGGTATCGAGGTCGCCCGCTTCGAAGACTTCTTCGCTTCTCTGGCGCTCGGAAAAGACGCCGCCATCGTCCTGCTCCATAAAGATGGCACGGTGCTGGCTCACTACCCACGCATCCATTCGATCGTCGGGCAGAACTTTAGATCAGAGCCGATGTTCGGGCCGATACTTGCCGGGCGCAAGGACGCAGCCAGCCAATTCAAGAGTCCGATTACGGGCCAGGACCGGCTCGGGGCCTCTCGTACGCTGAACGGATTTCCGATTGTGGTTATGGCGACGGAATCGGTGTCTGCTGCCTTGGCCGACTGGCGCCAGCAGACGCGCTTCCTGATTGGTGTCGCGGCCCTATTGGCGCTCGTAATCGCAACGGCAAAGTTCCTGATCGTCCGCCAGCTGTTGCAACAGCACAAATTGGAGAAGCGCCGCCTCAACACCGCCGTCAACAACATGAGGCAAGGACTACTGCTGTTCGACTCGTCCCGGCGCCTGGTCGTATGCAACCAACGATATATCGAGATGTTCGGACTCTCCCCCGACGTCGCAAGACCAGGTTGCAGCCTTCGCGAGCTCATCGCTCATCGAAAGGCGACCGGGACGCTGAAGGAGGACATCGACGATCATTGCGCACTTGTTCTGCGCAACGCTGCGCAGAACAAGGTCATTGTGTCGGAAACGACGGATGGACGCTCGATCGAGATTGCCTACCGAACGGTTGCAGGTGGCGGATGGGTCACCACGCTGGAAGACATCACCGAGCGCCGTCGGGCCGAGCACCGCATTGCCCACCTTGCTCATTACGACTCTTTGACCGATTTGCCGAACCGCGTGCTCTTCCACGACCGGCTCGAACAAGAGATCCGCGACATCGCGCACGGCAACCAATTCGCGGTACTCCTGATCGACATTGATAGCTTCAAGGGCGTCAATGACTCGCTCGGGCATGCGGTTGGCGACGAACTCCTCAAAGCGGTCGCTGCGCAGCTGCGAGCAAGCGTGGGCGGGAGCAGTTTCATCGCACGGCTGGGCGGAGACGAGTTTGCTATTGTCCAAACCGTCGTCGGCGATGCCGCGGAAGCCGTAGAGTCCGTAACCCGCATCCAGGCTGCCATACGCAGTCCCCACGACTGTCTGGGTCATCAGATATCGATCGACGCCAGCATCGGCATTGCGATGGCGCCGCAAGACAGCTTCGATCTGGATCAGCTGCTCAAGAATGCCGACCTGGCGATGTATCAGGCCAAGAACGATGGCCGCGGAATCTATCGCTTCTTCGCACCGGAAATGGATAGGCGCGCGAGGGCCCGGCGTCTCATGGAGGTGGAGCTACGCCAGATCAGCACGGAGAGGGGGTTTGCGGAAGGCGGATTTGAGGTTCACTACCAGCCGCTCGTTCGGCTGCGCGACGGTGCGGTCACGGGCTGCGAGGCGCTGCTGCGCTGGCGCCATCCGGATCGCGGCATGATTTCGCCCGTCGACTTCATTCCTGTCGCCGAAGAGACCGGCCTCATCAACCAACTTGGCGAATGGGTTCTGGCCACAGCCTGCGCCGAGGCCACCTTCTGGCCCAGCGGCACGAAGGTTGCCGTCAATGTCTCGCCGGTTCAATTCAGGAATCCAACGTTTCCGCTCAAGGTCGCCGCCGCCCTTGCAGCATCGGGCCTTTCGGCCGGCAGACTTGAGCTTGAAGTCACCGAGGCCGTTCTCATTCATGATGACACCGCCGCCCTTGCCATCCTGCAGCAGCTGCGATCCATCGGGGTACGTATCGCTTTGGACGATTTTGGTACGGGCTATTCCTCGCTGAGTTACCTACAGCGTTTCCCCTTCGACAAGATCAAGATCGACCGCTCATTCGTGAGGGACATGGTCGGATCCGAGGGATCGTCCTCCATCGTGCAGGCGGTGGTTGGCATCGCCGCCGCCCGCAACATCATAACGACGGCGGAAGGCGTCGAAACGGAAGGACAACGGGGTCTCTTGCGTGAACTCGGCTGCACCGAAATGCAAGGCTATCTCTTCAGTGCCGCCAGACCGTCGGCCGATATCCGGAAGCTGCTCGCCAAACCGACCGAGAGCGCAGCTGTCGCCTGAGGTCGATGCGTGCCGGACTGACGGCGCTCTCGGATCGGCTGCCCTACCAAAACGTCATCGCACCAAAATGAAAACGGGCACGCCTTCCTGCGAAGGCATGCCCGCCAAATCTCTCTTCGTGCGACGCGCGCGCCTTAGTGCACGCTCACCGCTTGCAGCTCGTTGCTCCAGGCATTCGCGACAGCGGCTTCGCGGCTGTCGGTCAGCATGATCGGCGTGCCGTCGGCGGCGTGGAGTACGAACAGCTTGAGGCCGGGCGCAATTTTCGGGGCTTCGGGGAACAGGCCGGGCACATCCTCGGAGCGGATCTGCTTCACATAGGCGATGTGGCCTTCGCCGAGATTCGCCAGCGTCTCGGGCGAGGCGTTCCTGGCTTCGTGTTCGAATACAACGTGACCTTCACTCATGGTCTCGACTCCTTCACAGAAACTAAGCGGTCGAGTCCGCTACTCGTTCCATTATTCGTGCTCATTGATAGCGATTGTCTTAACGATCCTCTCCGGTTCTGGCCGGGCCAGGTCGATCGACAACAACCCGTTCTTCAGATCCGCACCCAGCACCAGCATTCCCTCCGCCAGCACGAAGGTGCGCTGGAAGTGGCGCGCGGCGATGCCGCGATGGATGTACTGCCGGGTCTTGTCGTCCTGCTGCCGCCCGCGAATCACGAGCTGGTTTTCCTCAATGGTTACATCGAGTTGGTCGCGGGTGAAGCCGGCGACCGCCAGCGTGATGCGCAAGCGCTCGGGCTGGTTGTCCGCCTGGCCGCACCTCTCGATATTGTAGGGAGGGTAGCCGTCGGCACCTTTGACGACGCGATCGAGCACGCGCTCGATTTCGTCGAAGCCCAGAAGGAACGGACTGGAAAGCGTGGGAACACGAGACATAGTTTACAAAGTCCTCGCGGAAAGCGACTTTGGCATTTCAGGGCCCTTGGCGGCACCCCTTGGTCAGCAATATGGGCATATCCCCGTGTGGGTTCAAGGACGTAGCGGAGGGCTGTGGATTCACTGCTTGAGGCGTTGCCGCGATGGTGAATTTTTCGAACCGATTTATCCCAATGAAAACA
This sequence comes from Bradyrhizobium sp. BR13661, assembly GCF_029892425.1. Taxonomy (GTDB): domain Bacteria; phylum Pseudomonadota; class Alphaproteobacteria; order Rhizobiales; family Xanthobacteraceae; genus Bradyrhizobium. The sequence continues at coordinate 173,883 of NZ_JARXWB010000017.1, read as the reverse complement.
GCGTCCCGTCTACTGTGCATGGGGTTGTTTTCGCGATGTGAGGCGGAACAGGTCAGGCCTCGATCCGCGTCCGCCCGTCGCCGCTAAAGAGATGCAGCTTGTTGCGGACCGCCGCGACGCGGATTTTCGCGCCAATCGCCGGAGCCTCGGTTCCGGGGATGCGGACGATGATCTCACCCGGTGGCAGCTCGCCCGGGTTGGCGGCGACGCGCTGTTCGTCCGGTGTGCGCGAGCCGTAGACGAAAGTCTCCGCGCCGACGCGCTCGATGGCTTCGACCGTCAGCGCCAACGCGACGCCGCCCGTCGGCGTCTGGTCGGTGATGACAAAGTCCTCCGGGCGGATGCCGAGGATGCCGGCTTCGCCTGCGGCGCCACCGAGCTGCGACTTGATCTCGTCCGCGCGCGTCGACATCAAATTCATCGGCGGCGCGCCGATGAAGGAAGCGACGAAGGTCGTCGCCGGCTTCTCGTAGATCGCCAGCGGATTGCCAACCTGCTCGACCTGGCCGCCGTTCATCACGACGAGGATGTCGGCGAGCGTCATCGCCTCGAGCTGGTCGTGGGTGACGTAGATCGAGGTGACGTTGAGCCGGCGCTGCAATTTGCGGATCTCGACGCGCATCGAGATGCGCAGTTTTGCATCCAGGTTCGACAGCGGCTCGTCGAACAAAAATACTTTCGGCTGGCGCACGATGGCGCGGCCCATGGCGACGCGCTGACGCTGGCCGCCGGAGAGCTGGCGCGGCTTGCGCTCCAGCATCGACGTGAGCTCAAGCACGCGCGCGGCTTCCTCGACGCGAGACTTGACCTCGGCCTCCTTCATGCCGCGGTTGCGCAGCCCGTAGGCCATGTTGTTGAACACGCTCATATGCGGATAGAGCGCGTAGTTCTGGAACACCATCGCGATGTCGCGATCGGCGGGCTCGATCTGGTTGACGACCTTGCCGCCGATGTCGATCTCGCCGCCGGTGACGGTCTCGAGCCCGGCGACCATGCGGAGCAGCGTCGACTTGCCGCAGCCGGAGGGGCCGACCAGCACGCAGAACTGGCCGTCGCCGACATCGACGTTGACGCCCTTGATGGCCTCGAAGCCGCCGGTATAGGTCTTGCGGACGTTGCGCAGGGTGACGTTGGCCATTTTTGTCTACTTCTCCGTCTCGACCAGGCCGCGCACGAACAATTTCTGCATGGCGACGACCACGAACACCGGCGGCAGCATGGCCAGCACGGCGGTCGCCATCACGACCGGCCATTCGGTCAGCGCGTCGGTGGTGGTGATCATCTTGCGGATGCCGACCTGGATCGTCTGCATGTCGTCGCGCGTGGTGATCAGGAGCGGCCAGAGATATTGATTCCAGCCGAGGATGAAGAGGATCACGAACAGCGCCGCCATGTTGGTGCGCGACAGCGGCAGCAGCGTATCCCAGAAGAAGCGCAAGGGACCGGCGCCGTCGATGCGCGAGGCCTCCAGCAACTCATCCGGCACGGTCATGAAGAACTGGCGGAACAGCAGCGTCGCGGTGGCCGAGGCGATCAGCGGTAGCGCGAGGCCCGCATAGCTGTCGAGCATGTGCAAATCGGCGACGATCTTGTAGGTCGGATAGATGCGCACCTCGACCGGCAGCATCAGGGTGATGAAGATGATCCAGAAGATCGCCATCCGGAACGGAAAGCGGAAATACACGATCGCATAGGCCGAGATGATCGAGATCGCGATCTTGCCGATCGCGATCGCCAGCGCCATCACCAGCGAATTGAGCATCATGTTGCCGACGGGCTCGCGGGTCGAGCCGCTCGTGCCGACGAAGATGGTCTGGTAGTAGACCTCGAAGAAATGGCCGCCGGGCAACAGCGACATCTGGCCGTTGGCGATCAGCGCGTTGTCCTGGGTTGAGGCGACGATGGCGATGTAGACCGGGAATGCGACGATCGCGATCCCGATCCAGAGGATGATGTGAGCGACGTAGCGCCGGAAGCCCTCTTGCTCGACCATCAGTAGGTCACCTTGCGTTCGACGAAGCGGAACTGGATTCCCGTCAGCACGATGACGAGGATCATCAGGATCACCGATTGCGCCGCGGAGCTGCCGAGGTTTCCGCCGAGCAGGCCGTCGGTATAGACCTTGTAGACCAGCGTCACCGTTGAGGTGCCGGGGCCGCCGCGGGTCATGGTGTCGATGATGCCGAACGTGTCGAAGAAGGCGTAGACGATGTTGACGACCAGCAGGAAGAAGATGGTGGGCGACAGCAGCGGGAAGGTCACGGTCCAGAACCTGCGCATCGGGCGCGCGCCGTCGATCGCGGCGGCCTCAAACACGCTCTTTGGAATCGCCTGCAGGCCGGCGAGGAAGAACAGGAAATTGTAGGAGATCTGCTTCCAGGCGGCGGCGAGGATGATCAGCGTCGCGGCCTGGTTGCTGTCGAGCAGCGGATTCCAGTCGATGCCGGCGGCGCGCAGATATCGCGCCAGCACGCCGAGCGAGGGATGCAGCATGAAGATCCAGAGGACGCCGACCACGGGCGGCGCGACCGCATAGGGCCAGATCAGCAGCGTGCGGTAGAGCATCGAGCCGCGCAGCGGCTTGTCCGCCATCACGGCGAGCAGCAGCGCGAAGGACAGCGACGAGACGGCGATCGCAAACGAGAAGCCGAAGGTTCGGACGATCGATTCGAAATAAGCGGGGTCCTTGAACAGCTCGATGTAATTATCGAACCAGACGAAGTTCGAGGAGAGACCGAAGGCGTCCTGCAGCAGGAACGACTGGATCACCGCCTGCAGGGCAGGCCAGTAGAAGAAAATCAGAACCACTGCCAGCTGCGGAGCAACCAGCAAGTACGGCAACAGCTTTGATTGGAAAATCGCTTGCTTTTGCATGATGGGCGGCGCCGGCAGGCCGCGCGGCCTGCCGGCGCCTTCGCCTTATTTCACGGCGGTCTTTTCGAACTGGCGCAGCATGGTGTTGCTGCGCTCGACGGCCGTATCCAGCGCCTGCTTGGCGGTCTTCTTGCCGGCCAGCGCCTGCTCGATCTCTTCCGACCAGACGTCACGCAGCTGAACCATGTTGCCGAGGCGCAGACCGCGCGAGTTCTCGGTCGGCTCCTTGTTGGTCAGCTCGAGCAGCGGGGTCTCGAGATAGGGCTGGTCCTTGTAGAAGCCCTCGGCCTTGGCCTTGTCGTAGGCGGCCTTGGTGATCGGCAGATAGCCCGAGGCCTTGTGGATGTAGACCTGACGATCGGTGTCGGAGAGGAAGGTCAGGAATTTCGCGACGCCCTTGTACTCGTCGGCAGACTTGCCGCCCATGACCCAGAGCGAGGCACCGCCGATGATCGAGTTCTGCGGCGCGCCCTTGACGTCGGGATAGTACGGCATCGGCACGGCGTTGAAGTTGAACTTGGCCTGCGCCTTGACGTTGCCGAAGAAGGCCGACGAGGTCAGGTAGATCGCGCATTCGCCCGAGGTGAAGCGACCTTCGCCCTGGTTGGTGCGGCCGGCGTAGTCGTAGATCTTGTCCTTCTGCAGCTCGACCAGCTTCTCGAGATGCTTGACCTGGAGCGGTCCGTTGAACTCGAGCACGGTGTCGAAGCCGTCGAGGCCGTTGGCCTTGGTCGAGAGCGGCACGTTGTGCCAGGCGGAGAGCTGCTCGAGATTGACCCAGGTGACCCAGGAGCCGGAGAAGCCGCAGGTCGGATGACCGTTGTCGTGGAGCTTCTTGGCGACCTCGAACACGTCGGGCCAGGTCTTCGGGATCTCGGCGTTGACCTTCTTCAGCTCGTCGAGATTGACCCACATGACGGTCGACGACGAGTTGAAGGGGAACGACAGCATCTCGCCCTTCGAGGTCGAGTAGTAGCCGGTGATCGCGGACAGATAGTTCTTCGGATCGAACTTCTCGCCGGCGTCGGCCATCAGCTTGTAGACGGGCTTCACGGCGCCTGTCGCGGCCATCATGGTCGCGGTGCCGACTTCGAACACCTGCATGATGTGCGGCGCGTTGCCGGCGCGGAAGGCCGCGATGCCGGCGTTCATGGTGTCGGGATAGCTGCCCTTATAGGTCGGGACGACCTTGTAATCGCTCTGCGACGCATTGAAGTCGGTGGCGAGCTTGACGATGACGTCGTTGTTCGCGCCCGTCATCGCGTGCCACCACTGGATTTCAGTCACGGCCAGCGCCGGCGAAGCCGTCATGCCGACCGCAACTGCAACAGCCGCAGCCGCCCCAAAGAATCGAAGAGCCATCAAGAACCTCCCTCAGCCGTCAATAAAGAAGCGCTTGCGCTAGCAGCGCCATATGACGTTCACATGACTGTGTAAGCGGCCGAAACGAAAGCAGCAAGCGCCGCCAAAAGGGAAGTCGTTAAATAGGCGAAGGCGCGCTGGGCACCCTCCTACGTTCGCGCTGCACATGCATGCCCGCGCCGCACTGCGGCATTTGCCGCGTGAGGAGGCTGGATCCTAGCGCTTGCGCTCGGGCCCGCAGACCACGCCCGTCGCGACCATCGCGTCGATTTCCGCCTTTGAGTAGCCGAACTCGCCCAGCACCTCCTGGGAGTGCTGGCTGAATTTCGGCGGCAGGCGGCGCAGGCTCGGCTTGCTGCGATCGAGCCGGATCGGCGAGGCCACGCCCTTGTACCAGTCCTTCTCGATGACATCGCCGCGGGCGATGGTGTGCGGATTGGTCAGCGCCTGGTCGATCTTCTGCACGGGGCCTGCGGGCAGGCCTGCCGCGAGCAGGCGATTGCACAGCGGCTCGGCCTCGTGCTGGCTGAACACCGCGGCAAGCTCGGCGCGCAACGCCTCGCGATTGGCGATGCGGTCCTTGTTGCGGGCAAAGCGCGGATCGGTACCGAGCTCGGGCTTGCCGATCTCCTTGGCGAGCTTGCGGAAGGTGCCGTCATTGCCGACGCCGATGAAGATGTTGTCGGTCTTGGTCGGGAAGATCGCGTACGGCACGAGGTTCGGATGCTCGTTGCCGGTGAGGCCCGGCGGCTTGCCATGCATGAAGTAGTTCGCGGTGTGCGGATGCATGATGGCAAGGCCGGTTTCGTACAGCGTCGTCTCCAGGAACTGGCCCTTGCCCGAACGCTGCCGCTCGGAGAGCGCCATCAGGATGCCGATCGCGGCGTAGAGTCCGGTCGTGATGTCGACCAGCGGCACGCCGATCCGCATCGGCCCGCTCTCGACCGAGCCGGTTGCCGCGATCATGCCGGTCATGGCCTGGATGATGGCGTCATAGCCGGGATTGCCGCCGCGCGGACCGTCGGCACCGAAGCCGCAGATCCGGCAATGCACGAGACGCGGAAATTTCTTGCTGAGCACATCGTTGCCGATGCCCCATTTCTCCAGCGTGCCCGGCTTGAAATTCTCGATCAGGACGTCGGCCGACTCCAGCATCTTCAGCAGCACGACACGTCCGCCCTCGGAGGCGAGGTCGAGGCCGATCGAGCGCTTGTTGCGGTTGATGCCGATGAAATAGGCCGCGTCGTCGTCGTGGAAGGGAGGGCCCCAGTCGCGCACTTCGTCGCCTGCCGGCGGCTCGACCTTGATGACGTCGGCGCCATGGTCGGCGAGGATCTGGGTGCAGTAGGGACCGCCGAGCACGCGCGTGAGATCGATGACGCGCAGCCCGCTCATTGCGCCCAAAACGGCTTCAGTCATGCCTTCGCTTCCCTGTGTCGAACTTTGATCACAGGCCTAGCGAGGTTCGCGCGCCCCAGCAATGGCTTGCTGCGTAGGGCCGCATGCGCCTCCGCAGCACAATCCCGCCGCATGGCAAATCGACGGGAAGCGGCCGGCCCGAGGGGGATCCCGGGCCAGCCAATTCGCCGTTCGATCAGACGACCGTCAGGCGAACATCGACATTGCCGCGCGTCGCGTTGGAATACGGGCACACTTGATGTGCCTTCTCGACCAGCGCCTCGGCGTCCGCACGGGCAAGGCCCGGCAGCGAGACGGCCAGATCGATGTCGAGGCCGAAGCCGCCGGCCGAGCGCGGGCCGATGCCGACGGTCGAGGTCACCGAGGCGTCGGCCGGAACCTTCGGGCCGCCCTGCGAGGACACGAACTTCATCGCACCGATGAAGCAGGCGGCATAGCCGGCAGCAAACAGCTGCTCCGGATTGTTGCCGGCGCCGCCGCCACCGCCGAGCTCCTTCGGCGTGGTGAGCTTGACGTCGAGCGCGCCATCGAGGGTTGCAGCATGGCCGTCGCGGCCACCGGTGGCTTTTGCGCTGGTCTTGTAGAGAACGTTCACGGACATTTTCGTCTCCTCGGGGTCTTCGGTTTGGGGCGACACCTGTATCGCAAACAATTAGATTGTGCGCAATTGAAATTTCGATGCCTCACATTTAATTGTTCGCAATTGAATGCGTCGCTCCCTGGCCCCAGAATGGGAGGAAGTCCCGTGAGATTCTCTATGGCCCGAAAGCTATCGACTCTCGATCCGCAGCGCCTCGACAACCAGATCTGCTTCGCAGTCTATTCGGCCGCGCATGCCTTCAACCGCGTCTACAAGCCGCTGCTCGACCGGCTCGGGCTGACCTATCCGCAATATCTGGTGATGCTGGTGCTGTGGGAGCGCGATGATGTGCCGGTGAAGGACATCGGCGAGAAGCTGTTCCTCGATTCAGGCACGCTGACACCATTGCTGAAGCGGCTCGAAGCCGCGCATCTCGTCAAGCGGACGCGAAGCAGCGAGGACGAGCGCCAGGTGCTGATCGCGCTGACGCCGCAGGGCCACGCGCTGAAGGAGAAAGCTCGCAGCGTGCCGCAGTCGATCCTGGCGGCGTCGGATTGCTCGGTGGCCGAGCTGGTCGCAATGAAGGACGAGATCGTCGCGTTAAGGGATAGGTTGAATGCGGTGATTGGGGAGTAGGGGGCGCTAGAGGCGCTTCTTGGTGAAGGCGCGGCCGGACGCTGACTTCAAGTACTTCTCAAATGCGAAGGCCTGCCTTTCGTCGCTAAACGCAATGTAAGTCTTGAGCCGCCATGGCCCGCAGATCGTCGGTGATCCCAACATAGAAGTGCAGGGAATCTAGGCTCTCGAGGATGTAGACGTACTTCACGGCACACTCCCCAGTTGTCGAGGAGGAGCTTACCTTTGTTTTCGATCTGCTGAAGCTCGGCTTCGCCCTTAGGGCTACGCCGCGGCAGCCTTCGCTCACTTCGCTACGAGGGACTTCCCCAGGCTTGCCGAGCCGTAGCTCGCGAAGCGAGCGAAGGCTGGTGGAGCCAGGCGGGATCGAACCGCCGACCTCTTGCATGCCATGCAAGCGCTCTCCCAGCTGAGCTATGGCCCCTTAACTAGGGATGATCCTGGGGGATCACTCCCGACCGGCGAGCCTTCCGACTCGCGCGGTGCACCCTTTTTCACAGATCAGGACTGATCTCAAGTCTCTTCATCACCTCCGACATCACCAATGATGTCGGTCACGTCCTCATCGCCCTCTTCTTCGTCGGGAATGAAGGTCGAATCATCGTCATCGTCGTCGTCGAGGGTCTCGTCGACCTCGATATCGTCCTCGGATTCGGGGACGACGGCCTTGACCTTGCCGGTGTTCTCCTCGGCATCGGCCTCCTCGAGCGAGACCTCTTCGACCTCGGCCGGCTCCGGCGTGGTGTCCGCGGCAGCCGCGTGACGGGCTTCGGCGCCGCGAGGCACGCGGGCCGGTGCGATCGGTGCGATCGGCACAACCTCGCCGGTATAGGGCGAGATCACCGGATTCTTGTTGAGGTCGTAGAACTTCTTGCCCGTGGTCGGGCAAATACGTTTGGTTCCGAGTTCGGACTTGGCCACGGCAGAGGAATCCTGGGATGTCTGAAAAGCGGTGTTTCACTTGGCTAGTTGGCGGCCCGCTGTCAATAGCGCATTACGAGAGAAAGACATGCTCGTGACGGCGGGGAGACCTTGTGGTACCTGCCCGCAGCCTGATCGGGCCTATCCAAGGACACAATCTTGACCCATTCCGACAAGCCGACACCGTTGAAGTCGCGCTCGAGCGGTCCCCTGACCGGAAAAGTACGGGTGCCCGGGGACAAGTCGATCTCCCACCGCGCCCTGATCCTAGGCGCGCTCGCGGTCGGCGAGACCCGGATTACGGGCCTTCTCGAAGGCGAGGACGTCCTCAACACCGCCAGATCCATGCAGGCCCTCGGCGCCAGGGTCGAACGCACCGGCGATTTCGCCTGGAAGGTCCAGGGCGTGGGCGTCGGCGGCTTTGCCCAGCCCAAGGCGGCGCTGGATTTCGGCAATTCCGGTACCGGCTGCCGGCTGGTCATGGGCGCCGTCGCCGGCTGCCCGATCTCGGCGGTGTTCGACGGCGATGCGTCGCTGCGCAGCCGCCCGATGCGCCGGATCCTCGATCCACTGGAAAAAATGGGCGCCAAGGTCGTGTCCGGCGGCGAGGGTGGCCGCCTGCCGCTGACCGTCCAGGGCGCGCGCGATCCGCTGCCGATCACCTACAAGACCCCGGTCGCTTCGGCCCAGATCAAATCGGCGGTGCTGCTGGCGGGTCTGGCCGCGCCGGGTACCACGACCGTGATCGAGAGCGAGGCCAGCCGCGACCACACCGAGCTGATGCTGAAGCATTTTGGCGCCGACATCACCTCGGTCGCCGAGGGCGCTCACGGCCGCCGCATCACGCTGGTCGGCCAGCCCGAGCTGCATGGTGCGACTGTCATCGTACCCGCCGATCCGTCCTCCGCGGCCTTTCCGGTCGTCGCAGCACTGATCGTCGAAGGCTCCGATGTCGTTCTGTCTGACGTCATGACCAATCCGCTGCGCACCGGCCTGTTCACGACGCTGCGTGAAATGGGCGCCTCCATCGAGGAAAGCGAAGTGCGCGGCGACGCCGGCGAGCCGATGGCGCAGCTGCGCGTCCGTGCCTCGAAATTGCGTGGCGTCGAGGTGCCGCCGGAGCGCGCGCCGTCGATGATCGATGAATATCTGGTGCTGGCGGTGGCGGCGTCCTTCGCCGAGGGCACGACCATCATGCGCGGTCTGCAAGAGCTGCGCGTGAAGGAATCCGATCGGCTCGAGGCCACCGCCGCGATGCTTCGCGTCAATGGCGTGAAGGTCACGGTGTCTGGCGACGACCTGATCGTCGAGGGCCGCGGCCACGTCCCCGGCGGCGGCACGGTCGCCACCCACATGGACCACCGCATCGCGATGTCCGCGCTGGTGATGGGCTGCGCCTCCGACCAGCCGGTGACGGTCGACGACACCGCCTTCATCGCCACCAGTTTCCCGGACTTCATTCCGATGATGCGGTCGCTGGGGGCCGATTTTTCATGATCATCGCCATCGATGGACCCGCGGCTTCGGGCAAGGGCACGCTCGGCAAGCGTCTCGCTCACCATTACGGCTATCGTCACCTCGATACCGGCGTGATCTATCGTGCGGTCGCCTACGCCCTGATGGAATCCGGCCATGACCTCCGCGATGAGGCCGCGGCCGTGCAAGCCGCGCTGGAACTCGATCCCGAAAAGTTCGGCAATCCCGCTCTGAAGACCCAGGCCGCCGGCGAGGGCGCCTCGATCGTTTCCGCGATTCCCCGGGTTCGCGAGGTCCTGCTTAATTTCCAGCGGCAATTCGCCGCCGATCCTCCAGGCGCGGTGCTGGACGGACGTGACATTGGAACCGTGATCTGCCCCGATGCCGACGTGAAGATCTTCGTCGTGGCAGACCCCAGGGTCCGGGCCCGCCGCCGCACCATGGAGGCGCGGGCGCGGGGCGAGCAGGCGGATGAGGCGGCGGTGCTCGCCGACATCATCCAGCGCGACGAACGGGACAAGAACAGGCCGATTGCGCCGCTAAAACCGGCCGCTGATGCTTACTTGCTAGATAACTCCCAACTGGATATAGAAGGCGGCGTCCGGGCCGCCATCGACATTATCGAGGCTGTCCGAGCGGGCCGGTCGCGGGGTTAAGCCGCAGCCGTCATTGGAGGAAGCGCCCGCTCCCGCTCTTTGAGGTCGGTACTCTCGGTCCCTGTTTGGGGGTCGACGCGATCCAGGCTCCGGACATAAAGATTTCCACGTATCGAACGCGCGGGCCTCTGCCGGCCCGCTTCCGCTGTTTTGGCCTCACGCCGAAGCAACGAGCGGTCGCTCGAAGGTCTTGCGGACTTTCCGACACTGCGCGCGCGACACGCCCATGAACCCAACGGCCGGCAATATTTCCGCAACTGGAGAACAAATGGCTTCGACTTCCGCTGATTCCTATAGCCCGTCGCGCGACGATTTCGCCGCGATGCTCGACGAGTCCTTCGCAGGTGGCAACCTGCAGGAGAGCTCGGTCGTCAAGGGCAAGGTGGTTGCAATTGAAAAGGACATGGCCGTCATCGACGTCGGCCTGAAGACCGAAGGCCGCGTTGCGCTGCGCGAATTTTCCGGCCCCGGCCGTGACAGCGAGATCAAGATTGGCGACGAGGTGGAAGTGTTCCTCGATCGCATCGAAAACGCCCTCGGCGAAGCCGTGCTGTCGCGCGACAAGGCGCGCCGCGAAGAGAGCTGGGGCAAGCTGGAGAAGGCGTTCCAGAACAACGAGAAGGTCACGGGCGTCATCTTCAACCAGGTCAAGGGCGGCTTCACCGTCGACCTCGACGGAGCCGTTGCCTTCCTGCCGCGTTCGCAGGTCGACATCCGTCCGATCCGCGACGTTGCACCGCTGATGAACAACGCGCAGCCGTTCCAGATCCTCAAGATGGACCGCCGCCGCGGCAACATCGTCGTCTCCCGCCGCACGGTTCTCGAAGAGACCCGCGCCGAGCAGCGTCAGGAGCTGGTGCAGAACCTCGAAGAGGGTCAGGTCATCGACGGCGTGGTCAAGAACATCACCGATTACGGTGCGTTCGTTGATCTCGGCGGCATCGACGGCCTGCTGCACGTCACCGACATCGCGTGGCGCCGCGTCAACCATCCGACCGAGGTGCTCTCGATCGGCCAGACCGTGAAGGTCAAGATCATCAAGATCAACCACGAGACGCACCGCATCTCGCTGGGCATGAAGCAGCTGCTGGACGATCCGTGGCAGGGCATCGAAGCCAAGTACCCGCTGGGTGCCCGCTTCACCGGCCGCGTCACCAACATCACCGACTACGGTGCGTTCGTCGAGCTCGAGCCGGGCATCGAAGGCCTGATCCACGTTTCCGAGATGTCGTGGACCAAGAAGAACATGCACCCCGGCAAGATCGTGTCGACCTCGCAGGAAGTCGACGTGCAGGTGCTGGAAGTCGATTCCGTCAAGCGCCGTATCTCGCTCGGCCTCAAGCAGACCATGCGCAACCCGTGGGAGGTCTTCGTCGAAGGTCACCCGACCGGTTCGACGGTCGAGGGCGAAGTCAAGAACAAGACCGAGTTCGGTCTGTTCCTGGGCCTCGAAGGCGACGTCGACGGCATGGTCCATCTGTCCGACCTCGACTGGAAGCTTCCGGGCGAGCAGGTGATCGACAACTACAAGAAGGGCGACGTGGTGAAGGCCGTGGTGCTCGATGTGGACGTCGAGAAGGAGCGTATCTCGCTCGGCATCAAGCAGCTCGAAGGCGACCCCTTCGCCGAGCCGGGCGACGTCAAGAAGGGCGCGGTCGTGACCTGCGAAGTGCTCGAAGTGAAGGAAAGCGGCATCGAGGTGAAGATCACCGGGACCGACTTCTCGACCTTCATCAAGCGCTCGGAGCTCGCGCGTGACCGCAACGACCAGCGTGCCGAACGCTTCGCCGTCGGCGAGAAGGTCGATGCCCGCGTGATCCAGTTCGACAAGAAGGCCCGCAAGGTCCAGGTGTCGATCAAGGCGCTCGAAGTCGCCGAAGAGAAGGAAGCCATCGCGCAGTACGGCTCCTCGGATTCGGGTGCGACGCTCGGCGACATCCTGGGCACCGCGCTCAAGAACCGCGACAGCAAGTAAGCGAAACGCAGGTTTTGCTGACATCAAAGCCCCGGCGCGAGCCGGGGCTTTTTTGTTGCCGCATTCTCCACTGTCGTCCCGGACAAGCGCAGCGAAGCGGAGCGCAGATCCGGGATCCATAGCCCCAGGGAGAGGTTTGACGAAGACTCGGAGTTGGCAGCTCGCGCGACGACGTCTCCTTGGGGTTATGGATCCCCGCCTTCGCGGGGATGACGACTGAGTTTGTGGCGACTTGCTCGCCCCTCACCAGCCTTGTTTTCTTCAAATTGCGCCGCAATTGATGTATCCAGACAAGCTGATGGTCACGTCGTGACGGCACAACGCCAGCGGCCTTTCATTTGGAGATATCTCGATGTCGCTCGATTCGGACATCATCGTCGATCGCCGCAGGATCCGCCGCAAGCTGACGTTCTGGCGCGTGATGGCCGCGCTGATCGCGATCGCAGCGATCGCGGGCTTTGCGCTGATCGCGACGCCCGGCGCACGCGGCACGTTTGCCTCCGCCGGCTCAATCGCACGTGTGCAGATCGAAGGCCTGATCCGTAGCGATTCCGACCGCACGCGCGCGCTGGAGCGGCTGGAGAATTCGCAGACCGCCGCCGTGATCGTTCACATCAACTCGCCCGGCGGCACCACCGCCGGCTCCGAGCAGCTCTATGATTCCTTGACGCGTCTGAAGGCGAAGAAACCGCTGGTCGTCGTGGTCGAGGGCCTTGCGGCATCCGGCGGCTACATCACCGCGATCGCCAGCGATCACATCATCGCCCAGCAGAGCTCGCTGGTCGGCTCGATCGGCGTACTGTTCCAGTTTCCCAATTTCACCGAGCTCTTGAAGACCATCGGCGTCAAGGTCGAGGAGGTAAAGTCCACGCCGTTGAAGGCTGCGCCCAACGGGTTTGAGCCGACCAGCCCGGAAGCCCGCGCCGCGCTGGATGCGCTGGTGAAGGATTCCTACGCCTGGTTCAAGGATCTGGTGAAGCAGCGCCGTGGCATGGATGACACGCAGCTCGAAAAAGTCGTCGATGGTCGTGTCTTCACCGGCCGGCAGGCGATCGACCTCAAGCTGATCGATCAGCTCGGCGACGAGAAGACTGCAGTGACCTGGCTGGAGGAGCAGAAGGGCGTCAAGAAGGGCCTTTCCGTGCGCGATTACAAGCTCGAGCCTCGCTTCAGCGATCTGACGTTCCTCAAAACGGCAGCCTCAGTGACGCTGGAAGCGCTTGGATTCGGCGCGATTGCGCATCAGATCGAGCAGTCAGGCGTGGCACAGGCGGTCGATCGCGCCGGGTTGGATGGAATGCTGGCCTTGTGGCAGCCGGCTGCGTCGAATTGACCGGGAACTAGCGGGAATCACGCGAGCCCGAGACCTTTTTCCCGTCTGGCGGGTAGCTCCCCAGCCCGCTTTTTCGGCATTTGTCACGTATTTTCACGACGCTCAACCTTGATTTAGCGTCTTGACAGATCACGGTATTTTCACGGAAATGGTCATCCGCACGCTTCCGGGTCCTATCTCTCGATGATCAAATCCGAACTTGTTCAGCGTATCGCCGAGCACAACCCGCATCTGTACCAGCGGGATGTCGAGAACATTGTGAATGCGATTCTCGAAGAGATCGTAGCAGCACTCGCGCGCGGTGACCGCGTCGAACTGCGTGGTTTCGGTGCCTTCTCGGTCAAGCATCGCCCCGCGCGCGCCGGCCGCAATCCGCGCACCGGCGCTCATGTCCCCGTCGATCAGAAGAGCGTTCCGTTCTTCAAGACCGGCAAGGAAATGCGCGAGCGGCTCAACCGCGATCATCCGGATCCTGGCGCGCCGGACTAAGGTTATTGTCGTCCGGGCGTAGCCGAACGGCCGTTTGATGCGGCGGCAAGCTTGATTCAAGGCGAGCGTCACGCGATGCGAAAGTTTCTGATCTGGCTGTTCTGGATTCCGCTGGGCGTGTTGCTGGTGATCTTCGCCGCCGCCAATCGGCATGACGTCACCGTCTCCTTCGATCCTTTCATGGCGAGGGATCCGGTGTTGTCGCGCGACGTGCCGCTGTTCCTGCTGCTGATCCTGGTGGCAGCCTTGGGCGTCATCGTCGGCGGGTGCGCCGTCTGGTTTGGCCAGCGGCACTGGCGGCGCGCCGCGCGCCGGCATGAGGCGGATGCGCGGGCCGCCCAGGTCGAGTTGGCCGGCCTGCGGGCCCAGGCGGCTGCAGCCAAGCCCGAGGCCCAGCGCCTCCCCGTTCCCTCCGGGATGGGGCTTTACGGGCCCATCGGGCGAGACAAGCAGCGCGCGACGTTGTAGAAGCGGCCCCGACCTGAAAACCCGTTTCCAGGCTGCCACTTGCGGCCTCCATCCGCTTTGAGACCATGTCCCTGCTCGTCAAAATCTGCGGCCTGTCCACGCGCGAGACGCTTCAAACGGCGCTCGACGCGGGCGCCGACATGGTGGGATTCGTGTTCTTTCCTCCCTCGCCGCGGCACGTCTCGCTGGAGACGGGGCGCGATCTCGGCCGGCAGGTGAAAGGGCGCGCGCTCAAAGTGGCGCTCACGGTCGATGCCGACGATGCCACGCTCGACAACATCATGGATGCGCTGTCGCCCGATATCTTCCAGCTTCACGGCCAGGAGAGCGTCGCGCGCTTACGCGACATCAAGCAGAAGTTCGGCCGCCCGGTCATGAAGGTTGTGTCGGTCGCGACCGCTGATGATCTTGCCGTGCTGCCCGGCTACGCCGCAGTCGCCGACCGCATCCTGTTCGATGCGCGTGCGCCAAAGGATGCGACCCGGCCCGGCGGCCTCGGCGCACCCTTTGATTGGCATCTGCTGCAAAACCTGGAGCTCGATCTGCCGTATATGGTTTCGGGCGGCCTCCACACTCAAAACCTCGCCGAGGCCGTTCGTATCACCCGTGCAGGCGGCGTTGACGTGTCTTCCGGTGTCGAGAGCGCTCCCGGCGTGAAGGACCCGGAGCTGATCAAGGCCTTCATTCGCGCCGCGCGCGCCACCCAAGAGTTGAGCGTACGATGAACATCGCCAAACCAAACTCCTATCGCAGCGGCCCCGACGAGCGCGGCCATTTCGGCATTTTTGGCGGACGCTTCGTCGCCGAAACCTTGATGCCGCTGATCCTCGATCTGGAGAAGGCCTACACCGCGGCCAAGGCCGATCCGGCTTTCCAGGCCGAGATGAACGGCTATCTCAAGACCTATGTCGGCCGGCCCTCGCCGCTCTATTTCGCCGAGCGGCTCACCGAGCATCTCGGCGGCGCCAAGATCTACCTCAAGCGCGAAGAGCTCAACCACACCGGCTCGCACAAGGTGAACAATGTGCTCGGGCAGATCATGCTGGCGCGGCGCATGGGCAAGAAGCGCATCATCGCCGAGACTGGCGCCGGCCAGCACGGCGTCGCCACCGCGACGCTGTGTGCGCGCTTCGGGCTCGAATGCGTCGTCTACATGGGCGCGGTCGATGTCGAGCGGCAGCAACCCAATGTGCTCCGCATGGAGCTGCTGGGTGCAACGGTGGTCCCGGTGCAGTCGGGCACGCGGACGCTGAAGGACGCGATGAACGAGGCGCTGCGCGATTGGGTCACCAATGTGCACAACACCTTCTACTGCATCGGCACGGTGGCGGGCCCACATCCCTATCCGACGCTGGTGCGCGACTTCCAGTCGATCATCGGTATTGAGACCAAGGCACAGATGCAGGAGGTCGAGGGACGCCTGCCGGATTCGCTGGTCGCCTGCATCGGCGGCGGCTCGAACGCGATGGGCCTGTTCCATCCCTTCCTCGACGATCCCACGGTCGAGATCTTCGGCGTCGAGGCGGCGGGCCACGGCCTGACGCAGCTCCACGCGGCCTCGATCGCCGGCGGCCGTCCGGGCGTGCTGCACGGCAACCGCACCTATCTCCTGATGAACGAGGACGGCCAGATCCAGGATGCGCATTCGATCTCGGCCGGCCTCGACTATCCCGGCATCGGCCCCGAGCATTCCTGGCTGCACGAAGTCGGCCGCGTGACCTATCTGTCGGCGACCGACGACGAGGCGCTGGCGGCATTGCAGTTGCTGACGCGGCTCGAAGGCATCATCCCCGCGCTCGAGCCCGCGCACGCCATCGCCAAGGTGATGGAGCTCGCGCCGAAGCGGCCGAGGGATCATTTGATGGTCATCAATCTCTCCGGCCGCGGCGACAAGGACGTCCCGCAAGTCGGCGAAATCCTGAAGGGCAAGAGCAAGTGACCACGCGTATCGATACTCGTTTCGCTGAGCTCAAGAAGCAGGGCCGCGCGGCCTTCGTTACCTATGTGATGGCCGGCGATCCCGATCCGGCGACGTCGCTCGAGATCGTCAAGGCGCTCTCGAAATCAGGTTCCGACGTCATTGAGCTCGGCATTCCCTTCACCGATCCGATGGCGGATGGTCCGTCGATCCAGGCGGCGGGTCTGCGCGCGCTCAAGGTCGGCATGACCTTGAAGAAGACGCTTGAGCTGGTGCGCGACTTCCGCAAGGACGACAATGCCACGCCGCTGGTGCTGATGGGCTACTACAATCCGATCTACATTTACGGCGTCGACAGGTTCTTGGCCGATGCCAAGTCATCAGGCGTCGACGGCCTGATCATCGTCGATCTGCCGCCGGAGGAGGACGACGAGCTCTGCATTCCCGCGCTGAAGGCGGGACTGAACTTCATTCGCCTCGCGACCCCGACCACCGACGACAAGCGCCTGCCTGCGGTGCTCGCGAACACGTCAGGCTTTGTCTATTACGTCTCCATCGCCGGCATCACCGGTGCTGCGGCAGCCGACGCGAATGTCGTCGGTGACGCCGTCGCGCGCATCAAGCGGCATACCGGCTTGCCGATCTGCGTCGGCTTTGGCATCCGCACGCCGGAGGCGGCGCGCGCCATTGCCGAGAAGGCCGATGGTTCGGTGGTCGGCACCGCGCTGGTCGATGCGCTCAAGAACAGCCTCGACTCCGAAGGTCGGGCGACCGCCAAAACCGTTAACGCGGTGGCCGAGCTGACCGCCGCCCTGGCCCAGGGCGTTAGGGCTGCGAAACAGGCGGCCGAATAGGCCATAATTCCGCTTATTGGGCGGGCGACAGGGCGGCTTGCCGGGCAGAGGCCCGGCCGCCATATAGTCTTTCAGGCGATCCCTTGGGGGCTCGTACATCGGAGCAAACCATGAACTGGCTTACCAATGTGGTCCGGCCGAAGATCCGCAACATGCTGCGGCGGGAGACGCCGGAGAATCTCTGGATCAAGTGCCCGGATTCCGGGCAGCTCGTGTTCTACAAGGACGTCGAGGCCAACCAGTTCGTCATCCCCGGCTCGAACTACCACATGCGCATGGGCGCGGTGGCGCGGCTGAAGTCGATCTTCGACAACGAGACCTGGTTCGACGTGGCCTTGCCCGACGTCACGCCCGATCCGCTGAAGTTTCGCGACGAGAAGAAGTATGTCGATCGCATCAAGGATGCCCGCGCGCGAACTAACCTCAACGATGCGATCAAGGTCGGCTACGGCAAGCTCGAAGGCGCCGGCGTCGTCGTCGCCGTGCAGGATTTCGATTTCATGGGCGGCTCGCTCGGCATGGCCGCAGGCGAAGCCATCGTGCGCGGGCTCGAGCTTGCGGTCGAGAAGAAGTCGCCGTTCATCGTGTTTGCGGCATCCGGCGGCGCGCGCATGCAGGAAGGCATCCTGTCGCTGATGCAGATGCCGCGCACCACGGTTGCCGTGCAGATGCTGCGCGAGGCCAAGCAGCCCTACATCGTCGTGCTGACCAACCCGACCACCGGAGGCGTCACCGCATCCTATGCGATGCTCGGCGACGTGCAGATCGCCGAGCCCGGCGCGCTGATCGGCTTTGCCGGCGCGCGCGTGATCGAGCAGACCATCCGCGAAAAGCTCCCCGAGGGTTTCCAGCGCGCCGAATACCTGAAAGAGCACGGCATGGTCGACATGGTCGTGCATCGCCATGAGCTGCGTCCGACCCTGGCGCGGCTGTGCCGCCTGCTGACCAAGGCGCCGGCGCTTGATGGTACCTCGAAATCGGTCCAGCCGGTGACGACACCGGCGCAGATCGTATCGGCCCCCGAGACGGCGCCGGCTGCGCCCCACGCGTGAACGCATCCTCTGACAGCGCAAAGCCGTCGCTCGATCAATTGATCGGGCGGCTGTCGGCCCTGCACCAGAAGCGCATCGATCTCGGGCTCGAGCGGATGCACCGCCTGCTCGAGCGGCTCGGCCATCCCGAACGCAAGCTGCCGCCGGTGATCCACGTCGCCGGCACCAACGGCAAGGGCTCGACGGTCGCATACTTGCGCGCCACGCTGGAGGCCGCAGGCCTGCGCGTCCACGCCTACACCTCGCCCTATCTCGTCCGCATCAACGAATGCTTTCGCATCGGTCGCGTCGGTGGCGGGGTTCTGGTCAGCGACGACGAATTGCGCGCGGCTCTGGAAGAGGTCGAGCGCGTCAATGCCGGCGAGCCTGCGACGGTGTTCGAGCTGAAGACCGCGGCCGCGTTCCTGCTGTTCGCGCAAAATCCTGCCGATGCCGTGCTGCTCGAAGTCGGCCTCGGCGGCCGGCTCGATTCGACCAACGTGGTCGATACGCCCGCGGCCTGCGTGATCACGCCCGTCAGCATGGACCACATGGATTTCCTTGGGCCCACGCTGACTTCGATCGCCGGCGAGAAGGCCGCAATCATCAAGCGCGGCGTGCCCGTGATTTGCGCCGAGCAGACGCCTGAGGCGATGGCGGTGATCGAGGCGCAGGCCAGGCGCATGCATGCGCCGCTGTTCGCGGCCAACGAGAGCTGGCACGTCAATGTCGAGCATGGCCGCCTGGTCTATTCCGACGAGCGCGGCCTGATGGATCTCGCTGCGCCGCGCCTGTTCGGCCGTCACCAGTTCGATAACGCGGGCCTTGCGATTGCGACGCTGCGCGCGATCCCGACGTTCAAGGTCAACCAGACAGCGTTCGAGGCTGGCATCGTCGGTGCCGAATGGCCGGCACGGATGCAGCGTCTCACCGCGGGTGAGTTGCTCGCCTGGGGACCGCAAGGCTCGGAGATCTGGCTGGACGGCGGGCACAATGCCGAAGGCGGCCGCGTCACCGCTGCTGCGCTTGGCGATCTCGAGGAGCGGGTGTCGCGGCCACTGGTGGTGATCGTCGGCATGATGGCCAACAAGGACGCGCAGGCGTTCCTCGCCAATTTCGCCGGCCTGACCCGTCACATCATCGCAGTGCCTATCCCGGATACCGAGAACGCGATGCCGGTCGACCGTCTCGCCGATGCCGTCCGCAGGCTTGGCATGCGCGTCGAAATCGCCGCAGGCGTCGAGGCCGCGCTGCGCTCCCTGTCGAAGCTCGCCTACGAAGTGCCGCCGCGCATCCTGATCACGGGCTCGCTCTATCTCGCCGGCCAGGTGCTTGGCCTCAACGGCACGCCTCCTGCATAGTTCTCGTGTCCCGGACGCGGCGCGGCATGAAATGACGCGATGCAGAGCCGGGACCCAGAATGCCGCAACATGGGCCCCGGCTCTGCAGCGCACCACTGATGTGCTGTGCTGCGTCCGGGGCAAGTGAGGGTGACCCAATGCGTTTTGCCGCGATTGCCGACGTCCACGGAAACTATCTCGCACTGGAGGCGGTGCTTGCCGACATCCGTGCGCTTGGGATCACCGACATCGTCAATCTCGGCGACATGCTGAGTGGCCCGCTCGATGCGCGCCGCACCATCGAGATCCTGATGCCGCTCGACGCCGTGCATGTGCTCGGCAATCACGACCGCTATCTGCTCGATCGTCCGCCGGAGAAGATGGGATCGTGGGACCGCCCCGCGCATGCGCAGCTCAACTCCGCGCAGCTCGACTGGCTGCGCGCGCAGCCGATGACACGCGTATTTCGCGAGCAGGTCTTTCTCTGCCATGCGACGCCCAGGGATGACGAAGTCTACTGGCTCGACACCGTGCACCCTGACGGCACGGTCGCGCTGTCGCCGCTCGATCGCATCGAGCAGTTCGCGCAAGCCATCACGCAGTCGCTGATCCTCTGCGCCCACACCCATCTCGCCCGCGCGGTTCGGCTTCGCGACAACAGGCTGATCGTTAATCCCGGCAGCGTCGGCAGCCCCGGCTATCGCGACGTGCATCCGTTCCCGCATCTGGTCGAAGCCGGCACGCCGCACGCGCGCTATGCGATCCTCGAACTTGTTGATCGGGCGTGGCAGGCAACGTTCCGCCAGATCGCCTACGACCATGAAACGATGGCCGCGCTCGCCCGCAACAACGGCCAGCCGGAGCTGGCCAACGCTCTGGCGACAGGGTGGATCAAATAGACGGCTTCATCCGGCTATGGCTTGACTCAGATAGTATGTGCGCTTATTATAAGCGCGCATACTAAGAGGAGGTCATGCCATGAACGACGAAAGCACCTGGCGGAGCGAATACGCCATCGAGACGACGGCAAGCCCGGAGACGATCTGGAGCATCTTTCGCGATGTCCCGGCCTGGAAGAACTGGAACGCGGGTATCGCGCAGATTGCCATCGACGGGCCGTTTACATCAGGCACCTGGTTCACGATGACGCCGCCCGGCGAGGAGCCGCTGCGTTCGCAACTGGTCGATGTTCGCGAGAACGTCTGCTTCGTCGATGAAACCCGGGTCGGCGATCTCGCCATCC
This sequence comes from Bradyrhizobium sp. BR13661, assembly GCF_029892425.1. Taxonomy (GTDB): domain Bacteria; phylum Pseudomonadota; class Alphaproteobacteria; order Rhizobiales; family Xanthobacteraceae; genus Bradyrhizobium. Next base: position 153,308 of record NZ_JARXWB010000017.1, on the reverse strand, counting down.
TTGTCGCCCATCGCATCGAGCCGCTCGGGCCGGCGCGCACGCGCATTGTCTACGCCGTCGATGCAAGCGGCCCGCAGGCCGCCGAGATCGGTCCGGCCGTTTCCGCCGACTTTCCGGAGGTGCTGGCGAGCCTTGCGAAGCTGGCTGAAGGGGCGCGATGACCAAGCCGCCGCTCCCGACACGACTGTCCGGCCCCGCCGAAAGCCCGGGCTTTCTGCTCTGGAAAATCTCCAACGCCTGGCAACGCCGGTTGCGGGTGGCGCTTCAGCCTTACGAGCTCACCCATTCGCAGTTCGTGCTGCTGGCGACCGCGACCTGGTTTGGCGCTGAGGAAACGCTGACCCAGGCGCGGCTCTCGCAGCTGAGCGGCATCGATCCGATGACGACTTCGCAGGTGTTGCGTGCGCTGGAGGCGGCCAGGTGGATCGAGCGGATCGATCATCCCCAGGATCCGCGCGCCAAGGCGATCACGGTCACCAGAGCGGGCCGCGATCTCGCGCGCAAAGCCGTCGTGGCCGTCGAGGACGCCGACGCCGCGTTCTTCAAGCCGCTCGCGTCCGATACCAAGCGGCTGGTTGCAATGTTTCAGACGCTCGTCGATGAAACCGACCAACAATAAAACGGCCGGCGAAGCGCCGGCCGTTGTCGAAAATCATCGTGTCGCGACGTGGATCAGACCGCCGACGTGATCCACTGCTGAAGCTTCGCCTTCGGCGCCGCACCGACCTGGCGGGAGGCCATCTCGCCGCCCTTGAAGATCATCAGGGTCGGGATCGACATCACGCCGTACTTCGACGCAGTCTTCGGGCTCTCGTCGACGTTGAGCTTCACGATCTTGACCTTGTCGCCCATCGCGCCGGCGATCTCGTCGAGGGCGGGTGCGATCATGCGGCAGGGGCCGCACCACTCGGCCCAGAAATCGACGACGACGGGGCCGTTTGCCTTGAGCACTTCGGCTTCGAAATCGGTGTCAGAAACCTTGCCAACGGCCATTGGAGTACCTCACTCGGTTGAAAGAGAATCGGCGCGACCTGGAATCGCGCCGGGATCATGGCGTCAACCTATGAACGGCCCCTTGCCGGGTCAAGGACGCTCACACCGAGATGAAGAGATGCCAGCGCCGCGTCCAGCGCGGGGGCTGAAATCTCCATATATTCAAGGGCCTCGGTCCAGAGCAGGACCGCCCGGATGGGCCTTTGGGGATAAAGCCGCGCCAACACCGCCCGGTACAGCGCAAGCTGCCGGACATAGGCGGCCGGTGCTTCGGCGACGCTTTTCGGGGCCGCCTGGTTGGTCTTGAAATCGACGATCAAGACCTCGTCCGGACGAACGACCAGCCGATCGATCTGACCTGATACGAGCGCCGGCGGGCGGTCCGGCCGGTCCAGCCGGCCGACGATCGCGACTTCGGCCCGGCTGCCGGTCGCAAACACCGGCGCGAATCGCGGCTCGGCGATCAAGGCCAGCACCTTGTCGGCCAGCGCGGCGCGGTCGGGGTCGGCCCAGTCAGAGGCGTTACGCGCCATGAAGCCGAGCGCGGCCTCGCGCCGGCGCTCGGTGGCGATATCGGGGAGCGATTGCAGCAACCGGTGCACCAGCGTGCCGCGTTGCAGCGCCAGCGCGCGCGACCGGACTGATTCGCCTGGCCGGACCGTGCGGCCGTCCTCGGCCGATTGGCCGGAGGGACGAACTGGATCGTCATCGACAGTCTCGCCCGGTGCAGGCGTCCGCAGCCAGTCCGGCAGCACGATTGTCTGGTCCACGGACGTCGCCGGCGTGCCCAGCGCTGTGACATCCTCGGGGCGGGCGAATCGCGTCACCTTGCCGAGCGGCGTCTCGATCGTCTCCTTCTCCAGCCCCGATCCTGACAGCCCGGTGTCGATCAAATCGTACCAGCTCAGCTTGCGGACCGTTCTCATGTTGCCGGGCAGGCAGCCGCCAACGATCAGGCGATCGGCTGCGCGCGTCATCGCGACATAGAGCAGGCGGCGATATTCGTCCTCGGTCTCCTCCAGCATCGCCTTGCGTGCGTCGGCGACAGGCTTGGGATCGTCCGCCTTGCGGCCGGCCCAGACCACGACCTCGCCGCCATTGCCGCGCGGCACGTTGATCAGCCGGACGCGCTGCGAGTCCGCCGGTGAGGATGTGGTGTCGACCATGAACACGACCGAGGCTTCGAGACCCTTGGCGCCGTGCACGGTCATCACCCGCACCTCGTCGCGGGTGATCTCCATGTCGCGCTTCACCTCGGTGTCGGCGGAACGCAGCCAGGCCATGAAGCCCTGCAGCGAGGCCGGGGCCTTGCGCTCGCAATTCAGCGCCAGCTCCAGGAATTCGTCGAGCGCATCGTTCGCTTCATGCCCGAGCCGGCGCAGGATCCGCGCGCGGCCGCCGTCGCCGCCAAGCAGCCAGGCGTAGAAGGCGAACGGTGTCTCCTCGCGCGCACGCATCTCGCAAGCCTCGAGGCGATGCAGGACGGTCGCGAATTTCTCGATCCCAGCCGCATGCTCACTGAGCGCGCGGCGCAGCGAGCCCTTGCGGTCGTGCGCAAGCGCGAAGAGATCGTCGTCGTCTAGCCCGAACAGCGGGCTCTTCAGCGCCACCGCCAGCGCGAGATCGTCCTGCGGCAGCAGCAGCGCGTCCGCGAGGTTCATCAGGTCGATGATCGCGATATGCTCGGTCAGTTTCAGCCGGTCGGCGCCGGCGACGGGAACGCCGGCGTGCTTCAGCGCCTGGATCACGGCGTCGAACGCATTGCCGCGCCGGCGCACCAGGATCAGCATGTCGCCGTAGCGCAGCGGCCGCCGCTCGCCTTCGTGTCCCGTCAGCGTGCCGCTCTCGACCAGCCGCTTGATCTCGGCCTGGATGCGGCGGGCGAGCTTGACCTCCGGACTGGTCACGGCGACGCCATCGAACGGCGCGCGCCAGCCCTCGATTTCCTGCCGCTCGTCGGCTTCGGCGAGGTCCCACAGCTCGATCACGCTGGGACCGGCATCGGCGAGCGCATTGTGCAGGGGATGGCCGATCTCGACCGAATGGATGCTTTTGTAGATCTGGGGCTCGCGGAACACGTGATCGACCGAGTGCAGGATCGCGGCGCCCGAGCGGAACGAATAGGTGAAGGCAACAGGATCGAATTTCAGTCCTGCCGCGGTGAACTTGCGATGCAGCTCGCGCCGGCGCGCGTCGAATTCGTGCGGCGCCGCGCCTTGGAACGAGAAGATCGACTGCTTCTCGTCGCCGACCGCAAAGACCGTGCGATTCAGCCCTTCGCGCGCGCCTTCGCCGGCGGTGAATTCCGAGATGATGTGCGCGACGATGTCCCACTGCCGTGGGCTGGTATCCTGGGCTTCGTCGATCAGCACGTGATCGACGCCGCGGTCGAGCTTGTAATGCACCCAGCCCGCGGAGATGCGGTTGAGCATCGCCAGCGTCTTGTCGATGAGGTCGTCATAGTCGAGCAGGCCGCGCTCTTGCTTCTCGCGGCGATAGTTAGCAGCCGCAGCGGTTGCGATATGCAGGAGGGCCGCGGTGCGGTCGCGCATGGTCACGGCGCGGCGTTTCTCGACCAATCCGCTGAGGCGCAGCGCTTCGTTCTCGAACAGGCGCGCGACGGACGGATTGTGCTCGCCGAACTTCTTGGTCACAACCGCCTTGCGCGGCAGCTTTTCGTCGGTGAGGAAGACAGACAGATACGCATCGACCTGAGCGGCGCCCGAAAACACCTTTGCTTCGCGGAGCCGGCTCGCCTGATCGTTGTCGGATTTGCTGCCGTCTTCCAGGGCGAACGCGATGTCGTCCCAGCGCGATCGCGGCAGGAACGGGCCATCGAGAATCTCGGTCTCGACAACCTCGATGCGATCGCTCGCGTCCACACCCAGCACGGCCGCCATCTGCTCGGCCGCCGCGCCGGCGTTGCCGGCCTCATCGGTCCACGCCATGAAATGATCGCGGCTCAGGCACGCCTCGCGCACGACCTCCTTGAAGGTGACGTCGGCCGCGCTCGCCATCGCAGTCAGCAGCGCGCGGCCGGTGACGCTGTCGGGATCGCGCGCGGCCTCCAAAAACACCTTCAGATTGGCGCGCTCCATCATGTCGGTCTGGTCGCGATCGTCCATCACGGCGAACCGCGCCGGAACGTTGGCCTCGAACGGAAATTGCTGGAGCAGGCGGGTGCACAGCGCGTGGATGGTCTGCACCTTCAGACCGCCCGGCGTCTCCAGCGCGCAAGCAAACAGTTTTCGCGCTTCGCGGCGGAGTTTCGCGCTGGGGTGTGGGATGCCGACGGCGCGGATCGCAGCATCCAGCCCGGTATCGTCGAGCGTCACCCAATGGCCAAGCGTCGTGAACACGCGCTCGGCCATGTTGGCGGCGGCGGCCTTGGTGAAGGTGATGCAGAGGATCTTTTCCGGCGGCACGCCTGATAGCAGCAGGCGGATCACGCGCTGCACCAGCACATGAGTCTTGCCCGAGCCGGCATTGGCGGACACGAAGGCGGATGCAGTCGGGTCCGACGCCCGCGCCTGCCGCGCGCGCACTTCATCCGGGATTGGGCGGGAGGCCTTTACCATTCTTCGATCCCCAGGCCGCCGGCCGCGGACCATTCCTTGATCCGGGCGAGATCGTCATAGGCGCCGTAGCGGTTGGTCCACATCGGCAGGTTCAGCGAGGTGTAGGGCTGGTTCTCGTCGTCGAAGGCGCGGATCAGCGCCTCCAGCTTGGCCCGCGCTTCTGCAGCCGCCGTGTCCGGCGGCTGCGGTTCGTCGCCGGGCTTGTATTTGAGCTCGAGGATGCGTTCCTCGCCCGGCGGATTGTTGCCGCTCAGGCGGACATAGACGAGTTGGCTCACCGACGCACCGGCGTCGATGCCGGGGAAACCACCCTCGCGCAGGATCGCGGCCTCAAGCGTCAGCTGTGGCGACAAGCCCATGCGGACCTGCTTGCCGGTCGGCGGCTGGCCGGTCTTGTAGTCGAGGATGGCGTAGGCGCCGCCCTGGCGCCGCTCGATGCGGTCGGCGCGGGCGGAGAGCTTGAAGCTGCGCTCATTGTCGAGCCTGATCGATATCTCGCCGCGCGTCTCCGCCGTGATCGCCTCGATCGCCTCGCGCCGCGCCGTCTCCCATTCGCCGAACCAGCGCGCGATGCGCTGGAAGCGCGGCCACCACAGGGCGCGCGCCTCGGGCCGCTCCATCAGCGGCGCAAAATATTTCTCGCCGATCGTGCGCAGCACGCGGGCAGGATCGTCGGGCAGATGCCCGGCATAAGTTTCGGTGAACTCGCCGAGTGCATCGTGGATCGCCGAGCCGCGGTCGGCGGCCGAGAGCGGCATGTCGACGGGATCGAGCGCGTCGAGGCGCAGAATGTGCTTGGCGTAGATCGTGTAGGGATCGCGCAGCCAGTCCTCGATCGCGGTCACCGACATCTTCAGCGGTCGCGTCGCGCGCGGCGGCCGCGGCTCAGGCTGCTTGATCGGCCTGACCTCGGCCGGCTGATCCAGTGCACTTGCAAACTGCACGTATTTTTCGCCGGCGCGAACGGCGGTCTTCCAGAGATCGTCGCCCGCGACGGCCTCCAGCCGGTGCAGGAAGCGCGAAGCCACCGCCGGCGCGCCGCCGGCCTTGGCGGAATGGGTGAGGATCACCTCGTCGCCGCCGAGCAGTTGCGCGAAGTCATGCGCGGAGAGGCCGATGCGGCGCTCCGGCAGATCAAGGCCAAGCTCGTGTCGCATCGGCCGGCTGAGCCAGGGATCGATCCGAGGCGCCGGCGGCCAGACACCTTCGATGAGCCCACCGATGATGATTCGGTCGGCCTGCATCAGGCGCGATTCCAGCGGACCGTAGATCTGCAGCCGCGCGCCGGGCTTGTCCCGCCGACGCACGGCGCGATCGCTGAATGCGGTCTGGAAGACGTCGGCATAGTCCGGCAGCGTCACCATCAGTCCGCTGGTGGTGCCGCCGCGCAGGAGATCGTCGAAGGCGCCGGCGAGCGCGAGGCCCTCGCGCTCCTCGAAGGCGAGCGGGATGCCCTGCTCGTCGCGCGACAGCTCGATCAGGATCTCGCGATGGCGATGCGCGAGCTCGGCGAAGTCGAATGGTTTTGACGACGCGAGACTTTCGAGCGGCGCCAGAGCTCTCTGCAACGCGTCGATCAGCGCCTGGATACGATCGAGGTCCTCCGCCTTGAGACGTGCGCGCGGCTCAGCCTTATGCAGCGCAGAGACTTCGCTGCGCCACAGCTTTGCCAGCTCCTCGCGAAAGCGGTTGAACTCGCGCAACAAACCGCCCGTGCCCGCAGGCGGGCGCGTGCCGCGCAAGACGGCGAGCTCGAGGTCCTCGATCGCCGTCTTCCACGCACCGCTCGCGCGGCCGAGCCCACACAGCGGATGTTTCAGCATCGCCAGCAGCGTCGGCGGCTCCAGGCCCTTGGTGGCCGCCTCTGCCGCGAGTCGCGCAAACACGCCGGCCGAGGTTTCCATCAGCACATCGCCGCCGGAATCATCGAACGCCAGATCCCACCGCGTCAGCGCCGCCATCACCCGCCGTGCCAGCGCGCGGTCCGGCGTCACCAGCGCCGCCGATTTGTCGAGATGCCGCGCCTCGCGCATCGCGATGGCGATCGCGAGCGCTTCCATTTCCGGATTGGGCGCCGCCACGACCGCGAGATTCTGCATGCCGCCCGCGACCTTCGCCGCCACGTCAGGCTGCTTCAGCCGGTCATGCCATTTCTCGGTGGCGCTCGACGGCCGCATTGATTCCGATGCGAGCAGATCGCGGCCATGCGACGCAGGCGGCTCCAGGATCTCGACGTCGCTGCGCTTGATGCCGAAACGCTGCAGCAGGCCATGCATCGCATATTGCGGATGGTTCGAGGTCGGATTCTCGATGATGCCCAGCAGGTCCCTGCTGCCGCCGATGATCTGCCAGGCTTCCTCGTCGAGATCGGTGTCGAGCCCCGGCAGCACGACGGCGCCGTGGGGTAGTGAGGCGACTGCGTGCAAAAATTTTGCGGTGGCCGGCATCGAACCCGTCGAGCCAGCGGCGATCACGGGACCTCCGGGATGCGCGGTCAAGCGCCGTGCTTCGGCTGCGATCAACTGGTCGCGCCGTGCGGCGGGCTCGATCCGGCCGATCTCGGCGAGATGATTGGGCCAGGCGATCTTTGCGATCCGCAGGAATTCGAGCGAATGCTGCCAATATTGATCGAGACTATCAGGCACGAGCCCGTCGAGCGCGCTCCAGTCGATGCCGCGCGTCACCATGTCGTCGATCAGGCGGGCGAGATCGCCGGCCAACGCCAGCGTCGAGGCGGGGCCTCCGACCACCAGCGGCGCCAGCACTGGGCCCTTGGCCCAGGCGGCAACGAGCTGCGCCAGTGTCAGTCGCCGTTCGAGCTCATCGAGCCGCGGCGGAATTTCAAGCGGCGTTGCGCCGGAAAACTGTTCACCCTCCTCGGCAAAAGCGAGCTCGTCCTCGTCGATGTCGCCGAGCGCGACGATGCGCGGCAGCACCACGGCATCCGCCTTCATCTCGTCGAGAAAGATCTCGCGCACGACGCGCATGGCGCGCCGCGTGGGCAGATAAAGCGTGGCATCCGCCAGCCGCGCCGGTTCCTTGCGTGCCTGGAATCCCTCGACCAGCCGGCCATCGAGCAGGCTTGCTACGATGGTGCGCAGAAACGGAACTGAGAGAGGAACACTGAAAACGCGCATGGGCCGCCTGATTCGGGATCAGGCGCCAATATAGGGAGGCGGATTCAAATGGTCATGGGCCGGGGCGAAATCGTCCCCGCTGTTCGCTAAGCATCACTCTCGTGCCCCGGACGCGGCGCAGCACGTAGTGATGCGCCGCTGAGCCGGGGCCCAGCCAACTTCGTTCCGCAAGTGAGGATAGAGTGGGTCCCGGCTCTGCGGAGCGGCACTTCGCGCCGCACCGCGTCCGGGACAAGAGAGTGTTCCTACGCCACGCTCTCCAAAAACGCCTCTTCCGCGGCATGCACCGCATCCGGCGTGCCGACATGCATCCAGACGCCGTCGAGGCGCAGGCCGAACAGGCGCTCCTGTTCATTGGCGCGGTCGAACATTTTGGTCAGCGAGAACTCGCCCTGCGGCGCACCTTCGAAGATCTTCGGCGACAGGATCGCCGCGCCCGCATAGACGAACGGGACGATCTCTTTCTCCTTGCGCTTGCGCAACGCGCCGTCGGGCAGCATGCCGTAATCGCCGCGGCCGCTATAGCCGATGCTGGTTGCGGTCGGCGCCATCAGCAGCAGGATGTCCATGCGCTCAGGGTCGAAGTTTTCGGCAAGCCGCTCCAGGTTCGAGCGCACCCCGTCGATCCACAGCGTGTCGGAATTGACGTGAAAGAACGGCGCATCGCCGAGCAGCGGCAGCGCCTTGACCACGCCGCCACCGGTGCCGAGCACCTGGTCGCGCTCGTCCGAGATGGTCACGCGCGGATGCTGGCGCGATGCCGTGTGATCGATGATCTGGTCCGGCAGATAATGCACGTTGACGATCGCGTCGGTGACGCCCGCCTGGCCGAGCTTGTCGAGGACGTGATCGAGCAGCGGCTGGCCAGCCACCGGCACCATCGGCTTCGGCATCTTGTCCGTCAGCGGACGCATGCGCAGGCCGAAACCTGCGGCGAGCACCATGGCTTTGGTCGGTTTGACGGACATGCCTCGGCTTTCTCGAACCTCTAAAATTCGCGCGTTTGCAGGAATGCTAGCACGGACCGGACCAGGCCGCACCGCATCTGAACCGCCTTAACCAGCCGCCGTGACGGTTGTACGACGTGTGTTGCGCTCACGCCCCGACGGCTGTGGAACGCGCCTTTTTCTTTTTGTCACCGACCTTCAGGAAATTGACGCCGATCTGGTCGCCATTCACCCAGGCCAGTTCGCAGCGCCGGTACGCGAGTCCGGTGGACGACAGCAGCAGAAAAAATTCCTTCAGATGCAGGCCCTCGACCGAGCCGTCGATGGTCAGCTTGGCGCCGGTCTCGGAGACGTCCTCCATGGTGCAGTCGCGCCGCCAGGTGCCGTCGATGCCCATCATCTGGGCCGCGATCCCGCGTTCGAAAATAACCCTGGCGTTCCCGCGATGGTCCGTCTTGACCGCCATCTGCCCTTGCTCCAGCCACGTATCTGTCCGGCTGCCTGCGGGCGATGATACCGGTGCGACGGCTAACAGCCGGTAAACCGGTTCCCGCTCAGGGTCGCGGCGGCGGGACGTTGGCGAGGTACCAGTCGCGCAGATGCTCGAGCGCCGGATGCGCCAGGGAGCGCTGAAGATAGGTCCAGATCCGCGGCTGGTGGCGCAGGTAATGCGGCTTGCCGTCGCGGCGGTTGAGCCGGGCGAAGGTGCCGAGCAGGCGCGTGTTGCGCTGTGCCGACATGATGGCATAGAGCTCGGCGAAGCCGGCCGCATCGAAGCTCGCATCTTCAAGCCGGCGCGCCTTGATGTAGCGCGACAGCAGCGTCAGCTCGAGGGTCTCAGGGACGTCGATGCGGGCGTCCTGCAACAGCGACACCACGTCATAGGCGTGCGGCCCGAGCACGGTGTCCTGGAAGTCGATCACGCCGACGCGCGCCATGCCGGCGCGATCCGCGAGCCAAATCAGATTGGGCGAGTGGTAGTCGCGGATGACCCAGGTCTTTGGCGCGGCCAGCGGCTTCTTCAAGAGCTCGCGCCACATCGCAAAGAACTCCGCGTGCTTCGCCTCGCTCAGCGGCGCGTTGCGATCGGGCAGATACCATTCCGGCATCAAGCCGATCTCGATCAGCAGTGCCTCGATGTCCCACGCCGGAATGGCATAGGTCTGCCCGTCGAGCGGTAGGGTTTCCGGCAGCGTCTTGCCATGCAGCACGGCCAGCACGTCGGTCGCGGCTTCATAGCGTTCGGGAATCGGCCGCGGCGGATCGCCTTCGATCACGCCTTCGCTGCCGAAATCCTCCGAGATCAGAAAGCCGTCGTCGAGATCGACATGATGGATTTTCGGCGCGGAGACTCCTGCCGCGCGCAGGCCTTCGTCGAGGGCAACGAACGGCTTGATGTTTTCCGCCAGATGCACCGCGGCGCTGTAGGATTTTCCGTTGTAGATCGCGGCGCCATCGGGTCGCTGCGGCGAATTCATGAGGATGACGATTTCGTCGTCGCGGATCAGCCGCGCATAGGAGCGTGTCGAGGCATCGCCAGGCATGCGCTTCCGAGCCGCGTCGATGTAGCCTGATACCTGGAGGAATTCGCGCAGGGTCTTCAGCCGCGCAACAACCGCTGCGCTCTTGCCATGACCGGTGATGTCGGCGGCGCGCGCATTTGAGCCCAGCGCGGGTCGATGCGTCAGCGCGATGTCGATGCGATCTTCGGGCATCGCCGACGGCGCGCGCTCCGGCCATTCGATCAGCACCAGCGTGGCATCGGGCAATGGCGACAGCCCGATCTCCTCGAGCTCGCTCTCGTCCTCGACGCGATAGAGATCGGCGTGCATGACCGGAAATGCCGGTAGCTCGTAGCCCTGCACCAGCGTGAAGGTCGGGCTCGGCACTTCCAGCTCGTCGTCGCCGGCGAGGTAGCGGATCAGGCTGCGCGCCGCTGCGGTCTTGCCGGCGCCGAGATCGCCTGTCAGCGTGATGGTATCGCCGGGGCCGACCAGCAGCGCGAGATCGGCCATCAATTGCGCGGTGGCCGTCTCGTTGTGAAGCGCGACGGAGAGTTTGGTGGGTTCGCTCATTCGGCGGCGTCGCGATGCGCCGCCTGGTCGGTCGGGAAGTCGCAAGTGACGGCCGTGCCATTGCCGACGACCGAATCCACCTGCACCTTGCCGCCATGCAGCTCGACGAAGGAGCGCACCAGCGACAGGCCGAGCCCGGCGCCGCGATGACGCGAGCCCTGCGAGCGGCTTTCGAACCAGTTGAACACCTTGTCCTTCATGTCGGCAGGTATTCCAGGTCCGGAATCTGTCACAATGAAGACGACGCTGCGCTCGGTGCGGCGCGCGCTGATGCCGACGGTGGAATCCTGCGGCGAGAAGCCGACGGCGTTGGCGAGCAGGTTATAGAGCACCTGCACCACGCGCTTCTCGTCGCCGATGAAGCTGCCGACATCGGGCGCGATCTCGACCTTGAGGCGGATGCGGTCGGTGGCGAGCCGGTCCTGGATGCCTTCGGCGGCAAGCTCGATGGTCTTGCTGACATCGACCGGACCGAGCTCCAGCTTCATGGCGCCGGCGTCGATGGTGGCGAGATCGAGAATATTGTTGGTCAGCGCCAGCAGCGCGTTGGTCGATTTGGTGACGTAGTCGAGATATTCGGCCTGCTTGGGCGTCAGCGGCCCGGTCGAGGGGTCGCTGAGGAAATGCGCGAAGCCGATGATGGTGGTGAGCGGCGAGCGCAGCTCGTAGGAGACGTGGTGGACGAAATCCACCTTCATCTGGTCGGCGGCTTCCAGCGCCTCGTTGCGTTCGCGCAGCGCGCGCTCGACATTCTCGGTGTCGGTGATGTCGAGGAAGGTCAGCATGGTCGCGCCGTCGTGCAGCGGGCGGATCATGCCGTCGAGCACGCTGCCGTCCTTGCGCTCGAGCTTCAGCGGCACGTCGCCGCGATTCTCGATCGAGGTGATGGCCTCGCGGATCTGGCGCCAGACCACGGCGTCGTCGAACAGTTGATGGCACCAGCCTTCGACCGTCTGGATATGCGGCTCCTCGCGCATGGAATCGTTCGAGAGCTTCCACATCCGCAGGAAGGCCGGATTGAACAGCTGCGCCTTGCCATTGCTGCCGAACACGGCGACGCCCTCGGCGAGGCTGTCCAGCGTCTCGCGCTGGACCCGGATCATGCCGTCGAAGCGGCGGGCGAGCTCGAGGCTTTCGGTGACGTCGTCCAACAGATAGGTGACGCCGCCCTCGGGATTTGGCGTGGTGACGACGGAGAGCGCGCGGCCGTCCGGCAGATACCAGGTGTCCTTGGCGGCCTCGACCGCGCGATAGGCCTCGTGCAGCTTGGCCTTCCAGGCGCGGAAATCAGGCTGCTCCTGCAATTTGCGCGCGGCGCGGAGCTTGTCGAGCACGCTGGAATCGTCCGGATTGGCATCCAGGAAGGTGCGGTCGAGGTCCCACAGCCGGCGGTAGGAGTCGTTGTAGAAGGCGAGCCGGCGCTGGCCGTCGAACACGGCGACACCCGAAGAGAGCTGGTCGAGCGTACGTCGATGCGCCTCCGCCATCCGCACCAGCGCAGCACTCAGCGCATCCGCTTCGGATGCGTCGATCGCGACGCCGACGCTGCCATTGCCGACATTGACAGCGCGCACGTCGTACATGCGCCGCTCGCCGCCGATCACGATCGGCAGCCGCGAGGAGAAGTGCGCTGCCTCCTTCAGGCTGCGCTCCATGGCGGCGCGGTCGGCGCTGTCGAGCAGCTCGAGCTTGCGCTCCTGGGCGTCGGTGATGCTGGTCGCTTCCGTCGCACGCACATAGGCCGGATTGGCGAAGTTCAGCGCGCCATTCTCGCCCTTGGCCCAGATCGGCCATGGCGCCGCTGCGGCGAAGCCACGCAGCATCTCGGTCTCATCCGAGAGCGCCTTGTAGCGCAGATTGGTTTCGGCAAGTTCACGCCGCAGGCCGGACAATTCGCGAATCCGGACAATGGCTTGGCCGCCGATGGCGCGACCGAGTGCTTCCAGCGTGTGGCCGTTGGCTGTGGTCAGCGTCAGCTGGAAGCCGTCACCGCGTTCGCGCAAGCCATCGACGGCGTGGTCCATTTGCAGTGCCGGTTCCGGCGGCAGCCAGGTTCCGAAGGCGAGCACGCGCTGCGGCGAGGGGTCGCGCGGCAACACCATGGAGATATCGCCCGAGATCTGCGCGCGATCGTCGCCGGCCGGCCATGAGATCAGGACCTGCGGCTCGGCGAACAGCAGCGCACCGAAGCGGTCGGTCTGCAGCTGTAGTTCCCTGATCCGTCCGCGCAACGCCGCTTCGTTCTTCGCGGTGCGCACGCGCGTGCGCATCAACAGGATCGCGGCCACCACCGTGAACCCGAGCAAGGCCAGCGCGGTGGCCAGCACCGCGAGCTCCTGCCGGTTGAAATCCAGCAATATCGAGAGTGTATCGACGACGTCGGCGGCTTTCGCCGGCCCAGCCGGCAGCAGCGCTGCGAGAGCGCCTCCCAACAAGCTGTTGCGCGCCAGCGAAGTGCACGACAGCAGCGTCCGACGCATCGACACGATCACGTCTGACATAGTTGCCCCAAGACCGCACGAATTGACCGCACTGCGACCCCCGTCGCGCGCGAATCAAACGACAATACCCTCCCCACGACTCCACCGGTAAGAGTCCAGACCGTGAACGCAAACCCGGCCCCAAAAAAATGCGGGGCGTGGAGTTCCGGCCTCACGTAATTCTGCGGATGATTCGGTTGAGATTGCTGGGCGTTAGCGTGTCGGGCGGATTGCCTGCGCCGATGGCGGCGTGCTCCGTCGCCCGCTTTGCGGGAGTTTTGTGCAAAGCTCCCGCAAGCGGGAGAGGCAAAAAACTACCGCCCCGTCGACCCAAACCCGCCGGCGCCGCGATCGGTCGATGACAGCGTCGCGACCTGAACCAGCGCGGCCTGGACCACGGGCGCGATCACCATCTGCGCGATGCGCTCGCCGCGCTTGATCACGAAGGGCGTGGCGCCGTGGTTGATCAGGATCACCTTGATCTCGCCGCGGTAGTCGGCGTCGATAGTGCCGGGCGTGTTGAGCACGGTGACGCCGTGCTTCGCCGCAAGTCCGGAGCGTGGCCGCACCTGGGCTTCAAAGCCTGATGGCAACGCGATCGCGAGCCCGGTCGGCACCAGCGCATATTGGCCCGGCGCGAGCGTCACCGGCTCGCTCTCCGCCACAGCGGCCATCAGGTCGAGGCCGGCGGCATCAGCGGTCTGATAGGCCGGCAGCGGCAGGCCCTCGGCGTGGGCCAGTTGCTGCAGTTCGACGGTGACCTTCGTGCTCAAGATGCCGGCTCCAAGGATTAGGCGACGGGTTTGTCGACGGATTTGTCGGTCACGCGCTTCACGATATGCGCGACCAGTTCGATGGCGACCTGTTCCTTGGTCATGACAGGCCAGGAATCAACTGTGATCTCGCCGTTGTTCTCAGCATTCTTGCTGATCAGGTGCACGGTGTTGCGGTCGCCGCCCATCACGCCCGTCGCGGGCGAGACGTCATTGGCGACGATCCAGTCGCAGCCCTTGCGGGCGAGTTTTGTCTTGGCGTTGTCGATGAGATGCTCGGTCTCGGCGGCAAAGCCGATCACCAGCGGCGGCCGCTTGTCGGCGAGTTTTGAGATCGTGGCGAGAATGTCGGGGTTCTCGACCAGTTGCAGCGGCGGCATGCCGGCGGACGTCTTCTTCAGCTTCTGCTCGCCTTCATTGGCAACGCGCCAGTCGGCGACGGCGGCAGCGAAAATCGCGATGTCGGCGGGAAGTGCTGATTGCACCTGCTCCAGCATCTGCCGCGCCGATTCGACATGCTTCACCGTGACGCCGGCGGGATCGTCGAGATCGACCGGGCCGCTCACCAGGATCACCTCTGCGCCCGCAGCCTGGGCTGCGGCAGCAATCGCAAAACCCTGCTTGCCCGAGGAACGGTTGGCAATGTAGCGCACCGGATCGATCGGCTCATGGGTGGGACCCGCGGTGATCAGCACGCGCTTGCCGGCCAGCGGCCGCGGCACCGGCGGCCGCAGCAGTTTCTCGGCGGCATTGGCGATTTCGATGGCCTCCGACATGCGGCCGACTCCGGCTTCGCCCGCCTCGGCCATCTCGCCTGAGTTGGGGCCGATCAGCAGGACGCCGTCGCGCTGAAGCTGCGCGACGTTGCGGCGGGTCGCCGGGTTGTTCCACATCAGCGGATTCATCGCCGGCGCCAGCAGGATCTTTCTGGAGGTCGCAAGCAGGATCGCGCTGGCAAGATCGTCGGCATGGCCGTTGGCCATCTTCGCCATCAGATCGGCGGTCGCCGGCGCCACCACGATCAGATCGCAGTCGCGGGCGAGGCGGATGTGGCCGGCGTCGAACTCGCTCTGGGGATCGAACAGATCGTTGTAGACGCGCTCATGGGAGAGGGCGCTCACCGAGAGCGGGGTGACGAACTGTTCGGCCGCCTTGGTCAGCACGCAGCGGACCTCGATGCGCCGCTCCTTCAGCCGGCGGATCAGGTCGAGCGACTTGAAGGCCGCGATGCCGCCGCCGATGATCAGGGTAACGCCGGCCTCAGGGACGGCACTGGAGCGCAGGGCCGCCGGCGCGGGGGACGCTTCGGGCGGCGCCGAAAACGGCGTCAGCGGCTCCTCACGGCCCTCGATCAGCTCCCGCAGGATGACCCGGACCTCTTCCTCGACCGACCTGCGGTTCCTGGCCGAGCGCAGGCGCAAATAGGCTTTGACGGTGTCGTCGAGCTTGCGGATGGTCAGGCTTGCCATGACGCCCCTCCAGCACGGATGATAGCGATGCTATCACCTTCGTGATTGCAGTGCAATCATGCTCTTGGTGATCACAGATTCCGGACGGCGATCAGGATGCCGATGAAGGTCACGGCGATGATCCAGACCGCCACGGTGCGCCAGCGGTTCTTGCGGCCCTCGCTGCGGCCCATCGCGGCGATGCTCTCCGGCGATAGCCGGATGCCTTCCCGCGTCATGGTTTCGAGCTGCTCGAGCACCGCGACCGAGCGCTGCACGATGTCGGGCAGGCGCATCAGCACGCGGGCGATGTCGCCGCCGCCGGCGAGCGCGCCTTGCACCCGGCCAGCAGGTCCGAGATTGCGTTCGATCCATTCGCGGACCACGGGATCGGCGACCTTCCAGATGTCGAGCTTGGGATCGAAGCCGCGCGCGACGCCCTCGACCACCACCATGGTCTTCTGCAACAGGATCAATTCAGGCCGCGTCGTCATGTCGAACAGGCCGGTGACTTCAAGCAGCAGCGTCAAGAGCCGCGCCATCGAGATCTCCTCGGCGGTGCGGTTGTGAATGGGCTCGCCGATGGCACGGATGGCTTGCGCGAAATTCTCGACCGAATGATGCGAGGGCACGTAGCCCGCCTCGAAATGCACCTCGGCGACGCGGCGATAGTCGCGGGTGATGAAGCCGAGCAGGATTTCGGCGAGGAAGCGCCGCTCCTTCATGCCGAGCCGGCCCATGATGCCGAAATCGACCGCGACGAGACGGCCGGCATCATCCAGGAACAGGTTTCCAGGGTGCATGTCGGCGTGGAAGAAGCCGTCGCGCAGCGCGTGCCGCAGAAAACTCTGGATCACCTTCCGGCCGAGATCGGGCAGGTCGACCTGTGCTTCCGCCAGGCGCTTGTGATCGTTCAGCGCGATGCCGTCGATCCACTCCATCGTCAGCACGTTGTGCGTGGTGCGGTCCCAGTCCACATCGGGCACGCGGAAATCAGGATCGTCGCGCGTGTTTTCCGCCATTTCCGACAGCGCGGCCGCTTCCAGCCGCAGGTCCATCTCCATCGCGACCGAGCGCGACATGGTGTTGATGACCTCGACGAGGCGCAGGCGCCGCGCCTCGCTCGAATAGGTCTCGGCCTTGTGCGCGACGTAGAAGAAATCGGAGAGGTCGCGGCGGAAGCGCGAGGCGACGTTGGGCCTGAGCACCTTGACCGCGACCGCCTTGCGAATGCCGTCGCGCATCACCTCGCCGCGATGCACCTGCGCGATCGAGGCGGCCGCCACGGGTGCGCTGAGGCTGACGAACACATCCTTTAGCGGTCGCTCCAGCGAGGTCGCGATCGCAGCTTCAGCCTCGGCTTGCGGAAACGGCGGCAACCGGTCCTGAAGGCTTTCGAGGTCGCGCGCCATGTTGAAGCCGACGACGTCAGGACGTGTCGCCAGGAACTGGCCGAGCTTGAGATAGGCCGGGCCCATCCGCGTCAGCGCGCGCGAGATTCGTGGTCCCTGCTTGACGCCGCGGCGTTCGACGAGGCGGGCAAGCTTCAGCGCAAGCTGTCCGGGCGGCGGCACCAGGCTCGGGTCGACGGAGCCGAACACGCCCTCGCGCGCAAACACGAACGCAGCGCGGATCAGGCGCGTGATGTGGGTGATGGCAGAGATCACAAACGCCAGCCCGAATGCAGTGCGACGATGCCGCCGGTCAGGGTTTGCCAGCTCACGCGGGAAAAGCCGGCGTCGCGGATCATGTCGGCGAAGGCGTTCGGCTTCGGAAACTTGCGGATCGATTCGACCAGGTACTGGTAGGATTCCGCGTCGCCCGTGACCATGCGGCCGAGCGGCGGGATCACCTTGAACGAGAACAGGTCGTAGAGCTTGTCGAGGCCGGGCATCTCGACCGTCGAGAATTCCAGGCACAGGAAACGGCTGCCGGGCTTGAGCACGCGATAGGCTTCGCGCAGCGCCTTGTCGATTTGCGGCACGTTGCGAATGCCGAACGCGATCGTATATGCGTCAAAGCTGCGGTCGGCGAAGGCGAGCGCCTCGGCATTGCCCTCGACGAAATCGACCCGGGTGTCGAGGTGGCGCTTGGCGGCACGCTCGCGGCCCACCGCCAGCATGTCGGAATTGATGTCGCAGACGGTGGCGTGGAAGCCTTCCCCTGCCGCCTTGGCGGCGCGGAACGAGATGTCACCGGTGCCGCCGGCAACGTCGAGCAATTTGAACGGCCGGTCGCTGCGCGGCGGATCCAGCGCGTTGATCATGATGTCCTTCCAGACCCGGTGCAGGCCAGCGGACATCAAATCGTTCATCAAATCATAGCGCGACGCCACGCTGTGAAACACATCGTTCACCAGCGTCTGCTTGTCCCCCAGGGGTACGTCTTTGAAGCCAAAATGCGTGGTTTCGCCCGGCCGATCCATTACTCTACTCCACAGGGCGGACCATAGCGCGGCCGCCGCAATGGCGCTATCACACCGCCCTCATAAGGTGAATGCCTGACCATGCCTGAATTGCCCGAAGTCGAGACCGTCCGCCGCGGCCTTCAGCCCGTCATGGAGGGGGCGAAAATCGTCGCCGCGGAGGCCCGCAGACCCGATTTGCGCTTTCCGTTCCAGCCGGACTTTGTCGCCCGGCTGCAGGGGCAGATCGTCACGGGGTTGGGGCGCCGTGCAAAATATCTCATGGCCGATCTCGCCTCCGGCGACGTATTGCTGATGCATCTGGGCATGTCGGGCTCGTTCCGCGTCATCAAGCCGGACAACGAGGCTGCGCCCGGCGAGTTTCACTATCCCAAGGGCAAGGATTCCGCGCACGACCATGTGCTGTTTCGGATGTCCTCGGGCGCCGACATCGTCTTCAACGATCCGCGCCGCTTCGGTTACATGAAAGTGATCGCGCGCGAAGCGATCGAAGACGAGCCCTTGCTGCGCGACCTCGGCCCCGAGCCGCTCGGCAACGAGTTCGACGCCGCGATGCTGGCGAGCTCATGCGAGGGCAAGAAGACGAACCTGAAGGCTGCGCTGCTCGATCAGCGTGTGGTCGCAGGTCTCGGCAACATCTATGTCTGCGAAGCCCTCCACCGCTCGCATCTGTCGCCGCGCCGGATTGCCGCGACGCTGTCAACGAAGTCCGGACGACGCAAGGGCGTCGCCGTGGGCGAGCCGACGGATCACGCAAAACGATTGGTCGGTGCGATCCATACCGTGCTGAACGACGCCATCAAGGCCGGCGGCTCGTCATTGCGCGATCATCGCCAGACCTCCGGCGAGCTCGGCTATTTCCAGCATTCGTTCAAGGTCTATGATCGCGAAGGCGAGACCTGCACGACCCCGCGCTGCGGCGGCACCATCAAGCGCTTCACCCAGAACGGCCGCTCGACCTTCTGGTGTTCGAAATGTCAGAAGTGAGGGGCCATGCAGACGCCGCTGCTTGAGACCGAACGGCTGATCCTGCGTCCGCTGGCGCTATCCGACGCGCCGGCGATCCAGCGGCATTTCGACAATTGGAACATCATCCGGCATCTTGCGGCCGTGGTGCCCTGGCCCTATCCGGCGGATGGCGCGGAAACCTTCGTCCGGTTGCAGCTCGACAAGATCACGGCTGGCGAAGAGCTCCACCATTGGGTGCTGGTGCTGAAGGGCGGTGATGGCGAGGCCATCGGCAATATTCATTTCCGGCCCCGTGCAGAGGGCGCCAAAGGCAATCGCGGCTTCTGGCTGGCTGAGCCTTATTGGGGGCGCGGCTTGATGACGGAGGCCATCATCGCGGTGAACGACTTTGCCTTCCTCACGCTTTGCCTCGAACATTTCTACGTCAGCAACGCCGCCACAAACGAGGCTTCGCGCCGGGTCAAGCAGAAGACCGGCGCGGAGTTCGTCGGCTTCATCGAGCTGCCGCATCACGGTGGACAGTCGACGGCTGAGAGATGGATTGTGCAGCGTGAAGCCTGGCTGCGTGGCAGAGGCGCGCAATCACAGGCATGAGTCCCACGGCACGTCAGTGTCGTCGTTCAGCGCATCGGTCGGAGCCGATTGCTCGAGCCTGCTCTGCAGGCGCGCTTCGATCCATTCCCAGAGCCGGCGAATCTCGTCAGCGGCTTTGCCGTCGGGCGCGTATTCGACGGCGGTGAGCCCGGCGGCGAGCGCGTCCTGATGATCGTTGCGGCTGGCGATGAACGGCAATGCCACGATCTCGGCAAGCTCGTGCTCGGCTTCGCGGCTTAGCGCGGACGCGGCGAGGTTGCCACGTTCTCCGCGGATCGAAGCCTGGTTGAGAATGAAGGCAAACGGTCGTCGTGCGGCCCTGACGACGCGCAGTGTCGTGACGGTCGATTCGAGGTCGGCGATGCTCGGTCGCGTCGGCAGCAGGCACAGGTCGGCGCAGAGAATTGCGGTTCGCGTCGCGGCATTCATCCCGGCAGACGTATCGATGATCGCGAGGTCAGTGCCCTCGCGGCGCAGCTTCCGCAACTCTGGTTCGATCTCGCCAGCTTCGTGAACGCTGTCGACGACGACATCATGCGCAAGCCGGCGGCTTTGCCAGTTCGACAGCGTGGCCTGCGGATCGGTGTCGATCAGGCGAACCAGATGGCCAGCGTGCTGCGCGGCGAGCGCGATGCCGGCAGCGAGCGTGCTCTTGCCGCAGCCGCCTTTCTGCGTAGCGAAGACCAGTGTGTGCATGGAGCGGTCCTAGCCGACACGAGGCGCATCCCGAACGGATCGCGAATCGCTTCCGACAATGCCGCAATATGACAGTTTTGTGAATGTTGTAGTACTACGGAGCGCGAGCGAAGCAAATCCGGCCGGGCTGGTGGCCGGATTGCTTCGTCGCCTGGGCTCATTCACCGGATGGCAAAGAGCCCGTCTTGCAGCCTGAGCGATCGCCCCGCTCAGGATGCCAGAACAGTTTCGTCCGCCGAAAGCTCGGCGGCGGCATGCAGCACACCGTCTGCGGCCGACATGACCTGATCGATCAGGAGATTGCCGGCGGAGAGTTCGAGACGGGTCTCGATCCAGCGCCAGAGGCCGCGGATTTCCTCGGTCGACTTGCCGTTCGGTGCGAACTCGCTGACGGCGAGGCCGGAGGCGAGCGAGTCCTGGTGGTCGTTGCGCATCACGATCAGCGGGCGTGCGAGCACGTCGGTGAGATCGAGCGCGGCTTCCTCGGCGAGCGTGTTGGCCGCGTTGTCGATGCGCTGGCCGCGGATCGGCGTCTGGTTCAGCACGAAGCTGTAGGGACGCTTCCAGGCGCGTGCGACGCTGACGGTGGAGACGGTCGCCTCGATGTCGGCGACGCTCGGGCGGGCCGGGATCAGGCAGAGGTTGGAATGGCGGATCGCCGCGGTGGTCGCGGCGGACAGGCCGGCCGCGGTGTCGACGATCG
Source organism: Bradyrhizobium sp. BR13661 (assembly GCF_029892425.1). GTDB lineage: Bacteria > Pseudomonadota > Alphaproteobacteria > Rhizobiales > Xanthobacteraceae > Bradyrhizobium. The sequence goes on along the minus strand of NZ_JARXWB010000017.1, from coordinate 132,490 downwards.
CAAGCTGGAGACCGCTGTCGGCCAGCATGTTCAGCCGCGGCGCGAAATCGGCGGCGTGATAGATCGGCTCGACGACGACGTCATCGTTGTTGCGACGGCGCGCCCAGTTGGACAGGGTGCCCTGCGGGTCGGTCTCGATCAGGCGAACGGTGAAGCCGGCCTGCTTGGCAGCCAGCGCGAGGCCGATGGCGAGCGTGCTCTTGCCACTCCCACCCTTTTGGGTGGCCAGTACGATCGTGTGCATGGGAAGCTGAATCCTTTGGAGTGCTTGGGTCTGGGGTAACGCCACGCGAACGTGCATCGCTTTTTGATGCTGAGCTCTTCTCGCTCAGGACGTGCCCTGCCCGATCCAAAGGGGACCGCGGATGTCCGAATCAACGATAGCGATGATGGCAGAATCGGGAATGCCAGTTAATCCGTACCAGTACTGGACCCGTAGAAGTGCCTATGGTGTGCTTGCCATCGTGAACAAGAAGGACCAGCAGCATGAGCGGAAACTGGCGCGACCGGACGGCAACAAACTTCGAATGTCAGAAGATGCCGGCGGTCTCGAGCCGCGGCATGGTGGTGAGCAATCACCCGCTGGCCTCCAGCGCCGGCGCCGAGATGCTGGCGGCCGGCGGCAACGCCATCGACGCTGCGATCGCCACGCTGTTCACGCTGACCGTGGTCGAGCCGATGATGGTCGGCATCATCGGCGGCGGCATGGCGCATATTCGCCTGGCCGACGGCAGCCACCGCGTCATCGATGGCCAGAGCACGGTGCCATCGGCGGTTCGCGACACCACCTACACCTCCAAGCCGGGCTCGGCGCACGACGTGTTCGACACCGTCGGCAATGAGAACCTCAACGGCCCGAAGGCGGTCGCCACGCCGGGCTCGCTGAAAGCCTGGTGCGAGACGCTGCGAAGGTTCGGCACCATGAGCCTTGCCGATGTCATGCAGCCCGCGATCAAGCACGCCGCGCGCGGCTATGCGGCGACGCCCTACTTGCACGAATGCATCAGCGAGTGCGCCGCGACGATGCGCAAGGACAAGCCGATATCGGCGGTGTTCATGCCCAATGGCGAGCCGCTCAAGGTCGGCGAGCGCGTGGTGCAATCAGAATATGCCGAGACACTTCGCTATATCGCCGATCACGGCGAGAACGCGCTCTACGAGGGTCCGCTCGGCGACATCCTCGCCGACTACATGGAGAAGGCTGGCGGCTTCATCCGTCGCAATGACCTGACCAACTACAGAACCGTCGAGCGGCAGCCGATCCGCGCCGACTATCGCGGCTGGATCATCCTTGGGCCGCCACCGCCCGCAGCCTCCGGCGTGCACATCGCGCAGATGCTGAACATTCTGGAAGGCTACGATATCGCCAGCCTTGGCTTCGGCACAGCCGAGACCATCCATTACCTCGCCGAAGTCCTGAAGATCGCGTTCGCCGATCGCGCCGCGGCAAGTGGTGATCCTGACTATGTCGGCGTGCCCGTGGAGAAGCTGACGTCGAAGGCTTACGCCGAGGAACGCCGCCGCACGATCGATCCGGCGCGCGCGCAGGCTTTTGGTGCCGGCGTGACGCAGCTCGAGAGCGCACACACCACGCACATGACGGCGGCAGACAGTTTTGGCAACGTGATCGCGACCACGCAGACCATCAACAACCTGTTTGGCGCGAAGATCATGATCCCGGGCCTCGGTGCCATCGCCAACAATTACATGAACCTGTTCGACCCGCGTCCGGGCCATGCGCTGTCGCTAGCGCCGGGCAAGCGCGTGACGACCTCGATGTCGCCGATGATGGCTTTACACGACGGCAAGCTGCGCTATGCGCTAGGCCTGCCCGGCGGCAAGCGCATTTTCCCGAGCGCGATGCAGGCGCTGGTCAATCTGATCGATCACGGCATGAGCCTGCAGGAGGCCGTCGAAGCACCGCGGGTCTGGACAGAGGGCAATGCGCTCGAGGTCGAGCAGAAGGTGCCGGAGAGCGTGCGGACAAAACTCACGGCGTTCGGCCACACGGTCCAGCCGGTCGCCACAGTCGCCGGCGGCATGAATGGTATCGCCTTCCACGACGACGGCACCATGACCGGTGCCGCGTGCTGGCGCGCGGATGGCACGCCAGTGGGGATTTCGGGCGGCCTTGCGAAGAGCGGGGTGCGATTCAGGCTGAGCTAGTCTCGTGCCCCGGGCGCAGCGCAGCGCAAAGCGGTGCGCTGCAGAGCCGGGGCCCAGAAAGCCACTAGCACGGAGCGTGAGGATGCATGGGTCCCGGCTCGGCACAGCAACGCTGGAGCGTTGCAGAGCGTCCGGGACAAGATGGTTACTTCCGCACGCAAATCACACGCACGACCGCGGCTTTCGTGTCGGTCGATGTGCCGTTCGCGGTAACAGCATTCGCCTTCAGAAAATCGCGCACGGTCTCCGCCGACACCATCACGGCCTGTGAGGCCGGAATCGCTGTCGCGGGGCCCGCGACGATCGCCGGCTTCAGCAGCGCAACGCCGGCGAACTTGCCATCGCTGTCGATGGCCGGGCTGCCGGAGAAACCGACGGCGGGCGGTGGAGACAATGCAGAGTCGCTGCGCGTGACTGGCGCCAGCGCGCCCTTGACGTTCGAAACGTTGGTCGCGCCGCCCTGGCTTTGGGGATCGGCGATGCCGACGACATCCACGCTGGTCTTCGCAGCGCCGCTGGTGAGGCTGAGCGGCTTGAGGCCGCGCGCGCCGTAGATGTGCAGCAGCGCGAGATCGTGCTCCTTATCCTCGGCAAGGCGGTCGGCATTGCCGTAGCCGCCGATGGTGATTGCGAGGCAGCTATCGGTGACAAGGCGATCGGTGACGATCGCACCGTCGTCGCTGACGACGATGCCGGTCCCATATTCAACAGTCTTGCGCGGCGCAGGCCCAGCCTGCGGACCAGACGGAAACGCATTGAACGCGCTCGACATCGCGATCACGACAGGCTCGACCGTGTTCTCGGTCGCCTGGTCGTACAGGATCGTCATGATGCGGACTTCGTCGCCCTTGAAGGTGCCGCGCACATAAAACTTCTTCAGGCCCTGCAACCCCGACAGCACGAAGAAGTCGGGCTTCACCACGGTGTAGTCGACCTTGCGTCCGGCCGGCTCCTTCTTCTCGGTTTCAGCGAGCTTTGCGGTGGTCGGGTTTGCTTCCTTGCGACGGCTGAGCAGAACCTGCACCGTGCCCGTTGGCGAAGACCATTTCGAGCCGTTGGCGTCGGTCGCCTGATTTGGCACCAGCTTGGAGGGAATGCCGAGCCGCGCGCCGCTGGTCATTTCAGTCACGATCTTCCAGCCGACGCTATCCTGCTTGCGCCGTGCGGTTTCGGCGAGCGCGGAGCGCTCCTGCGGGTTGAGCACGCCGGTCGGCTTGCCGCCCTTTTTCTTCTGGTATTCCTTGATGGCATCGACCATGCGCGAGCTGACATCGCCGGTGATCGCGCCGTTATATTCGCCGACCCAGGCGAGGTCGGATTGCAGCGCCAGCCGCTCGGCCTGCGCCATCGCGTCGGCCGTTTCCGACGGCGTTTGCAGGGCGGGGGGCTTGATCGGAACGGTCTGGACCATCTTCGGCTTGGCGCCGGGGACCTGCGGCGCCGTCATCTGGGCGTGCGCGCCTGTGGCAGAGGCCAACATCAGTGTTGCCGCAAGCATCGATCTCATGACAAATCCAGCCAGCCCATTGAACGCGCTGCCATTGAAGCACATCTCGTTGGTCGCGAACAATGTTGCGGTGGTTCAGGAGTCAAAGAGCTTGCTCAGCCCGGACGAACTCGAACGCTATGCCCGCCATATCGTGCTGCGCGATGTCGGCGGCCCCGGTCAGGCCGCGCTGAAGCGGGCCTCCGTGCTGGTGATCGGCGCGGGCGGGCTCGGTGCGCCGGCGCTGATGTATCTGGCGGCCGCCGGCATCGGAACGTTGGGCGTGGTCGATGACGACGTCGTGTCACTGTCGAACCTGCAGCGCCAGGTGATCCATACGACGCCCGACATCGGCCGCCACAAGGTCGAGAGCGCGGCCGAGCGGATCGCAGAGCTCAATCCACATGTCCGCTTCGTCGGCCACGCCACCTGGCTCAACGCGGACAATGCGCTATCGCTGATCGGCGACTACGACCTCGTGCTCGATGGCTCCGACAATTTCTCGACGCGCTATCTGGTCTCGGACGCCTGCTTCTTCGCGAAGCGGCCGTTGATCACGGCGGCGCTCGGGACGTTTGACGGCTCGCTCACCACCATCCGCGCGCACGAGACCAACGAGCAGGGCGTCTTCAATCCGACCTATCGCTGCCTGTTTCCGGAAGCGCCGCCGCCGGGCACCGTGCCGGCCTGCGCGGAAGCCGGCGTCATGGGCGCGCTCGCGGGCGTGATGGGCTCGATGATGGCGCTGGAGGCGATCCGCGAGATCGTCGGCTTCGGCGAGGGCCTCGTCGGCCGCCTTCTGATGATCGACGCCCGCGCGATGCGCTTCGAGACGCTGCGCTACGCCCGCGATCCCGCCAATCCGCTCAATGGCGATGGTCCTGTGGTCACCGATCTCAGTGCCCATCGCCCCTGAGGGCGATCCGTTTTGAACGTCACAGCATGCTCGGCAGCACGCGATCCGGCGGCTTGTGGGCGTCGAGGAAGGTGCGGATGTTGATGATCACCTTCTCGCCCATCTCGACGCGGCCCTCGATCGTGGCCGAGCCCATATGCGGCATCAGGATCACCTTGCCGGCCTTGGCAAGCCGCACCAGCTTCGGATTGACCGCGGGCTCGTGCTCATAGACGTCGAGGGCGGCGCCGCCGATCTCGCCGCCTTCGATCAGCTTGATCAGCGTGTCTTCGTCCGTCACCTCTCCGCGTGCGGTGTTGACGATGTAGGCGTCTTTCCGGATCAGCTTCAGCCGTCGCGCCGAGAGCAGATGGTAGGTCGCCGGCGTGTGCGGACAGTTCACCGAGATGATGTCCATCCGCGCCAGCATCTGGTCGAGGCTTTCCCAATAGGTCGCGCCAAGCTCTTCGGCGATCTTGGGCGCGACGGGACGGCGATTGTGGTAGTGGATCTGCAAGCCGAAGGCGCGGGCGCGTCGCGCGACTGCCTGGCCGATGCGGCCCATGCCGATGATGCCGAGACGCTTGCCGCCGATGCGGTGGCCGAGCATCCAGGTCGGCGACCAGCCCGCCCAGGGCTTTCCTTCCGTCAGCACGGAGGCGCCTTCGATCATCCGGCGCGGCACGGCCAGGATCAGCGCCATCGTCATGTCGGCGGTGTCTTCGGTCAGAACCTTCGGCGTGTTGGTGACCGTGATGCCACGGGCATGTGCGGCCTCGACGTCGATATTGTCGACACCGTTGCCGAAATTCGCGATCAGGCGGAGCTTGCAGTCGGGCTGGTTGACGATGTCGGCGCTGATGTGATCGGTGACCGTGGGAACCAGGATGTCGGCGGTGCGCGCGGCCTCGGCGATCTGCTCGGCCGACATCGGTGTGTCCTCGAGATTGATGCGTGCGTCGAACAGCTCGCGCATCCGGGTCTCGATCGAGTCCGGCAGCTTGCGCGTCACCACGACGAGGGGCTTTTTCTTCACCGACATGTCCTGCCCTCATGAGGCGTTGCAGGCCGCCTCTGTCGCCAAAGGCCGGCCGTTGAGGCCTCATTAACCCGGTTGTTCGACACTGCAACAGCCGTGTCGTCCCCGGCGTTTCCTTCAAGCTTTCCCGAGATTTCCGGCCGGAAAATCGGGGCAAACTGGTTGTTCAAGCGTCCGTCCTCTCTAGCAGAAGGCCGGGCCAAGACAAGTTGGCTTCGGGAACACCCGCGTGGGGCGGAACAGGGAATGATGCGGCAGGGTTTGGAATTGGGGTGAGGGCCGGGCTTTGAGCCCCGGTCTTCGACAGGAGACGGGTTGATGGCGTTGGGGCGTTTTTGTTCGGTGATGGCGCTCGTTTGCACCTGGTTGAGCGCCTCGGTCGGCCCCTCGCATTCGGCCAAGGACACCACCCCCCAGACCGCCAGCGGCCTGCCGGTGCCGCGCTATGTCAGTCTCAAATCGGATCACGTCAACGTCCGCGCCGGCCCGACCAAGGATAATGACGTGGCCTGGGTCTACACCCGCGCCGGCTTGCCGGTCGAAATCACCGCCGAGTTCGAGAACTGGCGCCGGGTGCGCGATTCCGAAGGCGCCGAGGGCTGGGTCTATCACTCCCTGCTGTCGGGCCGCCGCACTGCGGTGGTCACCATGAAGAACAAGGACGATCTCGCGCCGATCTATGACCGCGCCGATCCCGACAGCGCGGTTGCCGCAAAGCTCCAGGCCGGCGTCGTCACCACGGTGAAAAAATGCACCACCAACTGGTGCCACATCACCGGCAGCGGCTTTGATGGCTGGATCCAGCAGGAACGCCTTTGGGGCGTCTATACGGACGAGCAGGTCAACTGACGTCGAAGGCGTCATCCCGGGGCGATGCTTTAGCATCGAACCCGGGATCTCGAGATTCCGGGTTCGGTGCTCCGCACCGCCCCGGAATGACGGTGTAAAACAATATGGCCGGGACGAGCCCGGCCACCACGATCAAATCAGCAGTGGACGATCTCAGCGCTTCTTGCGCAGGCGCACGACCATGTCGACGCGCGCGATCTCGTAACCCTCCGGCACCTCCGGCATCTTGGACAGCGCCAGATGCGGATCCTCGATATCGACCAGCTCGTGGCTGTTCTCGAGGTAGTAGTGATGGTGGGTGGTGACGTTGGTGTCGAAATAGGTCTTGGTGCCGTCGACGCTGACCTGGCGCAGCAGGCCGGCATCGGTCAGCTGGTTCAGCGTGTTGTAGACGGTCGCGAGCGACACCGGCACTTTGGCCAGGGTTGCTTCCTCATAGAGCATTTCAGCCGTGAGGTGGCGCGCGCCCTTGCCGAACAGCAGCCAGCCCAGAGCCATGCGCTGGCGCGTCGGGCGCAGGCCGGCAGACTGGAGCATTTCGTTGACGTCATGCCAGGGGCAGCCGGTCAGGGCCGGCTGGCGGCCGGACAGAAGGGCCGCATGGGCATCCTCGTCGTGACGGATCGCGTTATTTTCGCTCATTTCCAGAATTCGGGCACGCGTGAACACTATCTGTCTGCAATATATGGACAGATAGATGCAGATGCAAGTTTCTCGCAACTAGAGCGGTTCTAATCAGCAGAGGAACCGGCGCGACACCCCGTCATTCTACCTTCATGGGACCGCTTTGCTACCCGAAAAGGCCTGTGTTAGAGAGCGCGCGGTTCCGCTCAACCGATTTAGGCGCGGCCAGGCATTGGGGCCCGGTCTGCGGTCTATCCAGCTCTCGGTTATTGGCGCCTGACGACGGCAATTTGTGTTGCCTTCCGAGCAGGACGGGGCCCATTTTTGCCAGAAACGCCGCTCAATCGGGGTTCAAACAGAGGCTTCCGCATGCTGAACAGGCGCAACGGTTACGAGTACGAAGATTTGCTGGCATGTGCCCGCGGTGAGATGTTCGGTCCCGGCAATGCGCAATTGCCCCTGCCGCCGATGCTCATGTTCGACCGCGTCGCGGAAATTAACGATCATGGCGGCGAATTCGGCAAGGGCCTGGTGCGCGCCGAGCTCGACGTGAAATCCGACCTCTGGTTCTTCGGCTGCCACTTCAAGAACGACCCCGTGATGCCGGGCTGCCTGGGCCTCGATGCACTGTGGCAAATGGTCGGCTTTTATCTGGGTTGGAGCGGTGGCGAAGGTCGCGGTCGTGCACTCGGCCTCAGCGAACTGAAGTTCGGCGGCCAGGTGCTGCCCGAGGCTCGCAAGGTTGTGTACAACGTCGATATCAAGCGCGTGATGCGTTCAAAGCTGGTGCTCGGCATTGCCGACGGATGGCTTTCGGTCGACGACCAGATTATTTATCGCGCCAAGGATCTGAAGGTCGGCCTGTTCAAGCAGGGCACGAGCCTGAGCTAAGCGCATCATCGAGAAGACAACGATTTAGGCGAGGCTGTCATGAGGCGGGTTGTGGTCACCGGGATGGGTATCGTCTCGTCGATCGGAAACAACACCCAGGAAGTGCTTGCGAGCCTTCACGAGGCGAAGTCGGGCATTTCGCGGGCCGAGAAATATGCCGAGCTCGGCTTTCGTTCGCAGGTGCAGGGTGCGCCCACGCTCGATCCTGCGACGGTCGTCGATCGTCGCGCGATGCGCTTTCTCGGTCAGGGCGCGGCGTGGAATCACATCGCGATGGAGCAGGCGATCCAGGACTCCGGCCTCGGCCCGGAGGAAGTCTCCAACATCCGCACCGGTATCATCATGGGCTCCGGTGGCCCGTCCGCTCGCACCATCGTCGAGTCGGCCGACATCACCCGCACCAAGGGACCAAAGCGCGTCGGTCCGTTTGCCGTGCCGAAGGCGATGTCGTCGACGGCGTCCGCGACGCTCGCGACCTGGTTCAAGATCAAAGGCGTGAACTATTCGATCTCTTCGGCCTGCGCGACGTCGAACCATTGTGTCGGCAATGCCTATGAGACGATCCAGATCGGCAAGCAGGACGTCATCTTCGCCGGTGGCTGCGAGGAGCTGGACTGGTCGCTGTCGGTGCTGTTCGACGCGATGGGCGCGATGTCGTCGAAGTACAACGACACGCCCGCCACTGCCTCGCGTCCCTATGACGTCAACCGCGACGGCTTCGTCATTGCCGGTGGCGCCGGTGTGCTGGTGCTCGAAGAGCTCGAGCATGCCAAGGCGCGCGGCGCGCGCATCTACGGCGAGATCGTCGGCTATGGCGCGACGTCGGACGGTTACGACATGGTCGCCCCGTCGGGTGAAGGCGCCGAGCGCTGCATGCGCATGGCGATGTCGACGGTGAAGACCAAGGTCGACTACATCAATCCGCACGCGACTTCGACGCCGGCGGGCGATCCGCCTGAGATCGACGCGCTCCGCCGCGTGTTCGGCGCCGGCGAAAAGTGCCCGCCGATCTCGGCGACCAAGGCGCTGACCGGCCATTCGCTGGGCGCGACCGGCGTGCAGGAAGCGATCTACTCGCTGCTGATGATGAACAACGGCTTCATCTGCGAGAGCGCTCACATCCAGGAGCTCGATCCTGTCTTCGCCGACATGCCGATCGTGCGCAAGCGCATCGACAACGTCAAGATCGGCACCGTGCTCTCGAACTCGTTCGGCTTCGGCGGCACCAACGCCACACTGGTGTTCAGCCGGATGGACGTGTGACGTTATTGCCGACGCACTAGAGATTCTTCTCGTCATGGCCGGGCTCGTCCCGGCCATCCACGTCTTAACTTCTGGCTGCGAAGGGCGTGGATGCCCGGGACATAGGCGAGCGAAGCGACGCCGTCCTTCAGACGGCTATGCCCGGGCATGACGAAGAGCGGAGATTTGCACGCAATGGAAGGTCTGATGAAAGGCAAGCGCGGTCTGATCATGGGCATCGCCAATGATCATTCGATCGCCTGGGGCATGGCGAAGACGCTGCATGCTCACGGTGCCGAGCTCGCCTTCACCTTCCAGGGCGAGGCGCTGGGCAAGCGCGTCAAGCCGCTGGCGGAATCTCTCGGTGTCGAATTGGTGCTGCCTTGCGATGTCGAGGACATCGCCAGTGTCGACGCCACCTTCGATGTGCTCCGTGAGAAGTGGGGCAAGCTCGACTTCGTCATCCACGCGATCGGCTTTGCCGACAAGAACGAGCTGAAGGGCCGCTACGCCGACACCAGCCGCGAGAATTTCTCGCGCACCATGGTGATCTCCTGCTTCTCCTTCACCGAGGTCGCAAAGCGCGCGGCCGAGCTGATGACGGATGGCGGCAGCATGATCACGCTGACCTTCGGCGCCTCCGAGCGGTCGATGCCGAACTACAACGTGATGGGCGTGGCCAAGGCAGCGCTGGAAGCCTCGGTGCGCTATCTCGCTTCCGATTTCGGACCGCGTGGTATCCGCGTCAACGCGATCTCGGCCGGCCCCATCCGCACGCTCGCCGGCTCCGGCATCGGCGAAGCGCGCGCGATGTTCGCCTTCATGCAGAAGCATTCGCCGCTTCGCCGTGGCGTCACGCTCGACGAGCTCGGCGGCTCGGCGCTGTATCTGCTGTCGGATCTCTCGGGCGGTGTGACTGGCGAGATCCACTACGTCGATTCCGGCTATAACATCGTCCTGATGCCGCGGCCGGACGATTTGAAGGACCCGGAGTAAGACTCCGCGGGGTGGGCAAAGGAGCGGAAGCGACGTGTTGATCAGCGCGCGTCGCTGTCGCGTGCCGCTCGTTGCAACCCGAGCATGAGCGGCAGCGTCTTGTCGAGACTTTCCGTTAGCATGGCGCGCACGCTGTCGCGCAGCACTGGATTGTCGGCGGCATCTTCAGGGCGCGTTGGAAACGATTCTGCGGGCAACTCGCGATAAGGACCGCCGAGTAGCCTGCCCAAAAGCCTCTGCACCGCCAGGGAATGATGCACGTTGATCAGCGCAGAGCTCTGTCTGACGACAGAGAAGTCGCGGCCGTCAAAGATGCGAATAAACGCCAGGGCATAGAGAAAGATGCGACGCCCGAGCACCACATCCTGATTGAGGATGCCGAAGCCGCGGACCGTATAGTTCGATGACCCGATTGGGCTGATCGAATTGAGGATCTGGATGTAGTGCCGGCAATTCGTTCCTTTCGCGACCTGGCGCATGTATTCGGCCAGCTCCGCGTTGAGATCGCGGAACAACCTGTCCTTCAACGTGTCCTTCGATTCATCGTGGGGAGGAAATTTCGCCGGGTTGTAGGGGATTCTCAGAACGGATACGCCAGCTGGGATCGTGGCGCGAATCCGCGCGAAGATCAGATCGTTGAGGCCCCAGCCCGGGATCGGAATGACCGTCTTCTTGTACTGAAATATGGTCAGGCCGGTCGTCTGAAGCGTGAACTCATCGCCAGTGGTGACGACGACACCGAAGTCGCAAGGGTCGGCGGAAGCGGGCTTACCCGTCGCCTCGCGCCGCGTGCTCGTCTTGCCGTTGGCTTGTTTGACGGCTGATCCTGCCGTCTCCAATTGAATTTGTGCCCGAGCCTGGGTTGCAAAACACCACAGGATGATCGTGACGACGAACAGCCGGGCCATGATACTGGACGCAACGGTGTTCGCAGGCGCAGCCAAACTTGATCCTTCGGCCTGTCGCGTCGGCATAGGCGCTTACTCGCCCTTGATGTACGCGGGCAAGAACTTGTCCAGCTTTGCTGTGATCAGGCTACGCGCGCAGTCGCGCAGCGTCGCGTTGTTGGTCGCCTGCTCCGGTGTTTTGGGAAAGTCGAGATCGTTGAGAATGCGAATGTCGTCGTTCTTGTTCGAGAAACTCGATGCAAGCACATCTCCGAAATTCCGGGAGGGTGCCCGGTGGATCTCAAAGGTGCGCCCGTCGAATACGTTCAGAAGAAAATAAGCGACCACGACGCCTCGTCCGGAAGGACTCGCCCAATTCTTGTAGACTCCGACGCCTTCGATTGACTGGTTGGTGCCATCAACCGAAACGCGGGATTTCGTGGCAACGATGTAACGTTCGCAATTGGCGCCGCCGGCGATCTGACGCACCAGGGCTGTCAGGTCGTCGCGGTTATTACGGAACAGCTTTGCTTCGGGGTGATAATACGGTCTGAAGGCGCCATTGGCGTAAGTGATCTTTCGGACCGCGATGCCGGGAGCCGCGGCACGAACCCGCGTGACCAGGAGATCGTCGAGGCCCCACGCATCGATCGGCGCCTCCAGATATTCGTTACCGAACATCGTGAGGCCGACATGCTGGACCGAAAACTGGTCTCCGATCGCGGAAATGACGCCGATCTGGCAGGGACCGGTTTCTGTCGATGCCGGGGCCCGTGCACCGGCGGCCGCTTTCGGCGCCTGTTTCTTTGCTGCAGGCTTGGCGGGGGCAGACGGAGCGGGAGGCGTTTGTGCGGCTGCCGACGTCAAAAGGGATAGCAGCGCGATCAGCGAGACAGCAATTCGAACCATGGATTCCGGGAGACCAGGGGCTGGAGACGTCGGACACGCCAGACTAAGTTGGGATTGTGACAACCGCAAGCTGCGTCCGGAGTTCGGTGCCTACCCGGCGGCCCGCTTCCATCGATAGCACTTCATCACGAAGCCTGTGACCGGGGAGAGCTCTTCCCCCTCGAACACAAATCCCTCGCGCTCGTACCAGCGCCAGGCCTTTTCGTTCTCGCGGACGCAGCGCAGGTATATCTCGTCAGGCATCTGCGCGCGCGTGAAGGCGAGCAGTTTCCGGCCGAGCGATTGCCCCTGATAGGGAGGGCCGACGAACAGCATGTCGAGATAGAGTTTTGGCAGATGCAGCGCCAGCATCGCGGCGATGGTGCCGGCGTCGTCGGCGACGAACAGGCTCCAGCCGTCCTCGATCTCGCGCCGGATGCGCGCACGCAGGTTCGCCAGCAGGAATTCGCTGGCCTCGGCGAGGCCGGTGGAGACCCAGCTCTCCATCCAGACGCGGCCGATCTCGTCATATTCCTCGGTGCGGGCGGGGCGAATGATCGGATCCGACATCGCGGCCTCAAGCCTTCTGGCTGCGCACGGCCTGCCGCGGCCGCGCCTTGCCGGCTGACAGGCACACCACCTCGGAGATCTGCAGCAGCTGCCGGGCCAGCGGGCTTGTCTTGCGCCAGACCATGCCGATCGTGCGCGAGGGCTCGGGGTCGCGGAAGCGCGACAGCGAGACCGAGGCCGAACGCGTCTCCACCGAGACCGCCATCTCCGGAATCAGGGTGACGCCGATGCCGGCGCTGACCATCTGCACCAGCGTCGATAGCGAATTCGCATCCAGCATCTCACGGGGCGGTGCCGATTGCATGTTGCAGAACGACAGCGCCTGGTCGCGGAAACAATGGCCCTCTTCGAGCAGCAACAAGCGCATCTCGCGCATCATCTCGCGCGACGGCGCTGGCGTGCCCGCATCCGTGCCCGGCCGCACCAGCAGGAATTTTTCCTCGAACAGGGCGACCTCGGTGAGCGAGGGTTCGGAGACCGGCAGCGCGACGATGGCGGTGTCGAGCCGGCCCTCGACCAATTCCTGGATCAGCCGCGGCGTCATGGTCTCGCGCACGCGGATGTCGAGCTCCGGATGCATGCGCGTGAGATTCTTGGTGATCTTGGGCAGGAGATACGGCGCGATGGTCGGGATCATGCCGATGCGCAGGCGTCCGGCAAAACGGTCCTGCGAGGCCCGGGCGAAATCGCCGAGCTCATCGACCGAGCGCAGGATGTCGCGGACGCGTTGTGCGAGCTCCTCGCCGAACCGGGTCAGTCCCACCTGGCGGGCGCTGCGCTCCAGCAGCAGGCCGCCGAGCGCCTCCTCAAGTTCCTTGATCTGCATCGACAGCGCCGGCTGCGAGATGGAGCAGGACTCCGCGGCGCGGCCGAAATGGCCGTGACGTGCCAAGGCATCGAAATACCGCAGCTGGCGCAGCGTCAGATTGATCATCAGAAAAACCTATCGCAGCGATCATTAAAGTCAACTTCCCCTGATCGAACGTGGCGCTTAGAGTGATTCCACCTGGTCAATGGCGCGAGTGCGACGCCACCAGAGGAGGTATTCATGGACGACACTTCGAAGTGCCCGTTTTCGGGCGGCAAACGCGTGCCAGCAAACCGCGACTGGTGGCCCACCAATCTCAGCATCGACATGCTGCACAAGAACTCCGGCCTGTCCGACCCGATGGGCGAGGCGTTCGACTACGCCAAGGAATTCAAGACGCTCGACCTGAATGCGGTCGTCAAGGACCTGACCGCCCTGATGACGGATTCGCAGGAATGGTGGCCGGCCGACTTCGGTCACTATGGCGGCCTCATGATCCGCATGGCCTGGCATAGCGCGGGCACCTACCGCATCACCGACGGCCGCGGTGGCGCCGGTGCCGGTCAGCAGCGTTTCGCTCCGCTCAACTCCTGGCCTGACAACGCCAACCTCGATAAGGCGCGCCGGCTGCTTTGGCCGATCAAGCAGAAATATGGCCGGAAGATTTCCTGGGCCGACCTGATGGTGCTTGCCGGCAACGTCGCGCTGGAGTCGATGGGCTTCAAGACCTTCGGCTTCGCCGGTGGCCGCGCCGACGTCTGGGAGCCGGAAGAGCTCTATTGGGGTCCCGAAGGGACCTGGCTCGGCGATGAGCGCTATAGCGGCGAACGCCAGCTCGCCGAACCGCTTGGCGCGGTGCAGATGGGCCTCATCTACGTCAATCCGGAAGGCCCGAACGGCAAGCCGGATCCGCTCGCCGCGGCCAAGGACATCCGCGAGACCTTCTTCCGCATGGCGATGAACGACGAAGAGACCGTCGCGCTGATCGCCGGCGGCCACACCTTCGGCAAGACCCATGGCGCCGGCGATCCGTCGCTGGTTGGTCCCGAGCCGGAAGCGGGCGCGCTCGAAGACCAGGGCCTCGGCTGGAAGAGCAAGCACGCCTCGGGCCTCGCCGGTGATTCCATCACCAGCGGTCTCGAAGTGACCTGGACCACGACGCCGACGAAGTGGAGCAACAATTTCTTCGAGAATCTGTTCAAGTACGAATGGGAGCTGACGAAGAGCCCCGGTGGTGCGAACCAGTGGACCGCCAAGGGCGCCGACGCGATCATCCCCGACGCGTTCGACAGGTCGAAGAAGCATCGCCCGACGATGCTGACGACCGATCTCTCGCTGCGCTTCGATCCGGCCTATGAGAAGATCTCGCGCCGCTTCCTGGAGCATCCCGATCAGTTCGCGGACGCGTTCGCCCGCGCCTGGTTCAAGCTGACCCACCGCGACATGGGCCCGATCCAGCGCTATCTCGGCCCGCTGGTGCCGAAGGAGACGCTGATCTGGCAGGATCCGATTCCGGCCGTGAACCACGAGCTGGTCAGCGAGCAGGACATCGCTGCGCTGAAGACCAAGATCCTGGCTTCGGGTCTCTCTGTGTCCGAGCTGGTCTCGACCGCCTGGGCGTCGGCCTCGACGTTCCGTGGTTCGGACAAGCGCGGCGGCGCCAACGGCGCGCGCATCCGTCTTGCCCCGCAGAAAGACTGGGAGGTCAACGAGCCGGCTCAGCTCGCCAAGGTGCTCGGCAAGCTCGAAGCGATCCAGAAGGACTTCAACGCGTCTTCAGGCGCCAAGAAGGTCTCGATTGCCGACCTGATCGTCCTCGGTGGTTCGGCCGCGGTCGAGAAGGCCGCCAAGGATGCCGGCGTCGACGTCAAGGTCGGCTTCACGCCGGGCCGCATGGATGCCTCGCAGGAGCAGACGGATGCTGCCTCCTTCGCACCGCTCGAGCCGCGCGCCGATGGCTTCCGCAACTATGTCGGCAAGAAGCATCAGTTCCTGCAGCAGGAAGAGGCGCTCGTCGATCGCGCGCAGCTTCTGAAGCTCACGGGTCCTGAGCTGACCGTGCTGGTCGGTGGTCTTCGCGTGCTCGGTGCCAATGCGAACGGGTCGAAGCACGGCGTCCTCACCGCGAAGGTCGGCACGCTCTCCAACGACTACTTCGTCAACCTGCTCGACATGAGCACGGCGTGGACGCCGGTTGCCGATGGCTCCTACGAGGCCCGCGACCGCAAGACCAACGCGGTGAAGTGGACCGCGACGCGTGCCGATTTGATCTTCGGCTCGCACTCGCAGCTCCGCGCCTTCGCCGAGGTCTATGCCTCGTCGGATTCCAAGGAGAAGTTCGCCAAGGACTTTGCCAAGGCCTGGACCAAGGTGATGAACCTCGACCGGTTCGACATCGCCTGATCGACGGCGAACGAGACACAAACAAAAAAGGGCGACCGCGAGGCCGCCCTTCTTTTTTGGTACGTGAGCGAGATTTACTCGCCGGCTGCTTCGCGCGGAGCCTTCTCGCCCTCGCCGCCCTTGCCTTCGAGGTCTTCGCCGGTGGTCTGGTCGACGACCTTCATCGACAGGCGGGTCTTGCCGCGGTCGTCGAAGCCGAGCAGCTTGACCTTGACCTTGTCGCCTTCCTTGACGACGTCGGAGGTCTTCTGCACGCGCGCCGAAGCGAGCTGGCTGATGTGGACGAGGCCGTCCTTGGAGCCGAAGAAGTTCACGAAGGCGCCGAACTCCATCACCTTGACGACGGTGCCGTCATAGATCTGGCCGACTTCCGGATCGGACGCGATCGACTTGATCCACTTGATCGCGGCCTTCATCGCCTCGCCATCGGAGGAGGCGACCTTCACGGTGCCGTCGTCCTCGATGTTGACCTTGGCGCCGGTCTTCTCGACGATCTCGCGAATCACCTTGCCGCCGGTGCCGATCACTTCGCGGATCTTGTCGGTGGCGATCTTGAAGGTCTCGATGCGCGGCGCGTATTCGCCGAGCTCGGCGCGGGCGTTGGTGAGCGCCTTCGCCATCTCGCCGAGGATGTGGATGCGACCTTCCTTGGCCTGGCCGAGAGCGACCTTCATGATCTCCTCGGTGATGCCCTCGATCTTGATGTCCATCTGCAGCGAGGTGATGCCCGCTTCCGTGCCGGCCACCTTGAAGTCCATGTCGCCGAGATGGTCCTCGTCACCGAGGATGTCCGAGAGAACCGCGAAGCGCTTGTCTTCGAGGATCAGGCCCATCGCGATGCCCGCGGTCGGCCGCTTCAACGGCACGCCGGCGTCCATCAGCGCGAGCGAGGCGCCGCAGACCGAAGCCATCGACGAGGAGCCGTTGGATTCGGTGATCTCGGAGACCACGCGGATCGTGTACGGGAACTCGTGATGCGGCGGCAGCACCGGGTGGATCGCGCGCCAGGCCAGCTTGCCGTGGCCGATCTCGCGGCGCTTGGTGCCGCCGAGGCGACCGGTCTCACCGACCGAGTAGGGAGGGAAGTTGTAGTGCAGCAGGAACGTCTCTTTGTACGTTCCGGACAGCGCGTCGATGTACTGCTCGTCCTCGCCGGTGCCGAGCGTGGTCACGACCAGGCCCTGGGTCTCGCCGCGGGTGAACAGCGCCGAGCCGTGGGCGCGGGGCAGCACGCCGACTTCGGCGATGATGTTGCGCACGGTCTTGCTGTCACGGCCGTCGATGCGCTTGCCGGTGTCGAGGATGTTCCAGCGAACGATCTTCGCCTCGAGCTCCTTGAACACGGCGCTGATGCGCAGCTTGTCGTATTTCGGCTCCTGCCCTTCGGGGAAGTAGTGGGCGATCACCTTTTCCTTGACCTTGCCGACCGCGGCGTAGCGATCCTGCTTGACCGGAATGGCGTAGGCGGTGCGCAGCTCCTGCTCGACGAGGCCGAGCATTTCCTTTTCGAGCGCCGCATTGTCGATGACGGTGACTTCGCGCGGCTCCTTGGCGGCCTTCTCGGCGAGCTGGATGATCGCGTTGATGACCGGCTGGAAGTGGCGGTGACCAAACATCACCGCGCCGAGCATGATCTCTTCGTTCAGCTCCTTGGCTTCCGATTCGACCATCAGCACGGCGTCGGCAGTGCCGGCGACGACCAGGTCGAGCTGAGTGTCGACCATCTCGTCGAGCGTCGGGTTGAGGATGAACTCGTCATTGGCGAAGCCGACACGGGCAGCGCCGATCGGGCCCTTGAACGGCGCGCCGGACAGCGTCAGCGCGGCCGAGGAGGCCACCAGCGCCACGATATCGGGATCGTTTTCCATGTCGTGCGAGAGCACGGTGACGATCACCTGGGTCTCGTTGCGCCAGCCGTCGACGAACAGCGGACGGATCGGACGGTCGATCAGGCGGGAGACCAGAGTCTCCTTCTCGGTCGGACGTCCCTCGCGCTTGAAATAGCCGCCGGGAATGCGGCCAGCTGCGTAGGTCTTCTCCTGGTAGTCGACGGTCAGCGGCAGGAAGTCGACGCCTTCACGCGGCGACTTCGCCGCGACGACGGTGGCGAGCACCACGGTCTCGCCATAGGTGGCGACGACGGCGCCATCGGCCTGGCGTGCGATCTTGCCGGTTTCGAGCTTGAGGGGGCGTCCGCCCCAGTCGATCTCGACTGAATGCTTATTGAACATAGAGGTCTTCTTTCATGGGTTCTCGAAAGAAGGAACGGCTCGAAAAACAAAAACCATGTCAAGATTGCAGGACGCTGATCGGAGCGGGCGATCAGCGTCCTGCGATCCTGCCATGGTTTTTGGATGTCGGATGGCGTCCATCCTTTCGGGTCATACGGGCACCTTGCCCGTTGCGCCCAGCCGCCGGATTGCTGCTGGACTGTCAGTCGGCACGAGCGCGAATACCGAACCGTGGTTTTCGCTGTTCATGCCCCCGGATGCGAAACATCGCTTGGGCATGATCCGGAAAAGTGCGAAGCGGTTTTCCGAAAAGATCATGCTCAAACAAAAATCCAAAGTGCGACTCCTGTCGCGCTTTGGGTCCGCACCGGACGTACGCGTAAGCCTCGATCAAAAACCTTAAAACAAACGCTTTGGCTCGAACTCACGCGTAAAAACGCGCGCCGGTGGCGCGCGCAAGAGCTGTTAGCGACGAATGTTGTGCTTCTCGAGCAGCGCCTTGTAACGCGCCTCGTCCCGCTTCTTCAGATAGTCGAGGAGCGAGCGGCGGGTCGAGACCAGCTTCAGGAGGCCACGACGCGAATGGTTGTCCTTCACGTGGGTCTTGAAGTGGTTGGTCAGGTTGTTGATGCGCTCCGACAGGATCGCGACCTGAACCTCGGGCGAACCGGTATCACCGGCCTTGGTGGCATTCGTCTTGATGACTTCCGCTTTGCGTTCTGCGGCAATCGACATCGTCAATTTCTCTCGTTGCGACCGGTTGAGGCAGTCAAGCCGGTCAGGTTGAACACACGCTTGGGGATGATTTCGCCATTGCCAACTTCAGCAAGCGCCAAAAGACGGCCTGCCACCGTGACATAGACTGTGCCGCTACTTGTGGGCGCATCCCGTCCGCGCAACAAAACGGCTTGGCCCCGATGGAGCCTTGCCGCATCAGCCCGAGTGACGGCCAGTGCCGGGATGTCGTCCAGCGCGGTCTCAACGGGCATCAGCGCGTCGGCGAGGCTTCCCTCGCCGGACGCGGCTCTATCGCACAAAGCCTCCAGCTGATCCAGTGGAATCATGTCGTTTTCGCCGAATGGGCCGACCAGGGTCCGCCTGAGCGCGCAGATATGGCCGAAAGTGCCGAGAATCCGGCCCATATCGCGCGCAAGCGCGCGGACATAGGTACCCTTGCCGCATTCGGCCTCGAACACGGCCCGGTCGTTATCCGGTTGATCCACAAGGGTTAAATGGTGAATCTCGACCGGGCGGGCGGCCAGTTCCACGACCTCGCCGTCGCGGGCAAGGTCATAGGCGCGCTCGCCCTGGACCTTGATCGCCGAATAACGTGGCGGAACCTGCTCGATCACCCCGGTGAAACGCGGCAGCAGGGCCAGGATGGCCTCGCGGGTCGGGCGCTGGTCGGATGTCGCGGTGACTTGGCCCTCGATGTCGTCGGTGTCGCGCTCCTCGCCCCAGCACACGGTGAAGCGGTAGCGCTTGCGGCCGTCCATCACGAAGGGAACCGTCTTGGTGGCTTCACCCAGTGCGATCGGCAGGCCGCCGGAGGCGAGCGGATCGAGCGTGCCGGCGTGGCCGGCGCGCTTCGCATTGAACAGCCGCTTGAGCACGGCGACGGCCTGCGTCGAGGTCATGCCGATCGGCTTGTCGAGCACGACCCAGCCGTGCACGTCGCGCCGGTCGCGGCGCACCTGATTGCCCTTCTGCTTGTTCGCGCGCGGATCGTTGTTGACGCGACGCGCCTCCTGATGCGGCTGCGCATTGCCGCCGACATCTGCAAAATTATTTTGCTGCGCCTCGCGCGCATTGGCCTCGTCGCTGGCGATCGTGCCGTGAGCCGGGTCCATCATCATTGTTCTTCTTCCCGATCCGAATCCGGATCCTGTTCCAAATCCTTTTGCACCGCAGGCGTTCGCAAAAGCTTCTCGATCCGTTCCGCTTCGTCGAATCGTTCGTCGACGCGGAAGCGAAGGTCGGGTGCAAATTTCAGGTTAACGCGCCGCGCGACTTCGCCGCGCAGGAATTTCTTGTTGCGATCGAGCGCAGTGATGACGAGCTCGGTGTCGCGTCCGCCGAGCGGCATCACGTAGATGGTCGCGAGCTTCAAATCGGGCGACATCCGCACCTCCGGCACGGTGATGATGTGACCTTCGAGGTCCGCATCATGCACGCTGCCTTGCGCCAGAATATCGGCTATCGCGTGGCGAACCTGCTCGCCGACACGCAGCTGGCGCTGCGAGCCGCCGGTCGCGGAACTCTTCTTCTGATGATGGCGCGGCATAGTCGGAAATCACCTCAACGTGCCCGCGTTGGGACACGAGCATTGTCATTTGTCCTGTTGAAACGAATGGAGCGTGGATGGCCGGAATAAGTCCGGCCATCGCACTCCCGCAATTTCAGCTCAAAAAGATCCGGGCGCTTCGGTAAGATTTGGACTTACAGGGAGCGCTGGATCGTCTCCACGCGATAACACTCGATGACATCGCCTGCGCGCATGTCGTGGTAGTTCTCGAAGGCCATGCCGCATTCCTGACCGGCCTGGACTTCCTTCACTTCGTCCTTGAAGCGCTTCAGCGTCGACAGCTTGCCTTCATGCACGACGACGTTGTCGCGGATCAGGCGCACATTGGCGCCGCGTTCCACGGTGCCGTCGGTGACGCGGCAGCCGGCAACCTTGCCGACCTTGGAGATGTTGAAGATCTCCAGGATCTCGGCATTGCCCAGCATGGTTTCGCGCAAGGTCGGCGCGAGCAGACCGCTCATCGCCTTCTTCACGTCGTCCACGAGGTCGTAGATGATGTTGTAGTAGCGGATCTCGATGCCGTTGCGCTTGGCGGCAGCGGCAGCTTCCTTGTTGGCTCGAACCGAGAAGCCGATGATCGCGGCGTTGAAGCCTTCCGCGAGCGTCACGTCGGATTCCGAGATGCCGCCGACGCCTGCATGCAGGATGCGGGCTGCGACTTCGTCGGTGCCGAGCTTCTCGAGCGAACCGAGGATCGCTTCCAGCGAGCCCTGCACGTCGGCCTTGACGATCAGCGGGAATTCCTTGCGGCCCGCCGTCTTCAACTGCGACATCATCTGCTCGAGCGAGCCGCGCATGCCGGAGATCGAGGCGGCCGCGTTCTCGCGCTTCTGGTGCGCACGGTAGCTGGTGACCTGGCGGGCGCGGGCTTCGTTCTCGACCACCGCGAGACGATCGCCGGCTTCCGGCGGACCGTTGAAGCCGAGCACTTCGACCGGCACCGAGGGACCGGCTTCCTGCACCGTATCGCCCTGATCCGAGATCAGCGCGCGGACACGGCCCATTTCGGCGCCGGCGACGATGATGTCACCGACACGCAGCGTGCCGCGCTGGACCAGCACGGTGGCGACCGGACCACGGCCGCGATCGAGCTTGGCTTCGATCACGGTACCTTCGGCCGGACGCTCCGAATTGGTCTTCAGCTCGAGAATGTCGGCCTGGAGCGCGATCATCTCGAGCAGCTTGTCGAGATTGGTCTTGTTCTTGGCGGACACTTCGACGTCGACGACGTCGCCGCCGAACGATTCCACCTGTACCTCGTGCTGGAGCAGCTCGGTGCGGACACGCTCGGGCTTGGCATCGGGCTTGTCGATCTTGTTGATGGCAACAATGATCGGCACGCCTGCCGCCTTGGCGTGATTGATGGCTTCGACCGTCTGCGGCATGACGCCGTCATCGGCCGCAACCACCAGCACGACGATGTCGGTGACCTTGGCGCCGCGCGCGCGCATCGCGGTGAACGCGGCGTGGCCGGGCGTGTCGATGAAGGTGATCTTCTTGCCGGTTTCAGGCGAGGTCACCTGATAGGCGCCGATATGCTGGGTGATGCCGCCGGCTTCGCCGGAGACCACGTTGGCATGACGCAGCGCGTCGAGCAGCGAGGTCTTGCCGTGGTCGACGTGGCCCATCACGGTCACGACAGGCGAACGGGTCTCAGTGTCGCTGGAATCGTCGATGGCGTCGAACAGGCCTTCTTCAACGTCCGACGCGGCGACGCGCTTGACGGTGTGGCCAAGCTCTTCGGCGATCAGCTGCGCAGTGTCGGCGTCGATCACGTCGGTGATCTTGTGAATCGCGCCCTGCTTCATCAGCATGCGGATGATTTCCACCGCGCGCTCGGCCATGCGGTTGGCGAGTTCCTGGATCGTGATCGCTTCCGGAATGATCACCTCGCGGATGAGCTTTTCCTTCGGCTCGTTCGAGGCGTGGCCCTTCAGGCGCTGGGTGCGGCGGCGGAACGAGGCGATCGAGCGCTCGCGCACTTCATCGGCGTTGAGCGCGGTGACGACCGTCAGGCGACCGCGTTCCTTCTGCGGGCCAGGCTTGTGGGTGGGCTTGGGCGCGACCACAGGGCGCGCAGCGCCACCGGGACCGCGACGGATCTGGCGCGGACCATCGTCCTCGTCCGGTCCGGCAGCAACTGCGGGGGCACGACCCAGGGGGCCACCACCCGGCCGCGCCGTGGTGGTCGCCGGACGAGCGGTCGTGGTCGCTGCAGGGCGCGTCGTGGTCGGCGCGGGGCGCGGAGCACTGGTCGTTGGAGCTGCGGCCGCCGCGGCGGGACGCGCGCCGGCTGCCGGCTGCTCGCCTTCGCCAAAACGCTTCTTGGCCTCGGTCTCGGCCTTGCGCTTGGCTTCGTCCTCGTGACGGTGGCGCTCTTCCTCGGCCTTGCGGCGGGACTCGGCGGCTTCGCGTTCGGCGCGCTCGGCAGCCTCGCGAACCGAGCGGCGCTGGGCCTCTTCCTCGGCCACGCGACGCTCTTCGACTTCGCGAACCTTGGCGTCGGCCAGCGCGCTGGCGCGAGCAGAACGTTCGTCCTCGGTCAACGTGCGCAACACGACGCCGGAGCCGGCGTTGCGCGGCGGGGCCGGGCGCGACGGAGCAGGCGTCGGCGCTGCCGGCGCCGGCTTCGCGACAACGGTCGGTGCCTGCGGCTCGGGGCTGCCGTCGATGCGGCGCTTGCCGCGCTTCTCGACCACGACCTGCTTGCTGCGGCCATGGCTGAAGCTCTGGCGGACAGTGCCCGTTTCGACGCGCGGCTTGAGCGATAGCGTCTTGCTCGGAACGCTCAGCTTCTTGTCGTCAGGGGTCTTGGTATCAACCATTCAGCAGTCCTAATCCTGATTTATCAGTGTTGTGCGTTGCCGCACCGTCCTATCGGGTCGTCGTTTGTCTTCAGAAATCCTGGCCGGGCTTTTCGGCAGTCTTGTCAGCGTCCGCCATCCGGTATCGGACCAGCATCTGGCTACGTGACAGGAATGACTTGCTCGCCGGGCCCGCGAGCAGGGCAGCATGTATCACATTTGACCGGGTAAGTGCCAAATCCAATTCTATCGATTTCAGGGCGGTGATGACGGGAATCTGCGGCCGGGTACCGCGATTTTCGTCATTTTGCCGCGCCAGCGTGTCCAATTTACGGATTCCGTCCGGGGCCCCGTCACTGGCGTGGATCAGGACCTCGACCGTGCCTTCCTTGAGGGCGCTCTCGACCTTGCCGAAGCCGGCGACGATCTGGCCGGCCTTGGCGGCAATCCCAAGGGCTTCGGTCACGCTCCTGACCAGGAGCGCCTCGATGTCGGCGGGAAGCGTCGGGGGAGTGCGCAACTCGCGCTTGAAGGCTTTGCTAAATTGGTGACGGCGCACAGCTTCCGCAACCACCTCGCGCGAGGCGGTCACCCACATGCCGCGTCCGGGCAGCTTGCGCTTGAGATCGGGAACAATGTCGCCCCCGGGCGACAGGACGAAGCGGATCAGCTCGTCGATCGGCCGGACCTCGCGGCTGACCGCGCACATGCGCATGGTCGCGGTCCTTTCGGCCCGCGGTCCATGATCAAGTTCGTTGTCAGTGCTGGCAAGCATCCGGGCGACATTCTCCTTCGCCCTTAAGCCGGCTGATCTGCGGCCGCGTCAGCCTCTTCGGCCGGCTTGGCGAGGTCAGCCTCGGTGATCCAGCCGGCCTTGACGCGGGCCTGCATGATCATGGCTTCCGCATCGTCGCGGGAGACGCCGAGGCCGTCGAGCGCGCCGGCGAACTTGGTCTGCTCGCCCCCTTCCTTGCGCTCGGTCCAGCCGACCAGATCGTCGGTGGCGCAGCCGGCGAGGTCCTCGACCGACTTGATGTCGTTCTCGCCGAACTTCACCAGCATCTTCGAGGTCACGCCAGGCACGTCCTTCACGGCGTCCTCGACGCCGAGTTCCTTGCGCTTGGCTTCGATCTCGGCTTCCTGCTGATCGAGATATTCGCGGGCGCGGTTCTGCAGCTCCTGCGCGGTCTCCTCGTCAAAACCCTCGATGCTGGCGAGTTCCTTGAGGTCGACCATCGCGAGCTCCTCGACCGACGTGAAGCCTTCGGACGCCAGCAGCTGGCCGACCACCTCGTCGACATTGAGCGATTCCATGAAGACGCGGGTGGAGTTCTCGAAGTCGGCCTGGCGGCGCTCCGATTCCTCCTGCTCGGTCAGGATGTCGATGTCCCAGCCGGTGAGCTGCGAGGCGAGGCGGACGTTCTGGCCGCGACGGCCGATCGCCAGCGACAGCTGGTTGTTGGTATCGGGCACCACGACCTCGATGCGCTCGCGGTCTTCGTCGATGACGACCTTGGAGACTTCAGCCGGCGCCAATGCGTTGACCACGAAGGTCGCGATGTCGGGCGACCACGGAATGATGTCGATCTTCTCGCCCTGCAACTCGTTCACCACGGCCTGCACGCGCGAGCCGCGCATACCGACGCAGGCGCCGACCGGATCGACGGAGGAATCGCGGGAAATCACGCCGATTTTCGCGCGCGAGCCCGGGTCGCGGGCGACTGCCTTGATCTCGACGATGCCGTCATAGATCTCAGGCACTTCCTGGGCGAACAGCTTCGCCATGAACTGCGGATGGGTGCGGGAGAGGAAAATCTGCGGACCGCGGGTCTCGCGGCGGACGTCGAAGATGTAGGCGCGGACGCGGTCGCCGTTGCGGAACACTTCGCGCGGCAGCATCTCGTCGCGGCGGATGATGGCTTCACCGCGGCCGAGATCGACGATCACGCTGCCATATTCGACGCGCTTGACGACGCCGTTGACGATGTCGCCGATGCGGTCCTTGAATTCCTGATATTGCCGGTCGCGCTCGGCCTCGCGCACCTTCTGCACGATCACCTGCTTAGCCGATTGCGCGGCGATGCGTCCATATTCGAGCGGCGGCAGCGTGTCGGCGATGGTGTCGCCGACCTGGGCGCCAGGATTGGCGCGCTGCGCGTCGACCAGCGAGATCTGGTTGGAGTGGTTCTCGACCTTGTCGACCACCAGCATGTGGCGCGACAGCCGGAGCTCGCCCTTCTTCGGGTCGATCTCGGCGTGAACGTCAGTCTCGCTGCCGTACCGGGCCCGCGCGGCCTTGGCGATGGCATCTTCCATCGCCGCGATGACGATGCCGCGGTCGATCGATTTCTCGCGGGCAACGGCGTCGGCGATCTGGAGCAGTTCAAGTCGATTGGCGCTGACTGCCATAGCTAGTCTCCTTCGTCAGGCTCGATCTCGCCGCGCCGCGCGCGTTCGGCGGCAAGGCGATGTTTCTTCGTATTGGTCGGGGCCGGCTTCTTTTGCGGCTTGGTGTTCTTGGTGGTTTTCGCACTGATCTCGGCGTGCGGCGCCTGCGGCGGCGCGATGCCGAGATCGCGGCGCATCTGGCGCTCCTCGGCCTTGCCGCGGCGCATCGATTCCGCGATCAGCGCATCGGTCAGCACCAGCCGTGCCTCGCCGATATCTTCCATCGTCAAGAGAACGTCGGCATCGTCGCTGGCCTTGGCGTCGTCGCGATGCAGATGCACCCGATCACCCTCGACGGCACCGAGAACGCCACGGAACCGCTTGCGGCCTTCATGGGCGACGGCCATGTCGATTTTCACCAGATGGCCGGAATAGCGTTCGAAATCGGAGCGGCGCACCAGCGGACGGTCGATCCCCGGCGAGGAGATTTCCAGCCGATAGGCGCGGTCGATGGGATCGGCGACGTCGAGCACGGGCGACAGCGCCCGCGAGATTGCCTCGCAGTCCTCGAGCTGCATCGAACCGTCCGGCCGCTCGGCCATGATCTGCACGGTGCAGCCAGACTCGCCGGAAATGCGGATCCGCACCAGGCGGTAGCCCATGCCTTCGAGCACGGGAGAAGCGACCGCAGACACCCGCGCCGCGACGCCCGGCTCGACCACGAGCCTCGGCTCGGCCAGCAACTCGGCATCTGTGGAACCAATGGTCGGTTCGGTCATCTCAGGGATCAAGGCGCTCGATCGTCTCGATGGTTAAGACCCGGTTAAAACGTCAGGCCCGCTTCGGAACTCCCCCGACAGCCTGTCGGGTCGCATCTTCCGCCGAGCCGCGTCCAGGTAATAAAAAAGAGCGGGTCCTTTCGGGCCCACTCTCACTACGCGGATCGTATGAGAAGATGAATTGGCGCTGATATAGCCCTTTCCGCCGTCCCGGACAAGGCCCATCACAGGCGAATGCGGGCTTTTTGCGCCTCGGGCGGCGTCCCCCGGGAGCGTCGAGAGACGCCCCAAGGGAGCGCCGAGAGGCGCCCCTGGGAGCAACGCTTCTTTCACGAAACGGGCCTAAATTCCCTGATTGTGGGGCGGCTTGAGCTTTGGCGCGCCCACGGCGTGCCAGATCCGAGTTGCGTTTTCATGACCGTTGCCACGTCGCTCATTCCAGGACTGGACGATATCGTCAAACGTGGCGATCCCCGCCGTCGTGGCGAGGTCGCGAGCGCCATCGCCGCGCTGTTCTTTCAGGACGCCTCAAGACTCCGTCCCGAGCTCATCGATCTCTTCGACAATCTGCTGATCGATCTCGTCCCGCACGCCGAGCTTGCATCGCGCGTCGATCTCGCCGAGCGCTTCTCGCGGCTGGACAATGCGCCGCCGCATCTGGTCGGCCAGCTCGCGCGCGAAAACGAGATCCAGGTGGCGGGCCCGGTGCTGCGCCGCTCACCCGTGCTCGATGAGGCCGCGCTCGTCGAGATCGCCCGGCTGAAGGGCCAGGGCCATCTGCTCGCGATGACGGAGCGGCCGACTCTGTCGACCGTGATCACCGATGTGCTGGTCGAGCGCGGTGATCGCGACGTGGTGCGCCGCGCCGCCGGCAATGCCGGTGCCCATTTCTCTGCCGGTGGCTATTCGGAATTGATCAAGCGCGCGAGCCAGGATGGCGTGCTGACGCTCAAGCTCGGCCAGCGTGAAGATCTTTCCGGCGATCATCTCAAAGAGCTGCTCAACGGCACGCTCGACGTCATCAGGCGTCGGCTTTCCACCGTGGTCAATCCGGCGCGCCAGGTCGAGATCAAGCGCGCGATGGCTGCGATCGAGGAAGCTGCGCGGCCCGCAGGCCCGCGGCGCGATTTCGCGGATGCGCAACGCACGGTGCTCGGCCTGCATCGCGGCGGACATCTCGGCGAGAGTGCGCTGCTCGGTTTCGCCAAGGCGCACAAATACGAGGAATCGGTCGCCACGCTCTCGGCAATGGCCGGCGTCAGGCTTCCGATCCTCGATCGCCTGATCTCCGGCGATCGCTACGATCCGATCCTGATCCTCGGCCGCGTGCTGAATCTCGGCTGGCCCACGGTACGCGCGCTGATCCTGATGTGGTACGGGCCGCATCGCACGCCGGCTGATGCCGATCTCGAGCAGGCACGGACGAATTTCACCCGCCTGATGCCGTCGACGGCAGAGCGCGTCGTGAATTTCTGGCGCAACCGGCGGACGATCTAGCTTCGCTTGAACCGCAAATACGCTGCCTTGCGCCCTTCTCGCGCGGCTTTTCTGCCATAGCGCGTCATGGTGTAGCCGGCCCAGGGTTGGCGGAAATCATCGGCGCGTTCTGCGAGCCAACGAAAATCCGGCGCGCGCGCAAGATGTGACAGCGTCCAGGCACAGTAATCGTCGATATCGCAGACGAAGCGGAATTCACCGCCCGGCTTGAGGACGCGCGCCATCGCGAGGATCGTGCGATCCTGGACGAAGCGCCGCTTCCAGTGTCGCCGCTTCGGCCAGGGATCGGGATGGATCAGATCGATCCGCGACAGCGAGGCATCAGGCAGCCAGGCCAGCAGTTCGGCGGCGTCGCCTGCGAACAGGCGGATGTTGGCAATGTTGGCCGCCTCGATCTGCGCGAGGATCTTGGCCATGCCGTTGACATAGGGCTCGCAGCCGATGAAGCCGGTTGTCGGAAAGGCCTGCGCTTCTGCTGCGAGATGCTCGCCGCCGCCGAAGCCGATCTCGAGCCGCACGTCCTCCGCTGCGGGATCGAAGATCTCGTTGGCGTTCGCCGGTCTCTCGCCCGTGATGTCGAGCGCGAGATGCGGCAGCAGATGGTCGACCAGCTCGGCCTGGTGCTGCCTGAGCTTGTGGCCCTTGCGGCGTCCGAAGAAGGCGCGCTCGCCATCCGCGCGATCGGGGTCTGACTGGCGTTCGCTCATCGCAGCGTCTGGTACAGCCGATACAGCAGCCGCGCGCGCGGCTCGAGCGAGGAAACGTAGATCTGCTCATAATGCGTGTGCGCGCCCTTGCCGTCGACGCCGAGTCCGTCGAGCGTGCCGGTGTAAGGCGCGGTGAAATTACCGTCCGAGCCGCCGCCGGTGTGGGTGTCGACCAGCTCGAAGCCGAGTTCCGCGGCAATCGTCTTCGCATGTTCGTACAGTGAGGCGCCCGCATTGCCCTTCTCGTAAGGAGGACGATTGAGCTCGCCGGTGACGGTGACGGTCACGCCCTCGGTCTTCGACGTCAGGCCGAGAATCTTGCCGACGAACTCTTCTGCATCGCTGGCGCTCGGCACGCGCAAATCGACTTCGGCATAGGCCTCTTCCGGCGTGACGTTGGGGCGTGTCCCGCCGCGCACCACGCCGACATTGACGGTCACCCCGCGCTTCAGATCGTTCATCCCTTCCAGCGTCTGGATGACGTTGGCGAGCTCGCGCACCGCGCTGCGGCCGTCTTCAGGGCGCGAGCCGGCATGCGCGGGCACGCCCTTGATGAAAACCTGGAACCGTCCGACGCCCTTGCGCCCGGTGACGATCTTGCCGCCGTCGCGCGCGGGTTCCGTCACCAGCACGTATTTGGCCTTGCGTCCCTCCTTCTCAATGAGCGCACGCGAGGTCGGGCTGCCGATCTCCTCGTCGGAGGTGAACATGTGGGTGATGCCGAGTGGCGAACGCTCGGGTGCAGCGCAAAGCTCGCGAAAGGCGTGATAGGCGATGTAGGCGCCGCCCTTCATGTCGTAGATGCCGGGACCGAACGCGCTGTCGCCTTCGACCTTGAAAGGCAGGCGCGCGATGAAGCCCATCGGATGAACGGTGTCGAGATGACTGAGCACCAGGATACCGGGCCGGTCCTGGCCCCAGCTTGAACGCACCACGAGATGATCGCCGCAGCCATCGACACCGGCGACGCGCTCGAGTCTGACGGGGAGATCGCGATAATGGTCGGCAACCATCGAGGTCAGCTTGTTGACCTGCTCGGGCACTTCCGTCGGCGTCTCGATCTCCACCCAGCGGCGGATACCAGCGAGGATAGTTTGGGAATCGAATGAATTGGAGTTCGCCATGGACGTATCTGTGCCTTCAAATCGCATCATCTCAGCGGAGGTGGCGCAAGGCGCGCCCGCAGATGACGACATAGGCCAGAATTGGCGCAGTCTCAAATCGAACAAGCGCCTTAGCGCTTGTCCGGGCCTTCGCGGGCGGCGATCTGCTCGACGAGATCGACGATCGAACGGCGCAGCTTCGAATCGGTGATTCGGGTGAACGCCTTGGTCAGCGCGAGCCCTTCGGAGGTGGCGAGGAAGTCGGAGACATAGGAGGGCGATGCACCTTCGGCGAAGCCGTCGGGCCCGGCTACGCCGCTCGGTCCGCCCTCGAACAGGAACGACACCGGCACCTGGAGAATCTCGGCAATCTGCTGGATACGGCTCGCGCCGACCCGATTGGTGCCCTTCTCGTATTTCTGAACCTGCTGGAAAGTCAGGCCCAAAGCTTCACCGAGCTTTTCCTGGCTCATGCCCAACATGATGCGGCGCATGCGCACGCGACTGCCGACATATTTGTCAACAGGGTTGGGCGCTTTCGACATTTCCTCAGCCCTCCAAACACCACCGTCGGCGCAATGAAAGTATTGCCTCAGGTGACAGCGACGTCAAAACTTCACTCTGATTGGGGAAACATTGCGGAGAAATTTAGCAATGCACCGCTGTCTTGTGCAGCCGGTGCAGAATGGGGAGCCAGCGTGCAGTCTGTCAACCGTGGGACTACGGTTGTCAAAAGTTTCCGGCCGTCTCACCCGAAATCGCTAGCGACGGCGCGATCAGGGGTGCCGCTTTGCAACGCGTCGTCGCACCGCAAGAACGATCGCCAGCGCGACGAGCATGGCCGCGGGGATGTCTCCGACTCGCGCATAGACCGTGGGTGGGATGGCGGCGGGCAGACTTGCATCCAAAATGCCTTCGATCCCGAGACCGAGGCTGGCCACCGTGCGTCCCGCCGGATCGACCACGGCCGAGATGCCGGTATTGGCAGAGCGAACCAGCGGCAGTCCGAGCTCGATGGCGCGCATCCGCGCCTGCTCCAGATGCTGGTACGGACCGGTCGAGATGCCGAACCAGCCGTCATTGGTGAGGTTCACCATCCAGCCCGGACGCTCATCGCGCGTGCCGACTTCGCCGGGGAAGATTGCTTCGTAGCAGATCAGCGGCAGCGCGGGCGGTGCGCCCGGCACTGGCAGCGCGTGCCGCACTGTGCCGGGAATGAAGCCGCCACGCATCCGCGTCAGTTGCTCGAGGCCGAGCTTCTCCAACACATCCTGGTAGGGGAGATATTCGCCGAACGGCACCAGATGGAGCTTGTCGTAGACCGCCAGCACGCTGGCGTCGTGGTCGATGACATAGATCGAATTATAGGCCCGCGTGATCGGCGTGCCTGGCGGCAGATCGGGAGCGCGCACCGAGCCGGTGATCAGCACCGTGCCCTTGGGCAACAGCTCGGCAATCTGGGCCATCGCGTCGGCTTCGCGTGTGAGGAAGAACGGAAAGGCGGATTCCGGCCAGATCAGGATGGTCGCAGCGCTCACGCCGGTTGCTTGTGGACCGGAGGCGCGGTCCGACAGCGCCAGATATTTCTTCATCACCTCCGCCTTGGCGGAGTAGTTGAATTTCAAATCCTGCTGGAGGTTCGGCTGCATCAGGCGCAGCTTCGCACCCGCAACCATCGTGGTCGGATGCAGCGACAGGCGGATCGCGCCGAACAGGCCCATGACGACCAGCAGCGCAATCGCAGCAGTCGGCACGCGCCACGCCGGGCTGCGATCGCGCGTGCGGTCGATCAGCACGGCAGGCGCCGCGAAGATCGCGATCGCCAGAAACGTCATGCCCCATTGGCCGATCAACGAGGCCGTCTGTGCCAGCGGCAGCGGCTCCGACAGCGCATAGCCGAACGCGTTCCAGGGAAAGCCGGTGAGCACGTGCCCGCGCAGCCATTCGCCAATGGTGAGGCTTGCTGCGAGCGCGAGTATGCGGGTGGCATCCTTGGTCCAGAGCAGACGGGCCAGCGCGAACCCGATCGCGGTGAAGATCGAGAGATAGGCCGGCAAGCCCAGCACGGCGAACGGCGTCAGCCATGCGAACACGTCGGCATCAACGAAGAAGGCGATGCCGATCCAGTAGAGCCCCGGGACGAAATAGCCGAGCCCGAACCAGTAGCCCGTCAGCGCCGCGGCGGGGACGCCGCCATAGCGTCCGGCGCCGGCGCCGTCGATCAGCCAGACCATCACGGGGAACGTGATGAACAGCACCGGAAAAATGTTGAACGGGGCCAGCGCCAGCACGGAGAGTGCGCCGCACGCCATCGCGAGCAGCGCGCGCTTCCACCCCCAGGTCAGGATGATGGCGAGTGCAATCTGCCTGAAACGCTGGAACGCCGTCACTGCGGGGTCCCGTCGGCCGGCGGCGGGGTCGGCGTGTCGCCGGCCGGCGGCTGGCCGCTCTCGGGCGTAGTCTCGCGGCGGCTCCTCTCGCGCTGGGTGCGCGGCGCGGGACGTTCCTTCCGGGTCGAGATGCGCAGCCGCTTGACGCGGCGCGGATCGGCATCGAGCACTTCAACCTCGTAATTGCCGGGACCCGAAATCACCTCACCGCGCACGGGCAGGCGCCCGACGAAGCTGACGAGATAGCCGCCCAGCGTCTCCACCTCCTCGCCGGCCTCGCCGGTGACGAAGTCCTCGCCGATCACGGTGCGGACGTCGTCGAGGCTGGCGCGGGCGTCGGCGATGAAAGCGTTGTCGGGCAGCCGCACGATCGACGGCGGCTCGTCGCTGTCATGCTCGTCGTCGATCTCGCCGACGATCTGCTCGACGATATCCTCGAGCGAAACAAGTCCGTCGCTGCCGCCATATTCGTCGACGACCAGCGCCAGGTGAATGCGCGTCGCCTGCATCTGCGCCAGCAGGTCGATCGCGCGCATCGACGGCGGCACATAGAGCAGCTTGCGGATGATGCGCGCGTCGTGCAGCGGTAATGCGAGGTCCACGGCCTTCAGATCGAGCCCGGCCGGCAGCGGCTTCTTGCGCTTGGTCTTGGTGGCCTCCGACACCCGCGCACGCGCGGTCATGAAGGCGAGCAAATCGCGGATGTGGACGATGCCGACGGGATCGTCGAGTGTCTCGTTGTAGACCACGAGGCGCGAATGGCCCGCGCTCTCGAAACGGTCCATCAATTCGCCGAGCGGGATGTCGCGCTTCACCGCGACGATGTCGGCGCGGTGCACCATGACGTCGGCGATGCGGCGCTCGTGCAGGCCCAGGATGTTGCGCAGCATGGTGCGCTCGACCGCGGAGAAGCCGGTGTCACCGGGCGTCGTCGCATCGAGCACGACCTGGAGATCGTCGCGCACCGAGCCGGCCTTCCAGCCGAA
Source organism: Bradyrhizobium sp. BR13661 (assembly GCF_029892425.1). Taxonomy (GTDB): domain Bacteria; phylum Pseudomonadota; class Alphaproteobacteria; order Rhizobiales; family Xanthobacteraceae; genus Bradyrhizobium. The sequence continues at coordinate 99,556 of NZ_JARXWB010000017.1, read as the reverse complement.
CAGCGTGCGGATCGCACGCAGCAGCCAGCCGTCCGCGGTCGGGCGCATGACCTCGCCTTGCGTCACCACGACCGGGAGATTGGCGGTGTTGCGCGGATTGTCGTGAATAGGCTCCGAATCCGGCATCTCAGTGTGTCCCTGCGCGGTCTGCATAGGGGTCGGGGATGCCGAGATGAGCCAGGATCTCGGTTTCGAGCGCTTCCATTTCTTCCGCGTCGTCGTCGTTCTCGTGATCGTAGCCGATCAGGTGCAGGAAACCATGCACGGCGAGATGGCTCAAATGATGATCGAACGGCTTGTGTTCCTCGTCCGCCTCGCGCCGCAGGGTCTCGTAGGCGATCGCGATGTCGCCGAGCATGCGCGGTGCATCGCCCGGCTTCCATTCGCCTTCGGGCTGGAGCGCGGGAAACGACAACACGTTGGTCGGCTTGTCCATGCCGCGCCAGTTGCTGTTGAGTGTGCGGATGCCGGCATCATCGGTCAGCATCACGGCCACTTCGGCATCCGCGACGTCGTCGTCGACAGATTCGGCGGCGGCCGCAACGGCCCGCTGGATCACGGCTTCGGCGTCAGGCTCGCCGTGCCAGCAATCGGCGACGACGAGGACCTCGGTGATGGGAAGATTGGGATGCGACATGGCTTTGTTCGGAACGAAAGGGCGCTTCGTCCGCGCCCATAGGGTCCGGCTGTTGTCCCGTCAGGATTTGTTGCCGGCGGGTGGCCGCTGCGGCGAGCCTTCATAGGCGGCGACGATTCTTGCGACGAGCTCGTGGCGGATCACGTCCTCGGCTTTGAAATGAACTTGCGCAATGCCTTCAACGCCGCTCAGCAGCTTGGTCGCCTCCGCGAGGCCCGACGTCTGGCCGTTCGGCAGGTCGATCTGCGAGGGATCGCCTGTGACGATCATGCGGCTGTTCTCGCCGAGGCGCGTCAGGAACATCTTCATCTGCATCGAAGTCGTGTTCTGGGCTTCGTCCAGGATGATCGCGGCGTTGGTCAGCGTGCGGCCGCGCATGAAGGCGAGCGGCGCGATCTCGATCTCGCCGGTCTGCAGCGCGCGCTCGACGATGCGGGCGTCCATGAGGTCGTAGAGCGCGTCGTAGATTGGACGGAGATAAGGATCGACCTTCTCGCGGAGGTCGCCGGGCAGGAAGCCGAGCCGCTCGCCGGCTTCGACCGCCGGACGCGACAGGATGATCTTGTCGACCTCCTTGCGCTCGAACAATTGCGCGGCATGCGCGACCGCGAGCCAGGTCTTGCCGGTGCCGGCGGGGCCGATGCCGAAAACGAGCTCATGGCGCTTGAGCGCGCGAATGTAGGAGTCCTGCGCCGCCGTGCGCGCGCGCACCGGGCGCTTGCGCAAATTGATGCTGTCGAAGGCTGATTTCGCCGATTTGGCGTCGAACTCGAACAGGGACCCTTGCGCGATCACCGCGCGGATCGCACCCTCGACCTCGCCCTGGTCGACATCCTGGCCCTTCACGGCATGCGCATAGAGCGTCTCCAGCACGCGGCGCGCGGCGTCGCAGCCGTCGCGCGAGCCGCCGATGGTGATGTGGTTGCCCTTGGAGTCCACCACGACGCCGAGCCGCCGCTCGATCTGCGCCAGGTTCTGGCCATAGGGGCCGACCAGCGCGGACGCGGCGCGGTTGTCGTCGAAGTCGATGACGACCTGGGTCTCGGGCGGAACTTGCATGTCGCGGTCAAACTTGCGGCTGGGAGCGAGGGAAGGCGAATCCGATGCGCTTTTGGGCAAGGGTTCAGGCTCCAGTGGCGATGGGTGAGAGAGCGGGCTCGCGCGGATGGCGCGGTGTGGCGAGCTCGCCGAGGAAGCTGTAGCGTTCGAGGCTGTCGATCCGCACCGGCAGGATCTGTCCGATGATGTCGGGCGAGGCCATCACATGAGCGGGCTGGAGGAAGGCGGTGCGGCCGACGATCTGGCCGTCCCTGCGCGCCGGACGTTCGAACAGCACGTCGACCGTTGAGCCAATCGCAGCCTTGTTGAAGGCCGATTGCTGGCTGTCGATCAGTTCCTGGAGCCGCTCCAATCGCTGGTCCATCTCGGCGGGGGACACCGTCTCCTGCATATCCGCGGCCGGCGTTCCCGGCCGGGCGGAGTATTTGAACGAATATGCCGCAGCGTAGCCGATTTGCGTGACAAGCGCGAGTGTGGCGAGAAAATCTTGCTCGCTCTCACCAGGAAAGCCGACGATAAAATCTGATGAAAAAGCAATGTCTTGGCGCGCGGACCGGAAACGGTCGATGACACGCCGATAATCATCGGCGGTATGTTTCCGGTTCATGGCGGCAAGAATCTGGTCGGAGCCCGACTGCACCGGCAGGTGCACGAACGGCATCAGCGCATCGAGATCGCGATGGGCCGCAATCAAGCCGTCATCGACGTCGCGGGGATGGCTGGTCGAGTAGCGCAGCCGCGCGATGCCGGGAATCCCTGCCAGGCGCTCCAGCAATCTGCCGAGGCCCCAGTCTGTCCCGTCCGGTCCCTCGCCGTGATAGGCGTTGACGTTCTGCCCGATCAGCGTGAGCTCGCGCACGCCATTATCGGCAAGCCGCTTCACGTCGTCGATGATCTTCGCGACGGGCCGGGAGACTTCGGAGCCGCGCGTGTAGGGCACGACGCAGAACGTGCAGAACTTGTCGCAGCCTTCCTGCACCGTGACGAAGGCGGAAATGCCGCGGGCGCGGATCGCGTCGGGTTTCGGCTGGGCGAGGAAGCCGAACTTGTCGGCCGCCGGAAACTCGGTCTCGATCGCACGGCCTTCGTGGCCGGCGCGCTTCAACAGCTCGGGCAGATGATGATAGCTCTGCGGTCCAACCACGACGTCGACCGTCGGCGCGCGGCGCACGATCTCCTCGCCTTCGGCCTGCGCGACGCAGCCGGCGACTGCGATCTGCATGGCGCGGCCCTCGCGCGCAGCCTCGTCCTTGGCAACGCGCAGGCGGCCGAGCTCGGAATAGACCTTTTCAGAGGCCTTCTCGCGGATATGGCAGGTGTTGAGGATGACGAGGTCGGCGTCCTCGACGTTGGCTGTCTCCACGAATCCTTCCGGAGCCAGCGTGTCCACCATGCGCTGGGCATCGTAGACGTTCATCTGGCAACCATATGATTTGATGTGCAGCTTGCGCGGCGGCGTCATGGAACCCGAGGTGAGGTGGAGGACGGCCCTCAAATATAGGCTGGAAGGCTGAAAAGCCAGCGAATGGGGGCTCATACGGTCATTCCGGGCGCTCTTGGCGCGATCGAACCCGGAATCCGGAGATTTTGGGCGAGATTCAGCCCGCCGCGACCCGCTGGACCAGCTCCGGCAACTGCCGCATATCATCGAACGTCAAATTGGCGCCCGCGGCGCGCAGCCTTTCGGCGTGCCTCGGCGGGCAGTGGCTGCCACCGTGAAAGCCCAGCACCGTCATTCCGGCCGCGTGTGCGCCGGTAACCCCGGGGACGCTGTCCTCGATCACGACGCACCGTTCCGGCGCAGCTTTCATCTGTTCGGCGGCAAACAGGAACAGATCGGGCGCAGGTTTACCGCGTGCGACCTGGCTCGCCGAAAATATGTGCGGAGCGAGCAGGTCATAGAGCCCGGCGCAAGTCAGGCCGTGAAGGATCTTCTCCGGCGTGCCACTCGACGCAACGCATTTCGGCAGGTCGATTGCGCCGATCGCTGCGGCCACATGCATGATCGGTTGGAGGTCGCTCGCATAGAATTTCAGCGTCGCCGCATTCACCTGCTGCTCCAAATCGTCGGGAAGACTGCGAGCGATCTCCTGCTCGACCATCCGTCGCGCGTCCTTTTCGGAGACGCCGAGGAAGCGGACGAGCACCTGCTCCGACGTAATTGGATAGCCATGGCGCGTCAGCACGTCGGCATGGGCGCGGCAGGAAATGACCTCGCTGTCCACGAGCACGCCGTCGCAATCGAAGATGATGAGACCTATGGACACGAAACTTTAAGACGTCTGCTTGTCGTCGTCGAGCGGGACGCAGTAAAGCTCGAGCCGGTGATCGACCAGCTTGTAGCCGAGCTTGCGGGCGATCTCCGCCTGCAGCTTCTCGATCTCTTCGGAGGTGAACTCGATCACCTTGCCGTCGCGCAGGTTGATGAGATGGTCGTGGTGACTGTCGCGCATCGTCTCGTAGCGTGCGCGGCCCTCGCGGAAATCGTGGCGTTCGATGATGCCGGCATCCTCGAACAGCTTGACGGTGCGATACACGGTCGAGATCGAGATCTTGTCGTCGACGGCGACACAGCGCCGGTACAATTCCTCGACGTCGGGGTGATCGACGGCTTCCGCAAGCACGCGCGCGATGACGCGGCGCTGCTCGGTCATCCGCATGCCGGTGGCGGCGCATCGCGCCTCGATGCCGGTCGCCTTGGATGCGGGAGAAGGTTTAAGTTCGGTCATATCGTGTCCGTCTGACGAGGCGCTTTCTGCCATCAATGTTACGACAAGTCACGTCGCATCAGAAGTGCGTTCAACTGTTCCCCGTTGGCCTGTTTATAGTAGCGTTCGCGGCGCCCGACCACCACGAATCCGCCCCTATCGTAGAGCCGTCGTGCGGGCTGGTTGTTCTCCTCGACCTCTAGAAAAATCGTGCGCACGCCGCGCCCTGCGAGGTGTCCGAGATGGGTCATCAGCAGCGTGCGGGAGAGGCCGCGGCCGCGGTGGGACTGGTCAACCGCGATCGAGAGGATTTCCGCTTCGTCCGCGCCGATCCGCGACACCGCAAAGCCGATCGTCTTGCGCCCCAGGCGCAAGCGATGCACGAGTGTATTGCGCTCGCTGAGCATGGTTTCGAATTCCGCTTCGCCCCAACCATGCGCAAAGGAAGCAGCGTGCAGTTGCGCCAGCCGCGCCGCGTCGCGCGACGACGCCGGCTCGACGGCCGCCGTGCCGCCACGCCACCATTCCGAAAGCCATCTCATCATGAGCTTTCGGCTTGAGCGGTGAAAAGCGGTTGTGCCGCCGGTTTTGCATCGGGCGCCTTCAGATAGAATGGCCGCGCCGGATTGGTGTCGGGATTGGCCGCGGCGCCGAGCCAGGCGACCCAGCTGATGTCGGGCGCAGGTTGTGCGTCGACAGAAACTGGTTGTGGCGCATCCGCCGGCCAGCGCTCGGCGAGAATTCTTGCGGCGTTGCCGACCAGATGCGGCGCGCCGAATTGCGAGGCCGCGATCGCCTCGTCGATGGGGGCGATCTTCGGTCGCACCAGCTGGCTGCCGTCGCCAGCGACGATCTGGAAATAGACGTGATCATGCCGCGCATCGATGGCCGAGATCACCGGTGCCGGTCCGCTCTGGCCGACGATCGCGGCCGCATAGGCCGACAGGGTCGAGAGGCCAACGGCCGGCAACTCGGCCGCGAGTGCAAGACCGCGAGCCGCCGAAATGCCGACGCGCAAGCCGGTGAAACTGCCGGGGCCGACCGTGACGGCGATGCGGTCGAGTGCCGTGAAAGCCAGATCGGCCGATTGCATCACGCGCGCGATCATCGGCATCAGCGCCTCGGCGTGGCCGCGCTTCATGAGCAATTGCTCTTGCGCAAGCAGCTCGCCGGCGCTGGTGTCGAGAACGGCGGCTGCGCAAGCCTCCAGCGCGGTATCGATGGCAAGGATCAGCATGAAAAAGCGAATGGCGAGTGGCGAATGGGGAACAGTCTAGCCGATCGGAATGCCATTCGCCATTCGCTACTCGCCATTCGCCCGCCGGTTACATCGGCCGGACTTCGACCACGTCGGGCACGAAATGCTTCAGCAAATTCTGGATGCCGTGCTGGAGCGTGGCGGTCGATGACGGGCAGCCGGAGCAGGCGCCCTTCATGTTGAGATAGACGATGCCGTCCTTGAAGCCGCGGAAGGTAATGTCGCCGCCGTCATTGGCAACCGCCGGCCGCACGCGCGTCTCGATCAGATCCTTGATCATGTCGACCGTCTCGGCATCGGCCTCGTCGAAGAACTCGTCCTCGTCGTCGAGATCGACATCGCTTGCGACCTCGCCGTCGGCGAGCAGCGGCGCGCCGGACATGTAGTGCTCCATGATGGCACCGAGAATCGCGGGCTTGAGCTGCTGCCATTCACCGTTCGCCTTGGTCACGGTGATGAAATCCGATCCATAGAACACGCCGCTGACGCCGGGCACCTCGAACAGCTTTTCCGCAAGTGGCGAGCGCGTCGCGGCTTCACGGCTGGCAAACTCCATCGGGCTGCCGTCGGACACGACGCGGCCGGGGATGAATTTCAGCGTGGCAGGATTGGGGGTGGCTTCGGTTTGAATGAACATGGCTTTCTCCAGACGTCGCCGGTTCAAGGCCGGCGCGTGCCCTATCCACTAGCAGATGGCGACGGAGAACGCACGGTCAAGGGGAGGTGAGGGTGTTTTGCTGTTAGATCAGCGGGTTAGGGGCTCTTACCCTCCCCTGGAGGGGGAGGATCGGCGCGAAGCGACGGGGTGGGGTGATCTCTCCACACGGACAGCTTGCGAGGCGGAGAGACTGTCACCCCACCCCGCTCGCGCTAAGCGCGATCGACCCTCCCCCTCCAGGGGAGGGTAAAACAGCCTCTAGCGCCGGCGGATGAAGCCGACGATGTCCTTCGAGCGGTTCATGGTCTCCTGGGCGATGGCGCGAGCCCGGTCGGACCCCTCGTTCAGGATGCTGTCGATATGGCCGGGGTCTGAGACCAGCCGCTTCATCTCGCCGGCGATCGGCGCGAGCTTGGTGACGCACAGCTCCGCCAGCGCGTTCTTGAAGCTGGAGAACTGGCCCCCGCCGAACTCGCGCAGCACGTCGGCCTTGGAGCGGTCCGAGAGCGCGGCGAAAATGCCGACGAGATTGTCGGCTTCGGGACGCGCTTCCAGGCCCTTCTCTTCGCTCGGCAACGGCTCGGGATCGGTCTTTGCCTTGCGGATCTTCTGCGCGATGGTGTCGGCATCGTCGGTCAGGTTGATGCGCGAATTGTCCGACGCATCCGACTTCGACATCTTCTTGGTGCCGTCGCGCAGGCTCATCACGCGGGTCGCCGGGCCCGTGATCAGGGGTTCCGGCAGCGGGAAGAACAGGCCGTCATTGGCGCCGTGGCTGCGGATGGAATCCCCGAAGTCGTTGTTGAACTTCTGGGCGATGTCGCGCGAGAGCTCGAGATGCTGCTTCTGGTCCTCGCCGACCGGAACGTGCGTGGCGCGGTAGAGCAGAATGTCGGCGGCCATCAGCACCGGATAGTCGAACAGCCCGACCGAGGCGTTCTCGCGATCCTTGCCGGCCTTCTCCTTGAACTGGGTCATGCGGCCGAGCCAGCCCATGCGCGCGACGCAGTTGAAGATCCAGGCAAGCTCGGCGTGGCCGGAGACCTGGCTCTGGTTGAACACGATGTGCTTTTTGGGATCGATGCCGCTCGCGATGAACGCCGCGGTCACCTCGCGGGTGTTGCGCGCGAGCTCGGCCGGTCCGCCCCAGACATCCAGGCCTTGCGTGATCGCATGCATGTCGACGACGCAATAGATGCAGTTGTGGGTTTCCTGCATCTTCACGAAGTTGACGATCGCGCCCAGGTAATTGCCGAGGTGCAGATTGCCCGTCGGCTGGACGCCCGAAAAAACCCGTTCAACGAATGGCATGGTCAGTCTTCCTGAGAGGTCGCCGGCCGTCGTTTCCAACAGCGGCGCTGCCCCGTCAAGGGCAATTCGAGGGCCTCGCGGTCAGGCGGGCCGCTTCAGGGCGGCAGCAGCCTCGCGCCAGGAGGCTGCGCCGAGGATTTGCAGGAGCAGACCATAAACGGCCATGCCCGCTGCGATCTGCAGGCCCAGCACGATGAAGCGGATGAGGCCATGGGCCTCCGAGGGCATCAGCCCCGTCGTCAGCCAAAGCAGGGCGCCCATGGCGGCGGCGGCGAGGACGATCCGCGGCAGCCGTTTGCGAGCGGCGGCATCGACCGAGAAGCCGAACTCGCTGGTGCCTTTCCGGAGCAGCGAGGCCGCGCTGCTCCAGGCACCAGTGGCGATGCTCGCGGCGACCCCGCTCGCGCCGAAGACATGTCCAAGCACGACCGCAAGCACCACGGCGAGCACAAAACCCTTTGCCGTTGCAAGCAGCGGCGTCATCGTGTCGCTGCGAGCATAGAAGGCCGGCGACAGCGCCTTGATCAGCACATGCGCCGGCAGGCCCAGCGCCAGCCACATCAATGCATGCGCGGTGGCCATGCTGTCTTCAGCACCGAAGGCGCCGTGCTCGAACAACAATCTTACGATCGGCTCGGCCAGCGCAGCGAGACCAAGCGTCGCGGGTAGCGCAAGTCCGGCCGCCAGTTCCAGCGCGCGCGATTCCGCATGCGCGACGGCCTCGCGATCGCCGCTCCCCACCGCGCGGGTCAATTCCGGCACCAGCACCGTACCCATGGCGACGCCGACAATGCCGAGCGGCAGCTCGACCAGGCGGTTGGCGAAATAGAGCCAGGACACGGCGGACGGCGTCGCCGAGGCAATGATCGCGCCCGCGATCATCAGCCATTGCGGGCCCGAGCTTGCGATCATGCCGGGAATGGCCTTGGCGAAGAAGCCGCGCATCTCCTGGTCGAAGCTCATGCGCAGCGGTGTTGCCAGGCGTGCGCTTCGCTGCGAGCCCAGCATCACGAGTTGCAGCAGGCCGGCGATCCCGACAGTCGCGGCCAGCATCCACGCGGCGAGCGGCGCATCGGCATGCCCGACGAGCAGTACGGCGATTGCCGCGATCAGGGCGATGTTGAACAGCAGCGGCGTGAATGCCGTGAGCGCAAATTTCCCTTGCGCGTTCAGCAATCCCATCAGCACAGTGACCGGGCCGGCGAAGGCCAGATAAGGCAGCATCAGCCGCGCATGCTCGACGGCGAGATCGAGCGTGGCGCTGCCGACGAAGCCCGGCGCGATGATCATCACGATCAGCGGCATGGCGACAGCAATGCCAATCGAGATCACGATCAGGCCCGCGCTGACCGTGCCGAGCACGCGTCCCGCAAAGGCGGAGGCGGCCTCTTCGCCGTCACGGTCGCGGACGCGCAGCCAGGCCGGGATCAGGGCGGCGTTCAGTGCCCCTTCGCTGAGCAGCCGCCGCGTCACGTTGACGAGCTGGAAGGCGGCCAGAAACGCGTCCGCCACCGCGCCGGTGCCGAGCAGCGCGGCGATCAGCGAATCGCGGGCAAAGCCCAGCAGCCGCGAGGCCAGTGTTCCCGTCGAGACGGTCAGGAAGGAGCGGATCATCAGGCTTACATAATACCGTTGCTTGCCCGGGCGGTACCGGTCGTGATAGGCCGCGAGCCAGATTTCAGACGGACAGGAAGCGGATTTCCGCAAGGATCGCAATCGGGCAACGGGATCAAAGTGAATGGCTGACGTGAAATATGACGTTCTCGGCATCGGCAATGCGCTGTTCGATGTGCTGGTCAGGACCGATGAGGCTTTTCTGGTCAAGCACGGCATGACCAAGGGCAGCATGTCCCTGATCGACGAGGCGCGGGCTGCTGCGATCTATGCCGACATGGGCCCGGCGACGGAAGTCTCCGGCGGCTCGGCGGCCAACACCATCGTTGGCATCGGCAGCCTCGGCGCGCGCGCCGCCTATGTCGGCAAGGTCAAGGACGATCAGATCGGCAAGCTCTATGTCCACGACATCCGCGCCGCCGGCGTCGCCTTCAACACGCTGCCCGCGAAGGACGGCCCCGCCACCGGCTGCTCCTACATTCTGGTGACGGGCGACGGCGAGCGCACCATGAACACCTATCTGGGCGCGGCGCAGGATTTGTCGCCGGCCGATATCGATCCGGCCGAAATCGCGTCCGCCAAGATCGTCTATCTCGAAGGCTATCTCTGGGATCCGCCGGGTGCCAAGGAAGCCTTCCTCAAGGCCTCCAAGATCGCGCACGAAGCGGGGCGCAAGGTGGCGCTGACGCTGTCGGATTCGTTCTGCGTCAGCCGCTATCGCGACGAGTTTCTCGGGCTGATGCGTAACGGCACCGCCGACATCGTGTTCGCGAACGAGTCCGAGCTGCACTCGCTCTACGAAACCTCCGACTTCGACACCGCGCTCAAGCAGCTGCGCAGCGACGTGAAGCTCGGCGTGGTCACGCGCAGCGAGAACGGTTGTGTGGTGGTGACGCCGACCGATGCCGTTGCAGCACCGGCCTCGCCGATCTCGCAGCTGGTCGACACCACCGGCGCCGGCGATCTCTTCGCTGCCGGCTTCCTGTATGGCCTCTCGCGCGATCTCTCGCACAAGCAGTGCGGCGAGCTTGGTGCACTCGCGGCTGCCGAAGTAATCCAGCACATCGGCGCGCGCCCCCAAGTGTCGCTGAAGGAGCTGGCCCAGCAGCGCGGGCTGACGGTTTAACTCCGCTGTCATCGCCCGGCCTTGACCGGGCGATCCAGTACGCCGAGGCGTCAGTAGTCTATCGAGAAGCCGCGGCGTACTGGATCCCCCGCTTTCGCGGGGGATGACAAGTCTTTGTGTGGCGAGAACGTGCGTTTCCTTACGCCGCCTTCTGCCCGCTGCCCGCATCGAGCCCGGTATACACTCCACGCTCGAATCCCGCGAATGCCTGCAGACATTTTGCATCCGCGAACGGCAACAGCTGCATCAGGATCACGCCGGTGACGTCGCGTGCCGGATCAATCCAGTAATAGGTGTTGGCAAGGCCCGCCCAGGCAAGGCTGCCGGCGCTGCGTCCCTCAGCGGTCTTGGCCGTATTGATCATGAAGCTGAGGCCCCATTTCTTCGCCTGGTCCGGATAGAGATCGACGTCGTTGGTGTAGACTGGCGCCGCCGTCGTCATCTTCGTCATGTTGAGATCGCCCATCTGGTTCTGCCCCATCATGGCGACCGTCTCTGATTTCAGCACCTGGTTGCCGTTGCCGCGGCCCTTGTTCAGGATCATCTGGGTGAACTTGATGTAGTCGGCCGCGGTCGAATACAGGCCGCCGCCACCCATGTGGAATTCCGGATTCTGCTCGAGCTCGAACGGCATCGCGGCGAGCTGGCCATCCTCGCCGCGCGCATGCACGCCGACCAGGCGTTTACGCATGTCGTCGGTGATCTCGAAGCCGGTGTCGGACATCCCAAGCGGCGCAAACAGATTGTCGCGCAAATATGCATCGAGCCGCTTGCCGCTGACGGCTTCCACCGCCTTGCCGACGAAATCGATATTGGTGCCGTATTCCCAGCGCGTGCCGGGATCGGTCATGATGGGCGTCTTCAGCGCGGCGTTCTGGCAGGTGATGATCCCCGGCGTGCCGGTCTTCTCCATGTAGCGCCCGAACTCGCCGTTCCACATATCGTAGCAGAAACCGGCGGTGTGGGTCATGAGGTGGCGCAGCGTGATCGCGCCCTTCGCCGGTCGCAGTTTTGGTTCGCCCTTGGCGTCAAAGCCTTCCAGCACCTGCGGCTTGGCGAGATCGGGGAGCAGCGATCCGATCGGCGCGTCGAGCGACAGCTTGCCCTGTTCGACCAGCTGCATGGCGCCGGCCGATGTCACCGCCTTCGTCATCGAGGCGATCCAGAACACGCTATCTGCCGTCATCGCATCGGGCTTGGACAGGTCGCGCTTGCCGAACGCGCTCTGATACAGAACGTCGTCGCCGCTGGCGGCGATCGCAACAACGCCGGGAATGTCCTTGGCGTCGCTTGCCTTGCGCAGAATCTCGTCGATCTGGGCTTTGCTTTGCATCCGCGTTTCCTCCGGTTTGATTATTGTTGGAAGTCATCGATTGTCCTCCCGCATCCGCTGCGCGGCAAGCGTGACGACATGCATCCTTCGGTCGCGATGTCGTGACTTGACGGTCTGCGCTTCGCGCGGGACGACTGATCTGCAACACTTCTTCACAATCTGCGGTGGATGGCCGCAACTCGCCGTGACCTTGGATGGGCTCAGGCGGTATGTTTGGGTGTTTGAAGCACTTGAAACATTTTGTGCGTTGCGGCGTTCAGCTTGCGGCCCGATCAGCAGCTGACGTTAGGACTTGATACAAATTTGGCGGCCTCCATCGGCCGCGAGGGGACCTAAGATGATTTCGACCTGGAGCGAATGGAAGCGCTATCCCCGTCCCGGACGGGGCGACAATCTGGAAGCACCGATCTCGCCCGGCATTTATGAGGTGCGGATCGCCGGATCAGGCGCGCTCTATTCGTTCGGCGCGGTCGACAATCTGGCGCAGTCGCTGGCACTGCTGCCGGTCGGCTCGAAATCCTGGTTCGGCCGCCGCGACACTTCCGACGCGCCCGATCTCGAATACCGGACCTGCGCGACCTCCTCCAAGGCCGACGCCAAGGCGGCCGCCGAGCGCATGATCGGCCGGCGCGAGACCTATCTGAGCGGCGCGGCCTGATCATCTCAGCAGTGGCGGTCCCCCACCTCTCCCCGTCGGGGAGAGGTGAAGAGACTGCGCTGCCACGATAGCTCCCAGCAGATGTGCGTTGCGGGACGGTGCATTGCGTACCTGATGTCCCTATATTCCGGGCCGACCCGATCGCCCCTGAGGGAGTAACGCCATGACGCCGACCGCCGCCGCACGCGCCCCGCACGCCACCGCCACCCTGCGTGATCGCTTGAAGGACCCCTCGCTGCTGAAGGAGGCCTGCTACATCGATGGCGCCTGGGTCGGTACGCCGGTCTTCGCGGTGAACAATCCCGCGACCGGTGTCGAGCTCGCAAAGGTGCCGCAGCTCGGCGCGGACGAGACCACCAAGGCGGTCGAAGCGGCGCAGCGCGCGTTCCCGGCCTGGGCCAAGCACACCGCCAAGCAGCGCTCCAACATTTTGCGCAAATGGTTCGAGCTGATTATCGCCAATCGCGAGGACCTCGCGCTGATCCTGACCTCCGAGCAGGGCAAGCCGCTCTCGGAAGCGCTCGGCGAGGTCGACATCGGCGCCGCCTATATCGAGTTTTTCGCGGAGGAAGCCCGCCGCGTCTATGGCGAGACCATCCCGTCACAGCGGCCCGATGCGCGGCTGCTCGCGATCAAGCAGCCGATCGGCGTCTGCGGCGCCATCACGCCGTGGAACTTCCCGAATTCCATGATCACGCGAAAAGTCTCGCCGGCGCTGGCCGCGGGCTGCACCGTGGTGTTGAAGCCCGCCAACGAGACGCCGCTGTCGGCGCTGGCGCTCGCCGCGCTCGCCGAGAAAGCCGGCATCCCCAAGGGCGTGCTCAACATCGTCACCGGTGACGCACCGCCGATCGGCAAGGTGTTGTGCGAGCATCCGGCCGTGCGCTTCGTCGGCTTCACCGGCTCGACTCCGGTCGGCAAGATCCTCTATCAGCAGGCCTCTGTCGGTGTGAAGCGGCTGGGCCTCGAGCTCGGCGGCAACGCGCCGTTCGTGGTGTTCGACGACGCCGACATCGATGCCGCGGTTGAAGGCGCGATCGTCTCGAAATACCGCAACATGGGCCAGACCTGCGTCTGCGCCAACCGCCTCTACGCCCAGGACAAGATCTACGACGAGTTCGTCAAGAAGCTCTCGGCGAAAGTCGCCGCGATGAAGATCGGCGACGGCACGGAAGCCGGCGTGACCCAGGGCCCGCTGATCAACATGAAGGCGATCGACAAGGTCGAGCGTCACATCGCCGATGCCGTCAAGCGCGGCGCCAAGGTCGTCACCGGCGGAAAGCGCAGCGAGCTCGGGCGCTCCTTCTTCGAGCCGACCGTGCTCGCCGACGTCAAGCCGGACTCGCTGGTGGCGCAGGAAGAGACCTTCGGCCCGCTCGCGCCGGTGATCCGCTTCAAGGACGAAGCCGACGTCATCGCGATGTGCAACGCCTCGCCGTTCGGCCTCGCCTCCTACTTCTATTCCCGCGATCTCGGCCGCGTCTGGCGCGTCGCTGAAGCACTCGAGTCCGGCATGGTCGGCGTCAACACCGGCCTGATCACCACCGAAGTCGCGCCCTTCGGCGGCGTCAAGGAAAGCGGCTTGGGGCGCGAAGGCTCACGTCATGGCATGGAAGAATATGTCGAGATCAAATACGTGATGATGGCGGGGGTGTAGTCCCCGCCCATCAATTCCTGCTTCGACGCAGCTCGCTGGGGCTGCGCCCGAGTTCGCGGCGCATCCACTTTGCGAGGTGTGACTGGTGGGAAAAGCCTGCTTCCAGGGCGATGTCGCTGAGCTTGCGGTCGCCCTGGAGGAGCAGCTGGCGGGCGTGCTCCAGCCGTCGCTGCAGGACGTAGCGGTGCACGGTGACTCCCATGGCCGCTTTGAACCAAGTCCTTAAGTGCGAACTGCTGACGCCGGCCTCGCGGCAGAGAATGTCGACGGTGAGCGGCTGATCCAGATTCTCGTCGACATAGGTTGCGATCCTCTGGAGTTGCGCGTCGGAGAGACGCGTGGTTTGGCGCGGTGCATCATCTGCGAGCCCAAGCAGCTCGACCGCCAGGGCCATTCCGACATTCTCCGCGAACAGGGGCCCGCCTGGCGAGCCTGCCTTCATGTCGCTTTCAAGCGCCTGTCCGAGCAGGATGATGCGGTCATTTCGCAGCATGTGATGCGTGCCAAGCCGGACTGACGTCAATCGTCCTGCTCTTGATGCTGCATGATCGAGCATGCCGGGCGCAAGGCGGATCTGAAGCGACCGGTATGGCGTCTCTGCAACGAAGCCTGCACTCGTTCCCGAGGGGATCAGATCGATATCGCCGGCGCGACGCAGATACTCTTCTCCGGTCGCAAGACAACGGGAGCGCGTGGTGGGCGTGAGATGGATGATGATCCGGTGCTCGCCGATCGGTTCGAGGGCATCAGGATCAGACTCCGTTCGCGTCGCTGCGGCGATGCCGCGGGCGGATGACGACACCGAACTCGATCTCGCTCGCATGGTGCGGGCTCCAAGGTCTTGGCGGAACGTGTTCGATATTTGGCGCATCGTGCGCGATTTTCAACGGCCCGGGCGGCAAAGAGCTCATCTGTCGTTTTCTTGACGATGAGGTTGCAGAGTGAGCCATTACGTTGTCGTTGGAGCCGGTCCGGTCGGACGTGAGACGGCTCGCCTTTTGGCAGAGGAAGGACACGGCGTCATCCTCACCAGCAGGAATGCAGGGTCGATCGATGCCGGAGATGTGCGCACGGTTTCGTCGGATGCGACCGACGCCGCACAGCTGGCAGCCCTCGCCAAGGGCGCGGACGCGATCTTCATGTGCGCCATGGCGGCCTATCATCGATGGCCGACCGATTTCTTTCCCATCATGGATGGAACGGTCAAGGCGGCCGAGCAGGTTGGCGCGAAGCTGCTCGTGGCCGGGAATGTCTATGGCTATGGCGCGAAGGCTGTGAGCCCTCTCACTCCGGGTCTGGAATCGGACCCAACCAGCCGAAAGGGCACGACCCGGCACATCATGTGGCAGCGCGCCTTGCGGTCAGGGGCTCCTGCCATCGAGGTCCGCGCAAGCGACTACCTGGGCAGGGGTGCGGTCACGTATTTTTCGCTGCTGGCGCTGCCGTCGTTGCTCAAGAGCGAGCCGGTCTCTTTCCTCGGCGATCTCGATGCGGTTCATGCATGGAGTTTCACCAAGGACACTGCGAGGACACTGGTCGCTGCGTCGCGCTACACCGGAGAATGGGGCCGTCCCTTTCACGTTCCGTCGCAGTCCGCGTCCGTTCGTGAGCTGGTGAGAAGATTCGCGGGCGCGCTGAACATCGACATTCCCAGTCTGCTTCGCCTCACCTCGGCCGATCTCGAAGGCATGGGTTTCGACGAAGCAATCGAGATGTCCTATCTGTTCGAAAAGCCGCTGCTGCTCGACGCCGACGACACGGAGAAATTGCTGGGAGTGACCGCGAGCAGCCTGGACACGATGGTCCGCGATACGCTCGCGGGACAGTTGCGGATGATGGAATGACCAATTCGAACTCCTGGCAGGCTGCCGGCCTGAACCGACGGAAGATCGGCGACTATATCGTCACCGCCATCGTCGATGGTTTCATCGCAGTGCCGTTCGATCTCCTGGCCGGAATAGGACCTGACGAGGCGATGCGCATGACGGTGGCGGCTGGACGCCCCTCGTCATCCGCGATGACCGTCAGCACTTATCTGATCGAGGGAAAAGGCCGGACCATACTGGTCGATGGCGGTGGCGGCGGCATCAATGGCTGGGGAGGGCGACTGCACGCCTCGCTTGCCGCGGCCAACGTCAACCCGCTCATGATCGACCAGGTCCTCCTGACCCATGCCCATCCGGATCACATCGGTGGTCTCGTCGGAGCCCTGCCGTCTGCGCCTTTGTTTCCGAACGCCGAGCTCGTGATGCACGATGCCGAATTCGTTTTCTGGACGGATGATGCGATCCTCAATCAGGCGCCGGATGCGATGAAGCCGTTCTTTCAGGCCGCCCGCGTCGTCTTCGAAGCGTACGGGGCGCGACGCCGAACGGTCAGCGAAGGGCAAGTCGCGCCCGGAATCTCGATCGAACATTTCCCCGGCCACACCCCGGGACATAGCGGCTATCGGATCGACGGTGGCGATGCGTCTTTGCTGATCTGGGGTGACATCGTCCACTACCCGGATATCCAGGTGCCGCGACCCGAAGTGACGATTGCGTTCGACGCCGATCAGACAGCGGCCGCAGCAACCCGAAAGAAGGTGCTCGAGCGCGTGTCTGCGACCGGAGAGCTGGTCGCCGGAATGCACCTGAATTTCCCGGGATTTGGACGATTGTCGAAGACAGGACAAGCGTTCGAGATCCGTCATGAGCCCTGGTCTGCGGAGCTCATCTGACGCTCTCCATTGTCGTCCTGGCGGAAGCCAGGACGACACCGGGGGCGTCGCGGGCTGGTTCCGTGATGGCGACAGTCACCGCCGCAGCACTGCAATCGTCCGATTCGCAAACGTCAGCCGCTCGGCCATGACTGACACGAAATAGGTCAGCAGCTTGTGGCTGAGCGCGGGGTCTTCTTCCCTGATCGCGGCGAACTGGTGCGTGTTGAGCACGTAGAGCACGCTGTCGACCTCGGCCTGGATGGTGGCGCTGCGCGGGGTCTGAGAGACGAGGCCCATCTCGCCGATGGTGGTGTATCGCCCGAGGCTGCGCACGCGCGTGGTGCGGTCGTCATCGGCAGGGACCATGATGCCGACGCGGCCGTCGAGGATGAAGTGCATGGAGTCGGCGGGATCGCCGGCCTGCACGATGATCTCTCCGGCTTCGACCTCGATGCGCTGGCAGCGGCGGATCAGCTCGTCGGCATCGTCCTCGCTGCCGAGAATGCCGGCGAACCAGTCGTGCAGGCTCGCTTCTTCCCGCGTCAGCCCCTGGTGTTGCGCGATCAGTTCGTTCTCGCACCATTCCAGCGCATGATCGAGCTCGCCGATGATGGTGACGCCTTCGCCGATGAAGTCGCTGGAGCGCAGCACCTTCTCGGCGGCCGCCGACAGATGCACCAGGATCAGCTCGACGCCGAGGTCGGCGGCGCTGCGCTTGATCTGGGCGAAGCTGTAGGCGGCGGAGGAATCGACGCCTGTGACGAGCTTGAAGTCGAACAGTAGATAGCGGCACTCCGGGCGCTCATGGAGCAATTGCTTGACGTGCTGGTAGAGCCGGTTGGCGGAGCCGAAGAACAGGTAGCTCTGGAGGTTGAGGCCCTGGATCTTGCCTCCATGGGCCAGCAGCACCTCCTGGTCGTCGCGCGAGCGGTCGAGCGAGGAGCGATATTCGGCGCCGTCAAAACTGTACTTGATGGATTCGACGCGTGCCGCGCTGAAGGCGAAGGTCGCGCAGCCGATGATCACGCCGATCAGGATCCCCGGCACGAAACCCCAGGCCACGATGATGACGATGATGGCGACCAGCGACAGATATTCGAGCTTCGAAAGCCGCTTGCGCGACTCGATGATCCATTTGTGCAGCTGGTCGGCGCCGAGATAGAGCAGCAGGCCGCCGAGCACGAATTTGGGAATGAAGCCGAGCAGCTCCGGCGCAATCGCGAGCATCAGCAGCGACAGTGCCGAGGCGGTGAGCCCGGACATCCGTCCGCGGCCGCCGCTGGAGAAGTTGAGGATCGAGCGGCTGACCGAGCTGCAGCCGCAGTAGCCGCCGAGTACGCCGGTCAGGATATTGGCCGCGCCCGTGACGTTCAGCTCGCGCTCGAGGTTGGCTTCGCGGTGCACGGCCACCTCGATGCCGGTGGTGTTGAACAGCGTGCTTGAGGCAGTGACGAAGATGACGGCGACGAGGTTGCCGAGCAAATCAGGCACGGCAAACCAGGGATAGCGGGCGAGATCGTCGGTGTGCCAGGGCAGCATGAATGCCGCTTGCGGCGGCGGCTGAAACGTCCAGCCCATCGTATGGGCCTCGTCGAGCGAGACGCCCGCGATCCAGAACGCCAGATGCGCTGTCATCACGCCGCCGACCAGGATGATTGGCAGCCCGAACGGATTTCGCGAGCGGTGCCATGTCAAATATAGCACCAGCGCCATGGCGCAGGCGGCGCCGAGCTCGAGCAGCGTGGTGCCGTTGGCGAAGCGCGGCAGCGTCGTAAGTTGCACCGGAGTGTTGGTGATGACGCGGACCGCGCCGAGCGCGATGAGAAGTCCGGTGGCACCGAGGAAGCCGCCGACCACGGGGTAAGGCACGTAGCGGATGGCACGGCCCATCCGCGTCAGGCCCAGCCCGCACAGCACGACCCCGGTCAGCACGGTCGACAGGCCGAGCGTGATCAGGACCGGTGAGAGCAATGGTGCGGAAGGATTGGCGGCCTGGACGCGCTCGACCACCGAGGCCGCCAGGATTCCCGTCACTGCGGCTGTCGAGCTATCTGGGGCGGCGATGATGAAGGGCAGCGAACTGCCGAGCCCGATCACGAGCGCAAGCACTGCAGAGCTGATGAAGGTCGCGGCAATGCCGTAGGACAGATAGGGCGAGAGCGGGCCGGCAAAGATCAGCAGCGCGTAGGACAAGCCGAAAGTGACGGTGAGGATGCTCGCCGCACCTCCGCCCAGCATATCGTTCAGTGCACGCTTGACGGACGGACTGACCCTGGTGACCGAATCGAAGCCGATTGCAGGGTCTGTCACGCTGTCGCACTCGCTCATGAAAATTCCCGTCCCGAGAGGTAGACGAGTGCGAGCCTAGCGCAACAGGATTCTTGCAAATATGAGGTATCCGACAAAAATGCCGGGAATTCGTGTGTGAACGGTCAATCACGGTTGATGAGAAAGCTGAAATGCAGTGCTCGCAGCGTTGTGGCAAAGCCATTCCACCCACCGCTGTCATTCCCCGCGAAAGCGGGGAATCCAGTACGCCGCAGCCTCTCCGTATCCCGTTGCCGTCTCTGGAATACTGGATCGCCCGGTCGCGCCGGGCGATGACGGTAGGGATGTGGGGACGGCGCGGCTAGATCTTCAGCTCTTTCCCCGTCACGCGCCGATACGCTTCCAGATACCGCTTGCTGGTCGCATCCACCACGCTGGCGGGCAGCGGCGGCGGGGGGGCGTCGCCGTTCCAGCGGCCGGCGCGGCGCTCGACGTCGAGATAGTCGCGCAAGGGTTGCTTGTCGAAGCTCGCCTGCGGCTGACCGGGCTTGTAGGCATCGACCGCCCAGAAGCGTGAGGAATCCGGCGTCATGACCTCGTCGATCAGGATGATGCGGCCGTCCCTGTCGCGGCCGAACTCGAACTTGGTGTCGGCGATGATGATGCCCCGCTCGCGTGCCAGCTCTTCGCCGAGCGTGTAGATCGCGCGCGTCATGCTCTCCAGCGTATAGGCGACGTCGTCGCCGACCACTTCGCGCATCTTCGCGATGGTGATGTTCTCGTCATGGCCGGTCTCGGCCTTGGTCGCCGGGCTGAAGATCGGCGGCTCGAGCTTCTCGCTCTCAACGAGGCCCCCCTTCAATTTCTCGCCCGCAAGCGTCCCGCTCGCCGCATATTCCTTCCAGGCGGAGCCGGAGAGATAGCCGCGGATCACGCATTCGATCGGAAACACGGTGGTTCGGCGCGACAGCGTGGCGCGGCCGAGGATCTCGGCGCGATGCGGCTCCAACGCGGGCACGGCCGCGATGATCTCGTCGGTGTCGGCGCTGATCATGTGATGCGGCACGATGCCTTCGAGCTTGTTGAACCAGTACGCACTGATCTGCGTCAGCACCGCGCCCTTCATCGGGATGGTCTCGCCCATCACGACGTCGAAGGCGCTGATGCGATCGGTGGTGAGGAGCAGCAGGCGGTCGTCGTCGACGGCGTAGATATCGCGCACCTTGCCGCGGCCGATCTTGGTCAGGGGCAGGTCGCTGGAGAGCATGGCGGTCATAGGCAGAGCTTTCGGACAGAAGGCTTGAAGAGGGGCATCCGGCCGCACCTGATGGCGCGGCCGAAAGCCGGATTAGCCTATTCCGGCAGCGGAATGAACTCATGTTCCTGCGGAACCGCGGCGAAGCGGCCGGTTTTCCAGTCCTGCTTGGCCTGCTCGATCCGCTCCTTGCTGGAGGAGACGAAATTCCACCAGATGTGGCGCGGACCCTCCAGTGCATCGCCACCGAGAAACATCATGCGCGTCGCCTTCAGCACTTTCACGGTGATGCGGTCGCCGGGGCGGAAGATCAGCAGCCGCGGCCCCTCGTAGCGCTCGTTGGCGATCTCGACCTCGCCATCGACGACATAGATCGCGCGTTCCTCGTGATCGGGGTCGAGCGGCACGGTCGCGCCGGCGACCGCTGTGACCTCGGTGTAGAACCAGGGCGAAACCATCTTCACCGGCGAGGCGATGCCGAAGGCGGAGCCCGCGATCACGCGCGCGGTGAAATCGCGCTCGGAGATCATCGGCAGATCACCGGCGGCATAATGCTGGAACGAGGGATCGATCTCTTCGGAGCCTTCAGGCAGCGCGATCCAGCTTTGCAGGCCGAGCATCTTCTGCCCTGAAGCGCGCTGCGCATCCGGCGTGCGCTCGGAATGGGCGATGCCGCGGCCCGCGGTCATCAGGTTCATCGCGCCCGGCGCGATTTCCTGCACATTGCCCTCGCTGTCGCGATGCATGATGGATCCGTCAAACAGATAGGTGACGGTGGCAAGGCCGATATGCGGATGCGGCCGCACGTCCATGCCCTTGCCGGAGACGAACTGCACCGGGCCGAAATGATCGAAGAAGATGAAGGGCCCGACCATCTGCCGCTTGCCATGCGGCAATGCGCGCCGCACCTCGAAACCGTCGCCGAGATCGCGGGTACGCGGCACGATGACGAGATCGAGCGCGTCGCAGGACATGGGATCGCCGAGCACGGGATCGTTTGAGGGTTGCCAGCTCATGGTGGACTCCTGTTTCTTGCTGGTATGATCGTAGCAGAACATCAAAGGGAACGGGAGAAGCGTGATGATTCCGCCGCTCAAGCCTGGCGCCAGGCTGCTCGAGGTCACCGGACCGAGGCTGGAGACGGAACGTCTTGTCCTGCGTCCATGGCGCGCAGGCGACATCGCGCCCAATTCGGCCATGCTGAGCGATCCGGACACGGCGCGTTTCATCACCGCTGATGGCAAACCTGTTACCACCGAGATTGTCGGCTGGCGCAACGCGGGCGTGATGGCCGGGCACTGGGCGCTCCATGGCTTCGGCATGTTCGTCGTCGAGGAAAAGTCGAGCGGCACCTATGTCGGTCGCGTCGGCCCGTGGTGTCCGCCAGGCTGGCCCGGCTTCGAGGTCGGCTGGGGCATTGCCGTTGAATTCCGCGGCAAGGGCTATGCGGTCGAGGCGGCCCGTGCGTCGATCGACTGGGTGTTCGACAGCTTTGAGATTGACGACATCCTGCATTGTATCGAAAGCACGAATGCGCCGTCGCAAGCCGTCGCGCGCAGGCTCGGTGCGCGGAAGGATCGCGAGATCGAGTTGTTCGACAAGGCGGCCGATGCCTGGATCACGTCGCGCGCCTCGTGGCGGCGAAATTGAATCGCTATCCGATCTGACCTAAGTTCGCGGCCCAAGCGATCGGACCCAGCTGTTGGACCAAGTTGATGCTGTTGACCAATCTCGATCTCGCCTTTCGCGCGGCCAGCGTCACGCTGCTGCTGCTGCTGGCGGTGTCGCTGCTGACGGATTTTCGCAATGTGCTCGCAGCGCGGCTTGGTGTCGCCTTCGCGCTGGGCACGGCGGTGCATGCGGCGAGCTATTCGCTTGATGTCACGTCACGAGTCCCGCTCTGGCATGCACCGCTGATCGCGTTGTCGACCGGCGATATCGTGGTGTTCTGGCTGTTCACACGCGCCCTGTTCGACGACGAGTTTCGCCTCCGCTGGCGGCACGGATTGATCTGGGCGCTGGTGACGGCCTACAGCTTCGCGGGCTGCGTGTGGATTGCGCCCAGCGGCCATGTGCGGTTCTCGGTGACGTTGGTCAATCTGATCGTGCTCGGTTTCATCGCGCTTGCGGTCTGGCAAATGATCGCGTCGTGGCCGGCCGACCTGGTCGAGCGCCGCCGCCGCGTTCGCGTGTTCATCGTCTGCGCAATCGCGCTTTATGGCGGGTTGAACGCGATTCTGCAGATCGCAGTCGCCGGCTACCACGTTGGCAATGTCGCCGAAACCGTCAATGCCGGCGCGCTCACCTGCACCGTGGCGGCGATTGTCTATGCCATGATGCGCGTTGAAGGGGCGGATCTGTTTCCGGCAGCAGTGGAGCCTGCACCGCCTCTGGTTTTCAGTCAGCCTGCGGGCGATGACGTCCCCGATCAGAAGCTCATCGACGCCCTGATGCGCCTGATGGGCGACGAGCGGATCTATCGTCAGGAAAACATCACCATCGGCGTGCTGGCCACCCGGCTGAAAATTCCGGAATACCGGCTGCGGCGGTTGATCAACCAGCGGCTCGGCTATCGCAACTTCAATGTATTCCTGAACAACCACCGCATCGAGGAAGCCAAGGCCGCGCTCGCCGATCCCGCCCAGGCCGAGGTTCCCGTCATCACCATCGCCATGGACGCCGGCTTCCAGTCGCTCGGCCCGTTCAACCGCGCCTTCAAGGCGGTGACCGGCGTGACGCCGACGGAATATCGGCGGCTCAAGGTTGATGCGGTCTAGATTCCAGACCCTTGAAATCACGTAAGAATTCCGAAATCGACCAGCTCCGGTCAGTTTCGGCGACGCCGATTTTCAAATCCGGCGAGCGCCTGTCGCTCGCATCCGGCCTGCTCTCCGACACACGCCCCACAGCCGGAGAAAGCCAGTGACCCGTCGCCGTAAGATCGTCCTTCTCACCACCGCCATCGCCTGTGCCGGCCTCGCGTTCGGCGCGGCCCGGGCGCGGGACGTGCCCAAGGTTGCCACCGGCTTCATCGCCGCCACCATCTGCGCGGAGACGTTCGTCTCCGGCCTCGATCCCAGGCGCGACCTCGCAGAAACCACCGAGGCGATGCCCGGCGCCGGTCTGCTGACCTGGGCGATGAATTTTCAGGTCGATCGCGCCCGCAAGGATGTCACGGTGTCCCTGCTCGGCATCGGCCGCAGCCACGCGGTCTATCGCGAGGGGCTCGGCTGCACGCTCGAGCACGGCCAGGGGCTCACCGATGTGGCGTTGCCGCGGGATGACAAGCAGCCGGTGTTGCTGCCGGAGATCGCCGGCCCTGACATCGTCGCCCCGCAGGGCGAGGGCCTCTCAGCCGCGCTCGACCGCGCCTTCGCCGAGCCCGCGCAGCCGCCTTACCGCCGTACCCGCGCGATCGTCGTCATGAAGAATGGCCGCGTCATTGCCGAGCGCTATGCCGACGGCATCGGGCCAGAGACGCAGCTGTTCGGCTTCTCCATGACGAAGTCGGTGATGTCGGCGCTGGTGGGCATTCTCGTGCGCCAGGGCAAGTTGAAGCTCGACGTTTCAGCGCCAATTGCCGCCTGGCAAAGTCCTGATGATCCGCGCCATGCGATCACCGTCGACCAGTTGCTGCGTCATACCGCCGGCATCGCGCTCGGAAGCTCTCTGGAGGCCAAGCTTGGCTCCGCGCTCGAGCCGGTCAACACGATGAAATACGCCGAGGACGATATGGCTGGCTTTGCCGAGCGCGCGCCGCTTGCGACCGCGCCGGGCACGGCGTGGAATTATCACGACGGCAACTTCGTCATTCTCGCGCATCTGCTGCGGGATGCTGCCGGCGGCAAGCCGGCGGATGCGCTGGCCTTAGCGCGCCGTGAGTTGTTTGCGCCGCTCGGCATGCGCTATGTCACGCTCCAGCTCGACGTAACAGGCACGATCGAGGGCTCCGGCTCGATGCTGGCATCGGCGCGCGACTGGGCGCGCTTTGGCCAGCTCTATCTCAATGACGGCGTCGCCGGCGGCAAGCGGATCCTGCCGGAGGGTTGGGTGAACTATTCCGCGACCGCCACGCCAAATGCCTGGGTCGGCATCGGCGCCGGCTTCTGGACCAACCAGGGCAACAGCTTCGGTGCGAAGTTTCGCGTCGAGCACGGTTGGCCGCGCGATGCCTTCTTCGCCAAGGGCACGATCGGTCAGTACACGATTGTGATTCCGTCCGAGCGGCTCGTGATCGTACGGATGGGCCGCTCGCTGAACTGGCCGCCGGAAGTCGACGGCGTATTCGATCTCGTCCGCGACGTCGTGGCTGTCACGCGCGAGACGGGGAAGCTGGCGGGAGCGAATTAGACGACCTACTGCCGCCCCAGCTCCGTCGCCTTGGCCACGCGATCGAATCGCTCCAGCGTCATGATCGCGTCGGCGAACTTGTCGGCCCGAGCATTCAGCACGGGTCGCGCCAGCGTCAGAAACTTCTGCTGCATGGCCTGCGCGTCCGGGAACGAGGTCGGCTCGCCGGAGGGATCGGCATAGAGCCGCTCATGCACGCCGTCGTCAGTCGTGATGCTGACGCGTGCGCCGAACGGATGCGTGCGGCCGACCTCTAACCGGTCGTCCTGCACCACGTCGAATTTGTCGGCGAGCGCATCGATCGCGGCATCGCCGAGCCTGGCGTAATCGTCCCAGCCGAACGAGCCCTGGTCGAGCGCGAGCGCACCGGTGAAAAACATCGAGAACTGGCCGCCGACGATCGAGGTCGGATGCCGCTTGGTGGCGGCATCGCCGGTCAGCGTGATGCCGTTGCGGTGCAGGCCGATCTCGACGCGCTTGACCTGGTCGGGCGTCAGATTGTGCTCGCGCCGCATCGCGATCAGCGCGTCGATCGCGGCATGGGTGTAGCGGCAGCTCGGGTAAGGCTTCACGCCGATCTTCATGGTCTCGTAGGTCTTGCCGAGCCCGGCCACCGCCTTGTCGGGATGTGCGTCGTCGGTGTAGCCGGTGAGCAGGCCATGCTTGCCCTCGATCGATTCCGTCGCACCGACGAAATCGTTGCGGGCCAGCGTCGCGGCGATCACGCCATTCATCGCGGCCGCGCCAACCTGGTAGCGCTTGTTCCAGGCGCCGTTCATCAGGAATTGCAGCGAGCCCGCCGCCTGGCTGCCGGCGACGCCGAAGGCGGCGACGATCTGCGCCTCGGAGAGGCCGAACAGCTTTGCTGCCGCTGCGGCCGCGCCATAGGTGCCGGCGGTCGCGGTCGGATGAAAGCCGCGCGCATAATGCGAGGTCGGGTCGAGCGCGTTGCCGAGCCGGCAGCAGACCTCGTAACCCGCAACGATCGCGGTCAGCACGTCGCGGCCGGAGGCGCCGACCATTTCGCCGACGGCAAAGGCGGCCGGAACCACCGGCGCGCTCGGATGCAGCGAGGAATCCGCATGCGTATCGTCGAAATCGAGGGAATGGCCCAGCGCGCCGTTGAGGAGGGCTGCGACCGCCGGCGTCCAGGTCTTGGCATCGCCGAACACGGTGGAGCAGCCCTTGGTGTCGAGCGACAGCGCTTCCAGCATCTTCAGCAGCGACGGGGTCGATTCCGCCTCGCTCCGCGCCCGGATGGCGCTGCCGAGGAAGTCCAGCGTCAGCACCTTGGCGCGATCCAGCACCTCCGCCGGAATATCGGCGAATTTCAGCTTGGCGACATAGGCGGCGAGCGTTGCGGTTTCGTGAGCCATCGTGTTTCCTCGTTTTGGCCGGCAAATTAGGCGGGCTGATTTTGCCTTTCAAGCGGCCTCGGGGCCGTGGGCATCAGCTATGCTTTTGGCTGGTGAGATGAGGATCGGACCGAGGCTTTCGACAATGACACTCGCAAGAGAGGTATTCGACCTTGTCTGGTCGCGCAGGACGCAATTGGGGCTGGCGGTCCGGGTCACGGTTGCGGCCGCCGGGGCCTACGCGCTCGCGACCGCGCTGCATCTGTTGTTGCCGCTCTGGGCCGTGCTGACCTCCATCATCGTGACCCAGATGAGTGTCGGTCGCTCGCTGAAGGCGACGCGCGACTACATGCTGGGCACGATTGGCGGCGCCATCTATGGCGGCGCCATCGCAATCCTGATCCCCTATTCGAGCGAAGCGGGCCTGCTGGGACTGCTCGTGCTGGCCGTGGCGCCGCTCGCCTTCATTGCGTCGATCTATCCGAACCTGAGCTCTGCAACGGTGACGGCCGTGATCGTGCTCGTGCTTCCGAGCATGCATCACGCCGATCCCATGGCTTCCGCGATCGATCGCGTCAGCGAGGTTTCGGTCGGCGCGGTGACGGGGCTGCTCGTCTCGTTCCTGGTGCTGCCCTCGCGCGCGGTGCGGCAGATCCGCGCCAGCGCCGCGACGCTGCTTGAATTGATCGCGGATGCCTTCGGCGAATTGCTCGCGGGCCTCACGCGCGGTCGCGACAACGATGCGCTGCATCGGATCCAGGACGGCATCGGCACCGCCATGGTGGGCATGAACACCATCGGCGCCGAGGCCGAGCGCGAGCGTTCAGCCCGGCTGTCGAGCGGGCCCGATACCGGCCCGCTCTTGCGGACGATCCTGCGGCTGCGCCACGACGTCGTGATGATCGGCCGCGCCACCGTGGTGCCGCTGCCGGCCGAGGTGCAGGTCAGACTCGCAGGTCCGCTGGCCGAGGTGAGCGCGGCGATCCTTCGCTTCCTGAAATCGGCGGCAGAAGCCTTGCGCGAGGGCGCGGGTGCGCCGCCGATCCATCCGGTGCACGTCGCGCTTCAGCACTATTCCGAGGCGGTTGCGGCCGTGCGCCAGGACGGCGTGATCCGCGGCCATCCAGGCGACACCGCGGAGCGCTTCTTCGCGCTCGGCTTCTCGCTGGAGCAGATGCACCAGAATCTCTGCGACCTCGACCGCGTCGTCGGCGAGTGGTCGGATGCCGCGGCCGATGGCCCGGTGAAAGTGGCTGAGTGAGCTATCTTTTCGTCAGGCCCTTGCTTTGCAAGCGCCACAGCAGCAGATCGATACGGTCCTGGCCGAAGAACGGCTCGTTCTCGAATACGAAAGTCGGCACGCCCCAATGGCCTGACGCCGCGTGGTCCTTTTCATTCCCCGCGATCACCTGCTCGTAGCGATCCGGATCGGCGCTGATCGCGGCATCCATCGTGACGAGATCGAACCCGGCTTTCTGGGCAGCGCGGGCGAGGTGATCGCCCTCGTTCCAGCCGGCAACCGAGCCATCCCAGAGCACAGGCGCGATTGCCGCGGTGAAGACGAGCGAGCGGCCATCGAGCTGTGCCATGGCACCCAGCCGCGTCAGGCGATGGATGTAGGGCTGCTCTGTCGCGACATCGAGCGTCGTCATGTCCTGCACGATTGGATCGGGCCGCGGAAAGCGGAACGGAATGCCCGCGTGCTCGGCGACGCGGCGGCTGTCCAGCACGATGTAGCGTGCGAATTGGGGGCTGGCCTTCTTGAAGAAGCCGGGCACGCGCACCGCGATCGGATAAACCGGCCGCAGGTTCACAGCGAGATCGTACTCCTCGACCAGCTTCAGCGTCCTCGGCAGCGCCAGATAGCTGTAGGGGCTGCGAAACGAGAAGAAGAGGTCGACCGACAGCGTCATCGCGCCGGATCCGCGATGCTTCCCATCATGCTGCGGGCCACGAGCTTGTGGAACGGCGTGATGAGGGTGAGGTAGCTCCGCCCGAGGAGATTATTTGTCTTCACCAGCGTGGTCAGGGTGACCTCGCGGCTCGCTGCATCGCCGGCAACGTCAACGACGATGCGAAAATCGAGGTGAGAATCATTGAAGCCGGCGATCAGCCGCTCCGGGGTCTCGCTCAGCACAGGAAACAGGCCGATCAGGCCGCCGGGCGCTGGCGCGCCTTCACCCGATTTTTTCAGGCCAAATGGTGTCACCAGAATGTTACGCAGGCGCGTCAGCGCGTCGATCCAGCGCGGCCCGTGCAACACCATCCGGGTGCAGGCCTCGCGGGCGCTTAATTGCGTCGCGCCGACCTCTGCACGAAAGGCGTCGATGAACTGCGCGCCTGATAGCACAGCGCCGGCATCGACGTCGGGTGTGATTTCGCGGACCGGTCCCGTCATCCCACCAGTTTGCGCGTCAACATGCGGAAGCGCAAGATCAACAAGCCGGCATAAACGAACGATCCGATCGACAGTCCGACCCAGACGCCGACCGCGCCGAGACCGGTATGGAAGGCGAGCACCCAGGCAATGGGAAATCCGACGCACCAATAGCCGATCGCTGCAAACACCAATGTCATCTTCGTGTCATTGATGCCGCGCAGCGCGCCGCCCATGATGGTCTGCAGCGCATCGGCGATGAAGAAGGTCGCGCCGACCAGCAGCAATGTTGCGGTAAGCTCGACCGTCGACGCGCTGGCCTCGCTGTTGCCGAAGAACAGCCGTCCCAGCTCGTAGCGGCCGAGGATGATGGCAACCGTCAGCGCCGAGACGAATGCAATCCCGAGCACGGCGGCGACGAGTCCCGCGCGTCGGACGCCCGCCGGCTCGTTGCGGCCGAAGGCGTGGCCGACCCGCACCGTCGCAGCCATGCCAATGCCGAGCGGGACCATGAACAGCACGGCCGTGACCTGCAGCGCGATCTGGTGCGCGGCGAGCGCGGTGGTCGAGATCAACCCCATCAGCAGCGCGGCCGAGGAAAACAGGCCATACTCCAGCAGCAGCGAGAACGAGATCGGCGCGCCGATTGAGATCAGCTGGCGCATCAAGGGCCAATCGATCCGCCAGAGGCGCGTGAGTGGGTGGTAGTCGGCGAACGGCTTGCGCAACGCCGCAATGGCGAGCGCTGCGACGAAGGTGCCGAGATTGACCAGCGTCGTCGCCAGTCCCGCGCCGAACAGGCCCAGCTCCGGCAGGCCGAACAGGCCATGGATCAGGCAATAGACCAGCGCGAAATTCGCGGGGATCGCCGCGAGCGTAATCCACAGCGGGGCCTGCGGCCGGTTCACCGCACTCATCATGCTGCGGATCGCGATGAAGCCGAGCGCCGGCGCGATGCCCCAGGCGAGGCCATTCAGATAACGCTGGGCGAGCGCCGCCGAATGCGGCGCCTGTCCGAGCGCAATCAGGATCTGCTCGCCATAAAGTGGCGAGGCCATCATCGGCAGCGAGATCAGCAGCGCGACCCACAGCCCGACGCGCAGGGAGAGGCGGATGCGCCTGATGTCGCCGGCGCCGAATGCTTGTGCGGCCAGCGGCGACACCGCAGCCATCAATCCAAGCCCGAAGGTGAAGCTGACGAAATAGACGGTGTGCGCAAGTGCCGCAGCCGCGACCGAATCCTCGCCGAGCCGCCCGATCAGCGCGAGATCGCTCGTGATCATCGCGATCTGCCCGAGCTGCGTCAGCATCATCGGCACGGCCAGCCGCAGCGTCTCGGCGAATTCCTGCGCGAGGTGACCTTGGACGCCGGTTTGCCGCGGCTGTTGTGATTGGACGCTGTCGAGCATGGGGCGCTCAATAGCACAGCCTCGCGACCAAAACATGGCTCTCGTGTCCCGGACGCGCGAAGCGCGAGCCGGGACCCAGAAGTCACGGGCGTTGATGTTGCAGTATGGGCCCCGGCTCAGCAGCGCATCACTGATGTGCTGCGCTGCGTCCGGGGCACGAGAGCGTTGTTAGAAGGAGAGGCGAAGCCTCAGCCCTTCCTTTCCGGCATGCGGCGGATCTTCGCGCCCAGTGCGTTCAACCGTTCGTCGATGCGCTCATAGCCGCGCTCGATCTGGTCGGCGTTGTTGATGGTCGAGGTGCCCTCGGCGCAGACGGCGGCGAGCAGCATCGCCATGCCGGCGCGGATGTCGGGGGAGCTCAGCGTCGCGCCGTGCAGCCGGCTGGGGCCTGCGATGATCGCGCGATGCGGATCGCACAGCACGATACGCGCGCCCATCCCGATCAGCTTGTCGACGAAGAACATCCGCGATTCGAACATCTTCTCGAACATCAGGATCACGCCCTCGCATTGCGTGGCGGTGACGATCGCGATCGACATCAGGTCGGCGGGGAAGGCGGGCCAGGGCTGGTCTTCCAGCTTCGGCACATGGCCGCCGAAATCGTCCTGGATCTTCAGCGTCTGGTTCGACGGCACGATGAGATCGTCGCCCTCGACGCGGCAGACGATGCCGAGCCGCTCGAAGCCCATGCGGATCGAGCGCAGGTGCTCGACGCCGGCGCGGACAATACGAAGCGGCGAGCGCGTCACGGCGGCAAGCCCAATCAGCGAGCCGACCTCGATATGGTCGGGCTGGATCCGATAGGTCGCAGCGCCCAGCGTCGCCGGGCCGTGGATCACCATGGTGTTGGTGCCGATGCCCTCGATCTTGGCGCCGAGTGCGACCAGAAAGTTGGCGAGGTCCTGTACATGCGGCTCGGAGGCTGCGTTGCGCAGATAAGTGACGCCATCAGCTGCGACCGCTGCGACCAGCGCGTTTTCGGTCGCGGTCACGCTCGGCTCGTCCAGGAACACGTCGGCTCCGGTGAGTTTTGGGCAGCGGAATTCCAGCCGGTCGGTCGCGGTGACCTTGGCGCCGAGCTGTTCGAGCGCCAGCACATGGGTGTCGAGCCGGCGTCGGCCGATGACGTCGCCGCCGGGCGGCGGCAGCATCACCTCGCCGCAGCGCGCCAGCAGGGGACCTGCGAGCAGGATCGAGGCGCGGATGCGGACGCAGAGCTCGGGGTCGAGGTCGGCGGCGCGGATGCTCTTGGCGTGAATGTGAAGCGTGTTGCGTCCGGTCCATTCCGCCGATGCACCGACCGAGCGGATCAGCTCGACCAGCGTCTCGGTGTCGCGGATCCGCGGCACGTTCTCCAGCGTCACCGGATGCTCGGTGAGCAGTGCGGCTGCGATGATCGGCAGCGCCGAATTCTTGTTGCCGGCCGGCTCGATCGAGCCCGAGAGCCGGTGACCGCCCTCGACGATGTACTGAATGGGCGCCACTTGGATCTCTCCGTCCTGTTGGGTTGGGGCGGGCTGCTTGGGAGGCGGAAACTATAGGGAATTGAGCGCGGTAGCAATTGTGCAGGACGCGGTACGAGGCGGTCTGCCGGCCGGGCGCTCCTCAGAACATCCCGATGATATTTCCCACCACATAGAGGACCGCGATCAGGATCAGCACGCCCATGGCGAGGAAGGATATCTCGATGGCGATGGCGCCGGTCCCGAGCGTGGCTGCTACACCGGCCAAAAGTCTCTCCTCGCGAAAAACGAGGGCGAGGACCGAGAACAGGATCGCAAGCAGGCCGAACGAGATCGCAGCGATCGAGGATGCGTCACCCAACTGGCTCCGCGTCGATTTCTCGCGCGGCGGCGCATGATACTCCACGCCTTTGACACGCGCGATCAGGCGATCTTTGAGGCGGTGACCGGTGTCGACGATGATTTGATCCGCGGGCGGCGGAGGATAGATCACCGGCAGGATCCAATGCGGCAGAACGGCCGCGATCAACGCCAGCACGCCGACGAGGCTCCCGATCACGCCAAGCCGGCGCGAAGGGGCAACTGGCGTCAATGCGGGAGCGCTCATGAGATCACGCCTCAGGTCGCTCCGCGCTTCAATTGCGGAGCAAATTGATCACGCCGCCCTCGCCTTTCTCTTCGAAATACATCAGATCGATGTAGATCGCAGCCGCAAGAACCAGCGCTCGCTCATCTTCTGTCAGGCTGCGTTCCAGATATTCCACCAGAAAATTATCGCGGTCGGTGAACAGTTCTGAGCCGAGGCCAGACCATTTTTTCGCAACGCGCGCGCGCTCTTGCCCTCCGCCCATGAACGGAAAGGTCCATACGCGCCAGAATGGCGAACTGACTTCGAGCACCACTCGTCCCTGCGCATCGTGCACATGGAAGCTCTTGGTGAGAATCGAGAACTGACGCTCGATGGTTCCGATGAGGCGGCCGTCGCGCGAACGCAGTTCCAGGCACTGAAAGAACCAGCGGAAGGGATGAATCCCGCGCATGACCGGCTGTCGGGCATTGTCGAAAAAATGGACCTCGAAGGAGCGCCAATGCCCGAATGCCTGCCGCCCCAGGAAGCCGAGAAGTCCCTTCTGCTGTTCAGCCGCATAGAGCAGATCGCGGCCGTTTTCATCGCGAATGCGGTACTTGTTGCGGGTTTCGAAACCGAAGAGTTCGGCCATTTCGAAGACCTGCTGCACGTACATTCGGCTCTGTCCAGCTAAAATCGGCAACATGTCGTTCGGACCTCTTCCAGAGCCGCCTACACCATTTCGTCGCGATGGCCGGGGATGAGGTTCAGGCGGCGGTGTTGGTCCACCTCTCCCCGACGGGGAGAGGTCGGATTGCGCAGCAATCCGGGTGAGGAGCCGCAGTGCTAGGTGCGACCGTAACCCCTCACCCGGAGCGCATCTATCGATGCACTCCGACCTCTCCCTTCGGGAGAGGTGATCCGGGCCCCGTGCCTTGCACCGAGCGTCAAACGCAAAGCCTCAAATATCGATCGTCGCGCTCAGCGAATGTTCCTGGATGAAGTCGCGGCGCGGTTCGACCACGTCGCCCATCAGCTTGGTGAAGATGTCGTCGGCCTCGTCGACCTCCTTGACCTTCACCTGCAGCAGCGAGCGCGCATTGATGTCCAGCGTGGTTTCCCAGAGCTGCTCCGGGTTCATCTCGCCCAGACCTTTGTAGCGCTGCAGCGTGACGCCCTTGCGGCCGGCATCGGTAACCGCTTCGAACAGGTCGACCGGACCGTAGACCATGTGCTCGACGTCCTTGCGCCGCAGCTTGCCGGGGCGGGCATATACGTCCTGGAGCTTCACCGTGTATTCGTCGAGCTTGCGGGCTTCGGCCGAGCCCAGGAAAGCATCGTCGATAACGGCGGCTTCCTTGACGCCGCGCACGGTGCGCTCGAACTGGAAGCCTTGACCTTCGACATACTGACCGAGCCAGCCGCGCTCGACCTCCTCGGACTGATTGTCGAGGCGGGCGGCGATGTATTGCGCGGCCGCGGCGGCCTTCTCGGGATCGCCGTAGATCGCCTTGTTCAGCACGCCGGTGATGGCGGCCTGCTCGATCACCTTGCGATTGTAGCGGTTGTGCAGATTGCGCAGGATGCTGCGAACGACGCGCGCATCATCGACCAGCGAGCGCAGGTCGCGGCCCGTGCGATCGCCGCCATTGCCGGGCATGAAGACGCAGTCGTCGAGGCCGGTGTCGATCAGATAATCTTCCAGCGCGCGCTCGTCCTTCAGGTACTGCTCGGACTTGCCGCGCGAGACCTTATAGAGCGGCGGCTGGGCGATATAGAGATAGCCGCCGTCGATGATGTCGCGCATCTGCCGGTAGAAGAAGGTCAGCAGCAGCGTGCGGATGTGGGCGCCGTCGACGTCGGCGTCCGTCATCACGATGATCTTGTGATAGCGTAGCTTCTCGACCGAGAATTCGTCGCCGATGCTGGTTCCGAGTGCGGTGATCAGCGTACCGATCTGCTCGCTACCCAGCATCTTGTCGGGGCGAACGCGCTCCACGTTGAGGATCTTGCCGCGCAGCGGCAGCACCGCCTGGAATTCGCGGTTGCGGCCCTGCTTGGCGCTGCCGCCTGCCGAGTCACCCTCGACGATGAAGAGTTCGGATTTGGCCGGATCCTTTTCCTGGCAATCGGCGAGCTTGCCGGGCAGCGAGGAGACCGAGAGCGGGCTCTTGCGCGTCAGCTCGCGCGCCTTTCGCGCGGCTTCGCGGGCGGCGGCGGCCTGGATCACCTTGCCGACGATCATCTTGGCCTCGGACGGGTGCTCCTCGAACCAGGCCTGGAGCGCCTCGTTGAGGACGTTCTCGACCACCGGGCGCACTTCCGAGGACACCAGCTTGTCCTTGGTCTGCGACGAAAATTTCGGGTCCGGCACTTTCACCGACAGTACGGCGGTGAGGCCTTCGCGGCAGTCGTCGCCGGTCAGCGCGATCTTTTCCTTCTTCGCATTGGCCTCGGCATAGCCGTTGACCTGGCGCGTCAGCGCGCCGCGGAAGCCGGCGAGATGGGTGCCGCCGTCACGCTGCGGGATGTTGTTGGTGAAGCACAGCACGTTCTCGTGGTAGCTGTCGTTCCACCACAAAGCGGCCTCGACGCCGATGCCATTGGCTTCCGCACGCACCATGATCGGCGCCGGCACCAGCGCCTTCTTGTTGCGGTCGAGATATTTGACGAACTCCTCGACGCCGCCGGAATAGTACATCTCCTCGCGCTTCTCGACCGCGTGACGCATGTCGGAGAGCGCGATGTTGACGCCGGAATTGAGGAAGGCGAGCTCGCGCAGGCGATGCTCGAGCGTCGCGAAATCATATTCGATGTTCTTGAAGGTCTCGCCCGAGGCCAGGAACGTCACCTCGGTGCCGCGCCGGCCTGGCGCATCGCCGACGACCTTGAGCGGTGCGACGGCATCGCCATGGGCGAACTCGATGTAATGTTCCTTGTCGTCGCGCCAGATGCGCAAGCCGAGCTTGCTCGACAGCGCGTTGACGACGGAAACGCCGACGCCGTGCAGACCGCCGGAGACCTTGTAGGAATTCTGGTCGAACTTACCGCCGGCGTGCAGCTGGGTCATGATGACCTCGGCCGCCGAGATGCCTTCGCCCTTGTGGATGTCGACGGGAATGCCGCGGCCGTCGTCGCGCACGGTGACGGAATTGTCGGCGTTGAGCACGACATCGACGCGTGTGGCGTGGCCCGCCAGCGCTTCGTCGATCGCGTTGTCGACGACCTCGTAGACCATGTGGTGCAGGCCCGAGCCGTCATCGGTGTCGCCGATATACATGCCCGGGCGCTTGCGGACGGCATCGAGCCCCTTGAGCACGCGGATCGATTCCGCCCCGTAATCGCTCGGATTTGAGGGCTCGTTTTCGGCAGGCGTCTGCCGAGCAGGTTCTGTCATGAGAGGCCTTCGAGATGTCGCCCGAATCAGCCGCGCAAAAGGCGCTGATTTGCAGGCTATTTGTGCCATGAAAGAGGGCCTGCGCCTAGCGCAAACTATCTTCCGGCAACCCTTTGATGAAATAGGGATTTTTTGCCTGATTTCAAGGCGTTTGAAGGCCGATTCCGGGGCTTGCGAAAAGCCCGATTCGAGGGCCTGTTTTGGGGTCCTCAAAGGCGTGGATTTTGCGGGGGTGCAGAGGCGCGTTCCGAGGTGCCGTGGCGCCCGAAAACGGGCGTCGCGGTTCAGTAGATCTGATCCGGCTTGCTGTCATCGTCATCGAACCTGAGGCCCCAGGTTTCGCCGGCGGCCACTGTAATGCTATCGCTGCGGACCCGACGGCCTGATACGAGCAGGGTGTAGGGATACGTGCCGGGCGGCAGATCCAGCATTTGTGGATGGTTGGCGCCGCCCGCGATCGCGATGATCTCATCGTTGATCGCGAGTGTGGCCACATCAGGTCTGAGATAGCCGAAGATCAGCCGCGCTTGTCCTGATAGGGGCAGGAAGTTGGCCTTGGCGGCGATCTCCGTATTTCGCTGCACCAGATCGACCATGGTCTCGTCCTTGGTACGGTCGAGCCTCAGCGTGCCCGGCCCCTTCGGCGAGACGAAGGCGAGCAGCGCGTGATCGGCGGTAACCATCGCGCCTTCAGGCTTTTCCTGCCAGCCGCGCTTTCCGAGTTCCGTGCGATAGAAGGCGAGCACGTCGTTGAGCTCCGCCGGCACCTGGGCTTTGAGCTCGACCCGGAACGGGGTTTCGATGCCTGATACGTGCGAGGTGCTGAAGCTTGAATGGCTGGCTCGCGTCGGCACGGGCATGTCGGCGTGAGTATCTGCTGCGGTCAGCGGCTCCTGCGAACAGCCTGCGAGCGTGAGGCCGCACACCAACAGCCACCATCGTGCCGGGAGCTTCGTCCCGCGTTTTATCGTCGTCATGCCCAGGCTCCGCGGATGCTGCGCGTCGTGAATTTCGCGCGCTCCAGCGCGGCAGCGACATGGTCGCCGCCGCTTCCAGACAACTAGTCGCCCCGCGAACCTGATGGGTTCAACCCGGCCGTTGCAGGCACAGGAAGATCAATACATCTGCAGCGGCAGCACCTCGCCGGTCGGGCCCACCATGAGGCCCCAGGCGTCGCCCGCGGCAATGTCGATCGTGTCGTTGCGCGCGGGGCGGCCTGCCATTTTCAGCGAATATTGGTACTTGCCCGGCGGCAGATCGAGCATCGGGCCCTTCGGCGATTGAGGACCGCCGGCGCCGGCCGCGACCTTGACGGTCTGCTTGTTGATGGTGAGCACGGCTTCCTGGTTACCCATATTGCCAAGCAAGAGCTTGGCCTGTCCGGGCTTCGGCATGATGTCCGCCTTGGTCGCGGCTTCAGGGTTCTTCTGCACCAGATTGACCGACGTCTCGCCATTGGTGCGGCCAAGCTTCAATACGGCTGGTCCTTGCGGGGATGCGAAGGCAAGCTGCACCCGATCAGCGGTTTTCACCGCGCCGTCCGGCTTCTCCTGCCAGCCGAGTTTTGTCAGTTCGCTGCGATAAAATGCGAGCACGTCACCGAGTTCAGCCGGCACGCTGGCATCGAGCTCGCGACGGAACGGCGCCTCGATGCCGGGAAGTTTGGCGGTGCCAAGCGAGGTCGATGTGTGCTGCTTCGGCACGGGCAGCGCGGACTCCGGATCTGCTTCCAGCGGGCCGGACGCTTTGGCTTGTGCGCCGGCCGTATCGTCGCTCGCCGGCTTGGCCTTGGACGCGGGATTGGCTGCGGCCATCTTGAGGCCCGAACCATCGGCGCTGACATTCACCTTCGGCCCCATCTGCATCACTGTGAACGAGATCGACTTGCCGCCCTTGGCGAACTCCAGCACGGCCATGTTCGGCTGGTTGATCACCGACGGCTGCTCCTTCCAGCCTGTCTGCTTCAGTGAGGAACGGTAAAAGGTGGCGAGCGCCTTGACGCTTGATGTGGCGTTGAATTCGAGCCGGCCGCCGGTGCCATCGAAATCCACGTCCTGCGCATTCTCCGGCAGCGGCACCGGCGTGGTGCTGCCGGCCTGCGCCTGCAACGGCGCATCGGACAGCGCGGCGGCCTGCGTCTTGCGCCTGATAGCGTCGTCGGCGAGGACCTGTTTCGTCATCGCCTCCGCGTCCTTCATGAACTGGTCATCGGCATCTTTCTTCGCCTTGGCGCGGGCGGCGAGCACGCTCTCCTTCACCTGCGCGACCAGATGGACCATCGTGAAATCGTATTTGCGGCCGAGATGCAGCACGCCGTTTTCCTCGGGCGAGGAGAATTTCAGCGCGACCTCGTCGCCGGCGGCGAGAGGTGCATTTCCCTCTTCTGTCCAGCCGCGCGCGGCGAATTCGCGGTGGTAGAACGCCTCTACCGCGGGCAGATCGGCGAGAGCTTGGACGATCAGCTCGCGTGTGGCTGTTCGGGCGTTGCCCCGGCCCGAGGATGATTTGAATGGCTTCGGCTCCGGCAGGCCGGCCGCATCGCCGGCTTCGAGATCGGTAGGTAGCGCGAACGGCGCGATCCTGATCTCGACATTGGTCCGTCCGTCGTCACGGCGCGACAATGTCAGCATCACCGGCTTCTGCTTGTAGAACCCGGTCGAATCGCTGTCGGGATGATCGTAGAAGGCGCGCACGCCGTTCGGTACTGACACGGTGAGGTCCGCGTTCGGCCAGCTTGCGGCCGTTTCAGGCGTGAGCTTGCGCCAGCCGATCGCGGCCATTTCCTTGGCAAAGAAATCCTGCGTGGCCTCGAGCGTAGCCGGCGCGATGCAGCCGAGATAGGGCCGCGTCTCGTCGAACACGAGATCAACAGCGCCGTCGGGAAAGGGGAC
This sequence comes from Bradyrhizobium sp. BR13661, assembly GCF_029892425.1. GTDB lineage: Bacteria > Pseudomonadota > Alphaproteobacteria > Rhizobiales > Xanthobacteraceae > Bradyrhizobium. Next base: position 61,503 of record NZ_JARXWB010000017.1, on the reverse strand, counting down.
GTTCGCATAGATCCGGGTCGGGGAATAATAGACCGCGGATTGGTCGGGGCGGCCAAGCGCCTGCGTAAAGGAAACGGACAATCCCTGCCGTCCCTTCTTGAAGGCGAGATTGGGGTTGGTCTCGTCGAGCGGCCGGACATAGAGCACCCAGCCCTCGGCGCTGAGCATCTTCTTCACGGCCGCAGTCGTCACGGCGACGACGGTTGGGGTGACATATTGCACCCGGGAGGGATCGGGCCGCGAATTGTCCTCGATCGCGCCTGGCAGCATCGGCACTGTGTGAGGGTCGATATAGCCGGGGTCGAATTGCGTCGCGTGCGCGGTGCTCGCCATCAGCAGAAGGCCGCATGTCAGCAGCAGCTCACGTGCCGGGACCCATGTCCCGCGCTTGATCATCGACATCGGCAAGTCTCCTGGATTTCGCGAGAAGCGATTGCGGCCCAGAGAGCTAGTCGCTGATGGAACCAGGCAGGTTCAATAGCGGTATCCGGTGGCGCCAGGCTTAATAAAGCTGCAGCGGCGACCAGAGGTCGCCTTCGGGGCCGACCGTGACGTCCCAGGCTTCGCCTGCCACGAGGTCGATCGTGGTGGTGCGGTCCGGGCCGCCGTCGACCTTCAACGCGTATGAATATTTGCCAGGCGGCATGTTGAACAGCGGCGCCTCGGGGCGTTCCTTGCCGGCGCGCCCCGGGAGCGTGACAGTGTGGTTGTCGAGCGTGAGCACGGCTTCTTTGTCGCCGAGATTGGTGAACATCAGCGCCGCCCGGCCGGGCCTCGGCATGACATGGGCCTTGGTCGCTGCCTCCTTGTTTCGCTGCACCAGATTGACCGAGGTGCTTGCGTCCTTGCGGTCGAGCTCGAGCGCCGCCGGCCCCAGCGGGGTCGCGAAGGCGAGCCGGACGTGATCGCTCGCAATCACCGCGCCATCGCGCTGCTCCTGCCAGCCGAGCTTGCCGAGCTCGGCGCGGTAGAAAGTGAGGACGTCGCCGAGCTCGGCGGGAATGCGGGCCGTGAGCTTGGTCCGCAGCGGGGCTTCGACGCCGAGCATTTTTGTGGTGCCGATCTCGCGATAGCTGGTCCGGGTCGGCGCGGGCAGCGCCGCATCGGGATCGAGCGTGAGCGCGGAGGAAAACAGCAGCGGCAGTTGCGGCGCCCAGCCGGTGGCGCTCGCCGCGGCGAGGCCACTTGCGAGCAAAGCGAGGCCGCACACGAACAGCCGCCATCGTGCCGGGACTCGTGTCCCGGGCCTTACCGTCATCATGGTCTTTCTCCAGGGGTATCGCGCGGTTCGATCGCGCGATTGCAACGGCTGCGACACCGCCAGCAGCGGCCTCACAGTCCTAGTCGCGGCCCGGATAAGCAGGGTTCAACAAGACGGGCTATTGCCGCGCGGAAACGCGTCCGCTCTCGACGTCAAACACTTCGCCGCCCGCGCCGATCTCGGCGAACGCTGCCGGATCCGCGCCGGTCAGCCACACCTGCGCGCCGAGCTTGCGCAGCTCGTCGAACAGCGCGGCGCGCCTGTTCGGATCGAGATGCGCGACGACCTCGTCGAGCAGCAAGAGCGGCACGATGCCGGTCATCTCCGCGACCAGCGTCGCATGCGCCAGCACGAGGCCGATCAGCAGCGCCTTCTGCTCGCCGGTGGAGGCATCGCGCGCCGGCATGCCTTTCGGCGCGTAGATCACCTGCAGGTCGGTCAGATGCGGGCCGTCGGTGGTGCGGCCGGCGATCGCATCGCGCGGACGGTTGTCGCGCAGGATCTGGCGGTAGCGGTCCTCGACCGCGGTCGCGGTCTCGGTCAGCAGCGCGTTTTCCATCCAGCCGTCGAGCGCGATCTGCGCTGACGGAAACGCGGATTGTTGTGCGCGCGCGTTGAGCATGCCGGTCAGGCGGGCCGCGGTCTGGCCGCGCGTTGCGGCGACGGCGACCGCCAGCTCAGCGGTCTCGCGCTCGATGGCGTCACACCAATGGTCGTCGTAATTGCGCGTCTCGAGCAGGCGGTTGCGCGAGCGAAGGGAACGTTCCAGCGCGTTGATGCGGCTGGAGTGCTCGCTGTCGATCGCGAGCACCAGGCGGTCGAAGAAGCGCCGCCGCTCGGAACCTGCGCCCATGAACAGCCCATCCATCGCCGGCGTCAGCCACACCATGCGGATATGATCGCCGAAGGCGGCCGCCGAATTCACGGGCTCACGATCGATCCGGCAGCGCCTGACGACGGCGGCCTCGGCGCGCGGCGGTTCGATGCCGGTGCCCAGCGTGGCGAGCCCCAGCGCGCCCTCGACTTGCGCGGAGACCGCCCAGGACCCGTCGCCCTGGTTGTCGGCGACGTCGTCAAGCGTGGCGCGCCGCAAGCCGCGTCCCGGCGACAGGAACGAGATCGCCTCGATGCAATTGGTCTTGCCCGCCCCGTTGGGCCCGACCAGCGCCACCATGTCAGCCGCCGTCTCGAGCCCCGCCGCCCGATAATTCCGAAAATGCGTCAGCGTCAGGCGATGAATGCGGGAGGGGGTCATGGGTCCGTTGTGAGTGCTTCTTCCCCTCTCCCCTTGCGGGAGAGGGTGGCGCCTCACGCAGTGAGGCGACGGGTGAGGGGTATCTTACCGCCCGGCAAGCTTTGCAAGGATATCCTCCAATACGGACGTGGGTTGCTGAAGTACGTCATTGTTCCAGTAGCGGGCGATTGAAAAACCTTCAGCAGAAAGTACGGCGTCCCGAGCTGCGTCCCGCTGCGATTCTACATGCTGACTGCCGTCGATCTCGATCACGAGGCGCTTGTCGAAACAGACGAAGTCGAGAATGTAATTCTCGATCGGAACTTGTCGGCGAAACTTGTAGGCTGATAGCCGACGATCCCTCAGCAAACGCCACATGGCTGCTTCCGCATCTGTCGGTTCGTGCCGCATGTTCTTCGCGAATTGGCGAAGATGTCTGGCTGTCGGCCGATGGTGCGGATCGTCCTGCATCGGTGCTTATTCTGAACGTCTTTGTAGCGCAATGGCTGCACCCTCTCCCCTTGCGGGAGAGGGTGCCGACGCGCAGCGGCGGCGGGTGAGGGGTTGTCTCCGCGGTGAAGGTGCCGCGAGAGGACCCCTCACCCAAGTGACGTCTTGGTCAATAGCGGAGCTGCCCTCTCCCGCAAGGGGAGAGGGCACAGCAACGGGCATAGCGTTCGGCTTCAGAAGCAGGGTGTGCTGATGAGGGACCACGCCCCTCACACCCGCATCGGCATCAGCACGTAGAGCGCGCTCTTGTCGTCCTTGTCCTGCACCAGGGTGGGGGAGCCGGGATCGGCGAGCCGCAAGGTGGCGACGTCGCCTTCGATCTGGGCGGCGATGTCGAGGAGGTAGCGGGAGTTGAAGCCGATATCGAGCGCGTCGGAGGCGTATTCGACCTCGAGCTCTTCGGTCGCGCTGCCGGAATCGGGATTGGTCACCGACAGCACCAGCTTGCCCGGCGACAGCGACAGCTTCACCGCGCGGCCGCGCTCGCTGGAGATGGTCGAGACGCGGTCGACCGCGTTCTCAAAATCCTTCTTGTCGACCACGAGCTCCTTGTCATTGCCCTGCGGAATGACGCGGCCGTAATCGGGGAAGGTGCCGTCGATCAGCTTCGAGGTCAGCACGACGTTGCCGATGGTGAAGCGGATTTTCGCCTGCGACAGCTCGATCGTCATCTCGGCTTCGGTGTCCTCGATCAGCCGCTGCACCTCGCCGACGGTCTTGCGCGGCACGATCACGCCGGGCATGCCCTCGGCGCCCTTGGGCTGGACGAGGTCGAGCTGGGCGAGGCGGTGGCCGTCGGTGGCAACGCCGCGCAGGGTCGCTGCCTTCGCGGTGCCTGCGGCATGCAGATAGATGCCGTTGAGGTAATAGCGTGTCTCCTCAGTGGAGATCGCGAACTGGGTGCGGTCGATCAGCCGCTTGACGTCCTTGGCGGCGAGGTTGAACGAATGCGAGAGGTCTCCGGCGGCGAGGTCAGGGAAATCGTTCTCCGGCAGCGTCTGCAGCGTGAAGCGCGAGCGGCCGGCGCGGATCGCCAGCACTGCGCGGTCGCCGTCGGCCTCCAGCACGATCTGTGAACCATCAGGCAGCTTGCGCACGATGTCGTAGAACATGTGGGCCGGAACCGTGGTCGAGCCGGCCGTTGCGGTTTCCGCCGGCAGCGTCTCCGTCACCTCGAGATCGAGGTCGGTCGCCTTCAGCGACAATTTCGCGTTCTCGGCGCGGACCAGCACGTTGCCCAGGATCGGAATCGTGTTGCGGCGCTCGACCACGCGATGGACATGGCCCAGCGACTTCAGGAGTTGCGCGCGTTCGACCGTAACCTTCATTGCACTACTCGCCCGATCCCCGAGAAAACTGAAGCGTTGGAGAAGCCGGGCGGCAGGACGCGCGCCACGGCACCGAAGACCCCTGAAAGCCGGATCATCCAGCCGATATGACCAAAGCCGTCAGGGTCGCGCAAGGTGGCGCGTAAAGCCATCCGTTTCAAGGGATTGGGGCGTGGTTCCCCACGATTTACAGGCAGAAATAAAGGCGGCCGCCGGGGCAGGGCAAAGGTCGCCGCCCCAGGCATGGCCGGGGGCGGCGGGAGGTGGGGGAGGAGACCTTAGGCGTTTATTCCTGAAGCTGGCGCTTCAGCGATTCCACTTCCTCGGACAGCGCGTTGTCCTTGGAAACCAGTGCCTCGATCTTGCGCACCGCGTGCAGCACCGTGGTGTGGTCGCGACCACCGAAGCGGCGGCCGATCTCGGGGAGCGAGCGCAGGGTCAGCGTCTTGGCGAGATACATCGCCACCTGGCGCGGCCGCACCACGTTGGCCGTCCGGCGCGAGGACAGCAGGTCGGAGCGGCTGACATTATACTGCCGTGCGACCACGCGCTGGATGTCCTCGATCTTGATCCGCTTCGGCTCCTGCGGCCGGATCAGATCGCGCACCTCGTGCTCCGCCATCTCCAGCGTCACCGGCCGGTTGTTGAGCTTGGAGTGCGCCAGCAGGCGGTTGATCGCACCTTCGAGGTCGCGGCCGTTATGGGTGATGGCGCGCGCCAGATAGGTCAGCACCTCCTCCGGCACGTCGAAGGTCGCATGATGGGTGCGGGCGGCTGCGACGCGCGACTTGAGAATGCCGTGGCGCAGCTCCTCGCCGAGCGAGCCCATCTCGACCACGAGGCCGCCGGCCAAGCGCGAGCGGACGCGATCATCCAGGCTTTCGAGATCCGACGGCGGACGGTCGGCCGCGATCACGACCTGACGGCCGGCGTCGATCAGCGCGTTCAGCGTGTGGCAGAACTCGGCCTGCGTCGACTTGCCCTGCAGGAACTGGAGGTCGTCGATGACGAGCACGTCGATGCCGCGCAGCGCTTCCTTGAAGGCGAGCGCCGTCTGCGTCTTCAGCGCGGCGACGAAGCCGTACATGAATTTTTCCGCGGTGAGATAAAGCACCTTGCGCTCGTTGCCGGAATTGCCGGCCCAGGTTACCGCCTGCAGCAGATGCGTCTTGCCGAGGCCGACGCCCGCATGGATGTAGAGCGGGTTGAACATCACGGGGTCGCCGCGACGGCCTTCGGCCACCTGGCGCGCGGCGGCATGCGCCAGCGTGTTGGAGCGGCCGACGACGAAGCTCGCGAAGGTCAGGCGCGGATCGAGCGGCGAGCCGCCGAGCGCGTCATGATTGGCGGAAACCGGCGCAGTCGCGGTGGAGCGAAGCTCGGGCGCAGGCGCGCGGCGCGTCTCGACCGGCGCCGGCGCTTCCTTCGGCTGCACCACGGGACGCACCGCGGAGCGTACGGTGAGATCGATGCGATGCACTTCCGGCATCTCGGCCTGCCAGCACGACAGCACGCGCTCGGCATAATGGGCCTGGATCCAGCTCTTCAGGAAGCGGGTCGGGACCGAGAGCCGCACGCTCTCGTCCTGCACGCCTTCAAGATCCATCCGCGCAAACCAGCTCGTATAGACGTCCTCGCCGACGTTCGAGCGCAGCCGATTCTTCACGCGTGACCAGCGATCCTGTTCCGATGTCGTCATCATCTAAAAGACTTTTCTCATGAGATTAGGTTTCATGGTGGGCGCCATGCAGAGTTCCTGCCAGGACTTCTGCACGGCGCGACCTCAAGCGAGTCCATCTCCAGGCAAGGCTCGACCGTTCGGCGGAAACGCCGCGGGTCAGATCAGCGATGTCAGGGATGGAGGGGTCGCGAGGTCAGCGCGTACTCTGCGCGCCGTCACACGTGGGAGGCTGGTCGCAGGACGGATTGGAAACGGCATCGTTGGACGATGAAACTTCAGTCAATACCGCGTTGAATCCGTAGGACATGATACCTCCCCGTCCTGCCGTGATCGCTCACGGCAAGGTCCTGCGTAAAAGAACTTCCGCGCCGTTTGAGTCCAGTCGCGGATGTCCTGCCCGTCTGTTCGTGTCGTTCGCTCGGCTTCGCCATCGCGCGTCGGGGTCGTCTCAAGACGTATCTCATGCGCTTGCCGCCAGCGGAATCGCGAAGATCCCGCTTGGAGACGTCAAGACAAAGAGCTACCGTTCCCATATTGCTATGGGTTGGGACCGACAATCGCTTTTTGAAGCGTCGCCTACGTGCACACCGCCGCCGATTTGCACGCTCGCCCCGTTTCCTAAACCGCGCTGGTCTCAAGATCGTGGGCGCCGCGAACGACTTAAGGAATACACTAAGCGGAAAGACTCGCAACGAAATTGATTCACACTTGAGGCATCAAAAAACTTGACCAGCGTTAACGCCGCGCGCGAGTTGTTCACAGCCTTGAGACCAAGTTTTTGGATTCGTGCACAGATTCGAAAATGCGGCGGCTCATGTGACAACGACTCCGCGACCGCCAAAAAATTTTTACAAAAGCGTCACGCACGCGCTGCACGGACGATTTTTCCAAATGCTTTGCGCCGCTATGTCGATAAGTGGTTAGCGAGTCATCGTTTTTTGAGTCGCGTTTCGCAGGGTAACTCCACGCGAAACATGTTCCGTGGAAACTACGGTGTGCAGAACTCTCGCGCGTGCGAATTCAACTTGAGCCCATGCCGCAGGGGTTTTTCGCAGCGCAGTGAAAGTTTCCGCTGTTGCAAAACGTCAGCAGTAGAACTACGGACGCAACGTCGCGGCGACGACAACATTCTTCCAACTGAAGAACTGGTCGCGCAAAGACCGCAAGCGTGAATTGTGACAGCCAACAAAAAGCCCGGCGTGAAAGCCGGGCTGATTGAGACTTGCGATGAAGACTTGCGATGTTCGCTTCAACCGATCGAATGATGCGATCGGTGTGCCGCGACCAGCTTGCTTGGCGCGCTTACTTGGCGAGCTTGGCGATCTGCGCGGTGAGGCGCGAGACTTTGCGGCTGGCGTTGTTCTTGTGAATGATATTGCGCTGGGCGGCGCGCATCAGCGCGGGCTCGGCACTGGCCAGCGCCTTGACGGCGGCGGCGCGGTCGCCGGTCTTGATGGCTTCTTCGACGGTGCGCACCGCACCACGCATCTGGGTACGGCGCGACTTGTTGACGGCGGTGCGGCGGGCGATCTTGCGCGTCGCTTTCTTGGCGGAGGTAGTGTTGGCCATGGTCTCAATGTCCTTTGCGGGTACCGGTCGCGTCTTGGTCGGGTAGCGCCGGCAGCTTGACCGCGGAATCGACGCTCGGATTTAGGGTGTTCGGTTGCTGGGCCGTTCCCGGAGCATGAGCGATGAGCCTTTCGGCTATCTCTGAGGCCCCAAAAGAGCCTGCAACTGCTCAAAGAACAGCGGCGGCAGGATTGCGCCCGCCGCCAGTTGGCGCCCTTATAGAGGGGGTCTTTGGCACCGTCAACGCTTTAGGGCTGGAAAAGCAGGCTCCTGGCGCGCCAGGAGGGGCCGTAACGCCCTGATGAGGTTGAATTTCTGCCGTCTCTTGGCTATTGGCTGACGGCGTTTGAACAGTGTTTCCTTGGGTCGTCCGATCGGGTGACCATATTGGGTGGGGCATGATCCGCGGCTTTTTCCGACTGATTGGCTTGTTGCTGCTGGCCGGCGGGTTCTTCTTCATGGTCTATGACGGCGCCCGCTGGGTGGCCGATCAGACCCTGCGCTTCACCCGGTTCGGCCAGTTCTGGAACGACATCAACCAGGCCAGCCAGTCGGCCTTCCGGACCTGGGTCGAGGCCAAGGCGCCCTGGCTCTGGACCTCGGTGATCCGCCTGGTGCTGGACCAGCCGGTTTTCGCCGTCCTCGGCCTGCTCGGCATTTTGCTGATGATCGTGTTCCGGCCGCGCAAGCCGCTGATCGGCTATTCCCGGGATTGAACTTCAATTCCCGCCGGGATTGATCTTCTCAATTCCCGCCGGGATTGATTGGACCAGCGCGCGTAACAACACTGCTGCATCCTGCGTAGAGACCTATATTCCCACCTGATCGCGAGCACGCCGCCCGAGCAACGAGCTCAGGCGTGCGACAGCTCGTTTCACGGAGACCCGATCATGCTGTTCATGCGCAAGTCCACCGCATTGCCTGATGCAGCCGACGCGCTGCCCGGCCGTGCGCAGGCCATTCCCACCGCGAGCATCCATTTCGTCAACGGCGCGAAGTTGCAGCCGCCTTATCCCGATGGCCTCGAGCAGGCCGTGTTCGGGCTCGGCTGCTTCTGGGGTGCCGAGCGCAAATTCTGGGAGCTCGGTGACGGCATCTATTCCACCGCTGTCGGCTATGCCGGCGGCCATACGCCGAACCCGACCTATGAAGAGACCTGCTCGGGCCGCACCGGCCACACCGAAGTGGTGCTGGTCGTGTTCGATCCCAGGAAGATGCCTTACGAGAAGCTCTTGAAGACCTTCTGGGAGAACCACAACCCGACGCAGGGCATGCGCCAGGGCAACGATGTCGGCACACAATACAGAAGCGCGATCTACACGTATTCCGATGCGCAGAAGAAGGCCGCCGATGCGTCGAAGGCGCTCTATCAGAAGGCGCTCAGCGCAAAGCGCCTGGGGGCGATCACCACCGAGATCGCACCGGCCGGCGCGTTTTATTTCGCCGAGGACTATCATCAGCAATATCTGGCAAAGAACCCCGCCGGCTATTGCGGCCTCGGCGGCACCGGCGTGTCATGCCCGATTGGTATGGGTGTGAGTGTGTAAGTGTAAGTCGTCGAAGCGACGCTGTGCTTACCCTCCCCTGGAGGGGGAGGGTCGATCGCGCGAAGCGCGAGCGGGGTGGGGTGATCTCTCCACTCGGGCACTGTTGGTCGCGGATGGACCGTCACCCCGCCCCGTCTCACATCTCGCTGCGCTCAATTTGAGCCGACCCTCCCCCTCCAGGGGAGGGTGCGACCGCCGCCGTGCACGCTCCCTCAACGCTTTATTAACCATAACCGGTGCAAGACTTGAGCTGTCTCGTTCCGAGGGATGGCTCCGGTGCCGGTTGCACGCGCGTTTCGATGGTCGATCCTGACAGTCTCCTTGGCAGCGTCCGCCGCGCTGACCCTGGGCGGCTGCATGCAGACCGCCGGCCCCGTCGCCTATGTGCAGCCGCGCCCCGATCTCGACGCCATGGCCTATGGCCAGCCCTACAGCGCACCGCGCCCGGTCGTCGTTGCCAACAGCGGCGGCGGCGCCATTGATGCGCTCAGCAATTCCTTTGCCTCGGGTCCCGCACCCGTTCCGGTCGCCTATGGCGGACCGGTGATGGCCGCGCCCGTGCGCTACGATGCCTCCTATCATCTCGATGCCGGCGACAAGCTGCGCGTCGTGGTCTACGGCCAGGAAGGTCTCACCAACAGCTACGCCATCGATGCCGGCGGCTCCATCACCATGCCGCTGATCGGCGCGGTGCCGGCGCGTGGCCGCACCACGGCGGGCCTTGCCGGTGAAATCGCCGCGCGCCTGCGCAACGGCTATATCCGCGAGCCTTCGGTCGCCGTCGAGATCGAGTCCTATCGCCCGTTCTTCATTCTCGGCGAAGTCGCAGCGCCCGGCCAATATCCTTACGTGCCGAACATGACGGTCGAGAGCGCGGTCGCAATTGCCGGCGGCTTCTCGCCGCGCGCCAAGCGCGACATGGTCACCGTCACGCACACCGAAGGCGGTGGCGCCATGCGCGCCGTCGTGCCGCTCGGCACGCCCGTCAGCCCCGGCGACACCGTGTTCGTCGGCGAGCGCTGGTTCTAGTTTTCTGTCATTCCGGGGCGCGCGAAGCGCGAGCCCGGAATCCATTCCTCCACCATCTCTGACGCCTGATGGATTCCGGGCCTGCGCCGCTTCGCGACGCATCCCGGAATGACGGAGGAGAGAGGCGCGCTCTATGTCAGATGCTTGGCGAAAAACGCCATGCTGCGCGGCCAGGCGATGTCGGAGCTCGCCTTGTCGTAGCTCGGCCGCTCGTCGCAATGAAAACCGTGCTGGGCGCCGGGATAGATGAAGACCTCGACGTCAGGCCGCTTCGCCTTGACGGTCTCGACGTCGGTGAGGGGAATGCCGGCATCGTTCTCGCCGAAATGCAGTTGCGTCGGCACCTTCGGCGTCTCGTCGGCAAAGCGCACGACGGCGCCGCCGTAATAGCCGATCGCAGCCTTGAGGCCGGACAGCCGCGTCGCCGCGACAAAGGCGATGCTGCCGCCAAGGCAAAAGCCGATGATGCCGACCGGACCGACGTTCTTCACTGCATCGATCGCGGCCTGAGTGTCGCGCAGCATCGCCGCCCAGTCCGGATTGGCGACGAACTTGCGCGCTTCGGCGATTTCATCCGGCGTATAGCCGGACTGGAAGCCCGGCGTGGTGCGGTCGAAGATCGACGGCGCGATCGCAACATAGCCTTCGCCGGCGAGGCGGTCGCAGACCGAGCGGATGTGATGGTTGACGCCAAAGATCTCCTGGATCACCACCACCGCGCCCTTCGGGTGACCTGCGGGATCGGCGCGATAGGCGCCCAGCTGGAAATTGTCCGACGCCGTCAGTTTGATGTCTTGTCCCACGCGGGTTGTCCTTCTTGGTTGATCGTTGATGCGGGGGCTCGCTGTGACACCTCACTCCCACATCCAGTTGTCGCCGTAATCCTCTTTCCATCCCGCCAGCCGTCCATGCCGGAATTGCAGGAACAGGCGGTGGCGGGACGGCACGAGGCCGCTGCCGCCGAGGTCGCGAAGGGCGAGATAGATCTCGTTGCCCGGCCGTCCCTTGACATATTGCAGGGGCTGTCCGAGGGCGCGCGCGGTCTGGTCCGCATCCATGCCGAATGCCAGAGGCGTGTTGTTCGACAAGGTCTCGACGAAGGGACGGCGCAGCGGCACCGTGCCGAACGGCTCGGCCTGCGCGGACGCCGCCAGTGAGAGAAGCGCTGCGCCCGCCGCCAGGATTATCCGTCTCATCGTCCTGATCCCTGTCCGACCGTTGATGCCGGCAAGTTCTTCAGGAAAGGCACCACCGCGTCAACAAAAGCCTTCGGCTGATCGATGTTGACGGCGTGTCCGGCCGCGGGGATCACGACCTTTTGTGCGCCGGGGATTTTTGCCGCCATGTAGTCCGACGCCGCCAGGAACGGGGTGTCGTCGGCGCCGACCACGATCAGAGACGGAACGTTTATATCAGGCAACAGCTCCATCACCGCGGCATCGCGCTGGGTCAGCATCCCCCGCGCGGCCAGCGCCAGCCCCTTGGCGTTGCGATGGCTCGCGGTGGCGCGCTCGCGCGTGGCCGCTTTCAGCACATCGAGGCCTTCGCGATCGAGCTTGTCGGCCGTGGCGAGCGCACGCGCGTTCCAGGCTTCGCGCGCGTCGTCCTTCTTGAAGCCGGGGCCTGTGTCGATGATCAGCAGCGCGCGCGTGCGTGTCGGATGGGCGCGGTAGAACGCCAGCGACATGTAGCCGCCGAGCGACAGCCCGCCGATGACAGCGTTGATGGCGCCGACCGCATCGAGGATCGCCGCCATGTCGCCGACGGTCAGCGCTTCGCTATAGGCTTTGGGATCGTCAGGGTAGTCGGACTGGCCGTGCCCGCGCATGTCCCACAGGATCAGCTGATGGTCGCGCGCGAGCGCCTCGACCTGACCGTGCCACATTGCCGAGGTCGAGGAATAGCCGTGCGTGAGCAGCAGCGGCGGCCCGTCGCCATGAACCTCGTAGTAGATGCCGACGCCGTCCCGATCGATCCTTGGCATTGTTTCCGCCTCTTTCTTCTTGTTGTTTATTCTAACCACAACGATGGTGCACCTTCTCCCACAAGGGGAGAAGGGAAGTCCGCGTTCGCGGAGACACCTTAGCTCGCTAAGTTACCTCGAAGAAACTGCCTCGCTGCGATCGGATGTGCGCGTAGCGCGTCGTCTTGTTGTGTCCAGTCGCTAACGTCAGCGCCGTTGTCGCAACGCACAACAGTCAGATATCGAGATAGTTTCGATCGATTCCAAATTGCATTTGCCTCTGCGCGCGAACGCGATCATTCTCGCGCGCAAGACGGACGCCAGCCCGGTGGGCGTCCGTCATATCAAGTTGCCGCCGTAAGCGGCTTCATGCACCGGCAGGGGAAGACGCCTATGCCAACGCTCACGATCAACGGGCGGAGTATGTCCGTGGATGCGGCGAACGACACGCCGCTCCTTTGGGCCATCCGCGAACAATTGCAGATGACCGGCACGAAATTCGGCTGCGGTGCCGGCCTGTGCGGTGCCTGCACCGTGCACGTCAACGGCGAAGCCGTGCGCTCGTGCCAGACCATGGTCGGCGACGTCGCCGGCAAGAAGATCACCACCATTGAAGGCCTTTCCGCCAAGGGTGACCATCCCCTGCAGAAGGCATGGATTGCCGAGCAGGTGCCGCAATGCGGTTACTGCCAGTCCGGGCAGATCATGCAGGCGGCGTCGCTGCTGGCGAAGAACGCCAATCCGACCAAGGAAGAGGTCGTGGCACATATGGACGGCAATCTCTGCCGTTGCATGACCTATTCGCGGATCCAGAAGGCCATCATGCGTGCGGCCACCGAGATGCGCACCGCATCCGCCGCCGGCAACGACCGGAGGCCCACATGAACAAGCACGTGAAGAACATCACACCCGAAACGACCGACCTCAGCCGCCGTTCATTCCTGGTCGGCACGGCCGCGACCGGTCTCGTGCTCGGCTATGCCGGCGTCCCCGGCATCGGTGAAGCGCTCGCTGCAGCGCCCGCCAATTTCGAGCCGAGCGTCTGGTACGCGATCTCGCCGGACGGCCTCGTCACCGTGACCTGCGGCAAGGCCGACATGGGCCAGCACATCGCCTCCACCATGGCGCAGATCGTCTGCGAAGAGCTCGGCGCGAAGTGGAGCGACATGCGGGTCAACCTCGCCTCCAACGATCCGAAGTTCAACGATCCGGTGCTCGGTGCGCAGATCACCGGCGGCAGCTGGTCGACCATGATGAACTTCGACGCGATGAGCCGGGCGGGGGCCGCCGGGCGCATGGCGCTGACGGAAGGCGCGGCGGCCGCCATGGGCCTGCCGCCTTACTTCAAGGACGAGCTGGTCGTGCGCGACTCCATGGTCATGCATCCAAAGTCCAAGAAGTCGATGAGCTTCGCTGACATCGTCAAGAGCGGAAAGGTGACCAAGACCTTCACGCCGGACGAGTTGAAGGCGATCAAGCTGAAGACGCCGGATCAATACACCATGATCGGCGTGTCGGTGCCGCAGATCGACATTCCCTCCAAGACCAACGGCACGGCCAAATACGGCATGGACGTGATGATTCCGGGCATGGCCTATGGCGCGATCGTCACGCCGCCGGTGCGCTACGGCGCCACGGTGAAATCGGTCGATGACAGCGAAGCGAAGAAGGTGCCGGGCTTCATCAAGGCCGTCACTCTCGACGACAAGACCCAGACCACGACGGGCTGGGTGGTTGCGGTCGCGAGCACCTATGCCAACGCCAAGAAGGCCGCGGCGGCGCTGAAGATCAGCTATGACGGTGGTCCGAACGCAAAGCTGTCGAGCCAGTCGCTGCTCGATGAGGCCAAGCGGCTTCAGAAGCTCGACGATTCCGGCCAGTTCTTCGTCAAGGACGGTGATGTCGGAGCCGCCCTCGGTTCGGCGGCCAAGGTGCTGGAGGCGGAATACACCACCAGCATCAACATCCACGCGCCGATGGAGCCGATGAACGCCACCGCGGAGTTCAAGGGCGAAATCCTGCACATCTATTCCGGCAACCAGTTTGCGACGCGCTCCGGCGCGATTGCGGCGGGTGCTGCCGGGATCGATCCGAAGTTCGTCGTCATGCACCAGATGTGGCTCGGCGGCGGTTTCGGCCGCAGGCTCGATGCCGACATGATGGTGCCGGCGGTGCAGGCGGCAAAGGCCGTGGGCAAGCCGGTGAAGGTGATCTACTCGCGCGAGAACGACATGACGATGGATTTCTCGCGTCCGCTCACCTATCAAAAAGTAAAGGCCGGCGTGGACGGCGACGGCAAGCTCGTTGCGCTCAGCCACGACGTTGTCTCGGCCTGGCCGACCCAACGCTGGGGTATCCCCGACTTCCTGTCGCCTTCGGTCGACAAGAAGGGCCCGCTCGACGCGTTCACGGTGAACGGTTCGGACTTCTTCTACACCGTGCCGAACCACAATGTGCGCGCGATCAAGAACGAGATGGCGCACAACGCCACCCCGTCGGGTCAGCTCCGCTCGGTGGCGCCGGGTTGGACCTTCTGGGCGGTCGAAAGCATGATCGACGAGATCGCGGCGGCGACCGGCAAGGATCCGGCGCAATTCCGCATCTCGCTGCTCGACGGCGCCGGCAAGAACGAGGGTGGCGCGCAGCGGCTGCGCAACACGCTGCTCGCTGCAATGGGCCTCGCCGGCTACGGCACCAAGAAACTGCCGAAGGGTGAGGGCATGGGCGTCGCCTGCGTGTCGTCGCAGGAACGTGCGACCGCAAGCTGGACCGCTTGCGTTGCGCACGTCGCTGTGGCGCCCTCGGGCGAGGTGACCGTGAAGAAGCTCACGGTCGCAACCGATGTCGGCACGCAGGTGCATCCCGACAACATCCGCGCCCAGGTCGAGGGTGCGGCGCTGTGGGGCCTGTCGCTGGCGATGTATGAGAAGGCGACGCTGAAGGACGGTGGCATCGAACAGACCAACTTCGATGGCTACAGGCCGCTCCGCATGAGCCAGATGCCGGAGGTCGCGGTCGCCGTGATCGCCAATGGCGAGAAGGCCACCGGCGTCGGCGAGCCCGCGGTGACGGTGGTGGCACCCGCCATCGGCAACGCCATCTTCAACGCCTCCGGCGCCCGCGTCCGGGCGCTGCCGATCACGGCGGAAGCCGTGAAGGGGGCGATGAAGGCGTAGACTGGGCTGCAAATGTGACGCGAGACGATCCGCCGGAGGGCCACCTCCGGCGGATTTTCTTTTTGGGGAGCCGCTTCCACACCCTCGCTGTCATGCCCCGCGAAAGTGGGGCATCCAGTACGCCGCGGCCTCTCGATTCCTGCCGCCGCGTCTCGGCGTACTGGGTCGCCCGGTCCTAGTGCGCAATTGCGCACTTGGCCGGGCGACGACAGCGGGGCTGAAATCCCCTTTGTCATCAGTGACTCGTCTACTGTGCATGGGGTTGTTTTCGCCGTTTGGCCGGAATCATGATCCGTAAAATTGCGCGCAATTCCGGTAGGTTCCGTTGAGCACACCTCTTAAGGGCCGGAGAACCTGATCCGGCTTAGGCTGACGCCAAATACACTCCCGTGCTTTTGGGGAAGCCATGAACGCGCCAGCCAAATCCGCCGCCAAACGCCGGCTTCTGCTCGCCTCCGACCGGAGCGATGCGAGCACGGAGCTCGCCAGCATCCTCAAGGCGGTCGGCGATGTCTCGACCGTGACGACGCAGGAGATCCCGGAGCAGCCGTCGCGCGATCTCTCCGGCCTCGTCGTCGACATCAACCTGCGTTCGCCCGAGAGTGTGCAGCGCGTGCGCAACAAGCTGCGCGGCGACGCCTATCGCGCGATGCCGCGGCTGTTCGTGCTGGCCGACGCGCTGCATCACGGCACCATGCAGGCCTGGGCGCTTGGCGCCACCGACACCATCTCGCGGCCGCTGCAGCCCGAGGCGATCCTGCAGCGCATCCGCGCCGCGTTTCCGGACACCGCGACCTATGACGCGACCGATCGCGGCAAGACACTCAACCGCGGCGTCGAGGCGGCGCATGCGGTGCTGAAGAAGATGTTCGAGAAGCTGCCGCTCGGCGTGCCCTTGACCTTCGACGACGTCATCGCCGCCGAGAACAAGATCCTGAAGGCGATCAAGCACTCCTCGCTGCGCGAATGGCTCACCACCGTCGGCTGCCACCATGTCGGCAGTTACAGGCACTGCTTGTTCGTCACCGGCTTTGCGGTGTCGTTCGCCCAGCATCTGGGCATGCGCGAGGACGACCAGCGTCGCCTGACCCGCGCCGCCCTGCTGCACGACGTCGGCAAGGCCTTCGTTCCCTCCGCGCTGCTCGACAAGGCCGGCAAGCTCACCGACGAGGAAATGGCCGAAGTCCGCCAGCATCCGCGCCGCGGCTATGATGCGCTCGCCGCGCAAGGCGGTTTCCCGCCGGAGATGCTCGATGTCGTGCTGCATCACCACGAATTCCTCGACGGCAGCGGCTATCCGAACGGCCTGTCGTCGAACCAGATCAGCGACATCGTGCGCCTGACGACGATCGTCGATATCTATGCCGCCTTGGTGGAGAAGCGGGCCTACCGCATGCCCTTCACGCACGAGCGTGCCTTCACGATGATGGAAGGCATGGGCGGCAAGCTGGACCAGCAGCTGCTGCAGGCGTTCCGGCCCGTGGCGCTGGGATCGTTCTGACAATTTAGCCCGTCATTCCGGGGCGCGCGAAGCGCTAACCCGGAATCTCGAGGTTCCGGGTTCGGTGCTCTGCACCGCCCCGGAACGACAGTGGTCACCCCACCATCTTCCGCAACTCGGCCTTCGCCACCTTCTCCAGGGTCGAGCGCGGCATGTCGTCGACGAGCCTGATCTCGCGCGGCACCTTGAAATCGGCAAGGCTCTTGCGGCAGGCCGCCATCACGCGGTCCTGAAGGTCCGGCGGCGCGCCCGCAACGCCGCCATGCGGGATGATGAAGACGACGGGCACTTCGTCCAGCATCGGATGCTTCTTCGCCACCACGGCCGCCTCGCGCACGCCGGGAACGACGGCGATCACCTGCTCGATCTCGGACGCCGCGACGTTTTCGCCGCCGACCTTCAGCATGTCCTTGGCGCGGTCGCCGAACTTGATGAAGCCGTTCTCCAGCCGTTCGACGCGGTCGCCGGTGAGGAAGAAGCCGTGCTCGTCAAAGCTCTCGCGCGTCGCCTTCTCGTTGTGCAGATATTCGGCGAACAGCGTGAGCCCGGGGATGCCCTTGATCGCGAGATTGCCGGTGTCGCCGACCGCGGTCGGCCGCCCGTCATCGTCGGTGATGCGGATCTGATATTCCGGCGCGGCACGCCCGATCGACATCGGGATGTTGGGCTGGTCGACTTCACCGATGATGCCGTGGGTAATGGTCTCGGTCATGCCCCACCAGCCGATGATCTTGACGCCGAACGCCGCAAAGGGTGGCGGCTCATTGATCGCCGAGCCCCAAAGGCGGAATTTGTGATCTTTCGGGATCTCCTGCTCGAGCAGGGCTTTCATGCAGAACGGAATCGTCGAGGTCCAGGTCGACCCGTGCTCGCGCGCCACGCCCCAGAATCGGCTCGCGGAAAAGCGCGGCTGGATCACGCAAGATCCTCCGACCCACAGCGTCGCCAGCATGGAATAGGCCAGCGCATTGGTGTGGAACAGCGGCAGATAAGTCTGGTGCACGTCGCTTGCATGCAAATCCTCATGCGCGGCGTTGATCTTGGCGCCCCACAGCGCATTGGCGTGGGTCCAGAGCACCGCCTTTGGGCGCGATGTCGTGCCGGACGTGTACTGCACGCTGCATGGCGCGAGTGGATCGGTCGCGCGCCTGGGGCGATCGGCGCTGTCGGCGAACAGCGCATCAAAACTGTCGCCGCGCGCGACCGCTTGCGCGGTCGCAGCGCCTGCGTCGTGTGACGTTACCGCCATCCAGCGAATGTTGCGGCAGTTCTGCGCGACGATCTCCGCATAGGCCGGTTGCGTGATCGCTGCGACCGCGCCGCAATGGTCGGCAAAATATTCGATCTCCGCCGGCGCAGAGCGGGTGTTGGTGGTCACCGCGATCGCGCCGAGCTCGACACAGGCAAACCAGGCCAGCAATGCCTCGATGCAATTGTCCAGGTGAATGAGCACGTACTCGCCCGGCCTCACGCCGCGCTTGACGAGCCCCGCCGCGAGCGCACCGACCCGCTCGTGAAACGCGCCATAGCTCCAGAGCCGCGCCGGCGCATCGAACGGCGCCCAGATCAGGAACGGATGATCACGGCGCACCTCGGCGCGCATCTTGAGCAGCCATGGCACGTCGAGCCCGTCGAACGGGCTTACGACACCGGCGTTAGTTTGTTGGATGGCCATGAATCCTCCCGTGCAGCCTGCATCTTGATGGCGGCTGGCTCTTGATGATTGCGTCTTCCTGCCACCGGATGGCGCCGGGCGCAAATCGGGAAACCCATGCGGTGGTGCGTGACCCGCGCGCTCACTCTCCGTCATGGCCGGGCTCGACCCGGCCATCCACGCCTCGCCGCACGAAGAACGTGGATGCCCGGGACAAGCCCGGGCATGACGATGGAGCGTGTGGCAGGTTGTGGGCTCGCTAATCCTCGTACGACGAAATCTCGATCAGGCTCCCGTCCGGATCCCGGCAATAGACCGAGCGCAGCGTGCCGCGGGCGCCTTGCTTGCGAACCGGGCCTTCCTCGATCGCGACGCCGTTTGCCTGCAAATGCGCCACGACTTCGTCCGGTGTGGCCGAGGTGAGGAAGCAAAGATCCTCGCTGCCGGCCGTCTGGTGGTCCGCGGTGAACCACTCCGCCTTGTCGGCGTCACGCGGGCGGACATTGATCTTCTGTTGACCAAATTGAAGCGAGGTCCGCGGCGCTTTGCCGCCGCCGGGGTCGAACACCCTCACTTCCATGCCGAGGATTTTGCGGTACCACTCGGTGGTAACTGCGACGTCGGCGACGTTGATGACGAGGTGATCGAGCGCCTGAACCTTCACCGGCATGCCTTATCCTTTCGTCGCCATGCGGCTCGCGCACTTTCCGCAAGTAGCAAGCTTTGTTACAACGCCGCCGACGCCGTTTTCAAGACAACCGGTCTTCAAGAACAACGCCTTCAAGAACAACACTGGGAGAATCCTTGAGATGATCACTCGCCGTACTGCGCTCGGCCTGCTCGCCGCCACTCCGCTTGCAGCCAGCCCGCTGTCGAGGGCTTTTGCAGCGGATTATCCGTCGCGGCCAGTGAAGTTCGTGGTGGGTTATCCGCCAGGCGGCGCCACCGACATCCTGGCGCGCTTGATCGGCCAGCGGCTGTCCGAGCGGCTCGGCCAGCAATTCGTGGTGGAGAACAAGCCAGGTGCCGGCAACAATATCGGCACGGAATCGGTCGTGAACGCCGAGCCGGACGGCTACACCGTGCTGCTGGTCAATCCGGCGAACTACATCAACGCGACGCTCTACGCCAACCTCAAGTTCAACTTCGTCCGCGACATCGCGCCGATCGCCGCATTCCAGCGCACGCCGAACGTGATGACCGTCAACAAGGACGTGCCGGCCAAGACCGTCGCCGAGTTCATCGACTACGTGAAGGCCAATCCCGGCAAGGTGAACATGGCCTCGTCAGGCAACGGCACTTCGGTGCATCTGTCCGGCGAAATGTTCATGGCGATGACCGGCTGCAAGATGCAGCACGTGCCTTATCGCGGCGCTGCGCCCGCGATCACCGACATGCTCGGCGGCCAGGTGCAGGTGATCTTCGACAACATGCCCTCGATCATTCAGCACATTCGCTCCGGCTCGCTTCGCGCGCTCGGCGTCACCACGGCACAGCGCTCGCCGCAACTGCCCGACGTGCCTACCGTCGGTGAGACCGTGAAGGACTACGAGGCGAGCGCGTTGTTCGGCATCGGCGCGCCGAAGAACATGCCCAAAGACCTGATCGCCAAGCTCAACAATGAGATCAACACGCTGATGAAGGAGCCCGAGATGACCAAGCGCCTGGTCGAGCTCGGCGGCGATCCGCTGGTCGAGACGCCTGAGGCGTTCGGCCAGCAGATCGAGGCCGAGACCGCCAAGTGGAAGAAGGTCGTCGAGTTCGCGGGCCTCAAGGTCGAGTAGCGATCTCGTGATTGAACTGGAATGGAGCCCTGCCGAAAGGCGGGGCTTTTTCTTTTGCGGGTTCATGCTTGACGACGTTCCGTTTGCGCTTATAGTAAACCGTATGGTTAAGTATCAGGATGAGACGCTCGATCGCACCTTTGCGGCGCTGTCTGACCCGACGCGGCGCGCATTGCTGGCTCGTCTTGGCGAAAAAGACAGCCTGTCCGTGAGCGAGCTGGCGGCGCCGTTCGCAATCTCGCTGCCGGCGATCATGAAGCATCTCGACGTACTCAATGATGCGGGCCTGATCGTGCGCGAGAAGACCGGGCGCACGGTGTCCTGCCGGCTCACCGCGCAGCCGATGGAGCAGGCGATGAACTGGCTCAATCGCTACGCACAATTCTGGTCCGACAGTTTCGACCGCCTTGCCGCCTTTGTGGAGGACAAACCATGGTCAACACAGCCGCCAACGCCGCCGAACGGACAATCGAAGGTCCGAGCCTCACGCTCACGCGCCGGCTCCGGGCGCGGCCGGAAAAAGTCTTCGCCGCCTGGACGCAAGCCGAGCAATTAGTGCAATGGTTCGGGCCGCCGAACATGAAGCCGGCGACGCTGAGCGCCGAGCTCGATGTCCGCGCCGGCGGCCGTTACCGCATCTCGTTCACGCGCGACGACGGCGAATATTTCGAGGCCGGCGGCATCTATCGCGAGGTCGTGCCGAACGAGCGGCTGGTTTTCACCTGGGCCTGGCATTCGACGCCCGAGCGTGAATCGCTCGTGACGATCACGCTGAAGCCCGACAGCGCCGGCACGCTGATGATCTTTCATCATGCCCAGTTCTTCGACGAAACCGCGCGCGACAATCATCAGCGTGGCTGGAGCTCGTTCTTCGACAAGCTCGAGAGCTTCGTCGCCTGAACCCTGTCAGAGGAGGATGCCATGCAGCAGCATCAAATCGTCTCGCGCGAGCAATGGGTCGCAGCTCGCAAAGCTCATCTGGCGCACGAGAAGGCGTTCTCGCAAGCCCGCGAGCGGCTGGCCGAGGAGCGCCGCGCATTGCCCTGGGTGAAGGTCGACAAGAACTATGTGTTCGACGGGCCGAATGGCAAGGTGACGCTCGGCGATCTCTTCAAGGGGCGTCCGCAGCTCGTGGTCCAGCACGTGATGTACGCAGCCGATTGGGACGCCGCCTGCAAGAGCTGCTCTTTCTGGGCGGATGGCTTCGAGCGCATGGTGCCGCATCTGGCGGCGCGCGACACGACGATGGTCGCGATCTCGCTGGCGCCGGTCGCAAAGCTCGAAGCGTTCAAGAAGCGGATGGGCTGGAGCTTCGACTGGGTGTCGTCAGGCGGCAACGACTTCAACTATGACTACGAGGTCTCGTTCACACGCGAGCAGATCGAAAAGGGCGTGCCGAAGTACAATTTCGGCACCACGCCGTTCTATGGTCCGGAGCTGCCGGGCATCAGCGTATTCTATCGCAACGAGGCCGGCGAGATCTTCCATACCTATTCGTGTTTCGCCCGCGGCCTCGACATGATGAATGCGGCCTATCAGTATCTCGATCTCACCCCGCTCGGCCGTCACGAGGAGGGCCTGCCCTATCCGATGGATTGGGTCCGCCTGCGCGACCAGTACGAGCCGCAAGCGAACGGCGCGTGCTGCCACGGGTGAGGGGGCGATAGGTTCACAGGGGTCGTCCTGGCGAAAGCCAGGACCCATACCGCGGAATCTATCGACGGCGCGTGATCTCAGTACCGAAGCCCCAGTCTTCGCCAAGCTCCTTCTTGGGGTAATGGGTCCTGGCCTTCGCCAGGACGACATCGGAGGATAAGGCTCGGTCTGCGGCCAGCTACTTCTTCGCGTCAGCCTCTTCCGTGCCCTTGCAGGAGATCAGCATCGTATAAGCCCGCGCGTTGCCGGCGATTTCGGGGGTCTTCAGCTCGCCCTTCGGCTCGGCCGTCTGGTAGGGCACCACCGAATTGTCGAGGAAGTCGCGCAGCGCTCCGGTCTTGATGGCGAAATTGATGTTCTCAGGGATGTCGCCGGTCAGCGCGGCAATGCGCAATCCGGGGATCTTTCCGGTGACCACGCCCACGATCTGACCGCTGGTGTCGAACAGCGGGCCGCCGCTATTGCCGGGCTGCACCGGCGCGCTGATTTGCAGGAAACGCGTGTCGTTGCGCATGCCGCTGAGCGAGCTCACGATCCCGGTCGTCACGGTGAAGTCCGACGTCAGCAAGCCGTGATAGGGAAAGCCGATCGCGACGACGGAATCGCCGGAGTGGAAGGAGCGATCGCGGATCCGGGCAAAGTCCTTGAATGTCGCCGTCACCGTCGGCTGCAACAAAGCCAGATCGTTGTTCGCATCGGCAGACACGACGCGCAACACCATCGCGGCTTCGCCGGTGAGATTGCCCTTGAGCTCGCTGCAACCGTCGATCACGTGGTTATTGGTGACGATGTGTCCGCTCGCGCTCACCACGAAGCCGGTACCAAAGCCGCTGCTACTCCTGGTCCCTTTGCCGGACTTGCCGGCTGGCGGTTGGCCTTGCTTGTCTGCGGTGGCCGCCGGCTTCGCCGCGCCCTTGGTGAAATCGCCGGCCTTGTCGAGCCCGTCGGCCTTCACCTTGGTCACGCAATTGGCCAATGCGGCGATCGCTGGCCCGGTCGACCTTAGGTCGAAGTTCAGGACAGCATGGCCGGCTGTCGCCACCATCAGGCTCGCCTTCTGAAACGTACGCACGACGTTGAGCGGCATGACGGCCGTGAGCATGTCGGGCCGGAACGCCGTTGCGAACAGCCTGGCTTGCTCCTGCCCGTCAAAGGTCACGTCGATCGCGGCGTTCTCGCCCGTGTTGAAGTGGTAGCTGGGACTCGCGAAGGCGAGCGACCATATGCCGGCGGCATTTTGGCTCACGACGAGGATGACCCCGTTCGCATAAGGCGCCGTCGCTGCGCAATGGGAGAAGGCGCCCGTCTCGTCGTTGCTGAAGGCGCCGCCGGTCCAGCCGCCGACATTGACGGTGCCAAATGGTCCTTTCGCATGCGCTGATCCAACAAGGCACACCAGCAGCAGAGCTGCAGCGACAGACGACCTCAACCACATGACTTTCCCCCGGAACGCTTGGGTCGCATCTTACCTGCGTGAGCCCGTGTGGCGCAACCGGCAGTTGTTCGCACAGGTCCTGCCCCCCGGCAAAGCGACTTTCAGGCTTGCCTTTGCTTTGTAATGCGGTATACTTTGCGATACAAAGTGACCGGGCAAGCCGGTCCGTGAGCGTGGGTGGAGCGGAGCTTTGGCGTTGCCGATGCGCGATCTCGACAAGGCACTGGCCGACATCGTGGCGATCCGCAGTCAGATCGCGGCCGGCACGGCGTTCCGCGGTTACGGTCCGGCGACGATGGCCGCGACCGGCGCGGTGGCGCTCATGACCGCGATCCTGCAGTTCTGGCTGCTCGGCGATCCCACAAGCGAACCGCTCGGCTTCTTTCTCGGCTGGTTCTTGGCGGCGACGGTGTCCGGAGCGATGATCTGGATCGAGATGCGTGCGCGTTCGCGGCGCCATCATTCGGGTCTTGCCGACGCCATGATCCACCAGGCCGTCGAGCAGTTCCTGCCCGCGGGCGTCGCCGGCGTTCTGCTTGCGGTGGTGATGTGGAAGTTCGCTTCCGAGACGCTGTGGCTGCTGCCGGGGCTATGGCAGATCCTGGTGTCGCTCGGCATTTTCGCGTCGGTCCGCTCGCTGCCGCGCAGCGTCGCGTTCGCCGGGGCCTGGTACTTCATCTCGGGCTTTGCCGTGGTGGTGCTGGCGAGCCGCACTCATATGCTGTCGCCATGGACCATGGGACTGCCTTTCGTGATCGGCCAGTCGGTGATGGCGGCCATTCTGTATTTCGCGTCCGGAGACAATGATGCCGAAGACTGACAGCGCGCCTTTCTCCTATGAAGGGCTCGACCGTGTGATCCACGAGAAGGCGAGGCTTGGCTTGCTGACCTCGCTGATGGCGCACCCGAAGGGGCTTGCGTTCGCCGATCTGAAGCAGCTCTGCGGCCTCACCGACGGCAATCTCAGCCGGCACCTCGCCGTCCTCCAGGAGGCAGGCCTCGTCGAGGTGACCAAGGGTTATGAGGGCAATCGCCCGCACACGACGTGCCGCCTGACCAAGACCGGTCGCCGCCGCTTTCTCGACTATCTCGCCGTGCTCGAACGGCTGGTGCGCGACGCCGCCAAGGCCGCCGGCCGCGAGACGCCGCAGCTCGGTCGTCTCGGCATTCTCTCGACCTGATCGTCCCCTTTTTTTGACCGGAGACTTTGCGATGCAAAGTGACGTCACGTCCCCCAACGAGAAGCTTCATGTCGGCATCATCATGGACGGCAACGGACGATGGGCGACACGGCGCGGCCTGTCGCGCGTCCGCGGCCACGAGGCCGGCGTCGAGACCATTCGCCGCATCGTCGAGGCCGCACCCAAGCAGGGCATCGGCACGCTGACGCTCTACGCGTTTTCGACCGACAATTGGCGTCGGCCCAAGGCCGAGGTCGCAGCACTGATGACGCTGCTGCGCTTCTATCTCGCCAATGAAGTGCAGAGCCTGGTGAAGAACGGCGTGCGGCTCAACGTGATCGGCCGTCGCGACCGCCTGCCCGACGGCATCGCCAACGCCATCGCGCGTGCCGAGGAGGCCACAGCTCATGGCAGCACGCTGCATCTGCGCATCGCCGTCGACTATTCGGCGCGCGATGCGATTCTGAACGCCGCGGCGAGGGCCGCTGCGCTGACCAGCCTCACCCGCGAGGCCTTCTCGCAGCTCGTCACCGGCGAGGCGGGCTTGCGCGACGTCGATCTCATCATCCGCACCTCGGGCGAGAAGCGGCTGTCGGACTTCCTGCTCTGGGAAGGCGCCTATGCCGAACTGCATTTCACCGAGCGGATGTGGCCCGAATTCGACGCCGGCGATCTCGCCGCCGCGCTCGCCTCCTTCCATGGCCGCGAACGTCGCTTCGGTGGCCTCCAGGCGATCATGCCCGAAGAGGTGCCTGCCCTTTCCCGAGCGTGACGCTGAGGCGGCGCAGAGCAAGCGCTTCCGCCACGATTTCCTGCGCTGTCATCAGGTTCGGTCGGGCGGAGGCATGCTCAAAAACCGCTGCATGTTTCCACAGATCGTGCTCTACTGCGATCCGCGACAGGAGTATGCGGCGATGCGCTCAGTCCTTGACTATTGCACCGGCGGAACGGAGCGGCAGGTTGCGGCCGGCACGCACCTTCTGACCGAGGGCGGCGCCTCCGGGCATCTCTATGTGCTGATGCAGGGCAAGCTCGAGGTGCTCAAGGGCGAGATGGTGGTCGCCACCGTTGCCGAGCCCGGTGCGGTGCTGGGCGAGATGTCCGTATTGCTGGGCGTGCCGCATACGGCCACCGTGCGGGCCTGTTCCGACGCGGTCGTTTACGAGTTCGAGGATGCTGCCTCGCTGCTCAAGCAGAAGCCGGAGCTCGCGCTGTTGCTCGCGCGCATGCTGGCGCAGCGGCTCAACGTCGCCAACACCTATCTCGCCGACCTCAAGCGGCAATATGCCGGCCACGGCACGCATCTCGCCATGGTCGGCGAGGTGCTGCAGAGCATGATCAACCTGCCGCCACTCGAGGTCTCGCCAGGCTCGGATCGGCAATCCGACCCAAGGATGTGAGCCATTCCGGCGGCTCCTCGATATAGGATGCCGGCCGCTTCAGCGGCGCGTTGAGATCGATCCACTGCGCTTCGCCGGCCGCCAGCCAGAACGCCTTGTTGGCATCCAGATCCAGCACGATGTGCGTCGGCGGCCGTCCCGGTTGCAGGCCGGCGTTGAACACCCAGGTCTGGCCTATCAGGTCGTACCATGAGCCGTCCCTGATGAAAGGCGATTGGTGCACATGGCCCGAGATCACCATCGCGGGCTGATATTGCATGATCCACTGCACCAGCTCGACGTCGCCGAAGAAGCGCTTGCCGCCCCAACTGGTCGGTGAATTGGCCGGCGGCGCGTGATGGGCCCAGATCCAGCGCTGCGGACGGTTGAGCGAGGCATCGTGCAGCTGGTCGGCAAGCCGCTGCTTCACCAGCGGTCCGTCCCACCACGGGCACACCGTGAACAGCGTGTCGCCGATGGTGAGATTGTCGCCGTCGCAGACGATGCCAAGCTCGCGCACCTCCGAGATCCAGCGCGAGATTTTCTCGCCCTCCGCATTGCGCTCGTCGAGATCGTGATTGCCGGAGCAGAGAATGACCCTGGTCTTTGCTGCGATCAGCGCAAGATACTTTTTCACCACCACGATCTGCGCGCGGAAATCCACCATCGAGCCGATGTCCAGCGCATCGCCGGCGAAGATCACGAGGTCGAATTGCGGCGCCGCGCTGACCAGCCAGTCGAGCTGCGGCAGCGAGTAGTGCAGATCGGCCACGACCAGGCAGCGCATTGAAAATCCGTCGAAGGGAGCGTGAAAATGTCAGGGAATTCCAAAATCTTATAGCGCAGGAAGCAGGACCTGCCACTGCATCAATCAAGGCAGCATGCTGCGGCGCATGACGTCGCGCAAGCGTCGTTAGCGCCGCAGGGCTGGACCAGATCGTTGAATTCTGCTGTCGTCAAGGGCCTTCAACGCCGGTGATCGCATGCCCTCCTTCAAGACCATTCGTGCCCGCGCCGAGAAGCGCAAGGGCGGCCCCAAGGCGCTCGACAAGCTGATGCCGGACAAGCCGGACCTGAAGCGGCTGGCCAAGCTTGGTGATGACCGTATCCTCGCCGAGATGACCAGGCGGGTGTTTTGCGCAGGCTTTGCCTGGAGCGTGATCGACGCGAAGTGGGACGGGTTCGAAGACGCTTTCCTGCGCTTCCAGCCGGCCAAGCTTTGCTTCCAGCCTGAGGATTATTGGGAGGGCCTGCTGCGCGATGCGCGGATCGTGCGCAACGGCGCCAAGATCATGTCGGTGCGCGACAACGCCGCCTTCGTGCAGGAGATCGCCAAGGAGCATGGCAGCTTCGGCAAGTTTCTGGCGAAATGGCCGCCGTCCAACGAAATCGGCCTGCTCGATCTGCTCACCAAGCGCGGCTCCCGGCTGGGCGGCAACACCGGCCAGATGCTGCTGCGCTTCGTCGGCTGGGACGGCTTCGTCACCTCGAAGGACGTCGTCGCCTGCCTGCGCGATGCCGGTCTCGACATCGCCGAAGAGGTCAAGTCGAAGGGCGATCTCGCCAAGGTGCAGGCTCAGTTCAACGCCTGGGCCGAGGAGACGGGTCTGCCGTACACCCATCTGTCACGCATCTGCGCGCTGTCGGTTGGCGAAATCAGCAGCGAGTAGCTGACCAGACGGTCAGCGCTCACACGATCGTGGAGATCGTGTGTTCCGCTCTGTCCGCGCGGCAGCCGCCATGCGCGATCACGAATTGGGATTTGCAGGAACATTTGTACGCAGCACCCGTTCGGGAGTTTGAGCCAGGCGATCAGGCGCAGGGAACACGTGCGCTCCGGCCAAAACCCTGGTTCATGCCACGAAACGCGAATGACAGAACGGAGCAGCCCATGAAGCTCACATCCGAACAAGTGAAGCAGACCGTCGACCAGCTCGGCGCCCAGGTGCTGCCCGACGAGCATCCCGCCATGTCTCAACTCAACAGCATGTTTGGAGAGCATACCTTCTTCGTCGACGAGATGGGCTTGAAGGTGCTTGAGCCAACCCCCTCGCTCAGCGCGGAGCGCGAGACCGGCGAAGTCGTCAGTCTCGCCGATTGGAGCGATGCGGATCTGACGCGGCTGATGGCGCACGAGCCCGAGCCGACCGGTGTGATCGTCGTGTTCGAGCATGTCAGGCACTGACACCGCACGATTGCTTCGCCGCGCGCATGCGGTCCGCGCCGCATGCCGTGGCCTCACCCGCGCCGCTCCGGCGCATAGTCGAGCGGCAGCACCGTCGTCGCCTTGATCTCCTGCATGACGAATGACGAGGACACGTCCGCGAGGGTGATCCTCCCGATCAGGCGCTGGTAGAGCCGGTCATAGGCGGCAACGTCCGGGATGACGGCCTGCAGCAGATAATCGACATCGCCGGTCATGCGGTAGACGCCGATGATCTCCGGAATGTCGCGCACGGCGTTCGAGAATTGGGCGAGCCAGGTCGCGCTGTGTTCGGTGGTGCGCAGCGCGATGAAGGCGGTCAGGCCGACGTTGATGCGGCTCGCATCGAGCAGTGTCACGCGGCCCTTGATGATGCCGTCATCCTCGAGCCGCTTGATGCGGCGCCAGCAGGCGTTGCGGGATAGCCCGGCCCGCTCGCTGAGCTCGTCCAGCGACAGGGCCGCATCATGCTGAATCAGGTTGAGCAGCTTGCAATCTGTTTCGTCCATTATCCCAATAATAGAGGATATTTTCGTCCAAATTCAACCGAATTAGCGCATTTGATGTGAGGTCTGGGACTTATTCCTGGTCCGAATCCCCTAAACATGGAGGCCAACCTCGCTTTGGAGCCTCGCATGCAAGCCACCCTGCACCGGCTGTTCCTGTCCCACCCGCAGAGTGTCGATGAATCCTATGGCGAGCATTTCCTGTTCGCGCTCGGCTTCGCGGCCCGCCTGTTCGGCGCCGCATTGGCGGCCCTGGTGCACGCCGTCATCCCCTGCCTGTTCGAGACCACCGCAAGCCGCATGATCCGGCAGATGCACGAGCGCATTGCGCGCCGCGGCCACGCGCTACAGCCGGCCGAGTAGCCGGCGGCCGGTTTCTGCCGTCATCCGCTCAGCGACCACTCCCGACAGTCGCAACTCATTCGAACGAATATCGGCCGAGAAATCGTGCGTCTGTCGCCCATTCATAGGCAAGCGCGCCGACGAAAACGCCGAGCGCTCCCATCAAGCCGATCAAAATAACAGTCAACAGGACACCGCTGAACTCGATCACGGAGTAAAGCTTGAACAGTGTCCAGCTGTGGCCGAAGACTCCGAAGGCGAAGAACGCCGCCTTTGCCGAAGCCGGACCGAATGGCAGTCCGGGGCGCAAGCTCACATACATCAGGCCGGCCCACAGCCCGACCATGAAGAGGGTCGCGTATTGCGGCGCCGTCACAGGGCGGGCGAACAGAGCCGCTGCCTGACCAAGGCTGCCCTGCAGCAGCAGAGCCCCGATGCTGTAGGCCGATGCGAAGCCGCAGGCTATGAGAAGAATGGCGAGCCAAGGCTTGCGGCTCGCACGCGCCGGTTCTGGATGGTCTCGACCTAGCGCCAGGCCGATCAACCACCCACCGAGTGCCAGTGCCGCAAGGTCCAGAGCACCATTCAGAAGCGCCTCGCCTGCCGTAGTGCCGAAAAGCGTAGCACTATTGAGGAAACAGAACGCCCACAACAGCCCGAGCAACACCCCGAAGGTGAGACCATTCCATCCGCTCCGGCCCGGCCAGCGCCGTTGCACCATCGCAAAGAACACCGCCATGAGAATGAGCGTTGCCAGTGCGTACACGAGTTGGGCTGCCTTGTGCGTGCCGGAGACGACGAACCAGCTTCGTTGCAGGCTTTGAGCCAGACCTTCCGGCGGGTAATAGTCCAGCGACGGAAGAACGAGCCTGATAGCGCCCCAGACGGCCATCGTCGCAATGATGGCAGCCGCCGTACGCCAAATCTCTTGTCTCACCGGCATGACCGCCCTCCGCCAGCATGTCTCCTGGCACGCTGGCTCCTGCCGCGTCTTGATTCGAATCAAGGACGTTGTTTCCGAGACGAGGAGCTGACGGGGTGCACTGGCCGATCATTGGTAGCCGCCTCTCACCGCAATCTCGTTGCTTCCACTGACGCGACGATCATAACCGGGCTTTGCCTCGGCGATCGCTTCGCCGTGGCGCTATGATGCCGCGGCCGCGCATACGGTCCGGTCCGACAGCAAGCGACGAACTGCGATGTTGCCCTACGGAGCCGAAAGCACGTTGCCGAAATATGCCAATTCTGGCATATTTCGGTCATGAAGGAGGTGCGATGGCACGGCAGCAACCGATCCGATGTTGAAGCATTTCCGGTCGACGCCCGCCGCGAGGCTGGGTAATCAATTGTTTCTGGTTCAGATCGGCGAAGAACCGTCCGACTGGAAGCCGATGACGTCTATCGGCCCTGGTGTTCGCGAGATCAGGGTACGTCAAGCGTCGGGCGCATATCGCGTCATCTATCTGGCGACCATTGGCGATGCTGTTCACGTCCTGCATGCGTTCCGGAAAAAGACACAAGCAACGGCCAAGCGCGATATCGACCTCGCCAGGGCACGACTCAGACAGATCAGGTGACCACGATGGCAAAGTCCGTATTTCACGACCTGTTCCCAGCGGAAGAAGCGGCCGAGCTTGAAATGCGCGCCAAGCTGCTCTCCGGGATCAATAAATGGCTGAGCAGGTCCTCTCTGACGCAAGTCGAGGCGGCGAAGCGCCTCGGCATCACTCAGGCTCGCGTGTCGGAGATCAAGAACGGAAAGATCAACCGGTTTAGCCTGAGCATGCTGGTTCGGCTTGCGGAGCGCGCAGGGCTGCGCCCCGGAATCAGATTCCAGAAGGCAGCATGAAGGCGCTGCCTGCGCCCACCATGAGGCCCGAGGAGGTGATGCGCAATCTCGCGCACATGTCGTCTCGTCACGTGCGGCTTTCGGCGGCTTGATGCGGTCTTCGCGAACGATCGGCCATGATATCGCGCGAAATCGTAAAGTGGCGCGCCATTCAGAACAAAACAGCGAACTCATATGTAATTGAAATACATATGTAATTTCTAGTCTAGTCCTTGAAGATTGCCCTACGTCTCGAAATGTATCGCGCGGATGGTCGCGTGAATTAAATTAGAGTTGAAGGTCGGCGCAGTTGGCCGAGATCCTTCAATACGGGACAATAAGCACCCAGGACCCAGATCTGATCGCCGGATGCGTGCAAACGACAGAACTCTCCTGCCGCATGCTCACCGTTCCTGAGTTGCTGCAAAAGCCTATCGTACTCGCAAGCATGGCTTTCAGTAGCGGGAGCAAACATAGAGTAGGAACGACCGGTCACTTGGTCGTCCAAGTAACCCATCAGCTGGAGAAACGATTGGTTGGCGCAAAGCACGATGCCGTCGAGATCGAGTTCGACGATCGCCTGGGACCGCTCAAGCGCTGCCAATTTGTGTCTAAGCAGCGCCGGCGCGACTTCACTCATCACTTATCGCCTCGTCGTCAACCATATCACTTAGGCCGCTCGCACCGTCTCCAGGAACTTTGCCACCTCTGATCGAAGTAGTTCAGATTGCTGAGAGAGCTCTCGGGAGGCATCTAGTACGTGTGACGCGGTCAACCCCGCTTCGCCAGCAGCGCGACTGACCTTTTCGACGCTTGTCGATACGCTCTGCGTACCATGCGAGGCTAACTGCGCATTCCTCGAAATCTCGCCAGTGGCTGCACTCTGCTCCTCTACGGCTGACGCGATAGCCGCGGACACCTCCGTCATGGAACGAATAACGTCGGTAATCTCAGATATCGCTTTGACCGACTCGGATGTCGAACTCTGAATATCCGAGACTTGGCTCGCAATTTCAGCCGTAGCCTTGGCCGTCTGCTCCGCCAGACCCTTGACTTCGGAGGCTACCACCGCGAACCCGCGACCAGCCTCACCCGCTCGCGCGGCTTCAATCGTAGCGTTCAATGCAAGAAGATTTGTCTGGGACGCGATGTTAGTAATCAGATCAACAATTGTCCCGATTCTCTGTCCAGCCGAAGAGAGTTGGTCGATCTTCCTAGCGGCATGCTCGGTGCCTTCGGCCGCCTTGCCGGCGATAGCAGCCGAATCGTTCACTCGCCGGCTGATCTCCGCAATCGAGCTCGAAAGCTGCTCGGCTGCCGCAGCCACCGCGTTTACGTTGGCGGTAGATTCTCCCGATGCGCTTGCAGCCATTCCCGACTCATCCGCCGTTAGGTTCGTCGCGCTCTGAAGGCTTTGAGCAGACGCTTGGAGTTCTGTCGCCGCGGATGCAACGATACTAACGACCCCACCGATCGCGCCCTCGAAATTCGTGGCAATCGTGTTGAGGGTATGGATGCGATCACGGCGGCCCGCCTCGATATAAACGGAGATAGCGATGTCCATATCAAGCATCGCGGCCCGGAGAATCGCCTTTTGAAGACTTGCTCTCTTTGCCCGTGTCTGGGTCTCAAAACGACCCACGGGCATCTTCAATGCGATTTCCTCGAGCAGATCCGACGCGAGCGCGTTGTAGCCTCCGATGTACCAACGCGGCTCAAGCCCCAGCTTGTTGTGAACTTCGCCAATCTTGTTGACAGACGCTTCATACGTTTCGTCGAACGCGCCGTCGAGAATGATTGCCCAATGCTTAAGTTGCATTTCCTTTGCGTGCATCATGTGCGCGCGATTGCGAAAGAACGCTGACGTCGATGGGTACTTCTCCAAGTGATCGTAAAATCCATCGAGAATTGATGGCATAACACTCAATACAAAAGCCTTTCCGCTCCTGAGCGCGGCAACGGCCTTGTCGTCGATTCGATGAAAGCGGATGCGCTCGGCAATCGTAGAATTGCTCATTCTATCGCTCCTGATGATGCGGAATTTTGCCGAGAATCGAGCGGCACGTTGCTTGCGCCTCTTCGATTTCGTCGATCATTTGCGCGTCCCGCTGAATGTATAGTTCGTTTTTAAGGGGAAGGGATTTTCGGGTCGCCTGGAGTTCGACCATTCTCGAATGCAGAAGCTCAAGCATCTGCTCAAGATCAACGAAGTTCTCACACAACTGAAATACGGAGGCGCGACTAGTCTTGACTTGCTCAGTCGGAAGGCTCGACGCGCGTCGTTCGCTACATGCGAAAGGTATTAGTTCACCCATGGCGTCCTCAGAATGTTTCTTACAAAAAATGGGGCAATCGCCAGTAGAAGAATTTAACCTGAATTCGTTGCCGGATCACAAAAGTGCGTATCGGAATCTTGCACCCCGTAGTTGCGCGGTGAAAAATTGTTCATGTTCTACTCGTCGTACTTTGCGACAAGACTATGCACTCGGGCGCGGTCGGGCTGACATCGGCTTCCGTGGCCGACGCAGCTCGTACTCCGCGGCATTTCTCTTCGCAGTGATTGCATTCGCCGACGGTGTGCGTGAGCTGTCTGGCACGCGCGCATAGCCCGCCGGCTTCCCCAGCAAGCCAATGCCATCTCGCAGCGAGATCAAACAACTCGGCTTGGACAACTGGTGGGAGAGATGCAGCACGAGCGTGCTTTTCAGTTTCATCAGCAATCAGTCTGAGGCGCGCAATTGTCGGGATCATGGCGTTTCTCCGAATGAGCAAATGATCATCGCGAAGAAGGTTTGAAGCAACTCCGGTCATTTACGTATCTCCGAAACGTAGTGAACGGTTGGCTTTACGAATCCGCAATCCGACGTTGTCACGACAATTTACGACGGACACTCTTGCGCAGCACCGGCTTGTCACGTAGGTCGATCCCAACAATTGGGGAATCGCCAACCCAGGCCAACGATCTGGCGAACGACTAAACTTTGCACGACTCCCAAGGCATGTTGGATATCATCCATTGTCAGCCTTCGTACATATCGGAATTTTGCAAACCGCTTCGCCGACGCGAAACCTCGCTATACGGGGTCACAATACCGCCGGACGACGAGTCATGTCTTATGCGATGCTGAAACAATCGCCGCATCGCAAATTGAAACGCTATGCTGAACCCGCCAAAATAATGCTTGTCAGGTCAATTCTGCTGATGCCCGTTGCATGTTAGCAGCCATGTCCGCGGTAACGATGCTCTGCTCTTCAACCGCTGCAGCGGTAGAAGCAATAAACTCATTAACCCCTTCTATCGCAGTCTTGATTGCAGTTAGGGATTCTGCGACATCACCAGCAACAGAATTGAGCGCATCGATCTCCGACGAAATCGTGTCAGTTGCCTGCTTTGCTTGATTGGCAAGGTTCTTGACTTCCGAGGCTACCACCGCGAAGCCTCGCCCAGCTTCGCCTGCGCGGGCCGATTCGATTGTGGCATTGAGGGCGAGCAGGTTGATTTGCCCGGTAATGCCGGCAATTAAGTCGACTATGCCCCTCATAGATTGGGCCGCCGCATTTAGCCGGTTCGCTTGACCGTCAGCTGCATCGACGCGACTGACTGCGAACTTAGAGTTCTCGCGCGACTTCGCCATGGTCTCGGAAATTTCGCGGATCGACGCGCTCATTTCCTCGCTGCCGGCCGCGACCGCGTCGATTAGCCCGCGCGCATTCTCGGCCTTCTTGCGGCCGATCGCGAGAGCAGTCGTATCGGTGGCATATTTGACGACTTTGTAAGGTCTACCGTTGAGATCGAGTATCGGGTTGTAGGAGCCCTGGATCCAAACCTCGCGGCCGCCCTTGGCAATGCGCTTGTATTCGGCGGCCTGGTATTCGCCTCGATTGAGCGCCTCCCAGAACTGGCGGTATGCGGCTGAGTTCTTTTCGTTCGGCTCGACGAACATTGAGTGGTGCTGGCCCTTGATCTCGGCCATCGAATAGCCCATCGCGCTCAGGAAATTCTGGTTGGCGGCACGGATCGTGCCGTCCAT
Organism: Bradyrhizobium sp. BR13661; assembly: GCF_029892425.1. Taxonomy (GTDB): domain Bacteria; phylum Pseudomonadota; class Alphaproteobacteria; order Rhizobiales; family Xanthobacteraceae; genus Bradyrhizobium. The sequence continues at coordinate 26,705 of NZ_JARXWB010000017.1, read as the reverse complement.
GTTGAACTCGATCACCGCCTGCGACTTCTGGATCGCGGCGAGCTGGCCGTCATTGTCGGCTGCCTTCATCTTCTGGGCGGTGATGTCGGTTGCGAACTTCACGACCTTGAACGGCTTGCCGGTCTCGTCGAGAATCGGATTGTAGCTCGCTAGAATCCAGATCTCGCGGCCACCCTTGGCGATTCGCTTGAATTCGGCCGCTTCGAACTCGCCGCGGTTCAGCTTGGTCCAGAGCGCCGCATAGGCCGCGCTGGCGCGATCCTCCGGCGTCACGAACATGCTGTGATGTTTGCCCTTAATCTCGTCGAGCGAATAGCCCATCGCGCCGAGGAAGTTCTCGTTGGCGGTGATAATGGTGCCGTCGGTCTGAAATTCGATGACGGCCTGCGCGCGGTTGACCGCAGCGATCTTGCCTGCATCTTCCATGGTCTTGATCTTGTACGCCGTGATGTCGGTAGCGAACTTGATGAAGGAGACCACCTTGCCGTTCTCGTCGAGCAACGGCGCGTAGGAGGCGTGAACCCAGACCTCCTTGCCGTTCTTGCCGAACCGCTTGTACTGCGTGGTCTGAAACTCGCCGCGATTGAGGCTCGCCCAGAAATCACGGTAGCGCGCGCTCTCGCGCTCGGCCGCGCTGACGAAGATGCTGTGATGCTTCCCTTTGATCTCCGCGAGCGAATAGCCGCTCATCTTCAGGAGATTTTCGTTGGCGTCGAGAATGGTGCCGTCGAGGGCGAATTCGATCACCGCCTGTGATCGGTCGAGCGCCTCGACTTCCGCGACGGCGTGCTTGACCTTCTTGTTTTGGAATATGGACATAAGTCGTGCGCCCTTTCCAACCAATTTCCAATCGAACAAATTGATCTTGACGCTATCTTGCTGAGCGAGCCGGCCATGAGGCGTGAAACGGATGGTGCGCTCACATCCGGATACCGATGCGTCAGGTCGATAATTTCGCCCGGATATCTGTTTAACTCTCAATCGTGGTGATAGTAGCTCGGGACTGTTAGCGAAGCAGAAACGTTTCTATCGAAATTTTGCAGAATTTTAGAAATAGCCAGAAAAATCAAGAAGAGCCTTCTCGATCGTTGAACGCTCCCCGCGATTGCTCTCCTAAAGTCCGCGGTTCGGTATTGCGTCGATCCTCTTTCGCAGCCTCTAGAGCCATTCGGGACCATTCTCTAGCCGCTGCTTGCCACTCCAGTATTGAGCGAACTTCACGGGACCGCTCCGCGTTTTCCTCACAGAGCCGTGCGTATTCCCGAAATTGCTCGAACCGGGTCAGCATGATGTTTAATCTTATCAGTTAGTCTGCGTTGCTCGTTGACACGGATCAACTCTGAAGCATCGCAGCATGCAGTGGATGCGTGTTACGGGTTCGTTGCCCGACGGTCAGATTCCAGATGATAGTTTTGGGTCCGGCTTGCGGTGCCCTGTCGTATGCGGCTCGATGAGATTATCGTGATAGTGCTTCAATCAATTCGAACTTAAGGCCTTCCGTAATCGTCAGCGGATCAAAATGCATCCACAGCAACATTGGGATTCGCCGCAAAGACAATCGCTCGTTGAACGGACCGACCTTTCGTAAACTGCCGAGCATGTCGGACATTTGGTGATGATCATCGGGGAATCGTAACTTCGATTCGTTTGAGGGCGTCAGGAGCCGAATACCGCAGGCCGGGAAAAAGTGGCAAGAGCCATGCAAATCCGAATTTTAAGGCAATCCCTCGCTCAAATTCGATAGCCAACTTGGTTAATTTTTTACTTTCCTCTGAGAAACTAAGGCAATTGAGCCTTGGAGGTCTCCCATGAACATTTCCGGCATTGCCTCGTCGTCGACTTTGAACGCCGTCTCGGGTGCGAGCTATGGCGGCCCGCCACGGCAGAAAATGTCGAACCTCTTTGATTCAATCGATACCAGCGGATCGGGAAGCATCACGCAGAGCCAGTTCTCGCAGGCCTTTCAGACCAAAAACCCTCCCGCCGTCTTCCAGAAGCAGGGAGCGGACGCGATTTGGTCTTCCCTGGATCCATCGGGTAGCGGATCGGTGTCGAAGCAGGACTTCGTTTCAACCATGTCCCAGTTGATGGCGTCCCTCCGCGCGGAAGGTACATCACAAGGTGGCTCGGCGTCGTTGTCAGCCAGTCTTCAGTCGCTAAATCAAATCGATTCCGTTTCGCCAAACAGCGCGCCGGGCAGCCTGGTCAACTACAGCGCCTGAAGCTCGATCGGCTCTGTACCTCCGAAGGCGCCTTCGGAGGTGACGACAAGGCAGCGGACGCCAAGCTGCTTAAGCCAGGTTACGCCTTGCTCGCCTTTGAGCATCGCAATGGTGGAGAGGCTTCCGGCGACGAGGCATCGATCTGAGATGATCGTTACTGACGAAAGCCCCTGAACAGGCCATCCCGTATGTGGATCGAGGATATGGCAGTACCGCCGTCCCTCGTATTCCAAGTATCTTTCATAGTCTCCACTGGTCGCGAGCGCTCCGTCGGTGATCGCCACCTTTGCGATCACCAAGTTCGGTTCGCGCGGGTGACGAATACCAATCATCCATGGCGATCCATCTCGTTGGGGCCCGATCACACGTATGTCCCCGCCCAAATCAACAAAACCGTGACGCGCACCGAGCGCCAGGCAGATTTCGGCAGCCCGATCAGCAGCAAACTCCTTTCCGAGACCGCCGAAATCGAGTTCTTGCCCGGCTTGCAAGAATTGCAGTCGCCCATCTGACAGCAAAACCCTGTCGAGCCCGATGAGAGGCAAGACCTCGTCGATCATTTTCTGGTCCGGCGGTCGCGAAGCGGAAAAATTCCAGACCCTGCGAAGGACGCCGGATGTGATGTCGAACCGGCCATCGCTCTTCGCGAGGCAGGCTTTGGCATAATCCACGAGTGCGGCGGTCTCCTCGTCGATTTCGACGCTCCCCCCATACGCTGCAGCCGCATTGATTCGAGAAAGCTCACTGTCGGCGCGGTAGCGCGAGAACCGTCGCTCAATTCGGACGACTTCGCCTTCTGCCACTTCGGCGAAACGCTCAAATTCGGCGACGGTATCAGCGTCAAAATGCACGCTGCAATCCGAACCCATGGCAAAGAAGCTATGGCTGAAGAGTGCCATGGCTCAGTATCGCCGTTGCGCGACGGCAAGCTGCTCGCCCGTCTGCAATCCCTGCGGGGTTTTCACCCATGAAAAGCCCTGGTCTCCCATTTCGTCGCCTCGGTCAAGAGCGCACGCATGTATGAACGATCGGAAGGCGCGTCGGTCAAAATCAGACGGAATGCTTGCCAGATTGAAATCGATCCCGTCGCATTTCGCAATAGAGTAAATCCGATAGCGATCGCGAGTACCTTGGCTCTTGATGGGCGCCGAGAGCGAGCGCTGTGTGGCCGAAAAAAGCCGTCGTTTACAGATTTCCAGCGAGGGCTATGCGACTATTGCGAACCACGTGCAATCTTGCGCCACGGATTATTGGTCGTGATCCGAGATTATTGACGAAGTGCACAATTGAGGGACGGATGAAAACTTGTCTTGTTAAACGGCCATCTACGTGAAGCTCATCGTAATCATCGCCGCCAACGCGCACATTGATGTGGACCGGCGCGAAAGCGCCGGGCAACGTGGCGGATGCGAGCAGAACCATGCGGAAGAGTTCGAGCGCCGACTAGCTGTCGCTTTCCGCTATGCGCCTGGTTCCGACCAAGAGGACACGACACTTACTACCTTCGCTGGCTATTTGGTGGAAGAACCCGCGATTTACGTATTTGGCAATTAGCTCAGATTGAGCTCGATCATCGATAAGCGCCGCCCCTTCGACGATGTTTTGCAAGCGGTAAGCGTAGATGTCTTTCCGATTTTAGGGGCGAATACTTCCCGGCGTTGCCGGTCGCGTTGTCGATTAGAAAGACGAATCGTGCAAGCAGCGCGCCCGAACTAATCCCGGTGACGAGATCGAAAGCAGGCCGATTGCCAGCGTCCCCCAACCGGCAAGCAGACCTGAGCCGAATGCACCGTCCTCGGCACCGCCTGATATTGAGAAAGTTCAGCGCACTCGCGGACGGACTAGACAACTCTAAAGCGGAATCTCGGCGGGCTTGCCGAAGGGCGAAGTCGGGAGACACTTCGTCTCCCCAATATCGGATCCCATGAAATCCTTCGGGTTTAATCCTCGCGTCGGCTTGGGCAGCTGATCTTGGCGCAAGCCGATCGTCGCCTAACCAAATCTGTGCGTTCTCGAAATTTCCTTGAGGCAGATTTTCCAGTGTATGCGCGGTACTCTAGACGACGAGACATTCCGGCAACAGATGAAGGATTGCCGCCGCATTTATTGACTCTTCTTTGCTGAATTCCGATAGGCATAAGTAGTTCACCGGAGGTGTCCTCCGCCTCGTCTAAAACTAGTTTGCGACGCTCGTCGAAGTTAGCGTTGGCAATGCCTGGCAGTCGCAAAAAGAATAATCCGCCTATTCTAATCTGCAAGGAATGCAGACGCGCAATGGACTACCTCGCGACACTCCCAAAGATTGCAAAGCTGCCAGCAGTGCATGCCTACAGGTGCCTGCCTTGCCGAAGAGTGGACGCGATCAATCTAGAGTGAGCTCAATGGGACGTTTGCGAAGCCAGATAGCCATCACAGCTGGCTTGCCTTGATCCGCGCCATTTGGAGACCGCGAAAGATAGCGGAGTGCTGAGCGAACAAAGCGTTCTTTGCCTCCCCTCCTCGCACTGGTCGATGACAGCTGTGGTCTTTATCACGAAATTTGCGAGCTGATTCAGGAGTTCGGTAATATGTCGGTCCGCAACTTCCCCGAAAAACCGACAAAGCTGGCTCGGTACGTTGCGGAAAACGACTCAGAACAATCGCGAAATTTTGACCAAAGCGGTTACGGACCGACGTCGAGCCGAATGAAACGCCAGAATGCGTCCCGTTTTGTACTCGCCCTTCTGAGCCGCACTCTCAACAAGCCAACAAACCGATTGCGAAGAACAGGCGGGCCACGGCGCCTTCCGCGGCGCCTGCATTTTCAAGCGCATCCTTCCACTAGCCTTCAACTTAGCGGTCCATTGGCCCCTGTCAGTCAAATGTCAGCTAAAATCCGGCATATTGGAACAACACCAGATCGAACGGTGTTCGTGTCGTCGGTGTCTAGCCCATTCCCAAGCGTGAATCGCGAGAAATGCAGGAAATGGCAGAATGGAGTGCAAGGATGGCCTCGCGCGCATCGCTCGGAGCCAGTCTGACAGGCGCAGCGATGACTGCGATGCTGGTCGCGTTTTGCACCTCGCCAGCTTCAGCGCTGAACGACGAAGATTGGGATACCTGCGCACGTTCCGCTGACCTATCATCTGATCGTCCCATCCGAGGATGCACGGCGATCATCTCCGCAGGCGAGCGGATTCTCGCCCAATTGGTCGCCGCTTACAACAATCGTGGGCTTGCCTTCAGGGCGAATGGAGATCTGGACCGCGCCATAGGGGACTACGATCAGGCTATTCGCTTGATGCCCGACCACTACGTCGCCATTAGCAATCGCGGCGTGGCGTTGATGGCCAAGGGCGAGTTAGACCGCGCGATCGCGGATTTTGACCAGGCGATTCGACTGAAATCGGACTATCTCGCAGCCTTTGGTGCCCGAGCAGCGGCGAATAGCCGTAAGGGTCTGTTCGACCGCGCTATCGCCGACCTCGACGTGGTCATCAAAGCAGATCCCAAAAATCAGGCTCTCATCCGCGAACGCGGGACGGTTAAGTCAAAAATCGGCGACGGGGTCGGTGCGGAAGCGGATTTCCGCCGAGCAGAGGCCCTGGGCTCCGGCAATACGGCCCCAGTTCGCCCGAAGTGACGCGCGCCCCCGATCTGACATGAAAGGCCGAAAGATCGGCAAAACTTCATCGATAGGGGACGTCGATCACGCCAAATTCCGAAACCGGCACGATCCAATAGACGACCCTAGACCCGACGAAGGCCGCCTTCAGTCGTTCGAGCAGTTCAGCCGCGGCTTGTACCTCAAGGATCGTCCGCACTATCAACTCGTCTGCATGTCCTTTGACCCGCTCGGCTGATGTCTGCAGTCGAACATCGGGACCATGTCCCGCAGCGTCCGATGCGGTGAAACCGGAAACAAGATCGCGTTGTTCGCTCAGATAGTCGAACAACTCGTCCCGGAATGATCGGCCGGCGATCAACGTCAGGCAGACAAATTCGGCACTCATTTGGCCCCCTTCACAATACCACCAAACCGGCGATAGAGGATTGGCAGAAGGATCAGCGTCAATGCCGTCGACGACAACAGCCCGCCAATCACCACGATCGCGAGAGGCCGCTGGATCTCTGATCCCGGGCCGGTCGCAAACAACAGAGGGATCAAGCCCAAAGCCGTGATGCTCGCCGTCATCAGCACCGGCCTGAGCCTGCGCTGGGCGCCGTCAATGACAATGCGCCCCTCCGGCACGCCATGAGCACGTAGCTGGTTGAAATAAGAGACCAGCACCACGCCGTTGAGCACCGCAATTCCGAGCAGCGCTATGAACCCGACGGACGCCGGAACCGAAAGGTATTCGCCGGTAAGCACTAGGGCAAACACGCCGCCAATCACGGCGAACGGGATATTGACGAGGACCAGCAGCGCTTGTCGGATCGAACCGAAGGTCGTGAAGAGCAGTACAAAGATCAGCCCGATCGCCACCGGCACCACGATCGAGAGGCGCGCCGCCGCGCGTTGCTGATTTTCGAACTGGCCGCCCCAGGTCAACCTGTAACCCTCCGGCAGGGGCAGCTCCGTGGCGACCTTCTGCCGGGCCGCTTCGACGAACCCCACCATGTCACGGCCACGCACATTGGCTCGCACAACGCTCATCCTATTCCCATTCTCGCGATTGACCAAAACGGGACCGTCGATGCGCTGAATGCGGGCGACTTGTGAAAGCGCGACGTGCTGACCCGAGGCGAGGGTTAGCGGCAGGCTGGCGAGCAGTGTCGGAGCCTCGCGCGTCGTTTCGCTGCCCCGAACCAGGATCGGCGTACGGCGCCCCTCTTCCAGCACCGTGCCGATCGTGCGTCCCTCGATCTGGGTGCGCAACGAATTGGAGATGACGTCTACGGTCAGGCCGAGCCGTCCCGCCTCCATCCGATTTACGGCGACCGTGTAATATTGGGCACCCTCGTTGAGTGTCGTGTAGACATCCTCAGCGCCGTCGATGCTAGACAAAATGGCGGACAGCTTGCTCGCAATCTCATTGAGCTTAGCGATATCAGGTCCGAAGATCTTCACTGCGACATCGCCGCGGACGCCGCTGATCATTTCCTGTACGCGCATGTCGATCGGTTGCGTAAAGCTGAGCGATAGCCCCGGGAAATTGGCGAGCACCTGCCGTAGCTCTTCAATCAGGGCAGATTTCTCGATTGTCTTCCGCTCTTCTGCGGGCTTCAGAACCAGGAACGTGTCGGTCTGGTTAGGTCCCATCGGATCAAGTCCGAGCTCGTCTGACCCGGTCCGGGCTACGATACTTTTGACGTCAGGGACCTTCGCGAGGATGGCTGACTGAAGTCGGGCGTTGATCGCAATCATTTCGTCCAGCTTGATCGATGGCAGCGCCTCGACGCTGACGATGATGTCGCCTTCGTCCATCGTCGGCATAAACGTCTTGCCGAGCTGGGTGTAGGCATAGCCGGCAGCAACGAGGGTCGCTATCGCCGCGATGATTACTTTACGCTCATTGTTCAGAGCCCAAGCAAGTGCAGGTGCATAAACCCGCGACGCGATCCGGATCAGCCACGGTTCGTGGTGCGACGTGCTCTTGAGGAGAAACGACGTGGCTACCGGAATAACCGTGAGCGCCAAGAGAAGCGAGCCACCGAGCGCAAAGATGATCGCGAGCGCCACAGGGATGAACAACTTCCCTTCAAGCCCCTCCAGCGTCAGTAGCGGCACGAATACGATCATGATAATCAGCACGCCCGAGGCGACCGGCTGGAGCACCTCGGAAACAGAGCGGTAGATGATATGGACGAGCGGGGCCGCTTTTCCCTGCGGTTCCTTGCTGAGATTGCCAACGACGTTCTCGACAACAACCACAAGCGCGTCGATCAGCATGCCGATAGCGATGGCAAGGCCGCCCAAGCTCATCAGGTTTGCCGACATGCCGACTATGCGCATGACGATAAGGGCGATCACGATCGCGAGCGGCAGGCTCAAAGCGATTACCAAGGAGGCGCGCCAGTTACCGAGAAACAGTAGGAGGAGGACGACGACAAGGACGGTTGCTTCACCAAGTGCGCGGATAACGGTACCAACCGCGCGGTCAACCAGCCGGCCACGGTCGTAGAAGACCTGGATGTTGACACTCCTAGGAAGCGATTGCTTGATCTCGTCAAGCCGCGCCTGCACATCGGACACGAGTTGGCGCGCATTGGCGCCCCGCAGCCCAAGAACAAGGCCTTCGACCGTCTCGCCGTGGCCATCCGCGGTGACAGCGCCGTACCGCGTCAGTGCCCCTAACTGGACGCGAGCAATATCCTTGACCCGGATCGGAACGCCATCTTTGGTATCGACGACGATTTGCCTGATGTCGTCAATGGTCCGAATGCTGCCTTCGATACGCACAAGAGCGCTGTCTTCGCCCTGATTGACACGGCCGGCGCCGTCATTGCGGCTGTTCGTCTCGATCGCGCGCCGAAACATCTCGTAGGAAATGCCCCGAGCTGCAAGCGCATCGCTGAGCGGAACAATTTCAAAAGCCCGGACATGGCCCCCGAGCGCATTGACGTCGGCCACTCCTGGTACAGTCCGCAGCGCCGGACGGATTACCCAATCGAGGAGACTTCGTCGCTCAGCCAGCGAGAGCTCCGCACTTTCGATGGTGAACATGAACATTTCGCCGAGCGGGCTGGTAATCGGAGCGAGACCGCCGGTCACCCCCTCTGGAAAATCGCGACTGATATTGGCCAGGCGCTCGGACACTTGGTTGCGCGCCCAGTAGATGTCAGTCCCATCCTCGAAATCGACTGTAACGTCGGCGAGTGCGTATTTTGTGGTTGAGCGCAGAGTTTTCTTGTTTGGCAGCCCGAGCAATTCAAGTTCGATCGGGACCGTGACCCGCTGTTCCACCTCCTCCGGCGTGAGACCCGGCGCCTTCATGATCACTTTGACCTGGACGGGCGACACATCCGGAAAAGCGTCGATTGGAAGACCAGGCAACAAGACTAGACCAGCGCCGATCAGCAGAAAGACGCCAAGAGCAACGAACAGCCGCTGCGAAAGCGCAAATGCGACAAGACGCTCGAGCACGACTAACCCGCCCCCAACTTCAGCAATATTCCCCGGAGCGCCGAAATGCCGCTGGTCGCCACTTCGTCCTTGTCGGTGATAGCACCGGAGACCACGACATGATCCTGATCCTCCTCGAGCAGAGTGACCGGCAGCAGGCGGAAACCGGATTGCGTTGCCACGAAGACCGAGGCCTGCTCGCCGCGCCGGATCAGCGCGCTGTAAGGGAGTTCCCAAGCGCTCTCCCGTTTGGAAACAAAGGAGATTCGAGCAGCAGCAGTTTGTCCCGGTCGCAAATCGCCTGAGTTCGGCACCTCTGCGCGGACGAGCACGGTTTGAGTGGCCGGATCGGTGGTTTCAGAAACAAGCACCACCTGGCCTGGGGTATCGTAGCCGTCAACCTCGACCGTCGCGCCTTGTCGAATGGCTTTGATGTTTGATGCGGGGACGGCGATCTCGACCCAAAGTGGCGAAAGCTGTGCAAGCTTGATCAGCGGTGCGGATTGCTCCAACCGCTGGCCGGGTGACACGGCGATATCGATGACCGTCGCCGGCCGCGGCGCGGCGACCGAAAGGGTCGCGCTGATCGCTGCCTCGCTGGTCAGTCTTGAGATTGACTCGTCCGAAAGGCCACTAAGGCGAAGCACCTGCCGACGCTCTGCGACCGCAATGATTGCCTGTCGAGCTTCCGCCTGGCTGGACTCAAGAACTCGTTGTGCGACCGCATTGCCTTGAAAAAGTTGAGTGTTGCGGTTGAGTTGCTGAGCAGCCAGGACCTCCTGCGCGACAGCGTGCAGATAGTCACGCTGCTGCGACACGAAACTCGGGCTCTCCATAATCGCGAGCGGCTGTCCCGCAATAACGCGGTCGCCCCGTGCCACTGAAAGGTTGGTCAACATGCCGGCCACGGGGGCGCTAACCACCCACAATTGTGGAGTAGGAATGACGATCTGAGCCGGATAAGGCAGTGTCTTGTCGGTCGGACTCGCAGCAGGATGAACCACGCGAACGCCAAGGCTGGTGGCTTGCTCAGCACTGAGTTTCAATTGGTCTTCAGCCAAAGATTTGGACGGCAGAGCAAGTAACGCTACCGCAATCATAACGCGCGTCGGGTTCAGCCACATTGACGCCGGTGAACTTAGATACATTGCGAAGATTCCATTGCAGCACCGAAGCGGGCAATTCGGGTGTCGCGATCAATTATTGCCGCTCTGTCGATCAGACGCAGGATCCCATCAGTCCCGTCCGTCCCTTGTAACGGGTGTACAGAATGGAGTGCTTCCGCGCGGCTGAATTATGCTGCGCCCTCACTGACCGGAAGCTGTTGATCCATGTCAGCAAATTGTAAGGTCGGATCGGCAATTGTGATTTTGCCAATCGCGCCTGCGCGGTGGCGGTCAGATGCGTAGGAGACCCGCCATGCTGCTGAAGAGCCTCGTTCTCGCGGCCACAGTGTTCGCACTTTGCCTGATAGGTTTACCCCCGTCTGCCTCGGCACGAGGGAGTACGGCGCAAGACCGATGGAATCCAGCGCACCTAGCTAATCTACCGCCGGAGTTACGACTTCAGGTGCGAAAGTGGGAGGCTATGTGTGGAGCCCCGATCGCTGCGGCACGGGGGTTTGCCCTTTACCTCACGACGCCCAGCACTCACTTCGTCGCTCTTCATTTCGACGATTTCCAATGCCGCAACAGAGAGGCTGTCTGTGATGTATCTGGGTGCCTGCACGAGGTGTACGTGGCAGTCCGAGGGCGATATCGGAAAGTATTGGCCTTACGGGCTCCCGACGTCCGGTTGGTGCGTGAATCAGACGCAGCTCTTCTGGAGATACAGGACCGCTCAGGCAGCGCACCACGTGTTCTCCGCTGGAGCGGGTCTCGCTTCGTGGCTCAAGCCCCGACAGTGAGCGATACGCCCAGCATTCGCGCTTGGTGAGAGCGGTTATGGAGCCGAAATGGTACATCTCTTTCGAGCCGACCATCCGCGAAAGGGACCGCATCTATCGGCGCGAAACCAGGACTTTTCCCAGTGAAGCTGAGGCGAAGGCATTTGCGCGGATGATCCTGGATCGCGCACTGCGCATTTCCGCTGGGACAATCAATCCTGTCAAACCAAAGCGGGTGATTGGATCCAAGCGAGGACTATTCGAGTGGCTGTCCGGTAGCTGATCGAGCGCATAGTCGGCTGATGCTACCCTTGAGACCTCAAGGGCATCGCGCTCACATCCGGATGCCGCGGAGCGATCGTCGCCTTCAACCCGCCGAGGTCCGATCGCGAGAGTTCCAATCCCCACTCGTACGCGTCGAGGACGTCTTGGACGATCGCAAGACCAAGGCCTGCGGCTCCTCCTCGCTCATCGAGGCGGGCACCGCGCTCGATAACGCGCGATAGGTAGATCGGCGCGATCCCCTCGCCGTCGTCTTCGATGACAAGTGATGACCGGTCGTTGTTGGCGGAGATGCGGACAAATCCGGCAGCATGTCGAGCACCATTCTCGATGAGATTGCCAAGTACCTCGGCGAGGTCGGTCCTATCGATCGGAAGACAAAGATCTTGTACGACGAGGTTCTCGAATTTCACGCCCCGGCCTTCGGGAGTCCGCACCAGCGTCGCTACGATTGACTCCACGAGCGGTTTCACGACCGCGGACGTTGCTGCGCTCCCCCTGGTGCGTCCGCGAGCCCTTGCACGTGCGAGTTCGCGGTCGACATGACGCCCCATGGTTTCGCCAACGGCCTCAATGTCGCTCGCGATGACGCGCTCGCCCCGTTCCCGTAGACGCGAGGCGTCTGCTGCAAGAGCAGCAAGAGGCGTCTTCAGCCCATGCGCCAGGTCAGCGGCACGACCGCGGGACCTTTCGATTTCGTGTTCCTGCGCATCGATCAGGGCGTTGACTTCTTCTACCAGAGGCTGGACCTCTGTCGGGACCGAGGACGGCAGATGGCGAATTCGCCCTGCTCTGATGTCGGCCACTTCGCTGCGCAGCGCGATCAGCGGATGCAAGCCGACGCCAACCTGGACCCAGGTCGCAAGGGCCAGGACACATCCAAGAATAGCGAGCGCAATCGAGAGATCCTTGGCGAACGCCGAACTTGCCTCCGAGACTCGCGACAGATCCTCGGCCACGGCAAGCCGAATTGTCACGGGCTTGCCGCCCGCGGAAAGCGTTATGGCTCGCTCGGCTACTAGCACCCGTTGCCCGCCGGGTCCTGCCGCTTCGTGCTGGTGGGTTTCGCCGGGTGAGAGCCGATCGGCCGGAAGTTCAACGGCGGAATCCCAGAGCGAGCGCGAACGAAGCAACTGCCCATGATCGTCGCCGAGCTGCCAGTATAGACCGGAAAGTGGATCCGCGAATCGCGGATCGACAGGTGGCTGCATCAACGCCAGCTTCCCCTGAGAATCGACGTCGATGTTCGAGAGAAGCTGCTTCAGATGGACGTCCAATTCCTGAGCCAAAGTGCGCGAGACATGGCGTTCGAAGAGGACGATGAGTGCAGCACCGGACACCGCAAGCGCGACCAGGATCGCGACGATCCCGCCCGCCACAAGTCGCAGCCTGAGCGAATGCCGATTCATGCGGGAGCCTCCGGCACCAGATAGCCGAAGCCGCGTCGCGTCTCGATTGCATCGGCACCGAGCTTCTTGCGCACTCGGCCGACCAGCACTTCGAGAGTGTTTGAGTCGTGGTCTTCCCCATGACCATAGACATTCTCATCGATCTCCTGCTGCGAGACGACCCGCCCGCGATTCCGGAGAAGATGGGCAACCAACCTGTACTCAAGCGGCGAAAGCGCGATCGGCACGCCTCGGCGCGTCACCTTCATTTGCCTCTCGTCCAGCGTGATCTCGCCCGCGGTTATGACCGACGAGCCGTGCCCCACCGATCGCCGTACAATGGACCGCAGCCGCGCCAGCAATTCCTCCATTCGGAAGGGCTTCGGCAGGTAGTCATCGGCGCCGGCGTCTATGCCATCCACCCGCTCGGCCCAGCTTCCCCGCGCGGTAAGGATGAGGACGGGCATGTGGCGGCCATTGGCCCGCCAGCGTTTCAAGACCGCGAGACCGTCCATGCCTGGCAGACCAAGGTCGAGGATGATGGCTCCATAGTCCTCGGTATCGCCGAGGAACCAGGCGTCCTCGCCGTTCGCGACCTTTTCGACCAAATAACCCGACCCTTCGAGCGTTCGCGAGACATCGGACGCGATCCGCCAGTCATCCTCGACAACAAGCACGCGCATCACTTCTCCTTCGTCCGTTCGACCTCGCCGGTGCCGGCATCAACGTGGATGACAAACAACCGCCCGTTTTCGTCGACCACGCGGAATTCGTACATCCAAGCTCCGGCTTCACGTTCCAGTTTCACACCGACGACCTCGCCGGGAAGCTTCCCCTTCACCACATTCAGAATTTCGACGAGCGTGCGAATCTCGCCAGCCGCGACTGCTCGTCGCGCATCATCGTGGTCGCGAGCGGACGCCGGCAGCCCACCCGCGCTCAAAAGTGCGACCGCTAGGATCAGGGTACAGGCTCGAGCCCAGCAAAAATCCATGGAGCAACTCGTCATCCGAAAGATATTGATGGCAGGTATCACATGACAAATCGCTGACTTGGCTCAACAGGCATCGGTCAGGCCACTTCTGGCAGATTCCCCGCATGGTGCCGTCGGCGACCGTCAGGAGATAATTATGCGCAAGATCGCCATTTTTACCGTTGCCGCAGTGACCTTCGGGGCGGCGTCCGCCCAGGCTGACAGCCTCGGCAAACCGTGCACGTCCGCCCCCCAGGCCCAATGGCTGCCGATAGCCCAGTTGCAGGCCAAGGTCGAGGCCCAGGGCTACAAGGTCCATAAGGCCAAGCTCAAGAACGCCTGCGGCGAACTCTATACGCTCGACAAGAACGGCAATCGCGTCGAGCTTTTCGTGGACCCGACCAACGGCCAGATCATCGGTCAGATGTAAGGGTTCGCACATGAGAACCATGAGCAACACGATCGGAGCCAGCTTTGCAATGCCGCCGGCCACGGTCAAGGTCTGGGATCCGTTCGTCCGGATCTTCCACTGGTCGCTGGCGAGCCTGTTCGTTCTGGCCTACGCCACCGGCGATGAGATCGAGCGGGTGCACGTCGCGGCCGGCTACGCCATCGCGGGCCTCCTCGCGATCCGCATCGTCTGGGGCTTCGTCGGCCCGCGGCATGCGCGCTTTTCGAACTTCGTTCGTCCCCCGCGCGAGGTGCTCGCCTATCTCCGCGATGTCGCTCTGCTCAGGGCTCCCCGCTACATCGGACATAACCCCGCTGGCGGTGCCATGATCATCGCACTCATCGTCGCGCTGGCCAGCACGTGTGCGACGGGCTACATGATGACTACGGGGGCCTACTGGGGCTCCAAGCTGATCGAACACGTTCATGAATTCCTGGCCAACCTGACCGTCGGCCTGGTCGTGGCGCATATCCTCGGCGTGATCATCGCGAGCTTCGAGCATCGCGAGAACCTGGCGGCCTCCATGATCTCCGGCCGCAAGAGATCAGCTGATTAGGCAGCTCACATCAAATCCAACCCGCAATCAGGAGCGTCTCTTTGCCAGCCACCCCTCACGTCGAAAAGCACTTCACCGCCTCCGAAAGCGTCCGTGACGTCGTGATTGGGATGGCCGACGGCTTGACGGTCCCGTTCGCGCTGGCGGCCGGCCTCTCGGCCGCCGTCACTAACACGGACGTGATTGTCACCGCTGGCTTGGCCGAAGTCGTCGCCGGCGCCATCGCGATGGGCCTAGGTGGGTATCTCGCTGCCCGCACCGACGCGGAACATTATGCTGCTGAGGAACAGCGCGAGCACCATGAAATCGATCACCTGCGCGAGCAGGAGATCGATGAGGTGAAACAGATTTTTCGCGAGTATGGCCTCGAAGGAGATGCACTGAAGTCGGTCGTCGGTGCGATAGCCTCAAACCGAAAGCGATGGGTCGACTTCATGATGCGCTTCGAACTGGGGTTGGAGCGGCCCGATCCAAGGCGCGCGCCGATCAGCGCCGCCACGATTGGAGGGTCTTATATACTGGGCGGGCTAATTCCGCTCGTGCCCTACATGTTCACCCAGAACATCGGGACGGCCTTACAAATCTCTGTGGCTGCGACCGGCATGGCCCTGCTTTGTTTCGGAGCCGTCAAAGGACACTTCACCGGCGTCAACAAGATCAAGTCGGCGTCGCAGACTCTGCTGGTTGGCGGGTTGGCCGCCGGGGCTGCGTACTGGCTCGCGCACCTCTTCGGGTAAGCGCGCATCTTCAGGTATTGAGAATGAGACGCAACGTCGTTTAATTCCATCTCAGTAGATTGCTCATCTCCAATGGCACACTTCGATTTGCGCTCCCGTTGGCAATTTCTGCTTGACAGTCGCGTGGAGCGGGAGCATTCGGACCAAATGAACTCGGAGTTCCGAGCTCATTTCAAACCAATTGAAACGAGAAATGGACAGCTACCCTAGTCGCTGTCCGGTGGGGCCAAGCCGGCTTCGTCGGACACAAACCCAATCAACTGGGACTGCTCCCGGCGTTACCCGCCGGGCGAGCACGCGCCGGGCCTAGCGTCCTGTCTGCTCGCCTTCCGGGACCGTCGGGCCGGTCCGGAGGTGAGCTATGAGCATCAACAACATCGTCTTTCTTCGCGGCAATGTTGCCGCGCCCGGACTCCACAGGGGTCGGGCGAACATCGTCATCCAGGACTGCCGCGCTGAACATCGCCGTAGCGCCGACGCATCGCGGCCGACAAATCGGGGCGTGCCCGTCATGGTCTGGCACACCAACCCGAAGAGCAAGCGCCCAGAATGTCGATGGGTGACGGAGCGCAGTGCCGCAACTGACGAGGACGTCAGTTGCCGCGATACCTTACATTGCGCCGCCTAGTTCACCTCTCTCCCCAGATCTGGATCCCGAAACCCTCCGCCGCACGAACGCCTGTGCGGCGGGGACGCTTTGTTGCGTCTTCGAGTCAGCATCCGGATCATCGCTCGAAACGACGAGACAACTGCAATGAATATCGAAGCAAGACATATCCTGAATGGCCGAGATCTGCGCCGTAACAAGCAGGTTTCGTCCGGGCTCCTCACTGAGCTCGCCGAGTGCGCGCCCGAGGCCGCTCTCACGCGGCTCGACACCACTCGCAGCGGTCTGCCTGGGGACCAGATCGAGGCGCGACTGCAGCAGTACGGCCTCAACGAGGTCACGCATGAGAGGCCGCCGAGCTGGTATGATCAGCTCTTCCACGCTTTCTTGACGCCGTTCAATGGCGTGCTGTTCACCGTCAGCATCGTATCGCTGTTCTCCGACGTGATCTTGGCCGCGCCGGAAGATCGCTCGTTCAGAACGATTATCGTCCTGATCTCTATGGTGCTGCTCAGCACGCTCTTGCGCTTCTGGCAGGAGTTCCGGTCGAACAAGGCGGCCGAAGAACTCAAGGCCATGGTGAGCTCGACGACGGCCGTCTTGCGCGCCGGCATGTCGCGCCCGCAGGAGATGCCGATTTCCAAGCTAGTTCCCGGCGACATCGTCTATCTGTCGGCAGGCGATATGGTGCCGGCGGATGTGCGACTGCTGACCGCGAAGGACCTCTTCGTCAGCCAGGCGATGCTGACCGGGGAATCCATTCCGCTGGAGAAATATCCGGTTTCCCCAGCCACCAAGCCCGCAAGCTTGTCTCGTGGCGCTCTGGAGCTGGAAACCGCCTGCTTGATGGGCACGAACGTGGTGAGCGGCACGGCAACAGCCGTTGTCGCCGCCACTGGCGATGCGACCTACTTCGGCGAAATGGCGCGGGACATCGTCGGGGGGCGTCCCCTCACCAGCTTCGACATCGGCATCAACCGGGTCTCATGGATGCTGATCCGCTTTCTGCTGGTGATGACCCCCCTGGTGTTCCTCATCAACGGGCTGGGCAAGGGCGCTTGGCTGGAATCGCTGCTGTTTGCGGTCTCCGTTGCGGTCGGCCTGACCCCAGAGATGCTTCCGATGATCGTGACTGCCAACCTCGCCAAGGGTGCGGTGATGATGGCGCGCCGCAAAAGCATCGTGAAGAAACTCAATGCCATCCAGAACTTCGGCGCAATGGACATTCTGTGCACCGACAAGACAGGCACGCTGACGCAGAACAAGGTGATTCTTGAGCGGCACCTCGACATTCACGGCAAAGAGGACAGCCAGGTGCTGGAGCTTGCCTGGCTGAACAGCTTCCATCAGACCGGACTAAAGAATCTGCTCGACGTGGCCGTCCTCGAATATGCCGAGCATGACCATCTGGTGGGCAAGGTTCAGCACTACCAGAAGGTCGACGAAATTCCGTTCGATTTCGTGCGTCGGCGCATGTCGGTGATCGTCCGCAACGGCAACAAGAATCTCCTGGTGTGCAAGGGTGCGGTCGAGGAAGTGCTCGCGCTGTGCACGTCCGCCGACGACAATGGCGCTGCGCCTGACGGAGTTGTGCCATTCACCGGCAATATGCGGCAAAAGGTACGCGCGATCACGACGGATCTGAACGAGGACGGCTTACGTGCGCTCGCGGTCGCCTACAAGGCGCTGCCGCTCGAAGAGCGCGCCTACACCGTCTCCGACGAACAAGATCTCGTCCTCGCAGGCTACGTAGCGTTCCTCGATCCTCCTAAGGAGACGGCGCGCGAAGCGATCGCTGCGCTAAGGGAACACGGCGTCATGACCAAGATCATTACGGGCGACAACGAGGTGGTGACCCGCAAGATCTGCAAGGAAGTCGGGCTTGCCGTCGATAAGGCCACGACGGGCAAGGACGTGGCTGCTATGTCCGACACCGAGCTTGCCGATACGGCCGAGCACGCCACCATCTTCACCAAAATGTCTCCGATGGAGAAGTCGCGGGTCATTCGGGCTCTCCAGAGCAAGGGCCACACTGTCGGCTATCTCGGCGACGGCATCAACGATGCGGCAGCCCTAAAGGACGCCGACGTCGGAATATCGGTCGATACCGCCGTCGACATCGCGAAGGAATCGGCCGACATCATCCTGCTCGAAAAGAGCCTCCTTGTGCTCGAGGAGGCGGTGATCGAAGGACGCAAGACGTTCGCCAACATCATCAAGTACATCAAGATGACGGCGAGCTCGAACTTCGGCAACGTCTTCAGCGTGCTGGTCGCGAGCATCTTTTTGCCCTTCCTGCCGATGCTGCCTATCCAACTGCTGATCCAAAACCTGCTCTACGATATCTCGCAGGTCTCGATCCCGTGGGACGACGTCGACGAGGACTATCTGAAGCAGCCCCGGAAATGGGACGCCACCGGCATTGCCCGCTTCATGATGTTCATCGGCCCGATCAGCTCGATCTTCGATATCGTGACCTTCATCGTCATGTGGCACGTGTTCGGAGCCAACTCGGTCGAGAAGCAGTCGCTATTTCAATCCGGCTGGTTCGTGGTCGGCCTGCTGACGCAGACGCTGATCGTGCACATGATCCGGACCCAACACATCCCGTTCATCCAGAGCCGGGCTGCCACGCCGGTGATCCTGCTCACCGCCAGCATCATGGCCATCGGCATCTACTTGCCGTTCTCGCCGCTCGGCGCCCACGTCGGAATGGTGCCGTTGCCGCAGGCATATTTCCCGATCCTGCTCGCAATCTTGCTGAGCTACTGCCTGCTCACGCAAGTGATCAAGCGCCTGTACATCCGCCGCTTCGATCAATGGCTGTAATCGTGCCGACCAGCAACACTTGGGAGCGTATCGGAGATCGTGCCAGACGCTACGCCGCGAGCTTAGTGATCCGCCTCGCTCGCGGCATACTGCTTGCTTCTCGACATCTGTATCTCGCCGGGCTGATCGACCAGGCCTGCGCAAAACGCGCCTATCGCCTAAGCGGTGATATCTGGAGGATCGCTTGGCATTTGATAAGTCCGAGAGGCCGCTAACGTCGATGGACTTGGTAAGCTCCTGTTCCAGCTTTTGGGCCTAACCCATGACCTTAAAGCCACGTTCCACTGTTTACGATGAGCCGTTTGTTGGTACTTTGTCACACGCGCATGCAAGAAGGAGAGCCGTTTCTCCGCTGGTTAAAGTACGACTTTGGATGGGCCGGTTGAACGAGATGAAGTGGATAAGCCTGACAAGCGCAGTTGCGGGGCTCGCCTTTGCCGTGCCCGTTGCAGCGGGCGCGGCCGAGTCCTATTCGACCAAGGCGCCAAAGCCCGAGTTCACGCAGTGGACCGGATTCTATCTGGGTAGTCATTTCGGATATGCTGGTGGTCGGTCCGCCTGGAGCGCGACCGACGGTTTGTCCGCAGCGAACGGATCTGCCGGCTTGTTCAGCTCCTATGACGCGTTCAAGGGTACGGGCAGCTATCTGTTCGGCCTACAGGGCGGCTACAATCTGATGTTGCCGTCACGCCTCGTGATCGGATTCGAGGCCGACTTTTCCGCCCCCAATACGATCGCGGGAGGACAGACGGTCACCTCCGTCTCCGGCGGCACCGCCAGCTACCGCGACACTGTCCTCGGCATGGGGACGGCGCGCGGCAGGCTGGGTTATGCCTTCGATCATTGGCTGCTCTATGCGACCGGCGGATTCGCCTGGTCCTATGATAGGCTGGAGCGGACCCAACTTGCGGGTACGCCACTGGTCGGCAACGCGGCCATCGGCACCGTCGATACGGCCTTGACATGGCGCCTCGGCTGGGTTGCCGGTATCGGAGCGGAGATGCCGGTCGCACCGCACTGGACCGCCAAAGCCGAATTCCTGGCTTCGGAGTTTGGTGATCATCGCAAGAGCCTCGCGGCCTCGGCGGAGCAACTCAACTCCAACCTTTCGGTCCAACGCCTCCAGGTCGGGCTCAACTATCAACTCGGGCCCGATCCCGCGCACACTGATGTTGCCGTAGAAGGCATTGCGCCCGCGGAGACGAACAATTTTGCCGTACATGGCCAGACAACGATCGTCACGCAATATGCGTTGCCGTTCCGCGCGCCCTATGCGGGCCAGAACAGCCTCTCACCCGATCAGGTGCGGGAGACCTTCGATGCAGACCTCTTCGTCGGCTTTCGCCCCTGGGACGGGGGTGAGATCTGGATCAATCCGGAAATCGACCAGGGCTTCGGCCTCAATGGGACGTTCGGGCTCGCCGGCTTCCCGAGCGCTGAGGCCTACAAGGTCGGATCTACGTACCCCTACGCGAGGATCCCGCGCGCGTTTCTGCGGCAAACCATCGATCTCGGCGGCGACGTGCAGAAAGTTGAGTCCGGGCCCATGCAGTTCGCGGGCTCTCAGACCAGCGATCGGCTCGTGCTCACCGTCGGCAAGTTCAGCGTCGTCGACATATTCGATTCCAACAAATACGCGCACGACCCGCGCGGCGACTTCCTCAACTGGACGCTGGTCAACACCGGCGCATTCGACTACGCCGCGGATGCTTGGGCCTTTACCTATGGCGTCGCGGCTGAATGGTACACCGGGCCCTGGACTTTCCGCGCTGGCGTGTTCGATGGCCCTGTGGTGCCGAACAGCACAAATCTCGATCCGGCCTTCGGCCAATTCCAGATGGTCGGAGAGGTAGAGCGTCGCTACGAGGTCATGGACCAGCCCGGCAAGATCGCCGTGACCGGCTATCTGACGCGCGCGCGAATGGGCAATTTCCAGGATGCCGTCGATCTCGCCAACCTGAGCGGCGCCGCGCCGGATCTCTCGCTCGTGCGTACGTACACGAGCAAGCTCGGAATTGCCGGCAACATCGAGCAGCAGATCATCCCAGGCGTGGGCCTGTTTGCACGAGCCGGTTACACGCCTGGCAGGCTGGAAGCCTACGCATTTACCGATGCAGATGCGACGCTCGCAGGCGGCGCCTCAATCTCGGGAAAATTTTGGAACAGGCCGAACGACACGCTCGGTATAGCAAGCATTCGCAACATGATCTCCGTAGCGCACCAGGCTTATTTTGCGGCGGGTGGTTACAGCGCGTTGATCGGCGACGGTCAGCTTCCGCATCCGGGCGCAGAGAAGATCATGGAAATATACTACACGCTTCCAATCGCGACCTGGATGCTCACCTTCGATTATCAGTTCATCGACAATCCCGCCTACAACCGCGATCGCGGACCGGTCTCGATCGTCGCCACGCGGCTGCACACGCAATTCTGATGCTTCTTTTTCCCGACGCCCCGATTTTCCGCTAGGATCGGTCCATCAAACGGACGTCCTTGCTGTACTGCGATGCGCAAACGGAAATTGAACGACCTCTTGCTCCTCATGACCGGCCTTTTGCTGCCAATGACCTGCTTCCAAGGCACGGCAAAGGCTCTCGGAAGTGCCGTTTCGCACGACGGGCCCTGGAACCCCGATCATATTGACCGGCTACCACCCGACGTTCGAAAGGCCGTTCTCCACAGCTGCCACGGGCACGCCCAAGCCGCACACTACTTTGCAACCTACCTCGATCATGCGCGGACGGTAAGGCTCCATTTTGAAAATTTTCGCTGCGATGGCGAGCAGAGTTTTCGTCGCGGTGACAATTGCCTGCATCAGGAGTTCATCGCATCCGGCGCGCGCTACCGGTTGGTGAAGCACTACTACGGACCATGCAACGACTAGGCGAATTCTCGCTTGCGCATTCGACTCGCGTTTCGCCTCATGCCACGGGGCCATAGCGCCGAATCAACTAGGCCGCCGCTTGGGCCGCCACGGCTTCGTAGATATCCTCTTCCTGGGCCGTATGCATGCGTACCAGCGTTTCGATCGCCTCGATCACTCGCTGGGCGTCCCGGACAAGATACCGATCGACCTTCTCCGACGGCAGATCGTCGACGATCCGATCGAGCAGGCGAGCAAGATGCAGGATCTCCCGATGGGCACGGCTCATGGCGGAGAGGCCGTGGCGTTCGCGCAGCACCTCGGCAAGCTTCGGATAGACGCTGTCCTCATCCTCGCGCTCGTGCCTGACCACGCTATTCTGAACAAGGCGCTGAGCTTCGGCAATCAGCGTTGAGGCGGATTCGGGCGTCGCATCGTCCAACGCATCGACGATCTTTTGCAAGCGGTCGAGGTCCTTGAACAAGGTCAGATGATCGTGATGCAGTGCCAGCCCCTGCTCCGCGCTGATGCGCGCGCCGCCCCCGGTGAACCCAGGGGTGAGTGCCCGTAGTGCATTCAAAATGACGGCAACGTCGATTACCTCTTGAACGATAGCTGCTGGCACCGGATCTAGCCAGCCAACGGTGGCAGCTACCATTGCCACCAAGGATAGACCCATGCCGACAACAATGCTTTGCAGGGCGATGCCTCGTGCACGCTGCGCGATGATTATCGCTTCGCCAACGCGATCGAGCCGATCGGCCAGTATCACGACGTCGGCCGCCTCGGATGAAGCGCTCGCACCGCGGGCGCCGAGCGCAACCCCGATGTCGGCGACGGCCAGCGCCGGGGCATCATTGATGCCATCGCCGACCATGATGGTCGGATGCAACCGCTGCTCGCTGCGCACCGCCTCGACCTTGTCCGAAGGGACACGGTCGGCCAGCACTGCGTCCAAATCAAGCGCTGCACCAATGGCCTGCGCTGCGGCTGCACGATCGCCGGTGACCATCACCATTCGCGCGATGCCCGCATCGCGCAGCATCCGGATCGCCCGCGGAGTGTCGGGCCGCAACTCGTCGGCCAGCAGCAGCGCACCGATTGGACGGCCGCCCACAGCGATGAAGACGATCAGCGCTGAACGCCATGAGGCGCGCCGTATCGCACGCTGCTCCCAAGGCGAAGGCTCGACGCTTGAGAGAACCATGTCTCTGGAGCCCGCGGTTATGCGGCGACCGCTTATCGAGCCACTCAGCCCGGTACCCATAATCTCCTTGACTTGCTCGGGCGCGCCTAGCTTGAGACCGCGATCGACGGCCGCAGCGACCACGGTCTTTGCCAGCACGTGGTGCGAGGCCTGCTCAAGCGATGCCCCAAGCCGCAGTACTTCGTCCGGATCCTCGCCGGGGGCGACCTCGACAGAAAGCAACCGTGCGCCCCCGACGGTTAGGGTACCGGTCTTGTCAAACAGCACCGTGTGCGCGCGAGCCAGCCCTTCTAGTGCACCTCCACCTTTGGCGAGGATACCGCGTCGGGCCGCTCGCGCCACGCCCGCGATAAAGGCCACAGGTGCAGCCAAAATAAGAGGACAAGGCGTCGCCGCAACGAGCACAGCAAGACTGCGCGTGAGATCGCTCGAGATTCGCCAAGCCAGGAAGGCCAAGGCAAGTGTCAACGGCAGAAGTATCAGCGCAAAACGGTCGGCCATCCGCACGAATGGAGCTTTCGCCGTCTGAGCGGCCGTCACCATGCGCACGATCCCCGCGTAGGTGCTCTCGCCGGCCGGCGCGGTCACCGCCAATTCGAAGGTCTCGCCGGCATTCAACGAGCCCGAAAGAACAGCCGTGCCGCGTGTCTTCTCGACCGGGATAGGCTCGCCGGTGACGGCGGACTCGTCGATGGTCGCCAAGGCCGTGCGGACGATACCATCCGCCGGCACGATCTCTCCGGCTCGCACCAGCAGAATGTCGCCGACTGCGACTGCTTCGACCGGAACCTCCTCGATCCGCTCGCCGGTCTTGCGATGGGCCCGCCGGGGCGCACGATCCACTAGTGAGCGGAGGTCGCGCTCTGCCCGCGCGATGGCGATATCCTCCAGAACATTGCCGCCGGAATACATCAGCGCTACCACGACGCCAGCAAGTGGTTGTCCCAGCGCCAACGCAGCGCTCATCGATAGCAGCGCAATCGCATCCACCCCGAGGCGGCCGCTTAGGAGATCTCGGATCATCGAGATCGCCAGCCCTCCGATGACGGGAGCCGTTCCAAGCTCCCACGCAACATCGGCCACATCAGGCCGGCCAGCCGCTCGCGTAAGAATGCCCGCTATTAATCCTGCAATCGCGATTGCCACCAGCGTCCATCGAAGCACTCGCTCCAACAACATAGCTCTGTTCCACATCTTGCGAATGAACCTGATCCGAAACCGGCTTCGCCGTTCGAGCAACCAATTGCGGTACAATAACAATTGGATCCGGAAGCCTCATGCGACCATGACTTGAATCAACCCGGCCGGGTTTTCGGCTTTGGCTCTTCCGCGATGCGCCTTCGTCGCGAGACCGTCGAGCATCCGCTCGGAGCGATGAAGGCACGCATGGGAGCGACGCACTTCCTGACCAAAACTCTCCCAAAAGTAGCCGCTGAGATAGCCCTCTCGGTTCTGGCCTATAATCTGACCCGAGCAATGAATATCCTCGGGATCAAGCCGCTCATCGCCGCGATCGCGGCCTGAAGTCGGCCCAGTTTTGGCTTCAAGGCTGACGGCCCTGCAAAGCCGTTTTTACACGGCCAAGACCCAACTCGGACATGTGGCCGTATAGCGCCCCGGTGCGGGCGGCGATGCCGGACAGTCCTCGGATGCCGTCGAAAAATGTCTTGATCAGCCTCTGCGTGACCATGATTAATGAGGTTAGAAATCGTTTTGGGGGCCTTATGAGAAAATTGCTTCTTATTTCTTTTGCGGTTGTTGCTGGTTTCATGATGCGGACTTGTCCGGCTACTGCACAATCAGCTGTCGACCTTTGTAACCGAGGCAATGTCGACGATGTGATCGCTGGTTGTAGTACAGCCATCAAACAAAAGCCGAACAGTCAAAACGTATGGATTGCCTATCACAATCGTGGCTCGGCCTGGAGCACCAAGGGCGACTACGACAAAGCTATCGCTGACTTCGACCAGGCGCTGAGGTTGAATCCCAATCTGGCCTCTTCTTACAGCAATCGCGGTCGCGCTTGGGCGATGAAGGGCGCCTACGACAGAGCGATCCCCGATATGAGCGCGTCAATTCGGTTGAACCCAACTGATGCGGTCGCTTACCGCAATCGTGGCACGGTTTGGCACTACAAGGGTGACGAGGACAAAGCGATCGCTGATTACTCCGAGTCGATCCGTTTGGATCCAAAGAATACGATGACTTACAGTGATCGCAGCACGGCTTGGTTAGGCAAGGCTGACTACGACAAGGCCGTCGCTGATTCGAGCGAAGCGATTCGGTTGGACCCGAAGAATGGGGTCGCCTACAGCAATCGCGGTCTGGCTTTGAGGCGCAAGGGCGACTACGACAAGGCGATTGCTGATTTGAGCCAATCGGTACAGCTGAATCCGAGGAATGCGATTAGTTACGCCAATCGTGGTGTGGCTTGGAGCTACAAGGGCGACTACGACAAAGCGATCTCTGATTTGGACGAGGCAATACGGTTAAATCCAGGACTTACAGCTTTATATAATCTTCGCGGCACGTTCTGGAACTTGAAGGGCGATCTTGACAGAGCGACAGCTGATTACCGAGAGGCTGTTCGGCAGAACCCCAATTACGCAGTTGCTCAGGAAAATCTACAGTTAGCTTTGGACAAAAAACAACGAGATGATTCGCGCAATTTGTCTGCCGCTGCAGCAACATCAAATGAGGTTGTGACGCCACCTGCTGGCTTACCTTCTGCTGGGAAGCGTGTGGCGCTCGTTATCGGCAACAGCAAATACAGAAATGTGCCAGCACTCGATAACCCAGCACGTGACGCAGAACTATTCGCACGAACGCTGCGTAGCGTTGGTTTTGACGAAGTGGTAATCAAGCTCAATCTATCTCGGGCAGAGATGATGGCTGCTCTTAAGCAGTTCGAAAACACTGCTAAAATGGCTGACTGGGCGGCCATCTATTTTGCAGGGCACGGAATGGAGGTCAATGGCGTCAACTATATGGTTCCAATAGACGGCCAAATGACAGACGAGAAAAGCATCTCAAATCAAATGGTCAATATGGAATATCTGCTGAATGCTGTTGAACCCAGCAACAAACTGCGATTGGTTATTCTCGATGCGTGTCGTAATAATCCATATGCAAAGCAGGTGGGTGTAGCGTCAAGCTCCAGAGGCATTGACGGGATTGGTTCCGCTGGCATTGGGAAGGGGCTCGGTCGTGTAGAACCAGAACCCGGAACACTGGTCGTCTATTCCGCGAAACATGGCGAATTTGCTCTTGATGGCGATGGCGTTAACAGCCCATTCGCAGAGGCGTTGGTTAAGAGAATAGAGCAGAAGCCTGCGATAGAGGTGAGAAGACTGTTTGACTTCGTTAGAGAAGATGTAGTCGAGGTAACACGTAAGCAACAGCAGCCATTTGCATACGGTTCCCTTTCCGCGAAAGATGATTTCTTCTTTCTCAGATGAGTTCAATGTTGAAGATTGTGGCGCCGCCTCTCCGATAATCACTAATAGTGATGTTGCCTCGCTGCCTGCCTACCAGGTTGGGACGACGCGATTTTCTAATCTGGTATTGATGCTGTGGACGGCTCCTCCACGGGCACGAGAGTGCCAAGGAGTGGGCGCCGTTTGAGGCTCCCACGATTCGGAGGAGCAGCCTATGCAGTCA
>NZ_JARXWB010000016.1 GCF_029892425.1 Bradyrhizobium sp. BR13661 | reverse complement strand
GAAACCGCCTTCGCGCAAAACAATGCGCGGTAACGCATCGTGACAACCCCGCTGTCACTGTAATTATCGTGTCTCACTTCAGGGGTGCAGTCCAGCACTGTCACCGTAATCGCCCGTCCTACGCGCTACTACGAAAGAACTCCACCAAGGTCCCCGCCGCAGAAAAACAGAAGAGAATCCAAAGACCGGCAAGGCTGCCGTTGCCGCCAAAAGTGAATCCAATTGCGGTAACGATGATCACCAGAACAATCAGGCCTCTACCTATCCACCAGACGCCGAATTTTTCCGTTGACCACGTATCACCAGGGGCCGACCAATCTGGTCGTGAACGCCGCTTCATGGCGGCGATCACAATTTGGAGCGCCGAAGCGATCGCCGCTGAGAGCCCGAGTATGATTTTAATCGCTGTAGTGTCGTCGAACATCGCTTCTTCAGCCCGACTTGTTAGTAGCGCGTAGGATGGGTTGAGCCCTTGCGAAACCCATCGCACTTGTTTCGTGGTAACATCGCGTCAGGACCGCGTACCGCCGCGACTTCGTTCCGGGTGGTGCGCGACTGGGCGCCATCCTCGTTTCATCGTCACGTGGAGCTTGGCAACTATCCAGACGATTGGGCGGGCGATCGGTCCGATGATGGTCGCGACTACGGAGAGCGGAAATAGAGAAGTGATGGGTTTCGCAAGGGGCTCAACCCATCCTCCGAACTGACCGTCATTCCGGGGCGCGCGCAAGCGCGAACCCGGAATCTCGAGATTCCGGTTCGGTGCTACGCACCGCCCCGGAATGACGGGGTGAAACCAGAAAGCCCGGGGCGAGCCCGGGCTTTCCAAATTCAGCCGATGGCCTGAAGGCGCTTACGCGCTCGCCATGTCTGGGAAGACCGCCTCGATCTTGGTCTTCAGCGTCGCCGCGTTGAACGGCTTGACGATGTAATTGTTCACGCCGGCCTTCTTGGCCGCGATCACGTTCTCGGTCTTCGATTCCGCCGTGATCATGATGAAGGGCGTGGTGGCGAGGTTGGGATCCGCGCGCACTTCGCGCAGCAGGTCGTAACCCGTCATCGGCTCCATGTTCCAGTCGGAAATCACGAGCCCGTACTTCTTGCCGCGCATCTTGTTCAGCGCTGCCGAACCGTCGCTAGCATCATCGATATTATCGAAGCCAAGCTGCTTCAGCAGATTCCGGATGATGCGGATCATGGTGCTGTAGTCATCCACCACCAGAACCGGCATCGACAAATCAACCGCCATCTCGACTCCCCCAACGCAAACCCAGGAATATCTAAAATCGGACCTGACGGACCGGGGCCCCTCAGTTCCATCTCCCAAGCACTAGCACCAAGGCGTTAAACAGCGCGTTAATTGGGCCGACCCGCGAGAGACCGAAATCATCGCCCTTGCCGCCAAATCCGCCCGCTTGACTTCATTGGCCGGGTCACGCCACGGTCCCCGCCAGTCCCGCCGGCTCGAGAATTCCCCTGATGGCCCCGCAATTTACCGTTATCCGCGACACCACGCCGGATTCTGCGATCCTCAAGGGCGCGGTGGTCGCCATGGGCAATTTCGACGGGGTGCATCTCGGCCACCGCGCCGTCATTGCCGCAGCCCTCGAGATGGGCCGGACGCATGGCCGACCTGCGCTGGCGCTGACCTTCGAGCCGCATCCGCGCCGGTTTTTTAGCCCCAATACCCCGCAATTCCGCCTGACGGACGAGTGCGCCAAGCTGCGTCTGCTGGCCGGGACCGGGCTTGCCGGCGCCGTGGTCATGACCTTCGACAAGGCCCGCGCCGGGACCACAGCGCAAGATTTCATTCACCATGAGCTGATCGAGCGCCTCGGCGTCAGCGGGATTGCGGTCGGTTACGACTTCCATTTCGGCAAAGGCCGCGTCGGCTCGCCGAGCCTGCTGGTGAACGAGGCACCCCGGCTCGGCATCGAGGTCGATGTGCAGCCGCATGTCGACATCGACGAGCGGCCGGTCTCCTCCAGCGCGATCCGGACCGCGCTCGCCGAAGGGCTGATCGACGAGGCCACGACCATGCTGGGCGCGCCCTGGTTCATCACCGGCGAGGTCATCCATGGCGAAAAGCGCGGCCGCGACCTCGGCTATCCCACTGCCAACATCCGGCTCGATGCCAATTGCGGCCTCAAGCACGGCATCTATGCGGTGCGGGTCGGCCGCGGCCAGGGAAAGGATCAGGTGCGGCTGAACGGGGTGGCGAGCTTCGGACGCCGCCCGACCTTTGATAATGGCGCGCCGCTGCTGGAAATCTTCCTGTTCGACTTCAAGGGCGACCTTTACGGTCAGGCGCTGGACTGCGCCTTTGTTGGCTTCATCCGCGAGGAGCTGAAATTCGACGGTATCGACGCCCTGATCCGCCAGATGGACGATGATTCCGCCCGCGCCCGCGCCATGCTGGCCGCCGCCCCGGACGCATTTCCGCGGCTTGGCACCGTGGACTGAAGGCCCGAAACGGCCCCTGACGGCCCTTGCCGGACCTTTGCGCTTCACCCGCCCGGCTGCTATGGAGAGCCCATGTTTGCGCGGCGCATCATAGGGATTAGCAGCCCGGCTTCCGCCTGAGCCTCAAGGCTCGGCGCAAGACCGGGATTTTGTCGTCTCACCCCCGCGATTCCGCATCGCCATCCGTTCCCGCGCCCTTCCGAGCCAGTCAACCTCATGTCCGAAAAAGCCAAAGACTATTCAAAAACCCTGTTCCTGCCGCAGACCGAATTCCCGATGCGCGCCGGCCTGCCGCAGCGCGAGCCCGAGATCCTCAAGCGCTGGTACGAGATCGGCCTTTACGAGAAGCTGCGCGAGACAGCCCGTGGCCGCGACAAGTTCGTCCTGCATGACGGCCCGCCCTATGCCAACGGCAACATCCATATCGGCACCGCGCTGAACAAGATCCTCAAGGATCTCGTCACCAAGAGCCAGCAGATGCTGGGCTTCGATTCCAACTACGTGCCCGGCTGGGACTGCCACGGCCTGCCGATCGAGTGGAAGGTCGAGGAGGAGAACTACCGCAAGAAGGGCAAGCAGAAGCCCGACTTCCGCGACAGCGCCGCGATGGTCGCCTTTCGCCAGGAGTGCCGCGCCTACGCCACGCACTGGCTCAACGTACAGCGCGAGGAGTTCAAGCGGCTCGGCGTCATCGGCGATTGGGCGCATCCCTACGCCACCATGAACTATCCGGCCGAAGCCCAGATCGCGCGCGAGCTGATGAAGTTCGCCGCCAACGGCACGCTCTATCGCGGCTCCAAGCCGGTGATGTGGAGCGTGGTCGAGAAGACCGCGCTCGCCGAGGCCGAGGTCGAGTACGAGGACTACACCTCCGACATGGTCTGGGTGAAATTCCCGGTCACCTCGCCCGCGCATGGCGCACTTGCCTCCGCGAGTGTCGTGATCTGGACCACCACGCCCTGGACGCTGCCCGGAAACCGCGCCATCTCGTTCTCGCCGAAGATCGCCTATGGCCTCTTTGAGGTGAAGGACGCGCCCGCGGACAATTGGGCCAAGACTGGCGATCTCCTGATCCTGGCGGACGCGCTCGCTGCAGAAGTCTTCAAGCAGGCGCGCGTGACGGCCTACGAGAAGGTACGCGACATCCCCGGCGACACCATGGACGCGATCGAATGCGCCCATCCGCTGAAGGGCCTCGCCGGCGGCTACGAA
Source organism: Bradyrhizobium sp. BR13661 (assembly GCF_029892425.1). Taxonomy (GTDB): domain Bacteria; phylum Pseudomonadota; class Alphaproteobacteria; order Rhizobiales; family Xanthobacteraceae; genus Bradyrhizobium. Next base: position 180,370 of record NZ_JARXWB010000016.1, on the reverse strand, counting down.
TTCACCGTGCCGCTGCTGTCAGGCGACCATGTCACCGACGACACCGGCACCGGCTTCGTGCACACCGCGCCAAGCCACGGCCGCGAGGACTTTGACGTCTGGATGGCGAATACCCGCGAGCTCGATGCCCGCGGCATCAACAGCGCGATCCCCTACACGGTCGACGAGAACGGCGCCTATACCGACCAGGCGCCGGGCTTCACCGGCAAGCGCGTCATCAACGACAAGGGCGAGAAGGGCGACGCCAACGAGGCCGTGATCAAGGCGCTGATCGAGGGCGGCAAGCTGCTCGCGCGCGGCCGGCTCAAGCACCAATATCCGCATTCCTGGCGCTCGAAGAAGCCGGTGATCTTCCGCAACACGCCGCAATGGTTCATCGCGATGGATAAGGACATCGCGCTTAACGGAAAGACGAAGAGCGGCGACACGCTGCGCGCCCGCGCGCTGCACGCGATCTCGGTAACGCAATGGGTGCCGCCCTCAGGCGAGAACCGCATCAACGGCATGATCGAGGCGCGCCCCGACTGGGTGATCTCGCGCCAGCGCGCCTGGGGCGTGCCGATCGCCGTGTTCGTCCGCGAGAAGGGCGACGGATCGGCGGAGATCCTGCAGGACGAGGCGGTCAACACCCGGATCGGCGACGCCTTCGAAAAGGAAGGCGCCGACGCCTGGTACGCGACGGGCGCGCGCGAGCGCTTCCTTGGATCGCGTGCGAACGAGGACTGGCAGAAAGTCGACGACATTCTCGACGTCTGGTTCGATTCCGGCTCGACGCACGCCTTCGTGCTCGAAGACCCCGTGCACTTCCCCGGCCTTGCCGGAATCAAGCGCAAGGTCGATGGCGGCACCGACACCGTGATGTATCTCGAAGGTTCGGACCAGCATCGCGGCTGGTTCCACTCCTCGCTGCTGGAGAGCTGCGGCACGCGCGGCCGCGCGCCCTACGACATCGTGCTGACCCACGGCTTCACCCAGGCCGAGGACGGCCGTAAGATGTCGAAGTCGCTCGGCAACACCATCGAGCCGCAGGCCGTCATCAAGGAATCCGGCGCCGACATCCTCAGGCTCTGGGTCGCGTCCTGCGACTACACCGACGACCAGCGCATCGGCCCCGAGATCCTGAAAAACACCGTCGAGACCTACCGCAAGCTGCGCAACACCGTGCGCTGGATGCTCGGCACGCTGCATCACTACAAGCCGGCCGACGCAGTCGCGCCCGACGAGATGCCCGAGCTCGAGCGGCTGATGCTGCATGAGCTGGCGCTCCGCGCCGAGCTGGTCCGCAAGGCCTATGAGACGTTCGACTACAAGAGCGTGGTCGCGACCCTCTCCGCCTTCCTGAACAGCGAACTCTCGGCGTTCTATTTCGACATCCGCAAGGACACGCTCTATTGCGATCCGCCGTCCTCGCTGACGCGCAAGGCGGCGCTGACCACGATCGACCTGCTCTGCAATGCGATCCTGAAATGGCTGGCACCGATCCTGAGCTTCACCGCGGAAGAGGCTTGGCGGATGTACAGGCCGGATGCCGAACCGTCGGTGCATTTGACGCTGTTCCCCGAGGGCCTCGAAAAGCTTCGCGACGAGAAACTCGCTGCGAAATGGGAAACCATCCGCAATGTCCGCCGCGTCGTCACCGGTGCGCTCGAGCTCGAACGCGCCGCCAAGAACATCGGCTCCTCACTGGAGGCCTCGCCGGTGATCTATGTCGCCGACCGCGACATGCTGGCGACATTGTTCGACACTGATCTCGCCGAGATCTGCATCACCTCGAACTACGAGGTGCGCGAGGATGAGGTGCCGGCGTCGGCATTCCGCCTCGATGCGGTACCCGGTGTCGCCGTCGTGGTGGAGAAGGCCGTCGGCAGCAAATGCGCCCGTTCCTGGAAGATCTCGCCCACGGTCGGCGAGGACGCAGAATATCCCGACGTCACCCCGCGCGACGCCAAGGCGCTGCGCGAATGGAAGGCGTTGGGGGTTAGTGTTTAGGTCCTACCGTCGTCCTGGCCTAGTGCGCAATTGCGCACGGGAGCCAGGACCCATTACCACCGCCGCCAACTGCGACGAAGGCTGATGACCACGAGTCTTTCAAGCAACGACCGCCTCGGAGTATGGGTCCTGGCTTTCGCCAGGACGACAACTGAGAGTGGGGCGGCTGATTGCCCATGACCCCGCTCCGCGCCGGCATCCTTTCGGCATTGGTCACGCTGGTGGCCGACCAAGCCTCCAAGTTCTGGCTGCTGAAAGGCTTCGATCTCGCCCGTAAGGGCGTGGTGAAAGTCACGCCGTTCTTCGACCTGGTGCTGGCCTGGAACATCGGGATCAGCTTTGGCTGGCTCCAGAACGATGGTCAGGCGGCGCAGTTCGCGCTGATGGCGGTGAAGGTCCTCGCGGTGATTGCGCTGGCGATCTGGATGGCGCGGTCGCAGACCCGGCTCGCCACCCTGGCGCTGGGGCTGATCATCGGCGGCGCCATCGGCAATGGCATCGATCGCCTTGCCTACGGCGCTGTGGTCGATTTCGCCCTCTTCCACGTCGAAATCGCCGGAAATACCTATAATTGGTACATCTTCAACCTGGCGGACGTGGCCATCGTTGCTGGGGTCGCAGCCCTATTGTATGATTCCTTCCTGGGGGTACCCGCCGCAAAAGCGCCCTGATCCCGGCCGATACGGAACGGAGGCGGAACCTTGCTTGGCGAGGCGTGGTCGTGCGAGACGCGGCACAACTGCCACAAATTGGAACAGGTACAGGCATGCGCAGCTCGAAGACCAGCGGTTCGATGGGTCGAGACTCCCGGCGGGGATTTTGGCTGGCGCTGAAATTGTCAGCCGTCGCACTCAGCATCGGTCTCGTCATGTCGGCAGGTCCGGTTCGCGCCGGTGACGACGATGACGACGACATGACCTTCGAAGAGAAGCTCATCGACAATCTGATGTCCGGCCTCGGCGCCAAGGGCATGGAGAAGAAGGGCATCGAGTACCGCGAGCGTTCGCCGCTGGTGGTGCCGCCGACCCTCGACCTGCCGCCGCCGGCCAGTGCCGAGGCCAAGAACGCACCGAACTGGCCGAAGGATCCCGACGAGAAGCGCCGCCAGCAGGCCATCGCCGAGCGGAAGAAGGCGGGCAACAAGCAAGCTGAATATTTGAAGAATGCGCGACCGCTGTCGCCCGCCGAGCTGGACGCCCACAAGACGGCCGCCGCCGGAAATACCAATGATCCGCCGGCGCCGGGCAGCAATACCAACCACCCGATCATGAGCCCGGCCGAGCTCGGCTACACCGGCGGTCTGTGGAACGTGCTCTCGGGCGGCAAGCCCGAGTCCAAGTCATTCACGAGCGAGCCGCCGCGCCAATCGCTGGTCGAGCCGCCGCCCGGATATCAGACGCCTTCGTCGAACTATGCCTACGGCACCGGGGAAGATAAGACCCGCCGGACCTATTTCGACGTCCGGGAGGGTAAGGACAAGCAGCAATAAGCTCCTTGTCCGTTGCACTCAGGCGTGCGCACGCCGCAATCGTCCGGTGTAGGCCGGAAGCGGCAGATGACCTATTTTTAAGTACAACTCGACGGCGTTCTCTGCTTCGTGACCCGAAGCTCAAAGCCGCGCGGTATAGCATGCCGTGCTTTCACGCCCGGACATCAGGGTTCGGGCTTTCACAAGGATCGTGATGTCCTCACACCGATCGATTGCCTGCCTCTTCGCCGCGCTGCTCTCGACATCCGCCCTCGTCGGCAGCGCATTCGCCCAGACGACGGTCACGTCTGCACCGCCCGCCAGCTTCACGCTTCCCAACGGCCTCCAGGTCGTGGTGATCCCGGATCATCGCACGCCCGTGGTCACCGAGATGATCTGGTACAAGGTCGGCTCGGCCGACGAGACGCCGGGCAAATCCGGCCTTGCCCACTTCCTCGAACATCTGATGTTCAAGGGCACGTCGAAGCATCCCGTCGGCGAATTCTCCCAGACCGTGCTCCGCGTCGGCGGCAACGAGAACGCCGCCACCTCGGTCGACTACACCCACTATTACCAGCGCGTGCCGAAAGAGCAGCTGCCGACCATGATGGAGTTCGAGGCCGATCGCATGACCGGCCTCATCCTCAAGGACGAGAACGTGCTGCCCGAACGTGACGTCGTGCTCGAAGAGTACAACATGCGCGTCGCCAACAGCCCCGACGCGCGGCTCTACGAACAGGTGATGGCCGCGCTTTATCTCAACCATCCCTACGGCCGGCCGGTGATCGGCTGGCACCAGGAGATCGAGAAGCTCAATCGTGAGGACGCCCTCGCCTTCTACCGCCGCTTCTACGCGCCGAACAACGCGATCCTGGTGATCGCCGGCGATGTCGAGGCTGCAGATGTGCGCCCGCTGGTCGAACGCAATTTCGGCCCCATCCCGGCCCAGCCCGCAATCCCGGCGCAACGCATCCGACCGCAGGAGCCGGAACCGGCGGCACCGCGCACCGTCACGCTGTCCGATCCGCGCGTCGAGCAGCCCGGCCTGCGCCGCTATTACCTGGTGCCCTCGGCGACGACGGCCGCAGCCGGCGAGAGCGCCGCGCTCGACGTGCTCGCGCAGTTGATGGGCAGCGGCAACAACTCCTATCTCTACCGCGCGCTCGTGGTCGACAAGCCGCTCGCGGTGTCCGCCAGCGCCAGCTATTCGAGCACCTCGCTCGACCCGAGCCAGTTCGCGATCTCGGCCTCACCGAAGTCAGGCGTCAGCTTCGCAGAGGTCGAGCAGGTCATCGACGGCGTCATCGCCGACATCGCGCAGAACCCGGTCCGCGCCGAGGATCTCGAGCGGGTCAAGACCCAGCTCATTGCGGAAGCGATCTACGCCCAGGACAATCAGGCGGTGCTGGCACGCTGGTACGGCGGCGCGCTGACCACGGGCCTGTCGATCGAGGATATCAGGAGCTGGCCGGATCGCATCCGCGCGGTCACCGCCGCTCAGGTCCAGCAAGCTGCGCAAAAATGGCTCGAGAAAAAGCGCTCGGTAACGGGCTATCTGATTAAGGACACCGCTACCGCCAAGCGCGAGGAGAAGCGTTCGTGACCTATCCTTTCCTACGCACGCGTCATTTCGCTCTGTCCTTCGTTGCCGGCGCTGCGCTCGCGTTCGCCACGGTCTCGCCGTCGCAGGCGGCGGCCAAGATCCAGCACCTGGTTTCGCCCGGTGGCATCGAGGCCTGGTTCGTCCAGGACGCGACCGTGCCCCTGATCGCGATGGAGTATTCCTTTGCCGGCGGCTCGGCGCAGGATCCCAGGGACAAGCCCGGCGTCGCCAATCTCGTCGGCGATCTGCTCGACGAGGGCTCCGGCGATCTCGATTCGAAGACGTTCCATGAGCGGCTCGACCGCCGCGCCATCGAGCTCTCCTTCAGCGCCGCCCGCGATACCTTCCGCGGCAGCCTGCGCATGCTGCGCGACAACAAGGACGAGGCCTTCGACCTGTTGCGGTCCGCACTGACCTCGCCGCATTTCGACACAGCGGATGTCGAGCGCATCCGCTCGCAGGTCATCTCGGGCCTGCGCCGCGACACCACCAACCCGACCTCGCTCGCCAGCCGCAAATTCCTGGAGATGGCGTTCGGCGATCATCCCTATGGACGGCCGACCAGCGGCACGCTGGAGAGCGTACCGACCATCACGGTCGCCGACATGAAGGATTATGTCGGGCGCATCCTCGCCAAGGACACGCTGAAGATCGCCGTCGTCGGCGATGTCGATCCGGCGACGCTCGGCAAGCTGCTCGATCATACGTTTGGCACCCTGCCCGCCAAGGCTAATCTCCTGCCGGTCCCCGACATCGAGGCCGCAAAGCCGCCGCAGCGCGCCTTCGTGCCGCTCGACGTGCCGCAGACCGTCATCACTTTTGGTGGTCCCGGCGTGAAGCGCGGCGATCCGAACTTCATGGCGGCCTATGTCGTCAATCATATCCTCGGTGGCGGCGGCCTGTCCTCGCGGCTCTATCACGAGGTTCGCGAGAAGCGCGGGCTCGCCTATTCGGTGTCCGAAGGACTGTTGTGGCTGGAGCACTCGGCTGTCTTCATCGGTAACACCGGCACCCGTGCCGACCGAGCCGGCGAGACGCTCGATGCGGTCGAGCGAGAAGTGAGCCGCATCGCCGACGAAGGTCCGACGCAGAAGGAGCTCGACGAGGCGAAATCCTACCTCAAAGGCTCGCAGATGCTGGTGCTCGACACCTCGTCCAAGCTCGCGCAGGCGCTGCTGCAATATCAGCAGGACAAGTTGCCGATCGACTATATCGAGAAGCGCAACGCCATCGTCGACGCGGTGACGCTGGACGACGTCAAGGCCGCCGCCAAGCGGCTGTGGGGCCAGGGGCTTCTGACCGTCGTCGTCGGCCGTGCGCCGCAGGCTGCCGCGCAACCGGCGGCGGCACCGGCGAACAAGTCGAACTGACGTCAGTTACATCTCCTGAAATGGCCGGGTTCGCCCGGCCATTTGCGTTTCCACCATCCACCATTGCCGAAATGAGACGTCCGCGATATGTCCTGATGTCACGGATGGTGCCATCATGCTGCGGATATCCCGCGATCTCGTCATCGACGAGGACGACATCGAGATCGGTTTTGTCCGCGCTTCCGGCCCGGGCGGGCAGAACGTCAACAAGCTCTCGACCGCGGCGCAATTGCGTTTCGACACGCGCAAGCTGACCATCCCGGAGGATGCGGCGATCCGGCTCGCCCGCATCGCCGGCCAGCGCATGACCAAGGAGGGCGTGATCGTGATCCACGCCCAGCGCTTCCGCACCCAGGAGCGCAACCGGCAGGATGCCATCGACCGGCTGGTCGAAATCCTGACGGAGGCGATGATCCGGCCGACGCCGCGCCGCGCGACGCGACCGACCTTCTCCTCCAAGCAGCGCCGGCTCGACGGCAAGAAGCGCCGCAGCGACGTCAAGGCCGGCCGCGGCGGCCGCTTCGACGACTGAAAGGACTGCTCCGACGCAACCGGCATGTGGGCATCCAGGACTTGCCCCATGCAATTGCCGGCAGGCGGGACTAAATTGGGCGCCTGAACGCCGCCTCGAGTCGCCCTATGCCCGTCCGTCAGCTTCCAGAGCAAGTCGTCAACCGCATCGCCGCCGGCGAGGTGGTCGAGCGTCCGGCGAGCGTGGTCAAGGAACTCGTCGAGAACGCCATCGATGCCGGCGCAAGCCGGATCGACGTGTTCACCGATGGCGGCGGCCGGCGGCGGATCGGCATCACCGACGACGGCAGCGGTATGACGGCGAAGGATCTCGCGCTCGCGGTCGAACGCCACGCGACGTCCAAGCTCGACGACGAGGATCTGCTGCAGATCCGCACCCTCGGATTCCGCGGCGAGGCGCTGCCGTCGATCGGATCGGTGGCGCGTCTGTCGATCACCACGCGTCACGCCAGCGAGCCTCATGCCTGGGCTCTGTCCGTCGAGGGCGGCCAGAAATCCGAGATCATGCCGGCTGCGCTCGCGCATGGCACGCGCGTCGAGGTCAACGATCTCTTCTACGCGACGCCGGCACGGCTGAAGTTTCTGAAAACCGACCGCACCGAGGCGGAAGCGATCCGCGAAGTCGTCAGGCGGCTCGCGATGGCGCGGCCCGATATTGCCTTCACGCTCGCAGGCGAAGAGCGCGCGCCGGTAACATGGGCGGCGGCGCTGCCCGGCGCGGCCGGGCGCCTGACGCGGCTCGGCGATATCCTGGGCGCGGAGTTCCGTAGCCACGCCTTCGAGGTCCATGCCGAGCGCGACGGCGTCGTCGTCGCCGGCTATGCGGCAGCGCCGGCGCTGACCAAGGCCAATGCGCTCGGACAATATCTGTTCGTCAACGGCCGCCCGGTGCGCGACAAGCTGATCCTGGGCGCCGTGCGCGGGGCCTATGCCGATTATCTGCCGCGCGACCGGCACCCGGTGCTGGCGCTGTTCGTGACGCTCGATCCGCGCGAGGTCGATGCCAATGTGCATCCGGCCAAAACCGAGGTGCGCTTCCGCAATGCCGGCCTCGTCCGCGCGCTGATCGTGCATGGGCTGAAGGAAGGTCTCGCGCGCGAGGGCCGCCGCACCGCCGCCAACAGCGGCGAGAGCGCGCTGTCATCGTTCCGCCCCGCCTTCACGCCGCCGCGCCCGGCAAGCTGGGACTGGCGAGCTTCACCGTCCGCACCGGTCGCGCCGATGCCGTCGTTCGAAGGGTCGGCAGCACCCGCTTTCGCCGAGCGCGCACAGGCTGCGTTCGATGTTGGCGCGCCGAGCGCTGACATCAGGTTCGAGACACAGCCGGTGGCTGATCTCGTCGATCGTCCGCTGGGTGCCGCACGCACGCAGCTGCATGAGACCTATATCGTGTCGCAAACCCGCGACGGTCTCATCATCGTCGATCAGCATGCCGCGCATGAGCGCATCGTCTATGAGCGGCTGAAGGCCTCGCTCGCCGAAAACGGCGTGCAGCGGCAGATCCTCTTGATCCCCGAGATCGTCGAGATGGACGAGGCAACGGTCGAGCGGCTGCTCGAGCGCAGTGACGAACTCGCTTCATTCGGACTTGCGATCGAATCCTTTGGGCCCGGCGCGGTCGCGGTGCGCGAGACACCGTCGCTGCTCGGCAAGACCAATGCGGGCGGACTGCTGCGCGATCTCTCCGAGCACATGGCCGAATGGGACGAGGCGCTGCCGCTGGAGCGCCGCCTGATGCACGTCGCCGCCACCATGGCCTGCCACGGCTCGGTGCGCGCCGGGCGCCGCTTACGGCCGGAGGAGATGAACGCCCTGCTCCGCGAGATGGAGGAGACGCCGAACTCCGGCCAGTGCAATCACGGCCGGCCGACCTATGTCGAGCTGAAGCTCGCGGATGTCGAGAAGCTGTTCGGGCGACGTTGAATTAAGCGTTGCGTTTCAGAAACACGAACTCTGTATCGTCATACGCCCGCCGCTCCAGCTCCTCGTATCCTTCCGGCGTCGCGAACTGCGCGGCCTTTGCCTCTTCCACCACCAGCAGGGCACCTGAAGTCAACCAGCCGCCGTCGCGCAAGGACGCGAGCGCCTTTTCTGCAAAGCCCTTGCCGTAGGGCGGATCGAGAAACACCAGCGAGAACGGCTCGACGGGATGGGCGGGGCCGAGATCGGTCGCATCGCGACGATAGACTTTTGTGACGCCGCCGAGCCCGAGCGACTCGACGTTGTTGCGCAGCAGCGCCCGCGCCTCGGCGCCGTTGTCGACGAACAGCACGAACTTCGCGCCGCGTGAGGACGCCTCGATGCCGAGCGCGCCGGTACCTGCGAAGAGATCGAGCACGCGTGCGTCCGGAATCGGATTGTCATAGGCATGCACGAGGATATTGAACACGGACTCGCGCAGCCGATCCGCCGTGGGACGGATGTCACGCGAAGACGGTGAGGCGAGATTGCGCCCCTTCAAGCGACCGCCGACGACGCGCATGCTATTCGTCCCGCGGCGTCAGATCGCGCTTGCCGTGATAGCCCCGCTTGGGGCGACGCGGCGGGCCGTAGCCGTTGGCCTCTTCCTCGTTGCGCTCGCGCGCCTCGTCGCTGCCGGTACGCTGCACCACCACGCGGCGGCCCTTGCGATCGGCGATGACCTCGCGCTTGGACGTCTTCTTTTCGCCTGATGCATCGCCCTCGGCGGATTTCTTCGGCACGTCGAACTGCGCGCCGGACTTCTCGATCACCTTGTCGCCGAGCTGCTCACGCAGTACACGCGCACGGATCTCCTCGACCTGGCCCTCGGGGACTTCGCCGAGCTGGAACGGACCATAGGACACGCGGATCAGCCGGTTCACCTCGAGCCCGAGATGAGCGCAGACGTTGCGCACCTCGCGGTTCTTGCCTTCGCGGATCGCGAACACCAGCCAGACATTGGCGCCCTGGTCGCGCTCCAGCGTGGCGTCGATCGGACCGTATTTGACGCCCTCGACCTCGATGCCTTCCTTGAGCTGGTCGAGCTGAGCCTGGGTGACGTCGCCATGGGCGCGAACGCGATAGCGCCGCAGCCAGCCGGTGTCCGGCAGCTCGAGCGTACGCGCGAGGCCACCATCATTGGTGAGCAGCAGCAGGCCCTCGGTGTTGAAGTCGAGCCGGCCGACGCTGATCAGCCGCGGCAGGCCTTCGGGCAGATTGTCGAACACGGTCGGACGCCCCTCGGGGTCGTCATGCGTCGTCATCAGCCCGCGGGGCTTGTGATAGAGGAACAGCCGCGTGCGCTCGCGCTCCGGCAACGGCTTGCCGTCGACCAGAACGACGTCGTTCTTGGTGATGTCGAGCGCCGGCGAGTTGATGACGCGGCCGTTCACCGTGACGCGGCCCTGCGTGACCATCTCCTCGGCGTCGCGGCGCGAGGCGAGACCCGCACGCGCCAGCGCCTTGGCGATGCGCTCGCCTTCCTTCTTCGGCTTCGGCGCTTCCTCGCGGCGCGGACGTCCCTCGAAATCGCGCTCGCGCGCGCGATAGGCGCCGCGGCCGCCGAAGGCGGGACGCTTTTCGAAGATCCTGCCCTCATCCTCATTGTCGCGGCGTGGACGATCTCGGAAGCCGCCTTCGTTGCGCGGATGCTCCTGCCAGTCCATGCGGCCTTCGGGCCGCTCGCGCGGACGATCGAATTTGGGCCGCTCGCGGAACGGACGATCGCCGGACGGACGATCATCGCGCGAACGCGAGAAGCGCGGACGGTCTTCACCGCGGCCGCCTTCGCGACGGTCATCGCGCTTTTGCCAGGGCTTGTCCTGGCCGCGATCCTGGCCGCGATCGCGGCTGCCAAAATCCTTGCGCGGCCCACGATCCCCACGGTCGCGTTCGCGATCCGGTGCGCCACGCGAAAACTTTCGCTCGCCGTCGAACTTGCGTTCGGGACGCTCGCCGCGCGGCGCGCGATCACCACGATCGAAATTCGGGCGGTCGCCACGCGGCTTGAAGCTGCGCTCGCCACGATCCTCGCGCGGCCCGCGATCCCCACGGTCGCGTTCGCGATCCGGTCCGCCGCGCGAAAACTTGCGCTCGCCGTCGAACTTCCGCTCCGGTCGATCGCCGCGCGGCGCGTAGGGCTTCTTGTCGCCGAACTTCTTGTCGCTGAAGCGACCGGCGGGACGCGCATCATCGCGGTCCCGGCTGCGCGGCGGTCGATCGTCGCGGCCATAGGACGGACGCTCACCACGCGGCTTGAAGGAGCGCTTCTCGCCATCGCGCGACGGACGATCGGAAAACGGACGGTCGCCGCGCGGCTTGAAGCTGCGCTCGCCGCGTCCCTCACTGCCGCGATCGTCGCGCTTGAAGCGGGGACGGTCGGAAAAATCACGGCGCGGCGCATCGCCCTCTTCCCGGCGGCGGAAGGGTTTGCCCTCACGGGGCGGACGGCTGTCGCGGTCGCCACGAGGCGGACGGCTGTCGCCTCGCCCCTCGCTCTTGCCCTCAAAACCGCGCTTGGCGAATTTCTTCTCGGGGCCGCGCGGCTTGCCGCTGCGGCCCCCTTTGGGGGGGCCTCGCCGGCCGCGGGAATCGTTGTCTTTGTCGCTGTCGCGAGGCATGGATAATCTCACTCAGGGGGTGGCCGTTAAGCATTGTGCGCGCTCGTTCCGAGCCGCATGCTCAGGCAAAATCAGGTTAAGCACTTCTGCTGAAGGCGCAGCTACTAGCAGGTTTCTTCGGATGATACGAGGCTTGAAAGGCCCCTCTTTCATGGATTTGGCGCTCAAAACGGCCGAAAACGCCGGAAAGGCGGGCGAAGTTCCGATCGGATGCGTCATCGTCAGGGATCACGAGGTCATCGCCACCGCCGGTAACCGGACGCTGACCGATTACGACCCCACGGGCCATGCCGAGATCGTGGCGCTGCGCGAGGCCGCGAAGAAGATCGGCAGCGAGCGCCTGGTCGACTGCGACCTCTACGTGACGCTGGAGCCCTGCACCATGTGTGCGGGCGCGATCTCCTTTGCAAGGGTCCGCCGGCTCTATTACGGCGCCGCCGACCCCAAGGGCGGTGCGGTCGAATCAGGCGTGCGGTTCTTCGCCTCGCCGACCTGCCACCACGCGCCTGAGGTCTATTCCGGCGTCGGCGAGAGCGAGGCGTCGCGGCTGCTCAAGGCGTTCTTTCGCGAGCGGCGTTAGATCGACTTACATCATTTTCGTCAGATCTTGGCCTTCTCGGCCTCCACCGCCTGCCAGCCGATGTCGCGGCGGCAAAAGCCTTCCGGCCATTTGATGCGGTCGACGGCCTGATAGGCGCGCGCCTGCGCCTCGGTCACGGTCGCGCCGAGCGCGCAGACATTGAGCACGCGGCCGCCATTGGCGAGGATGGCGCCGTCCTTCGCGACGGTGCCGGCGTGGAAGATCTCGACGGTGTCGACCTTGGCCGCGTCATCGAGGCCCTCGATGCGGGTGCCCTTCTGGTAGTCGCCGGGATAGCCTTGTGCGGCCATCACTACCGTCAGCGCAGACTCCGGATACCAGCGCAGGTCAAAGTTCTTCAGCTGGCCGTCGCAGGCGGCGAGGAACGCCGGCACGATGTCGCTCATCATGCGCAGCATCAGCACCTGGCATTCAGGATCGCCGAAGCGGACGTTGAACTCGAACAGCTTTGGGCCCTGCGTCGTCAGCATGATCCCGGCATAGAGAATGCCGCGGAACGGCGTGCCGCGGCTCTTCATGCCTGCGACCGTCGGCAAAATGATTTTGGCCATGATCGCGTCGTGGACCTGAGGCGTCACCAGCGGCGTCGGCGAATAGGCGCCCATGCCGCCGGTGTTCGGGCCGAGATCGTGGTCGAACACGCGCTTGTGGTCCTGCGCGGAGGCGAGCGGAATGGCGGTCTCGCCGTCGCACAGCGCGAAGAAGCTGATCTCGCGGCCAGCGAGAAACTCCTCGATCACCACCTCAGCGCCGGCCTCGCCGAACGCGCCCTCGAACATCATGGCGATGGCATCCTCGGCCTCGCGCACGGTTTTCGCCACGACGACACCCTTGCCGGCGGCAAGGCCATCGGCCTTCACCACGATCGGCGCGCCCTGGCTGTGCACGTAAGCGAGCGCATCATTGGCGTTGGTGAAACGCTTGTAGGCGCCGGTGGGAATGCCGAACTCGGTGCACAGCGCCTTGGTAAAGCCCTTGGAGCTTTCGAGCTGCGCCGGGATTTTGTTCGGCCCGAACGCCTTGATGCCTGATGCGGTGAGATCATCGACGATGCCGGCCGCCAGCGGCGTCTCCGGCCCGACCACCACGAGCTCGACCGCATTCTTCTTGCAGAAGTCGATCACGGCCGCATGGTCGGCGACATCGAGCGCCACGCATTCCGCCTCGCGCGCGATGCCGGCATTGCCGGGCGCGCACCAGAGTTTGGTCACCAGGGGACTGCCTGCGATCTTCCACGCCAGAGCATGTTCGCGGCCGCCGGAACCGAGGAGGAGAATGTGCATCGAAGGCTCAGAAAATGAGGGGTTTTGCTGGAGGCGGAGGTCGCACGAATCGGGGTGGGGCTCAAGGGGGGTGGGGCGAAGTCCCAGGCATTCCGGGTACGCGCAGCCGCTGCTCTCCCTTGTCCGCCTTTTGGAGAATGGAGCTTGGCAGAGAAAGGCAGGTTTGTTTGAAAAGTAGCGCTTAGCGTCGGGCCGGAAACGGTTTCTCTGAAGTTTCCCTTATCCCGCTGCCAGCTTCTTCAACACGACATCGCGGGCCATCCGCTCGACCTCACGGTCGTAATAATCGCTGGTATCGCCCGTTGGCCCAGCATGCCAGACGCTATCAGCCCCACCCGGCAAGATCGGCCCGTGACGCGCGATGTCATTGGGGTCGGCCAGCCGAGAGAACGTGTAAACGCTCTTGGTCGGCTTGAAAGTCACGACCACGCCAGAGGTCGAAACTTGAACGTCAAAGTCTGCCTCGCTCGGATGCTTGATCATCTTCCGGTGCCGCCATCGGATTTCTTGCGCGGCCCGATTAATACCATCGATCAGAGCCTGTGGAAATCGGGTAGCCGGGCGTGCTTCGCACAATCTGCGCAAGTATGCTTTCCCTGCCATGAGACCACCGCGCGGACATTCAGAGATACCGATTGGCTTCATGCTGGCCACCCTGTTCTGGGTAGGTGTCCTTTGGTGGCAATCGTCGCATATGACTTCTGAGGATGAGCGACAACACTGTTATGAGCAAGCCAAAGAGATTGGACACAAGACGGAAGAATGCATGAACCTCTGGGAAAGAACGACTTCTGATCCAGTTGCGTTCTTTACGTTTACTCTCACCATTGCCACGCTGGCGCTGGTGGCAGTATCGCTTCGTCAATTCCACTACTTGAAGCGCTCGGACATCACAGCCCGCATAGCTGCGGAAGCTGCTCGCAAGTCTGCCAACGCCCTCGTAAGCGCGGAACGCGCTCATCTGTTCGTGGCCACCAATGGAAATACAATCAGCAAGATTGTTGGCACATATGGCCGGTGGGACAAATCCGAGAGTATGTTCGAAGATGACGTGGAAAGTCCGACCGTCGCGTACTCCTTCAAGAATTTCGGTAAGACGCATGCCACCATCAAGGAGTTGAGCAATCAGATCATTGCGGCGGACGAGTTTCCTAAGCTTGTTGAGTATACTATTCGCGAACAGATGCCGGACGATCTGGTGATCGCGCCGGGTGGTTCGAGTGCAGTGTTGACATGTGTAATGGAAGAAACGTTCAAAGTCGGAGACGCTGTAAACTTCCAGAAGCGAAAGCTCGCCGTTTGGTTCTATGGATATGTCGTATTTGACGACACATTCGGCGGCGAGCACCGCTTTGAGTATCGATTTCGATATCAGCGAGGAGATAGCGACCTGCGCCTCGAGTATTATCGCGAGTTCACCGCCGGAAGAGAGGCAGCTTTCTGACTGCGTCAATGGGCGATGGACATCATTTAAATGTCGAGGGGGAGCGATGCCAACATTGGATCGATTTAAATCGTTTGAAGCGATAGTGGCGGAGATTTTTCGGGCGGAGGGATTCGAAATCGCCCGGAATGTATCGTATCGAGTGGGGTCGGTGCGATACGAAGCTGATCTAATTTTGACGTCGAAGACCAAGGCTACAACTGCGGTCGAAATCAAGCTATTTCGGACCTTAACTCTTCCATCGGACGCGCTCTTCAAGGCTGCATTGCAGGTAGAACACATACGCCGGAGCCTGCAACTCGATCGAGCTGTCATCGTCACGTCTGTACGCATCCCCATCGAATTCCAGCGCGCATTGGTTTTCGATAATCCTAGACTGACGATCTATGACCATGACTCGCTCAGGGCCTTGGCTGCCAAACATCCCGATCTAGCTCTACGGTTGGAAGAGCTGCTACGTGAGACGTTGATACGTCCAGATATATCGTCTGCTAGTTCTGCCGAGCCGTCGACAGAGATTCTTAACACCCCTGCGCGCGCGGTGTCGGTGGCACCCTTGGCCGAAGAGAATTTGATAGCGCAAGGTGCGTCTCTCTGTCAGGAGATAACCGGCGTCAAAACCGGCAAGCAGCACGCGAGAAAATTTGAACTCGCCGTAGAAGGTGCGCTTAGGTACATCTTCACGACCGATCTAGTTTCTTGGTCCTCGCAAAAAGTTACCGATACAGGCCTATCGAGATACGATCTGATTGCGCGAGTCGCGTCGAAGGACGATGTCTGGAGAATGATTAAGGATCGTTTTCAGTCACAATACGTAATATTCGAATGCAAGAACTACAAAGACCCGATACGACAGGGCGAGATTTATACGACCGAGAAGTATCTCTATCAAAAAGCGCTTCGAAGTGTAGCTTTCGTAATCTCGCGAACAGCCGCACATGAGAGCGCAATGGCGGCTGCTCGCGGTGCACTCAGAGAGCACGGTAAGCTTATCGTCAACTTGAATGTCGATGACATGTGCAAGCTATTGGCGTTGAAAGACGCGACGCAGGATTACAACGGCTTTCTGTTCGACAAGATCGACACGATGCTCATGAAGCTTGAGCGCTAATAGCCCGTAGGATGGGTTGAGCCCTTGGAATTACGGTGACAGTGCACTAAATGCCAAAACCAAAGCGTCCGTTGACACAGTTTAGTGCACTGTCACCGTAATTCCATAAACTCGTGCGGCAGCTTTATCTCGCATCGGCTACTAGTCAGCTTCAACGTAGCGAATGATGCTCTGATTTTGAACGTTTGCAACCAATTCATCCGCGCGGGACAAAAGACGGCGGAGCAGGGGCGACGGATTGGTCCGATTATATCCCAACGCCAGATCGACCGTGGGCGTGCCGCCCTCGAGAGCTCTGGCGACGACGTTCGGTGCAAGCATATTCTGCGCATAGAGCGGGACGAGGCTAATTCCGCCTGTGGAAGCCACGAGCGACATGGCCGATGATATGTTTTCGCCTTCATACTTCGCCTTGAGGGTAATGCCGACCCGAGATGCGTAATTTTGTATGACCTCTTGCAAGACCGGCGATGTTCTTGCCGAGCTGACATAGATCTCGCGGGCGAGATCCTGCGGACGAATCTTCTTTCGTAATGCCAAGCGGTGTTCGGCCGGCAGCACGGCAATCAAGGGCTCCTTCGCCAATATCTTGAAGACGACGCCCTCGTTGTCTTTCTCCGGACGAAGGAAAGCGATGTCCAGCTTTCCCCGCATCAATGCCAGTGCGAGTTCTGGCGAAGATTGCGTGCTGAGCGTCACGTCGACATCGGGGGCTTCCTCGCGGAGGATGCGCAGCAACTGGGGGAGCCACATGACCTCCAGCCCGACGAGAAAGCCCATCGAGAGGACGGGCCTTTGCGGTTGGGCGGTCTGCCGGGCCCCTTCCGTTGCGGCCTCGACCTGCAGCAGCGCCAGCCGCGCATGATCGAGAAACACGCGTCCGGCAGCGGTCAGCGTCACGCCTCGCGCCTGGCGTTCCAATAACTGGACGCCGACTTCGGCTTCCAGATCGCGAATTTGCCGGCTCAAGGACGGCTGGGAGGTGTTCAGTCGCCGTTCGGCGGCGTTCAGCAGGCTGCCTTCTTCAGCGACGGCAATGAAATAGCGCAGGTGCCGGAGCTCCATGATCCCTCGTATATCTTCCAGGCATAGCTTGAAGCCTACAAGGTCTTGGTCAGGAGCCAAAGAGGGATTTACCGTTTCGCAGTCTTCAACAAAAAAGGACAACGAACAATGTCTTCGCCGAAGCATAGTATCGTCTTCAACAAAGTGATCCCGGCACGCCAGGCCGATAGGCACGGCGTGATCGCAATTCGGTACGGCCTCGACAATTAAACGCGCGCGAATGCGCAGGAGCGACGAATAGCGCCGCACCGGATCCGGCGATAACGCGTCGGCGATCGGGTGTTACCACGGCAATGGCTCGCCGGCGAAGCCGCTGAACATCGTGTCTTCTGGAAAGACAGGGGGCGCGATCTGTGGCCTGATCAGCTTGGGCCTGCCTGTTTTTTTGACCCCCGTCCGCAAACTTTCAACAAAGATCTAACAGCGCAGATGGAGCGACTCGATGCCCACGATCACGACTACCGATGGCGTCAGCATCTTCTACAAGGACTGGGGCTCAGGTCAGCCGATCGTTTTCAGCCATGGTTGGCCGCTGACAGCGGACGACTGGGACGCCCAGATGACCTTCTTCCTTCGCCAAGGCTACCGGGTGATCGCCCACGACCGGCGCGGCCACGGCCGGTCCGACCAGCCCAGCACCGGCAACGACATGAACCACTGGGTTGCCGACCTCGCGGCCCTGACTAGACACCTCGACCTGCGCGACGCGATCCACATCGGTCACTCCACAGGCGGCGGTGAGGTGGCTCGCTATGTCGCTCGCCACCAGGAGCGCGTCGCGAAGGCGGCGCTGGTCGCTTCCCTGACGCCGAACATGTACCGGAGCAAGGACAACCCGTCCGGTCAACCGCCGGAGTGGTTCGAAGCGATCCGGGCGGGCGTGCTGGGCAACCGGTCGGAGTTCTACCGTTTCGTCCCTGAGAACCCGTTCTACGGTTACAACCGCGATGGGGCGAAGCCTTCGGAGGCGGTCATTGCGAACTGGTGGCGCCAAGGCATGGCCGGCGGTGCTCTCGCTCACTACGCGACCGTCGACTCCTGGCTCGAAGATTATACCGAAGACCTCAAGAAGATCACCGTGCCGGTACTGGTGATGCATGGCGAGGCTGATCAAGTCGTCCCGTTCGCAAGTTCAGTGCCGCGTGCGGTCAACCTGCTGAAGAACGGGTCGCTGAAGACTTATCCCGGCTATCCCCATGGCATGCTCACCACGCATGCGGATGTCCTCAACCCCGACCTGCTCTCGTTCATCAGGTCTTGACGACATCTCTCATCGTCCATGCTGAACATTGCGGGTTGTGAGCAGTGCTACACCTGCTTCCCCGCAATGATTTCCCGCAGTGTCGCCGCGTGCCGCGCGAAGGCGACGCGGCCCGCCGAATTTATGGCGCCGCCCGAATGGGCGCGGTGTGCAAGTCGGTCTTACCCTCCCCTGGAGGGGGAGGGTCGGCACGTGATCGAGCGAAGCGAGATCGCATGACGGGGTGGGGTGATCTCTCCCCACGGGCACTGTTCGTCGCGGAGGGACCGTCACCCCACCCCGCTCGCGCTGCGCGCGATCGACCCTCCCCCTCCAGGGGAGGGTAAGAGCTTGCGCAAGCTTCAGG
Source organism: Bradyrhizobium sp. BR13661 (assembly GCF_029892425.1). Lineage (GTDB taxonomy): Bacteria > Pseudomonadota > Alphaproteobacteria > Rhizobiales > Xanthobacteraceae > Bradyrhizobium. The sequence goes on along the minus strand of NZ_JARXWB010000016.1, from coordinate 161,718 downwards.
CTACACCTGCTTCCCCGCAATGATCTCCTGCAGCGTCGCCACGTGCCGCGCGAAGGCGCCGCGGCCTGTGGCTGTGGCAGTCACCGTCGTCTGCGGCTTCTTGCCCACAAAGGCCTTCTCCACCGCGACGTATCCCGCCTTCGCGAGGGTCTCGATGTGCGCGCCGAGATTGCCGTCGGTGGCGCCGGTGAGTTTTTTCAGGCGAGCGAATTCGAGTCCTGAGGCGACCGGCAGGGCGTTCAGGGCGGCCATGATCTTCAGCCGCAGGGGCTGATGAATGATGTCGTCGAGTTCGGCCATCAGATGCGCCGCATCCACAGGCCGCCGACGATCAGGCCGCCGCCGTTGACGAAGGCCATCCAGAGCGGGAAGGCCTCGCCGATGAAGAAGAAGCCGATCAGGGTCAGCGCGATGATGGCGAGGCCGATGGCGACGAAGGCGGTGCCGAACCAGAGGCCGGCAAGCGTGTAGAACAGCATGAAATAGATCGGCCAGAAGGCGCCGAGCTCGCGCGGGCCGAAATGACCGAGCACGCCGGTGCAGATATTGCCGAAGGCGAAGAACAGCGCGAACACCAGCACCAGCCTGATGTCGAAGCCGCCGCCGTGCCGCCGCGACGGCGTGAACAGGCGGGTCGCGATCAGGCCGCCGACACCGAGGACGTCGACGACGGGCCAGGCGTAGGCCGCATAGAACGGCCAGAGCCAGGTGATGAGGTTGCCGGCGAAAACCAGCACGCCCCACCACAGCGCCGCGATGCTGGCAAGCTCATAGAGCTGCGACTGCTTCACCCGCTGGACGATGTCGTCGATATCGGCCAGCGCTGCGGAGGCCTCCTTGCTGTCGATCATGACTGGCCAATCCCACGCGTCGCCACGTCCTCGGCGATCGCGTTGACGGCCTTTGGGCTCGTGACCATGCCCATGTGGTTGACGCCGTCGATCAGCTTGACGTCGATATCAGGCTTGATGGCCTGAACGGTCTCGGCATATTTGGCTGATATCATCATCTCGTCCTCAGTGCCGCCGAAGACCGTCATCGGATGCGTCACGGCCGGGAGATCGAGGCGATAACCGTGCGTGGCGAAATTGCGCATCAGGCGATCGGAATAGGTCGAAGTCAGAATTCGTTCCGAATTCGGCGGCACCGCGAAAGCGAGCACCGGCAGCTGCGCGCAGCAATCGATGCCGAGCTTGCGCAACGCGGTGAGACCGAGGAGACGCGGGACATCGGCATTGGCCCAGCCGCCGGAATGCGCGACGTTGGTCGGCGCGTCATAACCGAGATAGGGCGCGACCAGAACGGTGCGGACGAACAAATCCTGGATGATCGGCGTCGCGGCAATGCGCAGCGAGAAGCCGGCGCCGGCGGAATGGCCAACGAGAGTGAGCGGCAGGTCAGGCGCGCTCTTCCTGATATGGGCGACGAAGTCGACGAGGTCATCCTCGAGCTGGCCAACGTAACCGATGTCGCCGTGCGTGCCGGAAGCACCATGGCCGCGCGTATCCAGCGCCCAGGTCTCGACGCCATGCGCGGCGAGGGCCGCGGTCAGGGCGTGGTTGACCGTGCCGGAGGAGCCGGACGAGCCGTGGATGAAGAGCGCGCCGCGACCTGTCTCCGCTCCCTTCGCGGCGTAGTGGCGGAAGCCGAGCCAGGTGCCGTCGCGGGCCTGGAAACGCTCGAGCGGCGGCAGGGTGGACCAGTCGATGCCCTTGACGGATTCCGAGACGGAGCGCATCTCCGGCGGCCGCTGCAGCGGCGTCGCGATCAGGGCGGTGAAGATCAGCGCCACGGCGCCGACCGCGCAAAGACCCCATTTGAGCAAGCCCAAAGCACCTTTCAGCAAACGCATCGCCATGGTCGAAACTCCCTGATCTTACAATCAATAGAGAACTCTATATTACAGAGTACTCTTGAGATCAAGAGGCGGATTCGCGCTTACGGGCGAAAATCCTTAACGTCTGAAACGACCCCAACATGCCGAATCGTTTGCCGATGCCGCCTGCGGAACCGCTGCCCAATACGCCCGAATTCACCGTCTCCGAGCTCTCCCAGTCCCTGAAACGGACGGTGGAGGACACCTATGGCCATGTCCGGGTCCGCGGCGAGATCTCCGGCTTCCGCGGCGCCCATTCCTCCGGCCATTGCTATTTCGCGCTCAAGGACGAGAGCGCCAAGATCGAGGCGGTGATCTGGAAGGGCGTGCACGGCCGCATGCGCTTCAAGCCCCAGGAGGGGCTCGAGGTGATCGCCACCGGCAAGCTCACGACCTATCCGGGCTCGTCCAAGTACCAGATCGTGATCGAGGCGCTGGAGCCGGCCGGCATCGGCGCACTGATGGCGCTGATGGAGGAGCGCAAGAAGAAGCTCGCCGCCGAAGGCCTGTTCGACGAGGCGCGCAAGCAGCTGTTGCCGTGGCTGCCCGAGGTGATCGGCGTCGTGACCTCGCCGACCGGCGCCGTGATCCGCGACATCCTGCATCGGCTGGAGGACCGCTTTCCCCGCCACGTGCTGGTGTGGCCGGTGAAGGTGCAGGGCGAAGGCTCGGCCGAGCAGCTCGCGGCCGCGATCCGCGGCTTCAATGCGCTGCCTGAGGGCGGCAGGATTCCGCGGCCGGACGTGCTGATCGTCGCGCGCGGCGGCGGCTCGCTGGAGGATCTCTGGTCGTTCAACGAGGAGATCGTGGTGCGCGCCGCGGCCGAGAGCATGATCCCGCTGATCTCGGCGGTGGGCCATGAGACCGATATCACGCTGATCGATTTCGTCGCCGACAAGCGCGCGCCGACGCCGACGGCCGCCGCCGAGATGGCCGTGCCGGTGCGCAGCGAATTGTTCGTCGAGGTCGCAGATCTCGGACGCCGCACCCACGCCTATTGGATGCGTGCCCAGGAAAGCCGTCGCAACGAGTTGCGGGCGGCCGCACGCGCGCTGCCGTCGGCGGGCGATCTGCTGGCGATCCCGCGGCAGCGGCTGGATTCGGCAGGCGGCGCCCTGCCCCGCGGGCTGAAAGCCAACACGCATGCGCATTTCCGCAGGTTCACCGCGGCAAGCGCGAAGCTGACGCTGCGGGTGCTGCACGGGCAGATCGCGCAGGCCGGGCACCGGCTCACGGTATCAGGCGAACGGCTCGGCCTATCCGCGCGCGCGCTGCTGCGGCAGCGGCGCGACCGTTTTGCGGGGCTTGAAGTTCGTTTGCGTGCCTCAAAGCTTTCCAATGCGCAGGCACAACGCAACGCGATTGCCCGCCAGCGCGAGCGCACGCAGCGGCTTTCCGAGCGCGCGGGTCGCGCGCTTCTCACGCTGCTGCAGCGGCTGGACGCGCGCGTCGAGAACAGCGGCAAGCTGCTCTCGGCGCTGTCCTATCGCGGCGTGCTCGCCCGCGGCTTTGCCTTGGTGCGCGATGAGGCCGGCCACCCGCTGCATTCGGCCGACAGCGTCGGACCGAACGCGCGGATCGCGATCGAGTTCGCGGATGGACGCGTCGGCGCGACCGCTGATGCGGATCGGCCGGCGCCTGTGGCGAAGCGCGCGCAGCCGAAGGCCGCGGCGCAGGAGACGAAGCCCGCACTGAGGCGCGTGGCCAAGCCGGTGGATCAGGGCAGTTTGTTCTGAGGCCCTTTGGAGATGCGGTGTTGCCACACGCACAGCCGCGTTCCCTCCCCCCTTGTGGGGGAGGGCTAGGGAGAGGGGTACCACACGGCGTGCTCTCTCGATCTGAGCAAAGACCCTGTTGCCGCTAGTCAGCACCGTTTGCTGGGCTACCCCTCTCCCCCGCCCTCCCCCACAAGGGGGGAGGGAGCGCAATGTGCCATACGGCACGACCGCGCGCCGTTGCAACGAACGCAACAACGACTTGTCACGACTTCAGCGCCGAGTGTTGGCTCGCAGCCCCTACCGACAGGACAATCCCGCGTCGATGGTGGTCCAGAAGCCGCAATGGTCAGGCGCGCGCGGGGGCGCGCCGGCCTTGGCTTCGAACAGGAAGATCGCGACGGTGAAGATCACCAATGCGGATGAGAAGATGACGAAGCGGTTGCGCATGAGAGATGCGTTTAGCGGACATCGTGGTCGAACTAAGGCGCCCGCCTTCGCTTCTCACGAGCTACGGCGCGGCAAGCCCGCGGCGCTATCGCGCCAGCCACTCCGCGACTTCCTTCTGCGACTCCGCGCGCGCTTCGGAATCGGTTCCGAGATGGCCGCGCTCGGGAACTGAAGCATCGGTGCTCGCGGCTGCCGCATGCAGCGGCGTGTTGGGGCGGTCGAAATCATGATAGGCGCCGGGATAGACCACGATGCGCGCGAGCGCGCTGCGGCCGTGAGCGCCATCCACCATCTGGCGGCAGGCCGGCGGCGAGGAGACATCATCATTGGCGCCGATCAGCACCAGCGTCGGCACCCGCGCGCTCCAGCCGAGGCCGGCGGAGATCCGGCAATCCGGATAGAAGGCGACGGCGGCACGGAAATCCGGTCCCGCATCGCGCGCCGCGCTTTGCGGACGCACCGCCCAGAGCAGCGCGCTGGCGCCATTGGCCCAGCCGATCAGGCTGACGCGGTCGCGCGCCACCCAGGCCTGCTTCATCAGCCAGGCGCGCGAGGCCGCGATGTCGGTGACGCGTTCGCGCCGCGCCTTGACGTGGACCTCCTTGACGCGGCATTGCGGGCCGAGCTCGCGCGAGCCGTAACTGTCCGGCAGCAGCACGGCATTGCCTGATTTGAGCAGGCGCTCGGCCCAGTCGCGATAGCGCGGCTGGACGGACTCGGAATGGCTGCCGAGACCGCCGCAACCGTGCAGCGCGATCACGGTCGGAAACGGGCCCTCACCGTCGGGCTTGAACAGCTGCGCATGCAGCATGCCTGACGACAGCGGGATCTCGACGGCTTGCGGCGCCGGCGCGGCCTGCGCGGCCGACATCAGCAGTGTCAGGAACAGGGCGGTCAGTTTGGGGCGCATCGGATTCTGTCGCAGGAGGTGGCCTCAAGCACTATCACGCTGATACGGCGGCAAAACATCACAAACCGGTGGGTTTAACGGGCGGACAAGCCACCCTATCTATGCTACTTGAGGACCAACACATCGTGCCCTCCAGGGTTTCCATGGAGAGGCCTCTCCCGGAGACTTTCGACCGTGCTGAACAAGTTCGGCCCCTCGGGCCATGGCGAAGCCCAGGTGCAATATCTCGACGGCGATTTCCGCGTGATCTCGCCGGGGACCTTCGTGCGCTGCGCCATATCGGACACGCGGATCCCGCTCGACGAATTGAAGTACTGGAGCGTGGATTTGCAGGAAGCCTACGCCACGCCCGCCGCCGTGCTGCAGCGGCATTTCCCGAACGCGCCGAAGCCGCAGGCGTAAGGCCGCCGGCCGGTGCCGTAGGGTGGGTTAGCCTTGCGATTGCGCGAAGCGCAATTCGCTGGGCGTAACCCACCACTTCTGCTTCCGCGGAGACCAAAGAGGTGGGTTACGCCCCGCAACTGCGCTTTGCGCAGTCGCGGGTCTAACCCACCCTACGGGATCATGTCCCTGCTACGTCATCCAGCGCGGAACGGGCAAATTCTTCGTCCGCAGAAATTCCGGGTTGAAAAGTTTTGACTGATAGCGCTGGCCGCCGTCGGCGAGGATGGTCACGATGGTTTTGCCGGGACCGAGGTCGCGCGCGAGCCGCATGGCGCCGACGATGTTGATGGCGCTCGAGCCGCCCAGCACCAGTCCTTCGTGTTCGATCAGGTCAAACAGAACGGGCAAGGCTTCCTCGTCGGTGACCTGATAGGCGGCATCGATCGGCGCGCCCTCCAGATTCGCGGTGACGCGGATCTGGCCGATGCCCTCCATGATGGAATTGCCTTCGCTCGTCAGCTGCCCCTTGGTGAACCAATCATAGAGCGCTGCGCCCATGGGATCGGTGAGCGCGATCTTGATGGCGGGATTTCGTTCCTTGAGCGCCCGCGCAACTCCGCCCAGCGTGCCGCCGCTGCCGACGGCGCAGGTAAAGCCGTCGATCTTGCCATCCGTCTGCGCCCAGATCTCCGGACCGGTCGTGCGAAAATGGCCGTCGCGATTGGCAACGTTGTCGAACTGATTGGCCCAGAAGGCGCCGAGCTCCTCGGCGAGCTGACCGGAATAGCGCGCGTAGTGACCGGGATTGGAATAGGGCACGGCGGGCACCAGGCGAAGGTCGGCACCGCACAGCCGCAGCATGTCCTTCTTCTCCTGGCTCTGCGTGTCGGGCATCACGATGATGCTGCGATAGCCGCGCGCATTCGCGACCAGCGCGATACCGATGCCGACATTGCCGGCGGTGCCTTCGACGATGACACCGCCCGGCTTCAGCTTGCCGCGCCGCTCCGCATCATCGATCATCGCGAGCGCCGCGCGATCCTTGATCGAGCCGCCGGGATTGAGAAACTCGGCCTTGCCGTAGATCTCGCAGCTAGTTGCCTCCGACGCCGCGCGCAGCCTGATCAACGGCGTATTGCCGATGGAGTCGAGGAAACCTGTACGGACGCCGTTCATTGCCTGCCCCTGGTGTTTCCACAAGCTTAGGCGGGCGAGAGGGCAATTCGGTTCTCTAGTTCGAACGATGCGTGGAATGTTTTTGGCGTCTGGCGCGCGCGATCCGAAATTCTGTTCTTGAGCCAAACTAAAGTGCCGTGGGTGGGTTACGCCCCGCAACTGCGCTTTGCGCAGTCGCGGGTCTAACCCACCCTACGGGATCACCGCCTGGAGAAAAGACGTTCGCGGGCCTTGTAGAGATGATCGCTGATCAGCTGCTTGAGCTTGGCCGGATCATCGAATTCGAGCTGGACCGCGAACGGCACGATGCCATCGGGCACGCCGTCGGTGCCGCGCAGGCGTGCGAGGTCTTTCTCTGTCGTCACCAGCGTGAGCTGCTCGGCTTTCGCGTCGGCGGCAAGTGCGGCGAGCTCATCGCGCGAAAACATGTGGTGATCGGCAAAGGGGCGCGTGCGCGCGATCTCGATGCTGCTGGCGCGCAAGCTGCGGAAGAAACGCTCGGGGTCGCCGATGCCGGCAAATGCAAGCACGGGCTTGCCCAGCAGCCTTGCAACCGACGCGGCCTCCGGCTTCAGCCGCGCGTGCAGCACCGGCTTGTTGCGCGATGATATCTCCGCCGCGACATCGTCCGCGGCGTGGCCGTCGCCGATCAGCACCAGCGCATCGGTGCGCACGAGCTGCGGCTTCAGCGGCGCGCGGAGCGGACCTGCCGGAAACACCTTGCCGTTGCCGAGACCGCGCTCGCTGTCGATCACGATCAGCGAGGCATCCTTGAGCAGTTTTGGATTCTGGAAACCGTCGTCCATCAGGATGACGGTGGCGCCTTGCGACTTCGCCAGCGCCACGCCGTCGAGGCGGTCGCGTGCGACAGCGACGGGCACGTCGCGCACCATCATCAATGGCTCGTCGCCGACCTCAGTGGCGGTGTGACGCTTGCGATCGACCATGACCGGGCCGTGCAAGCGTCCGCCATAGCCGCGGCTGAGCACGACCGGCGTCTCGCCGAGCTCGCGCAGCAGCTTGGTCAGCGCCAGCACGGTCGGCGTCTTGCCGGCGCCGCCAACATGATAATTGCCGACGCAGAGCACGGGAATGCCGGCGTCAAAGCCCTGGCGCGCCATGCGGCGTGCGGTGATGGCGCCATAGAGCGCGCCCAACGGGCTGAGCAGATGCGACTTCGGGGAACGCGGCCGGTACCAGAAGGCCGGCTCACGCATTGGCAGCTCCCATCTCGATCCGCAGCTGCATCAGATACGGCTCGAGCGCCGTCATGGTGCGATCGAGCGCGCCGCCGAGGTCCTCGACCACGGCCGCGCCCGCGCGCTGCATCTTGTCACGCACGCTGGGCTCGGCCAGCAGCAGGCCGAGCTGCCTGACCAGCGTCTCCTGCGTGTCGGCCTGGCGCGCGCCACCGCTCTGGTCGAGCGCCGCGTAGACGTCGGTGAAGTTGAAGACATGCGGCCCATGGACGATGGCGGCACCGAGCTTGATCGCCTCGATCGGATTCTGCCCCCCATGGCGGATCAGCGATCCCCCCATGAACACGATCGGCGAGAGACGGTAGAACAGGCCGAGCTCGCCCATGGTGTCGGCGACGTAGACGTCAGTCATCGCCGCCAGCGGCTCGTCGCGCGAGCGCAGTGCGGGCTTCAGGCCCGATGCCGTGATCAGTCCCGCAATCGACGAGCCTCGATCCGGATGCCGCGGCACGATCACGGAGAGAAGATGCGGGAAGACGCCGACCAGGCTCCGATGCGCCGAAACCAGCATCTCGTCCTCGCCCGGATGGGTCGAGGCCGCGACGATGATCGGCCGGCCGCGCGTCACCGCCATCAGCCGTTCGAGCCTGGCGGGATCGGCCGGAGGGGCAGGAACGTCGAGCTTGAGATTGCCGGTGGTGACGACGTCGCGGCTGCCGAGTGCGGAGAAGCGCTCGGCATCGGTCCTGGATTGCGCGAGGCAGATGTCGAAGCGCGACAGCAGCGCCGAGATGGTGCCGTGCATGCGCCGCCAGCGCGGGAACGAGCGCGGCGACATCCGCCCGTTGATCAGCACCATCGGCAGGCGGCGCGCCGCACCCGCCAGGATCAAATTCGGCCACAGATCGGATTCGATGAACAGCGCCAGCGACGGCTTCCAGTGATCGAGGAAGCGCGCGACATAGCGCGGGGAATCATATGGCACGTATTGATGAATGACGTCGGGCGGAAATCGCTTGGCCACGACGGCGGCCGAGGTGACCGTGCCCGAGGTGAGCAGGATGCGCAGATTGAGATCGCGCAGCCGCTCGATCAGCGCCGCCGCGGCCAGCACCTCGCCGACGCTGGCGCCGTGGATCCAGACCAGCGGGCCGTGCGGCCGCACATCCTGGCTGAGCCCGCGCCGCTCGCCGACGCGCGCGGGATCTTCCTTGCCCTGCTTCAGCCGCCGCTTGATCAGCGCAGGCGCGAGCGGCACGAGGCCGGTGGCCAAGCGCCGATACATCCGCAGCGTCATCGGCAGGGACTTCGGGACCGAATGGGGCAGCGAGCTAGCCATCGACCGGCCCATCTTGAGGCCCTTGGCGGCCGAGTTGCGCATAGGCGCGGCGGGTCGCTTCGTTCAGCGTGTCTTCAAGATCCTGCCGCAGCGCTTCCATGGCGGCGGCATCCGCATCCGGCGGCACGCGGATTTCCTTGATGCCGACCAGAACGCCGCGCCCGAACGGCAGGTTGACGGTGGTGCGGTCCCAGTTCTTGAGCCGGATGAAGCGGCTGGTCGCTATTGCGAAAGGCATGATCGGCCGCCCCGATTCCCGTGCCAGCATGATGATGCCGAGGCCGGCCACGCGCGAACGCTTGGGGACATCGGCGGTCAGCGCGACATTACAACCGTCTTGAAGCGTGTACACCATTTCCCTGAAGGCGCCGACCCCGCCCTTGCGATGGAAGGCGCCGCCATGGTCGCCCGAGCCCCGGATCGTGCCGATGCCGAGCCGCTCCACCGCGATGGCGTTGAACTCGCCGTCGCGGTGGCGCGAGATCAGGACCTTGGCCTGGTGCCAGTCCTTGGTCTTGATGAAGGGGGTGAGGAAATGCTGGCCGTGCCAGAACGCGAAGATCGCCGGCATCTCCACCTCGACGCGCTCATAGACGTCCGGCGGATCGAAGGAGAACTTGTTGGTCCGCCAGACCAGACGCAGCCATTCGGCCGCCAGGACCCCGACGGCACGCTGAAACCAGCTGCTTCGCAGCGTATTGCGAAGCAGTTTCTTCAACGCGCCTTCGTTTCTTCATTCGGGTCGAGCAACCGATGGAGATGGACGATGAAATAGCGCATCTGCGCATTGTCGACCGTGCTCTGCGCCTTGGCGCGCCAGGCGACGTGCGCGGCGGCGTAATTCGGGTAAAGGCCGACGATCTCGACGTCGTCGAGGTTCTTGAAGGTGTTGTGCTCGAGATCGAGCAGCTCACCGCCGATCACGAGATGCAGCAATTGTTGCGGGGCACTATCTGGCATGGGTTCGGTTCCTAAGAGGCTGCCCGGCAAAGCAGTGGTCGACAAGCACGACGACGAGCGCTTCAGGCCAGGGGACGGTTTCGAAAATGCGCGACAATGCTCGCATGACGATCGCGTCCCGCTGCCACCAGCACCCCGTGCGTCACTTCCCGGCGATTATAGAGGATGGGGTCTCCAGAGAGGTCACTCATCCTACCATCCGCTTCCTGCACGATCAAATCGGCCGCCGCAAGGTCCCAATCATGACTATTGCCACCCGCAAAAGCCGCATCCAGGGACCCATTGGCAACCCTGCACAGCCGGAGCGCCAGCGAGCCGATTCGCGGATGCAGCTTGATGTCGCCGGGTCTTGTATTGAGTCGCTCGACCATCGGCTTGGGGCCGGCCAGGCGGGCGAAGTCGAGCGCGGTGCCGGCGCTGGCCTGGACCTGCTTGCCGTTGAGCGTGGTGCCCTGGCCGCGAACGGCGAAAAAGAACTCATTGCTCACCGGCGCGAACACGGCGGCGAGCACGGGCGAAGCATCCTCGACCAGCGCGACGCTGACGCACCATTCGTCATGGCCGCCCAGATAATTGCGGGTGCCGTCGATCGGATCGACCACCCAGGTCAGCCGCCGCGACAGCCGCGAGGCGTCGTCGGCGCTCTCCTCCGACAGCCAGCCATAATCGGGCGTGGCGCCGCGCAGGCGGGCTTCGAGCAGATCGTTCACGGCAATGTCGGCTTCCGAGACCGGCGAGGATGCGCCCTTGATCCATTTCTTCAGCTCGGTGCGGAACATCGACTGCGCGAGCGCCCCCGCCTCCCGCACCGTGTCCTGCAGCAGCGCCGCGTCGCGCGTCTGTATCGTCGTGTCGGAAAAGTCAGCGTCCGCCAAGCGTCAAACCCTCGATGCGCACCGTCGGCGCATTGATGCCGTAGCGGAACTCGAGATTGTTGGCCGGCTGCATCGATTTGAAGATCTCGAACAGATGGCCGGCGATCGTCACCTCGCTGACGGGATAGGTGAGCTCGCCATTTTCGATCCAGAAGCCGGAGGCGCCGCGACTGTAATCGCCGGTGACGCCGTTGACGCCCGATCCGATCAGGTCGGTGACGTAAAAACCTTGGCTGATGTCCGAGATCAATTCGGTCGGCGTTGGCGTGCCGGCCTCGAGATGCAGATTGTACGGCCCCGGCGACGGCGAAGACGACACACCGCGATGGGCGTGGCCTGTCGTGGTGAGGCCAAGCTCGCGCGCGGTGGCGCAGTCGAGCAGCCAGGTGGTCAGCACGCCTTCGTCGACCAGCGCGATCCGCTTCACCGCGACGCCTTCGGCATCGAAGGTCTGCGAGCGCAGGCCGCGCTTGCGCAAGGGGTCGTCGATGATGCGGATGTTCTTCGAGAACAGCTGCTGGCCGAGCTTGTCCTTGAGGAAGCTGGTCTTGCGCGCGATCGAGGCGCCGTTGATGGCGCCGACGACATGGCCGACCAGGGAGCCCGCGACGCGCGGGTCGAACACCACGGGCACCTTGCAGGTCTCGACCTTGCGCGGATTGTAGCGCGCCACGGTCCGCTCGCCGGCGGAACGCCCGACGACTTCAGGCGACAACAGATCGGCACCGTGCGGCGCCGAGGTGAAGTCGTAGTCGCGCTCCATGCTGGTGCCTTCGCCGACGATTGCAGTCGCCGAGATGCCCTGGCTGGAGCGCAGATATGAACCGTGGAAACCGGTCGAGGTGACGAGCACCATGCCGCCCATGCCGGCAGAAGCTGACGCGCCGCCGGATTTCGACACACCCTTCACGGCAAGCGCGGCGGCCTCGGCCTCGAGCGCGCGGCGCTCGAGCTCTGATGTCGCAGGCACGTTCGGATCGAGCAGATCGAGATCGGGGAAGTCGCGCGCCAGCAGCGCAGGATCGGCGAGGCCGACATATTTGTCGTCGGGCGCCACGCGCGCCATCGCCACCGCGCGCTCGGCGAGCTTGGTGACCGCATCGCCGCTCGCGTCGTTGGTCGAGACCACGGCCTGGCGTTGGCCGACCAGCACGCGCAGGCCGACATCGTCGCCCTCGGACCGCTCGGATTCCTCGACACGGCCGTCGCGCACCTCGACGCCTTGCGAGATGCCGCGCACCGCGACCGCGTCGGCCGCATCGGCGCCGGCGCGCTTCGCCGCCTCGACCAGACGCTGCGCGAGATCCGAGAGCGCGGACTGATCGAACAGGTCGCTGGTGGCTTTGGGCGAAAGCGTCGAGCTTGCGGATGGTGAAGAGTTCACGAACGAAATCCTGTTGGGGGCGCGGGAGGTTTCGGGGCGCGACCTTAGATCCTGAATACCAGATGTGCCCAAATGGTGCGGACTTCAAGCATTTTCAGCCTGCAGAAGGCTCAGATTCGCAGCATTCGCGCAACGTCTCGTCAATCATCTGCGCCAAGGTCTTGTCAATCATGGTGGGCGGTGAGGTTGGATTAACCAGCCTTTTTAAGCGGTTTCGGAAAGCGGCACGCTAAGGTCCCCGCATCGACCGGGAACATAATCCTGGCGGGGAGAACGAAAGCCGTGAGGCGTCAAACAGCAACATGCGGGGCCAACCCCGCCGGGTCGAGCCGCAATCTGCGGCTCGACCCTCTTTCCCTTCCGGTCCGCTTCGATGCGCATGACCCGCGCGCCGACGGCTACACCAGGCAGATCGAGCTTCATCGCGAGCGTGTCGTGCTGCGCCGTGCCGTCCGCGGCATGCAGATGGCGATCAACGTCCGCGTCAGCGACTTCACCGGCGTCGCGCTGCGCGGCAATGACGAGGCGCAGACCCTCGTCCTCGTGCACCGCGATCCCTCATTGTCCGTGCCGCTGCTGGTCAGCGCCGATGGCGAGGATCTCGCGGAAGCCTGGGCCATCTGGAGCGAGATCTTCGCGCTGCCGCAGCTCGACGAAGGCGCCCGCAAGCCGGCACCGCGCCGCCGCCGCGCCAATGCGATCCGCGCCCGCCGCCCGAAATTCCTGATGCGCCGCCGCACCGCCATGGCGCGCGAGCTGCCGATTCATCGCCAAGAGCGCGAGATCATCGCGCGGAATTAAGCTGCGCGCATCACCGCGTCGGTCAGCAATCCCGCGAACAGCAGCGCCCCTGCATGCTTGTTCGAATAGAACAGCCGCTTGCACAGCTCGGGATCGTCGATCCTCAGCCGCTTGATCTGCCAGCCCAGATGCACGGCAAACGCGCCAAGCCCGAGCCACGCCGGCCAGCGCGCATCGGCTGACGCCAGCGCGACGCCGATCAGCATCACCGATAGCCCGTAGAACAGGATCAGCGCCTGGTGCGTGTGTGCACCGAACAGGCGCGCCGTGGACTTGATGCCGATCAGCGCGTCGTCGTCGGCATCCTGATGCGCATAGATGGTGTCGTAGCCGATCACCCAGGAAATCGCGCCGGCATAGAGCACGAGCGCGGTGACATCGATGCGTCCGAAGGTGACGGCAAATCCCATCAGCGCGCCCCAGGAGAAGGCGAGCCCAAGCACGATCTGAGGCCACCAGGTGATGCGCTTCATGAAGGGATAGATCGCGACGATCAGCAGCGAGGCGATGCCGGTGGCGACGGCGAAGCGGTTGAACTGCAACAGCACCACGAGACCGATCAGCGCCTGCGCCACCATGAAGGCCAGCGCCTGATTCGTGGTGACCTGGCCCGACGGCAGCGGCCGCGATCGGGTGCGCTCGACCTTGTCGTCGAGGTCGCGATCGGTGATGTCGTTCCAGGTGCAACCGGCGCCGCGCATCACGAAGGCGCCGATGAAGAACAAGACGATGATCAGTGGCAGACGGTGAACGTCATGCGCCATGCCGCTCGCAAGGGCCGCCGACCACCAGCACGGCATCAGCAGAAGCCAGGAGCCGATCGGACGATCGAAGCGGGACAGGCGCAAATACGGCCGCGCCCATTGCGGTGCGAGCGTATCGACCCAGTTGCCGGTGGAATCGGCAACGCGGGCGGATGTGTCGCTCATCGTGTGATGACGTCGCGGCTGAGGACGTTTCCGTTGAGAGTGTCGAAGGTGCTGCCGCCCTTCTTGCCAGTATTGGCCTCCGGCACCGAGCCCGAGCCCACCACCTCGCTCAGCGACGGACCGGCCGGACCGCGCGGCCCATTCGCCATCTGCTGCGCGACATTGCAGACCTTCGTCTGCATCGCCTCGGTTGCCTTGTGACCGTCCTTCATCTGCGCGCCGACGTTCGGCGGGATTCCGCATTTGGCGGCGTTGGTCTCGATGTATTTGATCATCTTGAGCTCGGCCTGGCCGAAGTTCTTGATCAACTTGCAGGCTTCGTCAGGCGGAGCGTGGCGGTCGCTCGCGGCCTTGATGAGCTTGCCGCGCTTCTCGGCTTCCTCGCGGAGCGGCGTGAACGCCTTCATGCAATCCGGGCCGGGACCTGCTTGCGTCGGCGGAGCCGCGCTGAACGCGCCGGCACCACCGATGGGGGCCGCGCCGCTGGTCGGGAACGAGGCCTGTGGCGTGGCGCCGACGGAGGCAACCGGCGCTCGGCCGTTCACGGGCGGAAAAGCGGAATCGGTTGCGGCCTGGCCGGGCAGCGGCGCCGGGAATCCCTGGGCGTGAGCCCCCGCGGCGCCCATGACGACCATGGCGGCAGTGATCGGAACCATCAAACGACGGATCATCAAGACAGTCTCTCCGGCAGGAGCTTACGGGTTCGGCGTCTTCCCAATTGAAGCGCAACCGGCATGCTGGCGATTTTACGAGGCCCGCCAGCGCTTAACAACCCGTCGAATGGGGCAAGAGCGCGGCGTGCCGACGCACCGATTCGGCAATATTTACCCCCGGAACAATGGCTTTCGGTTAAGAACGGCGCCAGATTGGACTTTTGACCGATGCCCTCCCACGATTTTCATGCCCCGCGCCTGTTTGTCGACGCCCCCCTGTCCCAGGACGCCAGGGTTCCGCTCGACCGCGACCAGAGCAATTATCTCGGCAATGTTCTGCGGCTTGCCGCCGGGGCCGAAGTTTTGGCCTTCAACGGCCGCGATGGCGAATGGCAGGCTGCGATCGAGGGCCGCAAGCGGCCCGACAACCTGGTCATCCTCCAGCAGGTCCGGCCCCAGGACCGGCTGCCGGACCTCGTCTATGTCTTCGCCCCGCTCAAGCATGCCCGGCTCGACTACATGGTCCAGAAGGCGATCGAAATGGGCGCCGCCACGCTTCAACCGGTCTTGACCCGGTTCAGCCAGGTCTCCCGGGTCAATACCGAGCGGATGCGCGCCAACGTCGTCGAGGCGGCGGAACAGTGCGGCATCTTGAGCATCGCCGCGGTTGCCGAACCGGTGCCGCTGGAGCGGTATCTCAGTCAGCGCCCCTCACACCGCCTGCTCATCTTCTGCGACGAGGCAGCGGAGGTCCAAAGCCCCATTCAAAGCCTGCAAGACGCAAGCAAGACCGGCCATGACCAAGGCAGAGGCGGCATCGACGTGCTGATCGGCCCTGAAGGCGGCTTTGCCGAGGAAGAGCGCGCCCTGCTGCTGCGGCAGCCGAACATCCTGCGGCTCGCCCTTGGCCCGCGGATCATGCGCGCCGACACGGCCGCGGTGGCGGCCCTGGCGCTGGTCCAGGCCGTGCTGGGCGATTGGGGCGGCGACAGCAGCGGTTAGGTCGACACGCCGCGCGAACGATCACGGTAGCTAGCTGCGCTCGCGCACCGACCGATACAGCGTCTCGGACGGCAGCTCTCCGAACGCCGCCCTGTAGCTTGCCGCGAACTCGCTCAAATGCCAGAAGCCATGCGCAATGGCACAGGCCTTCACGCTGCGGCGTCCCGGACCGTTGCGCAGTTGCCGGCGCACTGACCAGAGGCGCATGACCCTGGAATAGCGATGCGGGCTCATGCCACAGATGGCCTGCGTCGCGCTCTGCAGCGTGCGAACCGACACACCCACGCGCTCCGCCATCTCGGTGGTCTTATGCCAGATCGTCAGATCGTGCCGGATCAAGCTCTCCATCTCGGCGACGATCCGCAGATAAGTCGACGTCGTGGCGTGCGTCGATCGGATATCCACGCTGGTTTCGAGGGCAGCATCCATCGCGCCGAGCAGCGATTGTTCGACAGATGCGCGCGAGGTCGGATCGTTCAGCAAATCCGGATCATTGGCTGCAATCTCGAGCGTTGTGGAAATCTGACCGCGCAGGGAAGCGAGCATGTCCGGTGCCGCGCTCAGCAAATGATAGCCATCCAGTCGAGACCAGAGCCCGCTCGCGGGCGGCGTGAAGTAGATGACACCGATCATGCGACCGACGGGCTCGTAGACCAGGCAATCGGAGGCGCCCCTGAGAACGACGATGGAGCTGCCGATCGATTGCCCGTTGATGCGGGTGGTGGTCACGTGATCCATCGGCACCACCACGGCCGCGGCATGGGCCAATTGGTACCCCCTGATAATCCGCGGGAAGGTCCGGACCAGAGACAGGCTCAGGTTCGGCAGGCTGAGCCGCGCACGCATGATCGCAGTGGAGCCAGCGGATAACGGCATGCTCGACGCACCGGCATATCGCTCGCTGTCGCCGAAATGATCGATGTCGTACGATTGCAGCTCGAGCGCCGAGGATGCCTTGAGTCCCTGGAACGACAACAGGCGTTCCGCTGCGCTCCTGTTCGCTCCATCGCGTGCTATGTCGAGAAGGCTTTGATCCATATCCTGCCGCTTACTTCGCCTTCCTGGTCGATGCAGCGCTCTCGGGCGCACGCAGATCGTCCGGCCCATTGATGCCCGCGCGCTTGAGATCGCGAAGCAGTTTGGTGAGCAACAGCATGTTGGTCTTCTGGAGCTCGTGGTTGTTACCGAACTTGAATGCGTTCTGCTCCGTCACGATCAGCCCGGCCTCGGTCTCGGCGAGAATCTTCCGCCTCTTCAGTCCCGCCACACGACGGCGAACGGTCTCCAGCGGCAGGCTCAGGAAGCGAGAGAGCGCCGCTCGCGACACGCCCTGCTTGATCGCATCCGGCTCGACGGTGTGGATGCTCGAAAACTTCTCGTCCAGCGACGGATTGTTCATCACATTGATGACGTTCGCATTGAGAATCGCGTGAACGATCAGAAGGTCCATCGGATCGAATTCTTCGTAGTTGCGAAACATCTCGCTGATCGAAAACAGCATGTAGGCCAGCGTGTGTCGCGAGACTGTCCGGATGATATCGGAAGCATTTTGCATGAATCAGAAACCAATTTTTATGTTGTAAACGAAGGCGGCCGCGAACGTCTCATCCGGCATACCCAAATTGAGTATGGGACAACTTGCCAAGGGTTCTCAATCTCTCATTGTGAGCCACTGTGACGTTGCAGATGGATGAGGCGCGCGCGTCGGATGTTCGCAGCCGACATTGCGACGCGATGTCGGCATGCCAGCCGGATCGACGGCGCCGAAACTCCATTGCATGACGAGCGTAACTAGCTGCTTCGAAGACGCCGGCTCCCTCTCACCCGGCGGCTGCACGGGAATGAATGGCCATGGACGACGATGCTGGGCTCGAGATGTTGCGACGACAGGAACTGCGTCTCATCAAGACGTTTCTCCGCATCACGGATTCCAGCAAGAGGCGGCGCATTCTCGATCTGGCTGAGCAACTCGCCGAGAACGCCGCATTCGACGCCCCGCAATCCGGTCCGGCCAAGACGCCGACGATCGAAGACTGCAAAGACAGCCCCGGCCCGGATTGAGTGACGCGAACGACAACCGCTGCCGCGCCGGTGAGACCGGCACCACGGAAATGTATTTGGGTATTATATTACCTTGAACCGACAAGTTCGACCGGTGCAGCAGCCGACACACGCACCCCGGCCCGGACGGCTTCAAAGTCGTTAAGCGATTGATCCTTTGGAGGTCGAAACCGTTTTCCGGCCATGCTAAGGGCTGCGGCAATTCCTTTGCCCTGCCCGGTTCTCCCGGGATGATGGACCCCGAGATGACCGCGACTGCCACCTCAAATGCTGCCGGCTCCGCCGCCTGGGCGGATACGCTGCTGTTGTCGTTCGCGCAGGCCGGCTATGCCAGGGCCGAGCCCGCCATCCTGCAGCCGGCCGAGCCGTTTTTGGATCTGTCGGGCGAGGACATCCGCAAGAGCCTCTATCTGACGACGGATCTGTCCGGCGAGGAGCTTTGCCTGCGCCCCGACCTGACGATCCCGGTGGCGCGCGACTACCTCGCTTCGAACCGGGCCGGCCAGCCGGCCGGGTTCAGCTATCTGGGGCCCGTGTTCCGCTACCGCAGCGGACAGGCCAGTGAGTTCCTCCAGGCCGGGATCGAATCGTTCGGCCGCCAGGACCGCGCGGCCGCGGATGCCGAGACGCTGGCGCTGGCGCTGGAGGCAACTTCCGCTTTCGGCGTGCGCGACGTCGAGATCCGCACCGGCGACGTCGCGCTGTTCAACGCCCTGCTCGACGCGCTCAACCTTTACCCGGTCTGGCGCCGCCGCCTGGTCAAGGACTTCAACCGCAAGATCAGCCTGGAACAGGATCTGGAGCGGCTGGCGGCCGAGACCACCGCGGCCCGCAGCGAGTATGAAGGCGTGCTGGCCGCACTCGCGGGCTCCGACCGCAGGGCGGCGCTGGCCTTCGTCACCGATCTGATGTCGATTGCCGGCACCACCAATGTCGGCGGCCGCACCACGGCCGAGATCGCCGACCGCTTCCTCGAGCAGTCGACGCTGAAGGGCGGCGCGCTGCCGCGCGAGGCGATCGCGGTGCTGAAGCGCTTCCTGTCGATTTCGGGCAATCCTGACGAGGCGGTCGCCGCGTTGCGCGCCCTCACCGCCGAGGCAAGGCTTGATCTAAACGCCGCGATCGACCAGCTCGAGAGCCGGGTGGGCTTCATGGCCGCGCGCGGCGTCGACGTGAAGAGCACGCGCTTCTCGACCGCGTTCGGGCGCGGCCTCGACTATTACACCGGGTTCGAGTTCGAACTGCATCACCGGGGTAACGGCATCGAGCCGCTGGTTGCCGGTGGTCGCTATGATGGACTGATGACCCAACTCGGCTCGCCCGCTCCTATTCCGGCAGTCGGCTTCTCGGTCTGGGTGGATGCGCTGACCAAGATCGGCCGCAAGGTGGGGGCTTAATCGATGAGCGCGCCATTCGTTCTGGCCGTTCCCTCCAAGGGCCGCCTGCAGGAAAATGCCGAGGCGTTCTTCGCCCGCGCCGGACTCAAGCTGACGAAGGCCGGCGGCGCCCGCGACTATCGCGGTACCATCGCGGGCCTCGATAATGTCGAGGTCGCCTATCTCTCGGCGAGCGAGATCGCCGCGCAATTGTCCCGCGGCCTGGCGCATTTCGGCGTCACCGGTGAAGACCTGGTGCGCGAGAACATCGCGGACGCGGAGAAGCGCGTGTCGCTGATCGACGGGCTCGGCTTCGGCTATGCCGACGTCGTGGTCGCGGTGCCGCAGGCCTGGATCGACGTCCGCACCATGGCCGATCTCGACGACGTCGCGACCGGCTTCCGCGAGCAGCATCACATGCGGATGCGGGTTGCGACCAAGTTCATCAATCTGACCCGCGCGTTCTTCTCGCAGCACGGCATCAGCGATTACCGCATCGTCGAGAGCACGGGCGCGACCGAGGGCGCGCCGGCGGCCGGCAGCGCCGAGCTGATCGTCGACATCACCACGACGGGCGCGACGCTGGCCGCCAACGGCCTGCGGGTGCTCGACGACGGCGTGATGCTGCGCAGCCAGGCCAATCTGGTCGCGTCGAAAGATGCCGACTGGTCGCCGGAGGCCCGCGAGACCGCGCGCATCATCCTCGATCACATCGCGGCACGGGCGCGCGCCAACAAATACCGCGAGGTCCGGACCCGCTTCCGGCAATGCGACGCCGCGCTGCTCGGCGAAGCCCATAGCCGCTTCGGCGTCGAAGCTCCGTTCGGCGGCCCGACGTCATCGGGCATGCTCACGCTGCACTGCCCACCGGGCCAGCTCTATGCGCTCGCGAGCTTCCTGCGCGAACATGGCGCCGAGACCGTCTCGGTGGTCTCGCTCGACTATGTGTTCGACCGGGAAAACCCGCTGTTCGCCAAGCTCGAAGCGTTCCTGCCGCAGTGAGTCCAAAGTTTGTTGGGCAGCTTTGTTCAGCGTAGCGACAGCAAGCAGCTGCTACCATATGCTGTTAAGACGACCCTGTGGAACCTTGATCGATGATTCTGGGCTCTGACGTTTCCGGCCTGACCACCAACGCAGCGACCGCCGCGGCGAAGGGGCTGTCGATTGTCGTCCCTGTCTATAACGAGGCGGCGGGCCTCGCTGTGCTGCACCAGCGCATCTGCGATCTCGCCAGGACCTTGCGGCAACGCTATCGCCTCGCCTGCGAGGTCGTCTATGTCGACGACGGCAGCGCGGACGCGACCTTGTCGGTTGCGCGCGGATTGCCGGCCGACGCGATCGACGTCCAGGTGGTGTCGCTGTCGCGCAATTTCGGCAAGGAGGCGGCATTGATGGCCGGCCTCGACCATGCACGCCTGGGCGCGGTGATGTTCATGGATGGCGACGGCCAGCATCCGCCTGTTCTCGTCGAGCAGCTGGTGCGGCACTGGATCGAGGACGGCTATGACGTCGTCTATACCGCGAAGGCCCATCGCGACAACGAGCCGTTCCTGCGCCGCCTTGCCGTGCACGGCTTCTATGCGCTGATCAATTGGGGCGCGCGCCAGAAGATCCCGGAGGACGCCGGCGACTTCCGCCTGCTGTCGCCTCGCGCGGTCACGGCGCTGAGGCAGCTGCCGGAGCGCAACCGCTTCTTCAAGGGGCTCGCAAGCTGGATCGGTTTCCGCCAGATCCGCGTCGATTACGAGCCTGCCGAGCGCGCCCACGGCGTCACGACCTTCAGCGCCGGGCGTCTGCTGGGCCTGTCGATCGAGGGCTTGACGTCGTTCTCGGTGGCGCCGCTGCGCTTTGCCAGCCTGCTCGGCGTGCTGCTTGCCGGCGTCGCCTTCCTGTTCGGTCTCTCGATCCTCTGGGAGGTGTTCACGACCGGCAAGCAGGTGCCGGGCTATCCCTCGCTGGTGGTCGGCCTGATGACGATCGGCGGCGTTCAGCTGATCATGATCGGCATCGTCGGCGAATATATCGGCAAGATCCTCTCCGAGCTGAAGGCGCGTCCGATCTATTTCGTCGCCGAGCACAGCGAAAAGCATTTCGAGGCCGACAAGGCCCAGCATACTTCAAGCCAGGATACTTCAAGCCAGGATACTTCAAGTCAGGATACTTCAAGTCAGGACGCATCGAACAGGACCGCCGCCGAATGAGCGCGGCGGGGGCGCCGCGCAAGATCTGGCTCTGCGCCGACGATTACGGCATCAGCCCGGGCGTCAACCGTGCCATCCGCGACCTGATCGAACGCGGCCGCCTCAACGCCACCTCGGTGATGATGGTCGGCCCCGCCATCGAGCAGCACGAGGTCGAGGCGCTTTCTTCCGCAACAAAAGCGAGCCCGCGCTGCGCGATCGGATTGCACGTGACATTGTCGGCGCCGTTCCGGCCGCTCACGATGCATTTCCGTCCGCTCGACGGCGACATGTTCATGGCCTTTCCAAAACTGCTGCGCGCCGGATCGATGCGGCGGCTCGACAGCGAGTTCTTCCGCAATGAGGTGCGGGCGCAGCTCACCGCTTTCGCCGAAGCCTTCGGCCGCGCGCCCGATTTCGTCGACGGCCATCAACATGTGCAGCTGTTTCCGCAGGTGCGCGACGGCTTTGTCGAAGCCGTCAGCGACATCGCGCCAAAGGCCTGGGTTCGCCAGGGCGGGCGCGACCTGCCGTTGGCGCAGCGGCTGGCGTCGCCAAAAGCGATCGTCCTGGATATCCTCAGTGCAAAATTCCGTCGCCGTGCGGCGCGCGCCGGTCTTGCATTCAATTCCGCGTTTGCCGGCGCCTATGATTTCACGCGCGCGGCTGATTTCGGCGAGCTGATGCGGCAATTTCTGGAGGGCCTCCCCGAGGGCGGCCTTGTGATGTGCCACCCGGGCTTTGTCGATGAGATCCTTACCGGCCTCGACCCGATGACGGACGTCAGGGAACGCGAGCATGCCTATCTCGCGAGCGACGCTTTTCCACGGCTTCTCGCGACCAGCCGTGTGACATTGGGATGAAACCGGCAAAAGCCAGCCCGCGAGGCGGCTTGTCGCATACCGAAATTTAATCCAGCCGCCACTGTTGGGGCCACAATGGAACCCTACATCCGGCTTGCGCTTGTTTCGCGCAAGGGAGACCGACCATGACGCCGCAGGAACGCCAGCTCGTCGACGAGCTTTTCGACCGGCTTTCGAAACTGGAAAATGCACCGCGCGATCCCGACGCGATCGCCGCGATTTCGGACGGCCTACGCAAGGCGCCGGGCGCGGTCTATGCGCTGGTGCAGACCACACTGTTGCAGGATGAGGCGCTGAAGCGCGCCCATAACCGCATCCAGGAGCTGGAGGCGGCCCATGCGACCGAGCAGCCGCAGTCCGGCGGCTTCCTGGATACCATGCGCGACACGCTGTTCGGCGGTGGCTCGTCCCGCGGCTCGGTGCCGAATGTGCCGCCGCGTGACTCCCGGCCGGTCTGGAACAGCGGCCAGGCGATGCAGCAGGCGCAGCCCGGCTACGGCGCGCCGCCGCCTTATGGTCAGGCTTACGGACAAAGCCAAGGATACGGACAAGGATATGGCGCTCCCCCGGTCGGCGGGGGCGGCGGCTCGTTCCTGGGCACGGCGGCCGCAGCCGCGGCCGGCGTGGTCGGCGGCTCGCTGCTGCTCTCCAGCATCCGCGGCATGATGGGCGGCGGATCGCACCAGGCTTTTGGCGACACCACCATCATCGAGGAACGCGGCGGTGGCGGCCCCTGGGGCGGCGACCAATCCGGAGGCTCGCTCGCCCGTGACGCCGGCCTGAATGACATCGGATCGAACCGGGATTCGCGTCAGGGCTTGTTCGATCAGAACGATCGCGACAACAGCGACCAGAACTACGACAACAACGATAACGGCAATACGGACCTCGCCGACGACAGCGATTTCGGCGGCGGAGACGACGGCGGCAGTGATTACGCGTGAGGCTGCTCGATAGCGCCAAATAAAAACGGCCGCCGATAAGGCGGCCGTTTTCATATTGAGCGTCGGACGATCACATCACCACGACCTTGGTGCCGACATTGACGCGGCCGTAGAGGTCGATGACGTCCTCGTTGCGCATGCGGATGCAACCGGAGGAGACGTTGGTGCCGATGGTCCAGGGCTCATTGGAGCCGTGGATGCGGTAGAGCGTGGAGCCGAGATACATCGCGCGCGCGCCGAGCGGATTTTCCGGGCCGCCTTCCATGTGCCTGGGCAGATCGGGACGGCGGGCGAGCATTTCCGCGGGCGGCGTCCAATCCGGCCATTCGCGCTTGGCGGTGATCGACTTCACGCCGCTCCAGGTGAAACCCTCGCGTCCGACGCCGATGCCATAGCGCATCGCGCGGCCATTGCCCTCGACGAGGTAGAGAAACTTGTTGTTGGAATCGACCACGATCGTGCCGGCACTTTCCTTGCCGCCATAGTCAACAACTTGTTTCTCGAATTTCGGATCGAACGGGCGCTGGCGCGGATCGACCGCCTCCTGCTGGTAGCTTGCGCCCTGCTGATAGCCACCCTGCATCTGCGGCTCGCCCATCGGCGGCATGCGGCGCGGATCGGCATAGGCCGGCTGCTGCTGATAGATCGACTGCTGCGGCGCATAGGCCGGGCCGCGGCCGGGACCATCGCCGAACAGGAACTCGATGAAGCCGCCGCCCATATTGGCATTAGAGGCGACGCGCACCGGCGCGACCCGCGGCTGGTAGAGCACCGCGGGCGGATCGTTCGGCACGCTATTGTCAAAGGCGCTCGCGCTGGTCGCGCCGACAATGAAAGCGCATGCGCTGCCGAGCAGCGCGACAGACATCTTCTTGAACATCGACGTACTCTGTACTGTTTCGTCTCATTGCATTCGCCGCAGGACGGGCTGGCTGATTGCCGCGTCCTCGGCGTGGTCAATAAAGAGCAAACTCCGTTGCGTTTGGTAAACAGCACGGGCGTTTCGATTCACCACGTCGCGAACGACGCGGCAATTCGGCGATCAGCGTTTATTTTCGATGAAGGGCAGAACCGCATGGTTAATCGTGCGTTTGCGCGGCGTCGCGCGCGGCCGCACAACAGTTCCTGACGTGAACCTCGTGTTAAATCGCTTCCGTCTACAAAGACGCGTGAGTGAGGTGGGGGGAGTTTCCTGATGGCTGTTCACCGCAAGCGTTTTCGTGTCGAGGACATCCTCGGTGGCGAGATGCCGATGTTTGACGCGACCGAAGAGGCTGGCCCGATGCATAGCGAGATCATGGCGGAGTTGCGTGCGATCCGCGCACAGATGGCGAAGAGCAGCGCGCCTTTGTCCGGCGGCGCGGCGATGGCCGCTATCGACGCCTCCACGGCTCACGAGCTCTCCGAAGCCCGCACCATGCTCGAGACCTACCGGGCCCAGATCGAACAGTGCGAGAAGCTGAAGGTCGAGCTCGATCTCATCCACGACGCCATCGACCGCACCAAGCGCGAGATCGCGACCCTGCACGGCAAGAGCTTCGACGGCGGCGAAATGGCCAAGGTCAATGGCGAGCTCGGCGCGGTGGTCGGCGGGACCGAACAGGCGACCCAGCAGATCCTCGAAGCCGCCGAGTCGATCGACCAGGCGGCCTCCGCACTCTCCAAGGTCGACTCGGTCGACCAGCAGAAGCGCCTCGCCGACGACATCCAGGAACGCGTCATCTCGATCTTCGAGGCCTGCAACTTCCAGGACCTGACCGGCCAGCGCATCAGCAAGGTCATGACCACGATGAAGTTCATCGAGCAGCACATCAATGCGATGATGGACATCTGGGGTGGCGTCGACGCGATCAAGGCCCATGTGCCGGCCCCGGTCGACAACCGCAGCGACGACGAAAAGCTGCTCAACGGCCCGAAGCTCGCCGGCGATGCCGGCCACGCCTCGCAGGACGACATCGACGCGCTGTTCGACTGAGCGAACGCGAGATCAGAAAAACGAAACGCCGGCAAAAGCTGGCGTTTTTTGTTTTTGGAGATCACTCTCTCAACTGTCATCGCCCCGCTTGACCGGGCGATCCAGTATTCCAGAGGCCACAGTCGTTTCAGCCAACTCTCGCCGCGGCGTACTGGATGCCCCGGTCAAGCCGGGGCATGACGAAGGAGAGAAGCTACGCCTTCGGCGCGCAGCGGACGTAGACCATGTTGCCGTAGCGGGTGGCGGCGTCCTTGTCGACGAAGCGGGTGATCATGACACGGCCGTCGAAGGAGACGATCTCGCGGTCCTGCTCGCCCGGCGTCGGGCCGGAGGGGCCGATATAGTTCTTGCCGCTCGGCGAGCCCTTCAGACGCAGTTCCTGCGGCGTCGCCTGGTCGGCCAGATGCATGACCACGCCGCCGGACGTCCCGGCGCCGATCACGTAGGGATTCTTGCACTGGGCCCGCGCTGCCGCCTCGGTGCGGGCACGGTCGGCCGGGTTCTGGAACGAGGCGAGGCCCCAGCGGCCGACGATCTCGTCGGAGCGGATCGAGGCCGGCATTTCCGGCGCAACGCCGGGCTCGGTCTCGACCGGCGGCTGGGACGAAGAGAAGGACGGCAGGCTCAGGCCGCCGCCGCCGCAGGCGCCCAGCAACAGCGCCAGAGAAGACGCAGCCGCCAGATTGGCAACCGTGCGCGCGCGAGCTGAACTGATCATGGCATTCCCCCGAACAAGACCATGGCCGCATCCCTCCCGCAGCCAAGCGCAAAACCGCAGCCAGGGCAATGACGTCCTAAGATACGCCTCTTCCCCGAACGAGTTTCCAGTGCCACCATCCTATATCCGCCTCAACAATCGCTTAACCACCTTTGCTTGACAGGATCGCAGCCAAGCCATATCCCCTGCGCACTATTAGCACTCGGAAAGACCGATTGCTAAGCGCGCCGTTCGACCCTCGCCGACGAGGGGGAACGGAAGCGCCGCCCCACCCACTTCCGCTGCTTTCGGAAAAGCGAGCCTCCAAAGGGAAACGTCATGGCTAAGTCCAAATTTCGTCCGCTGCATGACCGTGTCGTGGTCAAACGTATCGACGCCGAGGAAAAGACCAAGGGCGGCATCATCATCCCCGACACCGCCAAGGAAAAGCCGTCCCAGGGCGAAGTCGTCGCCGTCGGCCCCGGTGGCCGCGACGAGGCTGGCAAGCTGATCCCGATCGACCTCAAGGTCGGCGACCGCGTGCTGTTCGGCAAGTGGTCGGGCACCGAGGTCAAGATCGACAACGAAGAGCTCCTGATCATGAAGGAGTCGGACATCATGGGCGTGATGGCCTAAGGCCGTCAGGCTGAACGGCCGCTGAATGCGCGACCGTCATGCCCGGGCTCGACCCGGGCATCCATCCTTCCTCACAAGATGATGGATTGCCGGGTCAAGCCCGGCAAT
Organism: Bradyrhizobium sp. BR13661; assembly: GCF_029892425.1. Lineage (GTDB taxonomy): Bacteria > Pseudomonadota > Alphaproteobacteria > Rhizobiales > Xanthobacteraceae > Bradyrhizobium. Next base: position 135,225 of record NZ_JARXWB010000016.1, on the reverse strand, counting down.
GACGAAGAAAGCGCGACGCAGCACCAAACAAGACACATCACGACAAACAGGGATTGCAGACCATGGCTGCCAAGGACGTCAAATTTTCCGGAGACGCGCGCGATCGCATGCTGCGCGGCGTCGACATTCTCGCCAACGCCGTCAAGGTGACGCTCGGTCCGAAGGGCCGCAACGTCGTCATTGAGAAGTCGTTCGGCGCGCCCCGCATCACCAAGGACGGCGTCACCGTCGCCAAGGAGATCGAGCTCGAGGACAAGTTCGAGAACATGGGCGCCCAGATGGTGCGTGAGGTCGCCTCCAAGACCAACGACCTCGCCGGCGACGGCACCACCACCGCGACCGTGCTGGCCCAGGCCATCGTGCGCGAAGGCGCCAAGGCCGTTGCCGCCGGCATGAACCCGATGGACCTCAAGCGCGGCATCGACACCGCGGTCCAGGCCGTCATCAAGGACATCGAGAAGCGCGCCAAGCCGGTTGCCGCCTCTTCCGAGGTCGCCCAGGTCGGCACCATCTCAGCCAACGGCGATGCCGCCATCGGCAAGATGATTGCCCAGGCGATGCAGAAGGTCGGCAACGAGGGCGTCATCACCGTCGAGGAGAACAAGTCGCTCGACACCGAAGTCGACATCGTCGAGGGCATGAAGTTCGACCGCGGCTATCTCAGCCCCTACTTCGTCACCAACCCCGAGAAGATGACCGCCGAGCTCGAGGACGCCTACATCCTCCTGCACGAGAAGAAGCTGTCCGGCCTGCAGGCCATGCTGCCGGTGCTGGAAGCCGTGGTGCAGTCGGGCAAGCCGCTCGTCATCATCGCCGAGGACGTCGAGGGTGAGGCACTCGCCACCCTCGTGGTCAACCGTCTGCGTGGCGGCCTCAAGGTTGCCGCCGTCAAGGCGCCGGGCTTCGGTGATCGCCGCAAGGCCATGCTGGAAGACCTCGCGATCCTGACCGGTGGCCAGCTGATCTCCGAAGACCTCGGCATGAAGCTCGAGAACGTCACGGTGAAGATGCTGGGCCGCGCCGGCAAGGTCGTGATCGACAAGGAGAACACCACGATCGTCAAGGGCGCCGGCAAGAAGCCTGACATCGAGGCCCGCGTCGGCCAGATCAAGGCCCAGATCGAGGAGACCACCTCGGACTACGACCGTGAGAAGCTGCAGGAGCGCCTCGCCAAGCTCGCCGGCGGCGTCGCGGTGATCCGCGTCGGCGGCGCGACCGAGATCGAGGTCAAGGAGAAGAAGGACCGTGTCGAGGACGCGCTCAACGCCACCCGCGCCGCGGTGCAGGAAGGCATCGTCCCCGGCGGCGGCGTAACGCTGCTGCGCGCCAAGAAGGCGGTCGGCCGTCTCACCAATGCCAATGCCGACGTGCAGGCCGGCATCAACATCGTGCTGAAGGCGCTGGAAGCTCCGATCCGCCAGATCTCGGAGAATGCCGGCGTCGAGGGCTCGATCGTTGTCGGCAAGATCCTCGAGAACAAGTCCGAGACGTTCGGCTTCGACGCCCAGACCGAGGAATACGTCGACATGATCGAGAAGGGCATCATCGACCCCGCCAAGGTGGTGCGCACCGCGCTGCAGGACGCCTCCTCCGTGGCCGGCCTCCTCGTGACCACCGAGGCCATGGTCGCCGAAGCCCCGAAGAAGGACGCCCCGTCCGCGATGCCCGCCGGCGGCGGCATGGGCGGCTTCTGAGCCCATCTCATCGACAGCGTTGCGAAGGCCGCCTCCGGGCGGCCTTCTTTTTTGCCGATACTGGCCTGCGCTTCAACCGGCAGCCAAAATCCACTACGGTGGCGCCCGATTCTGATTTGAGGATTCCGTCAATGCGCGCGCTTCTGGTTTGCTCGACAGCTCTCTTGGCCGCTTTGCTTGTCGTTTCGCCTGAGGTCGCCTCAGCCCAGATGAAGCTGTCGCCGAAGGCCACGGCGCCGGGCGGCACGGAAACGCGCTATTTCACCTCGATCGACGGACTGATGGACGGCAATGCCGACGTCATCCTGAAGGAGACGCGGCAGGGCAAGACGGTCACCGCGGCCACACTCGACGTTTGCTATCCGGTGGCGAAGAATTCCGATCGCAAGGACCGCTTCGTCGTCAATCTCCAGGTCTCCGGCCAGACGTTGACCGGCACGACCACGAGCCTCGGCGCGAAGGCGCCCGTCACGGTCAAGCTCACCCGCAAGCCCACCGGCGACACGTTCGAGTTCCGCGGCCAGATCGGCATCGGCGGGGCCGTGACCGAGGTGACCTCGCCCGACAATGCCGATCTCAGCGAGAAGGAATTTCTCGACAACCAGACCAGCGACGACGGCATCACGCCGCAGCCGAAGGATTTTACCGAAGTCTCGCCGGAGGCGATCGCGGTCAAGGTCAAGCTCGATAATGCGACCGACTTCCTGAAGAGCCTGAAGGGCCAGGACGTCGAGGTGACGCTTGCAAGCCTGTCGGTCGGCTGCGACGCGCTGCGCGCCGGCGAGCAGACCGTCAACATGTCGGTCGATCCCGAGCGCGCCGCCGCGCTGCTCGCGAAGTTCAAGGCGATGCCGGGCGTCACGGCTGTCGGCTGGACCGCAGGGCTCACGGAGATGGACCGCACCATCCGCATCACCGCCGCCGACTGGCGCGACGGCGACAAGATCAACCGCGACAAGCTCGCCACCGCCGTGGCCGGCGTGCTGAGCAAGACGCTTGCGGCGAAGCCTATTATGCAGAGCTTCAGCCCCTCAACCGGCAAGCTCAAGCTCGTCTTCAAGCGGCCGAACCAGGATTTTCCGGCGCTCGAGCTCACCGACACGATCGAGGTTGCGGGTCTCGTCTCCGCCGACAAGCCGGGGGCGACCGACAAGCTGATGGTCTGGATCGGCAGCCCGTCGACGACGACTACCGACGAGAGCACGGGCGCGAAGCTCAACGTCTCCGACGAGGCCGCAGCCGACGAGGAAGGCGACCAGCCCGACGACAACGGCTCGATCGAGGCGCTCGCCAAGGAGCTGAAGGGCCAGCGCTGGGATGCCGACAAATCGGTGTGGAAGTGAGCTGAGCTCTCGTGCCCCGGACGCAGCGCCATAGCGCGTCGAAGACGCGCGTAAACGCGCTTTAGGCGCTGCAGAGCCGGAGCCCAGAAGCTGCAAGCGAGATCGCGGATACACTGGGTCCCGGCTCTGCGGCGCATCGCTTAGGCGTTGCCCCTTGTCCGGGACACGCGTGGGTCAATTCCCGTTCGCCCGAAACCGCAGCGTCTTTGGGCCGATCAGCGTGAGGAAGTCGCCCTGGCGCTTCCAGGTCTCGACGGCGGCGAGCGCCGCGACGAGGTCGTCGTCGGCCTGGGCTCTTGCCGGTGGACAGGAGCGATCCTGAATTTGGCCGGGCACGAAGATCACGGTGTTGCCGGCCACCGAGAACTGGCCCTTGCCGCCCTTGCACCAGAGCTCGAGCACGACCTCGCCATTGTCCCCGATCTCGATGTTCGGAATACGCTTCGAGCCGGGCTGCGGCACGGCCTCCAGCGTCATCTCGGTGCCGAAGGGAAAGCCGTCCTCGGCCTTCGCGGCAACCGACATCGACAGCACCGCGACCCCCGCACACACCATCCGCTTCATCGACACCATGAGACCTCTCGACCGGCGATTTGCCGGGTCTTCTAGAGCCATTTCCGTTCCGATGGAATCGGAACGGGGCTCTAGATTCTAGTTTTGACGCGTCTTCTTGACGCGAACCGGTATCCACTTCGCTCGAAAACGCTCTTATAAGACGGCAAAGCCTTTGAGAAGGCTCGTCGGCTCCGGTCACAAAAATCCCCGCGGGACAATCCCGCGGGGATTTGTGTCCAGACCAGCGCCGCCTGCTACTTCAGCACGAGCTCCGTGAACGGATAGACGTAGGCTTGCAACGTCACGAGCACGCCGACGAGGCAGGCCAGCACGATCGAGTGCCAGAACACGAAGCGCAGGATCGTGCCCTCGTGGCCGTACCAGTTGGTCGCGGTCGAGGCGACCACGATCGACTGCGCGTCGATCATCTTGCCCATGACGCCGCCCGAGGAGTTCGCCGCGCCCATCAGGATCGGCGACAGGCCGAGCTGCTGGGACGTGATCTTCTGGAGGTTGCCGAACAGGATGTTCGAGGACGTATCCGACCCCGTCAGCGCCACGCCGAGCCAGCCGAGCAGCGTGCCGAAGAAGGGATAGAGCACGCCGGTTGCGGCAAAGGCGAGACCCAGCGTCGCGTCGACGCCGGAGAGACGCGTCAGCGTGCCGATCGCGAGCATCGCCGAGATCGTGATCAGCGAGATCGCGCAGAGCCGGATGGTGCGGCCGTATTCAACCAAGAGCCTGACAGGACCAACGCCCATCAGGACGCCGGAGATGATCGCTGCGATCAGCATGCCACTGCCGGTGAAGGACAGATAGGTGAAGCCGAACACCGCCGCTTCCTTGGTCGGCCCCGGCGCGACCGGCGGCATCTTGTTGATCATCTGGTGCAGCTCGGGGACGGGATAGTTCCAGACGAAGATCGAGTTCGCCCAGGTCTTGAAGCCACCGTTACCCCAGATCAGCATGACGACGCAGACGATGATCCACGGCAGCAGCGCGCTGAAGAGCTCGCCTTGCGTCAGCGGCGTCTTGTCGATTGGCTTGGCCGTGGCCATGGTCGCCGCGGATTCATCGTGTCCGCGCAACGCCGGCGACAGCCAGAGCTGCCTCGGCTGCCAGACCCTCAGGAACAGGATCAGCGCGCCCATCGAGATCAGCGACGCACCGATGTCGACGATCCAGGGATTGACGTAGTTCGAGATCACGAATTGCGGGATCGCGAAGGAGACGCCGGTGACGAGGATCGCCGGCCAGACGTCCTTCATGCCCTTCCAGCCAGCGAAGGCCCACACCACCCAGAACGGCACGATCAGCGAGAAGAACGGCAATTGTCGGCCGACCATCGCACCCAAGATGTAGGGATCGAGCCCGGTGACCGAGGCGAGGCCCTGGATCGGCGTGCCCAGCGCGCCATAGGCGACCGGGGCGGTGTTGGCGATCAGCGACAGGCCGGAGGCCGCAAGCGGCGAGAAGCCGAGGCCGATCAGAACGGCGCCGGTGATCGCCACCGGCGTGCCGAAGCCCGAGGCGCCCTCGAAGAAGGCGCCGAACGAAAACGCGATCAACAGCAATTGCAGCCGCCGGTCCTCGGTGACCCCGCCGACTGCCCGCTTCAACAGCTCGAACCGCCCGGTCGTGACCGTCACCTGGTAGAGGAAGATGACGTTGAGGACGATCCAGCCGATCGGGAAGAAGCCGGTCACGATGCCGAGGATCGAGGCGCGGATCGACATGTTCACCGGCATGGTGAAAACGAAAATCGTGATCAGATTGGTCACGATCACGGCGATGACGGCCGCGATGTGTGCCTGAACGCGTCCGCTCGCGATCAGGACCAGCAGCGTGACGACGGGTATGGCCGCCGCGATCGTCGACAGCACGGGGCTGTGCAACGGATCATAGATTTGATTCCACATGGTCTTCCTCCCCCACGCATGTGTACGGCAGGCGGCCCGCGTGGACAGCCGGACCTGCTTGGCGTTGGAAGCGATAACCCCCGAGTTGGACGCGAATTCCTCGCGAGAGCCGCGGTTCCCGCCTGCTCACAAGCTCGCGAAAATCTGGAGGTCCCCACCCCACGCCGTTGTGCCCATGCTAGGGTTGCAAGCTGCGGCTCGCCAACGCAAATTGCAGAACTTGCGACTTTAGTCTAATCGCGCCCTTTTCTGCCATGGCTTCAGCCGCTTGGCTTCAGGGCCGCTGTAAATATCCTTCAGGAGATCTCCCTCTGTGAACAACATCCGCGCCACGCTCGCGACCGTCTGGCGAATCGCCATCCCCTATTTCCGGTCAGAGGACAAATGGGCTGGCCGCGGCCTGCTTGCCGTCGTCGTGGCGATGGAGCTGGCACTCGTCGCGATCAACGTGCTCGTCAGCCAGTGGCAGAACCGGTTTTTCACGGCAATCCAGGAATACGATCTGGATCGGTTCGTCAGGGAGATCTGGATCTTTCTCGGCCTGGCGTCCGTCTTCATCGCGCTCGCCGTCTACAAGCTCTACCTCAACCAATGGCTGCAGATTCGCTGGCGGCAATGGCTGACGAAGCACTATCTCGGCGAATGGCTCGATGGCGCCACGCACTATCGGATGCAGCTCAAGGGCGACGCCGCCGACAACCCGGATCAGCGCATCACCGAGGACGTCAAGAATTTCGTCGAGCAGACGCTAAGCATCGGCCTCGGCCTGCTGTCGTCGATCGTAACGCTGGCCTCGTTCGTTGTCATCCTCTGGGGACTGTCGAACAAGGCTCCACTGCACCTTTACGGCACTGATATCGTCATCCCTGGTTTTCTGGTCTGGTGTGCGCTGGCCTACGCGATAGTGGGTACGGCGCTGACGCATTGGATCGGTGCCCCGCTCGTCAACATTATGTTCGAGCAGCAGCGCTATGAGGCCGACTTCCGCTTCAACCTGGTCCGCGTGCGCGAAAATTCCGAACAGATCGCACTCATGAAGGGAGAGAACGCGGAGCGAGGGCATCTGCTGCATCGATTTGGTCTGGTCATCGGCAACTGGTACGCGATGATGAGCCGGACCAAGCGCCTGACCGCTTTCACGTCAAGCTACAGTCAAGCCGCGGTGATCTTTCCCTATGTTGTGGTCGCACCGGCGTACTTCGTCGCCAAGAAAATCCAGCTCGGCGACATGATGCAGACCGGATCGGCCTTTGGCCAAGTGCAGGATGCGCTGTCCTTTTTCGTCTCGGCCTATCGCACTCTCGCCGAATGGCGCGCGATTGTCGCGCGTCTCGACGGCTTCGAGATGTCGGTCAAGTCGGCGGTAAATCTGCCGGCGCATGAGGCCACGATCGAACTCAAGGCGGCAGACGGCAGCCGCAATGTCGGCCTCGAGAAGCTGTGCGTGTATCTGCCCAACGGCAAGCCGCTGGTGGCGGCCGACGGCTTCGCCATCCGGACGCCCGAGCGCGTGCTCGTGACCGGACCGTCGGGCTCCGGCAAGTCGACGCTGTTCCGAGCCATCGCCGGCATCTGGCCGTTCGGTACCGGCACCATCGACATCCCCGCGCAGGCGAAGCTGATGATGCTGCCGCAACGCCCCTATTTCCCGGTCGGTGCGCTGGGTGATGCGGTGATCTATCCGTCAGCACCCGGTGCCTTCCAGGCGGCTAGGATCCGGGATGCCGTCATCGCCGTCGGCCTGCCCGATCTCGCCGAGCGGCTCGGCGAGGACGGCCACTGGAACCGGATGCTATCGCTCGGCGAGCAGCAGCGCCTGGGGCTTGCCCGCGCGCTGTTGCATATGCCGGACTATTTGTTCCTCGACGAGGCCACCGCCTCCCTCGACGAGCCGTCCGAGGCCCGGCTGTACCGGCTGCTGACGGAGAAGCTGCCGCAGGCTACCATCGTCTCGATTGGTCACCGCTCGACGCTCGATGCCTTCCACACCCGCAAGGTGACGATGGTGAAGAACGGCATGATTCACGTGCTGGCCGATGGCGAGGCACCGGCCGAGCCGGAGCGGAGTGTGGCGCGCTGAGGCGGCCCCAGCTCAGGCCTCGTCATTGGAGCTTGTAGCAACCCGCCGGCTCTCTACCCGCACCGTGGGTCTCCATCCCCCCCAAAACAAAAGGGCGGCAGATTGCTCTGCCGCCCTTGTTAGTCGTCTCGGGACAAAACTTACTTCAGGTTGGTCATCGCCGTCAGGTCGAAGGACAGCTTGGCGATACCCGCCGAGCCGCACCAGTTGGAGCCAGCGCCGGCCGGATTGATCGGGGTGACGCTGGTGGTGCCGGTGGCGTTGAAGGCGCTGGTGAAGGCGTTGCAATCACCCTTGTTCAGGTCGGTGCCGGAGTAACGCAGATCCAGCGTGAACACCTTGTAGGTGAAGCCGACGCCGAGGTTCCAGGTGTTGTAGCTCTTGTAGGGAATGCCGTTGGCATAGATCGTTCCGGGAATGCCGTAGAAGGCATCCGAGGTGCCGAGCCACTGACGGCCGAACTCACCCGACACGTACATGCCGACGCCGGAAGTGCCGAAGATCGTGCCCGGTGCGGTCCACTTCGCGGTCACCGACGCGTAGTCGCCCCAAGCGCCCGAGTTCAGGAAGTTCGGCGAGTAGTACTCGTTCACGCCGACCGACCAGTTGTCGTTGATGGTGTAGTTCACCTTGCCGTAGACTTCGAAGAAGCTGACGTTCTTCTTCATGACGTTGCCGTCGGCGAGGAAGATGGTCGTGGTGCTGACGGGGCAAACGCCGCCGCCGGGGATGTTGCCGGCCGCGAGCACGTTGTCGGCGCAGCTTCCGCCCGGATACAGGTAGCCCCAGATACCAACATCGAAGGCGAAGGCGCCGAAGGTCGGACGGATACCGCCGTAGACGTCGACTTCAGCCGCAGCGCGGTTGGCGAAGGAGATGCTCTCCGCCGACACGCCGGCGTACAGCTGCAGGTCCTTGTTGATGTTGTAGCGGGGCTCGAAATAGGCGGCGACCGAAGGCTGGTGGTTCGACTGGGTCACGCCGCGGAAGATGTAGTCGCTCATGATCGCGCCGCCGAAGGCGATATCCCAGGGATCGAATGCGGGCGGCGGAGGAGCCTTCAATGCCTTCACATGCAGATCCGCCGCGAAAGCCGAGCCCGTCACCATTGCCAGCGCCGTTGCCAACAAAGTTACTTTTTTCATTTCGATCCCCATCACCAGTTCCACCCAGTCGGATTCCCGGAAGCCCCCCGGGGCGTACGACCTGACTGCAAATTGCTTTACAGCGGCAATCTGGAGGGAAGGACCTCAAGCGAGAAGCAAAAAACGAAAGCATCTGCCGACTTTTTGGGCATTCCAGCGATTCCACGAAAGGTTGTCGGCTGGTGTTGCTTCTCGATCACATTATTTTCACACCAAAGTGCACAGCAGAGCCCGGGGTACTACGGAGGCCCGAGGCTCCGTGGCCGGCGCGCTACGAATCAACTGACTCAAAAACGGGCAGCCTCCGACAGCCCTGGCGGGCGATGCAAAAAGGCCGCAGCGTCACCGCTGCGGCCTTCGCTTAGTAAATCCCGGTCGAGGGCTGGACCCGGCCTGCGGCTCAAGCCCGAACCCTGGCTTGGCCACCCCCTTCGGGCTAGCCTTGCCCTTCGGCCGGCGTCGGATCCGCAGAAGACGAAGGCATCGCCCAGCTTGTCTCGGCAGCGGGCTCGGGGGCCGGCGCCGCTATTGGAGCCGCCGGCTTCGGCGCGGGAGCTGCCTTCGCCTTCTTCGGTGCTGCTTTCTTTGCGGCTGTCTTCGGCGCCGCTTTCTTTGCCGCAGCCTTCTTGGCCTTCTTGGCGACCTTCTTCGGTGCAGCCTTCTTGGCCGATTTCTTCGCGGCCTTCTTTGCTGACTTCTTGGCCGCCTTCTTCTTGGCCGCCTTCTTCTTCGTCGCCTTCTTCGCCGCTACAACCTTCTTGGCCTTTTTGGCCTTCTTGCTTTTCTTCTTGCTCGCTTTCGCCATCGTGGTCCTCCTGTTGCCGCCGAACAATGGTCGATCGGGCATCCTTCAGCCGTCACCTCCGGACGAAAGCTCAGTGCGACGTGTTCGACGCCGGCCGCGACCCGCCCGTAGCCCAATCGAGAAGCTCAATCGTGTGTACGACCGGAACTGACGTGCCACTGGCAATCTGCACCATGCAGCCGATATTGCCTGCGGCAATCATGTCCGGCTTGACGCTTGCGATGTTGGCGACCTTGCGATCGCGCAACCTGCCCGCAAGCTCGGGCTGGAGAATGTTGTAGGTCCCCGCCGAACCGCAACACAAATGGCTCTCCGGCACATCTTTCACCACGAATCCATTCTTGGAAAGCAATTCTTTCGGAAGGCCCGTGATTTTCTGCCCGTGCTGCAACGAACATGCGGAGTGATAGGCGACGACGATGTTGTCCTGCCGCGTGCGAGGTTCAAGTCCGAGGCTTGCGACGTATTCGGTGATGTCCTTCGCGAGTGCGGACACCCTTGCCGCATCGGCTGCGAAGGCTTGATCCTCGCGCAGCAGATAGCCGTAGTCCTTGATCACGGTGCCGCAGCCGGACGCAGTCACCAGGATGGCGTCCAACCCCTCGCCGGCCGCTTCCCTCTGCCACGCCGTGACGTTGGCGCGGGCCCGCGCCAGAGCATCCCCGTCGTGCCCGAGGTGATGGGTGAGCGCGCCGCAGCATTGCTCGTCCCTGACCAGGACGACCTCGATGCCGTGGCGGGTGAGCAGGTTGATGGCCGCCTGGTTGATGCGCGGCGCCAGCACCTGCTGGGCACAGCCCTGAAGCAGGGCGACCCGGCCGCGCTTCTTGCCGAGCGCTGCGAACACGCTGCCCGGAAGGGCCCCACGCGCGGGCAGCCGGCCGGGAGCCAGCGCCAGCATCGCCTTCAGGCGCTGGATCAGGCCTGGTGTAGCCGAGGGTCGCGGGGTCGGCAGGAAAACAGCGAAGGGCCGGGCCAGCCGCGCCAGCTGCATGCTGATGCGAAAGCGCTGCGGGTCGGGCAGCACGAAGGCCAGCACCTGGCGCAACAGCCGCTCGGCGAGCGGCCGCTGATAGCGCTGCTCGATCCTGACCCGGGCCTGGTCGACAAGGTGCATATAGTTCACGCCGGAGGGGCACGTCGTCATGCAAGCCAGGCACGACAGGCAGCGATCGACATGCTTGACCACTTCGGCCGTTGGCGCCTGGTCCTTTTCCAGCATCTCCTTGATCAGATAGATGCGGCCGCGCGGGCTATCGAGCTCGTCGCCGAGCAGGACATAGGTCGGGCAGGTCGCGGTGCAAAAGCCGCAATGGACGCAGGCGCGCAGGATCTTGTCGGCTTCCGCAATGTCGGGGTCGGCGAGTTGCGCGAGTGAGAATTCGGTCTTCATACCGTGGCGCCTCGCGTCAACCGTCCCCGGTTGAGGATGGACTTCGGGTCGAAACTGGCGCGGACCCGCTCGCTGAGGGCGGCAATGCCTGAAGCCTGCGGGTGGAACACGTCGACGCCGCGCCTGACGTCCTCAGCAGCCCGGATCAGCGTGGCATGTCCGCCAAACGCATCGGCGCGCTGGCGCACGCTTGGCGCATGCGCATCGCTCTTCGGTGGCACCGCCGCCCAGATCAGGCCGCCGCCCCAGTCATAGATCACGTCACCGCCGGTCTCGCGCGCCAATTGCGTGCCGAGAGCAGCGCCCGAGGCCGGTGGGCAGACGATGCGCCACACCGGCCAGGCGCCGAGTACGCCGCTGGCCGCGAATGGCAGGATGTCGCGTATCGTGTCCCACAGCGCGGACGACGTATCATCCTCGATGAGGGTCGCGGTTCCAAACGGCGCCAGCAATTCGCGCAGCGAGGTCGCGCGATGGCTGGCGGAGGCCGTGATGCCCTCGAGCCGCAGCACGGTCACCGCCTCGCCCTCGCCGGCGACATCGCCAAGCCCGTCGGTCCTGGCCCGGAACGCCGATTTCGGCAGATGCGCGGCGGCCGACACATCGTAAGGCGAGCCGAGGGCCGCGGTCATCGCCTTGTTGGCGACGGCATCGTCGAGCCCGCGTAGCAGCAGCGTCCGCTCGGCTTCCGGCTTGGGCATCACCTTCAGCGTCACCTCGGTCATCACCGACAGCGTGCCCCAGGACCCCGCCAGCAGCTTGCAGAGGTCGTAACCCGTGACGTTCTTCACCACCTTGCCGCCGGTCTTGAAGCTGTCGCCGAAGCCGGAGACGGCGTGCGCGCCGAGGAGATGGTCGCGCGCACCACCCGCCCTGATCCGGCGCGGGCCTGCGAGCCCGGAAGCGATCATGCCGCCGATGGTTCCAAGCGCCGGCGTGCCCAGCAGCGGCGCGGTATTGACAGGCTCGAAGGCGAAATGCTGGTTCTTGGCATCGATCAGCGACAGCACGTCGGCCAGCGGCGCGCCGGCCTGGAGTGTGACGATGAGCTCGTTCGGTTCGTAGGAGGTGACGGCATTCAGCGCGGAGAGGTCGAGCACGGCGTTGGTCGCCATGGCGTGGCCAATGCTGCGCTTGCTGCCATGACCGATGATCTCGATCGGCTGCTCGTTGGCAATCGCCGCGCGCACCACCTCTTCGACGTCTTTGGCGTCTCTGACCCTGAGCGTATCCACACCTCTAGCGGGTATCGAAATTTGATCCCAAAATCAAATGCGGCGTGCCGCCGGCTGGCCGCGTCGGCTCCGCGGCAGAACATCGACACTTCGATCGCCGGCGAACCAAACCTGCTGGTCCGCCGCTACAAGGTCGTGCCGATCGCGACCGAGAAACGCCATGACCCATCGTCCAATCACCCCGAAGCTCGATCACCTCGAGCAGCACTTCCGAATTTCTGGTCCGTGCGAGAGAATGTCGCTGTTCCTGAGCCTGCTGCCGGCGGCCGAGGCGAGCCAGCCGTCCCGTCGTGCCGTGCTTTACGTCCACGGCGCGACGTTTCCTTCCGCGCTCTCGATCGCGCACCGGTTCGACGGCACGTCCTGGCGCGACGCACTTTGCGAGGCGGGCTTCGACGTCTGGGGCCTGGACTTCTACGGCTACGGCGAATCCGACCGCTATCCCGAGATGGACAAGCCAGCTCTCGAAAACCCGCCGCTTTGCACTGCGCCCGATGCAGCTCTACAACTCGCGGCGGCCGCGGCATTCATTCTCGGCCACCGCGGCACCGGGACACTGTCGCTGATCGCGCACTCCTGGGGCTCGATGCCGGCAAGCCTCTTTGCCGGAGAGCACCCCGCCCTGGTCGATCGCCTCGTGCTGTTCGCGCCGATCAGCCGGCGCGAATCCGTCAGCGTCGAGGCAGTGCCTCGGCTGCCGGCCTGGCGTATCGTCACGTCGGAGGACCAATGGAACCGCTTCGTCGAGGATGTCCCTGCCCATGAGCCGCCCGTACTGTCGCGGACGCATTTCGACGCCTGGAGCAGGAGCTACCTCGATAGCGATCCGGACAGCCGCTCGCGCAATCCAGCTGGCGTCAAGGTCCCGACGGGACCGGCGAGCGACATCGCCAAGGCATGGCGGGGCGAGCTCGCTTATGATCCGTCGCGGGTCCGGGCGCCGGTCGCCATCATCCGCGGCGAATGGGACAGTCTGCTGAAAGACGCCGATGCGGAATGGTTGTTTCGCAGCTTCAGCGGATCACCCAGCAAGCGCGACATCAAGATCAGCCGCGGAACGCACCTGATGCATCTGGAAGTCATGAGAGCGGCACTCTGGCGCGAGAGTATCGCGTTCCTGGCCGGCAATGACATTGCCGCAGAGGACTAGAAGGCCTGCAGAAAACTCTGATAGATGCCGAAGAATAGGGCCGTGCCGAAGCCCGTCTCCTGCCGGTCGACATAGTACCAATTGCCGAACGGCGAGTAGGTGTCGGCCGCATGCATGCTCAGCACGAGAATGATCATCGACCAGCGGATGTTGTCGATGAACGAGAGGCGCGGTTGGGCCTGCGCCCCGGCCAGCGCTTCATCGGTAGCGTCAATCGAAACGTCCGTCACGCCGCCACCAGGTCGGAGGTCCAGCCGTCAGAACCGCGGAATGTCCGGAAACGCCACCTTCCCCGCATGCACATGCATGCGGCCGAGTTCGGCGCAGCGGTGCAGGGTCGGAAACACTTTTCCGGGATTGAGCAGGCCCTGCGCGTCGAAGGCGCATTTCAGGCGCTGCTGCTGGTTGAGGTCAATCTCGGTGAACATGTCGGGCATGAGATCGCGCTTCTCGATGCCGACGCCATGCTCGCCGGTGAGCACGCCACCAAACTCGACGCAGGCGCGCAGGATGTCGGCGCCGAAGGCTTCGGCACGCTCGATCTCGCCGGGCTTGTTGGCATCGTAGAGGATCAGCGGATGCAGATTGCCGTCGCCGGCGTGGAACACGTTGGCGCAGCCGAGCTGGTATTTTTCCGAGAGCTCGCGGATTCGCGCCAGTGCCTTCGGCAGCGCCCCGCGCGGGATGGTGCCGTCCATGCAGAGATAGTCGGGCGAGATGCGGCCCACCGCAGGGAATGCCGCTTTGCGGCCCGCCCAGAACAGATTGCGCTCGGCCTCCGAGGTCGAGATCTGGCAGGTGGTCGAGCCGCAGGCATTCGCGATGGCCTCGACGCGATTGATCAGCTCGTCGACCTCGATCTTGGGACCGTCGAGCTCGATGATCAGCAGCGCCTCGACGTCGAGCGGATAGCCGGCATGGACGAAGGCTTCGGCCGCGTGGATCGCCGGCTTGTCCATCATCTCCATGCCACCGGGAATGATGCCGGCGCCGATAATGCGCGCCACGCATTCACCGGCCGCCTCGACTTGCGCAAAGCCCACCATCAGCGCGCGCGCCGTCTCCGGCTTTTGCAGGATGCGCACCGTGATCTCGGTGATGACGCCGAGCAGGCCTTCGGAGCCGGTGATGACGCCCATCAGATCGTAGCCGGAATTCTCGCAGCCCTTGCCGCCGATGCGCAGGATCTCGCCGCTCATCAGGACAATTTCGCAACCGAGCACGTTGTTGGTGGTCATGCCGTATTTCAGGCAGTGCACGCCGCCGGAATTCTCCGCGACATTGCCGCCGATCGAGCAGGCGATCTGCGAGGACGGATCGGGCGCGTAGTAGAATCCGGCATGCGCAACGGCCTGGCTGATCGCGAGATTGGTGACGCCAGGCTCGGTGACGACGACGCGGTTGTCGAAATCGATCTCGCGGATGCGCTTGAACTTGCCGAGGCCGAGCAGCACGCCGTCCTCGAGCGGCAGCGCCCCGCCTGACAGCGACGTGCCGGAGCCACGCGGCACCACCTTGATGCCCTGCGCAGCACAATATTTCAGGACCAGCGAGACCTGCTCGGTGGTGTCGGGCAGCACCACGACCATCGGCGGCTGCCGGTAGGCGGTCAGCCCGTCGGACTCATAGGCCCGCATCTCGGCCGCGCTGTCGATCACGCCCTCGCCGGGCACGATGGCACGCAATGCAGCAACGATCTCCGCTCGGCGCGCAAGCACGGCCTGGTCGCTCGCAGGCATCATGATGGCCATGTTATATCCTTCACGGCATTATCCTTCCGAACGGTCGATTTATCACGGCAAATCAATCACGCCAGCGATGGTTTAGGTAGGTCGTACGAAGGTCGGAGCCACGATCTCTGGTCAGTTCGCTCTGGGACAAGTAAGCAGCTATGAAACCTGTCATGGTTTCGTGGCTTGTCCAAGCCGAGCGGGCCATGCCAAAACCGGCAGGTTCGACGATTGCCGACGAATGAGACCCCACCGGGAAAGAGACGAAGAGCACCCTATGAAAAAACTGACTTTTGGCGCGCTGATGATCCTCACCGTCACTGCCACGGCCACCAGCGCGATGGCGCAGGACGCCGCGGCCGGCAAGACGTCGTTCAACAAGTGCCTGGCCTGCCATGCGATCGGCGAAGGCGCCAAGAACAAGGTCGGCCCCGAGCTCAACGGTCTCGACGGCCGCAAGTCCGGCACCGCGCCCGACTACAACTATTCCGATGCGAACAAAAATTCCGGCATCACCTGGAACGAGGCGCAGTTCAAGGAATACATCAAGGACCCGAAGGCCAAGATCCCCGGCACCAAGATGGCGTTCGCCGGCATCAAGAACGAGACCGAGATCAACAATCTCTGGACCTACGTCTCGCAGTT
Source organism: Bradyrhizobium sp. BR13661 (assembly GCF_029892425.1). Lineage (GTDB taxonomy): Bacteria > Pseudomonadota > Alphaproteobacteria > Rhizobiales > Xanthobacteraceae > Bradyrhizobium. Next base: position 119,531 of record NZ_JARXWB010000016.1, on the reverse strand, counting down.
CGACAAGGACGGGAAGACCAAGCAATAAGCGGACAAGAGGCGGTCGCTAATCAGCGGCCGCCCGCACCGGGGCGATCATCCTGATCATCGTCTCGATCTCCGCCTTCACGAGATCCGGCACCGCGTTCTGCACCATGTGGCCGAGATCGGGCAGCACGATCAGCTTTGTGTTCGGCACTGTCGCAGCGAACGGGCGCGCGTGGATGTCGGTCTTCACCGTCTTGTCGGGCTCGCCGGCGATGATCGTCACAGGCACCCCGATCTCGCCGTAGCGCGGCGCTTGCGCGGCCACCGATGCCTTCAGCGTCACCAGATCATAGGCATTGGCGATAAATTCGCGCGGCCGCAGCAGGAGCGGCGTCGCGGACTCCTTCACAAAACCATCCGGCATCGTCTGCGGCAGGAAGACGTCGCGCGCGCCGGACCCCGTGATGAAATAGCCCAGCGGCAGGGTAATGGTGTAGGCGAGCAGCGTGCCGATCACCGGTGTCGCGATGATCTCGTTGTAGCGGCCGACGCCGCCGCGCCAGGGATAGGTGACGGGCGCCAGCATCACGAGGCCGGCAACGCGGCTCGCGTGATCGAGCGCCAGCCGCGCACCGAGCGCGCCGCTCCAGGAATGCGCGACGAAAACGGCACGATCGATCCCGAGCTTGCCAAGCGCCTCGTCGATGATCCGCGCCTGGATATCCGGCGTCGAATCCTGCAGGCGCGCACGCGTGCTCCAGCCGTGGCCGGGGCGGTCGATCAGGATGACACGATGGTTCCCGGCGAGCATCTCGCCGAGCGGATGCCGCATCACTTCGAGGTTCGAGCTCGCACCGTGCAGCATCACGATCGGCAGGCCTCCGCGCGGGCCGATGTCGACGACATGGAGCGTCGCACCATCGACCTCGATCATCCGGCCCTGTGGCGGAAAAGAACGTTGCACGGCAAGAACGCCGGCCTGCGTGACCAGCGCCAGCAGGGCCAGCGCCGTCACGGCTGACAACACAATCATGGAGAGAGTCCGGATAATCCAGGGCACATGGCAGTTACGCGTAACGCAGATGGTAGTTTCGCGCGAGGGGGCCCAGCGCCCCCACTGAAAATGCCGCCCTGTGGATATGTGCATAATTGCCGAACTAAAAAATCCAGCAGAATCAATGGCGGCGCCCCCGGACAGATAAGCCACGAACCAGCTTCATGCAGTCGTCATCGCGCCTTCCTTATAATCGCCACGGTCGGTTCCGCCACTTGGAAGCGGGTGGGCGCCGATCCCTCCTCGCAACCTCAGGGGTTGCAGGGAAGACCGGCAGGATTGTCCTGGTTTGAACCGGAGGATTTTCGATGAGCATCAGATCGAACGACACGGCAATCGACGAGATTGTCGCAAGCTGCAACGGCGATTTGCGCGGGGCCGTGCGGGCGCTGCTGCTGATCAACGAGCATCTCGAGACCGAGCTCGCCAAGGCCTACGCCGCGGCGGCTGATCGCGGTCTTGCCGAGCGCGGCACCAGCGTCCTGCACTAACCGGCGCTGTCCTCGGCCTTTTGCTCCTCCGGCGTGAGTGCGGGACAGGCGCGGATGGTCGAACGCGCAAGCTTGGCGTCGTCCTTCGACTTGTAGGGTCCGTCGCCGAACCAGATGTCGCCATTGATGACCGGGTTGCTGGTCACGATGTTACACTTGCCGGTGGCGCGGTTGCCGACCACCCAGAACAGCCCGTCGGCGAGGCTCATCGTCCCCGACGCCAACAGCAAGCTGCAGGCAAAGATCAAACGCTTCATGGCTTTTGCTCCTGCCATGCAGGTAAACCTGCGGCCGCGCCGACAATAGTCCTTGCGACACAGCGCTTCCGATCGTGGTTAACCCCGCCGCGCCACGACCGCTCGACTTAAAGGCTAGATGTCGCGGCCTTCGACCTTCTCGGTCAAAGCCTTCACCTGCTCGGGGATCTTCTCGAGGTGCGGATTGACGGCGAGCGCCTTGCGATAGGCATCGAGCGCGCGCTTCTCGTCGCCGACATCCTGCATGATCATGCCGAGCCCTGCGAGCGCGCCGAAATGACGGGGCTCGCGGATCAGGACCTCGCGAATGTCGGCGAGCGAGCGGGCATAGTCGTTCTGCATGTAATAGAGCGTGGCGCGCCGGTTCCAGGCTTCGATGTAGTCGGGCCGGAGCTTGATGACGGAATCGAGCAACTTGATCGCGACGTCGATCTTCTGCGCATCGACGGCCGCCTTGGCCCGCGCCATCAGGAGTGCGGCGGTGTCGCTCGGGGTCTGCAGCCAGATCGCCCAGATCCGCGCCTCGACATGCTTGGCGCTGACGTCGTCGGGGGCCGCCTTCAGCGCGCCGAACAGGAAATCCAGATTCTTGGTGCGATCGGCCTTGGGCAGCTTGGCCGGTGCCTCGGGCAGCTTCTTCTGCTGCTTCGCCGGCGGGGCCGGATCATCCAGCGCCAGCGCCGGCGCGAGGCCAACCGTGCCGAGAAGGAGGGCCAGACACAGCGTGCGTGCGAAAAGGAATCTCACTGCCATCGTCAAAGTCTAAACGCGCAAAGCCGCCCTTGCCAAGCAAAGGCGGCGTCAAACTCGTGTGAGACCGTGGTCTTGCGGGGGGCGCGCTAAGGCGACCGCGAGGGCAGTATCAGCCTTTGACTGATCAGCCTTGGCGAGCCTTGAAGCGGCGCTGCACCTTGTTGATCACATAGACCCGGCCCTTGCGGCGGACCAGGCGGTTGGCGCGATGGCGACCGCGCAGCGACTTCAACGAGTTACGGACCTTCATGGCAGAATCCTGAACGTTCGAAAGGCCGTGTTCGGCACACCCGTCTCGGCACGCGCGAATGTGGCAAAATGAGATTTTTCCCGCTGGCGGACGGACCGCCCGGGACGGGGCGGTTCTTAAGGCATGGCGGGAGGTCATGTCAATGTTAACTGCCAGGTTCCGGTCAGCCAAACTGGTGAAAACAACCCCATGCACAGTAGATGAGCCCGGATCGGTCCGATTCCGGTCGAGCCCGGCAAAGACTTTCGCCGGCTGCGGTTTGAGCGCCAGCAATGCCTTGCCAAATTCGTTATATCATATAATCAATTCGGCAACCCTCGGGAGGACACAATGCCGAAGCTGAAGCTGCCTGATATCGAGAAGGTCGTCGCGATCGACATCCACACCCATGCCGAGGAGCCCTGCGGTATGCATGGCGACGACGGCTATGACGATTTCCAGGCGCAGATGGCCGACTATTTCAAGTCGCCGCACAAGCATCCGCCGACCGTGCCGGAGACCGCGGCCTATTACCGCTCCAAGAACATCGCCGCGGTGATCTTCCCTGTTGATGCCGAGCGCGAGACCGGCTTCCGCCGCTACAACAATTACGAGATGATCGAGGTCGCCTCCGACCATCTCGACGTCCTGATCCCCTTCGTCTCGATCGACCCGCACAAGGGCAAGCTCGGCGCCCGCGAGGCGCGCAAGCTGATCGAGGAATACGGCGTGCGCGGCTTCAAATTCCATCCGACCATGCAGGGCTTCTACGCCAACGACCGCATGGCCTATCCGCTCTACGAAGAGATCAACAATGGCGGCGCGATCGCGCTGTTCCACACCGGCCAGACCGGCGTCGGCTCGGGCATGCCCGGCGGCATGGGCATGCGGCTGAAATATTCCAACCCGATGTACATGGACGACGTCGCGGCCGATTTCCCCGACCTCAAGATCATCCTCGCCCACCCCTCCTTCCCCTGGCAGGAAGAGGCGCTGTCGGTCGCGACCCACAAGCCGAACGTCTATATCGACCTCTCCGGCTGGTCGCCGAAATATTTCCCGCCGATCCTGGTGCGCTACATCAACTCGATCCTGCAGGACAAGATGCTGTTCGGCTCCGACTGGCCCGTCATCACGCCGGACCGCTGGCTGGCCGACTTCGCCAAGCTCGACATCCGCGACGAGATCCGGCCGAAGGTGCTGAAGGCCAACGCAAGGAAGATTTTAGGGATCTAGCCCAAAACGACGTCCAATTTCGGCTTGTGACTAAGATAGTTAGACCGATTGCAAACCGGCCTAACTGCGTGCTGGAGTACGCACGGAACCATAGTGGAGCGCTAGACGACAAATGGTAGCTGCTTCGGGTTCAGATTGCGCGCTTCGATGTCCAAAACCAATCTAGTCCGTGCAAGCCGAGACGGCGATCAATTCCACTATCTGTGGGCAGCGCGGCGCTGCTTAAAGCTCCTGTCCTCCGACAGTGGCTTGGTCGCCATCAGCATCGAAGGTCCCTCACCGAACGAGCAACCCGATGCCTCACCGGTAGAGGCCGGTGAAGAGCTGATCGATATTGCCGAATACATCGGAAGTGAAGATATCAAGCAAGCGCGCTTGATACGCTACATGCAACTCAAGCATTCGACGGTGCACGCTGATGATCCGTGGACCGCAAGCGGGTTGGAAAAGACGATCAGAGGCTTTGCGCAACGTTATGCAGAGCTTCAAAAGACTCATGCGCGAGCAGAATTGGCGGGCAAACTAGAATTCTGGTTTGTAACGAACAGGCCAATTGGTTCGGATGTGGCGGAGGCAGTTGCCGATGCGGCGAATGAAGCGACACCACGACATCCTGGTGAGCTGAAAAAGCTGGAATCCTTCACTGATTTGGCAGGCGGCGATCTCGCGGACTTTTGTCGGCTTGTGCGTTTCGAAGACCGGCAGAAGGGTTATTGGGATCAGCGCAACATCCTGTTTCAAGACATAAGTGGTTATCTCCCGGATGCCGACGTCGATGCGCCAACACAGTTAAAGGAGTTGGTAACGCGCCGGGCACTTTCCGAAAGCGAACAGAATCCCACGATAACAAAGATTGACGTACTCCGAGCCTTAAAGACCGACGAAACCCGCCTATTTCCCGCAAAGTGTCTCATAGCTCGTGTTAGCGACGCGGTTCCTCGTGAGCAGGAGCCGCAGCTGGTTCAACAGATCGTGGCAGCCGCCGGCTCTGTTGTCGTTCATGCCTCGGGCGGGGTTGGAAAGTCGATATTCGCAACGCGCATTGGTCAGGCCCTGCCTAAAGGGTCCGCTTGCGTTCTCTATGATTGCTTCGGCAATGGTGAGTATCGCGGTGCTACCGGTTATCGTCATCGGCATAAAGATGCCCTCGTTCAAATTGCAAACGAACTAGCCAGAGAAGGTCTCTGCCATCTCCTTATCCCAACCGCGAACGCAGATGCTCCGGCATATGTACGCGCATTTATCTATAGGCTCAGCCAGGCAGCAACATTATTGAGGCTAGCAAATCCGGATGCGCTCCTTTGCATTGTTGTAGATGCCGCGGACAACGCCCAGATGGCGGCTCAAGAGATTGGCGAGGCGCGCTCCTTCGTAAGAGACATAATTCGCACGAAGCTTCCGGTAGGTGTTCGGCTCGTGTTTCTTTGCCGCTCACATCGTCAAGATCTACTTGATCCGCCCCACGATTGCACCGCAATTGAGCTCCTCCCGTTCAGTCGAAACGAGACACAGGCGTTCTTACGTCAGAAATTTTCCGACGCAAGTGAACGCGATGTTGATGAATTCCATCGGCTGAGTTCACATAATCCGCGCGTGCAAGCCTTAGCGCTGTCGCGCGGGCAGCCCTTGCAAGATGCGCTACGCTTGCTTGGTCCCAACCCGACAAGCGTGGAGGATGCAATTTCGGGCTTGCTGGACGATGCTATTGCTAAACTTAAGGACGCGTCTGGTCCCGTAGAAAAATCCCGCGTCGAAAAGATCTGCGCAGGCTTGGCTGCATTGAGGCCGTTAGTACCGATACCCATTTTGTCTGCGATGTCTGGCGTAGAGCCTGAAGCGATTAAGAGCTTCGCCTATGACATAGGACGTCCGCTTCTCGTTGCTGGAGAGACCATCCAGTTTCTGGATGAGCCGGCAGAGACTTGGTTTCGCGAAAGATTTAGGCCGACGATGGCTGGGATGGGCGAGTTCATCGCCAGTTTGAGACCTCTCGCCACTCGAAGCGCATATGTTGCGTCAACATTGCCTCAACTCATGCTTGAGGCCGGTCAATTCGATGAACTTGTTGATCTTGCCCTTTCCGCAACAGCGCTTCCTGAGGGCAGTCCGCTTGAAAAACGCGATGTTGAACTGCAACGGCTCCAATTTGCTTTGAAAGCAGGACTTCGCACGCAACGTTATGTCTCAGCAGCTAAACTTGCCCTGAAGGCAGGTGGAGAAACGGCCGGCGATGAACGGCAGCGAAAACTGCTACAGGCAAATACCGATCTTGCTGCCGAGTTCCTTGAGATTGAACTGATCCAGGAAATCGTATCGCGTCGCACATTCGGATCGGGGTGGCTCGGATCACACCACGCGTACGAAGCCGCTCTTCTGTCCGGACGCGAAGAGCTTGTGGGAGAAGCCCGCAGCCGCCTGCGTATGGCTCACGAATGGCTCCGCAATTGGTCACGCTTGCCATCTGATGAACGCGCCGACGAAGAGATCGCGGATCAGGACATCGTCGAACTTACACTTGCGCACCTCAATATCCACGGTCCGGCTAACGCCGCCCAAAGTTTGCGAGGATGGAAACCTCGCGAAGTGTCGTATCGCGTCGGACGTGCAGCAGTACGTCGACTGGTTGATCACGGTCGCTTTGTCGAGATTGATGCAATCGCGCGTGCCGCCGGCAACAATGTCTGCCTTGTTCTCGCGATCATAAGAGAACTGCGAGACGTTCAAAGGCTGGCGCCGGCTGAAGTAGCAAAGAGCGCGCTTAAGCAGCTCTTAGACCGTCGCATCGACATCCGCAGTCGGGGAGGTTGGGAAGAAAGAGACGCGTCTATCGACGCGGTTGTCTGCCTCGCTGAAGCCGCACTAAAAGACGGTCAAAGCACGCACGACGAGGCAGTCAACTTACTCTCCCGATACCTCCCTTCCGAGCCTCCTCGCGGGCTAGCCTCTCGGTTTTCAACCACTCGTTTCCCGTTGTTGCGAGCCTATGCTTTGCGAGCTGCCTTGCAAGGGCAGCAGCTCGAATTGATCGATGTCGCCCACGCCGAGTTGAAGGATGAATTAAGGAAGGCGAACAAGAATGCGACGTCTCGCGAGCTGCAGGAATTTCAAGAAGACGTCGGCGCGTTGTTGCCGTGGCACATGTTATGGACATCGGTCCTACTCGGACGGATAAAAGAAGAAGATGTCGCGAACGAGGTAAAAAAGACGATCGACGCCTCCGCGAGAGCGGAACGGATCAGCTATCGCGATGATTTCCATACCTCGAACGAAATTGCTCTTTTGTGGATGGATATCCTGCATCAGACGAACGCGGCTACCCCCGAAGCTTTGTCGGCATTTGGTCAATGGAAAGATAAGCTGAAGCGTCCGCTGTTTACACCCACGCTCAATTTCCTCTGCCGTTTGTGCGCGCAAAAGGACAACACGAAATCGGCCGCCCTCACCTATGCGGCAGAGTCTTATTCGCTGACAAAAAATGAGCGCTCAAATGCGGAGTCCAAGACCGATGGCTACATTGAGATCGCTCGCGCGATACTGACAACGAGCAAAGCGGATGCCAAGGCATACTTTAACGAAGCGGTGGAAGTTGCGAGCAAGATTGGCGATGAAAATCTGGCCAGATGGGATGCCATTCTCAATCTTGCGGAACGAGCGTCGCGCTTGGACCGGCTGGCACCCAAAGCGGCGTATCAATTCTCGCGCTGTGCAGAGCTAACTTATGTTTATGTGGATCGTGATAAGCATTTTCCATGGGAGAGCACGGTTCGCGCGCTTTGCGGCTTATGCTCATCGTCGGCCATCACCATTTTGAGTCGATGGCGAGACCGAAAGTTTGGCTGGCACGAGAGAATACTGCCGATCGCAATCGAAACTCTAATTAAGCGGAAAGTCCTCGATCCACGAGACGCACTGCCGCTTATCGCAATTAGAGCGGACTGGGATGATGACGAGCTACTTGCGCAAATTCTAGCCGAATGCTGCGATGCTAAGGAGAAGAAACTTGCAGCTACAATTGTCTATCGGTATGCGCGTCTCGTTATTTCCAGTTCATCAAGCCTAAGAAAATTCCAGGATGCAGCGGCCCAGCATGACATTTCGTTCGATGATCTGGCGGAGGCAATTTCTCTTGCTGACCAAGATGAGAAGGATCGCGAGCGAGATAGCAATAGATATGAAATAGCGCGTCCCCTTGAAAACGAGACCGCCCGTGATTGGAACGCGATATTCACGGATAAGGATCTAACGTCGCCGAGTGGCATTTGGCAGGCCTATCTCGCGTTTAGAGAAACCGAGCCACCGCTCCTCGCTGAAGAGTTTTTCAGTCAAGCAAGGCTGCGACTTTCAAGCGGAACCGAAACTCAGTTTATTGAAGCCTTTATGGAGGCTCCGGGGTTTGACCTCTACTCTCTCAGTGGCTTTTTGGAAAATGTTCCAGACAACTGGAAGGGACGTCCTGCGATTTCTCAAGCGTTAACGAAAGCATTGAAGGAGTTCTCCCGCCGCTACTGCATGGATATCAGGAGAAGCCGCTATTACGAGAGGTTTCCATTTGAGAAGGCTTGCGCAGCATCTGGCGTAAGCTTGGATGAAATTGTCGACGTGGTGCTCTCTGCTATCGGTGAGACGCCAGACCTGATCAAAACCGACCGACTCTTCTCGCTCCTCGGCCTTATCGCGGTCAAGCTATCACCTGATCAGGCGTTGGAGACTCTAACGTATGGAATGGATCTGTTTAATCCCGCCCTAGAAGACAAAGATGGAGACGGTCCCTGGAAGGATGAACTCGCGCCACCGACTGACGTTCGGGAAGCGCTGGCTGGTTACGTTTGGGGCATGTTAGCTGCGCCCCAGGCGGTGCTGCGATGGGAAGGAGCTCACGCCGTACTTGAAACCTGCTGTTTCGGGCGCGTCGAACTTCTGGCCCACCTGATGAAGCTAGCCTCTCAGATGAGCGGAGGACCATTTGTAGATACGAAGCTGCCATTTTATCGACTGCACGCACTTGAATGGCTACTTATCGGTTTGGCGCGGGCAGCACTGGATGCTCCCAAAATTATTGCGCTGCACGGCAAGCAAATCCTCGAATGGGCATTGAATGGACAGCCTCACGTCGTCATTCGACAATTTGCAGCGCGATGCGCTCTTGAGTTGGTCGCTCGTGGTGACCTAAACGACGATGGCGGGATTTCGAATCGACTAAGGAACATAAATAAGTCTGCTCTAACCGTCATCGAGTCGAATGCCTCCGCGCGCAATAGCGGCCGAAAACAGGCGACGAAGGAACTCGCTGGTGAAGATCGATACTATTTCGGCATCGACATCGGTCCCTACTGGTTCGATCCGCTCGGCCGTGTGTTCGCTCTGTCACAGAACGCAATCGAGGCCGAGGCTCTCCAAGTCATTCGAAATGATCTACAGTTTACTGCTACAGGACGATGGGACGAAGACGAGCGTGCTCGACGCAATCTCTATGAAGAGCGTCACAGTTATCATTCTCACGGCTCCTATCCACGGGCCGACAATGTTCATTTCTATCATTCCTACCATGCGTTGATGATCGTTGCCGGGCGACTGTTGGCCTCCACGCCGACACATCGCAATCCAGAATGTGGTGAAGATGACGAGTTCCGTGATTGGCTGTCGCGGCACGACCTAACACGAAATGATGGTCGCTGGCTTTGGGATCGGCGCGATCCTGAACCTCTAGAAAGAGGCGAATGGCTTTCCCGCGATAAAGAACATCCCGATCGGCGAACTGTTACTGAAGGCGATTTCGAGGAAACTTTGCGCTCAAGCGACGGATTGAACCTATGGGGTCATTGGACGCAGGCCAATGACCGAACAGAACAGTCAATCAGCGTTCATAGTGCGTTGGTTTGCGCAGAGAAATCTGAGGCGTTGCTGCGTGCACTAGCCACGTCAAACAATGTGTACCACTATGGAATACCAAGAGCGGACGATGACTTGGAGATCGACGAGGCGGGATTCGAATTGAAGGGTTGGGTCGTCAATGAAACAAACGGTGCCAGGCTAGACGAACAGGATCGCTGGGCGGGAGGCGTTTCTTTTCCGCCAGCAGGACCGGCTGCATTCATCGTTGAGTTATTGGATCTAACGACTGATTCTGATCGCCGTCTCTGGCGAAATGCAGAGCAAGCCTGGGTCATGGAGACTGAGGTCTGGGGATATTACGATGAAGCAAGAAGCCACGAGCGCAGCAACCCCAATCGAGGGAATCGGCTCAAGGTATCCATGCCGTTTGTGACAAAGATGTTAGCGAAGCTGAATCGCGACCTCATTATCGAAGTGCAAATCGGACGGACGCGCCGCTACCAACCATATGAACGTAGCCTTGGTGACGATGACGAACGGGTACCCACACAAGCCAAACTCTATCTCCTTAATCGCGATGGAAAAATCAGCACAATCTGAAAAGGTATTGGAGCTCGGCCGGAAGCTCGTCGAAGAGCTGGGTCTCGCCGATTCGACCGATACCCTGGGCCGCTGGATGGCGCACCATGTTGCTGATCTGATAGCAAAGGCAGAAACTGCCACGGGAGCCGACAAAGGCACGGCCGAGGCGGATGCTTTCGATGCAATCTTGAAGTTATGGAAGCATCGTTCGGAATTTCCGGCAGGTAAGCGGCCATTTGGAGAATTAGAGTCTATCATCCGAACCATTGCGAGCCTTGATCCAGAGGACGATACGCTGCGTTATTACCGCATGGTGCGTCCACCGAAGGGCGAAACAGCGGACAGCTCGGACCAAGAGAAGTGGCTCCGCCTAGCTGAAGACATGGATTACGTGGCCAAGGTACTGATTGGATATTGCCTAGAAGAGGCTGCGGGAGCTGCGCTCGACAGATCCAAGGAATGGGTCAAACTTGCCGAAGGCATCGGCGAAACTGGCATATCCGAAATTACCATACGCTTTCTGTCAGCAACGGCGGACTCAAACAAGGCCCTCGATCCGAACGCTGGACAACGAAAAGTTCTCGCAGATAGGGTTAAACGGATGCGAGGATTTGTGGGCGTCGCAGAGTCTGTTGTGGAGACTCTTTCGAAGCGCTTGGAGGAACTTCCGACCGCCGAAACATCTGAGGCTGCTGGAGAAATAGTTTTGCCGGTTGCGCCGACGCCGCCCGAACCATTCGTGGATAACTAACCAAGATGAGTGCCCAATCCACTCAACTCGGGCACGGTAAAATCCACCGTTGCGCGATCAGTTCACGCTTGCCAAATAGCCGGCCAGAATGGTGCGACTTTGGCTGAGCGTCTCGATGCGCTCGTCGATCAGGCTGACTTGCTTGGCCAGTATTCTTCGCAGCTCGTTGCACGGCGTGAAGGCCGGGTCGTTGCTTCGCACGCACGGAAGCAATTGCTGGATCGTCTCGAGCGTCATCCCGGCCGAGCCGAGCATCTTGATCCGCCGCACGGTCTGCTCTTCCTCCGGGCCATAATCGCGATAACCGGAATAGGTCCGTTGCGGCGCGAGCAACCCTTCGGCCTCGTAATACCGCAACATTCGAACGCTGACCCCCGTCCTCCGGGAGAGTTCGCCAATCTTCATCCGAGACCTCTTGACCCTGACAGTGCTGTCAGAGCTTACAGGCTGTGCTCATCCAAGTGAATGCCGCTTGAGAAGGAGCAACGATGAAAGCCTACCATTTGAACAGCCATGCCGGGGCCGGCCGCCTCGAACCCGTCGATGTCAGCAGACCCGAACCCGCCGAAGGCGAGGTTCGCATTCAGGTCGAAGCGGCCAGTCTGAACTACCGCGACCTGATCACCCTCGACCGCGCAGGACAGACCGGGCTCAACGACCGTGTGCCGCTCTCCGACGGCGCGGGTGTCGTTGACGCCATCGGCGCCAATGTCGCGCAATGGCAAATCGGAGACCGCGTCGCCGCCTCGTTCTTCCGCGACTGGATCTCGGGGCCGTTCAAGTCCAGCTATGTTTCGTCATCCCTCGGCGGCAGCACGACGGACGGAATGCTGGCAGAGTATGTCGTGCTGCCGGCAACAGCACTCGTCGCCGTGCCAGCGCACCTGTCCTCGGTCGAAGCGGCAACCTTGCCCTGTGCCGGCGTCACCGCATGGCACGGCCTCATCACACGCGGCGGGATGCGCAAAGGCGACACGCTGCTCGTGCAGGGAACTGGCGGCGTCGCACTGTTCGGCCTGCAATTCGCGGCAGCGCTCGGTGCACGCGCAATCGTGATCTCATCCTCGGATGAGAAACTCGCGCGCGCCCGGACGATGGGCGGTTCGATCCTCATCAATTATCGCGACACGCCCGACTGGGACGCCGCTCTGATGAAAGCCACTGATGGCGAAGGCGCCAGTCACATTCTCGAGCTCGGCGGCCCGGGGACCTATGACCGATCGCTGCGATCCGTCGCTTCGGGCGGCAAGATCGTTCAGATCGGCGTCCTGACAGGGTTCGGTCCGAAACCGGATCTCGCCCGCCTGCAATGGGAGAATGCCGACATCATCGGTGTCACCGTTGGGTCGGTCGAACATTTCACGGCGATGAATCGCTTCCTGACCGACCAAGCGATCCACCCGATCGTGGATCGCATCTTTGGTTTCGAGGAAGTCCCTGAAGCCTATGCTCACCTGCGCAGCGGCTCGCATTTCGGCAAGGTCGTCGTGGAATTTTAGAGGCCAGGGCGGCGCCCCATTCCCTGACAGGAAGAGGCGCTGTCGCCTAGACCTCAGTGTGAAGTGGCAGCCTCATCCCCGAGCTTACTTGGGCACGGGTGAGCCGTGATGCTGCGCCACCAGCCATTTGCCGTCCACCTTCACCCAGGCCAGGGTCAGCCGGTAGGGCACCACGGTGCCGTTGGGCAGCGTGAAGTCGGCGAAGCCGGAGCTCAACAACACGTCGGGACCTGCCGCGATCGCCTGCTGGTCGCCCATTTTCACCTTGATGCCCGGCGGCAGCTTGCTGAAATAGGTGCGCACGCCGTCCGTACCGGTGAACAGCTGAGCCGTCGAGCCGAACAGCATGGCGTCCTTGGTGTAGATCGCGGCAAACTTCTCCGCATCACCGGAATTATAGACCTGCTCCCACTGTGCGCGTGCCGCCACCGCGTCTTCGTTTGGTCCGGCCTTCGCCGCCGATATGGATAGCAGCACGACCAAGATTGCCAACAAACGATGAATCATTTTTCAATTCCCCCTTAGAACTCCAATTTGGGCAGCGTATCACAGGCCGTTGGCGATGGAAAAAGGAAGCCTGCGTCGCAAAACCGCAACGCTCTGTCGACAATCGGTACTGGCGCAAGATCGTGCGGAGATGAGTTGATCAGCCTCTCATCACCTCCGCGGTAGCACCCTCTCGCGAAGGCCACTTGCCCTCGCGAACTAAAGCAGGACAATCAGCTCAATGGCCAGAATGCAAGCCAAGACGGCGCACCCGATCAGATAGCCCCGTCGAAAGCCGGGAAGCTCGCCCGCGCCGTCCGGATCGATATACTTGAAGCACAAAACGTCCTCCGGAAAATCCGTAGTCGAATATCAATCTGATTTTCGACCCAGGCCATTGGGTCGCTTGACGGCCCGTTAGACAAAGGCGCCGCCCGTTGTGAGTGCCGAAATTCAATCGTCTGAAATGAGTTGAGCGACCAAGTCCTCGCAGAGCTCTCTGGAGCCGTCAGGCGCCGACAATGGCCGTAAGCCTAACGGCGTCGCATCCGGAGAGGATGGAAAACTTTACGCCTATCGGGCGTCGAATCCACGGACGGCGGGATGAAAGGAGAACCGGCGATAACGTCAGCACCTCCGTGAGAAACATCACACAGCGCGCAGGCACGGCACAGAGCGCACGCCAATTCGCGCAGGGAATCTGCGCAGTTCGAACCATGGACGGAGAAAGCGTGACCAAGGTCGCAGAGCCTGGTGAGGGGATCCAATATCTGCAACGGGATCGTTTCATGGATCGGAAGCACTCCCGTGAAAAACCATTTTGCACTGCTGGATCCGCTGCGCTTCGCCACCGCTCTCGGAGTCGCCATTTTTCACCAGATGTTCTGGTCATGGGCCTGGGTTTCGATCGGCGTCCAAGGCTTCGAGCGTTACGTCGCCGCCGAGGTCATCTACCCGTCTGCCGCGCCCTACACATGGTTCGGCTGGGTGGGCGTCGAAATCTTCTTCGTCATTTCCGGCTTCGTGATCGCGAATTCCGCGTGCAAGTCTTCGCCGGGCGAGTTCCTGCTCGGTCGGGCGCTCAGGCTTTATCCGGCGGTTTGGGTTTGCGCCACCACGACCCTCCTTGTTCTGCTCATCTTCGGAAGCGGACCGGCATCCGAATTCATCCTGCCCTACATCCACGCCATGCTGATGGTCCCCAAGGGTGTCACGGGTGAGTGGCTTGATGGCGTCTACTGGACGCTGGCTGCCGAGACCGCGTTCTACGGGCTCGTATACTGCGCGATGCTCACGAAGAAGGTCACGCTGCGGCACGTGGCCTGGGGTCTCACCATCTACAGCGCGATCTTCAATGCTTTTTCGTTAGTGGTGCTGTCGTGCACGACGCCATCCGATTTGATCTATCTCATCATTCTGATGTTTCGCGTTCCGGCCGCAGCGTACTTGCTCAATCATGGTTGCTTCTTTGCGCTGGGCATCTGGCTGTTCATTTCCTCCAACAGAGAACTGACGAAGCTCGAACGGGTCGCCGTCGCCGTCACCTGTCTGTCTGGGGCCGCAGAGATCTACTATTTTGCGTCTTTCTTCCTGACGAGCATTCCCGCCATCGCGGACCAGTCAGCCCTGGTGCCGATCATGGTCTGGGCTGCCGCGGTGCTGCTCATTGCCTTCGCCGCGAACCGGAACAGGAATAGGCACGCTGCTGGTATCGCTTCTGCCGAGGCGCCCGCCTACTGGAGAACGCTCGGCCTCATCACCTATCCGTTTTATCTCATGCACAACGTCGTCGGCACCGCGATCATTCGTACCCTGGTCGATGCCGGCCTGGATGCCACCACGGCCGTGTGGATCCAGCTGGGCATTCTTGTCCTGGTCTGCTGGTTCATTTGCGCGAAGGTCGAGCCCGTCATCAGGGCTGCGATGACCAGAACGATCACATATTTCGGGCAGCTTCCGGAAAGACTGCCGAAATCGACGCGCCCGCGGTTTTCCCGGGGCCTGGGCCTTCGGCAGCCCGCCCCGGCAAAGATGATTGCGACGCTGCAATAGAAGATGGCCTGCTGGAGCCATCGCGCCTTAGACTAAGCTTCCTGAACTCGGCAGGACGCATCGGATGAAAGTCACCAGGGAGATGGTGGATGAAGATCTGCGCGGCCGATATGCCTTTGGCCGGATCATCGCAAGCTTTGTTCACACCAGATGGTTCTCTCTGCTCGTGTTCCGTTTCTCTGCTTCCGTCTTGCGGGGACGCAACATCAGGGGACTTGTCTGCCGCGAGCGATACATTCCCAGCACGAATGGCGGCACGCCTATTCGCGTGAGACTCTATCGGCCAACCTCGGCAGCTGGACCGCTGCCGATCATGCTCTACATGCATGGTGGCGGTTACGTTCACGGGGTGCCCGAGCAGTTCGGCTCGATCCTCAAGGACTTCATCGATACGGAGCCGTGCATCATCGTCGCGCCGGACTATCGAAAGGCCGTTGAATCGCCCTACCCGGCCGCATTCAATGACTGCTACGACACCTTGCTATGGATCAGGGATAACGCGGCATCCCTAGGCGGACGAACCGACAAATTCATCGTGGCAGGCCATAGCGCGGGCGGAGGGCTTGCGGCCGCCGTCTCGCTCAAGGCGACCGACACGAACGACGCAAGAATAGCGTTTCAAATGCCTGTTTATCCAATGATCGATGACCGGCAGACCAGCGCATCCGTGGTTGGCAACGACGCGCCCGTCTGGGATGAAAAAGCCAACAGGCTGGCATGGTCCCGCTATCTCCACGGCGTGGACACCGTTACGCCCTACGCGGCTGCGGCACGCTGCACGGACTACACGAAACTGCCGCCGACGATCACGTTTGTCGGCAGTCTCGAGCCATTTCGCGATGAAACCAAGATCTACGTCGAGAACCTTCGCCGGGCCAACATTCCGGTTGCGTTCGAAATCTTCGACGGCGCCTATCACGGTTTTGATATGATGGTGCCGGACGCTCCCATTAGCAGGCGCGCACATCGGTTCCTGATGGAAAACTTCCGCAAGTTTGCGCAGCGGTATTTCGATTGAGCTTCAAAACGGTCTGAACTTGCGGTGTTCGGCTCGGCAGCCAACAGGCGATTCATGCACCGCTGCGGTTCAATCGACGCATCAGACGGACGGGCTAGAGCATCGTCAGCACGACGATTCCGTCTTCGAGCTCGCCCGAGGCAAGCCGCGCTCGCGCCATCTGCTCGAACTGGGTCCGGTATTTATGGAGATAGCTGAAAGCCTGCTTGTCGGTCTGGAACGTCGTCGTGAGTCTACAAAGCTGGCGCGCTGCGCCTAGCGCAAGCGTGAAAGTAATCGTTCCATGGCCGTCTGACTTTGCTCTGGGCACGATCAACACTCTCTTGCTTGAGACCCGGTCTTCGGCGTTCGTCGCATCGGGCTATCGCCCCGACTTCCTCGTCCGCTTCTTTGCCACTGGCGCCGGCTCGGTTGCCACGAGAGCCGCGTCCGCAGCTTCTCTGGCTTCGCGCAACTGGCGCAGCCGCGCCATATTCTTGCGGACCTCGACGGCTTGTCTCTCGACATCCGCAATCGCGCGCACGCCTTCTTCGGCCGCCAGGCGCTGACGATCGGCGCGCGCGATTGCTTCAGGTGACGGTACTGCCGGCTTTCGGGTACTCATCCTTCACCTCGTTCAGCAACAGGCAAAGCCCGCCCAATCCGGAGATCGAGCGGGCAACAAGCCGTTTCAGTACATCCGTGAAACGGCGCTACGAGATCAGGCCAGCGAGAGGTTTTCTGCGCTGACTTTACCCCGCATCTTGTCGGTCTTGAGCTCGTAATTGAGCTTCTGGCCTTCGGCGAGACCCCCAAGGCCAGCACGTTCGACCGCACTGATGTGAACAAACACGTCGTTGCTGCCATCGTCCGGCTGGATGAATCCGAAGCCCTTCTGGCCATTGAACCACTTTACGGTACCTGTCGTCATTTTCTTCTCCAAAGCGCACAAGCGCATTCCGCGCGACATTCACGCGGCTGTTTCAACTTCGTCGATGTCTTTGGAAAAGGAGCCCGCGGGCACGATCAACAAGGCACAGCGGCTAATCGAATAGAGCGAACATATACATTGTTCGCCCCTTTTACAAGGAAGGCTGCCAGTTTGTTTTCAGCCCGGCGATCCAGACGCCGGCCGGGAGCAGTTCCGGATCTGATCTGCCGGGTCGGGCCAGGGCCCTTATCGATTGACTTGGCCGGTTGACTTGGCCGGTTGACTTGATCGGTTGACTTGGCCGCGCGGGGGTGGTCACCTCGCTGCCACTGAGCCGCGCATCTCCGTGACGGGCAAATCTGCTCGTTCGAAACCGACGAAGACATCCGCGGTTGCTCCCATTCTCCCATTCGCAACGAGTTCCCTGCGCAATTGGCTGCTTGCAGGGTCGTCCCATTTCGCAGCCCAGCGAGGAGTTTCGATGCAGGTTATGGTCCGCGACAACAATGTCGATCAGGCACTTCGGGTCCTGAAGAAGAAGATGCAGCGTGAAGGCGTTTTTCGCGAAATGAAGCAGCGGCGCGCCTATGAGAAGCCTTCGGAGCGAAAGACGCGCGAAAAATCCGAAGCAATCCGGCGCGCCCGCAAGCTTGCGCGCAAACAGGCGATCAGGGAAGGCTTGCTGCCGGCGCCGCCGAAGAAGAAGCTCCCTGAACGCAGGCCGCCCCTGCCGCAGACCTCCAGGCCGGCGGGCTGACACGGCCTATTCTCTCGGAACCGGCGAAGCGGTGCTGTCCGTACGCGTCAACGGTGCGATTGGTCAGGAACGGCCAATTGGCGCTGATGTTGACGTCCGTGCCAATTCAGAGAGCCGCCGCGGTGACCCGCTATTATTTCGACATCAGGGACGATACCGGCCTCTATCCTGATGAGGAAGGTCTGGAGTTCGGCACCCAGCAAGAAGCCGAGGTGGAAGCGGCCCACGCGCTGGCGGATCTGGCTCGCGACATTGCAGTCATGGACGAGCGTCGAGACGTTTCCGTCGAGGTGCGAACCGATGCCAAACGGGTGTTTCAGGCAGCGCTTATCTTCAGGTGCAGCAGAACAACGCAGTGAAACGTGAGAAGCTGCAGCTTGGCCACTCCCGGCGTTGGCAGCCTGTCTGCTGATCGTCACAAGCCGCCGATAACGCTTGCAGTGGCCGACCTCCGCTGCGCTCTGGTAAGCTGACGATCAAGCGCACGCCCCCAAGCGGAGTTCTTGTGACCACAGGGGCCCGGAAGGACAGCCCATGAACCTCAAAGCCGTCGTCTTCGACGCCTACGGGACGCTCTACGACATCCAGTCGGTCGCGGAGATCACCGAAGATGCGTTTCCGGGCTATGGCGAGATCATCACGCAGGTCTGGCGGATCAAGCAACTCGAATACACCTGGTTGCGCTCGCTGATGCGGCGTTACCAGGATTTTGCCGCGGTCACCCGCGACTCGCTGGGCTATACGCTGCGCGTGCTCGGGCTCGACTATGAGAAGGACGCGTTTGAGCGCGTCATCGAGAAATACCTGCATCTCGATCTCTATCCGGACGCGACGGCCGCGCTTTCGGCGCTCAAGCCGCGAAAGCTCGCTATCCTTTCCAATGGCAGCCCGGACATGCTGAATGCGCTGGTGCGCAACTCCGGCCTCGACCGCCTGCTCGATGCCACCATCAGCGTCGATGCCAGGAAGACCTTCAAGCCGAGCCCAGAGGCCTATGCGCTGATCGGCGATGTGCTCGGCACCGCGCCTGAAGAAGTCCTGTTCGTCTCCTCCAATCCCTGGGATGTCGCCGGCGCGAAATCATTCGGGCTGAACGTCGCCTGGATCGAACGGGTGACGCCGGAGGCCATGGCGCTGGCTTGCGTCGAGACCGAACTCGTGGCACCGCTGACCATGTTCAAGGCGATCCGCACCCAGATGGACGAACTCGGCCTTGCGCCGGATTATCGGGTTCGTTCGCTTTCGGAGCTCCCGGGGATCATCCAGAGATGACCCGGGGATCATCCTGGGATGACCCGGGGGATCATCCAGGGATGACCCCGGGATCATCAAGGGATGACCCGGGGATCGCCGCCCGCCCGTAGGTCTTTGATGAGCTGACTGGAATGAGCCTGCAATCCGTTCGTGCCTTCTTCGCCGAGAAAGCCCCCGACATCACAGTCATGGAATCCCCGATCAGTTCGGCAACCGTGACGCTAGCCGCCGAAGCCTATGGCGTGGAGCCCGGCATGATCGCCAAAACGCTATCCTTGCGCGTCGGCGAGCGCGTGATCCTGATCGTCGCATCCGGCACCTCGCGGATGGACAACAAGAAGGTCAAGGCGCAGTTCGGCGGCAAGCCGAAGATGCTGGGGCTGGAAGAGGTCGCCGACATCACCGGCCATGAAGTCGGCGGCGTCTGCCCGTTCGGGCTGAAATCGCCGCTCCCCGTTTATTGTGACATTTCTCTGAAGGCATTCGACATCGTGGTGCCGGCCGCCGGCTCGACCCACAGCGCCGTACGCATCACCCCCGATCGGATGGCCGAGCTGACCGCGGCCGAATGGGTCGATGTTTGCGAGGTCAGGCCGTAAGGCGGCCACCGGACAGCTGATGCATTTGCCGGTCAGGGAGGCTAATGTAAGAACCATGACCGACGACAAGGTGAAACGACGCCTGACCACCGTGCTGTGCGCTGACGTGCACAGCTATTCGCGCCTCATGGAAGCCGACGAGACCGGAACGCTGGAGACGCTCCGCCGCTACTTCGCCGCCATGGCGCGACTGGTCGAGCGTCATGACGGCCGCATCGTCAATACCTGGGGCGATGCCGTGATCGCCGAATTCGCCAGCGTCGTCGAGGCCGTGCAATGCGCGGTCGAAATCCAGCAGGAAATTTCCAATGAGGATTCGGACTCGCCCCAGGTGAACCCGATGCGATTTCGCATCGGCATCAACCTCGGCGATGTCATGGTGGACGGCACCAATATCTATGGTGACGGCGTCAATATCGCATCACGCCTGCAAGAGCTCGCCGACCCCGGCGGCGTCGTGATCTCGAGCTCGGTCTACGATCAGGTGCACAACAAATTATCGGTTGGCTTTGACTGTCTCGGCCAGCGCCCCATGAAGAACATTGCTCCGCTGACCAGCTATCGGTTGACCCTGGGTGGCCAGACCACAGGGCGAGGAAGCTTCCCGGTCGATGGAAGCCCAACTCTCCGGGAGACGGCTCGTGCCCCGCAGATTGGCGACCGGCATCAACCGTCCGCGCCGACGAATCCTGTCTCGGAGTGGCTGGGGAAGCTACCCCGCCCGGTCGCGGCGGCCCTCACCGTGTCGGCCTTCCTCATTCTGATCAACCTGCTCACTGGCGCGCATAAAATCTGGTTCCACTGGCCAGTCTCAGTCATTCTCTTCGCTGCCATCATGCGGACGGTGCTTGGACATCGACCCGAGTCCGGCAGCAAAAGCGAGCGCTGACGAGGCGAGCGCTAATCATCATCGTCGTAAGGCCGCGGCTGCATCTGCTGAGGCGGCGGCGGCGCATTGTTATAACGCGGTGGGGGAGCTGCGCGATTGCGCGGAACCGGTTGCTGCGCCGGCATCTGATTGTTGGACTGGAACACCGCACGGCAGCCGCTGGAAAGCTGTGGCGTGTTCTGCTGCAAACACGCGGTGATGCGGCTCACATCCGGAATCTGGTCGCTGCACAGACGCCAGACGTCAGGCGTGCAGGCCATCTGCTGCTCCATGGTCCCGCGATATTCTTCGGCGAACGAGGCGCTCTGCGCGACGATGCCGCCGATCGCAAGCGCCATACCCAGCGCAATCCGCTCTGTTCGCATGGTCCTGATCCTTCCTGATTGCCTCCGGTTCTCATCAATCAATGAGGCGGGAGCCGGTTCTGGACCAACAACTAAATGTGAAGCCGCAATCGGAACCTACTCCACCTTGCCGATCTTCTTCACCGCCGCGATGAGGCGCGCGCTATCGGTTGCCACGAATTCGGCGAATGCCGGCGCATCCTGATAAGCGACGAGACTGCCCGAGGCATCGAATGTCCTGAGCACGTCCGGGCTCGTCATCACCTGGGCCATCGCCTCTCGCAGGCGTGCCGCGATCGGCGCCGGTAGCGAGCTCTGCGCAAACAGTCCGGCCCAGATGTACATCTCGACATCCTTGTAGCCGAGCTCCTGGAAGGTCGGCACGTCAGGAAAGCTCGCGATGCGCTGCGCGCCGCAATTGCCGAGCACGCGCAGCTTGCCGTCATCGACCTGCGGCTTCAGCGTACCCGGCGCCGCAGCGATCGCCTGCACGGTGCCGCCGAGCAGCGCGGTCAGCGCGGGACCTGCGCCGCGGAACGGCACGTGCAGCAGCTTGATGCCGGCGCTGCTGGCGAACATCTCCATCGCCACATGCAGCGTGCCGTAGGGACCGGACGAGCCGTAGGTGATCTGGCCGGGATGCTTCTTCGCATCCTCGACAAACTCCTGCGCCGTCTTCCAAGGTGCGGAGGCCGGCACGGCGAGCAGCGTGGGATCGGCGAGCACGCGCGCGATCGGCATGAACTGCGACACTTCATAGGCGACGGGACGGTCGAACAGACGGTCGGCCTCGGGCAACACCGCGAGCGAGGACAATGTCATCAGCAACGTGTAGCCGTCGGGCTCGGCACGCGCGGCCGCGGCATTCCCGACCGATCCGCCGGCCCCGCCCGCGCGGTTGTCGACGATGACGGACTTGCCGAGGATCCGCTCCAGCGCCTGTGCAACAGGGCGCGCCGCAAGGTCGGCCTGGCCACCGGCCGGGAACGGCACGATCATGGTGATATTGCGGACGGGATAGGTTTGCGCGAGCGCCGGTCGCGCAAACAGGCTTTGTGCAAGCGGCAGGGCCGCGGCGGCGCGCAGCAGGTCACGGCGGTCCATGGGCAGCCTCCCCCAATATGATTTTGTTCTTTGTTCGGAGAGAGTAGCGGCTCGCGCCACGCACGCAAAGCGGCTTGTAAGCGATGCCGTCTAAGCAAGCTCCGTCATTGCGCGCTCGCAATGGCGAGGGTCGTTGAAGCAGCTCGCTCTACGACGCCTTCGTTTTCCTGGGAGGCTTCCGCTTGCACGTGCCGGGCAGCTTGGCGGCGAGGAAATCGCCGAGTGCTTCGACGCGTGCGGGGCGCGGGCCGCCGGGGGGCGTCACCAAATGCACGGCGCCTTCGGCCTGCTTCCAGTCTTTCAGGATCACTTCGACGTCACCCGACGAAATCGCCTCGCCGACGATGAACTCGGGCAACTCGGCGATGCCGAGGCCCGCGATCAGCGACGGCATCACCGCTTCGCCATTGTTGACGCGGAGCTGGCCGCCCGGACGAACGCTCGCCTGCTCGCCGGCCGAGTTGGTGTAGTGCCAGACGTTGGGCGTCGAAAGATAGGCGTAGCTGAAGCATTTGTGCTCGGCGAGGTGCATCGGATGCGTCGGCCGGCCGTGCTTCTTCAGATAGGACGGCGCGGCCACCGTGAAACGCGGCATGGTGAAGAGCCGCCGCGCGATCAGGGAGGAATCCGCCAGTCGCGCGATCCGCACCGCCATGTCAAAACCTTCGCCGATCAGATCGACGGTCGCATCGCTCAAATGCAGATCGACCGAGACCTCCGGATAGGTCTCGAAAAACTCCGGCAGGAGCGGCGCCACCGCCTTGACGCCGAACGTCATGGGCACCGCAAGCCGCACCAGGCCGCGCGGCGCCACCGATTGCGCCAGCGCCTCGTTCTCGGCCGCTTCCCCGTCGGCGAGCAGGCGCGTCGCGCGGTCGGCCAGCTTGTGCCCGGCATCGGTGAGCGCGAGCCGGCGCGAGGTGCGGTTGAAGAGCCTGGCGCCGAGCCGCTCCTCCAGCCGGGTGACCGCCTTGGAGACCGTCGCCTTGGACGTCGCAAGCTCGCTCGCAGCCCCCGCAAACGACCGTAACTCCACGACTTTTGCGAAAATCGCGAGCGCCTCGAAATCGGGGAGTTTTGCCATGGCTCGGTCCACAGAGGATATTTACGGAAACAATGCGTTTCAACAGTTTCTATTTCTATACCACAGATGGAGGCTTATCCAAGAGGCCATCAGGATTTCAGGACTGGAGAAATTTCCATGATCGAACTCAGACCCTTCGCGAAACTCGGCGGCGCCGATCACGGCTGGCTCAAGGCCAAGCATCATTTCTCCTTCGCAAGCCACTATGATCCGAACAACATGGGTCATGGGTCCTTGCGGGTGTGGAACGACGACGAGATCGCGCCGAATACCGGCTTTCCCGCCCATCCCCACGCCAACATGGAAATCATCACCTACGTGCGCGAGGGTGCGATCACCCATCAGGACAGCCTCGGCAACGAGGGCCGCACCGAAGCGGGCGACGTGCAGGTGATGAGCGCCGGCAGCGGCATTCGCCACTCCGAGTACAATCTCGAGCCGACCAGGACGCGGATCTTCCAGATCTGGATCGAGCCGACGCTGCGCGGCGGTCAGCCGACCTGGGGATCGAAGCCGTTCCCCAAGGCGAACCGCTCCGGCAAGCTCGTCACCATCGCGAGCGGCATTGCTGAAGACACCGACGCGCTGCCGATCCGCGCCGATGCGCGGGTGCTCGCAACCACGCTGAAGGCCGGCGAGAGCGCGGAATATGAGTCGCAGAAGGCGCGGCACCTCTACCTCGTGCCCGCCGCCGGCGCAGTCGAGATCAACGGCGTGCGCGTCAACGCCCGCGACGGCGCCGCGATCCGCGACGAGAGCAAGCTGACAATCACGGCACTCGAAGACTCCGAGCTCGTGCTCGTCGACGCCGCGTAACCGCTCTCTCCGTCATGGCCGGGCTTGTCCCGGCCATCCACGCCTTCCAACGTGCGAACAAGAACGTGGATGCCCGGGACAAGCCCGGGCATGACGACCCGAATAACTAGTCAAAACTCATCACCCAACGGAGACCACCATGACCAAAGTTCTCGTCCTCTATTATTCCGCCTATGGCCATATTGAAGCGATGGCGAATGCCGTTGCCGAGGGCGCACGCGAAGCCGGCGCCACCGTCGACATCAAGCGCGTGCCCGAACTGGTGCCGGCCGAGGTCGCCAAGGCTTCCTATTACAAGGTCGATCAGGCCGCTCCCGTCGCCAAGATCGAGGAGCTCGCGAATTACGACGCGATCATCGTCGGCACCGGCACGCGGTTCGGCCGCATGGCCTCGCAGATGGCGAACTTCCTCGACCAGGCCGGCGGGCTCTGGGCCAAGGGCGCGCTGCACGGCAAGGTCGGCGGCGCCTTCACCGCGACCGCGACCCAGCATGGCGGCCAAGAGACGACGCTGTTCTCCGTTATCACCAACCTCCTGCATTTCGGCATGGTGATCGTCGGCATGAATTACGGCTTTGCCGGCCAGATGAAGCTCGACGAGGTCACCGGCGGCGCGCCCTACGGCGCCACCACGATCACCGGCGGCGACGGCAGCCGCCAGCCCAGCGCCAACGAGCTGGCCGGCGCGCGCTATCAAGGGCGCGTGATCGCGGAGACCGCGAAAAAGCTGCACGGTTAAGCTTAAGCCGCACAACCGGCTGCATGGCAGATGCGACGCGGGCGGCATTCTCTGACGGGAATGCCGCCCCATCTATCTCTGCAGGAACGACTGGATCTACGAGACGCAAGGCTCAAGAGACGAATGGCTTTCGAACTTCTCCTGATCGCACAGATGATCCGTAGGCCGGCCCAGGCCCTCGCGCGCCGCTGGTATTGCCGCAGCCTGTTTCGTGCCTCGCGCGGTCGGTTTCACTGCGCCGAGTGCAAGGGATCTTGAACCCGCTCAGGCCTGCCTGATGTCGCCGTGCGCGGGGATGCTCGCCGCCGGCGCAGATGCGGGCGCCGTTGACAGCCACCAGCCGTCGCCTGCGAACCAACAGGTGTCGTCAGGCTCCTCCCCCCGCCGAAACGACTGCACGACCTCCCATCCCCTCGCGAACGCCTCGGCCAATCGCTTACCCGCCTCCGCATCCTGAAGTCCCGCGCAACCGATGAACTGGGCCCGGCTCAGGAATTTGGCGGGCCAGGCAGCGCCCTGCTCGGGGCGCGTGATCATCAACATGCCGCCGAGCATACCCTCGGGCGCGAGCGGAAACACCAGCCGGCCGCCGGGGCGCAACGCCTCGAGCCATTCCGTGGCCGGCTGCGCCGCGCCGGCACAGACATAAATCACATCGACGCTGGGAAGATCGGACGCAATGCCCGAGCGCTCACGCAGCTCGACCGTGGCGATGTCTTTCAAATTCTCGCGCGCAAGCCCCGCGAGGCGCTCGTCGATCTCATAGGCATAGACGCGGCCCTCGGGTCCGGCGAGCTCGGCAAGAATGGCGGTGTAGTAGCCGGTGCCCGCGCCGATCTGGAGCACGGTCTCGCCTTCCCTCACGCCGGTGCCACTGAGCCAATAAGCGTGCGCGCCCGGCATGCCGATGTTGACGCCGCGTG
Source organism: Bradyrhizobium sp. BR13661 (assembly GCF_029892425.1). Classification (GTDB taxonomy): domain Bacteria; phylum Pseudomonadota; class Alphaproteobacteria; order Rhizobiales; family Xanthobacteraceae; genus Bradyrhizobium. The sequence goes on along the minus strand of NZ_JARXWB010000016.1, from coordinate 93,905 downwards.
CGGGATCGAGCGCGAGGAGCGTGTTCTGATAGAGAAAGGCCGGATCGTCATCGGGCGTCACGACATAGGGATGGCCGCCGAACGAGATCGACCACGGTCCGGGTCCAGCGAAGGGCTCGCGCCTCACGTTGCGAAAGGCCTGCTCGAGACGCGGGTCCGTGGCCTTGGCCGCAGTGCAGATCAATTGCGCAAAGAACGCGCGATATTTTGTCGAACGATCGTCCATGTCGCCTCCGGGCTGCGGAGGCAACGATAACACAACGATTGCGATATTCGAGTGACCTTGCAACCCGCAGGTGTCGGCCGCTCTAGCGCGGGCCCTTGCCGATCGCCCGCGCCGCAAAGGCTGCGAGCTTCGGATGGCGGCGCAGGCCCTGCGCGACATGGTCACGCAGGACGTAAGGCAATCCGCGCCAGGACAGGGCGACACTGGCATCGGTCAGCGGCAACGGCTCGGCGCCGAAGCGCCGCTTGTAGTCGTGATTGCCGATGCTGAGATCGAAGCGCCGCACGCCCTGCGCATGCAGCGCCGCCATGGTGCGTTCGGTGACGAGCAGCCCCGGAGAGCAGTTCGCCCACCGCCTTCCGGCATGACCGATGCGCAGCAGGAAATAGGTCGCGCCATATCTGACGCCGAGCGTGGTGGCGACGATGCCCTCGTCGCAGACGAGGGCCGTGATCACCGCATAGCCTTCCGCAACACCTTGCCGGACGACGTCGCGGTAGAAGCCGGCATGGGCGGCATCGTTGAGGACGAAGCGCGAGCCGAGCTGCTGCATACGCTCCTGCTGCTGGGCGTCCATCACGTCAAGAAGCTCGTGCGCGCGGGCAACGTCCGTGGCGATCTCGAACCGCGCCCCGGGGTTGCGGTTGAATACGCGCCAGCAGCGCGGCATCTGCATGCGCTTGATCGAGGCCTGATACTGCGTGTAGTCGTCACCCGTCATCACCAGATTGCCGTTGAGCGATGACGATCCCGGTCGGCCGAGCGACACCAGCGGGTTCGGCCGGGCGCCGACATAGGACGGCATTTTTTTCAATCGCAGCACGTCGAAACGATCGGGCAAGGCGCGCAAGGCATCGACCAGCGCCGCGCCGATCGCCTGTGCTCCCGCCGCATCGAAGGTTGCATCAACGGCCAGAATCGGGGCGTTGTTGTCGGAGACACCGAGATCGGCGAACTCGACGACGCGGATGCCGCGCCTCGTATGGCTGAACATCGGCACGACAGCGATGTCCTTGCCGGTCGCTGTATCGGTGATAATCGCGATCAGCGGCGCAACGTCGTGAAAGGCCCTGTACCAGGCGTCGAGCCAGTAACCATGCTGGAACGCGGTGCGATGGCCAGCGTTCAGGCGCGATGCGGCCGTCCGCCAGTCACGCATGAAATCGACTGAGATTCCCGACGTGCTGGACGACACCCGACCGTCTAGTTGCTCAACGCTGAGAAACGCCATTTGCGAGGCATACAGTTACATTACATGTCCAGATAGATTATGTTTTGTCGCAGACCTCAAGTTACGTCGCTGCTTATCGTTAAGCCGATACCGTCAGCCCGCGCGCATGTCTCCCGTGTCCCGATATGAAACGCGAAGGCTGCGACAACTTGTCAGCGCTCGGGTTCCGGGTGCTCGACGCACTGAAATCTCGCCAGAAAATGCAGGCCGGCCACGGCGAGCGCGAACATGAACCAGACCGGATTTTGCCGTTCGAGCAGGAAGGTCTCCGTCGCCCCGAAATACAGGCCGAACAGCCAGATGGTGAGGAACAGCTTGCCGAGCGCATTGCTGCGGCTGTGAGCCTGGGCCGCATGGAAATTGCGGAGCGGCGCGAGAACGAAGATGAGGATGACGAGCAGCAGGCCCGGCAGGCCGATGGTGACGGCGAGATCGAGATAGCTGTTGTGGCTGTGCGCCGCGCTCACCGCCCACTCCGCGCCCTGGGTGGTCTGTCGCTCGGTCACGCCGTCCCAGAACGCCGCATAGCCATGGCCGGTGATCGGTTTTTCCGCAACGGCTGCTAGCGCGAACTCCCAGATCTCCGAGCGGCCGGTGAAGGTGGGATCGATCGGAAGCGCCCGCGTGATACTGCCGAGCGCCGGGCTCATGACGCTGCCGACCGTCAGTAGGTTCAGTACGACCAGTGGCGTGAAGCAGATGATCCGCTTCAGCCACAGGCTGCGCGTGACGTAGACCAGCGATGCCAGCGCATAGATCGCAAGGCACAGCACCGACGATGTCTTGCCGCCGGTGAAGATCAGGAAGATGCCGGCAAGAAGAGCGATCGCAGGCCCCATCACGAAGGAGCCGACGGCTGACAGGTAAATGCCCACATAGACCAGGATGGTCATGACAGGCGAGGCGACGTTCTTGTGGCCGAAGCTGCCGCGCCAGTCGCCGGCGAGCTGCGGCTCGGTGATGTCGAGCACGCTGTGGATCGAATATTGCGGGGCGAAGAAGACGCCGAGATAGCAGACCACCAGCAGCACCAGCGCAGCACCGCCAAGGCACAGATTGAAGCTCCGCTGCGTCGGCGGGAGCAGCGGCAGGATCATCGCGAGCGAGGTGACGCTCGCCGCGAGCACGAAACGCTGGATCGAGACCTCCCGACTCTCGGAGAAGATGACGTTGATCAGCATCCAGCCGACGAGGCAGAGATGCAGGGGCGTCACAAGGGTCTTCAGCGAGGGCGCGTCCGTGGTGAGGACAAACAGCACGCCGGCCGCCGCGAGCAGGCCGAAGGTAATGTAGTTCAGCGCCATGCGGCCGCCGACGACGGTGGCGACGTCCTCGCTGCGCAGGTCGGGGAACGGATCGAGCGTGATCATGACCAGCAGCACGGCCGCCACCACGACGAGGCAGCGTGCCATCTGCACGACGTTCAGCTTGGCAAGCTTGTCGCGCAGCGCGTCGCCAAGCGAGGGGGACTCGACGTCGGTCATATCTGCGGCGCGGCGATCCATGCCTCAAGGCCTGGCGGGACGATGGGGGACCTCAAAGGTCTAACCCATCCCCGTTAACCATCCGTCAACCAGCATGCCGGAGGCGGCGGAAACCCGGCTCTGCCGCGCCACGCCGCGCGCGATCTCGTAATATTGCAGCGCGCGCTGCTCCAGCGTCAAATTGTCCATGATGTAGCCGCGCGGATCGAACCTACCCGCGGTGCAGCCGGCCCAGAAATCGGTCCAGCGTTCTTCGAAGCCGGCGCGGTCAGTGAATTTGAGGCCGCAGCGATCGTCCCAATAGGGCACCGACGAGACCGGCGCGAACTGGACGCGGTGCGGATAATAGTCGGGATCAGGCCACGGGCCGCCGGGGTCCCAGGCCAACACCGGCACGCCGCTGGACAGGGCCTGCTGATAGGCAATGCCCTGGCTCTCGTTCTGGCACAGGAAGATCATCGCGCGCGAACGCGCCAGCGCGGCTTGATAGTCTTCCTCCTTGTAGCTGCCGTAACGCAGCTCGGTGAAGGTGCGGCCTTCCCTGACCAGCCGCTGGCGAACCGGCTCGACCAGCTCCGGCACGTAGCGATCGCGATCCCAGCTGACCTTGTCGTAGAGCAGGACGTCGACGGTCTTGTCGCGCGGGCGTGACGGCGCCCACAGATCCGTGTCGATGCCGACCGGCCAGGCTTCCGTCTCCGGCCAATAGGGCCGGTACATGTCGGCATACCAGTCGCCGGGCACCACGACCTTCTTGACCGGAAGGCGCTTGAACAGATCGGGATCGTCGAGCGGATGGTTGTGCGCGGCAACGCCGAGCAGGATCGGGTTCTTCCACACAAACTTGTCGAGCAGGAAGGTGCGGCCGATGATGCAGGCGACCTCGTCCGGATGCTGCGCGATGTAGCCGTAGTCGTTGACGCGGTAGCGGATGCCGAGCCGGTCGAGCCCGGCGCAGAGATTGAGGAACACACGCAGCTGTCCGCTCATGCGCGGCTCGCCGAACAGCATCTTGCGTGCCATGCGCCGCAGGTGCCGGTCGCCCGGAAACCAGCGATCGTCCTTGTCCTCGTAGAACAGGTTGAGGACCATGTCGTCGGGATCGTAGTCGAATGTCTTGGCGGGCACTGGATCCATCCGCGGCATCAAGGCCTCGCATTCTCGCATGAGACCGGCTGTCGCACCTCTCGAAATCAGCGACAGACTTAACGCCACAGGTTTAACGCTAATCTACGAAACCGATTGCGGGGGTGGCCTTCGCAACAACGATTTGATCGTTATGTGGGTATCATCCGCGACGGCTCGAAAAGCCGCCTGGTTAACAGATCCTTAAACCCGAAGAGCCCTCGCTTGCCCCTCGCCGACGCTTTGCTCGAAGCACCGATCGCCGCGCCCGCGGAGATGGATGTGCGTGCGACGTCGCCGATGGTGTCCGTCGTCATCCCGGCGAAGAATGCCGCCGCCTATATCGGCGAGACCATCGCAAGCGCACTGGCGCAGGCCGAAGTCAGCGAGATCATCGTCGTCGATGACGGCTCGACCGACGGCACCATGGCAATCGTCGGCGCCATCCGTGATCCGCGGCTGCGCCTGATGACAAACGACACCGGCGGCGTATCGGCGGCGCGCAACCTCGGCGCTCGCAACGCCGACGGGGACTGGCTGGTCTTCCTCGATGCCGATGATCGCCTGCGCCCCGATGCGGTGACGACGCTGCTGATGGCGGCGAAATCCGCGCCGCGCGCCGTGCTGGTCTATGGCGATTACAACACGATCGACAGTGCAGGACGGACGATCGGCCGCCGTGACCTGTTGAAGGGCCGCCAAAAGCCCTCCGGCAACGTGCTGGAGCGCCTTGCCCGTGGCAATTTCATCGTCAATGGCGGCATCATGCTGGTCCGCACTGATGCTTTCCGCGCCAGCGGCGGCTTCGACGTCTCGCTCCGCTATTGCGAGGACTGGCATTGCTGGTGCCGCCTCGCTGCAACAGGCGAGTTCGCCTATGTGCCGAAGCTTCTGCTCGACTACCGCCTGCACACGACCAACACGATGAGCGCCGCGCTACGGACGCCGCAGGATTTCTTCCCGGCGGTCGCGCGCGTGTTCGACGATCCGCTGATCCTCGGTCAACTGCCAAAAGACGCGGTACCAAAGCTACGGCAGGCGGCCGAAATCCATCTCGTGACTTATTCGGCGATGCAGGCGGTCCGCTTCGGCAGATATCGCGAGGCGCTCGCCTATCTCGGCATGATCGGGCAGCGCTCGCTCAAGGCGATGCCACGGTCCGCGGCCAAGATCGCACTATCCCTGTTCGGCATCTAGTCAGGAGCCGATCTTCGACGCCTTGTAAGGCTTCGGATCGAACCCGAAAGCGGCGAGCGCAGAACCGACAGCCACCAGCACGGGGTGCATTGCGACGATTGCCTTTGAGGATGTCAGCAGGCGAACCGAGCGAAACAGCGACAGCGGCAGCCGGCCAAGCATCTGCGAAAACACCCTCGCTCGCGCTACCGCGCCCGCTGCGGCCTTGATCTGCACACGGTAGTTGATTGCACCGATGCGCAAGCTCCGCTTCGCGATCCAACTGATGCTGGTACGGCTCTTCGGCACGGACTCGGCGATGACGGCCTCGGCCGTCCAGTGGAAGATCATCCCGGCGTTACGGCCGCGATAGAAGAAATCGCAATCGCCGCCACCAAGGAAATTGAAATTCAGATCGAAGGCAGGGCTGCCGAGCCGATCGAACGCCGCGCGCGTGATCAGGCAATTGCCGCAGCCATAGATCAGCGGCACGGCACCGGTGTAGTCATAGGCGGGGCAGAACGCGGGATGACGCGCGAGCCAGGGCCGGCTGTCGTCGTCGAATACCGGCAGTACCGGTCCGCCGACGATGTCGGCACCCGTCGCCTCGGCCGTGCGAACCATCAGCTCGAGCCAGTCGGGCGATGCAATCTCGTCGTCGTCGATCATCAGGAAGCGGGTTGCGGCGGGAAACAGCGCCTGCGCCGTCTCGAACGCGGCGTTGATCGCCTGGCAATTGCCCTGCCGCTTCTCCACGAGGCAGATACCCTGGAGCTTTCCGGCGGCGAGGTATTCGGCGGCCACGGGCGCGCTGGCGCGCCCGTGCGCGTCGTTCTCGACCATCACCACCGCGAAAGAGCGTGGAGTGCGCTGGTTGACCAGCGAGTCCAGTGTCAGCCGCAGATGCTCGGGGCGGCGGAAGCAGGGAATGCAGACGACGATGCCGACGGAAAGGTCAATGACGCGCGAGCTCGCGGCGATCTCCCTGAAGGGATCGCGCAACGTTTCCGAGATCCGGCTGGCGGACAAATCTGTCGGGATCAGCGTCATTGCGTTCTCAATGCCTGAGATATGTTGAAAAAACCCTGCATCCACTGTCCCGTGACGGCACGGCTGCGCGGGACAGAAGCGTCCCAAAATGGACGACTGCTTCGCCGCCGATAGCCGAGCCACGACGCCGATATCGCGGCTATGAAGCGTCGCATCATGCGCTTGACCGCTTTCGCGCGTTTTCCCTGAAAAATCCTACGCGCGTGCTAGTGCAATTGGTGGTCCATCACGCGCCAGCGGCGCAACATGGACAATGCCGTAGTTAACGCAGGGTCTGATTAACCCGCCCGTAAGCACCTCAACTGGTCAGGGCGCGCGGCATTGGATTTGCTCTTCGAGGCCGAGAGAGTTTTCCTGTAAATTTGAATCGAACAAGCGCGGTCAGAGAACATGAACAAGTCAGCCACGATCGACTTCACGACAGCGACCAATGCTCCGGCGCAAACCCAGGCGCTGCTCGAGCTGATCGCCGGCGAAGCCCGCGACAGCCTGCTCGGCGTTCACGAGGTGCTGCGCCGCGAGCTGCCGCAGGGCCGCCTTGCGATCTACGAGGCCGGCGGCGGCTCTTCGAGCTTCCTGCCCATGGATGTGCTCGGCCGCAGCCACGTGACGGTCGTCGACATCGACGAGGATCAGGTCCGCAACAACACTTACGCGGACGATGCCATCCTCGGCGACGTTCAGACCTATCGCTTCGGCCCTGAGACCTTCGACGTCGTCATCTGTTACAACGTGATCGAGCACCTGCCCGACGTCGAGGCGGCGCTCGTGAATTTCCGCGATGCGCTCAAGCAAGGAGGCATGATCCTGATCGGCGCGCCCAATCCGAACTCGCTCTCGGGCGTCGTCACCAAATATTCGCCGCACTGGTTCCACGTCTGGTTCTACCGGAACATCCGCGGCATCAAGAACGCCGGCCAACCGGGCGAACCGCCGTTCCCGACCTACTTCCATCCGCTGGTGACGCTGTCGAAGCTCGAGGCGTTCGCGGCCGCGCACGGCCTCGAGATGATCTACCGCCGCGAAGTCGAGAGCCCGCGCTATCCCGAGATGCGCCGGCGCAAGCCGCTGTTCGCCGCCCTCGTCGACGCCGGCGCGGCGGTGATGAACGCAGTGCTTCCGCGCGGCACCGACGTCCGCCGCGGCGACTATCACGTCATCCTGCGGAAACGCTGACCGCCATGTGCGCGCAGGCTGGCCGCAACGCTGGAAAGCCGCATGCGCGCGGGCCGCAAGGCCCGCATGGTAACCAACTGTTAATCACTGAGGGGCCGGGACGCGGAGAGCGTCACAACGACACGGCACATCGAGGCCCGCGCTTAAACGCTTTGTTTGCCATTTCGGTGAATAGTCCCTCAATGAGTATGGTTAATTTTCCCTGTTGCGTTGATTGCGCACCCATATCCCGGGTGCGAGGCGTAAAGCGAAGAGTAACCCCTCAGCCCGCGGCCGTTGGAATGAAAGCTGGGGACTATGCTTGACTACAACCAGCCGATAGAGCGGGCCAGATCGGAGGCCCCGCAGCGGAGATCCGAGGCCAGCTTCAACGTGCTGGAGCTCGTCAATCTGCTGTGGCGCCACAAGATCGCGATTGCCTCCGCGGCGCTGATCGGCGCGTGCCTCGCCGTCACCGCCGGCAAAAGCCTGACGCCCCGCTACACCGCGACCGCCCAACTCTACGTCGACCCGCGCGAGCTCCAGCTCGTCGATCGCGAGCTCACGCCGCGCGCGCAGGACGTCTCCGGCATGTCCATGGTGGTAGAGAGCCAGGCGCGCCTGATCACCTCCAACAGCGTGCTGCTGCAAGTGATCCAGCAGGCAGGTCTCGACAAGGATCCGGAATTCGGCGGCGGCGGCGACGCCAAGAGCCTGACATCGTCGCTGCTCGGCCTCTTGGGCCTGCAGTTCCGCGCGCCCTCCTCCGCCGACACCAAGGAGGTGCAACTCGCCGCTCTCGATGCGCTGAACAAGCACATCACGATCCGCAAGACTGAGAAGAGCTTCATCGTCGACATCGAGGTCTGGTCGACCGACCCCGCCAAGGCGGCGATGCTCGCCAACACGCTGACCAGCACGTTTCTCCTGGACTCGCGCAATTCTCAGGCACTGGCCGCCCGGCGCGCCACCAGTGAACTGTCCGGTCGCCTAAAGGAGCTGCGCGAGCGGCTGCGCACCGCCGAGACGGCGCTTGCCACCTACAAGGCCCAGAACAATTTCGTCGGCACCCAGGACTCGCTGATCTCCGATCAACAGCTCTCCTCGAGCAACCAGCGGCTGTCCGCGGCCCGCGCCGCGACGATGGACGCGCAGGCGCGGCTGGACCAGATCGAGGCGAACAAACGAACCGCGGCGGATGCCGGCGCGATCCCCGAGGCGCTGCAATCGCCGACAATCGCGAACCTCCGCGCCCAATATGCCGACGCCCGCAAGAAATACGCCGAGCAGACCGCCGAACTCGGACCGCGGCACCCGGCGCTGCGCCAGACCGAGAAGCAGGTCGAGGATCTCAAGCATACGATCAACGAAGAGATCGAGCGCTTCGCATTGTCCGCCAAGAACGATTTGACGCGCGCGCGCGACTATGAGGCATCGCTCAACCGCGCGCTGGAAATGCAGAAGCGGCAGAGCCTGCAGCTCAGCCAGGCCGCCGTGCGCCTGCGCGAGCTCGAGCGCGAGGCCGATGCCAGCCGCGACGTCTATCAATCCTTCCTCAAGCGCTCGCGCGAAACCGAGGAGCAGGAAACGCTGAACACCTCGGCCGCCCGCGTCATCGGCGAAGCCACGGTGCCGCAGCGTCGCTCGTTCCCGCCGGCGATGAGCCTGTTTGCGATGATCGGCTTCCTGTTCGGCGGGCTTGCCGCCGCCTGCTGGTTCGTCGCAGCCGAGCATCTGTTCAACGGCGCGAGCGCTCCCGAGCCGGTCCTCCGCAAGCGGATGCCTGCGCCTGACACTTCCAAGCCTCCACTGGAAGCCGCCGCGCCGGCGCTGGCACTGGTCGAGAAGCCGCTGATCGCGCGCCTCCAGGAGGCCGACGTGATCCGCACGCTCGGCGCCATTCTCGCCACGGGCAGCGGCGTCGACCTGACGCGCGTCGGTTGGCCGACGCTGCGTCCCGGATTTCCGCTGACCACGCTGCTCAATGCCTTGCGCGACATGCGCGCGGCGACGGCCCGCCGCGCCGGCGGCAAGACGATGCCGGTGATCGCGCTCGTCGGGGCCGGACAGACCGCGGGCCGCAGCGTGACCGCGCTGAATTTCGCGCTCGCGGCCGCGCGCGACGGCAGTCGCGTGCTGATGATCGACGCCGACCATGGGGCGCACGCGCTGTCGAACAAGGTCAACCGCCCCGGCAAGAACGAGCCGGGCAAGCTTGGCTGGCTCTCGGTCGGCAGCAAGGCCACGCGCGAGATCAAGACCGTCAACGGCGTCTCGGTGCTGCCGGCAACCGAAGGCGATGCCGCCAAGGCCACTGAGGCCACCCGCAAGGCGATCGCGCAGGCGCGCGCGGCCGGCGGCTATGATCTCGTCGTTCTCGACGGCCCCGCCATGCCGCTCTCGGCGGCGGGCCGCAAGCTGCTCGACGTCACTGACGCGCTGGTGGCGGTGCTGCCGACCAGCCTCGACATCAATGACAGCATGGAAGAGATCCTGGCCGCGCTCGGCGGCGCCCAACGCAAGCTCGTTGGCGTCGTACTCGACGAGCTCGCCGCCGCAACTCAAACGCGCCAACGAGGCAAACAATATGCTTGAGCGCCGCGTCAATCTGGACGGCCGGGCCGCAACCGCCGAAGTTCCGCGGATCACCGTCGGCGGCCTTCGCATGGCCGCGCTCGACCTGGAAGCGACCGCCGACTTCATGATCGAGGCGACCGGTCCTGACAATCGCATCGGGCGCCCCCTGTACCTGACCTCGGCCAACGGCGAAGTGCTGGCGCGCTGCTCGACCGAGCCGCAGACCGAACGCCTGTTTCGCGCCGCCGACCTGATCAATGCCGACGGTCAGCCGCTGGTGGCGGCCTCGAGGCTGCAGTCCTGGTTTCCATTGCCGGAACGCGTCGCCACCACGGACCTGTTCCATGTCGTCGCGCGCAAGGCGGAGGAGACCGGTCGCACCTTCTACATGCTCGGCGCCAGCGAAGAAGAGAACGCCGCGGCGGTCAGACGCGTCCAGAACATGTACCCGAACCTCAAGATCGTCGGATACAGCCACGGTTACCTCCGTGACGATGCGCTGCGGGCCAAGGTCGACGAGATCAACGCGCTCGCGCCCGATTTCCTCTGGGTCGCGCTCGGCATACCCTCGGAGCAAGCCTTTGTCGAGGAATACACGCCGCTGCTGACCAATGTCGGCGTCATCAAGACGTCAGGCGGTCTGTTCAACTTCCTGTCCGGCAGTCGCTCCCGTGCGCCGAAATGGATGCAGAAGGTCGGACTTGAATGGGCCTGGCGCACATGGCTCGAGCCGCGTCGCCTGTTCTGGCGCTATTTGACCACCAACCCCCGCGCGATCTATCTTCTCTTCAGCCGCAACCGGCCATTCAATCGCTGAGAAGAGTAGGTAGTACGACATGACCGACCGGCCGACTGTTCTCGTCACGGGAGGCGCGGGCTATATTGGCTCGCACGCCTGCCGCGCCCTTGCTGCTGCCGGCTACCGCCCCGTCGTTTATGACAATCTCACAACGGGCCATCGCAGCTTCGTCGCCGGGGAACTGGTGACGGGCGATCTGCTCGATGGCGCGACGCTGGCGCGCGCCTTTGCCGACCACAAGGTCACGGCGGTGATGCATTTCGCGGCAGCGAGCCTCGTCGGCGAGTCCATGACCGCCCCGCAGAAATACTACGTCAACAACGTCCAGGGCACGCTGTCGCTGCTCCAGGCGATGCGCAACGCCGGCTGCCACCGCATCGTGTTCTCCTCGACCGGTGCGGTCTATGGCAATGCCGATTCCAAGGCGCTGCCGGAGGATTTTCCCTGTGCGCCGATCAATCCCTACGGGGCTTCGAAGTGGATGATCGAGCGCATGCTCGCCGACTACCGCGCGGCCTACGGCTTCGGTGCATTCTGTCTGCGTTATTTCAACGCCAGCGGTGCTGATCCGGCCGGCGGCATCGGTGAATTACGCGACAACGAGACGCACCTCATTCCGCGCGCCATGATGGCGTTGCAGGGCCATGTCGAGTTCGCCGTGTTCGGTGACGATTACGACACGCCCGACGGCACCGCGATCCGCGACTACATCCACGTCACCGACCTTGCGGCGGCGCATGTCGCGGCGCTGAAGCTGCTCGAAACCGGACATGCCGGCGGCAGCTTCAATCTCGGCACCGGCGCGGGCTTCTCGGTGCGCGAGATCCTCACCGCGATCAAGCAGGAGACCGGGCGCGAGGTGCCGCACACCGTCAAGCCGCGCCGCGCCGGCGATCCGACCTATCTCGTCGCCGATCCCTCGGCTGCGCGAAAGGTGCTGGACTTCGTGCCGCGCCATTCCGACCTCGCCACGGTGATCCGCACCGCCTGGGCCTGGCACCAGAAGGCCCATCCGCTCAAATCGCGCTAGGCGATCGCAGTCGTCAGACGACGGCGCGCTTCAGCCGCGGAGCGTCGACTTCATCCACGACCATATCCGTCTCCGGCTGGAGAGGCGGCGCGATCGGCAGCTCGATCGGCCGCAACAGCTCGGCCATCTGCTTCGCCGGCAATGGCTTGGCGATCAGGAAGCCCTGCATCTCGTCACAGCCATGGGCGCGCAGGAATGCCTCCTGCTCGACGTTCTCGACGCCCTCGGCCACCACGGTCATGCCGAGCGCCTTGCCCATGCTGATGATCGCCTGTGCGATCGCCTGGTCCTCCGAATCGTGCGGCAGGTCACGCACGAAGGAGCGGTCGATCTTGATCGTGTCGATCGGGAAATGCTTCATCAGCGACATCGACGAATAGCCGGTGCCGAAATCGTCGATGGCAAGCCTGATACCGCGGCTCTGAATGGCGTCGAGCACCTTCAGCGCACGTCCGACATTGCGCATCATCATGCTCTCGGTGACCTCGAGCTGGAGCAGCACCGGCGACATGCCGGAGGCCGCCAGGGCCTCGTCGACATCCTGCAGCAGATGCTCGTCGACAAACTGGCGCGGCGACAGGTTCACCGCCATCGACAGCGGCAGCAGACCGCGACGCTGCCAGGCCATCGCCTGCGCGCAGGCCTCGTTCAACACCCAGCGGCCGATCGGCACGATCAGGCCAGTCTCTTCCGCGAGCGGAATGAACTGCGCCGGCGAGACGTTGCCGAGATCGGGATGGTTCCAGCGCAGCAGCGCCTCGACGCCGGTGATCTGGCCCGTCTCCATGTCGACCTTGGGCTGGTAGTTCAGCGAGAACTGCTCGCGCTCCAGCGCCCGGCGCAGCGCGCTTTCGAGCGACAGGCGCTCGATCGATTGCGTCTTCACTTCATTCGAGAAGAAGCGATAGCCGTTCTTGCCGTCCTCCTTGGCGAGATACATCGCCATGTCGGCGTTCTTGGTCAGCGTCTGGGCATCGGCGCCGTTGGCCGGATACATCGCGATGCCGATCGAGGCCGTGGTGTGGCACTCATGACCGGCCAGCTCCATCGGCTTGCCGAGCACGGTGAGCAGCTCGGCCGAGATGCGCTGGACGTCGTCAATCTCGCCGCACTGGTCGAGGATCACCACGAACTCGTCGCCGCCCAGCCGTGCCACCACGTCGCTCGCCCGCAGCACGCGGCGCAAGCGATCCGCGATCTCGAGCAGGAGCAAATCGCCGGCTTCATGGCCGAGCGAATCGTTGATGACCTTGAACCGGTCCAGGTCGATGAACAGCAGCGCAAACTGGTGCTCCCGGCGCTGCGCTGCTTCGATCGCTTCGCGCAATAACCCGTTGAACGTCTCGCGGTTGGGCAGATTGGTCAGGCTGTCATAAGAGGCGAGGTACTCGATTCGCTCGTCCGCCTTGTTCTTCTCCTCGGCCCGATCGAAATTCTCCATCGCGAAGGAGACGTTGTCGGCGAGACGCTGCAACAGTTCGACGAACTCATCGGTAAAAGCAGCCGGCTCCGTCGACATGTAGATCATGACGCCGACGGCCTGGTCGTGCACGATCAGTGGGAATGCCGCGCCCGACCGAGCGCCGTCGCCGCGGACGATCGCGTGGAAGGCACTGACCCGCTGATCGCTGAGATAGTCGTTGCTGATGCAGGGTTGCCGGGTCCGGAATGCCGTGCCGCTCATCCCGCGGCCCTCGGGACGCTCGGGGTCGATGGAGAGGCGGACATTGCGCGTGGTGTCGGACGACGGCCCGGCGCTGGCGACGATCTCCAGCTGGTCGCTGTCGGCCTTGGCCAGCGCAATTGTGGTCGAGGTGAATTTTGCGCCGTTCGATGCCGCGAGGCAGACGAGATCGAACAGTTCGGTGCGCGACTTCGCCCGCATAATCGCCTCGTTGGTGGCGCTCAGCGCCGCGAACATGCGCGTCAGACGCTCCTTCTGCGCCTCGCTGCGGGCCTTCTCCTCGGCGCGATCAAAATTGTCGAGTGCAAACGAGACGTTCTCCGCCAACCGCGCCAAAAGCTCGACCAGATCAGGCGTGAAAGTGTTTTCCTCGGTTGCGTGGAACAGGAGGATGCCGATGGGATCACGACCGGCGCGAAGCAACGGAAAGCTCGCCGCCGCGCGCGTGCCGTCTTCAGCTGCCTTGGCGCGCCAATGCACCGATCGCGGGTCGTTCAAATAGTCGTTGAAGATGCAGGGCCGACCCGACCGCAGCGACGTGCCGATGATACCCTCACCCTCGGGGTGGCCAGCCGCGATGACGCAGGTCCGGCCGAGCATGCGCTCGTATTTTAGTCCCTTCGCTGCGAGGACACGGACGACCTCGCCGTCCGGATCCAGCATCGCAATTGTCGTCGAGGCAAACATGCCGCCCAGCACAGCCGCCTGGCACGCCACCTCGAACAGCTCCTCGCGCGTCTTGGCACGCATGATGGCTTCGTTGGTGGCGCTAAGTGCCTCGAACATGCCGCTCAGGCGGTCGCGCTGCTTGTCCGCCCGCGCTTTCTCCTCGGCGCGATCGAAATTTTCGAGCGCGAATGCGACGTTGGCCTGAAGCTTGCGCAACAACTCGACGAATTCGTCCGTGAAAGTGCCGCGCTCCGGCGAGTTGAACAGGAATATGCCGACCACCCTATCGCCGTTGAACAGAGGCAGCGCGGCGGACGACCCGATTCCGTTGCGGCGCGCGCTGGCGTGCCATGGCCTGATGCGGTCGTCTGCGAGGACGTCATTGCTGATGCAGGGCTGGCGCGTGCGGAACGCCGTGCCGGTCAGCCCCCGTCCCTCAGGTACGTTGTCGCTGATCGCAAGCCTGAAGGTCCGCACCTCGTGCGCGTTCGGTCCGAAAGAAGCGACGATCCGAAGCAGTCCGGCGTCATCGTCGAGCAGCGCAATCGAGGTCGAAGTGAACTTCGCCCCTTGCGCCGTCGCTTCGCAGACGAGGTCGAACAGATCGCTCCGTGACCGCGCCCGCAGGATAGCTTCATTGGTGGCGCCGAGCGCCGCGTACATGCGCGCCAGCCGCTCTTCTTCGGCGGCGATCCTGGCTTTCTCGGCCTCGCGGCTGAAATTCTCGATCGCGAACGAGACGTTCTCGGTCATGCGCTCCAGGAGCGCGACGATCTCCTGGTCCTTGGCCCAGGACCGGCTGATGAAGAACAGCAGCACACCAACACTGTTGCCATGCTTGATCAGCGGCGCGACCACGCAGGCGGCCACGCCGGTGTTGATGTTGGCCTGCGCCCAGACCGTTCCCTTGGTGCGACTGGCAAGATCGTCCTCAACGATGGCCTTCTGCGTGCGGAACACCTCGCCGGAGATGCCCCTGCCGTAGGGATTGTCCGGATCGATCGAATAGCGCGCCTGGGTGACGAGCTCGAGATTCTCTCCCGTGGAGGCGACCGGCTTCATCCAGTGCGAATCCGGCTCGCGAAGCAACACGATCGTCGCCAACGACTTGCCGCTGTACACGGATGCGTCGCAAACGAGCTGATACAGCTCCTGCTCGGTCTTGGCGCGCAGGATGGCCTCGTTGGTGGCGCTGATCGCGCCGAACATGCGGTTGAGCCGCCGCGTCGCGCGCTCGCTGGTCTGGCGCGCGGTCTCGCGCGCGAAATTCTCCAAAGCATAGGAGATATTGGCCGACATGCGCTCGAACAGCGACACCATCTGCTCGCTCAGCGAGCCAGCCTCTCTGCGGGTCACCAGCAGCACGCCGACGCTCTTGCCGTTGCAGAGCAGCGGCAGCGCCGCAGCCGCGCCGATATGGGCCTTGGCCGCACCCTCGCGCCACGCCAGCGAGCGCGGATCGTTCAGATAGTCGTTGCTGACACACAGCTTCCCATCGCGAAACGCCTCGCCGGCGACGCCCGATCCCTCGGGTGTTCCGGCGTCAGTCGTGATCTCGATCGCGCGCAGCCGCTCGACGTCGTCGCCGCAGCCCGCCGCAAAACAAAGCCGCCCGCCATCCGGTCCCACCAGGAACACGGCGACGGCCAAAAAGTCCCCGCTCGAAAACCCGGCGTCGCAGACCTTCTGGTACAGCTCGTCCGGCGATTTCGCGTAGAGGATTGCTTCGTTGATGGCGCTCAACGCTGCAAAGGTGCGCGCGAGGGTCGTCTGCACGATCTCAACTCCCGGGCATTTCTGCCTAATTTTCCCGGGTTCTTTATGAACGGCCATGGCCTAAACGGTCGTTATTGCGCGCTGCAAACCACCGATCAAAGTGAACAAGCTGCGAACGACAGGTGTCAGACTGTCGGGAATACCGCCGCACGGCAGGAGTCTTCGACCAGAGGCGCGCTCTCTTTACGAATTTGCAGCCCTGTATTGGTTTACGGGAGATTGATATCGCATCCCCGCTTTGAGACGATGGCATCCAACGAACAGCCCGTTAAGGGCACCAAAGCCGAGGGAACGCCATGCCGATCGTTAGGGCCGACCGCCTCACGCGCGTCAGCGCTGCGCTGCTCCGTGCCGCCGGCGCCTCCGAGGAAGAAGCCGACGCCGTCGCCATCGGCTGCGTCAACGCCAATCTCGCCGGCCATGACTCCCACGGCGTGATTGCCGTTCCGACCTATATCGACCGCATCAAGGCCGGGCACATCGTCCCCGGCGCCACCTGGACCATCGTCCAGGAATCGCCGACCACGACCGTGATCGACGGCCATTGGGGTTTTGGCTTCCACGTCAACGCCAAGGCGATGGCGCTGACCATCGAGAAGGCAAAAACGGCGAATGTCGCCGCCTGCACCGTGTTCAGGCAGAGCCATGTCGGCCGGCTCGCCACCTATCCGCTGATGGCGATGCGCGAGGGCATGATCGGAATTGCGACGGCAGACTCCGGGCGCTCGCCAAAACTCGTCGCGCCGTTCGGCGGCAAGGAGGCGCGGCTCGGCACCAATCCGATCTCGATCGCGGTGCCGTCCGATCTGGAGGCGCCGTTCTATCTGGACATGGCGACATCGGCGGTCGCGGCCGGCAAGATCCAGCTCGCGGTCGCGCGCGGCGAGGAGATCCCCACGGGGTGGATCATCGATGCCGAAGGGCGGCACACCACCGATCCGACGCAATATCGCAAGGGCGGCGCGCTGCTGCCGCTCGGCGGCACCGAGGGTTACAAAGGCAGCGGTCTCGCCGCGATGGTCGAGGTGCTCTGTGGCCTGCTGACCGGTCTCGGCTTCGGCGTCGAGCCGACGGGTCGGCACAATGACGGATGCTTCATGGCGGTATTCAACGTCGCCGCGTTCCGCCCGCTGAAGGAGTTCAAGCGCGAGGTCGCGGAATTTGCGCGCTACCTGAAATCGACGCCGCCGTCCGAAGGCAGCAAGGGCGTCTATTACCCCGGCGAGATCGAGGGCCTGCGCGAGCAGCATCGGCTGCGCGACGGCATCGAGGTCGAGGATGCGACCTGGGAGAAGCTGCGCGCGCTCGCCCGCGAATACCGGCTCGACACCGTCCTCGATCTGTCCTGACGCAATCCGGAGAACAACAGCATGCCCAGGCAGATGGTTTTGGTCGGCTTCCTTCAGGCGCAGAATTGCACGAACCTGCCGAGCTCGTGGCGACATCCGGACTCGCGTAGCGACTCGATGTCGGCGGACTACTACCAGGAAATTGCGAAGATTCTCGAAGCCGGCAAATTCCACATGGCGTTCTTCGACGATCGCCTGGCGATGCCGGACCGCTATGGCAACGACCACGCCCACACCGTCGAATACGGCATTCGCTGCGTGAAGATGGACCCGCTGATCGTGCTGACCACGATGGGCATGGTCACCGACAAGCTTGGCTTAGGGGCAACCTGCTCGACCACCTATTACGAGCCGTTCGACGTGGCGCGCCGCTTTGCCACGCTCGACTTGATGTCGGGCGGACGCGCGGGCTGGAATGTCGTGACCTCGCTCAATGACGGCGAAGCGCTCAACATGGGGCGAGATTCCCATCCCGAACATGATTCCCGCTACGACAAGGCCGACGAGTTCATGGAGGTGGTGCTCGGCCACTGGGATACCTGGGAGGACGGCGCGCTCATCATGGACAAAAAAAGCGGCCGCTTTGCCGATCCGGCCAAGGTGAAGCGGCTCGATCACAAGGGGCCGTCGTTCAAGTCGCGCGGGCCGTTCACGGTGCCGCGCTCGGATCAGGGGCATCCTGTCATCATCCAGGCCGGCGCGTCCGGCCGCGGCCAGCGCTTTGCCGGTCGCTGGGGCGAAGTGATCTTCACCGCCGCGCGCAATCTTCAAGGCGCCAAGGACGGCTATGCGTCCGTGCGCAACGAGGCCGCGAAGGCCGGCCGCGATCCGGAACAGATGTTCCTCTGCAATCTGACGACGCCGGTCTGTGCCGCGACCAAGGCGGAAGCCGAGGACAAGATGGCGCTGATCAACAAGCTGCCGCTGGAGATCGACGCGCTGTCACTCCTCGCCGAGGCGCTCAATTACGATTTCGCCTCCAAGGGTCTCGACGAGCCGCTGACGACGGAGGAACTCAAAAGCATGCAGGGTATCTTGGGCATTCGCGACGGCGTGCTGAAGACATCCGGCAAGAGCAATCCGACTGCGCGCGACTTCGTCACCTTCTCCGGCCGCGGCCACGTGCATGACGCCATGGTCGGCGGCCCCAAGGAGATCGCGGACAAGCTGGAGGAAATGTTCGTCGAGCGCGGCTGCGACGGCTTTGTCATCGCAGCCACTTACGTGCCCGGCTCCTACGCAGACTTCGTGCAACATGTCGTGCCGGAATTGCAGCGGCGCGGTCTGTTCCAAAGGGAGTATCGCGGCAAGACGCTGCGCGAAAATCTGGGCTTAAAGCGGCCGGCCGCCGGCGACTGGAAAGTGCAGCCGCGCGATGCCGCGGAATAACAACGGGGACACGACATGCGCTGGCTGAAATTTACCGCCTCCGGCAAAACCTCCTGGGGGATCATCGAAGGCGACCAGGTGATCGCGGTCGATGGCGATCCCTTCGGCCAATGGCAGCGCACCTCGCACAGGCATCCACTTTCGCAGGTCAAGATCGAGCTGCCGTTGATTCCGCGCACCTTCTATTGCGTCGGCCTGAATTACCTCAAGCATCTGAAGGAAGCCGCCGACAAGGCCGGCACCGTGCCGGCCGTGCCTGATCGACCCGAGATCGGCTATCGCGCGCAGAACGCGCTGATCGCGCATGGTGAGGATGTCGTGATCCCGTCCTTCGCGACCGAGAAGATCCATTACGAGGGCGAGCTTGCCGTCGTCATCGGCAAGAAGGTGAAGCATCTGACCGAAGCGAACGCGCTGGATTGCGTGTTCGGCTACACCATCGGCAACGATGTCAGCGAACGCAGCTGGCAGAAGGCCGATCGCAGCCTGTGGCGCTCGAAGAACGCCGATACGTTCAAGCCGATGGGACCGTGGATCGAGACCGAGGCCGATCTCGCCAGGATGGAGACGATCGTCCGGGTCAACGGCAAGGAGACCAACCGCTTCGCGACCGGCGACATGATCTTTGGCGTGGTGCCGTTCCTGGTCGAGCTGACGAAGTATTTTACGCTCTGGCCCGGTGACGTGATCTGGATGGGCACGGACGGCGCCTCGCCCGACATCAAGCATGGCGACGTCGTGGAGATCGAGATCACCGGCGTGGGGACGTTGCGCAACAGGTTCGTGCGGGAGGGGCAGTAGATCAGCTTGAGCCGACCGACCGGATCTTCACATGATCGATGAAGGCGCGCAGCTTCGGCATGATTTGCCGATGGCCCGGATAGTACAGGAACACGCCGGGTGTCATCGGCGCGAATGGCTCCAGCACACTAGCGAGTTTTCCTGCCGCGATGGCGCCGGTGGCCAGTGGTGCAGGCACTTGCGCAAGACCCACGCCCTCGATCGCGGCACCGAGCATCGTGGGAAAATCGTGGGCGATGAACGGTCCCGACACTGCGATCTCGACAGGGCGGCCATTGTCGATGAGCGACCAAGGTGCGAGCGCTCCGTTTGACCGTCGCAATCTCAGGCAAGCATGCGTGCGCAGATCGTCCGGACGCGCGGGTTGGCCGGCACGGGCGAGGTAGGCGGGGCTGCCGACGACAATGAGCGGGAGCGGCTTGGTCAGCCGCACCGCAATCATGTCGGGGGCGATGAACTGGCCCATCCTGATGCCGGCATCGAAGCCTCCGGCCGCGAGGTCGACCATCTCTTCACTAGCGGCGAGTTCGACCTCGATTTCGGGATAGGCCTCGCAGAACGAGGCGATGAGCGGCTCGAGCAGGATCGGCACGACCGAGCGCGGCACGGTGAGACGCAGCAGCCCCGCCGGCCGCTGGCCGAGCTCACGCGCTGCTCCGCTTGCAGCAACGAGTTCCTCGAAGGCCGGCCTGGCGCGCTCGAAAAATCGTTCGCCTGCCTCCGTCAGGCCAACACTACGGGTCGTGCGGATGAAGAGCGCAGCGCCGACGCGCGCCTCGAGCGCCCGCACGGCCTGACTAATCGCCGACGGCGTCACGGCGAGTTCGGCAGCCGCCCGACGAAAGCTGCGGTGCTGGGCGACGCTGAGGAACGCCTCGACGCCGTCGAGCGCGCCCTGCCTGACTGTGAAGTTCTGCTTCATAGCCCGTCAATATTATCGTGGATAGTCGCTCACGGCTAGACGCCCTAAATCCGGATTGCAAATGAGACGCACCGGAGAAGCGAAACCGATGAAGGCAATCCGCAGCGCCATTCTGATACTCGCCCTCACATTGACAGGTGTTACCGCCATGACCGAGCCATCCGCCGTCCAAGCCCAAACACAAGCGCCCTCGGCCGTAACCACCGGGGTCATGGTCATCCTGACCGCCAAGGCGGGCGTCACACGCGAGCAAATCATGGCCATCATGCCTGATGAAATCAGGCAGACCGTTCAGCTCTATCTCACCGGCAAGGTTCGTGAATGGTATTCGCGGTCCGATGGGCGAGGCGCCGTCTTCTTGCTGGATTCAAAGGATGTCGCCGAGGCTCATGCCACCATGGATGCGCTTCCGCTCGCGAGGCAGGACCTCATCGACCACGAATATATCGCCGTCGGCCCGCTCATGCCGCTCCGCCTGCTCATGGCGAAACCCTGAGCGGCCACAGTCTTCCCCGATCCCACCCGGCGAACCATTGCAAGGACATCCGAACGTGCCACAGGGATTCAATCTTCCGTTCGTCCTCAGTGTCGCAGGCGCCTTGCTGACAAGTGCGGTGGTGGCCTCCGTCTATATTTGGCCCTTTGTCCGTGCAATGCCGCGCCATGACGCCTTGAGACTTCTTGCAGCCTTCCATGCGTTCCGTTTCCTTGGCATGAACTTCATGGTTGCCGGGTTCGTCTCCCCCGAGTTGAACCCGGACTTCGCCAGCCAAGTCGGATGGGGAGATCTGATCGCCGCCACTCTCGCGCTCATCTCGATGGCAGCGCTCTCCTGGGAATCGCCGATCGCCATTCCGATCGTCTGGATCTTCAACATCTGGGGAACGCTCGATCTTCTGAATGCGTATTACGTGGGCGCGACGAAGATTCAGAATCCCGGCCTGTTCGGCGCCGGCATTTATATCCCGGCCCTTTACGTGCCTTTGCTGCTCGTCGGGCACGCTGTGGCCTTCATGCTTCTGCTGAGGCCCGGATCGAAAGCACAGAAATCGTGACGCAACGGCACCTCCCGTGGCTCAAAACGGCAGCGCCACGCTCGTCTTGATCTCCTTCAACACCACGTTGCTGCGGACGTAGCGGATGCCGGGGATGCGGAACATGAATTCGTCGAGGAAGCGGTTGTAGGCGACCATGTCTTGCACAACGACCCGCAAGTGATAGTCCGCGTCGCCGGTGGTCGCAAAACACTCCAGCACCTCGCGACGCTTCGTGACCCGCGATACGAATTCGTCGACGAATTTGGCGTCGTGCCGCTCGAGCGAGACGTGGAGGATGGCCGACATGGCAAAACCCGCCTGCTCGCGCGCGACCAGTGCCGCATAACCGCGAATGACGCCACTTTCTTCCAGCGTACGCACCCGGCGCCAGCAGGCCGAGGTCGACATGCCGACCTCGTCAGCAAGCTGCTGGTTGGTGGCGCGGCCGTCCTTCTGGAGATAAGCGAGAATCCGCGCGTCCTGGTCTTCAGTCATCAAGAGCCCTCAAATCGATGACTTCTACCAAAATTCATCGATTTTTGTAAAATATTACCGTGATGCGCATCACAACGGGATAAATAGGTAAGACCTACCATAGGCCCCGGCTTAACCTCTCTTATCGGCAGGATGCCGCGCGAGGTCCGCATGGACGCCATTTCGTCACTCGACGCTTACGAACTCTCCGACCGCTACGCGCGCGAGGAGGGCCGCGTCTTCCTCACGGGCACGCAAGCGATCGTCCGCATCGCGCTCGACCAGATCAGGCGCGACCGAGCCGCGGGGCTCAACACCGCCGGCTTCATCTCCGGCTATCGCGGCTCGCCGCTCGGCGGTGTCGACCTGGAGCTTTGGCGCATCCAGGAGCGGCTCAAGAAAGACCGCATCGAATTCCTCCCCGCCGTCAATGAAGACCTCGCGGCCACCGCGGTGCTCGGCTCGCAACAGGTCGAGACGCAAGCCGAGCGCGAGGTCGATGGCGTGTTCGGGCTGTGGTACGGCAAGGGCCCTGGCGTCGATCGCTCCGGCGATGCTCTCAAGCACGGCAACGCCTACGGCTCCTCGCCGCATGGCGGCGTGCTGGTGGTCGCTGGCGACGACCATGGCTGCGTGTCCTCGTCGATGCCGCACCAGTCTGACGTCGCGTTCATGAGCTGGTTCATGCCGACGCTGCATCCGGCAAGTGTCGACGAATATCTGGCGTTCGGCGAATATGGCTACGCGCTGAGCCGCTTCTCCGGCATGTGGATCGGCTTCAAGGCGATATCCGAGATCGTCGAATCGAGCGCATCCGTCGCCCTGCGCCCCCCGCGCATCTTCCGCAAACCCGACTTCATGCCGCCGCCGGGTGGGCTACACTATCGCTGGCCCGATCTGCCGGGACCGCAGATCGAGGAACGGCTGGAGGCGAAGAAGCACGCCGTCTACGCCTTCGCGAAAGCCAATCCGATCGATCGCCACATCTACGACATCCCCAATGCCACCTATGGCATCGTCACGACCGGCAAGGCGCATCTCGATCTGATGGAAGCGCTGCGGCTGATGGGCCTCGATGAGGCCGCCTGCCGCAGCATCGGCATCGATATTTACAAGGTCGGCATGGTCTGGCCGCTGGCGCTGCATGACGCCATGGACTTCGTGAAGGGCAAGCGCGAGATCCTCGTGGTCGAGGAAAAACGCGGCATCATCGAGAGCCAGTTCAAGGAATATTTTTACGACTATCCAGGCAGCAAGCCCGAGCGGATGGTTGGCAAACACGATGAGCGAGGGGCACGCTTGATCTCGTGGATCGGCGAATTGTCACCGCGCGCGCTGGCCTCTGTGCTGGCGAAGCGGCTCGATCCGATGTTTCCGGGCCTCAATCTCGCCGCGCGCGCCGCTGCCCTGTTGCCGGAGGCCGAACGGACCATCAACGTCGCGGGCGCAACTCGCACGCCCTATTTCTGCTCGGGCTGCCCGCACAACACCTCGACGAAGGTGCCGGAAGGATCGAAGGCGCTGGCCGGCATCGGCTGCCATTTCATGGCGAGCTGGATGGACCGCGAGACCTCCTCGCTGATCCAGATGGGCGGTGAGGGCGTGAACTGGGCCGCATCGTCACGATTTACCGGCCACAAACACGTGTTCCAGAATCTCGGCGAAGGCACCTATTATCACTCCGGCTCGATGGCGATCCGGCAGGCGATCGCCGCCAAGGCCAACATCACCTACAAGATCCTGTTCAACGACGCCGTCGCCATGACCGGCGGCCAGCCGGTCGACGGCCCCGTCAGCGTGCATGCGATCGCCCACAGCGTCCGCGCCGAGGGCGTGACGCGCATCGCGCTGGTGTCGGATGATCACACCCAGTTTTCTCCTGCGGACCTGCCCGGTGGCGTGACCATCCATCCGCGCGAGGATATGGACGCCGTGCAGCGTGAGCTGCGCGATGTCTCCGGCGTCTCCGTGCTGATCTACCAGCAGACTTGCGCCACCGAGAAGCGGCGCCGGCGCAAGCGCGGGCAGATGGCCGACCCAAAACGCTTTGCCTACATCAACGACCTCGTTTGCGAAGGCTGCGGCGATTGCTCGGTCGAATCCAATTGCCTCAGCGTCGAGCCGAAAGAGACGCCGTTCGGCCGCAAGCGCCAGATCAATCTGTCCGCTTGCAACAAGGACTTTTCCTGCCTCAACGGCTTCTGCCCGAGCTTTGTCACGGTCGAAGGTGGGACGCGCCGCAAGAAGAGCGCGAGCCAGATCGACGCGATCGGCCGCGCCGCAACGCTTTCTCTCCCGCCCCCTCCAACACTCGATCGTCCCTATGATTTGCTGGTGACCGGCGTCGGCGGCACGGGTGTGATCACCGTCGGCGCGCTGATCGGCATGGCGGCGCATCTGGAACGACGCGGCGTCTCGGTGCTGGACTTTACCGGCTTTGCACAGAAATTCGGACCCGTGCTGAGCTTCGTCCGGCTTGCCGCTTCACCCGAGGCGCTGCACCAGGTCCGCATCGACCAGGGCGCGGCCGATGCACTGATCGGATGCGACCTCGTCGTCAGTTCCTCGCCGAAAGCATCCGGCACCTATCGCCGGGGTACACGCGCCGCTGTGAACACCGCGGAGATGCCGACCGGCGACGTCGTTCGCTTTCGCGACGCCGATCTCGCCTCCCCCGCGCGCCTGCGTGCGATCCGGCAGGTCGTCGGCAACGACAATCTCGACACGCTCGATGCGAACGCGCTGGCCGAACGGCTGCTCGGCGACGGCGTCTATGCCAACATCATCATGCTCGGCTTTGCCTGGCAGCGTGGCTTGGTGCCGGTCTCGCTATCGGCCCTGCTGCGCGCGATCGAGCTGAACGGTGTTGCAGTCGAGCGCAACAAGCAGGCCTTTGCATGGGGCCGGATTGTCGCCGCGGATCCCGACTTTGTGCCGAAGGTCGACGAGGCGCCGAAAGCCGAGACGCTTGATCAGATCATCGCCCGGCGCGCGGATTTTCTCACCGCCTACCAGGACGAAGCCTACGCGGCGCGCTACCGGGCGCTCGTGGCAAAAGTCCGGGATGCTGAGGCCGCCCTTAACAGCGAAGCGCTCACCGAGTCCGTTGCCCGCTCCCTGTTCAAGCTGATGGCCTACAAAGACGAATACGAGGTGGCACGCCTGCACATGCAGGGCGGCTTCCTCGACGAATTGAAGCGCGAATTCGAGGACGGGTTCAGCGTCCAGTATCATCTCGCACCGCCGTTCCTGCCGTCCGGCCAAGACGCCCGTGGCCGTCCACGCAAGCGCGCCTTTGGCCAGTGGATCCAGACGCCACTCGCAGCGCTGGCACGGCTGAAGGTGCTGCGCGGAACGCGGTTCGATCCGTTCGGCTACACCGCGGAGCGCCGCGCCGAGCGAGAGCTGATTGCCTGGTACGAGGGCATCATCGCGCAAATGCTGGGCAAGCTCGACGCAGCGCATCTGCCCGATCTCCTCTCCATCGCCAGGGCGCCGATGGACATCCGTGGCTACGGACCGGTAAAGGATGCGGCAATCGCGAAGGTGAAGCCCGAGGTCGAGCAGCTGCTCGCGGGTCTCGCCGCATCTTCGCCGGCAAAGATGCGCGCCACCGGTTGACGCGACGCCGCCAAGGCTTCAGCCTTGCGGATTGAAGAGGCTCCCTCATGGAGCCCTGCAATCGGGTGGCGTATCATGGATTTCGATCAGTTGACCTTGACCCAGGCCGCAGCCGAGCTCGCAGCCGGAAAAATCACAAGCCACGCGCTCACCTCCGAAGCGCTTGCCCGGGCCAAGGCCAAAGCTGACCTCAACGCCTTCGTCACCCTGGACGAGGAAGGCGCGCTGAAGGCCGCCGTCGCGTTCGATACGCAGGGCACAGGCGCAGGCAGCAAACCGCTCGGCGGCGTTCCCATCGTCATCAAGGACAATATCGAGGTCGCGGGGCTGCCCTGCACGGCTGGAACGCCGGGGTTGAAGACCTTCATTCCGAGCACTGATGCACCTGTGGTGGCAAAACTGCGGGCCGCGGGCGCCGTCATCATCGGCAAGACCAACATGCACGAGCTTGCGTTCGGCATCTCCGGCTACAACACCGCGTTCAAGACCGGCACCGAATACGGCGTACGCAACGCCTACAATCACGCACTGATTGCCGGCGGCTCGTCCTCAGGCACGGGCGCCGCGATCGGCGCGCGGATCGTGGCGGGCGGGCTCGGCACCGACACCGGCGGATCGGTGCGCGTGCCCGGCGCGCTGAACGGGTGCGCCTCGCTGCGGCCGACCGTCGGCCGCTATCTGCAGGCCGGCATCGCGCCGATCTCGCATACCCGCGACACCGCAGGCCCGATGGCGGCGACGATGGCTGATGTCGCGCTGCTCGATCGCGTCATTACCGACGGCGATGCGGTCGGAGCGGCTGATCTGAGACAGGTCCGTCTCGGCCTCGTGAAGAGCATGCTGGCGAATCTCGATGCAGACACGCAAGCTGCGTTCGATGCAGCACTCGTCAGATTGAAGGCGCAAGGCGTCACCGTGATCGATATGGAGATGCCGGAACTGGCACAGCTCAACGGCCAGGTCGGATTTCCGGTCGCGTTGTATGAGGCCTATGACGACATGGTCGCCTATCTCAAGCGCACGGGCACAGGCGTCACCGTCGAGGCGATGGTCGCGCAAATCACGAGCGCGGATGTCAAGGGTACCTATGAAGGACTGGTGCTGCCGCGCAAATTGCCGGCGCCCGACGGTAGCTTTGTCGATGCAAAGCCGCTTTACGATCACGCCATCAATGTCGCGCGGCCCGCGCTTCAGGCGCTGTACGCAGAGATGTTTGCAAGCAGCCGTCTCGACGCCATCGTCTTCCCGACCACGCCACGGGTCGCGATCGCGTCCAATCCGGACTCCAGCAGTCTCGAAAATTTCGGGCTGTTCATCCAGAACACCGATCCCGGCAGCAATGCGGGCATTCCCGGCATCCAGATTCCGATCGCGCTGGGCGAGACCAGCAAGTTACCGATCGGGCTCGAGCTCGACGGCCCGGCGGGCAGCGACGAACGGCTGCTCGCGATTGGCATCGCTCTTGATGACGTGTTTGGGCGGATACCGCCGCCGCGCTGACGGTTCCGTCGGCTGGGCCTCACGAATAAGGATTAATCAGCTTCTGCTGCTCGGCGCTGTGGAGCACCAGCATGTCGATGAAAGTCCTGACCTTCGCCGACAGATGGTGGCGGTGCGGATAGACTGCGTTCAACGACATCTCCACCGGCCGGTATTCCGGCAGCAGGCGCACCAGCCGCCCGGCATCGAGATCGTCGCTCACCAGAAATCCGGCGAGCAGGCCGATGCCGGCACCTCCCAACACCATCCGTCGCAGCGCCTCTCCGCTATTGGTGACGAGGCTGCCTGAAACGCGCACCGAGGCGGGCGAGCCTTTGCGATCGAAGAAGCGCCATTCGTCGCCAAAGGGATAGTTGAGGTGGCGGCCGCAATTGTGCGCGGTGAGCTCGGCGAGCTGCAGCACGCGACCATGCTTTTCGAGATAATCATGCGAACAGCACAGCACGTGGCGCCAGGTGGCGAGGCTGCGGACGATCAGGCTGGAATCCGGCGGCGGTGTCATGCGCAGCGCAACGTCATAGCCCTCCTCGATCAAGTCGACATCGGCTTCGCCCATGCGCAGATCGACCTTCACCTCCGGATAGGTCGACAGCATTTTGACCACGACGCCTGCGACGAACGGCACCATGTGGGTGGCGCTGTGAATCCGCAGCGTGCCCCGCGGCACTGACTGTAAGGCACCTGCGATGTCGTCGGCCTGCTCGATGTCAGCGAGGATCTGGGTACAGCGGTCATAATAGGCCTTGCCGATCTCGGTGACGCTGACCTTGCGCGTGGTGCGATTGAGCAGCCGCGCACCGAGCCGCTCCTCCAGCGCCTGGATGTGATTGCTCACCATGGTCGTGGACATGTTGAGCTTGCGCGCTGCGGCGGAGAACCCGCCGGTATCAACGACCCGGACGAAAGCGGTCAGACTGGTCAGCCGGTCCATGAGCGCCTCGGATTATGCAGCGTGGGTGGACAATCAATTTGCTTTTTGGCGGATTATCACAGGCGCCGGGACAGCGCATCTTCCGCGCAGACAGCAGCGCCCCTTCGGAACGGGACGCCCAGGGAATCCGGAGGATGTCATGTCGAATGCCGCTTATACTATTGAAAAAACTGGTAAAATTATCCTGAAACCGTCCCGGAAGGCGATCAAGCGGGCAGCCCTCGGGCTGGCGCTGGCCCTCGGCGTCGCTGTTGCCGGCGACTTTGGCTACGATTACCTGACGACCGGCCGGTACCTGGAATCGACCGATGACGCCTATGTGAAGGCGGACTCCACGATCATCGCGCCAAAAGTTTCCGGCTACATCGCGAAGGTGCTGGTCGGCGACAACGAGCGGGTCAAGGCCGGGCAGGTGCTGGCGAGGATCGACGACCGCGACTTCAAGGCCGCGCTCGGCCAGGCCCACGCCGACGTCGCCGCCGCCGAAGCTTCGGTCCGCAATCTCGATGCCCAGCTCGAGCTGCAACAACCGATCATCGAACAGAGCACCGCTGACGTCACGGCCGCTGATGCGAATTTGAAGTTCGCGCAGGAAGAGCGCGCCCGCTATGACGACCTCATGAAGTCGGGCTCCGGCACGATCCAGCGCGCGCAGCAGACCGATGCGGCACTCCGCGCCAGCAACGCGCAATTGCAGCACGCCAAGTCGGGCCTCGTCGCCGCGCAGCGCAAGGTCGACGTGCTGACCACGCAGCGCGCGCAGGCGACCGCACAGCTCGATCACGCCCGCGCGGTCGCGGATCAGGCGGAGCTGAACCTGTCCTATACCGAGATCACCGCGCCCGTTGACGGCACGGTCGGCGCCCGGTCTTTGCGCGTCGGACAGTACGTGCAGGCCGGCACGCAACTGATGGCGGTGGTTCCGCTCGATGCAGTCTATGTGGTCGCGAACTTCAAGGAGACGCAGCTGACCCATGTGCGCGCAGGCCAGCCGGTCGAGCTGATCGTCGACAGTTTTCGCAATCGCACGCTGCATGGCCATGTCGACAGCCTGTCGCCGGCCAGCGGACTTGAATTCGCGCTGCTGCCTCCCGACAATGCTACGGGCAACTTCACCAAGATCGTGCAGCGTGTCCCTGTGAAGATCGTGCTCGATGACCACAGCCTCACCGGCCTGCTGCGGCCCGGCATGTCGGCGGTGCCGACGGTCGACACCAAGGCGACCGTGGTGGCTGAGTACGAGACCGCCAAGCGCGTTGCCGACAACTCGTTGCGCGCGAACGGCGGCTGACGCCGGAAGGGCTCGGCAGGATTATCAAGTCCTGCCGGATGATCCTTTCCGGACTTCCCTGATTATCGAAACGATCCGCCTAACGCATCCTGTCTCCGTAATGAGACGAGGCTTCCATGAGCACGCTCCAACCGACCATCAACGCCGATTCCGCCGCCAATCTCCCCGCGCCTGCTTCGGCGCCCGCAGCGCCGACAATGTCTACCAAGACATCCACCAAGACCTGGATTGCCGTGATCGGCGCCACGCTCGGCGCGTTCATGGCGGTGCTGAACATCCAGATCGTCAACGCCTCGCTCGCCGACATCCAGGGCGCGATCGGCGCCGGCATCGACGATGGCGGCTGGATCTCGACCTCCTACCTGATCGCCGAGATCGTCGTGATCCCGCTCTCCGGCTGGCTCGCTCAGGTGTTCTCGATCCGGATCTATCTGCTCACCAACGCGGTTCTGTTCCTGTTGCTGTCGGCGGCCTGCGCGCTGGCGCAGGATTTGCCGCAGATGATCGTGCTGCGCGCCGTGCAGGGCTTTACCGGCGGCGTCTTGATCCCGATGGCATTCACGCTCATCATCACGCTGCTGCCGCGGGCCAAGCAGCCGGTCGGCCTTGCGCTGTTCGCGTTGTCTGCGACGTTCGCACCGGCGATCGGTCCGACCATCGGCGGCTATCTCACCGAGAACTTCGGCTGGCAGTACATCTTCTACGTCAACGTCGTGCCTGGCGCGATCATGGTCGGCATGCTCTGGTATGCGCTCGACGCCAAGCCGATGAAGCTGTCGCTGCTCGCGGAAGGCGACTGGGCCGGCATCATTACCATGGCGATTGGCTTGTCGGCGCTTCAAACCGTTCTGGAAGAAGGCAACAAGGACGACTGGTTCGGCTC
This sequence comes from Bradyrhizobium sp. BR13661, assembly GCF_029892425.1. Lineage (GTDB taxonomy): Bacteria > Pseudomonadota > Alphaproteobacteria > Rhizobiales > Xanthobacteraceae > Bradyrhizobium. Next base: position 63,725 of record NZ_JARXWB010000016.1, on the reverse strand, counting down.
ACCCTTCATCGTCAAGCTCAGCGTGATCGCGGTCGTTGCGCTGACAATGTTCCTGATCATCGAGCTCACGGTGAAGAAGCCGCTGTTGAACCTGCGCCTGCTGGTCCGTCGCAATTTCGGCTTCGGCATGCTCGCCAACTTCCTGCTCGGCGTCGCGCTGTACGGCTCGGTGTTCATCCTGCCGCAATATCTGTCGCGCATCCAAGGCTACAATTCCGAGCAGATCGGCACGGTGCTGGCCTGGACCGGATTGCCGCAGCTCATGCTGATCCCGCTGGTGCCGCGCCTGATGCAGAAGTTCGACGCGCGGATCATCATCGGCATCGGCTTCATTCTGTTTGCCGGCTCGAACTTCATGAACATCTTCATGACCAGCGACTACGCCGCCGACCAGCTGCTGTGGCCCAATGTCGTCCGTGCCATCGGCCAGGCGCTGGTGATGGCGCCGCTGTCGGCTGTTGCCACTGCAGGCATCGAAGCGGAGAATGCGGGCTCGGCCTCGGGCCTGTTCAACATGATGCGCAATCTCGGCGGCGCCGTCGGCATCGCGCTGCTTCAGACCGTGCTGACCAAGCGCGAGCAGTATCACTCCAACGTACTGATGCAGTCGGTCTCGGTGTTCGAACAGGCCACTCGCACGCGGCTGGAACAGCTCACGCAGTATTTCATCAATCACGGCGTGCTCGACCGTGCCGACGCCACGCATCGTGCCTATGTCGCGATCGGACATATCGTGCAGAAGCAGGCCTACATCCTCGCCTTCAGCGACACTTTCTATCTGCTCGGCATGGCGCTGATCGTCGCCCTGATTGCCGTCCTCTTTCTGAAGAAAGCCGGCCATGCCTCGGCCGGCGGCGCTCACTAACCTCAACTTGAAGCAAGGAGACCAACCATGAAGCCCCGCATGAATTTCTACCAGGCTGCCCCCGACACCATGAAGGCGCTGATGGCGCTGGAAGAGCAGATCCAGTCCACCGGACTCGAGAAGTCGCTGATCGAGCTGGTCAAGATCCGGGCCTCGCAGATCAACGGCTGCGCCTTCTGCATCAACATGCACACCGAAGACGCCCGCAAGCGGGGCGAGACCGAGCAGCGTATCTACCTGCTCGACGCCTGGCGCGAATCCCCGCTCTATACCGACCGCGAGCGCGCCGCGCTGGCCTGGACCGAGTCGGTGACGCTGATTGCCGAGACGCACGCGCCCGACGATGTCTATGAGCAGGTTCGCACCCAGTTCTCCGATGCGGAGACGGTGAACCTGACCGCGCTGATCGGCGCGATCAACGCCTGGAACAGACTGGCGATCGCATTCCGCGCCGTGCATCCGGTGAAGGTGAAGGCGTCGGTGGCATAGGCCACGGCGTCGTACCTACATCCACAACTGTCACGCCCCGGCTTGACCGGGGCATCCAGTACGCCGCGGCCCATCGATAGAAACACAACCGTCTCGGAGTACTGGGTCGCCCGGTCAAGCCGGGCGATGACAGTGGTAGGTGCGGCCTAAACCGCCGTCGCCTTGGCGAACTCCACGTAGATCTCGCGTAGGCGCGTTGCCATCGGGCCGGGCTTGCCGTTGCCGATCATGTTGCCGTCGATTGCGATCACCGGCTGCACGAACTGGGACGCGGAGGTGATGAAAGCCTCCTTCGCGGCAAGCGCTTCGGCGACCGTGAACGATCTCTCCTCGACGCGAAGCTGGCGCTCTTCGGCGAGCGCAACCACGGCCTTGCGCGTGCAGCCTGGCAGGATCGCGTTGGAGTTCTTGCGGGTGACGATGACGTCGTCCTTGGTGAGGATGAAGGCTGACGACGAGCCGCCTTCGGTGACGTAGCCGTCTTCAAGCATCCAGGCTTCACCCGCGCCGGCTTCGGCGGCAGCTTGCTTCGCCAGCACCTGCGCCAGCAGCGCCACGCTCTTGATGTCGCGGCGCTCCCAGCGGATGTCGGGCACCGTGATGACGTTGATGCCGGTCTTGGCCGAGGCGGCGTTGATGATGTCCTTTTCGGAGGTGAACATCACTAGGCTCGACTTGACGTCCTCCTTGGGGAACGCGAAGTCGCGCCCCTTGTCGGCACCACGCGTAACCTGGAGATAGACGAGGCCGCTGTCGATCTTGTTGCGGGCAATCAGCTCCTTCTGGATCTCGGTGATGCGCTCGAGCGTCTCCGGAAGCTTTAGTTTGATCTCACCGACCGAACGCTCCAGCCGCGCCAGATGCGAGGCGTTGTCGACCAGCTTGCCGCCGAGCACGGCCGAGACCTCGTAGATGCCGTCGGCGAACAGGAAGCCGCGGTCGAGGACCGAGATTTTTGCCTCCGAGAGCGGGACGAATGAGCCGTTGACATAGGCGGTCGAATCCAAGGCTGGTCTCCTGGTGGGAAAGGGGGATTTGGCGCCGTTATACGCGAAATGGGGGCGCCGAACACCCTCGTTTCGTCAAACCGGGTGGCGCGAGGCGCCGAACCCGGGCGACGGCGGAACTAATGCGACAGAATCTTCGACAGGAATTTCTGCGCGCGGTCGCTTCTCGGCTTGCCAAAGAAGTCGTCCTTCGGGGCATCCTCGACGATCTCGCCGCGATCCATGAAGATCACGCGGTTGGCAACCTTTCTGGCAAAACCCATTTCGTGGGTCACGACCATCATGGTCATGCCCTCCCGGGCGAGATCGACCATGACGTCGAGCACCTCGCTGACCATTTCCGGGTCGAGCGCCGAGGTCGGCTCGTCGAACAGCATCACGATCGGATCCATCGCGAGCGCGCGCGCAATCGCAACGCGCTGCTGCTGGCCGCCGGAGAGCTGCGCCGGGAATTTCTGCGCTTGTTCCTTCAGGCCGACGCGCTCCAAGAGCTGCATGCCCTTGGTGACCGATTTGTCGTGCGCGCGGCCGAGCACCTTCTCCTGCGCGAGGCAGAGATTGTCGATGATCTTCAGGTGCGGAAACAGCTCGAAGTGCTGGAACACCATGCCGACGCGCGAGCGCAGCTTCGGCAAATTGGTCTTGGGATCGTTGACCTTGGTGCCATCCACCGAGATGTCGCCGCTTTGGAACGGCTCCAGCGCGTTGACGCATTTGATCAGGGTCGACTTGCCCGAGCCCGAGGGGCCGCAGACCACCACGACCTCGCCCTTGGTGACGCTGGTGGTGCAGTCGGTCAGCACCTGGAAGGTCGGGCTGTACCATTTATTGACGTGGCTGATTTCGATCATGACCGACTTGCTCTAGCGGATGATGGCGATGCGCGCCTGGAGGCGGCGGACGCCGAAGGACGCGATACAGGAAACGGTGAAGTAGACGATTGCGGCAAACAGATACATCTCGACCAGACGGCCGTCGCGTTGCGCGACCTTGCTGGCAGCACCGAGGAAATCGGTGATCGACAGCACGTAGACCAGCGAGGTGTCCTGGAACAGCACAATGGTCTGTGTGATCAGCACCGGCAGCATGTTTCGGAACGCCTGCGGCAGCACCACGTAGCGCATCGTCTGCGCGTAGGTCAGGCCGAGCGCGTTGGCCGCTGCCGGCTGGCCCCGCGAGATCGACTGGATGCCGGCGCGCATGATCTCGGAGAAGTACGCCGCCTCGAACATGATGAAGGTGATGAGCGAGGACGCGAACGCGCCGACGCTGATGGGCCGCGAGGCGCCAGTCAGCCACTGTCCGATATAAGGCACCAGGAAGTAGAACCAGAAGATCACCAGCACCAGCGGCAGCGAGCGCATGAAGTCGACATAGACGCCGGCGATGCGCCCGAGCGTCTTGTAGCCGGAGAGGCGCATCAAGGCGATTGCCGTACCGAACACGAGGCCGCCGAGGGCTGCAAGCCCGGTCAGCATCAGCGTGAACGTCATGCCCTCGTAGAACAGATAGGGCAGCGCGCGGATGATGACTCCGAAATCGAAATTGCTGAACATAGCGCTATTTCCCCGTGATGTAGCCGGGGATCGCAACCCAGCGCTCGAGGAAGCGCATCGCGGTCACGACGACGGCGTTGACGAGGAGATAGAGGATGGTCGCGGCCGTGAAGGCCTCGAACACCTGGAACGAGAATTCCTGCATCGAGCGCGCCTGTCCGGTCAGCTCGATCAGGCCGATGGTGATGGCGACCGCGGTGTTCTTGATGGTGTTGAGGAACTCGGAGGTCAGCGGCGGCAGGATGATGCGGAACGCCATCGGCAGAAGGATGTAGCGATAGCCCTGCATCGTGGTGAGCCCGAGCGCGGTCGCGGCCATCTTCTGTCCGCGCGGCAGCGACGAGATGCCGGCCTGCAATTGGATCGCGACGCGAGCCGACATGAAGAAGCCGATACCGATCGCCGCGGTCCAGAACGGCGCGTTCGGCAATTGCTTCAGCCACAAGCCGGCGGCCTTCGGCAGCAATTCGGGCAGCACGAAGAACCACAGGAACAGCTGCACCAAGAGCGGCATGTTGCGGAAGAACTCGACCCAGCAGAAGCCGAACCAGCCGGCGGCCTTGGAAGGCAGCGTCCGCATGACGCCGACGATCGAGCCGACGATCAGCGCGATGATCCAGGCGAGCACGGCCGTCTTCAGGGTCAGCACCAGACCCGACAGCAGCATGTCGAGATAGGTGCCGGTCCCCATCGGGTTCGGTTCGAAGAAAATTCCCCAGTTCCAGTGGTAGTTCACGTGTCCCCCGCGCGAACGCGCCAAATAAAATGGCCCGAAAGAAGTTCTGGGCGCCTATGCAAATGTCCGGCCACTCCTGAGTCAAGAGTGGCCGGACATCAATCCCGATCCGGAGATCGAGGTTATATCTTACTTATAGTCGTCCGGGTTCGGCGAGTCCGAAGGTTTGGCGAACTCGTTCTTCAGCTCGGCCGAGATCGGCGAGTTGAGGTTCAGGCCCTTCGGCGGGATCTTCGCGGTGAACCATTTGTCGTAGATCTTCTGGCCTTCACCCGAGGTGTAGAGCGCAGCGGTGGCCGCATCGACCACCTTCTTGAACGGCGCGTCATCCTTGCGCAGCATAATGCCGTAGGGCTCGGGCTTGGAGAACGCATCCTTGGAGATGGCGTAATCGTCCGGCGACTTCGAACCGGCGACGAGGCTCGCGAGCAGGATGTCGTCCATCACGAAGGCGACCGCGCGGTCGGTCTCGACCATCAGGAAGGCTTCGGCATGGTCCTTGGCCGGGATGATGTTGGCGCCAAGGCTCTTTGCGACATTGGCCTCAGTCAGCTGCTTGATGTTGGTGGTACCGGCGGTGGAAACCACCGCCTTGCCCTTGAGGTCGTCGATCGACTTGATGCCGCTCGACTTCTTGAACACGTAGCGGCTGGCGGTCAGGAAGTGGGTGTTGGTGAAAGCAACCTGCTTCTGACGCTCGGCATTGTTGGTGGTCGAGCCACATTCGAGGTCGATGGTGCCGTTCGCCATCAGCGGAATACGCGTGGCCGAGGTCACCGGATTGAGCTTGACCTCGAGCTTGTCGAGCTTAAGCTCCTTCTTCACGGCGTCGACGATCTTGTAGCAGATGTCCATCGCGAACCCGACGGGCTTCTGGTTGTCGTCGAGATAGGAGAACGGGATCGAGGAATCGCGGAAACCGAGCGTGATGGCGCCGGTGTCCTTGATGTTTTTCAGCGTGCCGGTCAGTTCCTCGGCGCCGGCCTGGCTGACGGCAAAGGTCGCGACGAGCGCGATGCCGATGTGACGGAAATGTTTCACTTTTTCTCCCCTTTCAGGATGATGCGGCCGGATGCAAGCACATCTCGGCCCGGATTAGAATGTGACTTTCGGCTGGACGCCGGCTCAGGCTTGTGGGCTCAGGCAAGCGGCCTGGGTAATTCGCCGAGATCCCAGAACAGCCCGGCCATCACCGTCAAGGCCTCTTCGGTCAATGGCAGCAGGATGTGCTCATTGGGCGCATGCTGGGAACAGCCGGGATAGGAGTGCGGGACCCAGATCGTCGGCAGGCCCAGAACTTCCGAAAACACATCATTCGGCAGTGAGCCGCCGAAGTTCGGCAGCACCGCCGGTGCCTTGCCGGTGGTGTTTTGGATGGAATCCGCCGCCCATTTGATCCAGGGGCTGTCGAAATCGGTGCGCGAGGCGGCAAAGCTCTGCGCCGCCCGCACCTCGACCATCGGAAAGCCTTTGGCGACCAGATGCGCCCTGATAGCGTCGATCAGGCCATCGACCTTGGTGCCGACGACGAAACGCAGTTGCAGCACGGCGTTGGCATGGCCGGGAATGGCATTTGCCGGCTTCCCGATATTGCCCGACGACATCGCCAGAACTTCCAGCGTGTTCCAGGCATAAAGCCGCTCGGCCGCGGACAACCCCTCCTCGCCCCAATTCTCCGCAAGCGCTGGCTCGTCCTCGGTCGGCACCACCTGCACATCGGCAAGATAGCTGCGGATCTGGTTGGTAAGCCGCGGCGGCTTCAGCGCGTCGAGCTGAAGCCGGCCGTGGCCGTCGACCAGCGTCGAAATCGCGTTGACCAGAATGGTCGCGGGGTTGGCGAGCACGCCGCCCCAATTGCCGGAATGATGGCCGCCGTCGCGCAAGGCCACGTCGAGATGAATGCGGATGCCGCCGCGGCAGCCGAGGAACAACGTTGGCCGATCCGCCGACAGCCGCGGCCCGTCAGAAGCCATGAACAGATCCGCCTTCAGCGCCTCGCGGTTGAGGTCGCAGACCTTGCCCAGATCAGGCGAGCCGATCTCCTCGCCCATCTCGACGATGAACTTTGCATTGAAGCCGAGCTTGCCGCCGCGGGCCTCGCGCACGGCGCGGAGCGCCGCCATGTTGATGCTGTGCTGGCCCTTGTTGTCGGCGGTGCCGCGGCCATAGAGGCGCGTGCCTGCAACCGTCGTGCGCCAGGGATCGCGGCCATCGCGCCACTCGCCTTCCATGCCATCGACGACGTCGCCGTGGCCGTACACCAGAACGGTCGGCAGCGAGGCACTCTCGTGATGCTCGGCAAACAGGAACGGCGACTTGCCGCTTGGGGATTCGACGATGCGACTGGTGAAATCGAGCGCCGCGAAGGCCGGCACCATCTCCTGCTCCAGATAGGCGCGCAGCTCGGGGCCCCGTGACGGATTCTGGCTCTCGGTCTTGAAGGCGACGCGGCGGTCGAGTTCAGCGAGGAACGCACCGGATTTGAAGTCGTCCCGGGTGCGGGCGATGGCGTCGGCTCTGGTCATCAGTATCGTCTTCAACTTGATGGAACGAGGCAGCGTAGCGGACTACGCGGACGCTCGAAAGTGGCGGGGACTTGTGATTTCGTTCTTGTTCTCTTGAGCTTGGCTTGCCAAGGCAGTCGTGCCGCCATTTTAGCCTTGCCAAGCGCAAGCCTTTTCATTTTGGCCCTTGCTAAGGGCCAATTATATGCAAGAACGTCGCCAAGTTGGGGCGCACGTCTATCATTTGAAGAGCGCTCAGTACAGGGCGCCGGGGTACCAGCATGGCCAAGCAGATCAGGCTTAACGCATTTGCGATGAATTGCGTCGCGCATCAGTCCCCGGGGTTGTGGACCCATCCGCGCGACCGCACCGCCGAATATAACCGCCTGCCCTACTGGCTCGACCTGGCCAAAACGCTGGAACGCGGCCGTTTCGACGGGCTGTTCCTGGCCGACGTGCTCGGCGTCTACGACGTCTATGGCAATAGCCCTGACGCAGCCTTGCGCAATGCAGCACAGACGCCCTCGAACGAGCCGCTGCTGCTGCTCTCGGCGATGGCGGCGGTGACGAAAAATCTCGGCTTCGGCGTCACCAGCAATTTGTCGTTCGAGCCGCCCTACCCCTTTGCGCGGCGGATGTCGACGCTCGATCATCTCACCGAGGGACGGATCGGCTGGAACGTCGTCACCGGCTATCTCGACAGCGCAGCGCGCGGCGCCGGCAAGGACAAGCAGACCGGGCACGACGACCGCTACGACATCGCCGACGAATATATGGAGGTGGTCTACAAGCTCTGGGAGGGCAGCTGGGAGGACGACGCCGTGCTGCGCGATCGCAAGCACGGCATCTTCACCGACCCCAGCAAGGTTCATCGCATCAATCATGAGAGCGCGAACTACCGCATCAACAACACAATTCATTTGAGCGAGCCGTCGCCCCAGCGCACACCCGTGCTGTATCAGGCCGGCACCTCGCCGCGCGGCCGGCAGTTCGCGGCCAAGCACGCCGAATGCGTGTTCATGTCGGGGCCATCGGCCAAGATCATCGCGCCGCGCGTCTCCGCGATCCGTGAGGAAGCCGCAAGGCTTGGCCGCAACCCGGCGGAGATTCTGATGTTCAACATGATGACGATCATCCTCGGCAACACCGAAGCCGAAGCGGCGGCGAAATATGCCGACTACCGCTCGCACATCAATCCGGAAGGCGCGCTCGCCTTGATGTCGGGATGGACCGGCATCGACTTCTCCGGCTACGAACTCGACCAGCAGGTCCGTCACGTCCAGAACGACGCCGGCCGCAGCGCGCTCGACAATGTCACCCGCGGCGACCCCGATCGCGTCTGGACCGTGCGCGACGTCATCGAGCATGTCGGCATCGGCGGTGCCGGCCCGGTCGTGGTCGGCACGCCCGAAAGCGTCGCCGACAAGATCGAGGACTGGTTCGAGAAGACCGACGTCGATGGCCTCAACGTCGCCTTTGCGATCTCGCCCGGCGATTTCGAGGACATCTCCGACATGCTGGTGCCGGAGCTGACCAAGCGTGGCCGCTACAAGCCGGAATACGCCAAGGGCACGCTGCGGGAGAAGCTGTTCGGCGACGGCCGCGCCCGGTTAGATGCGCCGCATCCTGCGGCCGGGTATCGCGTGGGGAGGAAAGGGTAGAAGCCACACCTCGCTGTCATGCCCCGGCTTGACCGGGGCATCCAATACGCCGCGGCTTCTCCATAGACAATAGCAGCCTCTGGAATACTGCATCGCCCGGTCAAGCCGGGCGATGACACTGAGCACGTGGAAGGTTCGGCCGCGCCGCTACACCTTGCCGTCCACCATCACCTCGATCAGCTTCGTCCCCGGTCGGCCAAACGCCGACGCCAGCGTCCCCTTCAGCTCGCGCGGATCGTCGATCTTGATCGCTTCACAACCTAGTGCCTTCGCGACGCCGGCGAAATCCACGGGCGGATCGGCGAAATCCATGCCGACATAATTGTCGTCGCCATGAAACGCGAGCAGGCGCTGCTTGATGATGCGGTAGCCGCCATTGTTGGCGATGACGACGTTGAGCGGCAGCTTGTGATGCGCCGCGGTCCACAGCGACTGGATCGAATACATTGCGCTGCCGTCGCCGGAGAAACACACCACGGGTCGATCCGGATTGGCGATGCTGGCGCCGACCGAGGCCGGCAGGCCCCAGCCGATGCCGCCGGAGGCAAGGCCGTGATAGCCATAGCGATCGCGGTGCGAACGTAAGCTCGTGATCTGGCGGCTAGAGGTGAGGCCTTCGTCCACCAGGATCGCGTGGTCGGGCATCGCCTCGACCATCTGCAGCACCAGATAATCAGGATCGATCGGCGTGCGGCCGGCGCTCTTGCCGATCTGCTCGACCAGCGCGGCGCGGCGCGCGGTCCAGTTCTTCGGTGCGAGTTCGGCGAGGCGCTGCTTGGCGCGGCTCGCCAGTGCCGCACCGCCCATCTCCTTCAGCACCGGGATCAGCGCGCGCAGCGTCTCCTTCACATCCGCCTTGAGCGCGATCTCAGCGCCGTAATTCTTGGCGATCTCCCAATCGACGAGACCGATCTGGACGATGTCGAGACCATCGGGCAAGGCATCAACCTCGCTGTAGACCGACATCCGCAGGGGATCGCCTCCGAGCGCGATCAGGAGATCGTAAGGCGCGAGCGTATCGCGCGCGACCTTCTGCACGCGCGCCAGCGTTCCGACGAAGCTTGAGCTTTCGGAAAGGAAGTGCGCGCCATAAGGCGTTGAGGACTGATAAGCAGCCGCACCGAGCAGCTCGGCGAGTTCGGCGGCTTCCTTCAGCGCATCGCTCTTGACTACCTCGTCCATCGTGACGATCACAGGGCGCTCGGCCTTGAGCAGGCGCGCGGCGAACGCCCTGAGCGCTTCGTCCGACGGCTTTGTGCGCGCGTCGATGCGGGTGGATCGGCCGAGATCGATGCCGGCTTCGCTGTTGAGGATATCGCCGGGCAGCGAGATGAACACCGGTCCGGTCGGCGGCGTCATCGCGACCTTGGCGGCGCGGCGCACGATGCGCGGCAGATCCTCCAGCCGCGTCACCTCGACCGCCCATTTCACCAGCGGCTCGGCCATGCGCACCAGGGGGCCATAGAGCACCGGCTCCATCAGGCCGTGGCCCTGCTCTTGCTGCCCCGCGGTCAAAATCATCGGCGTGCCCGTGAACTGGGCGTTGTAGAGCGAGCCCATCGCGTTGCCGAGGCCGGGCGCGACATGGACGTTGCAGGCGACGAGCTTTCCGGAGGCGCGGCTGTAGCCGTCGGCGATCGCCACCACCAGGCTCTCCTGCATCGCCATCACATAGGTGAGGTCAGGATGATCCTTCAGCGCATGCATGATCGGCAACTCGGTGGTGCCGGGATTGCCGAACAGATGCGTGATGCCTTCGTCCTTGAGCAGCGCGAGAAAGGCGGAACGGCCAGTGATCTTGTTCTTCATGTTTCCTCCGAGAGCGGACGACGCCGCAAGGACGAGAGCATGATGGCCGAAGTCACGGGAGGCGCGCAAGGAAGCGCGGTCATGGCTGCGTTGCGTGGGATCGGCGCTACATCTCCTCGCGCCCCAATTCGAACGGATCCTCACCGCCCGCGCGTTTCTTCTTTTTCGAGCGCTGCCAGACCACACCCGGAAAACCCTTCAGGGGCACCAAGGGCTCGCCGGTGTAGGCCCACTCCTGCAGTTCCTCAATCGCGATGTGATAGAGCGGCTGGCGGCCGGTACGTTCCCTGAAGAGAGCGCGCGGGATGTTGACCATGTGCGGCCCGCGCGGGCGCTCATAGGCGATCGGCGTGCCGCAATGCGAGCAGAAGCTACGTGCGGTCTTCGTCGTCTTGTCCTCGTAGCGAGCGAGCGCGGTCTTGCCGGAGGTGATGCGAAAACGCTTCTTCCAGCTGCCGACATAGGTCGCGTAAGCCGCGCCGTGGGCGCGGCGACTGGCGGCGGAATGATCGTGCCAGGCCCAGCGCGCGGGAACGTCGATCTCGAAGGTGACCTTGCCGCAGAGGCATTGGCCGGTGGCAGTTCCTGCGGCGACTGCGGCTTTGGCCATTGTCTCTCCCCGTGGTCATTGCGAGCGCAGCGAAGCTCGTCATTCCGGGGCGATGCGAAGCATCGAGCCCGGAATCCATCCCACCTCCGCGTATGCGGCTCGATGGATTCCGGGCTCGCGACTTCGTCGCGCCCCGGAATGACTGTCGAGAACGACTAGGCCGGCGTCAGCTCGTCATAGGCGGGATAATCCGTGTACCCCTTCTCCTCGCCACCATAGAAGGTCGCGCGGTTGTACGGCGTGATCGGGTAATCGTGCTCGAGCCGCCGCGGCAGATCGGGGTTGGAGATGAAGATGCGGCCGAAGGCGATGATGTCGGCGTGACCATCGGCGATCGCCGCGTTCGCCGTTTCGCCGGTGAAGCCGCCGGCCGTCATCAGCACGCCGCTGTAGTGCGGACGGAACAGCACCATGGCGGAGGGCACGTTCTCCCAATGCACGTCGGCACGGCCGGCGCCACTGGAGCGCGGCTCGATGAAGTGCAGATAGGCCAGGCCGAGCTTGTCGAGCGCCTTCACCACATGGGTGTAGAGCGGCATCGGATCGGGCTCGGCGGAATCATTGGCGATGCCGTGCGGCGACAGCCGGACGCCGACGCGGTTGGCACCCCACACGTCGATCGCCGCCTGCGTGACTTCCATCAAGAGCCGAGCACGGTTCTCGATCGAGCCACCATATTGATCGGTGCGGTGGTTGCTGCGTGATTGCAGGAACTGCTCGAGCAGGTAGCCGTTGGCGCCGTGGATCTCGACGCCGTCGAAGCCGGCGGCAAGTGCGTTCTTGGCGCCTTGCCTGAAGGCCTCGACGATGCCCTTGACCTCGTCAGTCTCCAGAGCGCGCGGCGTCTCGTAATCGGCGATCTTTCCGTCGGCGGTCATCGCCCTCATGCCCTCGGCCTTGATCGCGATCGCCGAAGCCGAGACCGGCAGCTCACCGCCATGGAAGGAGGAATGCGAGACGCGACCGACATGCCAGAGCTGAAGGAAGATGATGCCGCCCTTGGCGTGCACGGCATCCGTCACCTTGCGCCAGCCCGCGATCTGCGCGTCCGTATAGATGCCCGGCGTCGCCGGATTGCCCCGGCCGTGCGACAGCACGGGCGAGGCTTCGGCGATGATCAGGCCGCCCTTCGTTGCGCGCTGGCCGTAATATTCAGCGTTGAGCGGCCGCGGCGAAAAGCTGTCGCGCTCCGCGCGCATGCGCGTCAGCGGCGCCATCGCAACACGATGGGCGAGCTTGTACGGACCGACTTGCAACGGTTTGAACAACGCCGGAAATTTCATGACTGCCCCGAATGGCTATGGAAGGACGTGGATCATATAGCGTGGGGCGGCCACCGGAAAAAGGCGCCGCCCCACGAAAAGCAGATATTCCCTCGCGCGGAACGCGGGGGAGAACAAACCTTAGGCCGTCTTGATCCAAACGGACTTGACGTTGAGATATTCCTCGACATGCTGCTTGCCGGACTCGCGGCCGTAGCCGCTCATCTTGTAGCCGCCGAACGGCACGGCCGGGTCCATCGCCTGGTAGCAATTCACCCACACCGAGCCGGCGCGCAGGCTTTTCGCCACCGCATGTGCCTTGCTGACATCGCGGGTCCACAGACCGGAACCGAGGCCGAAGGTGGTATTGTTGGCACGCTTGACCAGTTCGTCCATGTCCTTGAATGCGATCGCGGAGATGACGGGACCAAAAATCTCCTCCTGTGCAATGCGCATGTTGTCCTGGACACCGGCAAACACGGTCGGCGAAACGAAGAAGCCCTTCGACAGCGCGCCTTCGGTGACGCGGCCGCCACCGGCGAGCGCACGCGCGCCCTCCTTCTGGCCGATGTCGAGATAGCCGGTGACGCGCTTGAGTTGCTCTTCGGACACGAGCGGGCCGATCTGCACGTTGGGATCGAGGCCGTTGCCGACCTGCAGCTTCTTGCCAAACTCGGCGACGCGGCCGACGAACTCCTCGTAGATCGACTGCTCGACGAACAGACGCGTGCCGGCGCTGCAGATCTGGCCGGAGTTCGCGAACACTGCCATCGCCGCGCCGGGAACGGCGGCATCAAGATCCGCGTCCGCGAACACGATATCCGGCGACTTGCCGCCGAGCTCGAGCGAGACGCGCTTGAGGTTACCGGCCGAGGCGCGAATGATCGACTGGCCGGTGACGTGCGAGCCGGTGAAGGCGACCTTGTCGACGTCGGGATGCGACGCGAGCGCAGCGCCCGCGGTCTCGCCATAGCCGGGCACGACGTTGATGACACCGGGCGGGATGCCGGCCTCCATTGCGAGCTCAGCGATGCGCAGCGAGGTCAGCGGCGCCTCTTCGGCGGGCTTGAGCACCACGGTGCAGCCGGTCGCGATCGCAGGTCCAATCTTCCAGATCGTCGCCGTGAGCGGGCCGTTCCAGGGAATAATGGCGCCGACGACGCCGATCGGCTCCTTCAGCGTATAGGAGAAGATCTCGCCGGGCAGCGAGTTCTCGATGGTCTCGCCGTGGATCGCGGTGGTCTGGCCGGCGTAATAACGCAGCATGCCGACGGCACGCAGGCGATAGGCGCGGGTGCGGCTGAGCGGTGCACCCATATCCATCGTGTCGAGCTGCGACAATTCGTCGAAATTCTTCTCGACGAGATCTGCGAGCCTGAGTAGCAGGTTCTGCCGCTCGAACGGCTTGACCTTGCTCCAGGGCCCTTCGAAGGCGCGGCGGGCGGCGGCGACCGCACGATCGATGTCTTCCTTGTCGCCTTCCGCGACGGTTGCGAGCAGCTCGCCGGTGGCGGGATTGTGGGTCTCGAAGCGCTTGCCGGAAGCGGCATCGACCCACTTCCCGTCGATCAGCATCTGCTTGTAGGACCCGTTGGCGAACGGATGGCGCGTGATCGGAATAGCCTGCGACACAGCCATGGCTGCACTCCCTGGGTAGATGATTGATTGGGTTCGATCTGGGCGGGATCGTTAAGTCGAAAAGAATACAGCGGCGCCGGAAAGGCGTAAAGTCAGCGTGCAACGAAGCCCTGCCATGCCGACTTGTGCAGGTCGCACGCGTAGCATGTTATAGGGCGATCGAGAGCAGGTCCGGGGGAAGAGTTATGTCACATCCTGTCATCGCCAAGGGCAATGTCGCCGTGATCACCGGGGGCGCATCCGGCATCGGTCTCGCCGCGGCCATGGCGTTTGCGCGCGCCGGGATGAAGGTGTGCATCGCTGACGTAGACGAGGACCGGCTGGCAGAGGCCGCAACAAAACTGTCATCGATTGCAGGCGCCGCAAATGTGATGACGTCCGCGGTCGACGTCATCAGGATTGACAGCTTGACGGAACTGGAACGTGCCGTCGGCGCGCATTTCGGCGGCACCGACCTGCTGATGAACAATGCGGGTATCCAGCCGGGCAGCACGCTGTTTGGCGAACCCGACCATTGGCAGCGCATCATCGGCGTCAACATGTGGGGCATCATCAACGGCTCACGCATTTTCGCGCCGAACATGATTGCGCGCGGCAAGGCCGGCCTGATCATCAACACCGGCTCCAAGCAGGGCATCACCACCCCGCCCGGCGATCCCGCCTACAATGTCTCCAAGGCCGGCGTGAAGGCGTTTACGGAAGCGCTGCAGCACGAACTGCGCAACACCAAAGACTGTCACATCACCGCCCACCTGCTGATCCCCGGCTTCGTGTTCACCGGGCTCACGGCAAAAGGCCGAACCGAGAAGCCGGCCAGCGCGTGGACGCCGGAGCAGACCGTGGATTTCATGCTGGCGCGGCTCGAGGCCGGCGATTTCTACATCCTCTGCCCTGATAACGACGTGCCGCGCGCGCTCGATGAGAAGCGCATGCTGTGGGCCGCCGGCGACATCGTCGAGAACCGCCCGCCGCTGTCGCGCTGGCATCCGGACTACGCGGATGCGTTTAAGAGATTTGTGGAGGGAAGTTAGGCGTGCACCCGCTCTCTCACTCCCTCGCCCCGCTCTTGCGGGGAGAGGTTTAGAAAGCTACAGCGTCTCTTGCTTGTGCCCGCAATTCTTGCAGGCGAATTTGACGCGGGTCTGGCCTTTTTCCGCCTGGACCCGGTTTGGCGCGCCGCACTTGCCACAGACGGCCTCGATGCGGGTCGAGCCCTGCTTCACGACGATGGTCTTCTTTTCCATCGATTCGCGGATCAGGCGCTCGGCCTCTTCACGCAGGGATTGTTTCGACAAAGCTCGTCTCCGCCACTGAAAGCGCGAGAGCCATATCGCACTTGCGTTCGAATCTCAATCGGCAATCCCGGATCAGACCTCGACAATCACATAGGAGTCTTCGACATGTACCGGAAATGTCTCAGCGACATACGGCCCCTTCTGCAATTCGTCGCCGCGTTCCACCGCAACCGGGTATGACCTGATCTTGACCCGTGTCGGATCGAACCAGGACTGCCCGTTGCGCATATCGAACTCCCAGCCGTGCCAGGGGCAGCGCAGCATCTCGCCGACGCGCGAGCGCTCATAGACGCCGGGTTCGGGCGAGGTCAGCCGCGCCACGCAGGCGGCCTTCTCCAGCGGCGCGCCTTCGTGCGGGCAGCGGTTCAACAGCGCGAAGAACTCGCCATTGACATGGAACACGACGATGTCGCGGCCGGCGACATCGACGACCTTGTTGCCGCCGGGCCGGATCTCGCTGGTACGGGCGACGATGTGACGGGCCATACCGATCTCAGAACTTGTAGACCGCGCGGGCATTGGTGCTGAAGATCTTTTTCCGCTCGGCCTCGGTGAGCGGCGTCTTGAAGGCAAAGCGCGGATCGTCGAAATCCCAGTGCGGATAGTCCGACGAGAACAGCAATCGGTCGATGCCGACCCATTCGATCAGCGAGCGCAAATGCCGCGCCTCGTCAGGTTCGTCGATCGGCTGCGTCGTAAACCAGAAATGTTCGCGGACATATTCCGACGGCTTGCGCTTGAGATGCGGCACCTCGCTGCGGAAGCGCTCGAAATGCTGGTCCATCCGCCACACCGCCGATGGGATCCAGCCGAAGCCGCCCTCGATGAAAACGATCTTCAATTTCGGGAACCGCTCCGGCACGCCTTCGATGACAAGGCTCGCAAGTTGCGCCGCGATCGTATGCGCGTTGGACTGATGCTCCTCGACATAATAAGACGGCCAGCCGCCGCCGGTCGGCGCGTGGCCGCCATAGCCGCCGACATGGATGCCGAGTGGCAAATCGAGCGCCTGGGCACGCTCGTAGATCGGCCAGTAACGGCGGCGACCGAGCGGCTCGTTGGCGCGCGGCGACACGTTGATCTGGATATATTCGCCTGTCTTGGCGCAACGCTCGATCTCGGCAATGGCGAGCTCCGTGCCGTCCTGACCGACCAAGATCGAGGCCTTCAGGCGCGGATCGCGATGCGACCAGAACGCCAGTTGCCAATCATTGATGGCGCGCTGGATCGCGGCGCCGAATTCGAGGTTCTGCTGCGAGAAGATGAAGAGATCGAGCACCTGCAAAATGCCGAACTCGACATCGAGCGGATCGAGATACTGCTTCTGCATGAAGGCGAGATCGGAGCCGGGCGGCCCGCCGGTCGGCGGCCAGGCATCGCGTCGTGCGATCAACGGCGAGGAGCGCGGGTACGGCGTCGTGAAGAGATAAGGCGTGCGCAGATGGCTGCCATATTCCTTCAGGTGCTGCTGCCAGCGTTTCGGCAGGAACTCGTTGAGATCATCCGTCGATCTCAGGCTCGGATGCACGTCGCAATCGACGATCCGCAGCCTCGATGCGGCGGGCTTCTCGTCGTCGCGGAGCGGACGGTCGATGACTTCACTCATGCGAACCTCCTAAATTAGTTTGCGAGCGACAACCGCGGGAACGTCTCCAGCGGATTGTCGACGCACATCTTGTCGATGATGCTCTTTGGCAAATGCGGCGGGATCGGATCGTCGCCGTCGAACTGCCAGTGCGGATAGTCGGACGCGAACAGGAACATTTTTTCCGAGCCGATCTGGTCGATGATCTCCTCAACGCTTTTGGCGTCGCCGGGCGTATCGAACGGCTGCATGGTGACGCGGAAATTATCGCGGATGATCGATGCGGGCTCGCGCTCGACCCATGGCACCTCGACGCGGACGCCGCGCCAGGTCTTGTTGGCCCGCCACATGAAGGCCGGCAGCCAGCTCACGCCCGACTCCATCAGCACGACCTTGAGATCGGGAAATTTGCCGAACACGCCTTCATAGATCAGGCTCAGGATCTGCGCCTGAAACGCCTGCGCCTCGACGAAGTAATATTCGTAGCGGTACGAGGGCCAGCCGGCCGAGCTCGGCGCCTGCCGATATTGCGAGCCGGCGTGGATCGCGAGCGGCAGCTTGTATTTCTCCGCGAGCTGGTAGACCGGCCAGAAATGCCGTCGGCCCAGCAAGGTCTCCCCCTGTGCCAGCACCAGGATCGACACAAACCTGACGTCGCCGGCGCGGCGCTCGATCTCCTCGATCGCCAGATCCGGCGCCTGCATCGGCACCACGATGGAGGCCCGCAGGCGCGGGTCGCGCGACAGCCATTCGGCGGCGATCCAGTCGTTGATCGCCTTGCAGAAATCAGCCGCCATGTAGGCATCGAACACGGCCTGGGCGCCGTAGAGCACGTTGAGGATCGCGTGGCTCGCGCCCAACTGATCGAAGGCGCCCTTCTGCACCATCGCGAGATCAGAGCCCGGCTTCTTGCCATTGGCCGGCCGCCAGTCCGCGCGGCCCGAAAGCGGCATGCTCGGCGGATAGGAGGTGAGATCGAGGCCGTCGATCGCACGGCTCACCACCTGCTCTTTCCAGTGATCGCTGAGATAAGGAAGCAGCGTCGTGCGCGTGCCACCAACCGCCGGGTGGATGTCGCAGTCGATCCGCGTCACCGCCATGGATGCTTCCTCGGGCAATCTTTATATTGGCGGCGTTCTCGGCGCCGCCCGCGCAGAGTGCGCTGGCTGGTAGCCACGCGCAAGGGCGCAGACGTGCGCGATCCGTCATGGCTCGGTTGCATTTCGCAGGCGCGATATGAGGTCAGGCGGGCGCGCCTGCGTCCGCCATGATCAGGATCCGCTGCACCAGCGCAATCGCGGTCTCGGTGGCGGGATCGGCGGAGATCACGGGAACGGCGAGCACGAGGATGTCGACGGGATCCGACGAGAGCACGACGAGATGCGTCGCGTTTCCCGCAGCCAGCAGCGACACCAGCCGTTCCACGGCGGGATCGGCCGGCGGATGTCCCCAAGGCGCGTCTGACCTTCGCAGCACGCGATGCGTCGAGAGCCTGTTGCGAAGCAGAAGCGGATCGTAGGCCGAAAGATCAGCCTCGCGAAGCCGCTGCGCGCTCTCGAACAGCGGATGGCGGAGCAGCTCGGCAATCAACTGTTCGCGGGTGGTGGCTGACGACACTGCGACGGAGCTCAGCATGCCGGGCGTGCGGGATTCGAGATAGGCCCGCAGCGTATCGGTCATCAGGCCGATGGTCAGCACGCCCGCGACGGCCACAGCGCAGAAGCGGACGATCTGGACCGCATCGGCATCGGGCGCGACGAAGGCGGCAGCGAGACCAAGCAACACCGAACTTCCAAGCCGCAGAATGGTCAGTAGCACGCCATGCCAGCGTGCTTCAGCGCTGCTGCCGGCGATCAGGACGGCGGTCACAACAAGCAACGCCCCGAGTGCGCCGAGCCTGACCGGCATATCAGGCATCAAGGCCGCAAAATCAGTGATGATGAAGGGCAGCACGATGATCGCGCCGATCGTCATGCGGTCGATGCCGCGATTTTCGGAGGCCATCAGCGAGGCCCGATCACGCGTCGCAAGCAGGAATGCACAAGCGGCAAAGCCACCGAGTTGGAACAGCGCCAGCGCAATGGCGTAAGGCGTATCGAAATGCCCGAGGCCAACGGCGCCACCGGGGCCGAGCACGACGGCGCCGATGATCACGGCAAGCTTGATGGCGCGGGGCGCGTGCCGCCGCAGCATGCCCTCGGTCACGATCAGCGCGCCGAAGGGTATGAAGGCAGCCGGGATCACCGAGAGATCGTCGAGCAGGCTGCTTCCGGTCAGCCACGCAGCGCTTCGCAATAGAAACAGCAGCGCGACGATGCCGAGCGCGATTACGAACCGTACCGTCAAAGGACTGCGCGCATCGCGGCGGTAAAGCGCGAGCATGGCGACGCCGAGTCCGATCACGGCGCAGACATTGACGATCGCGGAAGCAATGACAGCTGATGTCATCGGCCATTCCCCTGCCGCGGCCGCAGCGTGCCAAAACTCTTGCTGTCGTCGAGCCAGTGGACGACCGGCAGCACCAGCCGTTGCAGGCCGAGAAAGAGCGATGCCACGAACAGACCGGGCAGCGAACGATGCGGCACCTGCTCGAACAGATAGGCGCGCGCAGCGGCAAGATCGATGCGGCCGATCTGGAGGACATCGTCGCCGCGCTCGTAGTTCAGCTCTCGAGCACAGAATTCCGCGTATTGCGGGTCTCGATGCTTTGGCGCCTCGTCAAAGGTCTTCTTCAGCGCGTCGGAGCCACCGGTATAGGCATCCGTGATGACGAAACGGCTCTCATCGAAGCCGGCGTCGGGGCCAACGCCGAACACGCCACGATGCTGGCGCATGATGCCGCGGGCGAGTTGCAGATGCGCAAAACTCTGGCGTGATTCGGGGCGCGGCGACGGATAGACGTCGGAAAAGGTCTCGCTGACCATGCCGACCACTGACGGCACCTGGGTCACATTGGAGATCCAGCGCGGCCGCATTCCGTCGCGCAGGAACAGCACCAGCGTGGTCAGGCCGTAGAGCACCCAGGAGAGCCCCTGCCCGCGCGCGTCGGGATCGACCATCACGAGCCCGAGATGGGTGACGTCGACAGGCGCACCGTCGAGCTCGACCTGCATCATCGACAGCGCGTTGAACGCGATCGGCCGCCCGCTCCCTTCCTCGGAGATCAGGGTGACGATGGCGCGAGAGAGGCGCTCGCGCTCGCCGGAGAAGATGCCGTAGGTCAGCTCATCGGCCGGCAGCGTTTGAGACGCCACCATGCGGAGCTGTGCGACCAGATGGTCCAGCTCGTCCTGCTGCAGCGAGACCCCGGGACTTTCAACGATGCGGGTCACGTGCCCGGGATGGGTCCGCAAGGAAAGATCGATGGCCGGCTGGGCGAAGGCTTTGAGCCAAAACGACGCATGGCTGCGCAGCCGTCCGGCGGCGTCGCGCAGATGTCGCCAGCTCCGTTTGCTCCCTGCGTCTGCCATGTCCGCCTGCCCGTGATCGGAAAGGTTTCTCGCGTAAGGCGATTAAGGAGCGATGATCGGCGTTTCGCGCACCGGTTGCAGGGTAAAGGATATCTTTCGGCGGCCGTGGCAAATGACCGGAAATGCGCGAAAGCGGCGGATGCACCTGCATCCGCCGCTCTGCTTCGACATGTTCTCCGTTCAGGCAGCCTTGAATCAAGCGGCCTTGGATCAGGCAGCCTTGGATCAGGCAGCCTTGGAGACCTCCATCAGCAGGCGTTCGGCCTTGGCGTCTTCGATGCGGTTCACGAGGCGGCTGCTCTCGTGGTTATCACGCACGGTCTTGGTCAAAGTGACGCAGGTCTGAATCAGCATCACGATGCCCATGGTCAGGTAGCCCTTCATCCAGAGGTCGATCGGCAGGAAGAAGACGCCGAGCGCGACGAGGAAAGCGGAGGCTGCGAAGGACGCGTAAGTGAAGGTCACCCAGGCGCTGCTGTGGGGTTGGCCGTTCTGGTTCATGGTCGTCTCCTGTTGGTTCTGATGATGGGTGGGTTTGAGATCAGGCAGTCGGTGTGCGCTTGGACTTCAACCGCGCCAGCACGTCGTCCGCGGTTGTCTTGAGCCGGGGGCCAAAGCCCTGCTCGGCGAGTTTCTCGGCGGTGGCGAGCGGGCCGGTGGCCGCATCGAGCTCGACCAGCGCGTCGTCGGCGGCCTGGGCCTCGATCTGGCGATCGCGCAGGCGTCGCAAGGTGTTCTCCGCCTCCGGCAGCGTGGATTCGTAGGGGCGAGCTGCCTCGATGCCGCTGCGGCGGAGCGAGCGCACCGCCTCGGAGGCGCGGGCGACCCGGCGGCCGCGATCGAGCTCGGTGATGCGGGCCTGCGCGTTCGCGACGTGCCGCTTCAGGCGGACAATCTCTGTCGCGAACAGCGCCCGCGCCGTCAGCGCCGCGTCGCGGTCGGCCTCGAGGCCTGCGATGGCTTCGGCGGCCTCCTTGGCGAGATCCTCGCGGCCGCCATCGAGCGCCGCAACCGCGCGGGTCTCGAGATCGGCGATGCGGGCGACGGTGGCCTCGAGCTTGCGGCCCTCCTGCTGGTCCTGCGCGATCGCCAGCGCCAGCGTCCGCTTGCTGCGCTCGACGGCTGCGGCCGCGTCGCGCATCTGCTGGTCGAGGATCAGCAGGGCCGTGCGGTCTTCGAGTTCCTCGCCGGCGGCCGCGACGCTGCCGCGGAAAAGTGTGACGACGGTCTTGAACATTGCTTGCTCCCTGTTATGAGCATTGCTCACGGATGCTTTGTAGCATACCTTGAGCGCTGCTCAAGAGAAATTTGAGCAACGCTCACGATTATGGTTAACAAATGTCTAAAGCGCTGGAACGTCGAGAGAAATTACGGGAAGACCTGATCCTGGCGGCAGAACGGATGATCGCTGCCCGCGGATTGGCCGGCCTGAAGACGCGCGATCTCGCCCGCGAGATCGGCTGCGCCAACGGCGCGGTCTACAATCTCGTCGCCGATGTCGACGAGCTGATCCTGCGCGTCGGCTCCCGAACGCTGCTGCGGCTCGATGCGGCGCTGAGTGCCGCGGAAAGCGCCGGTGAGCTCTCGCCGCAGGAGACGCTGGTTCGCATCGCGATCGCGTATTGCGATTTCGCCGCGGGGAATCTCCAGCTCTGGCGCGCGCTGTTCGAACATCGCATGGAAGCCGACAAGATTGTCCCCGACTGGTCGATCGAGGACCAGATGCAGCTGTTCCGGCACATCTATGGGCCGCTCGCCGCGTTGTTTCCCAAACGCAGCCCGGCGGAACTCGGCATCACCGCGCGCAGCCTGTTCTCGGCGGTGCACGGCATGGTCGCGCTCGGACTGGAGCAGAAGCTGGTCGCCGTGCCTCTGCCGGCGCTGCGCAAGGAGATCGCCGGCCTCGTGCGTGCGATGATCGACGGACTTATCGCGCGCGCGTCGTCGGGACCAAAAGAGCGCAGCTGACTAAAATTTCGCCTGTTGTATCGCGACCGGCGTGCTTAGCTTTCGCTGCGGTCCTTCCTCTCCCCTCTCCTTCGGAGTTCCCATGTCCCTCCTCATCCGCGGCGGAACCGTCGTCAATCATGATCATTCGCGCCGAGCGGACGTGCTGATCGACGGCGATACCATCGTCGCGGTCGGTGCATCGATTACGGCGCCGACGGGAGCGGAGATCCTCGACGCCGGCGGCGCCTACGTCATTCCCGGTGGCATCGATCCCCACACCCATCTCGAAATGCCGTTCATGGGCACCGTCACTGCCGACGATTTCGAATCGGGCACCAAGGCGGCCCTGACCGGCGGCACCACCATGGTCGTGGATTTCTGCCTGCCCGATCCCGGCCAATCGATGCTCGCGGCCTATCAGGAGTGGCGGCACAAATCCGAAAAGGCGGCGACGGACTACGGCTTCCACATGGCGGTGACGTCCTGGTCGAAGCAGATCTATGACGAGATGGAGACCGTGGTCAAAACCTACGGCATCAACACCTTCAAGCATTTCATGGCGTACAAGGGCGCGCTGATGGTGAACGACGACGAGCTCTACAACTCGTTCGCGCGCTGCGCCCATCTCGGCGCGATGCCGGTGGTGCACGCCGAGAACGGCGATGTCGTCGCGCTGATGCAGGAAGCCCTGATCGCGCGCGGCGTCACGGGCCCGGAAGGGCACGCCTATTCGCGGCCGCCGGAGGTTGAGGGCGAGGCCACCAACCGCGCCATCATGATTGCCGATATGACCGGCACGCCTGTTTATATCGTGCACACCAGTTGCCGCGAGGCGCATGAGGCGATTGCGCGGGCACGGGCGGCGGGAAAGCGCGTCTATGGCGAGCCGCTGATCCAGCATCTGCTGCTCGATGAGGGTGAATATCAGAACAAGAATTGGGATCATTCCGCGCAGCGCGTGATGTCACCGCCGTTCCGCGACAAATCGCATCAGGACAGCCTGTGGGCCGGCCTGCAGTCCGGCTCGCTGCAAGTGGTCGCGACCGACCATTGTGCCTTTACCACCGAGCAGAAGCGGTTCGGCCTCGGCGACTTCAGGAAGATCCCGAATGGCACAGGCGGCCTGGAAGATCGCCTGGCGCTGCTATGGACAGCGGGCGTCGCCACGGGGCGGCTGACGAAAGAGGAATTCGTCGCAGTGACGTCAACGAACATCGCTCGCATTCTCAACATCTATCCGCGCAAGGGCGCTGTCGCCGTCGGCTCCGATGCCGATCTCGTGGTGTGGGATCCGAAGGCGAGCAAGACCATCAGCGCGAAGCGACAGATGAGCAAGATCGACTACAATGTGTTCGAAGGCTTTGCCTGCACCGGCGGCGCGGCGGCGACGCTCTCGCGCGGTCGTATCGTGTGGAAGGACGGGAACTTGCGCGCCGAGGCGGGCGACGGACACTATGTCGAGCGTCCGGCGTTCTCTCCGGTGCATGTCGCCAATTCGACCTGGAAAGAGCTGACCGCCCCGCGCGGCGTCGAGCGCGGCGCGGTGACGCCGTAGCAGCGCCGCTCGCGCAACATGCGACGTCATGAAGCGCAGCCGATGGCATGCGCTTTGCCTCTTTGACTAGCAAATCGCTCTCAAGGAGGCATTCATGCGCCCATCGTCGTTTGATCTGAGCCGCCGCAACGTCCTCCTCGGTGGTCTGGGCGCGGCTGGGATGACGGCGCTTCCGCCTTTCGCCTGGGGCCAGGCACGCAGCGAGACGCTGCTGGTGGTGCAGGAGCTCGGCCCGAACTCTCTCGACATGCAAGGCGTCGGCTCCAACCAGACCGTGAACGGCCTGTCCTGGAATTGCTACGACCGCCTGCTCTCCTACGCATCGAAAACACTACCCGACGGCACGCTGTCCTACGACCGCGAGAAGCTCGCGCCCGAGCTCGCCGAGAGCTGGGAGGTGGCCGCCGACGGCATGTCCTGCACCTTCAAGCTTCGCAAGGACGCCAAATTCCACGACGGCACGCCGGTCACCGCCAAAGACGTCAAATGGTCGTTCGATCGCGCGGTCAAGGTCGGCGGCTTTCCGACCTTCCAGATGTCGGCGGGATCGCTGGAGAAGCCTGAGCAGTTCGTGGTGGTCGACGACCACATCTTCCGCATCGACTATGTCCGCAAGGACAAGATGCTGCTGTTCAACGTGGCCGTCGTTGTGCCCTTCATCATCAATTCCGAGCTCGCCAAAAAGAACGCAACGGCCGAAGATCCCTGGGCGCTGGCCTGGCTCAAGACCAACGAAGCCGGTGGCGGCGCCTACAGGATCGAAAGCTGGAAGCCCGGCAGCGAGACCGTGTTGGCGCGCTTCGACGACTGGAAGAGCGGGCCATTGCCGAAAGTGAAACGTGTGATCGCGCGCGACGTCCCCTCGGCCGGAACGCGTCGCGCCATGCTCGAGCGGGGCGATGCAGACATCTCGAGCGGATTTGCGCCGCGCGATTTCGAGCAGATCATCAAGGAGGGCAAGGTCAAGGTTTCGGGCGTGCCGATTCCCAATGCGCTCTGGTATGTCGCCCTGAACACGGCCAAGCCGCCGTTCGACAATGTGAAGCTTCGCCAAGCCATTGCCTGGGCGATGCCTTACGAGCAGATCCAGAGCAGCGCGTTCTTCGGGCGCGCCGTTCCGATGTATAGCGGAGCAGTTGAGGTCTCAAAGCCGGTCTGGCCCCAGCCCTCTCCTTACGTCACCGATCTCGACAAAGCCAAGGCGCTGATGAAAGAGGCGGGCTTCGAGTCCGGACTGGAGACGACGCTGTCGCTCGACACCGGCACGGCCACCGTCGGCGAGCCGACTGCCATCCTGATCCAGGAGAACCTCGCCAAGATCGGCATCAAAGCGTCGATCGAGAAGATCCCCGGTGCCAACTGGCGAACCACGCTGAACAAGAAGGAGCTGCCGCTCGCGCTCAACCGCTTCAGCGGCTGGCTGGATTATCCCGAGTACTATTTCTACTGGAATTTCCACGGCAGCAATTCGATCTTCAACACCTCCTCGTATCAGAACAAGCAGATGGACGCGTTGATCGACAAGGCCCGCTTCACAAGCGATGCGGCCGAGTACGACAAGGCCGTAAAGGACTTCATCACGCTCTGCATGCACGACGTTCCCGTCATCCCGCTCAACCAGCCGATCCACGACGTTGCCATGCAGAAGAGCGTGACGGGCTACGAATTCTGGTTTCACCGCGAACCGGACTACCGCCAATTCGCAAAGGGCTAATTCCTGTTGACGACGCGGGTGGCGACTGACGCCGCTCGTGCCTGCTCGATCGAAAAGTCCCTCTCCAGCCGGGCGCTGCTCGCTTGCAGCATCGCCGCATCGAGCTTGCCTTGACGCGATCCGTCGAGGGCGCAGCCAAAGATGCGGTAGAACTGTGCACCATCATATGCGACCAGCAGGAGATCGACACCGGCGTTGATGGCCTCGACCACGGCCTTGCAGACATCGTGCTGGTAGATCGCGCCCATTACGAGGTCGTCGGTCATCACCACGCCCTGATAATTCCACTTGTTGCGGATGATGCCATCGACGACGCGCCTCGAATGCGAGGCCGCGCGATCGGGATCGACGGCAGTGAGCGTGACATGGCCGACCATGAGCGCGCTGCGCGACTGCGACAGCACCTCGCGGAACGGCAGCCAATCGGTCGCCTCCAACTCCTTGACCGGCGTATTGAGGTCGGCACTGAAATGGTGCGTGTCGGTGCGCACGCGCCCGATGCCCGGAAAATGCTTCAGCGTCGCGCCGACGCCAGACTCTTCCAACCCGCGCACATAGGCACTCGCGATCGTGCTGACGACGACCGGATCGGTCGCGATCGCGCGCTGGCCGATCAGCGTGTGGAAATCGAGGCGATTACGTCGATTCGGCGGTTTGAGATCAAGCACTGGCGCGAGATTGAGGTTGACGCCGAGGCCGGCAAGCTCGCGGCCATGGATGCGGCCGAACTCTCGCGCTTTGGCCTGCTGATCATCAGGAGCAAGCCCGGCGAGCGTCGCCAGCGCCGGCACCTTGGTCAGCGGCGGCGCCAGATGCCCGACGATGCCGCCCTCCTGATCCGCGGCGACGATCAGAGGCGCCAGCCCGGCCGTGCGCCTGATGTCCTGGAGCGCCGCGATCTCGGCGCGCAGCGCATCGATCGAGCTGCCGCGGATGTTGTGCCGGGTGACGTAGACACCGCCAATCAGGCCTTGCTCGGCGAGACGCGCGACCTCGGGGAATGACGAATAGCCCACCATGAAATGAGGCCCGAGGGTCCGCGCCTCAATCACGCCTGCGCTGAGAACGTCGTGCTTGCGCAGCTCGAAGCTCAGATGCGCTGCCGCCATCAGCATCGGCGGCAGGCACCAGAGCATGACGAGTAGCTTGGCGGAGACGCTCTGCCTACCTCTCCGCAGCAGCCCGATGACGATCGCAACGCTTGCGGCGACAAGCGCGATGTTTCCAACGCCGCGCAGCGAGACCAGATAGGGATCATTCTTGTTCGCAGCGGCCAATGCAACGAGAAGTGCGGCAAGCCAAAGCAGGATGAGGCCGATGCGACGGAGGAATTGCATGATGCATCACGTCCGGGAGTGGCGGATGCTTCGCACCTATCAAAGCGATCAGTGCTACGCGAGAACCAAAAGCGCGCCTGCACGAAATCTGCAAAAGACTCCTGAAACCATGCAGACGATGATCCCGGCTTCTGCACGAGCGCCGTGCAGATTTCGTGACGCCACCCATCACGAAAGGTGCTTTGGACATGACGAGCCTGGCTTCGACGATCGCGGCAGACCTCCATCCAAATAGGCATTCCTCGGTTCCCGCCAAGGTCGGCCTGACGCTGGCGCTGACCGCGCTTGCGGACTGGCTGTTCTATGGCGAGCCGATCGGGCTGTCGCTCTCGCTGTTCGCGATCGCAATCGTCTGCGTCTCCGGGCTCTTCAATCACGCGACCCTGGATTCGCGGCGCGCGACTATCGGCGCCGTTATTCTGATCGCAGGGCTCGTGCCAGCCGTCGAGGAGCTGAACACGCTTTCGTTCCTGGTCCTCGTCACCGCATTGCTCATGGCCCTGCTGCTCACGACCAATCCCGAGACGACCGGCCTCGCGGACCGCCTGCGCGCACTGCGCAACTTCGTCCTGTTCGGCCCCTTCAGGTTCTTCCTCGAAGTGCTTCAGATCTTCAACATGTCGGCGTTTACTCGCGGCATCGCGCTCTGGCTGCTGCCGGCAGCGCTCGGCTCGGTCTTCGTCGCACTTTTCGCCGCAGCCAATCCGGTGATCGAGCAATGGGTGTCCCTGCTCAATCCGAAGGTCATGCTCGACTATGTCAGCGTTCCGCGCGTGCTGTTCTGGACGATGATGCTGGCGCTGGTCTGGCCGTTCATCCATGTGAGGTGGCGGCGCAGGAAGGTCGTCACCACGACCGCCGTGGATGTCGCCGAGCCGGAGCCGCTCGCACCCATCATTCCGACCGAATTCCTCGGCCCGTCGACGATCTTGCGCTCCCTGATCCTGTTCAACCTGCTGTTCGCGGCGCAGTCCATTCTCGATGGCCTCTATCTCTGGGGTCATGTGGCCTTGCCCGCTAACATGACCTATGCCGCCTATGCTCATCGCGGCGCCTATCCGCTGATCGCGACCGCGCTGCTCGCCGCCGCCTTCGTGCTGGTCGCGATGCGGCCAGGCGCGCCGGCCGCGAAGTCGACCGTGATCCGGCCGCTGGTCTATCTCTGGGTCGGGCAGAACGTGCTCCTGGTCGCGTCCTCTGTCCTTCGCCTCGGTCTCTATGTGGACATCTACATGCTGACCTACTGGCGCATCGCGGCTTTCATCTGGATGGGGCTGGTGGCTCTTGGGCTGGTCCTGATCGTCACACGAATTGCGCTCGACCGGTCCAACCGGTGGCTCATCAGCGCCAATCTCATCGCGTTAACGATGGTGGTGTATATATGCTCGCTGGTGAACTTCGACGCCCTCATTGCAGACTACAATGTTGCGCACAGCCAGGAGAGGACAGGCAACGGCGTGCAGATAGACACCACCTATCTCCTCTCGCTCGGACCGCAGTCACTTCCCGCGATCGATAAGGCGGTTGAACTGTTGACGAACACCAGCGTGAGAGATTTTTCAGCGAAGCGCTACTACCTTGTGTCGCGGCGCGGCGACCTTGTAGAACAGCAACGTCGCGACTTGGCCTGGCGGGCCTGGGGCTTTCGAAGCTGGCGACTGCAGCACAGGCTCGATGCCGAGGCGAGAGGCGAGGCCAGCAGTCAGCCGGCCGGGTGAGCGGAGAGTTACTTTGGCGCATCGTATTCTCATCGTCGACGACGAGGGCCATATCCGCGAAGTCATCCGCGTCGCCCTGAAGAAAGCCGGCATGGACGTGGTCGAGGCCCGCGACGGCAGGGAGGCGCTTGTCCGCTTTGCCGCCGACAGGCCCGACCTGATCGTCCTCGACATCGGCATGCCGGAGTTCGACGGCCTCGACGTCTGCCGCGAGATCCGCAAGAGCTCCGACGTGCCGATCCTGTTTCTGTCGGCGCGCGACGAGGAGATCGACCGCATCCTCGGCCTCGAGATCGGCGGCGACGACTACGTCACAAAGCCGTTCAGCCCGCGCGAGCTGGTGGCGCGGGTCAACGTCATCCTGCGTCGGCTCAGCCCGCGCAACGGCGAGGCCAAGGCCGGGCCGGGCGCGCTGTCGCAAGGCGGATTGCTGATCGATCCCGAGCAGCACGTGGCGTCCTTTTCCGGCACGCCGCTCAAGCTGACCGCGATCGAGTTCGGCATTTTGCGCGCGTTCCTGACCCGCCCGACCTCGGTGTTCCATCGCGAGCAGCTGATGCGGGCGGCCTACCAGCTCAACATCCAGGTCTCGGACCGCACCATCGACAGCCACATCCGCAACATCCGCGCCAAGCTCGCGGCGCTCGCCTGCGACAACGTGATCGAGACCATCCACGGCGTCGGCTTCAAGCTCGGCCGCTGCGAGAAAGAGACATGAGTGCGGCCCCCGACAAATGGCGGCCGTCGCTCGGGCTCGTGATCTTCGCGGTGCTCGCAACCGTCGCCGTCCTGCCGCTGGTCGGCCTGTTCTTCTTCCGCCTTTACGACAATCAATTGATCCGCCAGACCCAGGCCGAACTGATCGCGCAGAGCCGCGTGCTGGCGACGATCTACGCCCAGGAGGTCGAAGCCCGGCTCGGCAGCGGCCTGACGCTCGGCGCCGAAGTGCCACCGAACGTGCTGCCGGATCCCGGCGACCAGTTCACGCCGATCCGGCCCGCGCTCGACCTCACCGCCAACGACCTGTTGCGGCGACGGCCTGATGCGCAGGCCGCGCCTCGGCCCGCGCAAGCCGCTTATGTCGAGATCGGCGCAAAGCTGACGCCGATCATCCGCGAGACGCAGAAGGTGACGCTGGCGGGCTTTCGCATCCTCGATCCGCAGGGCGTCGTGATCGCCGGGCGGCAGGAGGTCGGGCAGTCACTCGCCCATATCGAGGAGGTCGCGGACGCGCTGCACGGACAATACCGCGCCACATTACGCAACCGCGTGCCGGACAAGCAGCCGCCGCCGATCTATTCCTTCAGCCGCGGGCTCGGCGTGCATGTGTTCTCGGCGATGCCCGTCATCGTCAACAACCGCGTGGCAGGCGTGATCTACACGACGCGGACGCCGAGCAATATCTTTGACCATCTCTATCAGGAGCGCGCGAAATTCGTGCTGGCGGGGCTCGCCGTGATCCTCGGCACGATCGCAATCGGGCTCGTGTTCTCGCGCACCATCACGCTGCCGATGCGCGAGCTGATCAACCGGGCGGCCCGGATCCGAAGCGGCGACCGCGAGGCGTTCCAGCCGCTCAAGCACTATGGCACCCGCGAGTTCGCACAACTGTCGCACAGCTTTCTCGGCATGGCCGAGCAGCTGGCGCGGCGCTCCGACTACATCGCCACGTTCTCGGCTCATCTCACCCATGAGCTGAAATCACCGCTGACCTCGATCAAGGGCGCGGCCGAGCTGTTGCAGGATTCTTATCAAGGCAAGCCCGAAGGACTGACGCCGTCGGAGCAGCGGACGTTCATCGCCAACATCCTGTCGGACACAAAGCGGCTGGAGGCGATGGCGCAGCGGCTGCGGGAGCTGGCGCGCGCCGAGAGCCTGCCGCAGAACGAGCGCACGGAGCTCGCACCCGTGATCGCCGACCTCAGGAGCCGGTTTCCGGCTGATACCATTGAAGCCAGCGGCAGTCTTGACCGGCCGATCGGCATGTCGGCTGAGAAGGCGCTGATCGTGCTGTCGCACCTCGCCGACAATGCGATGCGGCACAAGGCCGGGACAATCAAGCTAGAGGCGGTCGACGAGCGGACGACGCTGAAGCTGACCGTGAGCAATGACGGCGAGCCGATCTCGGCGCCGAACCGCGACAGGATCTTTGACGCGTTCTTCACGACCCGCCGCGATCAGGGCGGTACGGGGATGGGGCTGGCGATCGCGCGCGCGGTGATGGCGAGCCATGGCGGCTCGATCAGGCTCAAGCCGACCGACGACGGCGTGGCCTTCGAGCTCCAGTTTCCGGCGGCCTAGATCGCAAACACCCAGGCGGCGACGATGGTGCCGATGGTGACCAGACCAGCGATGGTCCAGCCGGCGGCGTATTCCAGCTCGGGATGACCGGTCGCCCGCATGATCTCTGCCGGATCGGCGGTATGCTTCTCTGCCATGACAGCCTCGCACGTGTTGGCCCGTGTCATGGATAAGTCGCACCAGATGCCATTAGGTTCCATCACGGACGAGCGAAATAGCAAAAAAGCTCGAAAACAACCCCATGCACAGTAGAACGAACTTGTCGGCATGAGCGGGTCTGGCGCGCCCCAACCCTTTGAGCTGGCGCGGCAAAACCGCCGCCTCGCGCAACCGCCACGCACGCAGCATCTCGCACCGCAAAATCCGATTGCGTGTTAGACTGGATGTAGGCGATTCAGGGCAGGAGAGAAGCATGGCCGACGACAAGACCAAGCGGGGCGGAGCGGACCGCAAGCTGATTGCGCTCACGGAGAAGTACGAAGTCGCCTATTGGTCGAAGAAATTCAAGGTGACGCCAGCCAAGCTGAAATACGCGGTCAAGAAGGTCGGCCACTCCGCCAAGAAGGTCGAAGAGTACATCAAGCTGCAGAAGCACCGCGCTGCCGACAAGAAGCTGATCGCGCTCGGCGAAGCCTATGAAGTCCGCTACTGGTCGAAGAAGTTCAAGATCACGCCGGCGAAGCTGAAGGCCGCCGTCGCCGCCGCGGGCCATTCCTCCAAGAAGGTCGAGGCCTACCTGGCCGCCCAGAAGGCGGCGAAGAAGAAGTCGGCCAAGAAGACTGTGAAGAAGGCGACGAAGCGGAAGAAGACCAGCTAGGACACGACCTCATGAGGGCCTAGCCATGACATGATTGACGCTGGCATGATTGACGCATCGTTTGACGACGTAGCTACCGATCCAGCCGGAGTCTCTGCGCCCTCATACGCCTGATCTCCTCGTTCAAGGCTTCGAGCTTCTCGTCGCGCTGCGTCGTCTTGGACTTGGGAGCGTCATCCTTCTTCCTGAGCTTGTCGAGCGCCTTTTCAACCGAGAGCTTCTTGGTATTGGCCATGGTTCTGCTCCTGTGAAATACACGGTCCTCGCTACTATCTCGCGGGGCCAAGAATAGTCGGCGGCATGCTCAGACGGCTTCCGGTTTAAGCCAAATATTGGTGCTGACTAAGAGCACCCAGAGTGGGAATACCAGAAGGCTCCAGTCTATGTAGTAACTCCCAATGAGAAGAACTGCGGCGACTGCGTATCCACCATAGGCCAACGCCCGATGCGTGAGACCCGTATAGAGCGCGATTGTTGACGTCGTAATCATGAAGACGGAGGCCGTCTTGACGAGATAGATGTTGACCATTCCGTATGCCAAACCGCGACCGAAGTGGAACGTCGCGGAATTGATCAGCATTTCCGGAGCGGCATGAAACGCGAGAATGATCGCGCCGATAACTGCCGCAGCGGCAAACAACATGGCGAGGAAGAGTACTGCACTTCCCAGGAAGATTGTCGCGAAGAACTGATCTTCGCGCGCTCCCAACTGGTCACGCAGAAAGCCGACAAACCACAGGAACGCCACCCCGGCGAACGGGACCAGGTTGAGCGCCAAGGCTACGCTTCCGGTCTCACCGCGAAGCCATGCTCCGGGTTCGAGAGGATCGGTCGGCACGGACCTACGCATCAGGAGGAAAACAGCGAGAAGCAGTGCCGAGAACAAGACACCGGCCGCGGCGGCAACGCGCGGAGCGCGCAATTGCGCGCCTGTCAATTTAGTCCTTCCGACCATCATGACGCCGCCTGTGCATCACGCTCAGCCAGCGTCGCCGATTCGAGTTGGTTCGTCTCCTGGCGACTCGACAGGCCTAATCCTTGTCGGTCGTCAATACGAGCCGCAGCGCGGTCTAGCGGATCGAAACTAGAGTGCTCGATCCCCGAATCCAGATGGCCGAGGTAGGCGCGAACTTCCTTCGCTCGCCTATCATCAGCGCAATTGGCAAGCTCCGCCAGAGCTGCGTGCAAACGGCGCATCACTTGAATCGAGGTGGATCCGAACTGCCGGATTTCATCGAATGAGAGCGCAAGATAATCGCCCCATGTCGGCATCCGATAGACAACTCTCAGGGATCCATCCTGATCGAACGCGCGACAAGCCTCCAGGTCGCACTTTGCGAGCCGCCGCAGCAGATCCTCGATCTGATCGATGGCCTGCACCGCCGTCGTCGGATCGTTAATGGCCGGAGAGAGCGCCTTGATCGCGACATCGACGAGCAGCCGGATCGCATATTTGGGATCCTGCTCGAACGTCCTCTGGTCGTCGAGACGAATGCATGCACTCAACTCCTTCACGGGTATGATCGAGGTGGCGCAGCGAGCTTGCAAGATAGTGCTATCTTCTATGAGCGTATCGCCAACGGCGCATTCGACGACGATCAGTCCGTCCATCCGGCGAGCGTAGACGGCCAGCTTCGCGATATCGATGGACGTCACAGACTGCGGGTTGCCGAGGTGCCTGACGGTCAGGGGCGTTGTGTCATATTGCTGGTGGGTCGTTTGCTCCTTGCCCGAGGTGGACCAAGCGACGGTTTGATAGGTGCGTCCAATGACCTCCCGACCCGTATCTCCCAACGCCTGCAACACCTTCATGATCTGGAGATTGTTCAGGCGCTGGACGAGCTGTGCGAGCATTAGCACGCTGGTCATCAGCATGACCGCGACAATGGCCGCTGACAAGAACGGGACGCCTTCAACTCCCGCGCGATCCACCCAGGCCAGCGTGGCAAGACTGTACATGAAAGTCGCAACGAACATACCCAACGAATGGAATAGCAGCCTGTCTCGCGCGAACCAGACAACGAGACGTGGCGAATAAACTACGGCGTTGAATTGGACGAGAACAAAGGCAATCGAGAAGACTATACCGGTGAGCGCCATCATGCCCGAAGCGACCGCTGACAGGTAAGCCTGAGCCGACGACGTCGACAGGTTGAGACTGAAGGCCAGAAGCCTTGATTCGAGGCGCGGCACCAAAAAGCCCGCTGCGATACTGGCCGCGGCGTAGAATGTGGGTATCAGCCAGAGTTGCATGCCACTTCCCCTCCCCCTGGCAATCCGGTGGTCTGGTCATGATACCAGCATCGTCGCAATCGCCCGCGGTCTCTTGATCCTGATCAAAGGCCGGATGACCCAAGCAGTCAGTTTTGGAAGGACAAACAGAACAGGTCCGAGCCATGGAAACCGGTATCGATTCCTCGCCAATGTTCGAGACGGAAGCCAGTTTCTGGATTCACCTCGTCGGCGTCGGTATCGAGGTCTTTGGCGTCCTGATCATTGTGGCTGGTATCGTCTGGTCGAGCCGGTACGTTTTTTCGCGTAATGTCCCCTCTCGATACAACAGCTATAAGATCAGCATCGGACGTTCGCTCTTGCTTGGTCTCGAAGTGCTGGTGGCGGCAGACATCGTGAAGACGATCGCCATCCAGCTTACTTTTTCCAGCCTGGGTCTTCTTGCAGGTCTCGTCCTGGTGCGGACGTTCCTAAGCTGGACTCTGACGCTCGAGATCGAAGGACGGTGGCCCTGGCAGCGAGAGTTTGTCTTGGAGACCCATACGGAGGAATAACGGCAAACCAGGCCACTTAGTCACTCAACGCCGAGGTCGCAGGATGCTTTCTTACGGGCCTTGGTCGGAAGCGGATCTCTTGGCGGTCCGGCAATTTCAACGCCCTAGTCTATTCCACATTCGGGCCATCAGGCGTGCTGCGCGACATCACCGTGGGCAACAACGACACCGACGGCCTGCTCGGGGGACAATACCAGGCAGGTCCGGGATGGGATGCCTGCACCAGCTGGGGCGTGCCTGACGGCGGCAAGCTGCTCACCGCGCTCCAGGGCGGGCCGACGAGCTGAGCTGATCGCGTTGGCGCCGGCGGGCAATTTACCTGCCCGCGTCGGAACCAGACAGCCGGCCGCGTCCGTCCGACGCGGCCGGCTTCATCTTAGCCGCACGTGAACTCTCCCTAAGGCTGTGAATGTGCCTTCCCCCAGATCGGAAATCTGTCATAGGCTCGCGCTCGGCGCGTTTTTTCGCGACGACGAAACCGTGACCGGCAAGGAGAGACGCCTATGAAACTCACGATCTCAGTCTGCCTCGCCGGCGCCATCCTCGTCGCTGGCGCTTCTCATGTCGTGGGCGCATCCGGCGCCACGCCGACGAAAATTTCCGGCTCCACGGCGCTGGCGCTGGCGGGCGTGATCGCGCCGCTGTCACCGACGCTCTCAGGCGCGGAGAAGAAAGCCGTGGCGATGCTGTTCGCCACCAATTCCGACATTCCCTACAAGAAGCCTGTCGTCGTGACCGCCGACAAGATCGTCTGCCGCACCGGCAATGTCGACATCACCGTGCGCAATTGCGAGGTCACCTTCGGCAAGACCGTCAAGACCGTGAACGGGCCTACGGCCAACGAGATCTACGCGACCGAGGCGCTGGCCGGAATTCCGCCCGACGGTGCGGCGGGATCGAATTTCGAGAGCCTGAGCAAGCTGAGCTGCACCATCGACCCCAATGCCATCAGGCAGAAGGACGGCAGCGGGGCGGATTGCACGTTCCAGCCGGGCAGTTGAGCCGGGGTGAATGGAAGGTGCCGTGAAATCGCCGCAAGATCGAACAACAACACGTCGTCAGGCGAATTGAAAAGACAGGCCAAACCGGCGCCCCAATATGGGGCGCGCAAGGCCGGCACCCCGATGATGAAGAATTGTCTCGCATTCTTGTTTCTCCTGATCGTAACGGCCGCCTCTGCACACGGCCCCCTGCCGCCGCGCTTCGCCGTGCCGTCTGACCTTGTCCTGACAGGCCTCACCGACAACGACACCACCGCCGGCGGCGTCGCCCGGCTGTGCGAGCAAGTGACGTTCTCGCGCGGCCTGCGCTATGGCGACAGCGAGGCCAATGTGCTGGACGTCGCGACCAGCGAGGCCACCAAGGCGGACACGCCACGGCCGGTGCTGCTGTTCGTCGCCGGCGACACTTTTACGGGCGATCGCGGCGCGCCGGACCTGTCCCGCGAGATCCAGGACGAGGCGATGTGCTTCGCGGCGCGCAACGGCGTGATCGGCGTGCGCGTGAACTACCGCCTGGCGCCGGCCGCGACCTGGCCGATGGGCGCGACCGACGTGGCGGCGGCGCTGTCCTGGATCCACGGCAATATCGACCTGTTCAACGGCGATGCCCGCGAGATCGTCGCGGTCGGCTATGGCGCCGGTGCCTTCCATATCGCGAGCCTCTTGGCGCATCCCGAACTCCAGGCCGACCGCGCCGATGTCGCCGCCGTGGTGCTGGTCTCCGGCATCTACCGCACCGGCAAGGACGCGGGCGACAGCGAGAAGGCCTATTTCGGCCTCGATGCCGCTCAATATGACAAGCGCTCGGTGTATCCCGGCATCCTCAATGTCGAGGCGCCGATCCTGCTGGCCTGGGCGGCGAACGATCCGGCGAACCTCGTCGCGCAAGGCGAGACACTGAAGAAGACGCTCTGCGGCGCCGGCCATTGCCCGCGCACGACGCTGCTGCGCAGCCGCGACGGCATCGCTGCGGCGTTTGGTTTGGATGGTTCTGGTGATAGTCTCGCGGAGCCGACGCTGCTGCTGGTGCATCAGCTGGAGGCGCGGGGGCTGCCGTAGGGTTTGCGGCACCGAAGGTCACAGCGTCATGGCCGGGCTTGTCCCGGCCATCCACGCCTATCGCCGCGGCACAAAGAACGTGGATGCCCGGGACAAGCCCGGGCATGACGACCGCTTGTGTATCCCCTCACGCCGGCTTCAGCGAGGCCAGTGCGCTCTCCAGCAGCGAGCGCACGCGCGCGGTATCACCCGACTTCACAACGGCCGGATCGAGATAGAGCTCCAGGCCCGGCGCGCGCTCGGTAATGACGCCGCTTCGCTCCGCGGCCGCGTCGTTCAGCGCATCGACCGAATACGGAATCACCTCGCGGCTGATGCCCTTCATCGTGATGGCCGGCAACGCGTGGGCGTGGACGATGTCGCTGACCAGCGCGAAGCTTTCGTAGCTTAGCACGATGCCGCCGGGTTCGGCGATCGACTGCAGGCGCGCGGCGAGGTTCGCCTCGGCGCCGATGATGGTGTAGTCCATGCGGTCGCTGCTGCCGAAATTGCCGACATTGCAATAGCCGGAATTGATGCCCATGCGCGAGCGGAACGGCTGCTCGATGCCGGCGGCGCGCCATTTTGCATTCAGCTCGGTGAGACGCTGTTGCATGCGCCAGGCCATCTGCAGGCAGGCCTGGGCATCGGCGCGATCGCCCTTGGTCTCGGGATCGCCGAAGAAGATCAGCATGGCATCGCCGATGAACTTGTCGACGGTGCCGCCGTGCTCGTGTGCGATCGCCGACATCTCGGTAAAATATTCGTTGAGCAGCTGGGTCAGCAACTCCGGCTGCAGCCGCTCGGTGGTCGCGGTGAAATTCTGGATGTCGGAGAAGAAGATGGTGAGCTTCTTGCGCTCGGTGTGGATGGTCACGTCCTTCTGGCCCGAGAAGATGCTCTTGTAGACCTGGGGCGGGATGTAACGGGAGATCTTCATCGACAGCGCGGCCAGGAAATCGTTGGCGGATTCGAGTTCCTTGTTCATGCCCTTGATGCGGCTGGCCTGGCGGCGCTGCAGCGACAGGAACGAGAGGCCGCAGCCGGCGGCGACGAGGAGATAGGCCAGCAGGAATTTGAACGAGAAGATGTTGGCCGCGATCGGCTGGGCGATGATGACTTCCTGGATGCCGCGGACGTCTCCCACCTTCCAGTCCTTCTTCGGGCTCTCGGGATGGCTGTTGTGGCAGCTGACGCAGGCCGGACCCATGATGACGGGCGCGACCAGGCGGACCTTGTCGGAGAACAGCGAGGTATCGGTGTCGATGATCTTCTGCTCCGGATTGGCGCGGAGCGCGGCCAGCGCGTCCTTCTCGAACTGGTCGAGCTGGTGCGGCGCGCGGTTCTGGAACGGGAAATCGGAGACGAAGCGGTAGGTGATATTTTCCTGCTGCGCGCCGATGACACGGCCGAGCTCCAGCGACAGCGTCGCCGGAATCGGGATCGCGCCGGGAACGGATTCGTAGTTGTGCACGACCTTCGTCGTGCCATTGGGGTTGGCAAGGATGCGCCCGACCACGTTGGACGCATAGTAGCTGCGCACACTTGTGATAACCGAATTGAGATCGGCGGTTTGCCGGCGGAGCGCGGTCTTGTTCAGCTCCGTCAGGTCCAGCCAGACCGCGAGCGGCAGGGCGAGAAGAAGGAAGACGACCACGGCCCCCACGAGGATGCCGTGGTTGCGCTGTTCTTCGGCGATCTCTTGTTTCAATCTGTGGCTCCGTTATGTGCGCTTTTGCCGCAACGCCGGCGATTTGCGGCACAACATGCGGGCTGCACAGAGCAACAAACGCTGCGCAGCGCAAGCCCATTTTATGGTGGGTCGCGGCAGGCATCTTTTCGTTTCATGACGAATGTTTAAGATCGCGATCAACCAGCATTGATAAACCGGAACCGCCGCCCATGACCGAGACCATCCGCATCGTCAGCTTCAACGCGCGAGCCGTGATCGTGCCGATGAATTTGCCGCTTCAGACCTCGACCGGCGCGGTGGCGAAAGCGCCGCTGGTGCTGATCGACTGCGAGACCGACCAAGGCGTAACAGGGCATGCCTATCTGTTCTCGATCACGCCGTCGGCCTTGAAGCCGCTGACCGCGATGGTCACGGAAATGTCAGCGCTGCTCGCCGGCGACGAGCTGCTGCCGTTCGAGATCGAGCGCAAGCTGACCC
The DNA here is from genome assembly GCF_029892425.1 of Bradyrhizobium sp. BR13661. Classification (GTDB taxonomy): domain Bacteria; phylum Pseudomonadota; class Alphaproteobacteria; order Rhizobiales; family Xanthobacteraceae; genus Bradyrhizobium. Next base: position 24,851 of record NZ_JARXWB010000016.1, on the reverse strand, counting down.
AGCGCTTCACGCTGCTCGGGCTCGCCGGCCTGCAGCGGCTGGCGCAATCCGGCATCGACATGGCGGCGTGGGATGCACTCGCCCGCGCACGCGGCCTGCCGCTGGCCCGCCTGCTCGGCGGCGCGCCGAAACCGGTGAAGGCGTACAATTCGAAAGGGCTCGGCATCATGCCTGTTGGCGCCGTGGTGGAGGAGGCGCACAAGCTGCTCGCCGAGGGCTTTCACGCGGCAAAGATCCGCGTCGGCAGGCCCGAGGCGCGGGACGATCTCGCCGTGGTCCGCGCGGTGCGGAAAGCGGTCGGCGACGACGTGACGCTGATGTGCGACTACAACCAGGCACTGACGGTGACGGAAGCGATCCGCCGCGGCGAGATGCTCGACGACGAGGGCCTGACCTGGATCGAGGAGCCGATCCGCCACGACGACTATGAAGGCTGCGCCCGCATCGCGGATGCGCTGCGCACGCCGGTCCAGATCGGGGAGAATTTTGACAGCGCGTTTTCGATGCAGACCGCGCTCTCGACTGAAGCCTGCGACTATGTGATGCCCGACGTGCAGCGCATCGGCGGCGTCACCGGCTGGCTGCGCGCCGCGTCACTGGCGCATGCCGCGGGCGTCGAGATGTCGACGCATCTGTTCTCGGAGGTCAGCGCGCATCTGCTCTGCGTGACGCCGACGGCGCACTGGCTGGAATATGTCGACTGGGCGGATGCAGTGCTGGCAACGCGGCTCGCCATCAAGGACGGCTTTGTGTTGCCGGGCGAGGCGCCCGGCAACGGCATTAAATGGGACGAGGCCGCAGTGAAGAAATATCTGGTGGAGTGAGCTGCCCCCGATGACCACCTGGCGCCCTCATCCCCACATTCGCGTCGTCGCGATCGGCCTGCACTGGCGCGCCGGTCGGCTGCTTGCGGCTGAGGTGCGCGACGATACGGGCCGGATCAAGGGCGTGCGTCCGCTCGGCGGCGAGATCGAGTTCGGCGAGAACTGGCGGGCTGCGCTGACGCGCGAACTCAACGAAGAGCTCGGCATCGACGTCACCATCATTGGCGAGCCGCTGATGATGGAGAACATCTTTGTCCACGAGGGCGCGACCGGGCACGAGGTGATGTTCCTCGCGGAAGTCGCGTTTCCTGACGGCACTTTCAGCGACCAGGACCGTATCGACTTCCGCGAGGATAACGGAGAAGAGATCGTCGCCCGCTGGTTCGATCTCGCCGATCTCGACTTGCCCGATGGCCCGAGCCTTTATCCAACCGGATTGAAGAACCTGCTGCTCGGGCTGAACGACGAGCCGAGCTGACAGGCGGCTACCACACCTCCGCGCCTTTGATCTTCTTCCGCACCGCGATGCGCTGGATCCAGATGCAGCGGCGGACGGACCTGTTGGAGCGGCCGACGGCAGATATCCCCTCGCCAGCCTCGAGCAGCGGTGCAACGCTCGCGCGCACCGCGCGGCAGCGCTCCATTTCGGCCTGCCAGTCGATGATCGCTGCATGCGCGCTCGACGCCATCAGCGCCGAGACCGCCAAGGCCCCCAAGGCAAAACAGATCGACCGCATCATTCGCATTCCATTCATTGTCGTTCACCGGTCGCGCGCCGACGCTTTCTTCACACGCTCCTGCACCTGTGAAATGAAACACACTTGAAGCGACGCTTAGGTTGTATCATAATCAAGATGTAACCAAGACGAACGGGGCGCACGAACCCCGTATCCATTTCTCGACTATTTCATTTTCGAACACAGAGTTCGAGTCCTGCGGGGCAAGACGGACGATCCCTGCGACGGATGACGACCCGTCAGATCGCGATCAGTGCCGACAATACCTGACGTTTCGCCGACCCCGGCGATGCGACGGCGGCCGCGTGCGTGCACCCATGATCCGCCCCGGAGCGCCGGCCCGGGACAGCGCCGGCATCGACAATTGCGCTTGCAGCCATCGAAAGGAGCGCCCCATGGACGAACCCAAGTCGCTCACCAGCGCCTTCAGCAAGACCGCCAACTTTTCCATCCATCAGGTCGATTCCGTGTTCAGGGCTGTCGCGCACGCCACCGCCGTTCCCGCTGCGGTGCCTGTCACCCTGCCGCCTACGCTCGGGCCGCTGTCGGCCTTCACCGGCACGTTCACGGGTCAGGGGTTCAACACGATCTTCCGGCCGGACAGCGCGACGACGCCGACCCAGATGCCCGGACCGATCACCACCACAGACCCGCCCGACAATTTGCTGGAGTTGAACCTCACCGACGAGACGCTATCGTTCTCGAACAATCTCGGCTCGATTCCCAATCGCGGCTCGGGGCCGCAGGCGGATGCCTTCCTCAACGGCGTGCCATATCTTCAGACCATCAACGACGTGACCACGGGAACGCCTGTCGGTATCCACTTCGAGCCCGGCATCTGGCTCGCGGTGCCCGCCAGCACCAATCCGCACGAACCGTTCACCGTCGCGCGCATGGCCTCGATCCCGCACGGCACGACGATCACCGCGCAAGGCGCCGCGCTACCCGCCATCGCCGGCAAGCCTGTTATCGCGGCGGTCGACATCACGCCGTTCCTGGGCGGCAATCCGGCCAACAAGATCACGTTCCAGAATCAGACCGCGAGCAACAAGACCACGCGCCGGCTGCCGCAGGACCTCACCGCGCTGATCGCATCCGGCAAGCTGACGCAGGCCATGATCACCGATCCGAACATTGTGCTGCGCAACCAGATCGCGCATCAGACCATCAGCCAGACCATCGTCATCGAGACTTCGACCAAACCCGGCTCGCCGCTGTCAGGAGGTCCGTTGCCAGGGGTTGCTTCGGCGGGACCGCATCCACAGGCACCGAACTTCGCCGGCGGCACGTCGAACATCGCGTTCCTCCAGGGCGTGCCGGCTCCAACGCCCGGCGGCAACGGCGCCAACGCCAACGCATTCCAGATGGACGCCGTGTTCTGGATCGAGACCGTCATCTACGACATCGACGTGCCGCGCATCGCATCGGGCGAGCCGCCGATCATCCTGCAGCCGCTACAGAAGGGCACGGTGCCGCTGGTGCCGAGCTTCGTCGCCACGCTCCCGTTCGTGCCGGGAAAGGCTTTTGCCGGCGGTCGCGTGCGGGTGGCGACGACACAGATCCAGTACTCGCAGAAGGTCATGCTGGATTTCAACGGCCTGACCTGGCCGCACGTGTCGGTCGCCTCACTGGTGCCGGCCGCGCCAGTGCCGATCCCGGAGAATTTGCTGCCGCTGACGTGAGGGAGTTTGCGGCAACCGGGCGTCAGCTGCGCAGCAGCCGTAGTGCCCGCCCCTTGTGCACGGCGACGTGATCGGTCTTGTCGCTCTTGATTTCATATTGCGGATCGTCGGCGGTCGCGTGATGGACATAGCCCTTGTAGTCGACGTCTTTGGTGTGCACGCGCAGGATATGACCGCGGACACGGCCAGCCTCGGAATTCCAGCTGACGTGGTCGCCACGTTTGAAGGGTTTGGTGGAGGCCTTGGGCATAAAAGAACAATGCCGGGTGAGTGGCCGATGTTCCAGAACATTGGAGCTGGACGTGACAGTCCGTCTACGCTCTTCGAGCTACGCCGGACACGCTTCGCGTGTGATTTCTGGATCGTGACTTGCCGAGCCGAAGCTCGCAGCGGCAGCCCGCCTTCGCCCTTTGGGCTTCGGCGTGGCATCCTTCTCTCGCTATCGCGAGCGAAGGATGGTGGGCGCGACAGGGATCGAACCTGTGACCCCTACCATGTCAAGGTAGTCCAGAGCACAAATTCTCGTGTAAAATCAAAGCGAAAAGGCCGTTAGAGGTGCAAACGGAACACGAACGGGACTGGAACGAAGCGCTATTTGCTGTTGATGTGCTGTTGACGGGGTCCGGCCTGTCGTTCGGTCCACGCGTTCTCATCTCTCCCGCAGGATCAGTTGATAGATCGATACCGAGCCGGTCGCGTTCGACGCGTGGGAGCCGGTGCAACATGCCGACTTCATCCGTTTCCTACAGCTTGTAGCCGATCTTTCGCAGCAGGTCTTTCCGCCACGCAATGTCGGCGTCGGTTTCGATACCCAACGGCGAGGCGCCATCTACCACGCCGAGCACGCCCCGGCCCAGCTCCGTCTGCGCGATGATCACTTGGGTCGGGTTAGCTGTCGCGCAATAGATACGGCAGACTTCCGGCACCGCGCGCACTGCAGTCAGAACGTTGACGGGAAAAAACCCGTCGCCCAGGAAGATCAGGAACGTGTGGCCGGCGCCGATCGCCAATGCGTTGCCGCGTGCGAGCGCGAGGGCGGCTTCGTCATTACCTGACCAGCGGACCAGCCGCTTGCCGGAGGCCTCGCAAAAGGCCAGCCCGAAGCGGATGCCCGGAACCGCGCCCACCAGCGCCTCGTGGAGGTCTTCCACGGTTTTGATGAAATGCGACTGGCCGAAGATGAAGTTGGCGGCGTCTGGCTTGACGATAGGCACCACGGTGAGTTCCATGGCTCTGCTCCAGCTAGGTAAGCTATGCATCAATGGTAGACTGTCGCAAGGTGGCTGCAAGCCGCCACAGGCGGCAGTAGCGGCCGAAGCCAGCGCGAAGCGCGTCCCTTCAAGGCCGACGCAGCGTCGATCTTGGCCACGCCTGTCTGCGGACAGACTTGCGTCCAGTTTTTTCTTAGGAAAACTCATTGGGTGAGAGGAGCTGGACATGCAGAAATACCGACCGGTGATGCTTGTGGTTCTGGACGGCTGGGGCTGGCGAGAAGAGGTCGCTGACAACGCCATCCGTCAGGCGCGAACTCCCAATTTTGACCATCTGTGGGGCACCGGCCCGCACGCACTCGTGCAAACGTCGGGTCTCGATGTCGGGCTGCCGCAAGGACAAATGGGAAATTCCGAGGTCGGACATCTCAACATCGGCGCCGGCCGCGTCGTGATGCAGGACTTGCCACGCATCAGCGCGGCGATTACCGACGGTGAGATCAAAAGTGCGTCCGCCCTTATCGACCTGATGGAGCGGCTGCGGCGGACCGGCGGCACCTGCCACCTCCTAGGCTTGATCTCCCCGGGGGGAGTGCACTCGCATCAGGATCATGCGACAGCGCTTGCTGAGATACTCGCCGAAACCGGTGTGTCTGCCGTCGTTCATGCCATTACTGACGTCCGTGACACTCCGCCGCGATCGGCAGATGTGTATGTTTCACGCTTGAGCGCGGCGTTGCCGCTCTCCATTCCGATCGTGTCGGTTTGCGGCCGATACTATGCCATGGATCGCGACCATCGCTGGGAGCGTGTGGCTAAAGCCTACTGCACAATCGTGGAAGCGTACGCATACGACGAAGGCCGCCTGATTGACGCATGCGCGCGGGCACGACGAGGTCTATGATCGTGTTGGGTGAAGGTCAGGCGGCCTGCTGATCGGCGGGCTTGTCGGCCTGGCGCAGGAGCTTCCATTCCCAGGGCAGCAGCTCGTTCAGACGCGATGCGGGATGATCGGCGATACGGGCGAGGACGTCGGCGAGCCAAGCCTTGGGATCGACCTCGTTGAGGCGACAGGTCGTGATCATCGTCAGCATGGTGGCGGCACGGTCGGCGCCACGCTCGCTGCCGGCGAAGGTCCAGTTGCGCCGCCCCAAGGCGATGCCTCTCAATGCGCGCTCAGCGCAGTTGTTGGTCAAGCAGATCCTGCCGTCGTCGAGGAAGCGGGCGAAGCCGTCCCAGCGCCTGAGCATGTAGTTGATCGGCTTCAGAACCTCGGAGGAACGCGAGAGGGTTTCGCGCTCACGCAGCAACCAGGCTTGCATGTCCTGGAGAAGCGGCTTGCTCTGTTCCTGGCGCACGGCGCGCCGGTCGCCAGCACCATGGCCGTTGATGGCGCGCTCGATCTCGAACAGCGCGTCGAAGCGCTTGACCGCCTCCAGCGCGATCGGGGAGACCGGTTTGCCTTTCTTGCCTTCCCGCGCATTCTTCTCGATGTCAGCCAGTTCGAAGAAGCCCCGCCGCGCATGGGCAAAGCAGAATGCCGGCGCAATCGGCTGCGCCTTGCGCCTTCTTCTGCGGGTCGAACAGCGGCTCGAAGCCACTGTAGCAATCGGCCTGCAGGATGCCGGCGAAGGCGGCCAGATGCCTCTGCGGATGCTCGCCTCGTCGGTCGCTTGAGGCGTAATAGACCGCCGCAGGCGGCGCAGGCCCACCGAAGGGCTGGTCATCCCGCACATATGTCCAGATCCGGCCGGTCCTGCACTTGCCCTTCGCCAGGATACGGATGGTGGTGTCATCACCATGCAGGCGCTCAGCGGCGAGCACATGGCGTTCGATCAGGTGGAAGAGCGGCATGACGGCGAAGGTCCCGTGGCCGACTTGGTCGGCCAGTGTCGACAGCGGCAGGTCGATGCCCTCGGACTTGAAGCGCTCACTCTGGCGGTTGAGCGGGATATGCATGCCGAACTTGTCGAACAGGATCGTCGCCAGCAATCGCGGGCCGATGAAGCCGCGCGGCGTGGCATGGAATGGCGCGGGCGGCTGGCTGATCTTCTCGCAATCACGGCAGGTGAACTTCTCGCGGACCGTCTCGATCAGCTTGAAGCGACGCGGGATCTCCTCCAGCGTCCTGGTCACATCCTCACCGATCTTCGCCAGCCGCGCCCCACCGCAGCAGGTGCAGGTCGTTGGCGCCTCAACGACGACGCGCTCGCGTTCGATGTCATCTGGCCATGGCTTGCGCACCGGCCGCTTGCGCATGAAGGGGCGGACGTTCTGCGTCTTCGCCGCTGCGACTTGGGCAGCAAGCTCATCCTCGCTCGCCGTGGTGGCGAGTTCTTCGAGCTCCAATTCCAACTGCTCGATCAGGCGCGCCGTGCGCTCGGAGCGCTGCCCGTGCAGTTCGCGTTTGAGCTTCTCGATTCGCAGCTCGAGATGCGCGATCAGCACCTCGTTGTCCGACAGCTCCGCCCGCGCACTGGCAGCCACCGCCTCGGCTCGCAGCCGCGCCTCACGCTCGGCCTGCAGCGCCGCCAGGGCACTGACAAGGTCCGATGGAAGATCGTCCGGCTTCGATGTCATGAAGCCATTGAATCAGATCAGGCAACGGAATCAAACCATAAAGCGCTATCCGACCCGCGTCGGGCGCTGGGTTTCCTGAGGATTGCGCCAATCGATCCCGGACAGCAGATAGGAGAGCTGCGCCGGAGAGATCGTCACCGCTTCACCGGCGACCGACGGCCAGATGAACCTGCCTCTCTCGAGTCTTTTGGTAAACAGGCATGCTCCCTGACCATCGTGCCAAATGACCTTCAAAAGATCACCGCGTTTGCCCCTGAAGCAGAAAAGACCGCCGCCCATGGCGTCGCGCTTGAGCACTTCCTGCACGCGCAGAGCCAGGCTCGGAAAGCCGCACCGCATGTCGGTATGGCCCGTCGCCAGCCACACTCGCACGCCCGTCGGGATCGGGATCATCGCCGCGCCAGGCCCCGAGCAATTCGAACGACCGCTTCGATATCCGCACCGGGGCCGAAGACCACGCGCAGCCCCTGAGGGCTCACGATTTCGATCTGACCTGTCTCGACAGCTTCCGTCGTTGGCGGCGTACTTGCCGCAACTATCGCAGGGACGAATGTCGGGCCGATCGAATCCTCTTCGGCCGGATCATGAGAGGTCCAAGCCTTGCGCCAGCTCAGCAGAAGCTGACGTGATATCCCATACCGGCGAGCCGTCGCCGACACCAGTCGCGGCCCCGAGAAGCTCTCCTCTACGATTCTGAGCTTCTCCGCACGCCTCCAGCGTCGCCGCCGACCGGTCTCCACCAAATCCATGCGGCTCAGCACCGCACTGTCCTTATGTACGTCCATAAGGACAGTCAGCTACAGGTCGAAAAAACTCGCAAGACGGCCGCCCTCGGACGGATACGGTCGACCAGGGCATTTGGCTCGTCAGCTTCATGCACTACGATCTGGGATGTTTCGACTTGGAGCAGAAAACGTCACAGCCCCTCGACAACCCGTTCGGCACGAGGTTGTCACCCACGTCTTAGGTACGCTCTGTTACCCATGTGTCCGGGCTGGACAATTGATATCGCGGCGGAGGGAGAGGAGCTGGAATCCAACCGTCTCCACTTTTGGGACCGAGTTTGGCGGCCGGCAAGCTAATGACACCGCGATGGGCAATGTCACAACGGCCAAAGCGTCGGGGAGCTGCTGCGGGTACGCAAAGAACAAAGCGCTCCGCTTTTGACGGCACTGGAAGCACGGCGGCGCGAGCAGCGCGCCCGGTTGTTGAACTCCTCCGCGGTCGCTAAGCCTATCGACTACCTGCTGCACCGCTGGGACCGGTTCGCTCGCTTCGTCGATGACGGACGCATCTGCCTGACAAACAATGCGGAAGAGCCGCGCGCTGCGTGGCTTCGCCCTCGGCCGCAAGTCCTGGCTCTTCGCCGGCTCAAAACGTGGTGCCGACCGCGCCGCCACGTTGACGGTGTGTCAAACTGATGCCAGGTCTTGAGACGACAAGACGCCTTTGAAAGAATATACGAATCCTTGAAACTAACGCCCTTCGACCTGAAATGGCGATCAGATCTCCGCACATGTGCGTAGCTATTAGAGCGCCTCGTTGCCTGCAGGTTCGTCACGCTTTATCTTTGTCATGCCTAGCGTCGACATGATGGTTGCGGATGCGCCATGCTGGTGCACCCGTAGTGTGTCGATGAGCTGATCAATATCTTGACTGGTATGCCCAGCATTTAGTTGAATGCGAAGGCGCGCTTTGCGTAGGGGGACCGCCGGAAAGCGAACGGCATCGACGTGGATGCCCGATTCGCCAAGCGACAGCGCGAGGGCGTCCGCGGCATCCTCATCTCCGACCAGAATTGGGACAATCGGCGACCCTGTCGAGACGAGCGGATACGGCAGTTCCGACATCCTTGTAACGAAGTAACGTTGATTTTCCCACAAGCGGGCACGACGTTCCGGCTCGTCCACGACCATGTCCACTGCCTCGCTAAGGGCGACCGCTTGATCTGGAGGCAATGCTGACGTGAATCCATATGCCGAGCAGGCTAGACGAATAATCTTGGCGATGTGTGCTTCTGTGGCAATGAAGCCACCGATCCCGCCATAGGCCTTACTGAGCGTGCCCATGTAAATGATGCGTGCGCTCGTGACGCCGAAATGCTCACAAATTCCACCGCCGTTTTCACCAAGAATTCCAGTTCCGTGAGCATCGTCTACATAAAGCGCCGCGTCGTAGAGCTCAGCGAGTTGCAGTAAGTCGGGTAAGGGGGCAATATCGCCGTCTTGGCTGAAGACCCCATCAGTGACGATGATTTTGGTTGTCGCGGTCGATTTCTTGAGAAGCCCTTCAAGATGATTGAGATCAAGGTGACGATACGTCGCCCGCGCGGCTCCGGACATGCGGATGCCTTCGCGAATACTAACATGATTCAATTCATCGCTAAAGTAAGCGTAGGTATATTCCCGAGCGCCGGTAAATCCATAAATGCGTGCGTATTTTGACGTTTGCGGGAGAGACGACAAGACCCCCAAGTTGGCCATGTATCCTGTCGCGAATAGTACAGCCGCGTCTTTCTTCTTACAGCCTGCGAGCTTGTGCTCAAGCTCACCGTAAACTGCAAGGTTTCCACTCAGCAGCCGCGACTCGCAGTTTCCAACGCCGTAGGTTTCCAGACCCCGCCTCGCTGCGCCGGTGAAGCGAGCGCTTGTCGCAATCGACAAGTAATTATTGGTGCTGAAGGAGACATATTTTCTTCCATTGGCCTGAAAAGCCGGGGTGGGCAAGGATTCAACTGGATCGCCAGCCTGGAGATTTTGGTGGAGTAGCCATTCGGCCATTTCAATAAATTCTTGCAAGCAGACCCCTAAGTTTCTACCAGACCCCGACCAGCGCCGTGATTTTAGATTTGAGCATACGGAGTTCCGCCGGCTCGCTCTACTCGAAGTTACGGTCTCGCTGCGGTTAAGTTTCCTTGCTCGTTTCTCAGCGATCTCTACCTTAGCCACAGATCGATACCGCCAAAATTAGCCAAAATCGAGTTGCTCAATTGACATGGCATGGCGCCCAATGAGCCTTGCGATCTCACTGAGATCGCCGAAGTGCCCGCAGCCGTCCTAGATCCTACAACATAACTCCACTTAGAAGTCGAGGCTTTTCAGGCGTGTGCCCACAAAACTTGGTGGCGTGACGCGACGACGCCAGTCTGCTTTGCTCATAAGAAGACTGAGATCGTGCGGCATGCAATTTGTCGAGATGGGCCAGAACACAAAGTCGCTTCGCTCCAGCCCGCTGCGCGGGGCAAGAGCCGAGGGGCTGGTAGTCGGTCGAGAGGATCCCAATAGCCGTTGGAGAGCCCCGTCCTGAGAATCGAGATGTCGTCAACCTCACCCACAACGGAGCTCCCCATAAGCGAGACCAAAGTGTCAGTCCGGCGCGTCAGCCTATGATCGTAGATATGGCTGCGCGCGAGCTCACCCCGCACACGCAGCGCAGCCACGTTCATAGCTGCAAGCGGTTCGCCGCTTGGCTCAAACGCTCACCCGACACGGCAATACCCGACGAGGTGCATGCGATATTTTCAGCTGCACCTCATTGAGAGCGTTGCCTGCATCGGCAACCGCAATCGGATCATGACTGGGGTGCGGCTTCTGTTCCGTGTCACGCTGCACCGCCACGATTTAGCAGCCGAGGCCTGGCGCATTAAGGAGCCACAGAAGCTGCCGCCGGCGCTGAGCCGTCCCGAAGAGGTCAAGGGCATGCTCACCATCGCGATGAGCATGCAGGCGCAAGCGATGCTGATGGTCGTCTATAGCTTCTGGCAGCTCGCCGGCGAGTGGAGCGCGCCCGCTGGGCAGGTTACATCGGCAGCGCGCAGATGATCATCCGCATCCTGCAGTCGAAGGGCCGCAAGGACCGCCACGTGATGCTGCCGGCAGAGGTCCTAGGTCTGTTACGGCAATGGTGGAGGTGCTACTTAGGCATGACAGCGGCGTTGCGCCGGAACACCGCTGGCAGTTCCCCGTTCGCGGTCGACATCCGGCCGCTGACCACGTCTCAGTTCAGTCGACTGTCCAAGCAGGCGGCCAAAGCCTCGAGACTGCACACGGCGCGATTTCCCTTCTTGCGCTCCGTCATAGCTTCGCCACCCATTTGCTCGAGCGCGGCACGCGGGGTACTCTTTGGAGAACCCGCGACAGACTTAACGTTTGTCCCCGGTATGTAAGCCCTGACCTTGCTTCTTAAGACCGGCGCTCCAACCGCGGGAGCCTTATTGCTTTAGAAAGAGCCTGGCGATTTCCATCATGTATTGCAGCCGCCAGCTTCGCTGCAACCTGACAACCTGCTCAAGCGTCCGTGCTGTTGGGACTGGCATGGAACCTATGTTGAGTTGTTTCCGCGTCGGGCTCCAGGCTACGCAAGACTTATTCACAAACCGTAAACCATAAACTTGACCTAACTTCGGGATTCCGGTGTCAAAATACCGAAGACTACCATCGTAGGGGTCCCGATAGAGGTGTCCTTGGCGGCCCCTCAGGGGTAATTCTGGATCGCAATCGCAAAGGCTCTCTCGCGCGAGGGTGTTGAGGCAGTCGTCCACAGTCGCAACGAGCCGGGGAGCCCCTCGCTGATCCGATCGCGTCGGATGGTGGAATTCTTCGGCTCTAGCTACCACGTGGACGGCGGATGGCTTGAATCTTGGTCGTGCGCAGCGCGACCATGGCGCGGCGTTTGTAGGAATAGCCGCGCAGCTGAGAGCAGTCGTCGTAGTGAACGTAGTGCTCGAGTTCGTGGATCGGCCATCGGATCGACGCAGGGCGGGTAGATCAAATCGGGCCAAATGGCTTGCAGAAATCTTTAGGATTGGCTGTCATGACCGCTTCATGCGGGCCTTCAACCGCAGGCCTCGTTTCAACCCCGTCGCGTTCTCAGCGCGGCGGGGTTACTCTTTGGGCACGCTCGCCGCGTGAAACGAAGACGCTCGGGCTTGGACGCGGTCCCCGCGTCGGGATCTGCCGCTACGCTATGCCGAGAGCTCCGCGCCAGCTTCCGCCGCTAACACCGCCCATATGGACACATGCAACCGCCCGAACGAACTCAGACCTGGATAAAATTGAGGGCAAGGTCACGGACAGCCCTCCTCTGGGCATCGCCAAGTCGCTCAGGGGACTCTGGCGTTGCGGCCCGTTCCTGAACTGAATAGGTGGCAGGTCGCGCAAGCTAGTTACTCGGTTTGTCCAATGATGCTCCGGACTCGCTGACGGCTGGCGGTCGCGACCACGACCGTATAGATGCCTACCAATGCAAGCGCACCGTGCGCTATGAGTTCGCAAAATTTCTCGTTCCAGCTCGCGCCAACATGCCTGAACGACAGAAGAATCGTTACGCAAGAGGACAGCGTCATTAGAAACAGAACGATGCGCGCCAAAGTTCTCGCGATGCGGTCGGCCTGGAGCCGAGCCAGGATAATTCGAGGTCTTAGGTCGATACCGGAAAACCGGTTGCCGTAGGGTCGAACGGCCAGCCAGAAAATTCCAACGCAAACCAGAATGGCGGTGGCATAGCTAATGATCCGATCAGCGTATCCACTGCCATCGGTACCGACATGGGCAAGCACGAGCAAAACGAACAGAAGGAGCCCCGATGACAAGATCAGCGCGTCCCAACCCATGTCTGCCCGCCGGGATGAATCGATGGCCCCCATGATCCACGCCTCGTCGCATGTTGCACATGTTAAGGGGGTACCAAACCAGACCTGACAAGTTGCTGACGTGCGGGCGACAATCCCGGTGATCAAATGATATAGCAGGTATTTAACGGCCTCAGTTCGGGCACCGCCCCGCGACCAGGTCGCGGGACGGAGCTGTTGTCGCAGTCGTCTGAAACCTATCCCGTGCCCCCTCGACCGGCCCCTGCGGACCCGTGGGGGCAGTCGCCGTTTAATTCGTCGCCCGCGACGCGACAATCGCCGTTCCCGTCGAAACGCATGATGAATGCGCTCGGCTTCTCGACAAACTCCTTGCGCGTAACCTTGCCGTCCTGGTTCTCGTCGAAGTATCCGAAATCGGCATCGGCCAAGGCAGCGTCGGCTCTTGGCACCGTCGCGAATTTGGCCTTGCCGAGCTTTCCGTCTCGATTGCAGTCCGCCAGGGCGAATGTCCGGTTGGCAAAGGCCTTCCATTCGTCGCAAGTAAAGATGCCGTCGCGATTGGCGCCCCATGTCGCGGCCCGCTTCTTAGCAGGCCATCCGGCGCCGGCGGCGAGGTGGATGCGCGAGCGCGGGAGGTTCGACCGTCACCAACAAACCGACGCTCAGGCAAACCATGAGGATGGGTTTTTCGCGCCACAAAGTTCCCTTCCGGCTAAATCGCTGGACCGGCGTCGCGGATCATTTGCCCGGCCGGACATTGCAAATCCAGGTCGTTTCATTGCCGCATCCATATCAACCATATCCATCACGTTGGCTCCGACCTTGGCCGCGCCGGCTCTATGCCGCGCCTATGCGATCGTTAACCGCCACCCCTCGAATTCCTACCCGCCCGTCGGAGATATTTGGTCCAAGGCTCGCGCCGCCGCGCGCGGACACGACCGAGACAATCGGTACGAGTCTTGCTTAAGGAAGGGGCGCGGTCTCACGAGGCATCCACGAACGATGATCCGGCTATTGGCGATAGGCATTGGTGCTGCGACGTCACTCAGCGTCCTCGCGGTTCCGGCACTCGCAGAAAATCCGGATATTTGGAGCCGCCGCGCCGAACAACGGCGGACGTTCAGCGACGCCGAGATCCGCGATGGGTTCTTCAAGATCGCGCTCGACGCTGAACTGCAAATTGGGGCGCGGACGCATCGCATCCGCAAATTCGACGAACCGGTCCGGATCTTCGTCGACGGCAAGGTCCCGCGTGAACGCGTCGTAGCGCTCGACGCAGTGATCGCCGATATCCGCCAGCGCATCGATCATCTCGACATTGCGGCGACCACCGACCGGAAGGCCGCTAATTTTGTAGTGACGCTGGTGAGCGCACGAGACCTGCTGCCAACCATGCGCGCCCGCTTTGGCAATGAGGGGGCCCGGCAGATCGAGCATTCCCTCAATCCGCAATGCCTATCGGGCATCGCCAAGGACGGCGCCTATCGCATTCGGCGGGCGGAGGTGATCCTGCTGCCGGTCGACGCCGGCGATTTCGCCTTCTACGATTGCGCATATGAGGAATTGCTGCAGGGATTGGGAGCGATCAACGACGGCGCATCCGTGCCCTGGACCATGTTCAATGACGACGTCCAGATGGGCTTCTTCGACATCTACGATCAGCTTCTGCTTAACATTCTCTATGATCCGCGCGTCCGCTATTGAATGCACACATCTTTTTGGGTTGCGAGGCTCGTTGAGGACTGATTCCTTGGTGGAGGCAGGTCTTTACGCGGGGCATTTGCATGTCGATAGAGATTGGACTGGGGCGATTTGGCGATCGCCGCCTCGAAAAAGGGGGGCCTTGCTGCATGCGGCGCTTGTTCGACGGCCATGTTCGCGGATTCGACGTCTTGCCGGGAACCGTGCGCGAGAGATGCAGTTCACGCGCTTTCTGCGCAACGAACGAGTAGGCGTCGAAGAGATGGCGAGCCACGCGGCAGCGCGCACGGCGTTACGTGTTGCCGGTCGCGAGATCATCGTGGTTCAAGACAACAGCGAACTGATAATTGGCGGGCGACGCGCGAAAGCCAATGGATATGGACCTGTCGGCAAAGGAGGTGGAACACGTGGGCTGCTGCTGCATGCGGCGCTCGCGCTTGATGCCGAAAATGGTGCATTGCTGGGACTTGTTGATGCGCAGGTTTGGAATCGGGACAAGGGCAAGGTGACGGCCCGGCGCTCGCGAGCGATAGCAGATAAAGAGTCTCAATATTGGCTCTCGACGGCGACGAAAGCCGGCGAGACTCTATCTGCAGCGCAGAGCATCACCGTCATCTCCGACCGGGAAAGCGATATTTACGAACACTTCGTGCGACGTCCGCCGAATGTGGAGCTGCTTGTCCGAGCCAATTGGAACCGGAAGATCAAATTGAAATCCGGGACTTTTACGAGTCAGTTTGCATTCGTCGATGGCCTGCCGGAAGCAGCCCGGTTCAGCGTGACGATACCTGCAGCTCCGGGCCGCAAGGAGCGGACGGCCGAGCTTGCCTTGCGCTTCTCACCCGTAACGCTATGCAGGCCGCATCCAAGCCCAGCACCTGATCTGCCCGATACGGTCCGACTGACCATCGTGGATGTTCGAGAGGTGTCATCGACCCATGACGGCGAGTCGATCCATTGGCGGCTCCTCACCACTCACGTCGTGAGGAGCTCAAAGCAAGCACGTCGGATTGTCGATCTCTATCGTAAGCGATGGACGATCGAGGAGTTCTTTCGCACGCTCAAATCGGCAGGCTTTGATATCGAGGAGGCCGACATTGGTGAGCCAGAAGTCATGATCAAGTTTGTCGCGGCAGCCGCTGTGGCCGCGGTCACCATCATGCAACTGGTGCGCGCCCGTGACGGAACCACCGAGGAAAAATTGATCGAGGCCTTTGACCCCGACGATCGGCCTGTGCTCGAAGCTCTCTCTGCCGAATTCGAGGGAGCTACCGAGAAGCAAAAGAACCCACACCGAAAAGGTACGCTTGCCTTCGCTGCATGGGTCATCGCTCGGCTCGGAGGATGGACCGCCTACTACGGAAAGCCCGGCCCAATGGTGATGCGGGTGGGCCTCGAAGCCTTCCGCCGCATCAAATACGGCACCACTTTGAGGCTCAAAAATGTGTGAATCGAATAGCCGCGCGTCCGGCCGGGCATGACCGCAAAGGAGATCGATGACCTCCTCCCGGTCGTGCTGCCAACAGCGCGTGACCTCGTCCGCCGGAACAACCCTCTCGATCAGGCCAGCGTGCCCGCGCGCGCACACGCCGATTGACAGCAGGCGATCACCTCAAATCGATCAATCGGACGCTCGGTCGAGACTACTTCCGTGGCGACATCTTCTTCGCGGAGGAGGACGAATACTCCGTGATTGGGTAGTCAGTCTTCACCGGGTGAAGCACCTGATGCGCCACCACGACTTGGTGGCTCTGGCTATATTTCGACGGTGCGCTGGCGGATGCGCCCGCGGACACTGGTTGAGCCAGCAAGAGCGGCGAGGCGGCGATCGCGAGCGTCGTACCAACGAGGACGAAAGTCCTAGACATCGGCCCCCTCCATCTGAAGCGAGACAACTGCAACCGACGAGGTTCGGGCATTTCGACGACTCTCTCCGGCGTCGTGTTGTCCCTCGGGTCCGAATGCTGATCCCAATCTTCAGAATTCGCAAGAATAATTAGCAAATGCTGAAACAATGTGCATAGCGATCAGCCGATCAAAACAAGGGCAGACTAGAGCTAGCATCGCGTGCCGCGTGCGCAATCAAGACTGATACAGCTCGCACATCGCAGTGATTCAGATACCATCACCGGCGGCTCTCGCCGACGCGATTTCGAGTTCGAACTCGCGCGTCCACTCATCCGAGCTCCGGTTGCGCAAGCCCGCCGCGGCCGCCATGACCGACATGGCGATCGAGAGCAGATCCCACTCTGACGAAAGTTACCGCCGAGTTCGAACCGGCGATTTCGGAGACGGTTGAGCGTGCGCTCGATTCGACTGAAATCGCCTCCGGAGACGCGAGTCGCCATGGCGCGCCGCTGACGCGCGCGAGCACCATTCGCGCGCGATATCCGGTCTGACGGTCGCTCGCGGCGGTGAACGAAAAAAGCATGCCCACCCCACGTTGATATGACTGTCATAAAACTGTCGTAAGGTCATTGAACTCGGCTCCTATCCAAGGAGGCCGTTGTTTGCGCTGTTTATGCGTTCGACAGAAAAGGGGTTTTAGGATGCCGACAGGTAATGGCCAGGCTTCATTTTCGACCGATGAGGCTGCCCCGCGTGAGGCCGAAGCACATGAGGGACATGTCCGCGAGGGCGAGGAAGACAGTGGGCTGAGAACTGCCGTTGCCACCGTTGCGGTCGTCGCCGTCGGCGCGGCCGTGTTCGAGGCGGCGCTGTTGCCCGGCATCGCGCTTGGCGTTGCCGCGGTCGCTGCACCGAAATATTTCCCGCGGCTCGCCGGCGCGCTCAATCCGCTGTTCAAGTCGACGGTGCGGGGCACCTACAAGCTGGCGCAGAAATCGAAGGAAATGTTCGCCGAAGCGCAGGAGCAGGTGCACGATATCGTCGCCGAGGTGAAGGCCGAAAACGAAGCGGCAGCCAAGGAGCCGGCGGCGGACGAACCGCCGACGAAGCACGCGGCCTGAGGCCGACAGCTTGTCAGCGAGGCAAGCGGCCGATTGACGACCATTCGGCGTCCGGGACCCGCGCGCGGGTTCAGGACGCGTGGCAATGGTGCGGCCCGACAAAACCAGAGACCGCCGATGACGAAAATGAAGGTGCAGATCGCCCATCAGGTGCCTGGGCGCATTCGCCTGAAAGTGCCGAAGGTGAAGGAGAACCCTGAGCTGATCGAGCAGATTCAGCAGATGTTCAACGCAATCCCAGGCATCGAGGAAGTCACCGTCAATCCGACCACCGGCAGCGTGGTTCTGCACTACGACACCGAACGTCACGACCAATTTCATGGCCAGTTGCAGCGCCAGACCGGCGGTCAGTTCAAGCCGCCGACCAACGAGATCGACGTGCTCGCCAACAGGATCGAGCAGGAAGCGGAATATCTCGCCGAGCATTCGCATACGGCAAAGGTCGTCGTCGATTACTTCAAGGACTTCGACCGCCAGATCAAGATAGCGACTGGCAACGTCGTCGACCTGAAGATCGTGCTCGCCGTGGGCGTTGCCGGTTTCACAATCTTCGAAGTCGGCGCCAATGCCGCAACCCCGGTCTGGGTCACGCTGTCGATCTTCGCGCTCAATAACATGATCCAGGCCAATATGGGCGAGGCCGATGCTCCGGAGAAAGAGGAGGCTTTCGCGCCGGGCTGATTAAGCTCAAGGCCGGCCGCCGAAATCGAGAGCTTCATGGAATATTCCCTTCGACATGCGATGCGCGGACGCGTCAGGCTCAACGTCCCCGACCTCGGCCGCAATCGCAGACTTGCCGAGAGGCTGCTGGATTGGCTGCGCGCGCAGTCCGGCGTGCGCAGCGCGCGGATCAATTACGACTGCGCGAGCCTGGTGCTGGAATATGACCCGGCCCACGAGAGCATGCTGCTTGCAGTGCTGGAGCGGTTCAAGGCTTTAAGCCTGTCCGAGGTGAAAGCATTCTGCACACAGGCGCTGAAAGACGCTCCGCCCGCAAAGCCGCCGGAGGTCGCAAAAGACTCGCCGATGGCGCTTCCCACGCTCTCGCTCTTCATGGCCTTCAGCGCCAATCCCGTGGTCACCGCGGTCAACCTGCCCTTGATGCTCTACAACGCGCTGCCGATCGCAAGGCGCGCCTGGAAGGTCTGGGACACCGAACGCCGGCTCAATATCGACGTGCTCGACACGCTTGCCATCACCTCTTCGGTCATGCAGGGCAATCCGCTGGCCGGATGCATCATCACCTGGCTGATCAAGCTCGGCGACTGGATACGCGATCTCACCGCCGCCGGATCGAAGCGCGCGATCAGCGAGCTGCTTGAATTCCAGTCCAGGACCGCCTGGGTGCTACTCGGCGATGCTGTGGTATCGGTCTCCGCCGCCGAGCTGCAGGCCGGCGATCTCGTTGTGGTCTATCCCGGCGAGATGATTCCGGTCGACGGCGAAATCGTCGATGGCCACGCGACCATCGACCAGAAGACCATCACCGGTGAAGGCCTGCCGGTCAGCCGCGGCAAAGGCGAGGCGGCATTCGCGGCGACCGTGATCCGCGAAGGCCAGATCACCGTGCGCGCGCTGCGCGTCGGAGCCGCGACCACCGCGGGCCAGATCGTGCGGCTGGTGGAGTCGGCGCCGACAGGCGACACGCGGATGCAAAATCATGCGGAGCGTTTCGCGGACCGCCTGGTGACGCCGACGCTCGCGCTCGCCGCCTCGACCGCAGCCGTGACCGGTGACTTCAACCGCTTCCTGTCGCTTGTCATTGTCGACTATGGCACCGGGATTCGCGTCGCCGCCCCGACGGCAGTGTTGTCGTCGATGACGCATGCCGCCCGCGCCGGCATTATCATCAAAAGCGGCGGCCATATGGAAAAGCTCGCCGAGATCGACACCATCGTGTTCGACAAGACCGGCACCCTCACCCACGGCCACCCTGCGGTGCTCGATATCATCCCCTACCAGGGTCACATCACGCCGAACCATCTGCTTGGGCTGGCGGCTGCCGCCGAGACCAAGCTGCAGCATCCCGTCGCCGAGGCGCTGCGCAGCAAGGCAAGGCAACTTGCCGTCAACGTGCCGCCCTGCAACGAGACCAAGTACCGGATCGGGCTCGGCGTCGAAGGCCAGGTCAATGGCTACTACCTGCACGTCGGCAACGAGCGCTTCATGCGCCAGAGCGGCATCCGGACCGAGAGGTCGGCGCGCGATCGCGCCGGCCTCGACCAGCGCGGTTTTTCCAGCCTCTACATCGCCGTCGATGGCAAGCTCGCCGGCCTCGTGCCCTATTCGGACAAGATCCGGGACGAGAGCCCGCAAGTGATCCGCACGCTCCATGAGCGCGGCATCAGGAACACCATCATGCTGACGGGCGACAATGCGGTGGTCGCACGCGCCGTCTGCGGCGATCTCGGCCTGACGCGCCATTTTGCCGACATGTTGCCGGCCGACAAGGCCAGCGTAATCCAGGAGCTGCAACGCGAGGGCCGCTGCGTCGCCATGGTTGGCGACGGCATCAACGACTCGCCCGCACTGTCTTTTGCCGATGTCGGCATCGCCATGAAACACGGCGCGGAAGTCACGCATGAATCCGCCGACGTGATCCTCATGGAGGATTCGTTGTGGAAGCTGGTCAAGGCGATCGAAATTTCGCAAGGCGCGGTCAGCCTCATCAAGCAGAACTATGCGATCGTCGCCGCGCTCAACACGCTCGCACTGGCGTTGGCATTGCCGGGCGGGCTGATCACGCCGGAGGTCACGGCGCTGATCAGTAACGGCTCGGCGATCCTCGCTAGCGGCAACGGCATCCGCCCAATCCTGCGCTACCAATGACCGATGATGTCACCCTGTTTGCCATCGCCCCGGCCGACGACGCCGCCCTAAAGAATGCGGTCAGGCAGCTGGAAGGCCGGAATTTCGCGGCCAGGCTCGCCGACTATGCCGGCGTGCCGGTGCATCGCGTGCTCGGCTTCCTGCCCAAGCCCGTGAACCGGCAGCTCAGCGGCTTGGTGCGCAAGGCCGTCATGAAGGGACTGGAAGTCGCCGTCGATACGCTGGACGAAAAGCCACCGCGGACGCCCGCGATCGGCTTCTCCTCCTTTCTCGCCGGCGTCACCGGCGGCGTCAGCGGCCTGTTCGGCTTTGGGGCGCTCGCGGTCGAACTGCCGATGACGACGACGCTGATGCTGCGGGCGATCGCGGAGATCGCCCAGCACCAGGGCGAGGACCTCGCCACCCTCGAGGCGCGGCTCGCCTGTCTCGAGGTCTTCGCTTATGGCGCCAAGCCCGACGCCGACAATATCGACGTCGGCTACTATGCCGCCCGCGCCTTGATCTCAAAATACACTCATGACGTCGCGGCGCTGGCGCTGGAGCGCGGCGCAATCGACGCCTCCGCGCCCGTCGTCGCAGGTTTCGTCAGCGAAATCGTCTCGCGCTTTGGCCTGGTCGTCTCCGACAAGGTCGCGGCCGGCGCGCTGCCGGTGCTCGGCGCGCTTGGCGGCGCCACGGTAAACATGATCTTCATGGATCATTTCCAGAGGATCGCACAGGGCCACTTCGCCTTGCGTCGGCTCGAGCGCCGCTATGGCAGCGCCAATATCCGGGCCCGCTATGACGAGCTTGCGGCGCGCAAGTCCGATGCCCTCCGCCATTGATCTTGCCGCATCGCGGCTGCGGCGCGTCCTTGCGCCCGCGCCGAGTGCCATGGCGGGCGAGCGGCGCGCCGGCTTGCGCCGTATGCGCTTCTTCGCCACCGCGCTGCTCGTGCTGATGCTGGTGCTTTTCATCCTGACGTCAATCGGCGAGCGCGAGTTGCCCTGGCTCGCTTATCTTCGCGCCTTTGCAGAGGCCGGGATGATCGGCGCCTGCGCCGACTGGTTCGCGGTGGTCGCCCTGTTCCGTCACCCGCTTGGGCTGCCGATCCCGCACACCGCCATCGTGCCACACAGCAAGGAGCGCATCGGCATCGCCATCGGCCGCTTCATAGCCAACAACTTCCTCTCGCCGCGGGTGCTCGCCGAGCGCATCAGAGATGTCGACTTCTCCGGCTGGGTCGCGCGCTGGATCCTGCGCGGCGGCAATGCGCGCAATGTCGCCCAACGCGCCACGCTGTTGCTGCAGCGGGGGTTGCGCGCGCTGCCGCGCGAGGATTTCAACGCCTTCATGGGCGAAGCCGTGCGGCGCGGCATCGAAGCCGTCCCCGCCGCCCCGCTCGCCTCCCGCCTGCTCTCGCTGCTCTGGGCCCATGGCGAGATGCAGACGGTCATCGAGCACCTGCTCGACCACACAAGCGCGGCACTCGGGAACAACCGCGAGCTCATCAAATCCAAGGTCGCGAAGCAAACCTCGCGCCTGATCCCGAAATGGATCGACGGCCTTCTCGCCGACAAGATCATCGCAGGCGTGAGGCGGATTCTGGACGAGATGCGCGAGCCCGGCCATCCCTGGCGTGTCGAGCTCGCCGCGACCGTAACCCGGCTGATCGACGATCTCGCCACCGACCCGGGACTGGCGGCCAGGGGCGAGGAGATCAAAGCGAATCTCCTGAGCACCCACCAGGTCACCGGACAGATTGATGCGCTCCTTCTCGCCATCGAGGACCGGCTCGACGATGCGGCAACACAGGCGCGGCTCACCGATATGATCGAACAGCTGTTGATCGCGATCGGCGAGCGGCTCCTCAACGATGCGCGTATCCACGATGGCGTCAACCGGTGGCTTCGCGTCGCGGTGCTACGCACCGTCGCGCCACGGCGCGCCGAGATTGCGGCGTTCATCCGCAAGGTGGTCGAGAATTGGGACACCGAAACGCTGGTCGAGCGGATCGAGCTGCAGGTCGGTCGCGACCTGCAATATATCCGCATCAACGGCACGTTGGTCGGCGGCCTCGTTGGCCTATTGATCTTTGCCGTCGCACGCGAGTTTCATTAGAGAGTGCGCGCCAACCTTGAATCGTGCCCGCAAAAGGTCGAACTCCGCAATACGGAGCTCTTGATGCGAAATACTCGAAGCACCCGGCAGCCCCCATTCGCCAGCACCACCGAGTTCGACAATCGCAGTTGACTCCCTTTCCCCTGCCAGGCGCTCTTGCTGAGAAGCGGCAGCGCGGCAGTCAGCAACAGCAGCAGTCGTTGCCGGACCATGCTTCGCGCCCTTCTTTGATCAAAAGCCAAACGATTGCCGGTGAGCCGACGGCGTCTGCTGGTGCTGGTGCGAGTCTTTCAACTCGC
Organism: Bradyrhizobium sp. BR13661; assembly: GCF_029892425.1. Lineage (GTDB taxonomy): Bacteria > Pseudomonadota > Alphaproteobacteria > Rhizobiales > Xanthobacteraceae > Bradyrhizobium. Next base: position 2,329 of record NZ_JARXWB010000016.1, on the reverse strand, counting down.
CACGGTGCATGATATGTCTCGCATGCCCAAGGCGACCTTGAGGATGAGGCTTGGCGCTTGAACTGGCCTACGCTCTGCATGTTGCCGCCAAATACGAGGCTGAACCGATCGACTCGATCCTCCTTTTTCGCGCACGCGGCCGAACTGCGTTTGCAGACCGCAGGAATGCCGATCGTCAACAGGTGGAACGGAAACGGTCATGATCGATCCATCTCCCGAACTTCCGGATGACACGCCGATCCTGAACGTCGAACTTCCGCTCAGGGTGCGAGAGGCGCTCGTTGCGGCAGGCTTGACGACGATCGGAGAAATACGGGAAACGCCGGACAAGGAGATTCTTCGGATCCAACATCTGGGAACGAGCTCGCTCGCCCTTCTCCGCAAGACCCTTGGATTGCCATCCTCCGTGGGCGTGCGCGGCGATGCCGTACCGATGCCCACCAAGGCCGAGGATCGCAACCACTGAACTGATTTTTAATTCGTGGCCGAAAGGGGCTTTCTCTCGAGAGCCGCGGCCGTTTCCGTCAAGAACATCAGAACATCCGCGGTATACGCCTGATGACGAGCGCCTCTTGCGGCGCTCGTTGAGGACCATCACAGGATGGCGACGACCGCGCTTTCGAGAGCATGGTCGAGGATAAAGTGCAGCGCTGCTTTGCCGAAGTAGGTCGCGGCGCGAAACTCACGCTCACGGCCGACGCCAGAAGACCGCGTTGGCAGGATGACCGAGCAGCCGAGTTCGCCAAGTGCCCGCAACACAACGTCCCGTGTGCCGACAAGTGGGTCATAGGTCACGACGAGGCTCCCAGTGACCGAATTGAAGTGCGTCGTCTGCACCGACCGGGTGGCGAGCAAGTGCTCGCACAGTGCCGCAGCTTGTGCATGATCACCCTTGAGAGCCGACACGACAAATCGCATCCGCCCGTGTACTTCATGCACCAGGACAGCCGTTACAGCGAACGAGCGCTCTCGGTCGGGAGAAGGGGAGCAGGAGCATTGACAAGCGAGCCGCGGCCGCGCGGGTCGACCAACGTTTAGCCGGTTGTCATTGGAGGCCGCGATCACGCACGGCACGTTGCGCCGTGGCTGAGGCATCGGGATTTTTGCGAGATTCTTTGACATCGCTCACCTCCAGGGCCGCCGGCGGCCGGCGGTGGTGAGCGAAACGCGGTCGCCTACGCGCGACCACCAACCCTCACGCAACGTCGGTCGTCGCGGTCGATCTCGATATGTTGTGGCAACGCCAACCCTGATCGGTTGATCGGAGTGGCACTGCCATAGGGTGTACTGCCCATGGCGCTTTGTTCAGGTTGAGAGACGATCCCCGCGCGCGAACGCTCGTCGGAACCGTAGGCGCCCACATAGGCCTAGCCGAGATCCGAGTCAAGCGTAATCGATCATCCTCCCAGGAGGATCAATAAGATCCTGCCTAGAGGATAGGGGGATGATACCAGAACACCCACAAGAGCCACAATGGAGCCCGGCTCAGCCCTGTCCAGACCAGAGAACTTGATCACGTGGCGAACGCCGGCTTCCTTGCACCCGTCGACGAAAGTGCACTGCTTCTCGACCATCTGCGGATCGGGTCCCGAAATCATGAGCACTCGTGCGACCCCTTCAAGCGCAGCGCGCAAGCTTCCTTTTTCCGACATGTCGCCCTCGACGATGTCGACTGTCGGAGTCGATGCAAGGTGCACAACCTTGGCCCGATTCCTCACCAAAATCCTGACGCGTTGCTGAGTACGAACGAACTCCTGCGCGACAAAGGAACCTGCAAGTCCTGTGGCCCCCGTAAGCAGTATCATCTCGAAATCTCCTCTCGCCTTGATAGACGCGATTACGTCAGTTCTGATCTTAGGGACTCGACCGGTCGCCTGACGGGTAATTGCCTATGATCGTTGCGCTGTGGGACTCGGGCGCGGTTAAGCGCCTCGCTTCCGCATCTCGGCGAAACCTTTGAAATGTGGAGAAAGTCGCAAGTTGCGGTGCGTTGTCAGCCACTGATGCCAAATGGACAAAGCTGTCATCTTCCAGGCGGAGCACCAGATATTGCAGCCCGACAGGGGCCTTGGCACCGAGCTCCGCGAAAACCTCTTGGATTAGCCTCTGGTTTTCTTCGGCTTTTTCCGGCTTGACCTTGTACCGGACGACGACGGTTTTCATGTTTGTCTCCCGAAGTTGCAGGCCTAAGCGGCCGATCCGCAGCGGCCTGTGGTCTGCTTCGACGAGAGCCAGGTCCAACTCATCGGCGAGACCCGTCAACCGATTCCCGCCAAGCCGGGCCGGATCGAGCGTTACGATTACGAGTACCGACGCAACGGCACGGCCA